>CAVQHG010000001.1:0-56698 GCA_963712325.1 uncultured Solirubrobacterales bacterium
ACCGGCGAAGCCGAAGTCCAAGCCTGAGAAGGTGGGGGTCGGGGCCGAGTCCGAGAAGGACGACTCCCCGGACCCGGAGCCGCTCGTCCGAGGCCGGCGACGCCAGCGACCCGCGCGCCGACGGCTGAGCCCAGCCGCGCGCCCGGCCCAGCTACGGTTCGGGCATGAGCGAGCCCGGCCGGACGGCGATCGGCACGTGGAGCGGCGGGCGGTTCCTGCGCTTCGGCGAGGCGATCGCCGAGGAGCGCCTCGCGGCGCTGCTGCGCCCGGGACGGGATCGACACGGTGATCACCGCCGACGCCTACGGCCAGGGAGACGCCGACAGCGTCCTGGGACGGGCGCTCGACGGCGTGCCGCGCGACGACTACTGCCTGGTCGGCGCCGTGGGCCACGACTTCTACGAGGGGGAGCGCGACGGCCCGCGCGGCTTCCCGCGCTTCACCGACCCGCGCCTGCGCGGCCCGGACGAGCTACGCGGACTATCTGCGGATGGCGACCGAGCGCAGCCTGGAGCGGATCGGCGCAGCCTCCTTCGACCTGCTGCTGCTCCACAACCCCGACCGCATCGGCTACTCCAGCGAGGACGTGTGGGACGGGATGGAGGTGCTGCGCGAGGCCGGGCTGACCGGCGACGATCGGCGTCGCGCCCGGGCCGGCGAACGGCTTCACGCTCGACCTGATCGCCTGCCTCGAGCGCTTCGGCGAGCGAATCGACTGGGCGATGATCATCCTCAACCCGCTCGAGCCCTGGCCGGGCGAGCTGTGCCTTGATGCCGCCGCCCGCCACGGGGTCAAGGTGATCACCCGGGTCGTCGACTACGGCGGCCTGTTCTGGGGCGACCTGCGGCCCGGGATGGAGCTGGCGAAGGGCGACCACCGCGCCTTTCGTCCCGAGGGCTGGATCGAGGCGGGGCTGGCGAAGCTCGAGCAGGTCGCCCGATCGCCGAGCGCGCCGGCCTCTCCACGATCCAGCTCGCCTGCCAGTGGAACCTCGCCCACCCGGCGGTCGAGTGCGTGGTGCCGACCCTGATCCAGGAGGCCGGGCCCGGAGCGCCGGCCGATCGAGGAGAAGCGGGCGGAGCTGGCGGCGCTGCCGGCCGAGCAGCGGCTCTCGGCGCGGAGGAGGTGGAGGAGATCCGCGCGATCGGCGACAACGCCGGCTGCATGGCGCTGAAGGGCGCGAGCCCCGAGCACGAGGGCGAGGAGCGGCCGGACCGCTGGCCGCTCGCGAGGAGCTGGCCGCGGTCGGCGCGCGCTGGGGCATCGACCCCGAGCGCGACCTGGCCGGCGCCGCACGCGCCGCCTGAGCGCCTAGCCTGCGCAGCCGATGGAGCGCAAGTGGTGGACCCTGGTCGGCGCCTGCTCCGGCCTCTTCGTCTCTGATGCTCGACTCGACCGTCGTCGCGCTGGCGCTCTGCCTCGATCCGCGCACGATGTCGGCGCCTCCTCGGCCGGCCTGCAGTGGGTGATGAACGGCTATCTGCTGATGATCGCGGTGCTGGTCGTCACCGCCGGCCGGCTCGGCGACATGTTCGGTCGCAAGCGGGTCTTCGTCGCCGGCATGGTCGCTCTTCGCCGTCGGCTCGGTGATCTCCGGCGCCGCGCGGGACGAGCTGACTGATCGCCGGGCGCGTCGTGCAGGGCGTCGGCGCGGCGCCGATGCTGCCGCTCTCGCTGGCGATCGTCTGCAACGCCTTCCCCGCCGAGGAGCAGCCGCGGGCGCTGGGCATCTGGGCGGGGGTCTCGGCGATCGCCCTGGCGATCGGGCCGCTGGTCGGCGGCGTGCTGATCGAGGTCGACTGGCGGGTGATCTTCTGGATCAATCTGCCGATCGCCGCGCATCGGCATCGCGATCACCGCCTGGGCGGCGCCCGGAGTCGACCGATCCCGGCGCCGGCACGCCGGGTCGACCTGCCCGGCCTGGTCGGCGCTCACCGCCGGGCTGACCGCGGTCGTCCTGGCCCTGATCCAGGCGCAGGAATGGAGCGCGGGGCTGGTCGTCGCGCTCGCCCTCGCCGGCGTCGCCTCGCTCTCGCCTTCTGGCGGATCGAGCACCGGGTGCCCAATCCGATCGTCGAGTTCGAGCCTGTTCCGCAACGGGCCCTACTTCGGCGCCAGCGCCGCTGCCTTCGCCCTCGTCGGCGCCTACTGGACGCGTGATGTTCTTCCAGCCCCAGTACCTGCAGGACGTCCGCGGCCACTCGGCGATCCTCAGCGGGCTGCTGATCCTGCCGATGACGGCGCCGATGGTCTTCATCTCGCCCTTCTCGGGGCGCCTGATCGCCCGCTTCGGCGCCCGCGCGGCTGATGACGGTCGGCATGGCGTTCGGCGTCGCGGGGCTGCTCGTCCTACCCGGGTCGGCCGCCGACAGCTCCTACGCGCTCGCTGCTCGCCGGCTACCTGCTGTTCGGGATCGCGCTCGGCCTCGTCTACGCGCCGATGTCGATCGCGGCGATGGCGGCGATGCCGCGCCGAGAAGGTGGGGATCGCGTCGGGGGTGCTGGCGATGGGCGGGTGTGGCCGGCGCTGTGGCGCTGGCCGCCACCGGGGCCGTCTTCCGCGCCCTGCGCGGGGGCGGCGACTCGTTCGCCGCCGCGATCGCCGGCTCGAACTGGGTTCTGGTCGGCTTCGGCGCCTCGGCGCCGTCCTCACCTGGGCCTTCGTCCGCGACCCGAGCCGCTGGGCCCGATCCCGCCGTCGCCGGCGACGCCCGCCGGAGCACCGCGGCACCATCCGCACCACCGCCGATTCGCACCTCTGAGCCGCGCCTTCCGTCGGAGCTGCTGTGATGACGGATTCGCTTGACAAACGCCATTCCGATCTCTCCACTAGGATATGCCCAGACCGCATTCCAGAGCGATATTTGCCATCCTAGAGAGCGATGTCTGGGCTGCCTGGGGATGAGCTTCACGAGTTGTCGGAACGTCAGGATCCCCGGCTTCTCAGGGCCCTCGACATCGTCGCGCCCGGCGGCGCGCTGCGCGAGGGGATCGACAACATCGTCCACTCCCGCACCGGCGGCCTGATCGTCGTCGGCGATCCCGACGACATCTCCCACCTGCTCTCCGGCGGGATCAAGCTCGACGTCGACTACACGCCGGCGATGCTCTACCAGGTGGCGAAGATGGACGGGGCGATCGTGCTCAACGCCGAGGCGACCAGGATCGCCTGGGCCAACGTGCAGCTGATGCCGGATCCGACGATCCTCTCCAGCGAGACCGGCACCCGCCACCGCACCGCCGAGCGCGTCTCCAAGCAGACCGACGCGCTGGTGATCGCGATCTCCCAGCGCCGCGACGTCGTCTCCCTCTACGTCGAGGGGACGAAGTACATCCTCCAGGACATCCCCGCGGTGCTCGCCAAGGCCAACCAGGGGCTGGCGACCCTGGACAAGTACCGCGAGCGGCTCGACCAGGTCTCGACCCGGCTGACGGTGCTCGAGTTCGAGGGCGGCGGCGTCCTCTACGACGCGCTCGCGGTCCTCCAGCGGGCCGAGCTGGTGACCCGGATGGCGGTCGAGGTCGAGCGCTACATCGTCGAGCTCGGCACCGAGGGCCGGCTGATCGAGATGCAGCTCGAGGAGACGATGGTCGGCGTCGCCGCCGACAAGACGGCGCTGATCCGCGACTACTCGGTCGAGGACTCCGAGCAGAACCTGGCCACCGTGGTCCAGTCGCTCGCCCGGCTGCCGCACGAGGACGTGCTCGACTTCGGCCGCCTCGCCGAGCTGCTCGGCTACGACCGCAAGGTCAACACCCTCGACTTCCCCGTCGCGCCGCGCGGCTACCGGGTGCTGGGCCGGGTCCCCCGCATCCCCAAGCTTGTCGTCCAGAAGATCATCCACGAGCTCGGCGGTCTGGAGGAGGTCCTGGCGGCCTCCGACGCCGACCTCGAGGCCGTCGACGATGTCGGCCCGACCAGGGCCAAGGACATCCGCGAGGGCCTGCGGCAGGCTGCGGGAGGTCGACCTGGTCGACCGGTACTTGCAGAGCTGATGGCGAACGGCGCCGTCGCATGAACGAAAGGAGCAACCGATTTCCGAGCTAGAGGAGGCCATGGAGGCAGGCTTCGAGGAGGACGTCCCGTACGTCTGCGACTTCGAGGAGGGGGACAAGGTCGTCTATCCCCACCACGGAGCCGGCATCGTGCTGAAGAAAGAGAGCTCGCGAGCTGATGGGGGAGGAGCGTGAGTACCTCACGATCAAGATCCTCCACAACGAGCTGACCGTGATGGTTCCCTGCGAGAACGCCGGCAAGGCCGGGCTGCGGCGGGTGATCGACGAGGAGGAAATCAAAAAGGTCACCGCCGTCCTCACCGACGACGTCTCGGAGATGCCGAAGAACTGGAACCGGCGCTTCAAGTACAACCGCGAGAAGATCAAGACCGGCGACGTCTTCGAGCTCGCCGAGGTGGTCCGCAACCTGGCGATCCGCGAGATGGAAAAGGGCCTCTCCACCGGGGAGAAGCAGATGTACACGCGGGCGAAGAAGATCCTCGCGTCGGAGTTCATGTACGCGCTCGACAAGGACGAGGACGGCGCGGAGGAGTACCTGGACGGGCTGCTGGAGGAGCGCTTCGCCGCCACGGCCTAGGAGCTCGTCTGGATGAGCTCCGCGCGCAGCGTCAGTCACAGCGGTCATCGCGGCCGCCGGCTCCGGGGAGAGGCTCGGAGCCGGCGGCCCGAAGGCCTTCGTGCCGCTCGCCGGCCGGCCGATGGTCGAGTGGTCGATCGAGGCCTTCGCGGCGGCGGGCGCCGCCGCGATCGTCGTCGCCGTCCCGCCCGGGCACGTGCAAGGGGACCTCGGCGCGGCGCCGCGTCGGCGTCGTCGCCGGCGGCGAGACCCGCGCCGCAATCGGTCGCCAACGCTCTGGAGGCGGTCGAGACCGATCTCGTCGCGGTCCACGACGCCGCGCGGCCGCTGATCACGCCGGCCCTGGTCGACGGCGTCGTCGCAGCCCTGGCCGCGGACCCCGGGGCCGCCGGCGCGATCGCGGCCGCACCGGTGACCGACACGATCAAGCGGCCAGCGCCGCCCGAGCGGTCCGGTCCCGCGCCGAGTCGAGCGCGGCGGACCTGGGTCGTAGCGGGCACCTCGACCGGCGATCGCTGCTGTGGGCGGCGCAGACGCCGCAGGTATTCCGGGCCGCGACCTCGGGCGGCGCTCGGCCGGCGACGCCGCGAGCCTCGCCGCCGCCACCGACGAGGCGATGCTGGTCGAGGCGGCCGGGGGGCGGCGTGCTGATCCACCCGGCCCCGGCCGCGAACCTCAAGGTCACGACCCCGCTCGACCTGCGCGCTCGCCGAGCGGCTGCTCTCCTAGTCGCGGAGCAGCACCCAGACCAGGGCGGCTGCGAAGCAGAGCTGGCCGATCCCGAGCGCGACGCCGAAGCTGGTTGCTCCGGCCGCCGCTGCGAGCGCGGTCCCGGCGGCAAGGGCGCCGAGGAGGAGTGCGAGTTGAGCGATCATCTGGGCGAGCGTATGACAGGCGGGTGCCCGGCCCCTCCTTTCGGCCTCCCCGGCAGGCCCGCGGCGACCCGTCCGACGTCGTCGAGGTGCCTTCGCCGCCGGCGCTCGTAGGGGGTCCGCTCGGGCAGCAGGGTGAGAACGCCGGCGAGCATGATCGCGGCCAGGTTGATGGTCAGCTGGGCCGTCGCCTCGCGCGCCCGCCCCACTATCTAGGCTCGGGGCGATGCTGACCGACTACCACCTGCACCTGCGCCCCGACGAGGAGGACACGCCGCCGGAGCGCTACTTCACCGCGGAGAACGTCGAGCGCTACCTGGCCGCCGCGAAGGCGGCCGGGATCGCCGAGCTGGGCGTCTCCGAGCACGTCCACCGCTTTCGTCAGGCGCTCGAGGTCTGGCGCCATCCGTTCTGGGAGGAACAGGCGCGCGACGACCTCGACGCCTACTGCGAGTTCGTGCGCGGCACCCCGCTCCGGCTCGGGCATCGAGTGCGACTTCGTTCCCGGGGCCGAGGACCGCACCGCGTCGATGCTGGAGGCGCGCGAGTTCGACTACGTCGTCGGCTCGGTCCACTTCGTCGGCGCCGAGCGCGGTCGATCACGACGGATGGGACGCCTGGCGCGGCGGCGGCGACCCCGACGACGTCTGGCGCCGCTACTTCGAGGCGCTCGCCGAGTGCGCGCGCTCCGGGCTCTTCGACATCCTCGCCCACCCCGACCTGGTCAAGGTCTGGGGCAGCGGCCGGCCGCTGCCGGAGCGCGACCCGCGCCACTATTACGAGCCCGCCGTCGAGGCGATCGCCGAGAGCCGGGATCGCGGTCGAGGTCTCGACCGCCGGGCTGCGCAAGCCGGTCGGCGAGCTCTACCCGTCGCCGCGCCTTCGCCGAGATGTGCGTCGAGGCCGGCGCCCGCTTCGCGCTCTCCTCCGACGCCCACCTGCCCGAGCAGGTCGGCTTCGGCTACGACCGGGCGCTCGAGTTCCTCGGCGCGCTCGGGGTCGAGCGAGATCTGCGTCTTCGAGGGCCGCGAGCGGCGCCTGGAGCCGCTCGGAGCCGCGGTCGGCGAGAATTGAGCCGATGACCGGCGTCGGCATCGGCTACGACAGCCACCGCTTCGCCGAGGGCCGCAGGCTCTGTCCTCGGCGGGGTCGAGATCGAGCACGAGCGCGGCCTCGACGGGCCACTCCGACGCCGACGTCCTCACCCACGCGGTGATCGACGCGCTGCTCGGCGCCGCCGGCGACGGGCGACATCGGCACCCTCTTCCCCGACGACGAGGAGCGGTGGCGCGACGCCGACTCGATCGACCTGCTGCGCACCGCGCGTCGGCACGATCGGCGGCCGGATCGTCAACGTCGACGCCACCGTGATCTGCGAGCAGCCCCGGCTCGGCGCCGCACCGCGAGGAGATGGAGCGCCTGCTCGCCGAGGCGACCTCGGCCCGGGTCAGCGTCAAGGCGACGAGCAACGAGGGAATGGGCTGGATCGGCCGAGGCGAGGGAATCGCCTGCATCGCGGTCGCCTCGGTCGAGAGCCAATAGTCTTCGCCGCTCGATGGGCAGCCTCAGCTCGATAGCGGCGCGTGCGCGCCAGTCGGCCGCCGACATCGCCTTCGAGGCGCGGGTGCTGCACGGGGCGGGGATCCTCGAGCCGACGCGCCCCGACAAGGCGGCGAAGATCGGCACGCACCTTCCTGCGCTGGGGGGCCTCGCCGGCGACCGGGGTCGCGACCGCGCGCGATCCACCATCCCGACGCCGCTGCGATCGTCGACGAACGCGGCACCCTGACCTTCGAGGAGCTGCACCGCCGCTCCAACTCGCTGGCCCGCTCCTTCGCCCGGATGGGGGTCGGGTACGGCGACGGCGTCGGGATCATGTGCCGCAACCACCGCGGCTTCATCGAGGCGACCCTGGCCGCCGCCAAGCTCGGCGCCAGCGCGCTCTACCTCAACACGATGTTCGCCGGCCCGCAGCTGGTCGAGGTGATGCGTCGCGAGGGCCCGAAGGTCCTCGTCTACGACGAGGAGTTCGCCGGGCTGCTCGACGGGGTCGACGACGGCGGTCGACCGGGTCGTCGCCTGGACCGACGGCGGCGCCGAGGGGCCGACGCTCGACTCGTTGATCGCGGAGGGCCCCGACGCCGATCTCGAGCCGCCGCCCGACAAGCCCCGCTTCGTGATCCTCACCTCGGGCACGACCGGGACCCCGAAGGGGGCCCAGCGCTCCAGCCCGGACGGGCTGCTGGCGGTGACGGCGATCATCGAGAAGATCCCCTACCGGGCGCGCGAGACGATGATGGTCGCGGCGCCGCTCTTCCACTCCTGGGGCTTCTTCCACTTCCTGATCGCCTGCCGACCGCCTCGACCCTGGTCCTGCGCCGCCGCTTCGACCCCGAGGAGACACTGCGCGCGGTCAGCGAGCACGAGCCGACGTGCTGGCCGTCGTGCCGGTCATGCTCCAGCGCATCCTGCAGCTGCCCGAGGAGGTGCTGGACGCCCATCGGCTGGCCTCGCTGCGGATCACGGCGATCTCCGGCTCGGCCCTGCCCGGAGAGCTGGGGATAGCCTGGATGGACCGCTTCGGCGACTCGATCTACAACCTCTACGGCTCGACCGAGGTCTCCTGGGCGACGGTCGCCACGCCCGAGGACCTGCGCGCCGCCCCCGGCACCGCCGGCCGGCCGCCGCGGGGGACCGTGGTCAAGCTCTACGACGAGGACGGGCGCGAGGTGCCGCGGGGCGAGGTCGGGCGGATCTTCGTCGGCAACGAAATGGCCTTCGAGGGCTACACCGGCGGCGGCGGCAAGGAGGTCATCGACGGCCTCTTCAGCAGCGGCGACGTCGGCCACTTCGACGAGGGGGGGCGGCTCTTCATCGACGGCCGCGACGACGAGATGATCGTCTCCGGCGGCGAGAACGTCTTCCCGCGCGAGGTCGAGGACCTGCTCGCCGACCACGCGGCCGTGGTCGAGGTCGCCGTGATCGGGGTCGAGGACGAGGAGTTCGGCCAGCGGCTCAAGGCCTTCGTCGTGTCGAGAGGCGAGGGGGTCGCCGGCGAAGACGACCTCAAGGCCCACGTCAAGGCGAACCTGGCCTCCTACAAGACCCCGCGGGAGATCGAGTTCCTCGAGGAGCTGCCCCGCAATGCGACCGGCAAGGTCCTCAAGCGCGAGCTGCACGAGCGCGAGGCTCAGAGCTCCGCCTGAGTCCGCTGGCTGACCCCGCCGGGGCCGAGTCTCCGCAAATTGCGGAGATATCGGGGACCGGGAGGGTGGCGTCGCTTCCGGAGCCCGTAGTAGTTTGCGGACCAGTGAGCGCGGAGCCGGCAAGAGTGCGTCTGGACGGGGTCAGCGAGGCCACCGAGGAGATGCGCGCCATCGCCCGCCAGGCGCTCGAGTGGGTGCGGGTCGGCGAGGAGCGTGTCGCCGAGGCCGAGCGGGCGGCCTGGCAGGCACGGCCGACGGCCAGGCGGGCCGAGAGCGGTCAGTGCGGAGCTCAAGCAGCGGGCGAAGGTGACGCTGAGCAGGATCGGCGAGGAGGGTCGCGAGCGGGTCGCAGCCGAGCGCGAGAAGCGCCGCGCCGCGGAGGGCCGCGCGGCGGCCGCCGAGCAGGCCCGTGACCGGGCCGAGAAGGCTTACGAGCAGGAGCGCGAGCGCGAGGAAGCCGAGCGCGAGGCGATCGCCGCCGAGATGGCCGCGCTCAAGGAGCGCGCCGAGAAGGACCGGCTGGAGACCGTCGAGGAGCAAGAGGCGGAGGCCGAGGAGCGGATCGGCGAGGCCGTGGCCCGGGTTCGCGAGGAGGCCGACAGCCGTGTCGCCGGGGCCGAGCAGCGGGCCGCGGAAGCGGAGGCCGCCGCCGAGGAGGCGCGCGCGGTCGCGGTCAAGATCGAGTCCGAGATCGAGGAGCGGGTCATGCAGGGCACCGAGGACGTTCGCCGCGAGGCCGAGGAGCGGGTGCGGTCGCTGGTCGAGAAGTTCGAGGGCGAGGCCGAGGAGAAGGCTCGCAGCCGGGCCCAGGACCAGCTCCAGGCCGAGTCCGACCGGATCCGCAAGCAGGCCGAACAGCGCGAGGAGCGGGCCCGACGGGCGGCGGAGGACGAGATCAAGGCGAGCACCAGCCGCGCCCGCCGCGAAGCGCTCGCCGCCGCCGACGAGAGCGCGCCGTCCTGGGTGCCCCGCAACGAGGGCGAGTCCCCGGTCTCCGGCTACCGGACCTTCTGAGCACCGGCGAGCTCAGGCGCCCGGCGCCATCGTTCGCAGGCCGGCGAGCCTTGCGGCGGCAGCCTGGCGCTCGTCGTAGGTTACGAACGCCTCGATTGGAGCCAGATGTACGGCCGACACGACATGGACTGCGTCGAGGGCCCGCAGCGCCGGCTCGGCGATTGCCCCGGCGCCGGCGAGCAGAGCGCGATCCAGCGGGCGCAGCGCGACCGCGTCGACCAACTCCCCCGCGCGTTCCAGCAGCAAGTCGAGCGGAAGCGCGCGGTCGTATGCGGCAGCGCGGCGCACCGCGCGTGGGATCTCGGTCAGAATCAGCTCGCTGCTGACCAGGTCGGCGCCTTCGAGAAACGCCCGCAGGGCGCTCGTCTCGGCCTCCTCGCGAAGGAGCTTGACCAGCGCAGAGGCATCGGCGTAGAAGATCGCCACCGCTCAGCGATCGCCGCGGATGTCATCGAGCGCACGGCTCAAGGCCTGTGGATCGCCGGTCAGTTCCAGCGGCTCCGGCAGCCCCGGTCGCACCGGGCGCGAGACCAGTCCCTCGGCGATCAGCCGGTCGAGGTCGGGCCCCGTCGTCGGCGCCGGGCCGAGCTCGGCCACCGGTCGATTGCGATCGGTCACCACCAGGCGCTCGCCCTTTCTGACGCGCCGAAGGTAGACGCTCAGGTTCTGCCGCAGCTCCGCGACACCGACTGTCTTGCTCATGTACATAAAAGTAGCAGAACCGTCATCGCCCGCAACGAGTTCACCGCTCTGGTTTCGCCAGCTGAGCGGCAGCCCGCAGATCGTCGAGGACCCTGTGCCTGACCGCTCCGATCAGCGCGGTCGCCGCCCTGCACTCTCGCTCGCCGGCCGCATCGATTGCCGGGCGAGAGCTGCCGACGACCATCTCCAGCAGCACGGCAGCGTTGTCCTCACCGGGAAAGGCGTGCTCTGGGAGTTCCTCGAGCAACGATGAGAGGGCGCCCGAGAGAGCGAAAGACGTCCGCAATAGCTCGTCAATCAACGCCCCCGCGGCGTCGGTGCTCTCTGCTCGGCCCTTCGAGTGGCTCACCTTCACATTGAGGCCCGGTCGCCGCGACTTCGCCCCCTTCGGCCTTCGGGCCATGAGCCAGGGGTCCGATCGACCCCGCGCGGCCGTAAGCTCCGACCGCGATGCGCGAGGTACGGATCAAGGACACGCTGAGCGGCGAGCCGGCCGTTCTCGACCCTGAGGCGGAGGTCGGCATCTACGCCTGCGGGCCGACCGTTTACAGCCGCATCCACATCGGCAACGCCCGTCCCTTCGTCGTCTTCTCACTGCTCGCCCGCTTCCTGCGCGCCGAGGGCTACGCGACCAAGCTGGTCATCAACGTCACCGACATCAACGACAAGATCTACGCCGCGCGCCGGCGAGGCAGGGGAGCCCTCCGACGAGTTCGCGGCGCGGATGACCGCCGCCTACATCGAGGACACCGGCAGGCTCGGCCTCGGGCGCCCGGACGCCGAGCCGCTGGCGACGCGAGACGGTCGACGGCATCGTCGAGCTGATCGCTGAGCTGGTCGACGAGCGGGCACGCCTACGAGTCCGATGGCGACGTCTACTTCCGGGTCGGCAGCTTCGACGACTACGGCAAGCTCTCCAATCGCCGCCCCGAGGACATGGACCAGGGCGAGGAGGCGGGCGCCGAGTCACTGAAGGAGAGCGCGCTCGACTTCGCCCTCTGGAAATCGCACAAGGAGGGCGAGGACACGAGCTGGGACTCGCCCTGGGGACGCGGGCGGCCCGCCTGGCACATCGAGTGCTCGGTGATGGCCGAGCGCGAGCTGGGCCCCTCCTTCGCGATCCACGGCGGCGGCTCCGACCTGGTCTTTCCCCACCACGAGAACGAGATCGCCCAGTCCGAGGCCGCCGGCCGCCCCTTCGCGCGGATCTGGATGCACAACGGGATGGTCGAGACCGACGCCGAGAAGATGTCGAAGTCGGAGGGCAACATCTTCCAGCTCTCCGAGGCACTCGACCGCTACGGGCGCGAGGCGGTCGTCCTGTACCTGATCTCCGGGCACTACCGACAGCCGCTGGCGTTCGGGCCGCGGAGATGGAGGAAGCGGTGGCCCGCTGCGAGCGGATCAGGAATTACTTCCGCGAGCACGCCGAGGGGGGTCGGGGGCGGTCCGGCGGAGCAACAGCGGGGAGGCTCCGGCGGGGCCTCCTCCGAAGCCCGGCTCGAGCGGGTTCAGGGACGCGCTCGCCGATGACTTCAACACGCCGAAGGCGATGGCCGAGCTGTTCGAGCTGGTCGCCGAAGCAAACCGGGAGGGGGTCTGCCGGGCGCCGCCGAGGCCATGCTGGAGATGCTCGGCTGCTCGGGCTCGAGTCGCTTGCCGAGGCCGAGGTCGGGCGCGAGGCCGAGAGCGAGGCCGGAGCGGCTTCTCGCCGAGCGCGAGGAGGCGCGGGGGGCGAAGGACTTCGAGCGTGCCGACGCGATTCGAGACGAGCTGGCGGAGATGGGCTTGGAGGTCCGCGACTCCGCCGACGGCGCCCGCCTCGTGCCCAGGGGCTGAGGCGGGCCGGCCCGGGATGGCGAAGGGCAGATCATCTACGGGAAACGGCCCGTCGCGGAGGCGGAGCGGGGCAGGCGCCGGGTCCGCCGGGTCTGGAGGTCGCCGGAGACCTCCTGCGAGGAGCTCGAGCGGCTCTGCGGCTCCCCCGACCACCAGGGCGTCGTGGCCGAGGTCGACGCCTATCCCTACGCGGACCCCACGCGCTGCTGCGCCGCGAGGGCGAGCTGATCGTCGTCCTCGACCAGGTGCAGGACCCGCGCAACCTCGGCGCGGTCTGCCGCTCGGCGGAGCTGGCCGGCGCAGCCGGGGTGGTGATCCCGGAACGGCGTGCGGCCGAGGTGACCGCGGTCGCCTGCAAGGCCTCGGCCGGCGCCGTCGAGCACCTGGCGGTAGCCCGGGTCCGCAACATCGCCGACTGGCTGGGCGAGGCGAAGAAGGCGGGCTTCTGGATCTGGGGAGCCGACGCCGGCGCCGAGCAGGCGCCCTGGGACGTCGACCTCGGCGGCTCGACCGTGCTCGTCATGGGGGGCGAGGGGAGCGGCATCAGGCCCCGGGTCGCCGCCGCCGTGCGACGGCCTCCTCGCCCTGCCGACCGCTGGGCAGGCTCGACTCGCTGAACGTCTCCGCCGCCGCTTCGGCGCTGCTCTTCGAGGCCGTCCGCCAGCGCGGATAGAGGCGTAGCAACTGCAACGGCGGTTGCACGAACCTCTGTTTGGGGTTGACAGAACTCCGCAGAAAGGTAAGACTCCCGCGCCAACAAGGTTGAACCTCAGCTTGAGTCTGAGACCGACCAGTCCATAAGGGCGCCTCAGGGGAGGTAAACGGCGCCACGACCCTTCAAAGGAGAAGGATCTGTGGCTCTATCTACGCCTACGCAGGAAATGCGACTCCCGTCGGGGCGCCTGAACGGCTCCCTGCGGCCGCCGGACTCTGACTCTCAACCTGAGCTTGATGACCACTATCTGGTCGCCCTCGCCAAGGATGGCCGGGCCGACGCCTACGACGCGATCGTCCGTCGCTACCGCGGCTTCGTCCGCCTCAAGGCCTCCTCCTACTTCCTGCTCGGCGGCGAGTCCGACGACCTGATCCAGGAAGGCCTGCTCGGCCTCTACAAGGCGATCCGCGACTACCGCACCGACCGCGAGTCGAGCTTCCGCAATTTCGCCGAGCTCTGCATCACCCGGCAGATCATCACCGCGGTCAAGACCGCGACCCGCAACAAGCACACGCCCCTCAACCAGTACGTCTCCTTCAGCCAGACCCCGGCGGCCGCCGGCGAATCGGACACGACCCTGGACGAGATCCTCCCCGGGCCCTCGGTCCACGACCCGGTCAACCAGGTGATCGCCACCGAAGAGCTCTCCAGCCTCGTCTCCTGCCTCTCGGGCGTCTCGGGCGTCCTCTCCGACCTCGAGTCCCGCGTCCTCTCCCTCTACCTCGACGGCCACTCCTACGAGACCACCGCCGAGAAGCTCGACTGCGACACCAAGACCGTCGACAACGCCCTCCAGCGCGTCAAGCGCAAGGTCGGCGCCCACCTGGAGTCGCGGGAGGTCGCGCTGTAGCTGGAATCATCGGCGCTGAGAGGGAATGACATCGCACGGGCTTGCCAGGAGGGTTCGGCCGGACTCGGCTCAAACCCCGTCGATCAGCGTCTTCGAATCTGACGCTGCGCTCGTATTCATGCTGCTGCAACGCTCCGCGCTATCTCGAACAGCTCCTCGGGCATCGGTGTGTGGAGGCGCCAGGTGAAGGCGACCGGGCGTTCTCCTTCGTGGTTGACGTAGGAAGCTGGGCCGAGAAAATGAAATGGCGCGGTTCCGAGGGTGTTGCGGCGTTGCTCACGAACGAAGAGGAGGATGTTCGTGCCCTGCTCGCCGTGCTCAATGTACCGGCGGACGGTCGGTTGGTTAGGGGCCTGGCGCGACTGCGACTCCCAATGGAATAGGTCGCGGCTGATCGCGTAGTCCCGGTACATCGTCGTGGGCGAATAGTCGCGCTCGGCCTTACGTAGGTCGACAAAGAAGACATCGCTTTTCGCAGCGGGGACCCAGAGCACGCCGCCCTGGGTGACCTTGGCCTTTGCGCCTTCCGCGAACCCTAGTGCGGCGACGATCTCCTGGCGTGTGTAGCGCGCATGCGGTGCAAGGGGAATCTTGGGGTCGAGTGGCGAGGGCCGCGGCGCTGTCCGTGAGCGAGTGTCCAACACAGAGAGCAGCTCGACCAGCTCGTCTCGAACCGCAGGCTCCGCCCAGAGCGCGTCGAAAAAGCGGTCCAGAGAATCATGGCCGTTGCCCGAGCCGAGGCCCCACGCGAGCATCGTCAACAGCCGCCGGCTCCGCTCGTCTGTCTCGAGGCTTGGAGTCGCCGCCGATCGCAGGGTGTCGGAGTAGAAGCGAAAACGCTCGGGGTCGTCGATGTGCGTGAGTCTGCCCAGCGTTGTCAGGACCTCCGCCTCGAACCCGGGATTGCTTGGCGGCGTCGTCACCTGCCCTGCCTCGCGGCGGAGCTCAGTCCAGCTGTGGCGATTGCGGTACAGGTCGCTTACCTCCAGGTCGTACAGGTCTAGGAAATTGGCTAGGGCAGTGTCGGGCGGACCCTCGGCCAAGTTCTTCACCAACGCGCCCCAGCGTCGCTGCCCAATTGCGGCTTTGATGTTCCCTAGGACGATCTCGCGACTCTTGCGGTCGAGTTCGACTGCACACCCCGCCGGCAGGAAGGGGAAGCCGAGCTCGACCTGATCTGCGACTCGGCCGCGCCGTGGGTCGACGATCGCCCGCAGCCTGTCTTCGAAGCGAAACTCAGCACGGTGCTGGCCGATCAGGTCGATGATGGTGAGATGGCTCTTTCCGCTTGCCCGTCTCAATCCGCGCCCGATCTGTTGTGTGAACAGGGTCGCCGACTCAGTGGGACGCAGGAGGAGCAGGCAGTCGACGTCGGGGACGTCTACGCCCTCACCGAGCACCTCGACTGAAAAGACACAGCGCAACTCGCCACGGCCTAGTCGGTCGAGGACAGCAGAACGAGTGGCGGCATCGTCCTCACCGCTCAGCGCGACACTCTCCAGACCCGCATCGGTGAACCGCCTCGCCATGAAGCGAGCGTGCTCCACTGATACACAGAATCCGAGTGCCCTCATCAACGTCGGCTCGTGGACAATTTTGGCGACCGCCTCGAGCAGCTTTGCGACACGCCGGTCATCGCCGCTGTAGAGATTGCTGAGCTCCTTGGTCGCATAGCGGCCGCGGCGCCATGCGATCGCCGATAGATCGGTGTCATCGGCGACGCCGAAGTACTGGAACGGAACTAAGAAGCCCTCGTCGATCGCCTCCCAGAGGCGCAGCTCCACGGCCGTCCGGCCGCCAAACCAGCGGGTGACGTCGCGTCCATCGAGACGCTCCGGTGTGGCCGTCAGCCCGAGCAGCTCAACCGGCTGCAACCGCTCCAGCAGCCGTGCGTAGCTGGAAGCAGCGGCGTGATGGAACTCGTCGACGACGACGACGTCGAAGGTGTCGGGATCGAGCTGCTCAATCCGCTCGGCGCTGAGCGACTGGATCATCGCGAAGACATGCTCGCCGTCGGCAATCAGGCCACCGCCGTGAATCTGGCCGAACGAGCCGTCGCGGCGTACGGCGCGGTAGGTCGCAAGCGATTGCCGAAGAATCTCCTCGCGGTGGGCAACGAAGAGAAGTGAAAGCTGGCGACCCGCGGCATCGCAGAGGGCGCTGTAGTCGAGCGCGGCCACGACAGTCTTCCCGGTACCGGTTGCTGCAACCACGAGGTTGCGGTGGCGGCCATGGCGCTCGCGCTCCACGGTCAGTGTGTCGAGCATTCGCTGCTGGTGCGGATAGGGACGCACATCGAGATTGGCGAAGTCAATAGTCGTTGAGGCCCCGACTGAACGGCGCTCATGTTCGCGCAAGGCGCGGGCCAGCTCCTCTCCGTCACGCTCGGGGTCGTAGGGGACGAAGTGCTCGGACTCCCAGTGGCTGGCAAAAGTCATCCGCACTCGGTCGATCACCTGACCGGCGTCGACGGCCGACAACCGGACGTTCCACTCCAGGCCGTCGAATAGGGCCGTATGGGAGAGATTTGATGAGCCGACGAACGCTGTGCCCAGACCCGAGTCGCGCTCGAGCAGCCAGGCCTTGGCATGCAGTTTT
Organism: uncultured Solirubrobacterales bacterium; assembly: GCA_963712325.1. Classification (GTDB taxonomy): domain Bacteria; phylum Actinomycetota; class Thermoleophilia; order Solirubrobacterales; family 70-9; genus VRUE01. Next base: position 16,392 of record CAVQHG010000001.1, read on the forward strand.
GTTGAACGTGCGTCGAGGGCGACGCGCACCTCAGCGCCTAGTCGGGCCAGCTCATCCACCGCACGCTTCTCGGTGGCACCCATGTATGTGGTGGTGATGACGCGCAGTTTGCCGCCGCGGGAGACAAGGTCGGCCAGCGCCTCGCGCAGTTGGCGGACGCCAGACCAGATCACAAACGCGCAGATGAGGTCGACGGAGTCGGCGCTGGCGAGCTCGCGGCGGAGCTCGGTGCCAATGTTCGGCTGACCGTCTGCGTTTACAAGGAGATCGCTCTGGGACAGTGGCGTCGACGGCAAGGCCGGAAGCGGGGCGATAGAACCGAGCGGTGTTCGCTTGCCGATGCCCTGCAGGATCCGGGCCGGCAAGACGACCTCTGCCGCCTCCGACTCCGCAGACGGGAGGGCTCCGGCGAGCAGCGCGTTGACTTGCTTTGCCTGCAGGTCGGCAGACTGCTCGTCGCCGAGGGCACGGCGCACCTCGTCCATCAGGTGGCGGGCGAGCCTGTCCGGTGCCTCGGCGGGGTCGAGGGCCTCTTCAGCAATGAGCTCAGGGTCAAGCTCAGCAATCGCCTCCCGTAGCGCCCGGGTGAGCAGATGATCTCTTGGACCAGGGTTTACATCTGGCAAATGCTGACTCCCACCACCGGCATGAAAACAACACCCTAGTTCCCGGGACAGATGCGGACCCACGTGCTGCATCCAGGAATGAGTGTGTCTTCGTTGGAAGCGAATTAACGTAGATCGCCCAGCACGTACTCGAGCAGTTCCCGTCCGTGGTCCGATGCGGTGGCGACGTCCTCCGGGCTGATTCGCACGCGGTGCAGGGATTGCATGCGGAGGACGTCGCCGTCGACGTGGTGGTTGGGGAAGACGCCGGCGTAGGAGACGCCGAGGGTCTCGAGGTGGTCGGAGACGAGGGCGGTGGCCGGATTCTCAAGGGGGAGATCGAGGTAGATGGCGTCGAGGTTGCGGGTGTGGAAGAGGTGGTGGCGCTCGGCGGCGATCGCGGCCTCGAGGTCGGCGCCGGGGGTCTTGACGGTGATCAGCGCCAGGTTGTGGTCCTCGTTCACCTCGAGGTGGAGCTCGGTGCGGGGAGGTAGCTCGGTTCCCTCGGGAGCGTGGGCGAGGGTGCCCCGCAGCTCGCAGAGCTCGAGCGTCTGGCCGATGATCTCGTGGTGGCGGGGCGGGGCGTAGGCCTCGCGTTCGTGGCCGTCGTTGAGCTTCGAGTAGAAGAGGGCGGCGGACTGGCGCTTCGGCTTCTCGGCGGCTGCGGCGTCGTTGGACACCGTCGCCGGGATCCAGCCCAGCAGGAAGCCTGTCTCGAAGGCGCCGAGCTGGACGTTGGCCCTCTGGCTGTAGGGGTGGGCCGCCGTCGACTCGCTGAAGAGGCCGGCCAGGCCCTCCCCCTGGGCCCAGTCCATGCAGGAAGCGCTTGGTGCGGGTGAAGAGATGGTGGCCGCGGGCGGCGGGCATCGTCACCGCCTGGCCGGCGTGGCCGACCGCGTCGCCGGCCGCGGCGAGGCTCATCCCCTCGTGGCAGAGCAGATCGCCGCCGGCGGTCTCGGCGACGCAGGAGACGTAGGTTGCCGGCCGCGAGCTTCGAATCGACCGCGTCCCGGTCGTAGACCCAGGGCACGTCGTAGCTGTCCCCGTAGGCGACCCGGATCGCCTCCGCCAGGACGTCGCCCTCTCCCGGCTGCAGGAACCGGAACCGAGCGTCAATCCTTTTCTCCGACTCACTCATGGCGTCTATATTCGGCGAACTGCCCGCCTAGCTCAATTGGTAGAGCACCGCTCTTGTAAAGCGGAGGTTTCCGGTTCGATCCCGGAGGCGGGCTTCCGAATCGGGAGTTGCGGCGAGTTGGTGGCCGCAGGGAGTAATAACTCGCCGCGCGGTGCTCAGCAGAAGGCGTCCAGTTCGAGGCAGAGGTCGCTGACGGTTTCTTCGGTGTCGCCGAGGTCTTCTTCGAGTTCGTCGAGACGGCCTTCGGTGGCGTTGATGTCGCCGAGCTTGCGGGCCAGGTCTTCGACTTCGGATTCGATGAAGGCGTAGTCGGGCGCTTCGACGGTCCCTTCGGCGCCCTCCGGGCCGCGGGGCCCGCTGGGCCCGCGCTCGCCGCGCTCGCCGGCCGGCCCGGTCTCCGCCAGGAGGGTGATGCTGGAGCCGACCGCCGCACTCAGGGCGCAGACGCCGACGATGGTCCAGATCGCGAGCCTGCGGGAGACCTCAATCGTCTGCATTCAGCAGGCGGGCCTTCTCGGCGGCCAGCTCCTCGTCGGTGAGGACGCCTTTTTCGTGCAGGGCCGCAAGTCGCTCCAGGCGCTCCAGGCGGGCATCGTCGGCATCCACGGGCTCCTGGCCACCATCGCCGCCGTCGGGGCGCCGCACCTCGGGCATCTTCAGCTTCGACGCCCGCTCGCCGATGTTGGCGCCCTTTCACGGCGCCGACGACGCGATCCTTGGTCGTGCCGAAGATATCGTCGTAGCTGGCGTCGGGGAACTCCTCGGTCGTCTGTCTTGCGCAGCTCGTGGATGCCGAAGGCGGCCAGACCGGCGATCGACCAGCGTGGTGAGGAACGAGCGCAGGTTCTGGGTCGGCGCGGAGAGGAAGTAGATGCCGACCACGATCGCCAGGCCCGCGTAGACGTAGGCGACGTGCTCGCGCAGCACCGGCGCCAGGTACGCGGCGGGTCGCGCGCGCCGAGCCGGTCGGCGAGCCGAGCCAGCCGGCGATCCCGAAGAGCACGCCGAAGACGATCACCGTCGTCGCGATGCTGGTCATCAGCGAGGTCGAGATCGACCAGGCGGCGTCGGCCGCGGGCCTGACGCTGTCCTGTTCGACCAGCTGCGCCGACGACGATGCCGCCGGCGACCTCGCGGGCGACGATCACGGCGAAGCCGGCCGCGATCAGTCCGACTCCGCAGAAGAGGACCGTCACCCAGCGTTCGTCCCCGGAGAGGTAGATCGCCAGCCCGAAGGCGAGGAAGGTGAGCAGCGAGAGGACGATCGCCAGCCCTTTGATCGCGACGGCGATGTTCTGCGCCGTCTTCAGCTCGTCGGAGCGCAGGATCGTGACCTGGCCGCGTCGGGCGGCAGCTTGTCGGCGAGCGATCTGACCGATCCCCACCTGGTCGGCGAGATTCGTCACCAGGCTGCCCAGGTTCAGCTTGACTTCGCCGTCCTCGGTCGAGACCGCTCCTTGTCGTCTTCCAGCACGGCGATCAGCTGTTCGTGGGCGGTGCGGTTGGCGTCCTGCCAGAGGCTTTGCGCGGTGGACGTTTCCAGCAGCCTGTTCGGCGCCGTCGCCGGCGACTGAGCGCAGCCACCCGGTCAGCGGCCCGGCGAACTCTTGGTTTCGCCCGGCAGGATGCCCTCGAATTCCTGTTCGACGTCGACGTTCGCGTAGAGCTGGTCGACGAGGTAGTCGGCGAGCGCGGAGCGGATCGTCGAGTCCTGGATCAGCGTGTCGCTGGTCTGCACCCAGTCGTCGGTGTTGAGCGCCTGGCGTTCGACCCAGATCGCGAAGACGCTGAGGAAGGCCAGGAGCGAGCCGAAGCACGACCAGCGCCTTGACCGAACGTCTGCGACCGCGGCTCATCGCGGGGATGCTATACGTCACCCAACCGATCCGAGGAGCGGCATGAAGCTCGAGGGCATCCACCACATCACGGCGATCACCGCGGACGCGCAGCGACAACGTCGACTTCTACGCCGGGGTGCTTGGGCTGCGGCTGGTCAAGAAGACGGTCAACCAGGACCAGCCGACCGTCTACCACCTCTTCTTCGCCGACGAGAAGGGCAGCGCCGGCTCCGACCTGACCTTCTTCGAGTTCCCGGGCGTGCCGCCGCGGCCGCGCCGGCGCCGGGATGGTGCACCGGATCGTCTGGCGGGTCGCCTCGACCGACGCGCTCGACTTCTGGGAGAAGCGGCTCGCCGCCAGACGGGCATCGAGTCCGAGCGCGGGGAGGGCAGCCTGCGGTTCGCCGACCCCGAGGGGCTCGAGCCATGAGCTGGTCGTCGTCGAGGTCGGCGACGCGCCGCTGATCGCCGAGCATCCCGAGGTCCCGGCCGAGCTCGCCCTGCAGGGCTTCCATGCGGCCCGCGCCTACAGCGCCGCCCCCGAGCGCAGCGCCGCGCTGCTCGAAGCGCTCGCGCTTCGAGCGCGCCGAGGACGGCTGGGAGGCGCGCGGCGAGCGACGCGGCGGCCTCTACGTCTACGACGAGCCGCCCGCCGAGCGCGGCGCTGCAGGGGGCGGGCAGCGTCCACCACATCGCCTGGGCTTCGCCGATCGACGAGCACGAGCAGTGGCGCGACCGCGCGATCGCCGGCGGGCGCCCAGCCGACCCCGGTGATCGACCGCTTCTACTTCAGGTCGATCTACTTCCGCGAGCCGAGCGGGGTGCTGTTCGAGATCGCGACGCTCGGGCCCGGCTTCACCGTCGACGAGCCGCTCGAGCACCTCGGCGAGAAGCTCTCGCTGCCGCCCGACTTCGAGCACCTGCGCGAGCGAGGTCGAGCCGAATCTGCGCCCGGTAGTCAACCCGCGGGTCGGCTGAGCGGCAGGCCGGGGTGGCCGACTTCCTCTGGAGGGACGGAGGGCGGACGATCGCCTTCCGGCAGACCGGATTGCGCGACGCCCCCGAGCTGCTCGCCGAGCACGGCTTCGAGGCCTTCGAGCTGTTCACCACCGAGCGCGCGGTCGGGGAGGCCGAGCTGCTGCGCGAGGCGGCGGGGGCGGTCCATCTGGTACCTCCGGGCCAGGTTCCGGACACCGCCGCCACCCTGCTCGACGCAGCCGGCTCCGACCGCCTCGTCGCCTTCGGGGGCGGACGGGTGATCGACACCGCCAAGGCGATCGCATCGGTGGCGGGCGCCGAGGTGGCGGCGATCCCGACGACGCTGTCCGGCGCCGAGATGACCGGCATCCACCGCCTCCCGGCAGGCGCCGAGGACCGGGTCAGCGGCCTCGTCCGCCCGGCGCTGGTGATCGCCGAGCCGGCGGCGATGACCAGCCATACCGAGGCACGCCTGCGAGCCGTCGCGATGAACGCTCTCGCCCACGCCGCCGACTCCCTCTACACCCCGTTCGCGAACCCGGTTTCGAGGATGACCGCGCTGCGCGGAGCCGAGCTGATCGCGACTGCGCTCGATCAGCGGCGAGAGACCCGCGACCGCGGCGCCCTGGCCCTCGGCGCGATCCTCAGCGGCTACGCGATCGACTCAAGCCTGTTTGCGATCCACCACGTCGTCTGCCAGACGTTGGTCCGGGTCTGCGGCAGCCCCCACGCCGAGACCAACGCCGGGATCCTGCCCCGAGCGATGGCTTTCATGGAGCCCCGCGCTCCGGAACAGATCGCGGCCCTTGCCGCCGCAATCGGCGTCGAGCCGGAGGCGATCGAGGCCCGGATCCTGGAGCTGGGCGGCAACCCGCCGGGACTCGGTGAGGCCGGAGCCGACCGCGATCGCCTCGACGAGGCGGTGGAGGCGATCCTGGCCAGGCCCGAGCTCGCCTTCACGCCCGGCCCGCCCGACCGCGACAGCTGACCGCGTTGATCGAGCGCGCCTGGTGAAAAAACGGCGGGTGGCGCGTGACGACTTCGTGACCGTCTCGCGCCGGGCCCGCTTGCCGCTACTTGGTGCCGATCACGTCGATGCTCGCTCCCGTCGCGAGGACGCCCGATCCGGTGTTGCAGCTCTGGCCGAGCATCAGGATCGAAAACGTATGCGTTTCGTTGCTCGGAGGAGCCGAACGCCACGGAGCACCCAGCCCTCCGGCAAAGGGTGCGAACGCCATCCGCCGGTTGACGGCCCCGGTCGCTTTGTCTTCGATCTGCCCGAAGCCGATGATCTCGACTGGACTGGGAGCCGTCGGGGTGGCGGAATCCATGAGCAGATAGGCGAGCGCTAAGCGCGGCTGCGTGCAGGCGGCCGGGAAATGGACGCTCATGCCGCCGATGTACTGCTCGGTCTGCCCGGCTGGCTGGAGGTGGAAGGGGTTGACCAGCGGGTAGAGCTGGCCGCCCGTGAACGCGACCGTGGCGGCGCCGAGCGGCCGGTCGACGACCCGGCCGAAGGGCGTCGTCGGGGCGTTGATCTTGTCGCCGGTGACCGCCGAGCCGGCGATCTTGTCGCCGGTGATCGCGCCGCCGCCGACCTTGGCGTTGGAGACCGCGCCGTTGCGGATCCGGTTGGTCGGGATCGCGTTCTTGGCGATCTTGCCTGCCTTCGCCGCTTCGGGGCCGAGTTTGCCCGTCTTCACGGAGTTGCGGGCGATGTCACCGGTCTTCACCGCGTTCTTCTTGAGCTGCTTGGGGCCGACGCTGTTCTTCGGCAGCTGGTTGGCGGCGAACGCGGCGCCACCGCACAGCACCATGAACACCGCCAGCGAGGACATGACGTTGGCGTAGGTGAGCCGCCGGCGTATATATCTCAAGGTGTCTCCTGGTCTTTGGGGAATCGGACGACAGCTGGAATGGCGCCGGCCGGCGGCGCACGGCTCCTCTGGCAAGCTTTCAATCGCACGGCCGTCTGTCAAGCGCAGCCTCACGAAGATCCCGGGCCAACGGTTCCCCACCAGGTAACCGGCGGTCCCCGCCCGTGTAGGCCCCTCTTGGTGACCCCCGAGCGCCTCGCCCGCTACCACGAGTACACGCGCCGCCACGGCGTCAACCGTGCCCTGTACCTGCTGGCGCGGATCTTCATGACGCCGTTCTTCCTCGTCTACTTCCGGCTCGCCCGCAACGGCCGCGAGCACGGCCGCGGTCAAGGGCGGGCTGATCGTCGCCGCCAACCACCGCAGCTTCCTCGACCCCTTCGTGATCGGCGGCACGCTGCCCTGGCGGCGGCCGATGAACTACGTCGCCAAGGTGGAGCTGTTCGAGCGCCGCTGGCAGGGGTGGATGCTCTCCCGGCTCGGCGCCTTCCCGATCCGCCGCGGCGAGTCCGACGAGGAGTCGGTGGAGACCGCGCGCCAGGTGGTCGAGCGCGGGCGGCACCGTCTGCATCTTCCCCGAGGGCACGCGGATCCGCACCGGGTCGCTGGCCGCGCCCAAGCGGGGCGTCGGCCGCCTCGCGCTGGAGACCGGCGCCCCGGTCATGCCGGCCGCCGTGCTCGGCACCGAAGACGTGCGCCGCGGCTGGCGGATCCGGCCGCGGAAGGTCAGCGTCCGGCCGGCAGGGCGATGACCTTCCCGCGGGCCGAGGCGCCCTCGCGCGCGCTGGCCGAGACCGTGACCGCTCGGATCTGGCCCAACGTCGAGCTCCAGTGGGAGGACTCGGCGGGCTGCCGCCGCTGCGCCGCGCCGCGGTGATCGGCGCCGGCAGCTGGGGCACCGCGGTCGCCGTGCTGCTCGCCCGCGGCGGGCTCGACGTCGCAGCTCGGCACCCGCACCGCGCGAGCAGGCCGAGGAGCTCGGCGCCGACCGCGAGAACGCGCCGCTACCTGCCCGGCGTCACCTGCCCGGCGCGCTGCGGGTCCGCGCAGGCGGCCGAGATCGAGCTCGCCGGGCACGACCTCGTCTGCCTCGCGGTCCCCTCCGGCGCGCTGCCGCAGGCGGTCGGCGCGATCGGCGACCGGGTCGGCGAGCGCGCCGCGATGCTGCTCCTGACCAAGGGCCTGATCGCCCCGCTCGGCAAGCTGCCGGCCGAGTACGTCGGCGAGCGGGTGCGGGCGCGGGCGATCGCCTGCCTCGGCGGCCCCGCGCACGCCCGCGAGGCGGCTCGGGCGCGGCGGCGCTCGTCCTCGGCTCCGCCGACGCCGACCTGCGCAGCCAGCTCGGCGAGGTGTTCGACCGCGCCGGCCTGGTCTGCGAGCGCTCCGCGCGACGTGACCGGGGTCGAGATGGCCGGCGCCGCCAAGAACGCCGCCGGCCCTGGCCGCCGCCGCCGCCGCAGCCGCACGGCCTCAACGCGGCCGGGATCGCCGCCGCCGAGGTCTGGCGCGAGTGCATCGGCTCGCGATCGCGCGGGGCGCCGAGCTCGGGACCTTCTCCGGCCTCGCCGGCGTCGGCGACCTGACCGCGACGATGATGGCGCCCGACCGGCCGCAACCGCCGCGCCGGCGAGCTGCTCGGCGCGGGGCACGCCGGCGGCGGAGATCCCGGCGCATCATCGGCCAGGCCTCCGAGGGCCTCGACGCGGTGCCGCTGCTCGCCGAGGCGGTCTCGCGCGGCGGGCAGCCCGGCCGAGGCGCTCGCGGCCTGGCCGCGCTGATCCGGGGCGAGATCGACGCCGACGCCTGGATCGCGCGGCCTGCGCCGGGTCGAGCGCCCGCGGAGGGCGGCATGAGCGCGGGGGCCGGCGCCGGCGTGCCCAATAGGCTTGGGCGATGAGCGCGCGAAGAGGCGAAGAGACCGAGAGCTTCGAGCCTGCGAGCCTCGACCCGGCCGCCAAGGCGGAGCTCGACCGCGCCTTCGACGAGCTCTACCGGGCGCACCTGCGCGACGTCTACTCCTACGCCTACTACCGGGTCGGCAACCATCACGACGCCGAGGACCTCACCGAGCAGGCGTTCCTGCAGGCCTACCGGCACTTCGAGCGCGCCCGGCGCGAGTCCGACGGCCGGCCGCTGCGCCCGTGGCTGATCCGCATCGCCCACAACCTCGCCTCCAACTACTACCGCGACCGCTCGCGGCGGCCGCAGACGCCGCTCGAAAACGCGGACCCGATCGCCGGCCAAGCACGGGACCGAGGCGATCGCCGAGGGCCGCGAGGAGCTGCGCCAGGTGATGGAGAACCTCGAGCACCTGCCCGACGACCGGCGCGAGGCGCTGATCATGCGCTTCGCCCTGGGCATGGACAATCGCGAGATCGCGCGGGCGCTGGGCCGCACCGACGGCGCCACCAAGGTGCTGATCACCGGGCGATCAAGCAGCTCCAGGAGGAGACGGGAGCGGACGATGACTGACGTCGAGAGCGATGCTCAGCCGACGCGCTGCGGCCGATCGAGCCGCCGGAGCGGCTCTCGGGCCGGGTGAGGACACGCTGGGCGCGATCACCCAGGCGGCCGCCGAGGAGCTCTCCGACTGGGCCGAGGCAGCTCTCCGAGAGCGAGCTGCGCGCGCTGCGCGACCCGCGCAACTGGGTGCGCCCGGTGGTCGCGGTCGGCGCCGGCAGCGTCGCCACCGGCGCCCTGGTCCTGCTCGAGATGCGCCGCCGGGGCCGCAGCCAGGCAAAGCGGCCTGCGCTCGCTGACCGAGCGGGTCAGGCCCTAGGCGTACGCCAGAGCCGGCGCCGACGCCGAGCAGGCCGAGCGCCAGGTGCAGGACGTCGACGCCGGTGTCGACCGGGAAAAGGCCGAGGATCGCCTCGCCGCCCCCGAGGACGAAGCCCCAGACCGCGATGGCCAGGAGGCGATGCCCATCCAGAGCGCGTAGCGGCGCGCGGCGAAGCCGGCGACGAGCAGACCCGACGCGCGCCGGTGAGGATGTGGAGCGGTGTTGCTCCAGCCGTTGACGGCGAAGAGCCCGAGGGCGTCGTCGACCTCGCCCGGGGGAGCCGAACGAGGAGCTGTAGAAGAAGCCGACGATGCCGAGCGACCACCAGCGCCGCGCCGACCAGCGTCGCGTAGAGTCGCGCCGGGCTCGGTCCCTGCCCTGTATCTCCTGCTCGCCGCCCATGGGCGCCCGATTGTAGGCTGCCCGATTCCGATGCCGCAGACCTGTTACCGACATCCCGACCGCGAGACCGCGCGTCTCCTGCTCCTCCTGCGGGCGGCCGATCTGCCCTTCCTGCATGACGCCGACCCCGGTCGGCATGCGCTGTCCGGAGTGCTCCCGGGAGCGGACCGAGGTGCGCACGGCGCGCCGGTGCGTTCGGTGGCACCGCGGCGCCGGCGACCTTCGTCCTGATCGGGCTCAACGTCGCTCGCCTTCCTGGCCGAGGTAGCCGGGGGCAGCGGCGGCTTGACGACCGTCAACGGCTCGATGGTCGCCGACTTCGGCTTACAGGGCGCCGGCGGTCGCCGACGGCGAGTGGTACCGGATAGTCAGCGGCTCTTCCTGCACGCCGGCTTGATCCACATCGGCTTCAACATGTTCCTGCTGTTCATCCTCGGCCGCCTGCTCGAGCCCGCGATCGGCACTCCCCGCTTCGTCTTCCTCTATTTCGCGTCGCTTCTGGCGGGCTCGTTCGGCGCCCTCGCCCTCACCGATCCTTTCCAGATAACCGTCGGCGCCTCCGGCGCCGTGTTCGGGATGCTCGGAGCGACGGTCGCTGATCGCCCGCCGGCGCGGCTTCAACGAGATCGCGGGTCAGCTCGGCTTCCTTCTGCTGATCAACCTGGCGATCACCTTCGGCGCCACCCGGATCAGCGTCGGAGGCCACCTCGGCGGGCTGATCGGCGGTGTCGCCTGCGCCCTGCTTGTCATCGCCGGCGAACGCGGCATGCTGGGCCGGAACCGGCTTGCGATCGAACTCCTCGGCATGGCCGCGATCGCGGTCGCCTCGGTGATCGGCGCCCTATCGGTCGCCTGACCGGAGCTCGGCGAAACCGATGCTCCCGGGCGGGTCGATGAGCCCCGGGTGAAGCAGGTGGCCGAGCAGCTCGACGCCCGTCGACGAGCCGCGGCCCGGGTCGGGAGAAGGTCGAGGCGGCATCGACGGCGAACACCCGGTCGGCCCCCAGCGAGCCGACCCGGTGCCAGTGCAGGCGGGTCTGGCGGCGGGCCTCCTCCATGTACCAGCCGCAGGGCATCGCCACGACCACGTCGGGGTTCAGCCCGGTGAGCTCCCCCAGCTGACCTCGGGGGAACGCAGGCCCGGCGGCCCGGCGACGTCCTCCCCGCCCGCGATCGAGATCATCTCCGGCACCCAGTGACCACCGACGTAGGGCGGGTCGAGCCACTCGAGTGCGATCACCCGCGGCCGCGTCCGCGCCCCGACCACCCCGCGGACCGTCGCCAGGCGGCCCTCCAGCTCTCCGCGCAGCTCGTGCGCCGCCGCCTCGGCGCCGGCGGCCTCGCCGAGGCGAATCGTGTCTTCGAGCATCTCGCCGAGCGTGCTGGGGTCCTGCTGCAGGACCCGCGGCCGGCTCTCCAGCCGCGCGGCGACCTCGGTCACCTCCTCGAAGGAGACCGCACAGACGTCGCAGACGGCCTGGGTGACGATCAGATCGGGGGCCAGCTCGGCGAGCAGGCCCTCGTCGAGCTCGTAGAGCGCCCTCCCCTCGGCGACGGTGGCCTTGACCGCGGCATCGATCTGCCCGGCGTCGAGCCCGCCCTTAAGCACCGTCTTGGTCAGGTGGGGAAGGTTGCGCGCCGCGGGCGGGTAGTCGCACTCGTGGGTGACCGCCACCACGTCGTCTCCGAGGCCGAGCGCGAAGAGCATCTCGGTCGCCGAGGGCGACCAGGCTCGCAATCCGCATGGTGAGAAAGCTATATTCCCTACGCCGAATGGCCGAAGACGACCTCCCCCGAAGTACCGGGCCACATAGACCGTGAGCGCGCTGCTGCTCATACTCCTCGTGTTCGTGCTGATCGCGGTCAACGGCTTCTTCGTCGCCACCGAGTTCGCGATCGTGCGCTCTCGGCGAAGCCGAATCGAGCAGGAGGCCGAGGAGGGGGACCGCCGCGCCCGCCTTGCCCTGCACCAGCTCGACCACGTCGACGAGTACGTCGCCACCTCGCAGGTCGGGATCACCCTCGCCTCGATCGGCATCGGCTTCCTCGGCGAGCCGGCCGTGGCGACGCTGATCGAGCCGCTCTTCGAGGGCATCTTCGGGGAGGCGCTCTCCTTCGCCCTCGCATTCCTGATCGCGTACGCGTCGGTAACGCTCCTGCACGTGATCTTCGGGGAGCAGGCGCCGAAGATGGTCGGCATTGCGCGCGCCGAGGGGCTCCTGCTCGGGATCGCGCGGCCGCTCGAGGTGTTCCGGCGGGTCTTCCACCCGCTGATCGTGCTCACCAACGTTCCGGCCCGGTTCTTCGTCCGGCGCGTCTTCAAGGTCGAGCCGAGGCCCGAGGAGGAAGTCAGCTCGCCGGAGGAGCTGCGGCTGATCATCGACCGCTCTCGGCACGGCGGCACGCTCGACCCGGGCGAGGCGGGCATGCTCGGCGGCGTCTTCCACCTCCACGAGCAGGAGGCACGCGAGGTGATGACGCCGATCCCGGCGGTCGTCACCGTCGACTCATCGGACAGCGTAGAGACGGCGCTGCAGCGCTGCGTCACCTCCGGCCACACCCGCCTGGTCGTGATCGAAGACGAGAACTTCGACCGGGTCAAGGGGATCGTCCACAACAACAGGCTCGCCCGGCTCTACATGAGCGACGGGCCCGAGGCCCAGATCGAGCCCGTCGTCCGGGATGCGCTGATCGTCCCGGAGACGCGGCCGCTCGACGACCTCCTCCACGACCTGCAGGTGCAGCGCACGTCGCTCTCCGTCGTCGTCGACGAGTATGGCCGCACCGTCGGCATCGTCACCGTCGAGGACATTCTCGAGGAGGTGGTGGGGGAGATCGAAGACGAGACCGACCCGCGGGCCGCGGCGCTGCGCCAGCTGACGAGCGGGGATTGGTTCGTCCGCGGCCACGTCTCGCTCGGCGACCTCGCTGATGCGGGGATCCAGCTGCCGGTTGACACCGACGCCTACAACTCGGTCGGCGGCTATGTCTTCGGCGAGCTCGGGCGGCTGCCGAAGCGCGGCGACTCGATCCAGGCCAACGGCTACACCCTGCGCGTCGAGTCGGTCCGTGAGAACCGGATCGAGGCGGTCCGGATCAGCGGTTCCGTCCGCCCTTCCGCCTAGCTTTTTCGGGCAACTCGCGTCCCCACCGAGCCTTGGAGGTGTTGTATGTGGGCTGTGCGTCTGAGCGACAAGCAACTCGAGGTTCTCCGAGCTCTGCTTCGATCCGAGGAGCACCTGGGCCCAGCCTTGAAAGGCGCCGTCGAGGCTCTCGAGCTGGCCCGCTGGGACGAGCTTCCCGATGCCGAGCTGCCCTGGGAGGAGGTCGCCGACGCAGCCCGGCGCCAGGGCATCACCGAGGCCGATGTGATCTGGGATCTGACCGGCAAGCGCCGCGCGGTGCGTTGATCCGCCGACCGTCAGGGTGGTTCTGAACCGCCTGCCCCGTCAGTGTTCTGACATCGCATTCAGGCACGGCGTCGATTCGACGTGTTCCTCTGGGTGAACCCCCGAGGAGGAGCGATATGCACAAGTTGATGCGGCAGAGGATCGGCCGGCCCAGCCCGGCGCTGATGATCGCGATGGTAGCCCTGATCACCAGTCTCACCGGAAGCGCCTGGGCTGCCTTTGGCGACGAAGCTTTCAGATCGAATAAGAAGCAGAGGATCGGCAAGAACTCGGTCGGCCCCCGCCAGCTGAAGGCGAAGGCGGTGAAGACCGGCAAGATCGCCAGGAACGCGGTCACCTCGGTCAAAGTCAAGAACGGCTCCCTGACCGGCGCTGACATCAACGTGGGCAAGCTCGGCGTCGTCCCCCGGGCATCTCAGGCGACGCAGGCCCAGAACTCCAACACCGTCAGCGGGCACTTCGCCCTCTGTCCTCCGGGCACGACCCTGATCCGCGGGCTCTGTTACGACCTCGCTCTCAACCCGGCGGTGCCGGACGTGAAGACGGCGGCCGACTTCTGCGCCGCCAAGGGCGGCTATCTGCCGACCCCGCTGCAGCTCTACTCGATCCGCACCGTGATCAACCTCGGCTCGGGCCTGGCCCCCAACTACGCGGTTGCCGACGCCTACTTCACGAACACCAACGGCGGCAACTACCGGACGATGATCGTCGACGGCACGGGCAAAATCGAAGAGCTCGAAGTCGATGACCCGACCCGGTACATCTGCGCCTACCAGCTGGTGCGCTAGCCGATGCGCTCCAAGGCGAAAAGAACCCTTCTCAGCCTCTGTGCACTGGCCATCGCCGGCATCGTCGCGACGTCGGCGTCCGGGCAGACCGTGCGCGCGGGCAACCTGATCGCGAAGATCGACGGGGTGATCAGCCCGAGCCGGCTGCCCAAGAAGGCGCCGGCCCCGATCACCCTGAGGCTGTCGGGGTCTCTCGGCACCGCGGACGGATCTCATCCGGCGCCGCTCAAGAAGCTCGACCTCGACTTCGACCGCCACGGCCGTCTCTACACCAAGGGCCTGGCCACCTGCACGGTCGCCAAGCTGGAAAACACGCTCACCAGCCAGGCGAGGCGGTCCTGTCGCAAGGCGATCATCGGCAGCGGCAGGGTGGGTGCCCAGATCGCCTTCCCCGAACAGGCGCCGTTCAAGGCCTCGGGCCCGCTGCTGATCTTCAACGGCAAGCCCAAGGGCCGCAAGCCGGTCTTGATCTTCCACGTCTACGCCCACGTGCCGGCCCCGACCACGTTCGTGACCACCGCCGTCATCAAGAAGAAGCGCGGCCTCTACGGCACAAATGCCAACGTCAGGATCCCGACCATCGTCAACGGCCAGGGCTCGCTGACCTTCTTCCGGGCCAAGCTGCGCAAATCGTGGCGGTACAAGAAGCACAAGCGCAACCTGCTGCTGGCCAGCTGTCCGACCGGGCGTCTCTTCGCCCGCGGCGACTTCGTCTTCGGCAACGGCACGAGGCTCTCCGGCAAAGTGACGCGCAGCTGCCGTCCGGTCGCCAGGTCCTCGAAGCGGCCGGTTGCGACCGCCTCCCTCGTCGGCGTGCCGACGCGGCAGACGTTCAAGGACGAAGCGGAGCCGATCTGCCGTGTCAATGCGAAGGCGAACGAAAGGATCCTCAAGCACGTCCGCTCGGACTTCCGGAAGAACAGGCTCTCGAGGGCGGGGCGGAGCATGCTGCGGGCCTCGCGGGCGCTCAAGAAGACCTTCGTCCAGCTCAGGAAGCTGCCCCAGCCCGCCGCCGACGTGGGTCGGCTGCGAGTCTGGCTGAAGAAGGTCAAGGTCGAGTCGAATCTATTCAGGAACGCCGGCAAGGCCCTGAAGCGGGGCAAGAAAGGCAAGGCCAGCGCCCTGGTCACCAGGTTGAACCACAACGCCACGGACGCCAACAACAAGGTGATCCCGTTCGGCTTCCGGTTCTGCAAGTTCAATCCGTCCAAGTACACCTAGGGACAGGGTCGAATTCGGGCGCCGTCCGCGGTGCGGGCGGCGCCCGGTCAGTCGTAGGAGTAGAAGCCGGCGCCGCTCTTGCGGCCCAGCTTCTCTTCGCCGACCATCTCGACCAGCAGCGGGGGCGGCTTCTGGTAGTCCTCCGACGAGGCCGCGTAGAGGGCGTCGCCGATCGCCTGGCAGACGTCGAGTCCGACGAAGTCGAGCAGAGCCAGCGGTCCCATCGGGTGACCGGCTCCGAGCTTCATGCAGGTGTCGACCTCGCCCGCCTCCATGCCGGTCTGTTCGATGAAGCGGACGGCGTCGAAGAGGTAGGGGAAGAGCAGCCGGTTGACGACGAAGCCGGCCAGATCGGGAACCTCCACCGCCGTCTTGCCGAGCGCCGCGCACCAGGCGAGCGCCTTCTCGCGGGCCGGTCCGCCCCCTCGGGGAAGCAGACCTCGACCAGCTTCATCCGCGGCACCGGGTTGAACACGTGCAGGCCGAAGAGGCGGCCGGAGATGCCGCCGGCCTCGGCGATCTCGGCGATGCCGAGCGAGGAGGTCGTGGTCGCCATGCCGCATCCGGCCAGGCGGCGGCGACCCTGGCGAGCAGCTCGCCCTTCGGTGCCACCTCCTCGACGATCGCCTCGACGACGATGTCGCACTCGGAGAGGTCGCCCGGGTCAGTCGTGACCCGCAGCCGCGAGGGCTCGGCGCCCTCGATCTTGGAGCAGGCGGCGACCACTTTCTCCTCCGCCCGCCATGCCGAAGCCTCGCTGCGGGCGAGCAGGATCGTGTCGGCCGTGGTCGTCGAGACCGCGGCCAGCCGGTCGCTATCGCGCCGCTTCCGGCGATCCCCGGCGCTTCGTATCCCGTGCCCCCGCTCATGCGACGGGTTCCTATCACGTGAGACGCATCACGCGACTGGCTGACTGACCAGTCAATGGGAGATCGTGAAGATCGGCGCTCGATCGCGCCCCGATAACGCAGGCGAACGGAGGCTTCCATGGCGGAGAACGGGAACGGCAGGTTTGGGGGCCGCGAGGTCGTCATCGTCGAGGCGGTGCGCACGCCGATCGGGCGCGGCCACCCGGAGAAGGGCTACTACAAGGATCTGCACCCCTCGAACCTGCTCGCCAAGGTCTACTCGGAGCTGTTCGAGCGCTCCGGCGTCGACCCGGCCGAGGTCGGCGACGTCGTCGCCGGCTGCGTCCAGCAGTTCGGCGAGCAGGGCGTCAACATCGGCCGCAACGCCTGGCTCGAGGCGGGCCTGCCGATCGAGACCCCGGCGACGACGATCGACCGCCAGTGCGGCTCGGCCCAGCAGGCCGTCAACTTCGCCGCCGCGCTGATCGCCGCCGGCGTCCACGACGTCGCGATCGGCTGCGGCGTCGAGCACATGGGGCACATCTCCTTCGCCGCCGGCTACGAGGTGATGAAGGAGCACGGCAGCCCGTTCTCGCCCGAGCTGCTCGAGCAGCTACGACCTCGTCCCCCAGGGCCTCTCGGCGGAGATGATCGCCGACAAGTGGGAGATCCCGCGCTCCGAGCTCGACGAGCTCGGCGCTGCGCTCCCAGCAGCTCGCCGCGCAGGCGACCGAGGAGGGGCGCTTCGAGCGCGAGATCGTCCCGATCGCGGTCAACGGCGACACCTACATGACCGACCAGGGCCTGCGCGAGACGACGCTCGAGGGCCTCGCCGGCGCTGAAGCCGGCCTTCAAGGAGGACGGCAAGATCACCGCCGGCAACTCCTCGCAGGTCTCCGACGGCGCCGCCGCGGTGCTGCTGATGGCGCGCGAGAAGGCCGACGCGCTCGGGCTCGAGCCGCGGGCCCGGATCTTCGACCAGACGACGGTCGGGGTCGACCCGGTGATCATGCTGACCGGCCCGATCCCGGCGACCCGGAAGCTGCTCGAGCGCAACGGGATGGCGATGGACGACATCGACCTGGTCGAGATCAACGAGGCCTTCGCCTCGGTCGTCGCCGCCTGGCAGCGCGAGCTCGAGCCCGACATGGACCGGGTCAACGTCAACGGCGGCGCGATCGCCCTCGGCCACCCGCTCGGCTCGACCGGCGCGCGGCTGATCACCACCCTGCTGCACGAGCTGGAGCGCACCGACAAGGAGATCGGCCTGGTGACGATGTGCTGCGGCGGCGGGCTCGGCACCGGCACGCTGATCCAGCGGGTCTGACCTCCCCCTCGACCCGCCGCGGACGCCGGTCATGAGTGCGCTGCTGGGGGATATCGGGACGATCGAGTGGAGCCGTAGGACGAACGGGATCCTCGGCCGGGGTGAGCGGGCCCGCTACATCGCCGCCTTCCTGCTGACGACGATGAGGACCACGCCGCGGCTGCTGGCGGCAAGGGCCGGGATGCGCGGAGGTGGCCCCGATCCGTCCCGGCTGACCCCACCCGACAGTGCCTTCGCCCGCGATGTCGTCGACCGCCTGCGCCGAGCTCGGGCCGATGGTCGTCGAGCATGGCTACCGCTCCTACATCTACGGACGGGCGCTGGGAGTAGCTCGCGGAATCGAGTGCGACGAGGAGGCCCTGTTCGCGGCGACGATGTTCCACGACCACGGCTTCATGGGGATCGAGTCGCTGACCGACAGGTGCTTCACGGCCGCCGGTGCCGAGGCCGCCGGCGAGTTCCTTGAGGGCTCGTCGCTGGAGCCGGGCTCGCGCCGGGATGTGCTCGACGCGATCACCCTGCACTTCAACCCGACGGTGCCGCTGTCGCAGGGCGCGGTCCAGCACCTGACCCACGACGGCGTCCTCCTCGACGTCGTCGGTGCTCGGGCCTGGGAGCTGGACCCCGCGGGGGTGAGAAGGGTGGCCGAGGCTCATCCTCGGCACGGGTTCACCGTCGGCGCCGAGCAACCGCTGCGGGCCCACGTCGCCAACGTTCCCGGCTGTCGCGTCGCCGCCGCCTTCAGCGCGGGCTTCGGCGAGGCGGTTGAAGCTGAGCCCCTGGCGGCGGAATCTGCGCACCACGTCCCCCTGAGGCGCACGGTAGGTTCCCTTGGCCATCCACCCCTCGGCCATAGGAGCCCCCTTGAACAGAAGACTCGCACTGCTCGCCGCCCTAGCAGCCTCGGCGATGCTCGCCATCGGCTGCGGCAGCAGCGACGACAACGGCACTGCGACCGATTCCCTGACCAAGGCGGAGTTCGTCAAGCAGGGCAACGCGATCTGCAAAGCCGGCAATGAAGAAGTCAGCACCGAAGTCCAGTCCTTCGCCGAAGACAACGGGCTCAGCGGCAACGACCAGCCGACCGAAGAGCAGCTCGACGAACTCGCCTCCGACATCCTCATTCCCGCGATCGGCAAGCAGGTCGGCGAAGTCCGCGACCTCGGAGCGCCGAGCGGCGAAGAGGGGAAGGTCGACAAGTTTCTCGACAACGCCGAAGCGACCGTCGAAGAAGTCGAAGACGATCCGAGCCTGATGATCGAACGGGAAGAGCAGTCCCTTCGAGTCGGTGAACAAGGAAGCGGATCGCGGTAGGCCTGACCGCCTGCGCGGAAGGGATCGAGCGCGAGCTGTCCCTTCTCGTGGGGGCGGACTGGCCACCGCGGCCAGTCCGCCGATATGCTGACCGCCGATGGACCTGACCCTCTCTCCCTCCGAGCAGGAGTTCCGCGACGAGGTCCGCGCCTGGCTCGAGCAGAACCACCCGGGGCCCGAGCCCGAGAGCGGTCTCGACGAGGTGATCGCCTTCCGCCGCGAGTGGCAGCACAAGCTCCACGACGCCGGCTGGGCCGGCGATCTCGTGGCCGAAGGAGTACGGCGGCCGCGGCGCGACGCTGATCGAGCAGGCGATCTTCGTCGGCGAGGCGGCCGCGCCGAAGCGCCGAGCCCGGCGAACGTGCTGGGCTGGCGATGGGCGGGCCCGGTGGTGATGCCCACGGCACCGAGGAGCAGAAGAAGCGCTAGCTGGAGCCGATCCTGACCGCCGAGGAGATCTGGTGCCAGGGCTTCTCCGAGCCCGGGTCCGGGTCCGACCTCGCCTGGCTGAAGACCCGCGCGGTCAAGGACGGCGACGAATGGGTCGTCACCGGCCAGAAGGTCTGGACGACGCTGGCCCAGTTCTCCAAGTGGTGCATGCTGGTGGCCCGCACCGACCCCGACGCCCCCAAGCACAAGGGCCTGACCTACTTCCTGATGGACATGGAGCAGCCCGGCGTCCAGGTCCGCCCGCTGCGTCCAGATCACCGGCGAGGGCGAGTTCAACGAGGTCTTCATCGAGGAGGCCCGGATCCCCGACGCCAACGTCGTCGGCGGCGTCGGCAACGGCTGGACGGTGGCGATCACGACGCTGATCAACGAGCGCGCCGGCCTCGCCTTCGGGGCCAACCGCGATCCCCGACCGCTGCAGAGGGCTCGGCCGCTGGCGGCGGGACGCCGTCAACGGCGGCACCGCGGCCGAGGACCCGTGGTCCGCCAGCGAGCTCGCCCAGCTTCGGATCGAGGCCGAGACGATGCGCCTCAACGCCTACCGCGGCCTGACCAAGACGATGCAGTCCGGCAACCCCGGCCCGGAGGGCTCGCTCGGCAAGTGGCAGTGGGCGGACATCAACCAGGAGATCGCCGAGCTCGGCGATGGACATCGAGGGTGCCTACGCAATGCTTAGCCGCGGCTCCGAGCACGCGCCCGCAAACGGCGCCTGGACGAGGACTCAGCTTCCTGCGCTCGCGCGCCAACTCGATCGAGGGCGGCACGACCGAGATCCTCAAGAACATCATCGCCGAACGCGTGCTCGGCCTGCCGGGGAGCTGCGCGTCGACAGAGCCCATGTACTTCGACCTCACGGATGAGCGCAGGCGATCAGCTCGACCGACGAGCGAGTTGCTGCGCGGCCCGCTACAAGTCGGGGCGGATGCGCGAGCTCCGCGACTATGCGACGACGCGGCTTCGAGCAGTCCGACTGGGAGGAGATGGCGGAGCTCGGCTGGCCCGGGCTGGCGCTGCCCGAGCAGGGGGGCGGCCAGGGCCTGGGCATCGTCGAGCTGGCGGTCCTGTTCGAGGAGATGGGCTCGCGCTGGCCCCGTCGCCGCTGCTTCTCGAACGCGATCGCCGGCCTCGCGCTCTCGCTCTGCGGCTCCGACGACCAGCGCGAGCGCCGCTGAAGCCGCTGGCCGCGGGGAGCTCGCGGGTCCGGCGCTTTGGGACGCCGGCTCGCCGGCGGCGCCCGGTGAGTTCGCGATGGAGGCCGGCTCCGACGGCGACGACGTCGTCCTCGACGGCGAGAAGGTCCTCGTCATGGACGCGGCCGGCGCCGACTTCTTCCTGGTCGGCCACCGCCGACGGGCGCCGCACCTGGTCGGGTCGGGCGCCGAGGGCGTCACGGTCGACCGCCGAACCGGTCGATCGACGCGAGCCGGCGCCTCTCGTCGGTTCGCTTCGAGGGCGTCGGGGTCGCGCGCGCCGAGGCAGGTGCCGCGCCGAGGCGCGCTACTGCCCGGTGCTTCCACCGTCTCTGCGTGGCCCTGGCGGCCGAGTCGATCGGCGTCGCCCAGCGGACGATGGAGATGTCGGTCGAGTACGCGAAGGACCGCAAGCAGTTCGACCGCCCGATCGGCTCCTACCAGGCCGTCTCCCATCGCTGCGCGCAGATGCTGCTCGAGACCGAGAACGCGCGCTCGGCCGTCTACGGCGCCGCCTGGGCCGCCGACGCGGAGCCCGAGTCGCTGCCGCTCGCCGCCTCGATCGCCAAGGCCTACGCCTCCGACGCCGGCTGGCGGGTCCCCGACGCCGCGATCCAGGTCCACGGCGGCATCGGCTTCACCTGGGAGCACGACCTCCACTTCTTCCTCAAGCGCGGCAAGGCGAACGCGGCCCTGTTCGGCGACGCCAAGTGGCATCGCGAACGGGTCGCCGACGCGGTCGCTCGACGAAGCGGCCGACCCGGTCGCAGCCTAGGCGCCTGCCGGTGGCGGCACTGGAGAGGATCTCGGTCGCCGCGATCGGCACCTCGGTCGAGGATCTCGAGGCCGAGACAAAAGTCGCGCCGAGGCGGGCGGGCGTCGAGTGCGTCTGGGCACCGGAGCTGTTCCGCTCCTCGGTCACCCAGGCCGCATACCTGGCCGCCAGACCGAGAAGATCGAGTCGCCACCGGGATCGCCTGGGCCTTCACCCGCAGCCCCTTCATCGTCGCCGTCTCGGCGCTCGACATCGACGAGATGTCGGGCGGCCGATTCCGGCTCGGGCTCGGGTCCGGCGTCAAGCGGCTCAACGAAACCTGGCACAACGCCGAGTACGGCAAGCCGGCGCCGCACCTGCGCGAGGCGATCGAGGCGACCCGCCTGATCATGCAGCAGGCCGGCGAGGGCGAGCCGATCCGCTACGAGGGCGAGTACTACGACATCGACATCAAGGGTTGGATCCGGCCGCACCCGGCGCCGCGCGACTCGGTGCCGATCTACACGGCCGGCATCCAGAGCGGGATGTGCCGGATGGCGGGTGACGTCGCCGACGGCCTGATCGGCCACCCGATCCAGAGCCTGCGCTGGATCGACGAGGTCGTCGTCGACTCCTTCGAGAGCGGCCTCAGCCGCTCCGACCGGCGAGCGCAAGGACTTCGACTACCTGCCGACCGTCTGCTGTGCGATCGACGACGACGAGGCCCGGGCGATCGAGATGGCCCGCCGCACGATCTCCTTCTACGCCACGGTCAAGACCTACATGCCGCTCTGGGAGCTGCATGGCTTCGCCGACAACGCGGTCGCCGCCGGCGACGCATTCCGCCGCGGGGACCTGGCGGCCGTCCCGGCCGCGATCAGCGACGAGATGGTCGAGACCTACTGCGCGCCGGGCCGCTGGACAAGGTCCGCGCCCGGGTCGAACAGACCGCCGAGCGCGCCGACGGGCTCTTTCTTACACCGCCCACGTACTTCATCTCCCCAGAGGAGCTGAGCGAGTACCAGAACCGCATCATCGACGCCTTCGGCCCCGCCTCCCCCGGCGGCTGACTTCGCCCTTATCGGCGATATGCGCAGGGAAACGCGAAGTCAGCGGGAGGGGGAGGTGCTGGAGAGGGTGCGGGGGATCCCCGAGGGCTTCGTCGCCACCTATGGGGACGTCTCGCCGGGGGCGCCTCGATTCGCCGGCGCCGTGCTCTTCGGCGCCGGTGAGCCCGAGCTGCCCTGGTGGCGGGTCGTGCGCGCCGACGGCTCGCTCGCGAAGGGAGATCGCCAGCGGCGTCTGCTTCTGGCCGAGGGTGTCCCGTTCCGAGGCGCCCGCGTCGATGTCGCAGTGGACGGATACCGGGCGAGGAAATACTGTGAGGCTACGACAGCGCCCGCCTACCGCTCTCACTCTTCGCGCGGCGTGATGCGGAAGATCGAGACGACCTCGGCGTTTTCGGCCTCGGGGTGGACGACGTAGGCGCTGGGCCCGCCGCCGAACCAGGCGGAGCTCTCGTTGTCGCCGACGAAGACTCCCGGGTGATGCCGTCCCTCGCCGTCCTCGACCCAGACGGGGTCGCCCTCCTTGAATCCGTGTCCCCCCTCGGCCATCGCCCAATCAGCCTATACCAGCGGGGCCCCGGCCCGACCCCTACAGGGGAGGGGCCGAACCGGAATACCCCTCGGCAGGGCTAAGGGCAGACGACGATCAGGTGGAAGTCGCCGTCCTCGTTGGCGCCTTTCTGGTCGCGAGTGTGGACTTCGATCGCGTTCGCACTGGCCGGGGAGATGTTGGTCTGGGCGAATCCGGCCCCGGGGACAACCGTTCCGGCATTGTCGCGGCCGGCGACGTTGGCGCAGCCGGCGACGTTCACCGGGAAGACGACCACGACCGCGCCGCCGCCCTCCACGGCGGAGATTCCGGCGCCGCTGGAGCGCGCGAGAGTCGCGTTTGCAGCACCGGGCGGGTTGTTGACGACCGCCCAGTAGGTGTGCGCGGCCCGCTTGGCCGACGGGACGACGCCGAGCTTGTTGATCTTGATCTGGTAGCCGGTCAGCGTGTTTTTCTTCAGCTTCCCGCCACCGATCGTCTGCTTCTTGATCGCGCCGCCGTTGATGTTCTGGGCCGCATAGGCGGTCCCCGCGAGGGCCACGATCAGCGCGACCATCGCGACCACCATCGCCGGAGACGGGCGACCTCTCCTCAGAGTTCTCATACCGGTATGCCTACCCCTGTCCGGGGCGGGAAAACCTGGCCGGCAGGGTCAGGCGGGGAGCTCGGCGACGAAGCGCTCGAAGGCGGCCATGTCGGTCACCGAGGGGCCGTGACCGGGAAGGATCAGCGACGGGCCGAGCTCGGCGAGCCTGCGGATCGACCGCCGATTCTCGGCCGGGTCGACGGTGAAGATCTCCGGCGGCTCCTTGATCCCCGGCAGCGCGGTCGCGTAGCTCATGTTGCGGATCACGTCGCCGCAGATGGCGACCCGGTCGGAGTCACGGAAGTAGATGACCTGGCCGCGGGCGTGGCCGGGAGCGTGGACGACCCGGAACCCGGCGACCTCGTCACCCTCGTGCAGGACACGGTCGACCTTGTGCGGCGGACCCGTCCAGAGCCTGTTGAAGAGGCGGTTCACCGGGTGGGAGCGGTGCGCCTCCTGGACCGGGCGGCGACCCTCCATCGCGTCGACGTCGTCGGCGTGGCAGGCGAGCGGGACCCCACGCGCCTCGCAGACGTCTTTCGCCACCCCCTGGTGGTCGGGGTGGACATGGGTGAGCGCGACCATCGAGATGTCCCTGCCCTCGATCTCGGCGAAGACCCGGCGCCGGTCCCAGCGGCGCCCGGCGTCGACGAGCACGTCGCCTGCAAGGTAGATGTTGATCGTCGGCGCGGGAAACTCCCTCAGGCGCCAGACCTCGGGTGCGACGTTCTTCAATGTCGGCCTATCCCCATCGTGCCGCGCGGATCCCCGCTGTGATCCGCGAGCTCCTCGAGGGCGGAGATCTTGCGTTCCCCTTCGACCCGGGCCGGGTGGTCGGCGGGCAGCGGCTCGATCAGTCGCTGGATCCTGTTGCGGACCTGGAGCGCGAAGTGCGGTGTCGACGCTCCGGCGAGCGCCCGGATGTCCTCCGGGGTGACCTCGGCCACGCGGCCGAGCAGCTCGGGGTTCTCCGCCTCGCTCACCGATCGCCGCCGATCTTCGCCAACTCCGCGAGGCTGTCGATTTCAGCCTGTTGCCCCACCTCGATCGCCTCCTGGTCTCCGATCACCCATACGTGGTTGTAGAAGGCCCGCGTCGGATCTTCCGTGTAGCCCGGCTTGACGTCGAGCAGGTATTCGCGCAGGGCCGGGGGAAGCGTACCGGCGTCGTCGGTGAGCAGCAGCGGCCCCCAGGTCCCGGCCGCCGATAGGGGCGAGGCGGCCGCCGCCTCGAGAGGCCTGTCGCTGCGGGTGACGACGAAGCCATGGCCCGGGTCGTTGATGTTCCAGCCGAACGAGCCGTCCGCGTAGCGGGCCAGGGCGATCGCGTTCGAGACGGGGTCCTCGCCGGCGACGCGGCGCACGCTCGGGGCGATCTCGCCGATTTCGCGCACCACCTCGGAGGAGATCGTTTTGGCCGGCCCGAGCACGTAGACGGGCACCCCGGGATGCCGGCGCAGCGCGTTCGCCGTGGCTCGCGGCAACTGCGCGTTTGCGTAGAGAACCGGGTCACCCGATCTCGCCGCCCAGGCGGCTGCCGGCATCGCGAAGGCCGGGCGGCCGGCCGGCGCCACGACGACGTGCGCGGGAGGGCCGCCGAAGAGCCGGTCCCGCAAACTCGCGACGGCGGCGGCGATCGCGGCGGGGCCGGCGCCGCGGGCGCGGGTCGTCCTCAGGCCGACGGGTGCCCCCGCCCGGCCGATCGCCAGCGCGGCGGCGCCCGGGTGGCGGTGCTGCCGCGCGGTTCGAGGGCGCGCAGCGCCTCGACGCTCTCCTCGGGCATACGCTCGTTGCCCGAGATCAGGATCGGCGCCCGCACCGGGGCTGCCATCAGGACCGCGGCGGCGATCGCCGCCGCGGGGTCGTCCTCGTCGACCAACGTGACCGCCGCCGGACGCTGGGCGCCGTCGGTGCCGGGGAATACCGCGAGCGCTGCCGCGGCCGCGTTCGCCGGCGGCCCGGCCCCGCCGATTCGCGTCGTGTTCTTGGTGGCGAAGGCCGGATAGCCGAGATCCGTGGTCGAACGCGCCGGTGCCTGTCCGGCGCCGCCCACGGGCGGCGCCGCCGGCTCCACGCCGCCCCCGTCGCCCCCACCACCGCCGAGGATCGCGGCGACGATGAAGACGACCGCAAAGAGGACGGCGACTCCGATCAGCACAAGAGGGGTCGGGATGTGCCGGCGCGGGCCGCGGAATCTTCGGTGGCGTGGGGGTATCGCGCCCCTGCGGCGTCGCGTCCCCGGCCCCCCGGCGTCGGAACTCCCGCATTTATCGGCTTTTGTCTGGCCACAGCGGAAAGCTACAGGCGAGAACTGGCTGGCTGGTCAGTTAGACTGGTTGACTGACCAGTCAGTCAATGTGCCGGTGGTCATTGCAGGCAAACGCTGAGCGAGCAGAGGGGATCGAAATTGGACTTCGCACTCAACGAGGAGCAGCTCGAGTACAAGGAGCGCTGCAGGACCTTCGCCCGTGAGGTGATCCGTCCCGCCGCCGCGCGCACGACGAGGAGGAGAGCACGCCCTGGGAGGTCATCAAGGAGGCCCGACGACAGGGCTTCGGCACCCTCGAAGCGATCCAGCGCAGCGCCGCCGACGCGGAGGGCCAATGCAGGTGATCTCGGCCGAGGAGTTCCACTGGGGTTGCGCCGGCATCGCGCTCGCGATCTCGGGCTCGGGCCTGGCGGCCGCCGGAATCGCCGCCTCGGGCACCCCCGACCAGATCGCCCGCTGGGTCCCGGAGTGCTTCGGCGACGTCGAGCAGGTCAAGCTCGGCGCCTACGCGGTCACCGAGCCCCAGGCCGGGTCCGACGTCAAGAGCCTGAAGACGACGGCCAAGCGCGACGGCGACGAGTGGGTCCTGAACGGAACCAAGGTCTTCATCACCAACGGCGGCATCGCCGACGTCCACGTCGTCGTCGCTACCGTCGACCCCGAGCTCGGCACCCGTGGCCAGGCCAGCTTCGTCGTCGACAAAGGGACGCCCGGTCTGAGCCAGGGCAAGAAGGAGAGCAAGCTCGGAATCCGCGCCTCCCACACCGCCGAGATCGTGCTCGAGGACTGCCGGATTCCCGCCGAGAACCTGCTCGGCGGCGAGGAGAAGCTGGAGAAGAAGCTGGAGCGCGGGCGATCCGGACAGAAGTCCCGCTCCGCCGACGCTCTGGCGACCTTCGAGATGACGCGGCCGCTGGTCGGCGCGTCCGCGCTCGGTATCGCCCAGGCGGCTTACGAGTCGACGCTCGAGTACCTCGACGGGCGCTCGGAGGGCGGCACCCCGTTGCTCCAGACGCAGCGGATCCAGCAGACGCTGGCCGACGTCGCCACCGAGATCGAGGCCGCCAGGCTGCTGGTCCAACGCGCCTCCTGGATGGGTCGCAGCGGTATTCCGATGACCGGCGGCCAGGGCTCGATGTCGAAGCTCAAGGCCGGTGACGTCACGATGTGGGCGACGACGACGCTGATGGATCTGGTCGGGCCCGCCGCCTGGGGCAAGG
Source organism: uncultured Solirubrobacterales bacterium (assembly GCA_963712325.1). Lineage (GTDB taxonomy): Bacteria > Actinomycetota > Thermoleophilia > Solirubrobacterales > 70-9 > VRUE01. The sequence continues at coordinate 43,006 of CAVQHG010000001.1, forward strand.
ATCTGCCGCTCGAGAAGTTCTTCCGCGACGCGAAGATCTACCAGCTGTTCGAGGGCACGGCCGAGATCCAGCGGATGGTCATCTCCCGCATGCAGGCCCGCGAGTACGCCGAGCGCCTCGCCTTCGGCGCCGAGGTCGCCGACAAGGCGATGAACGGCGGTGCCGGCACTGCCGAGGCGAAGCAGGAGCCCGTTCCCGCCTAGGCTCCAAGCGGTGCACGATCACGGGCACGCACTGGAAGCGCGGCGCAGCGACAGCCGCCGCCGTATGTGGATCGCTCTCGCGATCAACGGTGGCATGGTCGGAATCGAGGTCGTCGGCGGAATCCTGACCGGATCCCTGGCGGTCCTCGCCGACGCCGGCCACCTGCTCTCCGACGTCGGCTCGATCGGCCTGGCGCTCTTTGCCGCAACGCTCGCCTCGCGTCCCGGCGGCGCCAGGCGCACCTTCGGGTATCAGCGCTCCGAGGTCCTGGCGGCGCTCGTCAACGGCCTGCTGCTCGTCGCCGTCTCGATCGCGGTCGCGATAGCGGCGATCGGGCGGCTCGGCGACCCGCCCGGGATCGACGGCGCAGGGGTGCTCGGCCTGGGCGTCCTCGGCCTCGCCGGCAACGTCGCGGCGACCGTCGTCCTCGCCGGCGGCCGCCGCGACGACCTCAATCTCGAGGGCGCTTTGCGGCACAGCTTCGCCGACGCGCTCGGCTCGATCGGCGTCGTCCTCGCCGGAATCGTCGTCCTCGCCGGCGGCTCGCCGATCGTCGACCCGATAGTCGGCCTGGCGATCGCGGCACTGGTCCTCGCCTCCTCCTGGCGCCTGATCAAGGAGCCGGTCGAGGTGTTGATGGAGGCTGCCCCTGCGGGGCTCGACGTCGAAGCCGTCGGCGAGGCGATCTGCGCCGAGCAGGGTGTGCGATCGGTCCACGACCTGCACGTCTGGACCGTCACTCCCGGCTTCGGCGCGCTCGCTGCCCACGTGGTCGTCGCCGGCGACTGCGACCGGGACCTGGCCCGCCGTCGGCTCGAGGTCCTGCTCCACGAGCGCTTCGAGATCGACCACACGACGCTGCAGATGGAGGAGGAGGCCCCGGCCGGGCTGCTGGAAGTCGAGCGAAGCCCGCGCGAAACGTGACCGCAAGCCGAATTGCACCGGATCGGAACCGTGCGGGACGGGTTCCGCGCTCGGCTAGCCTCGAGCCGATGCCCAGGATTCGCCTTGCCCCGGCGGCTCTCGCTGCCGTCGCGGCGGCGCTCGTCGCGCTGCTCGCGGCTCCGGTCGCTCAGGCCGAGGACCTCCAGTCCAAGCTCGAGGACAAGGAAGCGAAGCTCTCCCATGTGCGTGAGCGCAAGGGAGTGCTGACGACGACGATCTCGCGCTACCGCAACCGGATCCAGAGCCTGACCACGGAGGTGGCGACCCTTCGCACCGAGGAGCAGGCCGTGCGCGGCCGCCTCGCCGCCAAGCAGGCTGAGCTCGATCGCGCGGTGGCCGAGCTGGGCGTCGCCAAGAAGCACCTCGCCGTCGTCAAAGGCCGGCTGCGGCGGGCGCTGGTCGCCCTCCGCGACCGACTCGTCGCAATCTACGAGACCGGCACCCCGGACGTGCTCAGCGTGATCCTCGCCGCCGACGGCTACGACGAGCTCGTCGACCGCACCGAGTACCTGGAACGGATCCACGGCATGGACGAAGCGGTCGTCGGCCGCGTGCGCGACCTGCGCGATCAGGTTAAGAACACCGTCGCCCGTCTGCGCTCCGCCAAGAACCGCATCGAATCTGCTCGCGATGCGATCGCGGCCGAAGAGCGGGCGCTGGCCGGCGCCCGCCGGGCGGTGCAGGAACACCAGTCGAGGCTCGTCGCGACCCGGCGCGAGCGCTCCAAGGCGCTGGCGAAGATCGACTCCGTGGAGCACGAGCTCGACGGCGACGTCGCCGCGATCCAGGGCGAACTGGCGGCGCAGCTCGCCGGCTACGGCTCCTCGCCGCTGCCGGCCGGCCCGATCCGGCCCGGCAACGGCAGCGGCCTGATCTGGCCGGTGGACGGCCCGGTGGTCTCGGGATTCGGATACCGCTGGGGTCGCCAGCACGAGGGGATCGACATCGCCGTCCCTGCGGGGACGCCGATTCGGGCCGCCGCCACGGGCACCGTCGTCCTGCTTCAGTCCGACTCCAGCAGCGGTGGCTACGGCAACTTCACCTGCCTCGACCACGGTGGCGGGTTGCAGACCTGCTACGCCCACCAGTCCGCCTTCGCGGTCGGCTCGGGCCAGGGCGTATCGCAGGGCGACGTGATCGGCTACGTGGGCTGCACCGGGCACTGCTTCGGCGATCACCTCCACTTCGAGGTGAGGATCAGCGGCGCGCCCACGGATCCGCTCGGCTACCTCTGAGAAGTCCAAATATTCGGTATTCCCGTCCGAGCCCCCCGTGCCAGGCTGGGTATCGGAGGCAACGGGCGCAGATGATCCGCCAGGCGCAGAACTACCTATTCGGCGCGGTGTCCGGAACCGTGCTGGTTGCAGTTGCCGTCGCCGCCTTCGTGATGCTCGTATCCGTCCAGGCGGTCAGAGACTGGCCGTTCGCCGGCCTCGTGGCCGGCGACGACGTCGCGTCGCCGGAGCGGGTCTCCGGGGCGGCGCCGGCGAGGAGTGGCTCGGGCGCGGAGGCGGCGGCGGGACAGACGGCCGCGGCCGACTCCACCGTCGGCGCGAGGGGGGGCGGGCAGCGCGGTGACGGCGCAGCCGGTGCCGGCGGCACCGGGGCCGTGACGCCGACCGCTCCTGCCTCGACCGGAGGTGGCTCGACCGGCGGCTCGACCGGAGGTGGCTCGACCGGCGGCTCGACCGGAGGTGGCTCGGACACAACCGGGGCGCCCACGCAGAACGGCTCCGGATCGGGCTCGGGCTCATCCCCAACGGGGTCCAAGGGGGGCGTGTCCGAAACGGTCACCGGCACCGCCGGGGACGCGGTCTCGGCGGCCGATGGAGCGACCGGCGGCGCGGTCGGGCAGACCGGCGCCGGCGGCGCCGTCGAAGAAGTGGTGAAAGGCGTCGCCGGGCCCGAATCGGTCGTCGGCGGCACGGTCGACAAGACCGTCAAGGGCGTCGGCGGCACGGTCGGCGGCTTGCTCGGCCAGGGCGACTAGCCGGAGAAGGGCCCGCAACCGTCACAATGCCCGTCTCATGGCGGAGCGCGCACAGGCCTTGGCCGACCCGATAGCGGGCTCGGCGGTGTATCCGCAGAGCAGCCGCGTGAACGAGCGCGGCCGGCTCGAGGTCGGGGGTTGCGACCTGGTCGAGCTCGCCGCCGAGCTGGGCACTCCGGCCTACGTCTACGACGAGGGCGACATGCGCGCCCGGGCCCGCGCCGTGCAGAGCGCCTTCGCCGAGCGCAGCGACGACTTCGAGGTGGTCTTCGCAAGCAAGGCCTTCCCCTGCACCGCCGCGATGCGCCTGTTCGCCGAGGAGGGTGTGTCCTGCGACGTCGCCTCCGGCGGTGAGCTGTACCTGGCCCTGCGCGCCGGCTTCGACCCGGCACGGATCTACATGCACGGCAACAACAAGAGTGTCGCCGAGCTGGAACAGGCGGTCGCGGCCGGGATCGGACATGTGATCGTCGACTCGCTCGACGAGATCGAGAGGCTCGGCCGGGTCGCCGAGGGCCGGCCGCAGGCGGTTCTCGTCCGAGTCACCCCCGGCATCCGTCCCGACACCCACGACAAGATCGCCACCGGCCAGGAGGACTCGAAGTTCGGGATCCCGCTGGCCATGCTTCCGCAGGCGCTGGAGCGCTGCTCGGTCGCCGGGCTCGAGGTCCGGGGGTTGCACGCCCACATCGGCTCCCAGGTCTTCGACCTCGACGTCTACGGCGCCCTTGGCGAGGTGCTCGCCACCGCCGGGGACTTCCCGGTGATCAACCTGGGCGGTGGTTTCGCCGCCGCCTACACGAGGGAGCAGAGCCCGCCGCCCGCCGCCGCCTACGCCGAGGCGATGCTCGCAGCCGTGCCGTCCGGAGTCAGGGTCCTCTGCGAGCCGGGCCGCTCGCTCGTCGCCAACGCCGGCCTCTCTCTCTACACGGTGGGGACCGTCAAGACCGTGCCCGGGGTTCGCAGGTACGTCGCAGTCGACGGCGGCATGGCCGACAACATCCGCCCGATGCTCTACGACGCTCCGTATGAAGCCGAGGTCGCCGACCGTATCGGCGACTCGACTCCCTGTCGGCTGGTCGGGATGCACTGCGAGTCGGGGGACATCCTGATCAAGGAGGCCCGGCTCGAGGATCCGCAGGTCGGGGACATCGTCGTCGTGCCGGCGACCGGCGCATACGGTCACGCGATGGCGAGCAACTACAACGCGGTCCCGCGGCCGCCCGTCGCCTTCGTGCGCGACGGCGACGCCCACGTCGTGGTCAGGCGCGAGACCTATGAGGACCTGACCGCTCGCGATGTCTGAGCCGGTCCGCATCGGGCTGCTGGGACGCGGCACGGTCGGCGGCGCCTTCGCCGAGCTGATCGACGAGCGCGCCGCCGCGGTCGAGGCCGCCAGCGGGCGGCGCCCGAAGATCTCCGGCGTGCTCGACCCGCAGCGAGGGGGACTTCGCCGAGATCCTCCCGAATCCGATCTGATCGTCGAGCTGATCGGCGGGACCGAACCGGCGCGCGAGCACGTCCTCGCGGCTCTGCGCGCGGGAAAACCGGTGGTGACAGCCAACAAGCAACTGCTTGCCCAGCACGGCGACGAGCTCTTCGGCGCCGCTCGCGAGGGGGGCGTGCAGATCCGCTTCGAGGCCGCCGTCGCAGGAGTGATCCCGATCGTGCGCGTGGTCCAGGAGAGCTTCGGCGCCACCGAGATCGAGAAGCTCTTCGGCATCGTCAACGGCACGACGAACTACATCCTCAGCGAGATGGCGGCCACCGGGGCCTCCTACAACGAGGCGCTGGCCAACGCAAAGGAGCTCGGATACGCCGAGGCCGACCCGACCGAGGACGTCAACGGGGCCGACGCCGCGGCGAAGATGGCGATTCTCGCCCGGCTCGCCTTCCACACCCCGATCACTCTCGGCGACGTCGCCTACGAGGGGATCGAGACGATCAAGCCCGACGACCTCGCCTACGCCAAGGAGCTGGGCCTCTCCCTGAAGCTGCTCGGTGTCGCCGAACGCCGCGATGGCGGGATCAGCGTCCGGGTCTTCCCCTGCTTTCTCTACGGTGGCCATCCGCTGGCGCCGGTGGGCGGGCCGTTCAACGCCGTCATGGTCGAGGCGCCGGCGATCACCGAGGTGACGATGTCGGGCCCGGGGGCGGGCGGGCTCCAGACAGCGTCGGCGGTGCTCGGCGACATCGTCTCGATTCTCGCCGGGGAGACCCCCGTCAGCCGGCCCCGCGAGAAGCTGCCGGTCGTCACCGACGTCTCCTCCTCGTTCTACCTGCACCTGGAGGTCGCCGACCGGCCCGGGGTCCTGGCCCGCATCGCCCGCGTGCTGGGCGATAACGGGATCTCGGTGAAGAGCTTCGTCCAACGCGGCATCGGCGACGACGCCCGCCTGGTGATGGTCGTGCACGAGTGCCTCGAGCCCCGGTTCGCGGCAGCCGTGGAGGAGATCGGCCGCCTCGCCGACATGCGCTCGGCGCCGCGCCTCGATCCGCGTCATCGAGGAGGAGTTCGTTTGAGGGAGGGGCTGATCGAGAGGTACCGGGACAGGCTTCCGCTGGAGCCCGACGACCCGGTGGTCAGTCTCGAGGAGGGATCGACGCCGCTGATCGAGGCGCCGCGGCTCTCCGAGCGCCTGGGGGCCCGCGCGTACCTGAAGTTCGAGGGCGCCAACCCGACCGGAAGCTTCAAGGACAGGGGGATGACGGTGGCCGTCTCGCGGGCCAAGGGACGGGGGGCGGAGGCGGTGATCTGCGCCTCGACCGGCAACACGGCGGCCAGCGCCGCCGCCTATGCGTCGCGGGCAGGCATGCGCGGCGCGGTGATCGTCCCGGAGGGAAAAATCGCGATCGGCAAGCTCGCCCAGGCCCTGATGCACGGAGCCCGCGTGGTCGCCCTCCAGGGGAACTTCGACGACGCGCTGCGGATCGTCCGCGAGCTCGCCGAACGACACCCGATCGAGCTCGTCAACTCCGTCAACCCGTACCGGATCGAGGGTCAGAAGACCGCCGCCTTCGAGGTTGTCGAGGAGCTCGGCGAGGCACCCGGTGCTCTCGCGATACCGGTCGGCAACGCCGGCAACGTGACCGCCTACTGGCGCGGCTTCAAGGAGGCCGGCTCCTCACCGGTCCTCTATGGATTCCAGGCCGAGGGGGCGGCGCCGCTCGTCGCCGGCGCCCCCGTCGCCGAGCCCGAGACGGTCGCCTCGGCGATCCGGATCGGCAATCCCGCTCGCTGGGAGGAGGCGATGGACGCCTTCACCGGGTCGAGAGGCCGGGTCGCCGCGGTCAGCGACGAGCAGATTCTCGATGCCTACCGCTGGCTCGCCGACAGCGAAGGGGTGTTCTGCGAGCCCGCGTCCGCCTCCTCGGTTGCCGGCCTGCTCGCCCATGGCATGCCGGTCGGCGATGGCGCCTCGCCGCCGGAGAGCGTCGTCTGCGTGCTCACGGGCCACGGCCTCAAGGACCCCGACACCGCTCTCTCCAAAGCGCCCCCGGTCGTCAATTGCGAGAACGACCTGGGCGCGGTCGAGCGGGCGGTGTTCGACGAATGACAAGCCGCCGCCGATTGGTTCGCGTGCCGGCGTCCTCGGCCAACCTGGGGCCCGGCTACGACGTCATGGCTGCGGCCGTGTCCCTCCATCTCGAGCTCGAAGTGGAGGAGGCCGCCGATTTCTCCTTCGACCCCGGCGGCGCGACCTGCCCACCGGACGAGACAACCTGGTCGTGCGAGCGTTCGAGAGCCTGCGGCTCGCCGACGGGATCGCCTTTCGGCTGCGCAGCGAGATCCCGCTCGCCCGCGGCCTCGGCTCGAGCGCGGCAGCGATAGTCGCCGGCCTCTACGCCGCCGACCACATGTACGAGCTCGGCCTTTCCAAGGAGGAGCTGATCGCCCGCGCCACCCAGTTGCGAGGGGCACCCCGACAACGTCGCCGCCTCGATCCTCGGCGGCTTCGTGCTCTGTGACCTCTCGGGCCCGGCCGGCGACGCGGCGGCGGTCCGCTTCGACCCTCCGGGTGAGCTCGAGGGGGTGATCGTGATCCCGGCCGAGGAGGTATCCACGCAGAGGGCCCGCGCCGCGATCCCGGCGCAGGTTCCGACTGGCGACGCGATCGCCAACGTCTCCGCCGCGACCCGGCTGGTCCTCGGCCTGCAGACGGCGGACCTCGACCTCGTCGCCGGCGGCCTGCGCGACCGCGTCCACCAGGAGCGCCGCCGCGACCTCTACCCGCGCTCGATGGAGCTGGTCGACTCGGTGCACGAGATCGGTGCCCTCGGCGCGACGATCTCCGGCGCCGGGCCGGCGGTTCTCGTCTGGGCGACCGTGCAGCAGACCGGAAAGGTCGTCGAGGAGCTCGAGGCTCGCTGCGCGGGTTGGGCCGAGGTCCGCCGCCTCCCCTTCAGTCCACTCGGCGCCGACGTACCCGAGCTATGAAATGGATGATCAGCATCGGCCTGGCCGAGCTCGCGCTCGGGGGGGTGCTCGGTTGGGCGATGGTCCTGCGCCAGGAGTCGCCGGACCTTCTGCGCCGGATCGGCATCGTCGCTCCGCAGCGGATCCGCCAGATCCACCTCGACTACGTGATGATGGGCCTGATCCTGATCGGGGTCGGGCTCGCGGTGCCCGACCTGCCGACGGCAATCGCCGTGGCGCTGGTCTTCGGCACCGCGGTCAACCCGTTCCTCTTCCTGCCCCTCGCCTTCGATCCCGAGGTGGAGAAACGCCTCTGGTATCGCTCGCTCGCCGTCGTCTCGTTCCTCGGCGTCAGCGGGGGCCTGCTCGGCTGCCGCGATCGTGGGCCCCACCTGAGGCTGGGGCATTTGCCTCGGGCGGGTGGCGGCGGTTAGCCTGGTGCCATGGACGAGGCACTGATCGAGCGGGTGCGCAGCGCCGTCGAGGAGGTCTTCAACGACCGCAACCTGGCGAGGATCAACGACGAGACGTTCTCGCCGGAGTTCGTCAATCGCAACGCGGTGCCCGGGACTCCGCCGGGGCCGGAGGGGCAGCGGCAGGTGATGCAGAGGCTCTGGGCCGCTTTCCCGGACGCCCGCTTCCAGGTCGAGATGATCGCCGCCGCCGGCAGCACCGTGATCCTGGTCGGGACGATGACCGGCACCCACCAAGGTGAGATGTCGGGAATCCCGGCGACCGGCCGAAGCGTCAGCTGGCGCCAGTGCCACCTGCTCACGGTCGACGAGCAGGGCCGCTTCGTCGATCACGACGCGATCCGCGACGACCTCGGGCTGCTGCGCCAGCTCGAGGTCATGCCCGGCCCCGAGGGCGCCTCCTAGCGATGGCCGGCCACTACTCGATCGGGCACCGCGACGAGTTCGAGACGATGGAGGGCTCGGGGGGGACGACCTGGCGTCTCGCCCGCAAGGCGCTCGGCACGGGCCTTCGGCTACAACCTGGCCGAGATCGGGCCGGGCGGCCAGATCCCCGAGCACGACGAGCCGGCAGCGGCCAGGTCGAGGTCTACATCATCCTCGAGGGCGAGGCCGTGCTGCGGCTCGACGGCGAGGACCATCCGGCGCCGGCCGGCACCTTCGCCTCGATCGAGCCGCCCGTCACGCGGACGATCCTCAACCGTTCCGATGCCCCGGTGACCGCGCTGCTGATCGGCGTCGACCCGAGCGGCGGCTACGAGCCGATGAGCTGGGGCTGCCTCCGCCTGTCGGCTGACTTCGCGTTTATCCGCCCATATGCGGGGATAAACGCGAAGTCAGCGGTGTGCGCTGGAGCGGCGGCCGGCCCGACGTGGCCCTATAATCCGGCGACTTGTCAACCCGTCGCGCGCCCGCTCGGAGAAGGCGCGGAAACCGGGAGGTCAGAATGTCGGACATCCAGTCCACGTGAACTTCACGGCGGGCGCGAATTTCGCTACTCACCAGAGCGCCCGTACCGGCCGCTCGTCTCGCCGCCCAGCGTCGAGGACAAGGACGCTTGCGCGATCTACGCCTCAGTCCGACGGACGCGACGCCCAGCCACGAGCCGATCGAGCTGGCGATCCCGGCCCTGCAGAAGATGCTCCACCGGGCCGGGCAACGTCGACGGCGAGGGCGACGGCTGCGGCCTCCTCGTCGACATTCCGCGCAGGATCTGGGCCGAGGAGGTTCGGCTCGGCGGTCACGACCCCTCGCTGGCCCTCGACGACGCCTTCGCCGTCGCCCACATCTTCATCGAGCGCTCCCAGGATCTCGAGCGCGATCCAGCACGACGCCCGCGAGCTGCTCGGCCAGGGGGGCTTCCGCATCCTCGCCGAGCGGATCGGCGCCGTCGACTCGCCGCGCTCGGCCCGACCGCGCGCGAGGAGGAGCCGCACTTCTGGCAGGTCGCCGGCCTCGTCGCCGACGCCTCGCGCCGCGACCAGGTCCTCTTCGACCTGCTGATCGAGCTGGAGGGGCGCCTCGTCGATCCACATCCCCTCGTTCTCGGCGACGACCTGCGTCTACAAGGTGATGGGCGCTCCCAAGGTGCTGGGCGAGTACTACCCCGACCTCCGCGACGAGCGCGTCGAGACGATCGGCTGCTTCGGCCACAACCGCTACTCGACCAACACCTGGCCCTCCTTCAAGCGGGTGCAGCCGTTCTCGGTGCTCGGCCACAACGGGGAGATCAACACGATCGAGCAGCTGCGCCAGGAGGCGCGGATGCTCGAGCGTGCCGATCGAGGCCGGGGTCCTCGGACTCGCAGGACCTCAACCGCACGATCGACACGCTGGTCAACCGCGGCGGGCTCAGCCTCGCCGAGGCGATGGAGATGGTGGTGCCGCCGATCGTCGAGGAGATCCGCTCCCTGCCCGCGGACCTGCACAGCTTCTACATGTACCTGCGCCAGGCGATGGGCCCCTTCGCCCAGGGCCCGGTCGCGCTGATCGCCCGCCACAACGGCGAGTGCGTGTTCTCCGCCGACGCGCTCGGGCTGCGCCCGCTCTGGCAGGTCGAGACCGAGGCGGACTACGTCTTCAGCTCCGAGCCCGGCGTCGTCGCGGTCGGCGAAGATGATCGCCGAGCCGAAGCCGCTGGCGCCCGGCCAGAAGGCGCTGGTGACGATCGACCGCGAGGCGAGGCGCTCGACCCTGCATCCGCACGACGAGATGCTGGGCATCGTCCGCGACCGCTGGCTGGCCCGCAACGGCGCGCCGAGGACGGCGCGCCCTACGACCGCGCGCTGGATGCCGGTGGGCCGCTCGAGGGGGGCGAGGTGCCCGGCTACTCGGATGCCGGGCCCGGAGGAGCCGGTCAAGGTCGCCGACCGCGTCCTCGCCGGCTTCGGCTGGCAACGCGACGACGTCAAACTGGTCCAGCAGATGGCCTCCAACGGGGCCGAGCCGATCGGCTCGCTGGGCTACGACGGGCCGCTGGCGGCGCTCTCGCCGGAGCGCCAGAACCTGGCCGACTACTTCAAGGAGACGGTCGCCGTGGTCACCAACCCCGCGATCGACCGGGAGCGCGAGGTCGAGCACTTCTCGACCCGCGCGGTGTTCGGGCGCCGCCCCTCGGTCGACGCCGCCGGCGGGGACACGGGCACGGTCGAGATCGGCTTCCCGGTGATCCTCGGCGGCCATCACGAGATGGCGCCGCTCTCCGACAGCACATACCGCCGCATCGCCCGCGAGCAGCGCACCTACCTGCTCGAGGACCTCTGGGAGGAGTTCAGGGGCCGGGCCGGCGCGGTCGACATCTCGCTGCTCGAGTCGGAGACGACCAAGGGCGCGATCGAACGGATCAAGCAGGAGGCGGTGAAGAAGGTGCGCGACGGCGCCGAGCTGCTGGTGCTGACCGACCGCACGGTCTACGACGCGGAGCGGCGCTACCTCGACCCGCACCTGGCGACCTCGGCCGTCGACCAGGCGTTGAAGCAGTTCCGGGTAGAGCCGGGCGAGGAGAACCTGCGCCGCGGCTGCGGCATCGTGCTGCGCTCGGCCGCGATCCGCAACGTCCACGACACGATGCTGGCGCTCGGCCTCGGCGCCAACGGGGTCTGCCCGTACACGATGGTCGAGGTGGTCTGCGTCGAGGACTACCAGGCGGACATCCGCAACCTCTGCGCGGCGCTCGGCAAGGGGATCGAGAAAGTGATCTCGACGATCGGGATCCACGAGGTGCGCGGCTACGCGCGCCAGTTCTCCTCGATCGGCGTGCGACCGGAGTTGGCCGAGATCTTCCAGACCGAGGCCTTCGCCGCCTCCCAGCGCGGCGGGGTCGGCTTCGGCGCGCTCGACGCGGACAGCAACGAGCGGGCGCGGGTGCTGGGCGGCGAGGTGGACGCGAAACCGGCCAAGACGTTCCGCTTCTACCCGAAGGTCTACAAGGCGGCGATCGCCACCGCGAACGGCTCCGGCTCCTACGAGGAGTACTCGGAGAAGGTGCGCGACCTGGAGCGCCAGAACCCGATCTCGATGCGCCACATCATGGGTCTGAAGGGCGACCGGGAGCCGGTCCGACCCGTCGGCGGTCGACGCCGGCATCGGCCATCACGACTACCCGGTGGTGATCTCCTCGATGAGCTTCGGCTCGCAGTCCGAGCCGGCCTTCCGCGCCTACGCGGAGGCGGCGAAGGCGATCAACGTCCTCTGCGTCAACGGCGAGGGCGGCGAGATCCGCGACATGTACGGCAATACCGCAAGTGGCGCGGGCAGCAGGTCGCCTCCGGCCGCTTCGGCGTATCGGCGGAGATGATCAACTCCTCCTACGTCGCCGAGATCAAGATCGGCCAGGGGGCAAAGCCCGGCGAGGGCGGCCACCTGCCCGGCAAGAAGGTCTCCGAGAAGGTCGCCGCAGCGCGCAACGCGTCCCCCGGCACCGACCTGATCTCGCCCTCCAACAACCACGACCTCTACTCGATCGAGGACCTGGCCGAGCTGATCGACGAGCTGAAGACGGTCAACCCCGACGTGCGCGTCTCGGTCAAGGTGCCGGTGGTGCCGAACATCGGCACGATCGGCCTCGGCATCGCGAAGGCGGGCGCCGACATCATCACGCTCTCCGGCTTCGAGGGCGGCACCGGCGCCGCCCGCCAGCACGCGCTGCGCCACGTCGGCCTGCCCTCCGACGTCGGCACCCGGGCCGTGCACCGGGCGTTGATGGAGGCGGGGCTGCGCAACCGGGTTGAGATCTGGGCCGACGGCGGCTACCGCACCGGCCACGACATCGTCAAGCTGCACTGCCTCGGCGCCAACCGGGTCGGCTTCGGCACCCTGGCGATGGTCAGCCTCGGCTGCACGATCTGCCGCGGCTGCCAGCTCGACACCTGCCACGTCGGCATCGCGACCCAGATCGAGACGACCGAGCAGGCCCAGGAGCACGGCCTGAAGAAGTTCACCCCGCAGGAGGTCGAACCGGGCGGCGGAGAGCTGCGCCCGCTTCTTCGCGGCGATGGGCGAGGAGGTCAAGCAGGTGGTCGCCTCGCTCGGCTACGATCGTGCCCAGGACCTGATCGGGCGCTACGACCTGCTCGAGCAGGTCTCCCACCAGGAGCGGATCGACCTGGCGTCGCTGATCACGCCGCTGGAGGAGTTCCTCGACCTCGAGCCGCTCGACCTGCCGGTCGCCGAGGAGATCGCCGAGGAGCGGGCCGAAGCGGGCCTCGTCGTCGCCCGCCCGATCCGCATGGAGGCCAAGGCCGCCTCGGCGCAGATCGGCGCCCTGGCCGGCGAGGTCTGCTCGGGTAACGCGGTGCGCAGCGAGTTCCCGCGCGCCACCGACGCCGACGACCGCGTGCTCGGCACCGAGCTGGCCGGGGCGATCGCCCGCTCGCGCATCTTCGACGACGGTCCGGAGGCTCGGCGAGGACGTGCTCGCCGGACCTCGAGTTCAACGGCGGCTCGGTCGCCGGCCAGGGCCTCGGCGCCTTCAACTCCTACGGCGTCTCGATCCGGGTCGAGGGCGGCGCCCAGGACGGCGTCGGCAAGACGATGCTGGGCGGCACCATCGCGGTGCTGAAGGGCACGGGCGCCAACGGCCAACGGCTGAACGGCTCGGTCGGCAAGTCGTTCGCCTACGGCGCCCAGCGCGGCCGCCTCTTCGTCCAGGGCTCGGCCGACTCGCGCTTCTGCATCCGCCTCTCCGGCGCCGATGTGGTGCTGGGCGGCGAGCCCGAGGAGGAGCATCGACGACAGCCGCGGCTGCCTCGTCGATCGCGCCAACGCCAAGGGCTTTGCCTTCGAGTACATGACCTCGGGCCGCGCCGTGGTGCTCGGCGACCTCGGGCCCTGGGCCTGCGCCGGGATGACCGGCGGCCGCGTCTACGTCCGCCACGAGGCCTTCGGCATCGACCGCGAGGCGATCGAACGGCGGCTCGGCGAGGGGGCCAAAGTGGAGCTGAAGGAGATCGACTCGGAGGGCAGGCTGGATGTGGAAGAGCTGCTCGGCCACTACGCCGAGGAGCTGCGCGCCACCGGTCAGGACGGCGAGGCCGACCGGATCAGGTCGCTCGCCTCGGATGCCGCCGCGAACTTCCTCATGGTCGTGCCGCACAGGGTGCAGGCGGACCCGAGCATCTCTACCGAGTAGGCGGGGAGCCGCTCAGGAGATCGGCGGGGCGGACG
>CAVQHG010000002.1:0-202487 GCA_963712325.1 uncultured Solirubrobacterales bacterium
GTTCCTTGGTTATCGGATGGCGCCCTTCTGTCCCTTAACTCTACCGAGCCGACACGCCCGGCTCGGCGCGCTCCCCATGCGCTAAGAGCGGCCTTTTGACATCAAGTTGGCACATTTCCGCCTCGATTTGGGCCGAACGGCGCGAATAGGATCGAAGCGTGCCTCCCGCCGACGCCATCGCCAGCTTCGCCGAACTGCACAAACTGGCGCTTTCAGAGCGTGCCGAGCTGCCTGAACAGGGCGACCTGCTGTGCCGCGAAGGGACCGTCGAGGGGGCGGCCACGGGTGCCCTGCCGGGCGGGATCGACGGCACCCTCGCTCACTTCACCTACACCTATACCTGGACCGATTCCGACAACGACAGCCACCACGAAGAGCGCCCGTTCACGATCGTCGTCACCCGGGTGCCGGAGAGCATCGGCTTCATGCCATATCTCGGCTTCTCGGGTGCCGGCAGCAAGCTGACCGGCCTCGCCGGCGGCCTCGAGGCGATGAGGAAGATCGACCTCGGCGGCCACAAGGGGCTGAAGGGGGCGAGCGCCTACGCCTTCAAGGGAGCCAGTGAGAACTGGACGCTGCAGCTCTTCTCGCCAGCGCTGATCGACTGGCTCGCCCGCAGCGACGATGGGTTCGGCTTCGAGCTCGCCGCCGGCGTCCTCTGCGTCGCCCGCGATACCTACCTCAACCTGCCCGACAAATTGGAGACGCTCTGCGCCGACGCCGCCCACGTCGCGGGGCTGATCCGCGAGGAGTCGCTGGAGGAGACGGCGACCGGCGGCGCCGAGACCGAGGCCGCCAAGGACCCGAAGCTGGACGACCCGATGATGGAGCTGGCGCTCTCCCGAGTCGACAGCGGCACCCCCGACAGCGTCGGCGCCGCGACCGGCCAGTTCGCCCGCTACCTCCGCACCTCGCCGGCGACCATCCTCAGCGCCCTCGGCCTGGCGATCCTCCTCGCTCTGATCCTCAACGTCCCCGGCGCCGCGATCCCGATCCTGCTCTCGATCGAAGGCGCCTACGGGGCGCTGGCGGCGATCGAGGGCGCCCTGATCCTGATCGTCTTCTTCTTCGTCTTCCGCAACCGAGTCCGCAACAACTCGCAGAAATACGCTTCGGAGGCCTTCTTCCGCGGCTACGCCAAGCGCCGCGAACTGACGCTCGAGGAACCGCTCCACTTCGCCTCCACTCACGCCGAAGCAAAGCTCCAGTTCAAACCCGACCGCGTCTTCACCGGCCTCCTGCCGGGCGGCGTCAACGGCTCCCTGATCCTGGTCGGCGACGGCAGCAAGCGCGCCGACCGCGTCGCCGTCGTCGCCGGCCCCCGCGGCCCGGTCGCCGAATCCGAGCTGCAAGCCGAACCCCAGGGCCTGACCGCCCGGGACCTCGACACGTACCTCGAGCAGCTGGCCGGCGAGGCCACGGAAGCCGGCGCGCCGGCGTAGGGGCGTGGGACGGGGTTGGTCCGGAGGGGTGGGGTGTCCCTCTTCACTCGCCTGACTGGCTGGGTCGCCTAAAGCCCGTCCGAGACGGCGCTCGGGGCCAGCGGCGCAAAACGTGAAGAGGGACACCCCACCCCTCCCCACGAATCCGCGTCCCAGGGTCCCAGCCCCGCCAGCCTCCGCGGGCGAAAAGCTCCCAAGGGACGGCACCGCGGCCGTCTCCCAAAAGCTCCCGAGGGACGAAGGCTCCCGCAGTCCCCAAGTCGTGGTTCCTTTGTCGCGGTGTGCGCGACTAAGGAACCACGGGATGAGGAGCGTCGGCGGTTTCGCGTCTCGTGGTTCCTTTGTCGCGGCAGGGGCGACAAAGGAACCACGGATTCGAGACGGGGAGCTTTCGTCCCTCGGGAGCTAAGACCCAGAGCTCGGTCGGCTGCGCCCGGCGAGCTTTGCGGAGCCAGGGCTCGGGCTTCGTGGGGGAGGGTCGGGTGGGCCTCTTCGCGTTTTGCGCCGCTGGCCCAGAGCTGGTTCTCGGACGCGGCTTTGGGCGATACGGCCAGTCAGGCGAGCGAAGAGGCCCGCCCGACCCTCCCAGACCAACCCCCGAACCCTGCGCCCCGTCAGGTCCGCATCGCCGGAAACAGCAGCACCTCGCGCAGACTCTGGGCCCCGGTGAGCATCATCACCAGGCGGTCGATGCCGAGGCCGACGCCGCCGGTCGGCGGCATCCCCTGTTCGAGCGCCTCGACGAAGGCCTGGTCGAAGGGCTGGGCCTCCTCGTCGCCGCGGGCGATCTCCTCGGCCTGGGCTTCGAAGCGGCGGCGCTGCTCGTCGGGGTCGTTCAGCTCGCTGAAGGAGTTGGCGATCTCGACGCCGCCGACGAACGCCTCCCAGCGCTCGACCAGGCCCGGCTCGGAGCGGTGCGCCTTGGCGAAGGGCGAGAGCTCGACCGGGTAGTCGAAGAGGAAGGTCGGCTGGATCAGCTCCGGCTCGACGTCTTGCGAGAGCAGGCCGTCGACCAGCTTGCCCCAGCCCTCCTTCGGGTCCGGCTCGCCGCCGATCGCCCGCGCGAGCGCCTCGCGGGTCGGGTGCTCGGCGGATGTCGATGCCGGAGCGCTCGAGGATCGCCTCACGCAGGCTCAGCCGCCGCCAGGGCGGGGTGAAGTCGATCTCGACCTCGCCGCGCTCGACCCTGGTCGTGCCCAGCACCCGCTCGGCAGACCTCGGCGACCAGCCGCTCGAGGTCGTGCGCGGTCTTCTCGTAGTCGGCGTAGGCCTCGTACCACTCGAGCATCGTGAACTCGGGGTTGTGCTTGTGCGAGACGCCCTCGTTGCGGAAGTCCTTGCCGAGCTCGTAGACGCGGTCGATGCCGCCGACGACCAGCCGCTTCAGGTAGAGCTCGGTCGCGATGCGCAGGTAGAGGTCGCGGTCGAGCGCGTTGTGGTGGGTGGTGAAGGGGCGCGCCAGGGCGCCGCCGTAGAGCGGCTGCAGGACCGGCGTCTCGGCCTCGACGAAGCCGTGTTCGTCGAGCCAGCGGCGCACCTCGGCGATCGCGCGGGCGCGGATCGCGAAGACGCGGCGGCTCTCCTCGTTGGCGAGCAGGTCGAGCTCGCGCCGGCGGTAGCGGGTCTCGACGTCCTCGAGGCCGTGGAACTTGCTCGGGCGGCGGCCGCAGGCTCTTGGAGAGCAGCCGCCAGTGGTCGATCGCCAGCGACAGCTCGCCGCCGCGGCGGGTCGCCATCGCCGTCCCCTCGACGCCGACGATGTCGCCGATGTCGAGGTGCGACCAGCAGCTCGTAGGCCTCCGGGCCGAGCAGGTCCTCGCGGGCGTGCAGCTGGATCTGCGCCGCTGCCGTCGCGGAGGTCGAGGAAGCAGGCCTTGCCGTGGCCGCGGCGGGCGACGATGCTGCCCGGCGACCCGGTGCCGCGACTCGGTCTCGATCCCCGGCGCCAGGCCCTCGTGCGCGGCGCGCACCTCGGCGATCGTCCTCGCGTTCGCCGAAGCCGTGCGGGAACGGCTCGATCCCGTCCTCCCGGATCCGCTCGAGCTTCTGCGCGGCGGTCCCTGAGGACGTCGGAGAGCTCGGCTGCTCTCCTCGGGCTCGTCGCTCATCGGACGCGAGCGCGTGCACGGGCAGCTAAGGCCGTCTCGATCTTGGTGATTTTGAGTTTCTTCTTCGGCCCGCGCGGAACTTCGACGGTGACGACGTCATTGCGCTTGTGGCCGATCAGCGCTTTGCCGATCGGCGACTCGTTGGAGAGCTTGTGCTCGAGCGGGTCGGCCTCGGTCGAGCCGACGATCTGGAATTTCTGCGAGTCGCCGGTCTTCTGGTCTTTGACGTGGACGATCGAGCCGAAGCCGACCTCGTCGGTGCCGACCGATTTCTCGTCGATGACGGTCGCGCGGCGCAGCCTCTCTTCGAGCTGGGCGATACGCCCCTCGAGCAGCGCCTGCTCGTTCTTGGCGTCGTCGTACTCGGCGTTCTCGGAGATGTCGCCGAAATCGCGCGCCTCCTTGATCCGCTCGGCGACCTCCCGCCGTTTGGCGGTCGACAGGTGCTCGATCTCCTCTTTGAGCTTCTCGAGCCCTTCCGGGGTGATGACGGCCTGGCGACTCAATTTGCACTACCTCGCTTTTGCTCGATGGAGGGCCGGAAGACGCGCTCCCTAGACCCAAAAACGCCCGGGCGCGATGGCCTTAGCCTCGACGCACCTGGGCCGGAAGTCGCGGGATTATAGCGAGGCGCCTAGGCGACGCCGGCGGGCTCGCCGAGGGCGGCGATCAGCTGCCGGGCGCGGGCCAGCCCGGCGCTCCGCTGGAGCTCGTCGGCGACCTCGGCCGGCGCCCCGCAGGGGTCCCACGTACCAGGGGTAGAACTTGCGCAGGTACCTGGTCGGCGCGCTCGGTGCCGAGGTGCTCCTCGGCGCGGTCCATCGTCCAGAGCAGCTCGGCGGCGACCTCCTCGCGCGGTGGCGGCTCGGTTCGCGGCGGCCGGTCAGCTCCTCGAAGACCCAGGGGTTGCCGAGCGCGCCGCGGGCGATCATCACCGCGTCGGCGCCGGACTCGCGGTAGGCGCGGCGGGCGGCCTCGGCGCTCTTCAGGCCGCCCGAGACGATCACCGGCACCTCCAGCCGCTCGGCGAGCTCGCGGGTCAGCGCGTAGTCGGGCGACGCCCTTGTGCTTGACCGCCGCCGGGCGCGGGTGGAAGCCGATCGCCGCGACGCCGGCCTCCTCGGCCAGGCGGACGGCGAGCTCGAAGCCGGAGCGGTCGCCGGCCCGCAGGCCCGAGCGCAGCTTCACGGTGACCGGCAGGCCGCTGCCCTCGACCGCGCCCCGGGCAGGCGCCAGCGCGAGGTCCGGGTCGGCGAGCAGCTCGACCCCGGCGCCGGTGCGGCGCACCTTGCGGCACCGGGCAGCCCATGTTGATGTCGATCAGGTCGGCGCCGGCCTCGGCGGCGATCGCGGCGCCGGAGCGCATCACCTCGGGGTCGTGGCCGAAGAGCTGCACGGAGACCGGATGCTCGTCGGGGTGGATCCGCATCAGCTCGCGCAGGGTGCGCTCGTTGCGGTGGTGCAGGCCGAAGCTCGAGATCATCTCCGAGACGGCGAGCCCGGCGCCGTGCCGGCTTGCCTGCAGGCGCACGAACCAGTTGCCGATCCCGGCAAGCGGGGCGAGCAGGACCCGGTTGGCGATCGGACGCCGCCGATCTCGAAGGGGATCGGTCAGCGGTGGCTGTTCAGGCGTTGCGCTCTCATGGATCAGGCGCAGGCCCTTCAGGGTAAGCATCTCGTCGACCTCGTCGATCGTCTCGGTGAAGGGGACGACGAGTGAGCGCGAGGCCGCCGGAGGCGAGCACGTCTGGCTTCGGCGAGCTCTTCTTCGATCCGGCGGACGATGCCGTCGATGAGGCCGGCGAAGCCGAAGACGAAGCCGGAGTGGATCGCGGCGCGGCTGGAGCGGCCGATCGCCGCCTTCGGCTGTTCGAGGTCGATCCGGGCGATCCGCGCGGCGCGGTCGATGAGCGCGGTCAGCGAGATCTCCAGCCCGGGGCCGATCGCGCCGCCGAGGTACTCGCCGTCGGCGGAGACGACGTCGATGTTGATGCCGGTGCCGAAGTCGACGACGATGCAGGCGCCACCGAAGCGCTCGTAGGCGGCGATCGAGTTGACCAGTCGGTCGGCGCCGACCTCGAGCGGGTTGTCGATGCGGATCGGCATGCCCGGTCTTCAGCCCGGGGCCGATCGTCAGGCAGGAGGCGTCCAGGTAGCGGGAGGCGAGCTGCTCGAACTGGGTGCCGAGCGGCGGCACGACGGAGGAGACGCAGAGCGCATCGACCTCCCGGAAGGACATGTCGCAGAGGGCGAAGAGCCCGGCGATCCGCTCGGCCAGCTCGTCGCCCGTCGCCCCCGAGCGGGTCTGGAAGCGCCAGTGCTCGACCAGCCGCTCGCCGTCGAAGGCGCCGAGGTGGGTCTGGGTGTTGCCGACGTCGACGGCGAGCAGCATCAGGTCTCCTGCCTCGCTCGCTCGCCGATGGTCGGACATGGACGCTTCGCTCCCTCCGCGCTCACGCGGCGATTATCTAGGATGGCCGCGTGGAGGCGACGCTCTACACGATCCCGGGGTCCCACCCGGGATGGGCGCCCGGCTGATGCTCGAGCACAAGGGCATCGCCTACAGGCGCCGTGACCTGTTCCCGGTGATCTCGAAGCTCGTCCTGCGGGCCGTCGGCTTCCCGGGCGTGACCGTGCCGGCGATGAAGATCGACGGGCGGAGGGTGCAGGGCTCGCGGCCGATCGCCCGCGAGCTCGACCGGCTGCGGCCCGACCCGCCGCTCTTCCCCGCCGACCCCGAGCGGCGCGCCGCCGTGGAGGAGGCCGAGCGCTTCGGCGACGAGGAGCTCCAGCATCCGATCCGCCAGATCGTCTGGTGGGCGCTGAGCAGGGAGCGGGGGGCCCTGGAGAGCTACTCGAAGGGCGCCCGGCTCGGGCTGCCGATCAACTCGCTGACGGTGAAGACCGCGGCGCCCCTGGTCAACCTCTCCGTGCGCTTCAACGAGGCGAGCGACGAGAACGTGCGCGCCGACGTGGCGGCGCTGCCCGGGCTGCTGGAGCGGGTCGACGAGATGATCGCGGCGGGGACGCTGAACGGCCCCGAGCTGAACGCCGCCGACTTCCAGATCGCGCCGAGCCTGAAGCTGGCGATGACGCTGCGGGACCTGCGCCCGGCGATCGAGGGCCGGCCGGCGGCCGAGCTGGTCGCCCGGGTCGACCCGCCGATCGTCGGCGAGTGCCCGCCGGTGCTGCCGGCGGCATGGCTCGAGCCGCTGGCGGACGCGGCGGCCAGGCCCTAGGGGCGACTCGCTCAGAGGCCGCCGGCGCGATCGACGCGTTCGCCGGGGCCGAGGGCGGCGAGGGCGTCGGCGAGGCGGGTCCCGTCGGGAAGCGCCAGCTCCGGGTCGAGCTCGAGCAGCGGCACCAGCACGAAGCGGCGCGAGGTCACCTCCGGGTGGGGAAGCGTGAGCCGCTCGGTCGAGAGCTCCAGGTCGCCGAGCAGGAGCAGGTCGAGGTCGAGCGGGCGCGGGCCGTGCCTCGGGCCGCGACGGCGCCCGCGCTCCGCCTCGATCTCCTTGCAGAGCATCGAGCAGCTCCTCGGGGCCGAGGGCGGTGCGAATCCGCAGAGCCGCATTGAGGAAGTCGGGCTGGTCGAGGACCTCGCCGACCGGCTCGGTCTCATAGGCGGAGGAGGCGGCCTCGACCTCGACCCCGTGAGCCGGCAGCGCCTCGAGCGCGGCCCGCAGGTGCCCCGCCCGGTCGCCGACGTTGGAGCCGAGGCCGAGGTAGCCCACGCGCACGGGCTACTCGGCCTCCTCCTCTTCGGCCTCCTCGACGCGCTCCTGGACCACCTCGACCGCGACCTCCTGGATCGCGAGCGGCAGCGGCGGCTCGGGCTTGGCGGCGCGGACGCGGACCGACTCGCAGCCGTAGCGCTCCATCAGCCGCTGGCCGACGACCTGGGCGAGGCGCTCGAGGGTCCGGTAGCTGCGCTCGGTCGCCGCGAGGGCGACGATGTCGCAGACCTCGCCGTAGTCGACCGTGTCCTCGATCCGGTCGGTGAGCACCGCATCGCAGTCGGGGACGTCGAAGGTGACGTCGAACTCGAGCCGCTGGCCGACCTCCTGCTCGGGCTCGCTGACCCCGTGGTGGGTGTAGATCGAGAGGCCGCGCAGCTCGACGTCGACGCTCGATTCCGAGCCTTCCTGTCGCGGTTCCTCCATCATCTACTCCTAGCCTATGGATGTCACGATCCCGACACGGTTCCGCGGCCCCCCGCAGAGCGGCAACGGCGGCTACGTCTGCGGGGTGCTGGCCGGCTTCGTGGAGGCGGGCTCCGCGGAGGTGACGCTGCGCCTGCCGCCGCCGCTGGAGCGCGCGCTCGAGGTGGAGGCGGCGCCGGAGGGAACGGCTTCCCTGCGCGGGGACGGCGACCTCGTCGCCGAGGCGCGGCCGGCCGGCCCGCTCGAGCTCCTCGTCCCCGAGCCGGTGCCGCTGGAGGAGGCCTTCGCCGCGCGGCGCTCCTCGCCGCTGCATCACCAGCACCCGTTCCCGGGATGCTTCGTCTGCGGGCCGGAGCGCGACCCCGGCGACGGCCTCGGGATCACTCCCGGGCCGGTCGGCGAGGGCCTGGTCGCGGCCCCGTGGGAGGTCGACGACTCGCTGCCCGTCGCCGGCGGGGAGGTCGCCCCGGAGATCGTCTGGGCCGCGCTCGACTGCCCGGGCGGCATCTCGGCGATCCTCGACCCCGGCTTCGACGGGGTCTGGGTGCTGGGGCGGCTGACCGCGGAGATCGAGGGGCGCGTGCGGCCGGGCGACACCTGCCTCGCGATCGGCTGGGGCATCGGGCGCGAGGGGCGCAAGTACGAGGCCGGCTCCGCGATCTACTCGGAGGAGGGCGAGGTGCTCGCCCGGGCGAAGGCGACCTGGATCGAGCTGAAGGGCCAGGTGGCCGGCTCCTAGTTCCCACGCACCCGGACGACGGGGCGCACCCGAGCTAGGAATCGATCGTCCGGTCGCCGAGGATCGCCGCTGCGACGGTCGCCGCCTGGGAGACCTCCGCGACGTCGTGGACGCGCAGGACGTCGGCGCCCTCCGCCGCGGCCAGGATCGAGGAGGCGATCGTGCCGCCGATCCGGTCGCCCGCGTCGGAGCCGTCGACCTTGCCGATGAAGCTCTTGCGCGAGGTGCCGATCACGATCGGCCGGCCGAGCTCGCGCAGCTCCCCCAGCCGCCGCAGCAGCTCGAGGTTGTGGGCGAGCGTCTTGCCGAAGCCGATGCCGGGGTCGACCCAGATCCGCTCCTCGTCGACCCCGGCGGCGAGCGCCGCTTCGATCCGCTCCGCCAGGAACGCCCTGACGTCGTCGACCACGTCGTCGTAGGTGGGGTCGTCCTGCATCGTGCGGGGGCTGCCCTGCATGTGCATGAGCACGACGCCGGCGCCGTGCTCGGCGCAGAGGGCGCCGATCTCCGGGTCGGCGCGCAGCGCGGTGACGTCGTTGACGATCGCCGCGCCGGCGTCGAGCGCCGCCGCGGCGACGGCGAGCTTGGAGGTGTCGATCGAGACCGTGTGGCCGAGGGCGGCGAGGTCGGAGACCACGGGCTCGGTCCGCGCCAGCTCGACCTCGGCCTCGACCGCCTCCGCCCCGGGCCGGGTCGACTCGCCGCCGACGTCGAGGATGTCCGCCCCGTCCTCGACGAGCTGCGCCCCGTGCGCGATCGCCGCCTCCGGCTCGAGGAACAGCCCCCCGTCGGAGAACGAGTCCGGCGTCACGTTGACGACACCCATCAGCCTCACTTTCATGCCCTCAGTATCACCGCCCCCGCCGATGGGCCGATTCCCGCCGCATAGCGGCGGGAATCGGCCCATCGGCGGGAGGTCGCTCGAGGGCGGCGGGGCGCACTCCGGCTTGCTGGAGCGTGCGCCGGATGCGGCTCAACCTGGGAGCCGTGCCGGGCGAGGCTCAACCTGGGAGCCGTCTCAACCTGGGAGCCGTGCCGGATGCCGCTCAGCTTCCGTGAGGGGGCGCTGGGCGCTCCCTCGACGGGCGGATACTCAGAGCGGCACGGCCAATTGGCTGTGCCGCGAGTCCGGAGAGGGGGTGCCCCGCACCCCCTACCGCGTCAGCTGACGTCGCCGCCCGCGTACCCGGGCCGCGGGCGGTGGATCGGCCGGGCGCCCTCGCGCTGCGGCCGTTCCGGCTGCGGAGCCGGCTGCTCGCTGGGCTCCGGCTCCTCGTCGGCGAAGACCTCCTCTTCGGAGGCGCCCTCGAGCAGGGCGACGAACTGCTCGGAGTCGATCGTCTCGCGTTCGAGCAGGATGCTGGAGATCTTGTCGAGCTCCTCGCGCTTGTCGTTGAGCAGGTCCTTGGCGGTCTGGTGGGCCGCCTCGACTATGCGGCGGATCTCGTCGTCGATCTCGCGCGCGATCTCATCGGAGTAGTCGGGCTCGGAGGAGAACTCGCGGCCGAGGAAGGGCTGGCCGCGATCGTGGCCGAAGACACGCGGGCCGAGGCGCTCGGACATGCCGAAGCGCATGACCATCTGCTTCGCCGTCTCGGTCACCTTCTCGAGGTCGTTCGAGGCGCCGGTGGTGATCTCGCCGAAGACGATCTCCTCGGCGGCGCGGCCGCCGAGGGTCATCGCCATCGTGTCGGTGAGCTCGGCGCGCGAGGTGAGGAACTTGTCCTCGGCCGGCAGCGAGATCGTGTAGCCGAGGGCCTGGCCGCGGCTGATGATCGAGATCTTGTGGACCGGGATCGCAGTTGGGCAGGAGGTGGCCGACGATCGCGTGGCCGAGCTCGTGGTAGGCGGTGATCAGGCGCTCCTTCTCCGACATCACGCGGGTCTTCTTCTCGGGGCCCGCGATCACCCGCATGATCCCCTCCTCGAGCTCCTGCATGGAGATTTCGCGGCGGCCCTGGCGAGCGGTGAGCAGCGCCGCCTCGTTGATCAGGTTGGCGAGGTCGGCGCCGGTGAACCCGGGCGTCTGGCCGGCGAGCGTGTCGAGCTCGATGACCTTGGAGAGCGGCTTGCCGCGGGTGTGGACCTCGAGGATCTGCTTGCGGCCCTTGCGGTCGGGCCGGTCGACGACGACCTGGCGGTCGAAGCGGCCCGGCCGCAGCAGCGCCGGGTCGAGGATGTCGGGCCGGTTGGTGGCGGCGATCAGGATGATGTTGTCTTTCATCTCGAAGCCGTCCATCTCGACGAGGAGCTGGTTCAGGGTCTGCTCGCGCTCGTCGTGGCCGCCGCCCATGCCGGCGCCGCGATGGCGCCCGACGGCGTCGATCTCGTCCATGAAGATGATGCAGGGGGAGTTCTGCTTGGCCTGCTCGAAGAGGTCGCGGACGCGGCTGGCGCCGACGCCGACGAACATCTCGACGAAGTCCGAGCCGGAGATCGAGAAGAAGGGGACGCCGGCCTCGCCGGCGACGGCGCGGGCGAGCAGGGTCTTGCCGGTGCCCGGCGGTCCGTAGAGGAGCACGCCCTTCGGGATGCGGGCGCCGAGCGCTCTGGAATTTCTTCGGGTTCTCGAGGAACTCCTTGATCTCGTGCAGCTCCTGGACGGCCTCGTCGACCCCGGCGACGTCGCGGAAGGTGATTTTCGGCGCGTCGACCGACATCCGCTTGGCTTTCGATTTGCCGAAGTTCATCACCCGCGAGCCGCCGCCCTGCATCTGGTTCATGAGGAAGATCCAGAGGGCGAGGAAGAGGACGAAGGGGAGGATGTAGGTGAGCAGCGAGAGCAGGCCGTTGCCGCCGGTGCCGTGGACGTCGTCTTGACTTTGTTGCGTTCGAGCAGGTCGATCAGGCTCTGCTCGGTGTAGGGCGGGTAGCCGGTCGAGAAGCTTTCGCCGTTGCGTCTGCTTGACGTCGAGCGTGTTGTCCTTCGTGTTGACGTCACTTCTTCGACCCGGCCGGTGGCGATCAGGCCGGTTTTCTTCTCGATCAGTTGGTTGTAGGACGGGCGAACGCGCGCCCGAGTCGCTGGTGATCACCTTCTGATGCGACGAAGGCCAGGATCACCACCAGCAGGATCGGGAATGCCGCGCTCTTTGAAGAAACGCCTCATGGGCAAAAATTCAGCGTACCAGGGCGGTTTTTCGCCCTAGTCGTTCAACGCTGCGACGTACTCGAAGGTTGCGGAAGCGCTGCGCGTGGTCGAGCCCGTAGCCGATCGCGAAGCGGTTCGGTATCTCGAAGCCGACGTAACGGGGCGAGAGGTCGACGCGCAGCCGCTCCGGCTTGGTCAGCAGGGCGCAGACCTCGAGCGAGGCCGGGTTGCGGGCGTTGAGGTTCCGCATCAGGTACTGGAGGGTGAGGCCGGAGTCGATGATGTCCTCGACGATCAGCACGTGACGCCCTTCGATCGGTGCGTCGAGGTCCTTGAGGATGCGCACGACGCCCGAGGAGTCAGTCTGCGAGCCGTAGCTGGAGACGGCCATGAAGTCGATCTCGCAGGGCACGGTGACGTGCCTCATCAGGTCGGCGAGGAAGAGGACGGCTCCCTTGAGCACGCCGATCATGAAGAGGTCGCGACCCTCGTACTCGTCGCTGATCTGTGCGCCGAGCTCGGCCACGCGCCGCTGCAGTTCCTCGCTCGAGACGAGGGTCTCGCCTATGTCCTCCGGCCCGTTCACCAGCGCCAGTGTAGATACCACGGTCGGCCGCGGGCCGACCGCGGGCGGCCCCAGAGGGCCCTCAGGCCCCGTCCGGCGCCTGATCCGGCGGAGCCTCGGCGCGGACCACCCCGCCCGGAGCGCCGCGCGGACGCCGCCGCCGAGGTCGAGAGTCGAGCGGCCCCGGGTGAGCCTGGCGACCTCCTCCGCGTGGCGGGCCGCGCCCGCGACGGGCCGCCCGGCGGCGCGGTCGGCGAGCCGCTGGACGACGAGGCGGCGCAGCGCCGGCGGCAGCTCCCGCAGGCGGGCGAGCGCGAATCGCGCCCGTGGGCGCCCCGCCGGAGCCGTCGAGCTCGCCGTCGACCAGCTCGTCGAGGAGCTCCGCCTCGTCGCGCAGGATCTCGGCCGTGCGCAGCACGTTGCGGGCGGCCGCCGGGTGGACTCCGCGAGCGCCGGCA
Source organism: uncultured Solirubrobacterales bacterium (assembly GCA_963712325.1). Lineage (GTDB taxonomy): Bacteria > Actinomycetota > Thermoleophilia > Solirubrobacterales > 70-9 > VRUE01. Next base: position 12,567 of record CAVQHG010000002.1, read on the forward strand.
GGAGGCCGGGCGCGGACGCTGCTGCGGGCGATAGGCGGGTCCTCGTTGGTCGGGTCGTCGCGCCAGCGAAGGCCGCGCTCCTCGCAGTAGGCGGTCGTCTGCGCGCGGGTGAAGCGCGAGCAGCGGGCGGACGAGGATGCCGTCGCGGGGGCGCATGCCGAGCAGCGCCCGACGGCTGGGCGAGGAGGCGAGCCGGTAGAGGATCGTCTCGACCTGGTCGTCGGCGGTGTGCCCGGTGGCGATCAGCGCCGCCGGCGCAGCGGCAAGCGCGGCCGCGGCGGCATAGCGAGCGTCGCGGGCCCAGGACTGGAGGTTGCCCGGGCCCTCGGGACGGCGCGGCCGCTGCACCTCGAGCGGCGACGCCGAGCCGCGGCGCAGAGCGCGGCGCAATGCCGCTCGTCGGCGTCGGACTCCGTCGCCGCAGGCCATAGTTGACGTGCAGGGCGGCGACGGCCTCGGGGCCGAGCAGCGCGGACGACGAGGTCGAGCAGGCAGACCGAGTCGCGGCCGCCGGAGAGCATCGCGACGAGCGGCGGGCCGGGCGGGAGAAGCCCCGCCCCGCGCACCTGCTCGAGCAGGCTCATCGACGGGCGCGGGGGCGATCACGGCACGGGCGCGGGGGTGATCACGTAGAGCTCGATCGGCTCCGGGAACCCCTTCAGCGAGACCTCGCCGATCGGGTCGCAGCGCAGGCGCTCGTTGCACCTCGATCGCCGCGACGACCCGGTCGGTGGCGAGCACCTCGCCGGCGTGGGCACGGCTCACCACCCGATGCGCGAGGTTGACGTGGGTGCCGAAGTAGTCGCCGTCTCTATATACGGCCTCGCCGCAGTGGATCCCGACCCGCGGGCGGGGCCGCTCCGGGAAGCGGGCGAGCAGCTCGACCGCCCATTCGGTGAGCGGCGGCCGGGTCGGGCGAGACGACCATCACCTCGTCGCCGATCGTCTTCACCATCGTCGCCTCGGGCGGCAGCGTCGCTTCGACCGTCTCGACGAAGTTCTCGACCACGTCGAGGGCCTCGAGGTCGCCCTCCTCCTCCGTGTAGCGGGTGAAGCCGGTCAGGTCGATGAAGCAGAGGGCGATCGGCACCTGGCCGAGGTGGGCGGGCGTCGTGCCCAGCTCGCTCTCCATGTGCCCGACCACGTCCTGCTCGAGGAAGAAGCGCAGATAGCGCGTGTGCAGGTACTCGGTCAGCGGGGTCGAGAGCGGCAGGATGTCGGCGGCGAGGCTCGCCGATCTCTTCGGCCATCTCCAGCTCCGGGACGCCGTCGCGGATCATCGGCTCGTGGACGTAGAGGTGGGTGAGCCGGACCTCGGCGTCGGCGATGCGCCGCACGCGACTGCACGTAGACCCGGACCAGCTGCAGGAAGGCGACCAGCGGGAAGCCGGCGGCGAACACCCGGGCGCAGTGGCGAAGCGCTTCGACGTCCTCGGGGTTGAGCACCCGCTCGCGTCCGAGCGGGGTCCCGAGGATGGCCGAGGATGCGCTCGATCAGCTCCGGCTCGAGCCCGGTCTCGCCGGCGACGTCCTCGACGCGTGGCCTGCTCCTCCGGCCGCGGGAAGAGGTCCTCGGCGAGGCCGAAGGACGAGCCGGCCCTCGCGGCCCGCCCTCTTCAGCTCCTCCAGCGAGTGGCCGCGCTCGCGCATCCGTGCGACCACCCGGGCCTGGGCGGCGGCGGCGGCGGTCCAGCGCCCCCGGCGCACCGGCACGACCTTCTCCTCCGCCCAGCGCTTCAGGGTGTTCGCCGAGACCCCGGAGCGGCGCGCGGCCTCGCTCAGGGAGATCCGCTCTTCGCCCGCCACGGGTCACAGTTCGCGCTTTACCCCACCTCGCAGCGGCCAGCCGTGTCGGCGATGTCGCACTTTGCTCCGGTATGCGGAGCCAGCTGCGACATCGGGTCGGAGGACGGGCGGACGCCCGGGCGCGAGCCGGAACGCCAGCGGGGCGGCTCTCGCCGCCCCGCTCGGGCCAATCGTCCTCTCTACAGGTTCCGGCGGGCCACGCCGGCCGTGGGCTCAGGCTAAGCCGGGATCTCCTCCTCGTGATGAGACTGGAGGACCGGCTCCCCGTCCTCGCCGGTGCGGATGCGGATCGCCTCCTCGACCGGCAGGACGAAGATCTTGCCGTCGCCGACCTCGCCCGTGCGGGCGTGCTTGAGGATCGTCTCGACGACGAGCGACTTGTCTTTGTCCTCGACCACGACCTCCAGCTTCAGCTTCGGCCGGACATTGACGGTCAGTGTCGAGCCTCGGTACTGCTCGACGATTCCCTTCTGGCGGCCGGAGCCCTTGGCCTCGATGATCGACAGGGAGGGGAACCCCCGGTCGAGCAACTCGGTCCGAATCGGCTCGAACGCCTCGTGGCGGATGAACGCTTCGATCTTTTTCATGCGGCCAGGCCTCCTACGTCTCGGTCGCTGTCATCTGGGCGGGCGCCGGGACCGGGGCCCTGCGGCGCCGCCCATCGTGCTCGGCAGGCCCGTCGAGTACTCCGGCTGCGGGATGAACTGCTCCGGGTACCCGTACATGCCGTGCGAGCTGATGTCGAGTCCGGCTTCCTCCTCCTCGTCGGAGACCCTGAGCCCGATCGTCGACTTGATAGCGCGAACGTCGTAATCGAGATCGCGAACACGACGACGAAGGTGAAAGCGACCGCCAGCCCCTGCACGCCCAGCTGGCCGAGGGCAGTCGCTGAGCGATTGGTCGCCGAAGATCCCGTACCAGATGCCCGGCCCGGCGCCTTCGGGGACCAGCCGCGGCGAGGCGAAGATCCCGACCGAGAGGGTGCCCCAGATCCCGGCCAGGCCGTGCGCGGAGAGGGCGCCGACCGGGTCGTCGAGGAGCCTGTCGATCGCGAGCACCGCGAAGACGACGAGGAACCCGGCGACGACGCCGATGATCGGCGCCGCCCAGTACTCGACGTAGCCGGAGGGAGCGGTGATCCCGACCAGCCCGGCGATCGCGCCGTTGCCGGCCATGCCGACGTCGAGCGAGCGGCTCTTCAGGTAGACCGCGATCGAGGCGCCGATCACGCCGGCCGCGGCGGCCAGCTGGGTATTCAGCATCACCTCGCCGAAGAAGGCTGCCGGACGTTTCGAACGTCGAGCCCGCCGTTGAACCCGAACCAGCCGATCCAGAGGATGATCACGCCGAGGCCGACCAGCGGCATCGAGTGGCCGGGGATCACCCGCGGGTTCCGCTGGCGTCGTACTTGCCCTTGCGGGCGCCGAGCAGCAGCAGCGCCGCCAGGGCGCCGACCGCGCCGGTCAGGTGGACGACCGAGGAGCCGGCGAAGTCCATCACCGGCTTGCCGCCGATGTCGGAGAGCAGGCCGCCACCCCAGACCGCGTGGGCGACCAGCGGGTAGATGACCGCGCCGAAGACGATCGCGTAGATGACGTAGGCGCCGAACTTGATCCGCTCGAGCGTCGTGCCCCAGACGATCGCCAGCGAGACCGCGCAGAAGGCCATGCCGTAGAGCATCAGCATCGCGTTGGGCCGGGACGCTGAACGCTTCTTCGCCCGCCCGACCGTCTGGCCGAAGTGGAAGAAGAACCCGCTCGTCCCGAAGAAGTCGTTGCCGCCGCCTTCGGCGACCCCGTAGCCGATCGCCCACCAGGCGAGGGTCACGATCGCGAAGTTGACGAGGACCTTTGCCACGCCGGTGCCGGCGTTCTTCTGCCGCGAGAAGCCGATCTCCAGGAACATGAAGCCCGCCTGCATCAGGAAGACCAGCACGCAGGCGACTGCGACCCAGACCATGTCAGCTCGCAGGCCTTTTCTCGACCACCCCCGGCACTTCGCCGACGCGATGCGGCCGATGCCGCCGCCGGCAGCACCAGCGCCGCGAGCGCCGTGAGCAGTGCGGCCATCCCCAACTTTTTCTTCATCGAATCTTCCTCCTTGCCCGCCGGAGCACCCCCGGCGGTCGCGGTTTGGGAACGGCAGCCAAGTTATGGACGGCCGCGAGAGCTGTGTTTAGACGGCTGGAGCAAATCCGCGGCGCCCGAACCCGCACGATGGGAGGGGCGCCCCGAGCCGGCGCCACCGCTGCGGGCCGGGGCCAATAGGGTCCGGCCGATGCCGGCGAGGCTCCGACCGACAGCCCCGATCGCCGCCGATGCGGTCCTCGTCGGCGACCCCGGCCGGGCGCTGCTGCTTGCCCAGGAGCTGCTCGAGGAGCCGAAGATGAGCAACCACGCCCGCGGGCTCTGGGGCTATACGGGGCGCACGGCCCTTGCCGGCGGCGAGCTGACGATCCAGTCGACCGGGATGGGAGGGCCGAGCGCGGCGCTGGTGCTCGCCGACCTCGCCGAGCTCGGCGTGCAGCGGGCGGTCCGGGTCGGAAGCTGCGTCGCGACGGGGACCGCCTGGCTCCCGGGGAGCTGCTGCTGGTCGAGAGGCGATCGCCGCGCGGCGGGTCGGCCGCGGCGTTCGGGCTGGAGCCGGGCGAGGAGATGGCTCCCGACCCCGAGCTACTGCCGAGCGCCTGCGCGAGGCGCTCGGCGGCAGGGCCGAGGCCGGGAGCGTCGCCAGCTTCGACGTCTCGCCGCCGCCGGAGGACCGGCGACAGCGGCACGGCCGCGGCGGACATGCAGACGGCCGCCCTGCTCGCCCGCGCGGCCGAGCTCGGCATCGCCGCCGCCGCGGTGCTCGTCGCGGTCGAGAGCCCCGGTCGGAGAGCAGCTCGAGGCGGAGGGTCGCGAGGAGGCCGAGAAACGCGCCGGACGCGCCGCCTCGGAAGCACTCTAACCCTCAAGTTGAGGGTTAGTTTAGCCTCTCGGTCCGCGGCGGGGTCGGCGCTTTTCGCCGCAAGGTCGCGGCGCAGGCGGCCGACGTCCCGGGCGACCCGGTCGAGCTCGTCCTCGACCCCTTCGAGGCGCTGCGAATAAGAGCGCAGGCGCCGTTCGAGCCGCTCGCAGGTCGGTGGCGGAGGGGACGTTGAGGGCGGCGAGGGCCGCCTGCTGGGCCTCGGCGGCCTTCTCGCGGGCGCCGAAGGCGGCGGCGAGAGCGTTCTCGAGCACCTGGCTGTCGAGCAGTGCCTGGGCGAGCTCGCCGATCGCGTGCTCGCTGCGCCCCTGAGGCTCTCCTGGTCGTCGAATTCGGTAGGCTCATCGACAGGAGCTTAACCAGCACATCCGGCAGGCTGAAATCCTGCCGCTATCCATGCCTGCGGGAACCTTGATTAAGGCCTTGTTGGGGGGCGGCGCATTCCGTTGCGGACCCCCTTCCGAGCGGGTAGCTTCCTGTGGCCTGTCTTGGGGGGGCGCTCTGGGATGAGAAACAAGCTCGCACTAACCATTGCTCTGGCCAGCTTCGCGTTTGCGACGGCCTTGGGCGTCGGCCTTGCCGGCGCCGAACCCGCGTCCGTGCAGCCGAGCCGGTCCGCAGACCTCCGCCCCGAGCCTCGCCGCCCCCGTCCCCGCCACCCCCGCCCCCCCCGGCCTGCTCCAACGGGCTCGACGACGACGGCGACGGGCTCGATCGACCTCGACGACCCCGACTGCCACGGAGACCCGAACGGCACCAGCGAGGAACCGGCGCCGTCCACGCCCCCCGCCTCCACGCCATCGGCGGAAGCCCCCGCCGCCGGAGAAGAAGGCGAACCGGCGGAACAATCGCCAACCTTCAAGGTCGGGTCGAGCCTTTCGGCGGGGAAGGCCGAAGACGCCACCGGGACGGTCGCGGCACCAGGCGATCAGCGGCTCCGGCCCCCAGGTCGACGCCGGCGCGATCACCGCCCCCAGCGCCACCGCCGGCGTGCAGCCCCAGACGGACACCGGGGCGAGCGGCGGCTCGGCCTACCTCGACGGCGGCTCGCCGACGACGCAGAACCCGACCGTCACGGTCTCCCCCTTCGGCCCCGCCCCGATCGGCGTCCCCAACTTCGTCATCGACTCGTTCGAGATCCCGCCCTTCCTGCTGCCGATCTACCAGGCCTGCGGAACGCAGTTCGGGATCCCCTGGCAGGTGCTCGCCTCGATCAACAAGATCGAGACCGGGTTCGGCACCAACCTCAACGTCTCCACCGCGGGCGCGGTCGGCTGGATGCAGTTCCTGCCCTCGACCTGGAAGACCTACGGCCTCGACGCCAACGGCGACGGCCGCAAGGACCCCTACAACCCGGTCGACGCGATCTGCTCGGCCGCCAGCTACCTGAAGGCGAGCGGCGGCAGCAAGGACCTCTACGGCGCGATCCTCTCCTACAACCACGCCGACTGGTACGCGCAGGAGGTGCTGCTCTACGCCCGCGCCTACGGCAAGCTGCCGAGCAGCCTGGTCGGCTCCCTGACCGGGCTCACAGAGGGCGCCCACTTCCCGGTCGCCGCCGACGCCAGGTACGCCGACGACATCTCAGCCCGGGCGGCGCTGAGGCGGGCGACGCCGAGCGAGCGGCGGGCGATGGGCAATGCCGCCGACGTGATCGCCTCCTCGCCCACCCGTCGCGGGATCAACATCTTCGCGGCCGAGGGCTCCCCGGTCGTCGCCGTCAACGACGGGGTGATCAGGAAGTCCGGCCACTCGAAGAGGCTGGGCAGGTACGTCGTCCTCGAAGACGCGTACGGCAACCGCTACACCTACGCGGAGCTGGGCAAGATCGTCCACGACCACCGGCAGGTGGTGATGCCGAGCGGCGAGGAGAAGCGGGTGCCGGTCGACAGCGAGAACATCCGGCCGCGCCTCTTCGCCCTGCCGGGGCGCCACGACGGACGCCCGCAGCGCGAGGCGCGGGGCAACGTCGACAGGGCGGCCGCCACCGGCTCCGAGGGCAAGCTCAAGACCGGCTCGAAGCTGATCGCGGGGACCGTGATCGGCCGCGTCGGCGGCGGCGAAGACGGCGCCGAACCGCACATCAACTTCTCGATCCGCCCCGCAGGCAAGGGCGCGCCGCGGATCGACCCGAAGCCGATCCTCGATGGCTGGAAACTGCTCGAGGCGACGGCGATCTACAGGGCCAAGGGCAAGAACCCCTTCGCTCGCAAGCTGGGCAGCGCCGGCGTGCTGCTGCTGCCCAAGGAGGCGCTCCAGCAGCGGGTCCTCGCCGACCACCGCCTCGACATCTACGAATGCGGCCGCAGCGACATCGCCAGCGGGCAGATCGACCGGCGGGTGCTCGCCACGATCGAGTACCTCGCCGAAAGGGGCTTCGACCTGACGATCACCTCGCTGAAATGCGGGCACGGGTTCCTCACCTCGAGCGGCAACGTCTCCTACCACAGCTCGGGCAACGCGGTCGACATCGCGGCGGTCAACGGGGTCCCGATCCTCGGCCACCAGGGCCCGGGCTCGATCACCGACACCGTGCTCAAGGAAGTCCTGCGGCTACAGGGGACGATGGCCCCTGACGAGCTGATCTCGCTGGAGGAACTCGGCGGGCCGAGCTTCGCGCTGCCCGACCACGCCGACCACATCCACATCGGCTGGCGGCCCCTCTACTCGCTCGGCGGCGGACAGCAGTTCGAAGGGCTGCTGAAGCCGAGCCAGTGGCAGAGGCTGATCGGGCGCCTCGGCAAGATCGACAACCCGTCCGTGCCCACCGGGCCTTCGGAGTACGCGGTGCCCGACAAGCGGTCCGCCGGCAAGCCGGTGGGGCCGAAGGTCGCCGCCTCCGGCGGCGTCGAAGGCGGCGACTGACCCCTTCGGGCAGAATCGGGTCCCCTGACCCAGCTCTTCGGATTCACGCAGTACGACCTCGCCGGCGGGCTGGCGCTCGCCGAGGGCCGCTACCTATGCCGTGAGGGGAACGGCGGCGAGTCGGCCGTCCTCGTGATCGAGGCGCTCGTCGCCGCGCCCCCGGCGCGCCGACGACGGCGGCGTCCCGCCCCGGCGGAGGCCGGCCGGGACCTCTCGGGCGTGCCGGTGACCCGGGTCACCTCGGTGCGCTCCGGCGAGCCATTCGCGACCCGGGCGGAGGCCGCCGCCTGGCTCGACTCGACCACCTCCTCCGGGGATGCGACCGACGAGGCCGCCGAGCGGGGGATCGCGGCGCTCAACGAGGCGCTCTTCGTCCAGGCGGTCGCGGTCGCCGACCCCCACCCGCGGGTGCTCGCCCCCGAGGACGCGGAGGCGGTGCGGATCGGCTACGGCAGCGGCGAGGAGGTCGCCGCCGGCCGCCACGCGGAGGCGCGGCTGGTCGACGTCCGCGGCGGCACCTCGCGACGCCGCCGGCGGACGGAGGAGCTGCGCCCTCAGGAGCGCCTCGCCGCGATCCTCGGCGGGCGCGAGCGGATCGACGCCTGCGAGCCGCTGCTGCTCAGAGCGAGGGCCGACCTCGACGCGGGGCGCCTGCGCGAGGCGGCGCTCCAGCTGCGGGTGGCGCTCGACGCCCTGCTGGCCGAGCTCGAGGGCGCCGTCGCCGACCCCGGCCACGAGGAGGACATGGCCGCGCTCCGCTCGCGGCGGGAGGAGGGCGCGAGGGCGGCCGATGCGGCAATCGCCGGCGACCTGGATGCCGAGTCCGCCCAGAGCGTCCGCGAGCTGATCGAGCTCTGCGAGCGGGTGATCCGCCGCCGCCGCGTGCTGCGGGGCGGGTAGGTGGATAGAGGGAGTGCGTCGGGCACCGCTCCCGCTCCTCCCGCTCCGCGGAGAGATCCGCGCCCTCGGCGGATCGCTCGAACTCCCTGCGCGCTCTGAGCGGAGAGGACCGGGTGCCGCTACCCGCGAGCGGCGCTACCCGAAGGGATAGCGAGCGGGAGCGGTGCCCGGTCCTCTCCCCTCAAAGCACGAGGTTCGTGGCGACGACCCGGTCGAGAAGGGACTCGGCGATGTGGTGAGCCTCCTCGAGGATCACCCCCTCGATCGAGGGGATGCCGATCACGGTGAGGCCGGCGGCGCGGGCGGCGGCGACGCCGGTCGGCGAGTCCTCCAACGCAACGACCTCGGGCCCGGCCTCGATCCCCAGCCTCCGGCAGGCCTCCAGGTAGGGGTCTGGCGCAGGCTTCGGCGCCGCGGTTTCGTGGGCGCTGACGACGACGTCGAAGCGGTCCTCGAAGGCGACGATCTCCAGCGAGCGCCGCACGAAGTCGATCGGGGAGTTGGAGACGAGCGCGGTCGGCGTCCCCCGCTCGCGCAGCGCCCCGAGCACCTCGCGGGCGCCGACCATCGCCTCCACCCCGTGCTCGAGCTCGGCGATCACCAGCGCGTTGAGCTCCTCGATCAGCTCGAGCGAGCGCCCCGGCTCGCCGAGGCGCCGTTCGAGGACGCCCCCGGCGATCTCGGCCGAGGTGCCGACCAGCTCGCGCTTGTGGGCGGGGGTGAACTCGAGCCCGCGCCGCTCGAAGAGGTCGCGCTCGGCCCTGGTCCAGACCGACTCCGTGTCCAGCAGCAGCCCGTCGTTGTCGAAGACGACCGCGAGTGGAGAGGGAGCCGCCATGCCGGAGAGAGGATAGGTCGCAGCCGGCGCTAGCCGAGAGCGGCGAGCACGGCGGCCAGCTCCTCGTCGACCTCGCCGTCCAGCTTCAGCTCCGCCTCGCCGTCATAGGGGGTCGGGCCCTTGGTGACGATCGCCAGCCGCCCGCCGCGCTCCAGGGTGAGGCGCGGCAGGCCGGCGACCGGGAAGACCGCGAGCGAGGAGCCGACGCAGATCATCAGCCCGGCCCGCTCGGCCAGCTCCTGGGCGGCCGCCATCGCCCGCTCCGGGAGCAGCTCGCCGAAGAGGATCACGTCCGGCTTGACCGGCCCGCCGCAGCTCCGGCAGATCGCGACGCCCCGCTCGTCGAACAGCGCATCGACCTGCTCGAGCCCGTAGGAGGCCGCGCATCGCGAGCAGGAGGAGGTCTCGATCGAGCCGTGGACCTCGACCACGTTCTCCGACCCCGCCGCCCGGTGCAGGCGGTCGATGTTCTGGGTGATCACGCCCTCGAGCAGGCCGCGCCGCTCGAGCTCGGCCAGCGCCTCGTGGGCGGCGTTGGGGCGCCTGTCGCCGAGCGCCTGGAAGCGCGGCCGGTAGTAGGACCAGAAGCGGGCCGGGTCGCGCTCGAAGACGTCGATGTGGGCGACCTCCATCGGGTCGACCTTCTCCCACATCCCCGTCCCGGGGGTGCGGAAGTCCGGGATCCCGGAGGGGACCGAGACCCCGGCCCCGGTGAGGGCGACGGCAGGTCCGGAGGCGCGGATCAGCTCCGCCAGCCGCTCCGCCGGCGGGCCGATCTCCCGACCTATGGAGAGGTTTTCGGCCCTTCCGCCTATTTGCCGCTCCACTTCGGGGTCCGCTTGCCGAGGAAGGCCGCGATCCCCTCCTTCGCGTCCTCGCTGCCGAAGGCGGCGCCGAAGCCGCGCTTCTCGGCCTCGATGCCCTCGTCGAGGTCGCCCTTCGCCGAGACGAGCTTGATCTGCTCCTTGGCGAGCGGGGCCTGGCCGGCGAGCTTGCGACCCCACACAAGCGCCGTGTCGAGCAGCTCGTGGTCGGGGACGATCCGGTTGACGAGCCCGAACTCGAGCGCTTCCTCGGAGAGGATCGCATCGCCGGTCAGGTTCATCTCCAGCGCCTTGTTCTCGCCGACCAGCCGCGGCAGCCGCTGGGTGCCGCCGAAGCCCGGGATGATCCCGAGGTTGATCTCCGGCTGGCCGAAGACCGCCGCCTCGGCGGCGATCCGCACGTCGCAGGCCATCGCCAGCTCGCAGCCGCCGCCGTAGGCGAGCGCGTTGACCGCGGCGATCGTCGCCACCCGCGAGGTGCCGAGCTCGCGCAGCAGGGAGTGGGCCGTGTGGAGGAGCTCCTCGCCGCCCCGCTCGTCCATCTGGGTGAAGGCCTTGATGTCGGCGCCCGCCGAGAAGACGATCGGCACGCTGGAGGCGACCACCATCGCCCCCACCTCGCCATCGCCCTTGACCCGCTCCCAGACGGCGCCGAGGTCGCGGATCACGTCGGGGGAGATCGCGTTCATCGGCGCGTTCGCCAGCCAGGCGATCGCGACGTCGCCGCGCGTCTCCAGCTTCACCGTCTCCGGCTGCTCGCCCTCGTCGGGCTGCGGGTAGGGATAGAAGCCCTGGCCGCTGGCCATCCCCAGGCGCCCCTGGGCGACGAGCCGGCGCAGGGTGACCGGCGGGGCGAAGCGCTCGCCGTGCTTCTCCTCGAGCTGCTCGATCCGCTCCAGCACCTTGTCGAGGCCTTCGACGTCGGCTTTCCAGAACGGGGGCAGCAGGCCTTTGCGCGGGTCGAGCCCGGCGCCGGCCATCATCCCGACGTCGATGTCCCGCACCGAGCAGACGCCCTCCTCGACCAGCAGGCAGGACTCGATCAGCGCCCGGCAGGTGAACATCGCGACCAGCTCCTCGCCGTCCGGCTCGGCGTCGCCGGGGATCGTCTGCTCGCCGTCGGAGAAGAAGCCCTCGCCGCCGCTCTTCGCGCCCAGCTTGCCGTCGGCGACGAGCTTCCTCAGCCCCTCGTGGACGTAGAAGGTCTCGCCATAGGACTGGTTGAGGTGCTCGGCGACATGGAGGACGGTGTCGAGCCCCAGCAGGTCGCTGAGGAAGAAGGGGCCCATCGGGGCGACCTTCGCCGCCGCGATCGCCTCGTCGATCGCCTTCAGGGAGAGGCCCTGCTGCTCCTGCGCGCGCCAGATCTCGCCGATCGTCGCCATCAGGATCTTGTTGACGACGAAGCCCGGCACCTCGCCGCAGACGATCGGCTGCTTGCGGATCGCCTGGGCGAAGTTGTAGGCGGCGGTTGCGGTCTCGCGCGAGGTATCGTCGCCGACGATCACCTCGACCAGGGGCATCACCGAGGCCGGGTAGAAGAAGTGAAAGCCGATGACCTTGTCGGCCCGCAGCGTCGCTTCCCCGATCTCGGTGATCGAGAGCGAGGAGGTGTTTGAGGCGAGGACGGCGTGGCCCGGGGTTGCGGCGTCGATCTCGCGGAACACCGCCTGCTTGATCTCCATCCTCTCGGGCACGGCCTCGACGACGAAGTCGACGTCGCCGAACTCCTCGTAGGAGGTGGTGCCGGTGATCGAGCCCATCACCTCGGCGAGGCGGGCGTCGGCCTGCTCCTGGGTCAGCTTCTCCTTCTTGACCAGGCGGGCGAGCTGGCCCTCGGTGACCGCGCGCGCCTTCTCGACCGCGGCGTCGACGAACTTCTGGTCGATGTCCTTGACGACGACCGGGATGTCGGCGGCGGCGATCGCCTGCGCGATCTCGCCCCCCATGGTGCCGCCGCCGACGACGGCGGCCTTCGAAACGAACATTTGTCGCGATTCCTCCAGTTAGTGGGCGGCGCAAGGCTATAGAGCGACGGCTGCGGGCGGCTCCCCATCCCGCGCGGCTCCCCATCCCGCGCCCGGCAGCGAAGTTGCGCCGAGCGCTCAAGGGGCCGCGGGCCGGTGTCGATGCAGCTCCCTCATGGGCAGGGGACCGAAGAGGGCGGTGACGGCGCTGGCGGCGGCGGCCGCCCTCTGCTCGGCCTGGCCGGCGAGCGGCATCGCGGCGCCGGTGCCGCAGGCGCAGCTGACCCCCGGCGGGCGCGCGATCGCGCCGCCCTCGGCGCCGCCGGCGGTGAGGGCGATGATCGCCGCCGCCAACCACATTCGCCACCGCCCCTACCGCTGGGGCGGCGGCCATCGGCACTGGAACTCGCGGGGCTATGACTGCTCGGGCTCGGTCAGCTACGTCCTGCACGCCGGTGGCCTGCTCGACGGCCCGCTCGACTCGACCGGCCTGGCGCGATGGGGCGGCGCCGGAGCGGGCTCCTGGGTGCGGATCTACGCAAACAGGCGGCACGCCTTCGCGGTGATCGCCGGGCTGCGCTGGGACACCTCGATGACCGACGACGGCGACCGCACCGGGCCGGGCTGGAGCGAACGGATGCGCTCCGGGCACGGCTTCCGTCTCCGGCACCCGCTCGGGCTGCTGCGGGCGGTGCCGCTGATCGCGGCCCACTGAGCGTCAGCCTCGCGGACAAGCCGCGCCGGAGAACCTTGTACGGCGGTACAAAGGCATCTGCGGCGATCTGCCATTAGGCTGCTCTGGCTCCCCCATGGGAGTCGACGCCAACCGAATCCGCCCGCGGGCAAGAGAAGCGAGGGACTGAGATACAGATGAGCCGGATCCGCCAGCAGAACGTCACCGCAGCGCAGTGGAGCTCCAACGGGGAGGCACTGGGCACGCTCGACCTGACCCTGCCCGAGAACGAAGCGTTCGCCGCCAACGTCTTCTCGGTGGCCGTGCAGCGCGAGCGCCTGCCCGCCGACGTATTCGAGCGCCTGCAGGCGACCCTCGCCGGCGGCGAGGCGCTCGACCCGACGCTCGCCGACGCGGTCGCGGAGGCGATGAAGGAGTGGGCGCTGGAGAAGGGCGCTACCCACTACACGCACATGTTCCAGCCGCTCACCGGATCGACCGCGGAGAAGCACGACTCCTTCTTCGAGCCCGGGGCGGAGGGGACGTCGCTCGCCGGCTTCTCCGGCAAGGAGCTGATCCAGGGCGAGCCCGACGCCTCGTCCTTCCCGACCGGCGGCGTGCGGGCCACCTTCGAGGCCCGCGGCTACACCGCCTGGGACCCCACCTCGCCCGCCTTCATCCTCGAGAACCCGAACGGCGCCCTGCTCTGCATCCCGACCGCGTTCGCGTCGTGGACGGGCGAGGCGCTCGACGCCAAGATCCCGCTGCTGCGCTCGATGGACGCCCTCTCGCGCTCGGCGATCAAGGCGCTGCGCCTGCTCGGCGACGACGAGAGCCAGCGCGTCTTCACCACCGTCGGCCCCGAGCAGGAGTACTTCCTGATCGACGAGCAGTACTACTTCGAGCGCCCCGACCTGATCGCCACCGGCCGCACCCTGTTCGGCGCCAAGCCGCCGAAGGGCCACGAGCTCGACGACCACTACTTCGGCTCGATCCCCGAGCGGGTGCTCGCCTGCATGATGGAGGCCGAGCTGGAGATGCGGAAGCTGGGGATCCCGGTGAAGACCCGCCACAACGAGGTGGCGCCGGCCCAGTACGAGATCGCCCCGGTGTTCGAGAACTCCAACGTCGGCTCCGACCACCAGCAGCTGATCATGCAGGCGCTGGAAAGCGTCGCCCGCCGCTACGGGCTGGTCTGCCTGCTGCACGAGAAGCCGTTCGCCGGCGTCAACGGCTCGGGCAAGCACAACAACTGGTCGATGGGGACCGACACCGGCCAGAACCTGCTCGACCCGGGCGACACGCCGGCCGACAACATCCACTTCCTGTTCTTCTGCGCGGCGGTGATCCAGGCGGTCAACAAGCACCAGGGGCTGCTGCGCGCCTCGGTCGCCAACATCGGCCAGGACCACCGCCTCGGCGCCAACGAGGCGCCCCCGGCGATCATCTCGATCTTCCTCGGCGGCGGAGCTGGAGAAGGTCTTCGACGCGATCGAGAGCGGCGAGGGCGACCCGAGCACGCCCGCCTCGTTCCTGGAGCTGGGGGCCACGGTGCTGCCCGCGCTGCCGATGCACGGCGGCGACCGCAATCGGACCTCGCCGTTCGCCTTCACCGGCAACAAATTCGAGTTCCGGGCGCTGGGCTCGAGCATGTCGCTCGCCTTCCCGAACACGGTCCTCAACACGATCGTCGCCGAGGCGATCGACGAGCTCGCCGGCAAGCTCGAGGAGAAGACCTCGGGCGGCGGCGACGTCTCCAAGGCCGTGATCGAGATCGTCAAGGAGGCCTACGCGCAGAACAAGCAGGTCTGCTTCGGCGGCGACAACTACGACGAGGCCTGGCACAAGGAGGCCGAGGAGCGCGGCCTGAAGAACCTGCGCACGACCCCCGAGGCACTGCCGGAAGTGCTCTCCGACGACACCGTCGCCGCCTTCGAGAAGTACGACGTGCTCTCCAGGCGGGAGCTCGAGTCGCGCTACGAGGTCTGGGTCGAGCAGTACGCGATCCGGGCCAACATCGAGGCGGAGACGACCCACTCGATCGCCCAGACGATGATCCTGCCCGCCGCCCTGCGATACATGGCGCTGATCGCCGAGTCCGGGCGCCGCGGAAGGCCTGGGCGCCAGACCGAAGTCGACTGCTGGAGGAGCTCGGCGAGGCGCTGCTGCGCGCTGGAGAAGGCGAATGACTACCCCGACGACCTCGAGGGCCTCGACCTCGCCATCCACGCCCGCGACAAGCAGCTGGCGGCGATGGACGGCGTCCGCGAGGTCGCCGACAGGCTGGAGAAGCTGGTCGCCGACGACCTCTGGCCGCTGCCGAAGTACGAGGAGATGCTCTTCATCAAGTAGGCCCGGGGCGCCGAGGGCGCGCTACCCCGCCCGGGGGCGGACCCGCATCTTCAGGCCGCCTCGGGGCGAGAGCGTCGGCATCTGGCGGACGGTCATCGTGCGGCCCGGCAGCAGGTCGAGGCGCAGCTGCTGGAGCAGCATCGTCGCGACCAGCTTCACCTCGATCTGGCCGAAGCGCTTGCCGATGCAGATCCGCTTGCCGCCGCCGAAGGGGACGTAGGCGCCGCGGGGCAGCGCCGCCTTGCGCTCCTTCTCGAAGCGCTCGGGCCGGAAGGCCTCGGGCTCGGGGAAGAACTCGGGGATCCGGTGGCTCGCCCACGAGCAGTAGTTCAGGTAGGCCCCTTCGGGGCACGGTGTGGCCGTTGAACTCGAACTCGCGCACGGCGCGCCGCGGCCCGATCCAGGCAGGCGGGTAGAGCCGCAGGACCTCGTCGAGAACCTGGTCGAGGTAGGGCATGCTCGCGCTCGAGCTGCTCGATGTCGGGCATCTTCCCGCCGAGCACGCGTCCTGCTCCTCCTGGAGCTTCTCGATCACGTCCGGGCGCCGCGCGAGCTCGTACATCATGAAGGTCAGGGTCGAGGTCGAGGTGTCGTGGCCGGCGAACATCAGGGTCATCAGCTGGTCCCGGACCTCGCGGTCGGAGAACCGCTCGCCGGCCTCGTCACGGACGTCGAGCAGGAGGCTGAGCACGTCGAGCCGGCCCGGGTCCGGGCGTCTGCCGGCGGTGGGCGATCTCGGAGAAGACGATCTCGTCGAGGACCTTCGCTCGAGGCGAGCATCTTCCGCCAGGGCGAGCCCGGGCCGCGCAGGAAGCGCAGGGCGAAGTCGATCCCGTAGAACTCGAGCGCCCGCTCGAAATGCTCGGCGGCGGCGGCCCCGCGGCCCGGCCTCGTCGGGATCGAGGCCGAGCAGGGCGCGCATCGCGATCCGCATCGCCAAGCGCCGCATCCACTGCGTAGACGTCGACGACCTCGCCCGTCGCGCAGCGTCTCGATCGCCGGCGTCGCCTCCTCGATCATCGCCTCGACCGAGGCGGCGACCTGCTCCCGGTGGAAGGCGGGCATCATCGTCGCCCGAGCGTGGTCGTGGTAGTCGTCGTCGATCGTCAGCAGGCCGTCGCCGAGCAGCGGGATCAGGTCGCCGAAGCTCGACTCCCGCCAGTGGAAGTTCTCCGGATGGGAGACCGTGACGTAAGTGGTTGGCCTCGGGCCCGAGCATGAAGACGACCTTGGTGTGCAGCAGGCGCAGGGTGAAGATCGGCCCGAATTCTTCGTAGGCGCCGAGCAGGATCGGCAGCGGGTCGCGGGCGATGCTGCAGGGTGCGGGAGAAGGTGTTGCCCGCCGGCCCCGGCGGATAGGCGCCGCGCCCGCGCCACTCGACGGCGAGGTCGCCGGCGACCCGGCGGATCGGGCTCGACGACATCTGCGGCGGCTTCGCGACCGGCGGCAGCCGGGGCGCCGGCCTGGGCTCTGTCTCGGTCGCCATCGCAGCTGAATCCTAGTTGGCTGACCGGCCAGGCGGGACTCCGACGCTCGACGGCGGCGAACTGGCCGCAGGCGGCGTCGATGTCACGGCCGCGGGTGAGGCGGACCGTCGCGGTCAGGCCGCTCTCGGCGAGGATCTCGCGGAAGCGGTCGATCCGCTCCGGGGGGGAGCCGTCGTAGGCGCCGGTCGGGTTGTAGGGGATCAGGTTGACCTTGTAGGCGCGGGGGTCGAGCAGCGCGGCGAGCTGGCGGGCGTGCTCGGGCAGGTCGTTGACCCCGTCGAGCATCACGTACTCGACGAAGACCCTGCGCCGGCGACGGGCCCGGTAGCGATCGCATGCGGCGAGCACCTCGGCAAGGGGGTAGCGGTCGTTGACGGGCATCAGCTGCGAGCGCAGGCCGTCGTTGGGGGCGTGCAGGGAGAGGGCGAGGCCGATCGGCATCTCGCACTCGGCGAGCCGGTCGATCCCCGGGACCCAGCCGACGGTGGAGATCGCCGTGCGCCGGTGGGTGACGCCGAGGTCCGGGAGCGCGCTCGCAGGCCTCGAGAACGGCGTCGATGTTCATCGTCGGCTCCCCCATGCCCATGAAGACGACGTGGTCGATCGCCTCGATGCGGCGGAAGTGGAGCGCCTGGTCGAGGATCTCGTCGGCGCTCAGGTTGCGGCCGAAGCGCATCTGCCCGGTGGCGCAGAAGGTGCAGGTCAGCGGGCAGCCGGACTGCGAGGAGAGGCAGACGGAGCGGCGCCCGTCCCGGTAGCTCATCAGCACCGCCTCGACCGGCCGCCCGTCGGCGGTGTGGAAGAGCGCCTTGACGGTGCCGTCGTCGGAGCTTCGCCTCGGCCTCCACCGTCAGGGTCGGTGAGCGGGACGCGACCGCGCGAGCCGCTCGCGCAGCGCCAGCGGCAGGTTGGTCATCTCCTCATAGGAGCGAGCGCCGCGGGCCACCCACTCCCAGACCTGGGCGGCGCGGTAGCCGGGCTCCCCCGCCTCGGCGAGCGTCTGCGTGCGAGCGCTGCTGTCCATGCGGCGAGTGTAGGGCCCGATTGACTCGCGAAGGGGAGCGGTCCTACCGTGTACACGGGTGTTTTCGCGTGCGGCAATCCTCTGCGGCGCGGCAGCGATCGCCTCTGCGCTGGCCCTCTCGGCGCCGAGCGCCGGGCGCGACGCCGCCCTGCCCCGTCGAATACTGCACCGACTCCAGCGGCGAATACACGCTCCACGTTCCACCGCTCGCCACGAACCCGGACCCGACATCCAGAAGTTGGCCAGCTGCACCTGGGACGTCTACGTCGACTTCGGCGACGGGACCTCCGAGGACTACGTCTTCGACGGAATGGTCGGACTCGACCGGCTCGCACCTCTTCCCGACCCGGGCGTCACCTACACGGTCCACGTCAACCTCAGCAACGGCCACTCCGAAGAACCAGGGATCATCTGCTTCGACTACGCGACCTCGTCGCAGGTGCGCTACCGGACCGCCGCCGAAGAAGTGGACCCGCCCGAAGAGGAAGCGGCGCCTCCCGAGGAAACGGAAGGGGACGGCGACGGGGCACCCGGAGGCGGGGGCCAGGAAAGCGCAGGCCCGGCGCCGACCGCGGCCGCCGGAGTCGGTCGACCCGGGGCCGCCCACGGAGCCGGCGCCCGGTCCGCCGTCGAGGCCCTACTGGAAGCGTTGCGACGCCTCGCTCCGGACCCACCGGGTCGGTTGCCGCAGGGGCCGGCGCGTCGCGCGGCGGCGCGCGCAGGCGAGCTCTCGGCGCCCGGGAGCGCCCGCGTCGGCGGCTTCTCCTGTCGCCTGCGCGCCGGCAGGGCCCGGCCGATCGTCTGCCGGCGGGGCCGGCGGGGGATCCTGGCGGGGAGCTAGGCCGCTAAGCCGGATCGTCGCCCGCCGGCAGCGGTTCCGCGTCCTGCTCCCAGATCTCGTTCAGCGAGACCTGGATGTAGGCCCAGAGGGCCGGCGCCAACAGCAGGTAGAGGATCAGCGCGATCCAGCCGTTCGCCTGCTCCTTGCCGGCCAGCTTCGAGGCCAGCTGCACGCGCTTGAACCCGTTCCAGTAGGTGATCAGGGCCGGGACGATGATCAGGCCGCCGGGGAACAGCGCGAACAGGGAGTTGGTCGGGTTCTGGCCCAGGTCCTGTTCCTTGGCGTAGCCGTAGTCGCGCAGCTCGCGGTTGATCCGGTACCACCAGACGAGGTGGTAGATCCCGAGCGTGACGAACGGCAGCAGCGCGACCGCCCAGGGGTTGCGCACCTTGACCGGATCCTGAGCTCCGCGGACGATCCTCTCCTCAGCCACGCAACCAGCCTCTCACATCAGAGGCCCGCGGCGTCGGCGAGCAGGTCGACCTGCCCGGGCTCGGCGGAGGCGGGGAACATGAAGAGCTCGTCGCAGCCCGCCTCCTCGTAGGCGGCCCGATACCGGCTCCAGCGTCTCGGCGTCGGTGGCCGCGCTGCCCGCGATCATCTCGGCGACCTCCTCGCCGAGCCAGGCGTAGTAGTCGCCGAGGTAGGGCCCGCGGCCTCGACTCGCCGTCGGGCCCGAGCGAGAAGTAGGCGAGGCCGGCGAGGCGCGGCTTGCCCTCGCGGCCCGCCTCGGCCCAGGCGGCGCTGCACCTTCACGGCCGCGTCGGCGAAGACCTCGCGGGCCGGAGCCGCCCGCGATCCAGCCCTCGCCGAAGCGGGCCGCCCGCTCGAAGGAGGCCTCGACCCCGCCGCCGACGAGCAGGCCGGGCGCGCCCGCGCGCGACGGGCCGACGCCCGACCGCCCTCCCAGACCTCGCGCATCCGCTCGAGCATCGCGTCGAGGCGCCGCGCCGCGGCCTGCCATCTCGATGCCGCTCGCCGCGTAGTCGTCCTCGCGCCCGCCGATTCCGATCCCGAGCGTGAAGCGCCCTCCGAGAGCGCGTTGAGGCTGAGGGCCCGCTTCGCGAGCTCGGTGGCGTTCGGGCGCAGCGGGCCGAGCAGGACCGAGGTGCTGAGCCCGATCCGCTCGGTGACGGCCGCGGCGGCGGCGAGCGCCGTGAGCGGCTCGTGGTTCTCGTAGACGATCCGATCGATCGTGCCGAGGCTGGAGAAGCCCCGTCGCCTCGGCGCGCCTCGCCCACTCGGTCAGCTGGGCCCCGGTCGTCCCCGGCACCGCGTTCGGCAGCCCGATCGCCAGTTCCATCCGACTCCTCCTTTCTCGGGACATCTCGTTTGCCTGCCGATACCCGATCGCAGGCTGGATCATCGCGCCCTCCGCCCGCCCCGCCGCCTGCTGCGGAGGAAGACGGGCCAGGAGCGCGGGTGGCGGAGCAGGGCGAGCACCAGTGGCAGCGGGTCGAAGAAGGAGACCCGCTCGGTGGCGAGCCCGTCCTCGCCGACGACGAAGCGGTCCACCGCCCGCCAGGAGACCGGGGTGCCGGCGGCGGTGCCGCTCGCGGTGAAGTCGATCAGCACCCCGTCCTCGGTCGGGCCCCATGCGTGCACCTCGGTGCCGAGGTCGGGGATCAGCTCGAAGATCGCCGCGAAGGCGCGCTTTCCCTCGGCCAGGGTGCGGGTGGTCGGGGTCATCGGCGCCTCCATCCTGGCGTCGGCGACGAAGAGGTCGTCGAGCAGCTCGAGCGAGCGGGTCGACCAGAAGCGCTCGAAGCGGCGCACGAAGTCCGCGGCGGGCTGTGGGCCGGCGGCAGCGGTCAACCCGGCAGCCCCCCGAGCAGCGCCTCGACCGAGTCGCGGGCATAGCCGAAGACGGCCGGTCGCCGCACGAGGCGGAAGCGCGAGTTGGCGCCCATCACCAGGGCGTAGAGCTCGAAGGCGAGCCGCGCGCGGCTCGCTCGGCGCCGGCGATGCGCGGCCTGGCGCTCGAGCTCACCCAGCCAGGCGTCGAGAGCGGCGGCGATCGCGTCGCGCACCGGGCCCGGCCGGTCGTCGTACTCGGCGGACACCGCGCCCCAGAAGCAGCCGCCCGGGATAGGGCCTCGGAGTCGAGGTCGGCGACGTAGGCGGCGGCCATCGCCCGCAGCCTCGGAGCTCCCTCCGGCGCCCCGCGGCCGGCTCGATGACGGCCTCGCGGAAGCGATCCGGCGGCAGCCTCGACGACGGCCAGCTGCAGGTCCTGCTTGGAGCCGAAGTGCGCGGAAGAGGCCGCTCTTGCTCAGCCCGAGCTCGGCCGCGAGGCGGCCGATGGTCAGCGCCTCGAGGCCCTCGACGGAGGCGAGGTCCACCGCCCGGTCGAGGATCGCGGCACGGGTGACGCGCGCCGCGGCCGCCCGCGGCCGCCCGCTCGCGCGTCTCGGCGACACCGGCCATCCCGAGCGCAGCTTACCGAAGAGTACGAACGTTCGTGCATATCGACTAGGATCGCCCGGGCCCGGAGAGCGGAAAACCAGAGCTCGAGGAGGATCGATGGGCGGCTACGCGGTGAAGAGGATCGACGAGATGGAGGCCGTCTACGGCGGCGCGTTCAAGCGGGCGCGGGCAGAGCTCGGCGTGGAGTCGTTCGGGATGGCGATCATCGACATGCCAGCCGGGTACGAGGGCTATCCCGAGCACGATCACTCCGAGGACGGCCAGGAGGAGGTCTACCTCGCCCTCCGCGGGAGCGGCGAGATCGAGATCGAGGGCGAGCGGTTCCCGCTCGACACCGAGCACCTGGCGCGGGTCGGCCCGGGCGTCAGCCGCAAGGTGTGGCCGGGCGAGGACGGGATCCGGATGCTGATCATCGGCAGCGTCGTCGACGGCGCCTACGAGCCGCCTGAGGTGACCAAGCTCGGCAACCCCGACCCGCTGGCCGCGAGCGGCTAATCGCCGGAGGCGGTCCGCCCCTCCGCCCCGCCCCGCGCGCGCGGCTCGTGCCCGGGGCAGGCGGAGACGGGGATCCGCGGGTAGCGCGGATAGGCGCGGTCGGTGCGCGAGCGGCGGCAGAGGGAGAAGACCGAGCCGCGCGTGTTCGGCACCAGCGTCTGGTGACGGCAGCTGTCGCAGAGCCCGGCGGAGGGCATCGAGGCGATCGTAGGCGCTTTCGCGGAAATTGCGGGCGCCGGGGGGAGGATGCCGCCTCGGCGGGGGCTAGCTTTGAAGGGTGAGCGGCACGGCGACACTGTTCGAGGCCGAGGAGGCCGAGTACGCGGCGACGGTCGAGGTGATCGACGTGATCTTCAGCGCCGAGGAGGACGGCTACGCCGTGCTCGAGGTGGAGGACGCCGAGAGCCGCGAGGGCTTCGCCCTGGTCGGTCCGGTCGCCCATCTCGGCCCCGGCGACCGCGCCGAGGTGACCGGCGAGTGGCAGACGCATTCCCGATACGGGCGCCAGCTGCGCGCACGTGGGGCGCTGCCGCTCGACCCGACCGACCGCGCCGGACGGATCGCCTACCTGACCTCGCTGCGGCACATAGGCCCGGCCCGGGCCGAGCGCCTGCGTCGAGGAGCACGGCGACTCCGTGCTGACCGCGATCGCCGCCGACCCGGTCGGCGTCTTCGGCTCGCTGCGCGGGGTCAGCGGCAGGCAGGCGGCGGCGGCCGCCTCCTCCTGGCAGGCCTCGCGCGCGGTGCGCGACCTCCACGTCCAGCTCGCCCCCCACGGCCTCGCCCACCTGGCGTCCGCCGGTCCACGACCGCTTCGGCGACGCCGCAACCAGGATCCTGCACGAGGACCCCTACAGGCTCACCGAGGTCGACGGCGTCGGCTTCGCGCGGGCCGACCGGATCGCCCTCGCCGCCGACGTGCCGCCCGAGTCGCCGCGCCGCGCCCAGGCCGCGGCCCTGCACGCGCTCGCCGAAGCCGAGCAGCAGGGCCACACCCATCTGCCCGCGGCGGAGCTGGCGGCGAGGACCGCGAAGCTGATCGGCGCCGCCCCCGACCCCGAGGCGCTCGCCACCGCGCCGGGGCTGCTCGAGGACGACGGGCGCGCCTACCGCGAGCGCGCCCACGAATGGGAGCTGGCGCTGGCCGAGACGCTGCGCGCACGGGCGTCCGGGCCGCCCCACCTCGAGCACGAGCCCGGCCCGGCTCCTGAGGACGACCTCACCGACGAGCAGTGGGCGGCGGTCAGAGGCGCCTTCGCGGCGCGCGTCTCCGTCCTCACCGGCGGCCCGGGCGTGGGCAAGACCGTCTGCACCCGGGCGATCGTCGCGGAGGCTTCGCGCGCCGACCTCAGGGTGGCTCTCTGCGCGCCGACCGGCAGGGCGGCGAGGCGGCTGGAGGAGGCGACCGGCCGGCCCGCGCAGACCATCCACCGGATGCTCGAGTGGATGCCCGGCCGCGAGCCGGCCTTCGGCCCAGGGCACCCCCACCCGGCGGACCTGGTCGTCGTCGACGAGTCCTCGATGCTCAACCAGCGCCTGATGCTGGTCCTGCTGGAGGGCCTGGCCGAGTCGACCCACGTCGTCTTCGTCGGCGACGCCGACCAGCTGCCGCCGATCGGGGCCGGCAAGCCCTTCGACGACCTGATCGCCTCCGGGACGGTGCCGGTCGTCAGGCTCAGCCAGGTCTTCCGCCAGGCGGCGCGGTCGATGATCACCACCGCGGCGCACGAGATCAACGGCGGCCGGCCCCCCCACCTGGAGCCTGCGCCGGGGCAGGACCACGACTTCTTCTTCGTCGAGCGGCCGGTGGCCGAGCGCGCCCTCGACACGGTGGTCCAGCTCGTCGCCGAGCGGGTGCCGGGGCGCTTCGCCGTCGATCCCGTGCGCGAGGTCCAGGTGCTGGCACCGATGTACCGGGGGGCGGTCGGGATCGACGCCCTCAACCAGCGCCTGCGCGAGCGGCTCAATCCGGATGGCGAGGAGGCTCTCGGGGGGCGCTTCCGGATCGGCGACCGGCTGATCCAGACCCGCAACTCGCACGAGCTGGGGCTGATGAACGGCTCGATCGTGTTCCTCCGCGAGGACGATCCCGACGAGGAGGAGATCCTCGTCGACACCGACGACGGCGAGGCGCTGGCGATCCCCTACGGCGAGACGGCCACCCTGCGGCTCGCCTACGCGATCTCGGTGCACAAGGCACAGGGCTGTGAGGTGCCGGTGGTGGTCGCCGTCTGCCACCGCTCGCACACCCGGATGCTGACCCGTCCGCTTCTCTATACAGCGATCACCCGGGCGCGCGACGCCTGCGTCGTGGTCGGTGACCGGACGACGCTGGAGGGCGCGGCGCGGCGCGACGACGGCGGCCGCCGGCACTCGGGGCTGGCGGAGCGGCTGCGCGGGTGAGCGGGCAGCCGGGCGGGCCGGCCCCGGGGGAGCGCCCCTGGCGGCCTCCGCTGGCCGAGATCGGGATCACGATCGCCGGGATCGCGTTGCTCGCGGCGCTGGTGCTCGCCGTGCCCGATCTGCGTGCCGCCTTCGACGCGGCGCTGCAGGGCGACTCGGCTCAGGTGCGCGAAGAGGTCGACGGGCTCGGCCTGGCGGGCCCGGTGCTGATCTTCGCCCTGGCCGTGATCCACTCGTTCGTCTTCTACCCGGCGGAGATAGTCGACGCCGCCGCCGGGTTCGTCTACGGCTTCCTGCCGGGGCTGGCGCTGGTGATGGCCGGCTGGCTGGCCTCCGCATTCCTCTGCTACTCGATCGGCCGCGGGGTCGCGCGGCCCCTGCTCGAGCGCTGGCTGGGAGGCGCCCGCTTCGATCGCACCGAGGAGCTGATCGAGCGAGGCGGGGTGACGCTGCTGCTCGGCGTGCGGCTGATCCCGATCGTCCCCTTCAGCCTGGTCTGCTATGCCGCCGGGGCCGCTCACGTGCGACCCTGGCGGTTCGCCTGGACGACCGCTGTCGGCTACCTGCCGATCACCGCGCTGGCGGTCTACTTCGGCACGCGCCTCGAGGGCCTCTCGCTGACCGACCCGCTGGTGCTGGGCACCGCGGCCGCGCTGCTGGCGCTGCTGCTCGCCGGGCACAGGATCGTGCGGCGCCAGTCAGGGGGCGCGGCGGGAATGTGAGCGGCGGACGTGATGGTGGGCCCGCCGCACCACCCTGAAGCGGAACCGGGCCGGCGAGCGGTCGACGTTGCCCGCACGGTCGATCGCCCTCGCCGCAACCACGTGGGCTCCCGGCCGGTAGCGCCTGGCGAAGCGCCGCCCGCAGGAGCGCTCCCGGCCCGCGGTCCACCCTGCAGGTGAACCTCGAGCCCGGCTCGTTGGAGGCGAGCACGAACACGGCCCGGGCCCGACGCCGCCTGGTCCGCACCTTCCTGCGCGGGCGGTGGCGGAAGCGGGTGCGGGGCGCGACGGTGTCGATCGCGAAGGAGACCGGTTCGCCGACGCCGACCCTGCCCGCCAGATCCCGGCCCTCGACCGTGAAGACATGGCTGCCGTCGGCGAGCCTGGCGGCTGGCGTGAAGGGCGAAGAGCAGGGCACCGGCGCGGCTCCGTCGACGGAGCAGGCAAAGGACACGGGGCGGCTGGCGGTGAAGGAGACGCTCGGGCGCGGGTCGTTGCCCAGCGGCGGCGGCCGGTCGACGATCGTGACCCGTGGGGGAAGGGTCAAGTCCTCGAGCATGCGGTGGGCGTCGAGGAGGCCGCCACCGACCGCGTCGGGCCCGAAGGCGCCGACGGGCCTGGCCGTCAGCGCCAGGCCGGACTGGATCTGGGCCGGGGTGAGCGAGGGATTCGCCTGGCGGGCGAGGGCGGCGACCGCGGCGGCGTGCGGCGCGGCGGCCGAGGTCCCGCAGAAGAAGTAGCTGCCGCTCACTTCGGTGTAGAAGAACGTGGTGCGCCCGCAGTCGGTCGCCGCGACGTCGGGCTTGGGGATCGCCTCTGTCAGCGGCGGCGCCGGCGAGCCGGCTCGAACCGGGCCGAAGTAGTGGGTGACAGGGCCCCGTGACGTGTAGGGCTCGGGGCTGTCGGTGACGCCGGCGTGCACGGCGCCGACCGAGACCGCGGCCGCGGCGCCGGCATGCCCGTAGATCGCCGGGCCGACCACGTCGCCGCCCGCCGACTGCGGATACTCGGTGGCCGCCACCCCGGCCCCGTTCTGGACCAGGATCAGCTTCAGGCGCGGCTTCCTCGTCGGGTCGGCGAACGGGTTGCAGCCCGCTTCTTCTTCCATCTCTTCTTCGCTGCTGAAGCAGCGGTTGACGACCAGCTGCACCGTCCTCGCTTCGGAGGATTCGTTTTTCCAGCTGACGATCTCGACCGGCCGTTTCGTTCCGCTGACGTTGTCCTGGGTGCTGCCCACCACGATTTCTTTTCCTTCCACTTCTCTGACAATTGGTTTGCCAGATTCGTCGAGCAGGTAGGCGTCTAGGTCGGCCTCCACCCCGTCCCAGGGTTCCGCCCACTGGAGGTCGACGAGGAGGGTCGATTCAGGGCTCACCGTGATCCCGAAGGTGTTGTCCTCCGTCGCTTCGCTCGGGTCGAAGTCCAGGCAGTTTTCGACTTCGTAGGGCAGCGCGGCGTTCAGCTGCGCCGGGCAGCCGGCGCCCGTGGCGTCGCGGAATTCCGGCGCTTCCCAGGACGAGATCTCGTTGCCGTTGAACGAATTGCTGCCGACCGGCGCTTCTTCGAAGAGGTTGTCGTTGCCCGCCGCCGTGAAGTAGGAGGCGCCGCCGGCGACGACTTCGTCGATCGCCCTCGCGACCGGGCCGTCCTGGAAGAACGGCTCTTCGAGGTAGGCGACGTCGTCGGCGATCACCGAGGCACCGGCAGCCGCCAGGCCGCGGATGTTGCTCGCGAACGACGCTTCGCCGAGGAAGGCGGTGGCGAAGGAGAGGCCGGCGCCGGGCGCGAGGTCGTGGACGATCTGCGCCATGCCCCTGCCCTCGTCCGTCGGTTCGTCCTGTGGCGAGTCGCCGTAGGGATCGGCGATCAGGCCGACAGGCGCCGGGCGCCCGCAGGGGTTGCCGGGCCCGGGCAGATCGCCGCTGGCGACGTCCTGGGCGGCGTGGGTCGGGGCGGTGGAGTCGCGGTCGAAGGAGTCGGAGAGGATGCCGACGGTGACCCCGCTGCCGTCGACGCCGAAGTCCGCCCGCGCGCCGGGCGGCGCCGAGGTCGGAGTCGCCTTCGGAGATCACCGATCCGCAGGTCGCTGAGATGACCGGCGTCAGCACAGGGCTCGCGGCCTCGGCCCCGGGGACCGCGGCGAGCGCCCGCAGCCGGCCTGGCCGCGCCGCGACCGTGACCGCCTGCTGGCGGCGACTGGCATCGAGCACCCGCCCGCCGGCCCGGCGCAGGTCGTCGCGCGCGGCGAGCGCGCCGCGCCGGAACCTGACTTCGACCACGAGCCGGCCACCGATCCGCAGCGGGCTGCCCGGCCCCTCCGAGGGGAGGCTCCGCGGTTCGGGGCGCTGGAGAGCGGTCGCCGACGACGGGGCCCCGCAGGCCAGCGCCAGGGCCGCCGCCGCGAGGGTGGCGAGGCGGCGGGCGCGTGGCGAAGCGGACGTCATCCCTCGTCAGTATCGACCGGACTCGACTGCCCCTCAACACCTCCCGGTCCGATGCGACAGCTCAGCGGGAGGACCGCGGGGTGCCCCGGAAGCAACCCAGAGTGTAGGGGTACTCGAGGGTCGCCACGTAGTGGTAGATGCGCCGCCACCGACCGCCGAAGCGCACCCGGCTCGTGGTCCCATGGCAGGCGTCGAGATCGGCGTTGGTCAGCAGCCTGCCGCGATGCCCGCGCGGGCCGTAGATCGGGTAGCCGTCGAGCGCCCAGCCGATCAGGCCGGAGGGCCGGCGCTTCGATTCTCCCGCCGTCAGGCAGGACGGGATCGAGTGGTAGTGGTAGAGGCCCCGCTGTTGGGGATGGCCGTCGCAGGAGTCCTGCACCTCGTGGGCGACGGCGTCGCGATCGAGGGCATCGAGGGCATCGAAGATCGCCACTCCGTCCCTGGCGATCCCGATCGGCCCGCCGGACAGGCAGCTCGGCCTCGCCGCCCGCCGCGGGCGGCGCGGCAGCGAGTAGAAGACGCCCTGCGAGCGGATCGAGTTGGGGTTGCGGTCGTATCGGTAGGCGTCGTCGGAGGAGCGGATCGGGAATTCGCCGGTGGTCTCGCCGACCGGCAGCCCGTTGCCCCTGACGATCCTGCGACTCCCGGAGACCCAGACGCGGAAGCGGGCGCCCGACCAGCGCACGGCGCCGTCGACGGTCGCCTTCGCGGTCTGGTCGAAGGTGCCGTCGCCGCGGATCCAGGGCCCTTCGGCGAAGGCGCCGGCGCCGCCCGGAGGCGCCATCCCGGTGCGGCACGCGTAGACGTAGCCCCGCCGCGGCCCCGAGGTGCTCACCCTGCCGTCGCCGATCGGCAGGAAGGCCGGATCGGTCGCCGACGCACCCCCCGCGCCGCGGGAGACGCCCCCCATCGCGACCGCGGTGACCGCGGTGACCACCAGGCAAAGTGCCAGCGGCGCCAGCGTCCTCCTGTCGATCGAGAGCCTCATGCCGATCCCCTTTCCTCGTGAACGGGCCGAGCCTCCCGCCCCCCGGTCAGGTCGCAATCAGGGGAATGTAAGGGCTCTGCAAGGGCCCGATGGACGCGAACCCTGCTACGGTCCCGACTTTGGGTCGGGTCAATATGACCTGACGAAAGGTGTGTCTAGCGGTCGCGTCGTTGCTTCACCGCATCCTCCGCGTTCGCAGCACGATGAAGTGGAGGCAATGCATGCCCACCGGAACGGTCAAGTGGTTCAGCGACGACAAGGGCTACGGGTTCATCACCCCCGACGACGGCTCGAAGGACGTTTTCGTCCACTACAGCGCAATCGTCGGCGATGGATTCAAATCCCTCACCGAGGGCTCCAAAGTGAGCTACGAGTCGGAGGATGGCCCGAAGGGGCCGGCCGCCGCGAGCGTCCAGCCGACCTCGTAGCCGCACGCCGCTTTTCGGCTTGACGAGGCCCGCCGCACGGCGGGCCTCGTTGCTTCTGCTGCCGATTCCCTAGATTCCCGCCCGAGATGACCGCCGTCAGGGAGGACCTCCGCAACATCGCGATCATCGCCCACGTCGACCATGGGAAGACGACGCTGGTCGACGCGATGCTCTGGCAGACCGGCGCCTTCCGCACGGGCCAGGAGGTCGCGGAGCGGGTGATGGACTCGATGGACCTCGAGCGCGAGAAGGGGATCACGATCCTCGCGAAGAACACGGCCATCCACCACGCCGGGGTCAAGCTCAACATCGTCGACACCCCCGGCCACGCCGACTTCGGCGGCGAGGTCGAGCGCGGGCTGACCATGGTCGACGGAGTGCTGCTGCTGGTCGACGCCTCCGAGGGGCCGCTGCCGCAGACCCGCTTCGTCCTGCGCAAGGCGCTGGAGGCGCGGCTGCCGGTGATCCTGGTCGTCAACAAGGTCGACCGCCCCGACGCCCGCATCTCGGAGGTAGTCGACGAGGTCTACGAGCTCTTCATCGACCTCGACGCCGACTCCGAGCAGATCGACTTCCCGATCGTCTACGCGAACGCGAAAGCGGGCTGGGCGTCGCTGGAGGAGGGTGCCGAGGGGACCGACCTGACCCCGCTGCTCGACCTGATGCTGGAGCGGATCCCCGCGCCCGAGCACGACCCCGATGCGCCGCTGCAGGCGCACGTGACCAACCTCGATGCCTCGCCGTACGTTGGACGGCTGGCGATCTGCCGCGTCCACAACGGGACGATTCGCGCCGGGCAGCAGATCGCCTGGTGCCGCGCCGACGGCTCCGTAGAGCGGGCGAGCGTCTCCGAGCTCTACGTCACCGAGGCGCTCGAGCGGGTCGGCGCCGAGCAGGCGGGCCCGGGCGAAATCATCGCCGTCGCGGGGATCGAGCAGGTGACGATCGGGGAGACGCTCGCCGACCCGGGGGACCCGCGCCCGCTGCCGGTGATCACGGTCGACGAGCCCTCGCTCTCGATCCTCGTCGGCATCAACACCTCGCCGCTGGCGGGAACCGAGGGCAGCAGGCTGACTGCGCGCCAGATCCGGGACCGCCTCGACGCCGAGCTGGTCGGCAACGTCTCCCTGCGCGTCGACGACGTCGACCGCCCCGACGCCTGGGAGGTGCAGGGCCGCGGCGAGCTTCAGCTGGTCGTGCTGCTGGAGCTGATGCGGCGCGAGGGCTTCGAGCTGACCGCGGGCCAGCCGCAGGTCGTCACCCGCGAGATCGAGGGCAAGCTCCACGAGCCCATCGAGCGGCTCTCGATCGATATCCCGGAGGAGCACGTCGGCGCGGTCACGCAGCTGCTCGCGGCGCGCAAGGGGCGCATGGAGCAGATGGTCAACCACTCGACCGGCTGGGTGCGGATGGAGTTCCTGGTGCCGGCCAGGGGGCTGATCGGATTTCGCACCGAGTTCCTCACCGAGACCCGTGGGACGGGGATCATGCATCACGTCTTCGATCGCTGGGAGCGCTGGGCGGGGGAGCTGCGCACCCGCCCGAGCGGCTCGATCGTCGCCGACCGGCGCGGGAGGACGGCCAGCTACTCGCTGCTCAACCTCCAGGAGCGGGGCACGCTCTTCGTCGGACCCGGCGAGGAGGTCTACGAGGGGATGATCGTCGGCGAGAACGCCCGCAGCGAGGACATGGACGTAAACGCGACCAAGGAGAAGCAGCAGACCAACATGCGGGCGGCCAGCGCCGAGGTCCTCGAGCGCCTCGAGCCACCCAGGAGGCTGGGTTTGGAAGCCGCGCTCGAGTTCCTGCGCGACGACGAGTGCGTGGAAATCACGCCGGAGTCGGTCCGCCTCCGGAAGGTTGAGCTGGACAAGGTGCGCCGGCAGAAGGCGGCGCGCGCCAAGGCTCCCGCGTAGCCCCGCATCCGTAGAAAGGCCCTGGATGGGGTGGGAAACCCCCGGTTGCCTCGAGAGCGCATTTCGCAGACGCTGCCCTCGACAACACCAACCCGGCCGGACCGGCCGGAGGAAGGAGCCTCACATGGAGGCAGGCACACCCGCGAGAAGTTCAAGCTCGTACGGGAGTGAGCTATCTGGCTGGACGGTCTTCGCGGCGGTGGTGCTGCTGATCGTCGGCTCACTCGATGCCCTCTACGGCCTGGCGGCGATCCTCAACAACGAAATCATCGTCGTCGGCGGGCAGGGCGCGCTGATCATCGACATCACCACCTGGGGATGGGTGCACCTGATCCTGGGCTCGATCGTCGCGCTCACCGGCCTCGGCCTGTTCGCGCGGAACGAGGCCGCCCGGGTCGCGGCGATCTTCTTCGTCGCGGTCAACGCGATCGCGCAGATCGTCTGGTTCCCCGCGGCGCCGCTCTGGGCGTTGCTGATCATCTTCCTCGACGTGGTGATCATCTACCAGCTCACCGCGCGCTGGGAGGGCTGAGAACGGAGCTCGCTCAGGCCGGCGCCGGAGGGTCGGCGCCGGCCTGGAGCTCGTCGAAGCGCCGGGTGGGCAGCCGCCCTGTGGAAGCGAAGGAGGCGAGGACGAGGAACGCCGCACCCAGGAAGGCGATCCGCAGCGCGTCGAGCTGGGCGCCTTCGTAGCCGGCGACAAGCCGGTCGGTCGTCTGCGGGTCCAGTCCCTCCTGCTGCGCCGCGGCCCTGACATCTTCGGCGGAAACGAAGCTCGCGCCGCTGCTCACCCTGACGCTCACCTCCTGTTCGACCTCGGCAGAGATCTGCGGGTCCTGGGCGATGTTGGAGGTGAAGGCGCCGATCAACCCGGTGATTACGATCGCGCCGAGCAGCGCGGTGCCCAGCGAGGAGCCGAGCTGCTGCGCCGTGTTCTGCAGGCCGCCGGCCTCGCTGCGGTCCTCGTCGCCGACCGACGACTGGACGACGTTGCCGAGCTGGGAGACCACCAGCCCCATGCCGATCCCGAGCACGCCCATCGCGACCAGGAACGAGGCGGTGTCGAGCTGGGGCTCGACCGTGTCGAGCAGCAGCAGGACCGCGAGCAGGACGATGGCCAGCCCGGTGCGCACCAGGGTGCGGGCCGGGAAGCGCCGGGCCAGTCCCGAGCCGACCAGGGCGCTGACGAAGAGCCCGACCGAGGCGGGCAGCATGCGGACGCCGGTATCGAGCGCGTCGAGGCCCTGGACGATCTGCAGGAAGAGGGGAACGGTGAAGAAGATCCCCATCAGGACGAGGTTCTGGGCGAGAAGCATGGAGAGCCCTCCCCGCAGGCGCGCGATGCCGAGCAGCCCGAGGTGCACGAGGGGCGGCCTGCCGCCCTCCTCGCGGTGGCGCTCCCAGGAACGGAAGGCAGCGAGGATCGTCAGCCCGAGGGCGATCACGAACGGGGTGAGCGAGAGCCCGAACGGCTCTATCGGGGAGTTGCGGGGCAGGAGCCATCCCCAGTTGCTCGCCTGCAGGACCCCGAGGACGGCGATGCCGAGGCCGGCGGCCGAGAGCACCCCTCCTACCAGGTCGAGGCTCGGCGCAGGCCCCGTCCGGGCCGGCTCCCTGACCAGGCGCGTGCCGGCGACGATCGCGAGCGCGACGAGCACCTCGCCGACGAAGACGACCCGCCAGGAGAGCTCCGTCGTCGCCCAGCCGCCGAGGATCGGACCGACCGCGATCCCGGCGCCGGCGATCCCACCCAGCGCGCCGTAGGCCACGGCCCGATCCCCTCCCCGGAAGTTGGTCGCCACCAGCGCCACCATCGCCGGCAGCACCAGGGCGGCGCCCACCCCCTCGAGGACCGACCAGCCGAGGGTGAGGCTGGGCACGCTCCAGGAGGCGGCGGTAAGCGCGGAGCCGCTGCCGTAGATGCAGAGGCCGATCGTGAACGCTCGCTTCCGCCCCCAGAGGTCCCCGAGCTTGCCGCCGGTCATCATCAGCCCCGCCATCACCAGCGCGTAGAGGGCGATGACGATCTGGATCGTCGTCACCGTGGTGTCGAAGTCCTCGACCAGCTGGGAGATGGCGACGTTCATCACCGCCTGGTCGAGGACCATCAAGAACTGGGCCGCGCCCAGCACGGCGAGGACTCCCCACTTCGCCATCTCGCGGAAGCCTAGGGCCTCCTCAGGCGTCGACGGCGGCGAGGCGGCCGGAGCCGATCGCCTCGCGGAGGGAGGCGAAGTCGCGTTCGCTCTGGTCCGCGTAACGGCGGGCGAACTCGGCGAGCGCCGCGTCGAAGCGACCTCCCTTGCCGAGGTAGGCGCCGATCGCCACCGGGTCCCCCGAGCGGGCGTGGGCGCGGGCCAGGGTCCAGGCGCAGAGCCGAGCGTAGACGCGCATGCCCTTCGGGGACAGGGTCTCGACGTCGGTCGACCCCTTCCCGTCCCAGAGCTGGCGCACGTAGAAGTCGCGCTCGATGCCGTCGGTGCCCCGCGCCCTGCACCAGCCGAGGAAGCTGTCGCTCGCCGCCTGCATCAGCCACTGGCCCTCGACCACCCGTCGACCGTGGTTGTCGAACTCGCTGGCGCCCGCGTGGGGCTCGAGGACGGAGGCCTGCGCCTCCTTGGCCTGGAGGAAGAGGGGGTCGTCGTCGTCGCGCCCGGTGAGCAGCAGGATCCAGGCTCGGGTGCCGACGCTGCCGACCCCGACCACCTTGTGGGCGATGTGGCGAAGCTCGTAGCGCTCGAGCAGGCGCAGGCGGTCGTCGCGGAGCGTCTCGGCGTAGCGGCCCACGATCGCGCGGATGCGCTCCTCGACCTCGCTGCGCTCCTCGCCCGCGAGCAGCTCCTCGACCGGGACGACCAGCGGCGGCCTGCTGACGATCCGCAGCTCGCCGTCGACGCGCTCGGTGAGCCTGTTGAGGGCGCGGACGCTGTCCTTCGCCCGGGCCTTCGCCGCGCCCTTCTCCGCCCGCGCGACGAGCTTGCCGCCGCCGCCCGCGCGCAGCCGAGCGCGGATCGCGTCCTCGTCAAGGCGCGCGTACCAGACGTCGAGATTGCTCATCCTTGCGAAGCCGCGCATCGACTCCCGGTACTGGCCGCCGACCGCGGCGAGGACCTGGTCGAGGCGCCGGCGCTTGAAGCCGTTCTCGCGGCCGGCGACCTCGAAGCTGGCGGCGAGCCGCTTCAGGTCCCACTCCCAGGGCCCGGGCAGGGTCTCGTCGAAGTCGTTGAGGTCGAAGACGAGCCGCCGGTCGGGCGCCGCGAAGACGCCGAAGTTGGCGAGGTGGGCGTCGCCGCAGGCCTGGACCCGCAGCCCGGAGGTCGGCGTCGGCGCGAGGTCGGCGGCCATCAACGCGGCGGCGCCGCGGAAGAAGGCGAAGGGAGAGGTGGCCATCCGCCCGTGCCGGATCGGGACCAGCTCGGGGGCCCGCGTCCGGGCCTGCTCCTCGAGGATCGCGATCGGGTCCTCGCGATCGGGGCCCGGCGCCCACTCCCCGTGCGAGGAGCGGGGAGCCCGCGAGCGCGCCGCCTTGCCGGCGGCGGCGCGCTCGGAGACGCTCATGGGAGCCTCAGACGGTGGCTGCCGCCTGCTCGGCCTGGCTGTCTTCGGCCTCCTTCGCCTTGGCTTCGGCCTCCGGCGTGGGCTCGTCGGCCTGGCGGGGAAGGAGGACTTCTTTCGCGATCACGAGGCGCTGGATCTGGCTGGTGCCCTCGTAGAGCTGCATGATCTTCGCGTCGCGCATCAGTTTCTCGACCGGGTACTCCTTGATGAAGCCGTAGCCGCCGTAGACCTGGACGGCATCGACGCAGATCTCCATCGTCGAGTCGGCGGCGAAGCGCTTGGCCATCGAGGAGACCTTGCTGTTGCGGACGCCCTGGTCCAGCATCACGGCCGAGTTCCAGACCAGCAGCCGTGCCGCCTCGACCTTGGTGGCCATGTCGGCGATCATGAACTGGATCGCCTGGTGCATGGCGATCGGGACGCCGAACTGGACCCTTTCCTTGGAGTAGTCGGCGGCGTACTCGGTCGCCGCGCGGCCGATTCCGACGGCCATCGCGGAGACGCCCGGGCGGGTGCGATCGAGGGTCATCATCGCCAGTTTGAAGCCCTTGTTCTCCTCGGCGAGGAGGTTCTCGGCCGGGACCTCGACGTCGTTGAAGGAGATCGTCGCGGTATTGGAGGCGCGCTGGCCCATCTTGTCCTCCTTCTTGTCGACCGTGACCCCGTCGAGGTCGGCGTCGACGACGAAGGCGCTGATCCCGCGGTGGCCGGCCTCCGGGTCGGTCTTCGCGAAGACCGTGAAGTAGTCCGCGTAGGTGCCGTTGGTGATGAAGCACTTGGAGCCGTTGATGACGTACTTGTCGCCCTTCTTGACCGCGCGCGTCTTCATCCCGGAGACGTCGGAGCCGGCGTCCGGCTCGGTCAGGCAGAAGGAGGCGAGCTTGGGCTCCTCGCAGAGCATCCCCAGGTACTTCTTCTTGGTCTCCTCCGAGCCGCCGAGGGTGACCGGCGCCGAGGCGAGGCCGTTGGCCATCAGCGTCGTGCCGATGCCCGAGCATCCCCAGCCCATCTCCTCCTCGATCAGACAGCCGGAGAGATAGTCGAGGCCCGGCCCCCCGTAGGCCTCGGGGATGTGGGTGTTCATCAACCCGACCTCCCAGGCCTTCTCGATCACGTCCTGCGGCCAGGTGCCGTCCACGTCGTACTCCCAGGCGACGCTCCGCATGTCTTTCTCGGCGAAGTTGTGGGCGAGCTCGCGCAGGTCCTTCTGCTCGTCGGTCAGGGTGAAGTCAACCACCGGTCGGTGCTCCTTTTCTCTTCCGTTGAGGTCCTTGAGGCTTCTGCTCGTGGTGCCCGCCGGCAGGCCGACGAAATCCACCGATTGACTGGTCAGTCAACCAATTAGAAAGAGTAACGGATGCACGGGCCGCAGCGCCAATCCACCCCACCCCCCGGCTGAGTTCGCACTTATCCGGCTCATCGCCGGATAAGTGCGAACTCAGCGGCGCAGGCGGCGCAGGCGGCGTAGGCTCTTGGGGATGGCGATCGACAACGGCATGGTGCTGATCCTGATCACGGTCGCCGCGGTGCCGATCGCGGCGGTCTCCTTCGCCCGCTCCGCCGGGGCCTGGCGGCGAATCGGCAGGGGGCGCTTCGCGATCGACCAGCAGACCCCGCCGCCCCGGCCCGCGTCGGCCTCGGCCGAGCGGGAGCTCCAGGAGGCCGAGGCGCGGCAGATGCTGGAGGCGAGGTCCTACCGCCGGGTCCGCGAAGGGCAGGCGCCGCTCGACGTCGAGGCCGAGCTGCGACGCCTCTTCGAGGACGGGGCGGGGGGGCCGCCCTCCGCCGACCAGGAGCTGCGCGCCGAGGTCCGGCGCCTTGTCGTCGCCGGCAACGAGCGACGCGCCCGGCGCGGGGAGCCGCCGCTGGACGTGGAGGCCGAGGTGGAGCGCCAGCTTGCCGAGTTTGCATAGGATCGTGCGGATGGCGGGAGCAGCCGAGGACAATCTCTACGAGGTCGATGACCTGCTGGTGCAGCCCGGCACCTACTTCAACCCCCAGACCGAGGTCGTCGTGATCGTCGACGACTCGACCTCGCTCGACCAGGAGGTCTTCAACATGGAGGACTACGAGGGGTCCGACTGGGTGCGGGTATCCGACGACGTGCCGGTCGACGAGGACCATCGGGACCAGCTGCTCGAGGCCTTCCAGACGCATTACCACCCCGGAGCGTCCGGCTCGGTCTCCGAGACCGCCCTGGAGCAGGGCGACGAGGAGCTCGACGAGGACGAGGCGGGGCAGGACCCGGGGCGCGACGACTGAGCGATGGTCGAGGCCGGGCAGGAGGCGCCCGACTTCACGCTCCGCGACCAGGACGGCGGGGAGGTCTCGCTCGCCTCGCTGCGCGGGCAGACGGTCGTCCTCTACTTCTATCCGCGGGCGGACACCCCCGGCTGCACGATCCAGGCCTGCGGCATCCGCGACCACGACGCCGACTACGCGGCGGCCGGCGCCCGGGTGATCGGCGTCTCCCCCGACGAGCCGCCGGCGCTGCGCGAGTTTGCCGACAACCACGGCCTCGACTTCACCCTGCTCTCCGACCCCGGCCACGAGGTGGCCGAGGCCTACGGCGCCTGGGGCGAGCGATCGATGTACGGCAAGAAGTACATGGGTGTGATCCGCTCGACCTTCATCCTCGACGCCGAGGGGCGGGTCGCGCGCGCCTTCCCGAAGGTGCAGCCGAAGAAGCACGACGACCTGATCCTCGGGGCGCTCGCCGAGCTCTGAGCCGGCGGCCGCGCGCCCGCCGGCGGCGGGGACCGCGGGAACGGATCAGGAGCCGACCGCGACGGCGACGATGAAGGCCGCGTAGAGGCCGAACCAGGAGACCACCGCCGGCAGGGAGAAGCGGTTGCCGCGGTGCAGTGTCCCGTAGGCGAGCAGCCCGCCGGCGAGCCCCAGGGCCACCGAGAAGGTGGCGTCCAGCTCAGGCTCCAGTCGGTGAAGAGGAGCCCGATCCCGATCGGGATCGTCGACTGGAAGACCATCGCGCCGGTGATGTTGCCGAGGGCCAGCGAATCCTTCCCTTCTCGCACCCAGAAGAAGCTGTTCACCTTCTCCGGCAGCTCGGTGGCGAGCGGGGCGAGGATCAGGGCGAGCACGACGGCCTCGACCCCGAGGCTCTCGGCGATGTTGAGCAGCTCCTCGACGAAGAGGTGGGCACCGCCGACCATCGCGCCGAGGCCGACGAGGAGCTGCACGACGCTGAGCGCGACCGCCGGCTGCTCACGCCGCTCGGCCCGGCGCTCGAAGATCAGCGGCTGCAGCGTGTCCTGGTCCTGGACCGCCCCGGCGGAGCGCAGCGTGCGCAGCATGTAGACCGGGTAGGCGAGCAGGCAGACGGCGCCGACGGCGATCCTCAGCGGCGCGGGCGCCCCCCAGGCGAGCGCCATCCCGAGCGCGAAGAAGGCGAGGAAGAAGGCGATGTCCTGCTCGAGGACCGGCCGGTGCACGCGCAGCTCCAGCCCCTGCGCCCGACGACGTCGGTAGGCGAAGGCGAAGAGGCCGACCAGGCCCATCGCCAGGGTTGCGAGCAGGAAGGGGGCGCCGACGATCGCGCCGATCGCGACGTCTTCGGAGCCCTCGGCCGAGCCGAGCAGGGCGACGATCGAGATCAGCGTCTCCGGCATCGCGGTGCCCACGGCGGCGAGCAGGCTGCCGACCGCGCCCTCCCCCATCGAGAGCCGGTGCCCGATCCACTCCACCGCGTTGGTGAAGAGCAGGGCACCGGCGAGGATCACGGCGAAGCTGAGCAGGAGGAGAAGCGCGTCCACCGCGTTGAGCCTATGCGGATCAGGCGTAGAAGAAGGCGATCGCGAAGACCAGGTAGACGGCGAGCAGCTGCACGCCCTCGAACCAGGTCGACTCCCCGTCGTGGGCGACGTAGTTGGCGATCACCACCGCGAGCAGGATCGCGGCGAGCTCGAAGCCGTTGAAGACCAGCGCCAGCGGCTCCGGCCCGAGCACGAAGGAGGCGAGGACGAGGACCGGGGCGACGAAGAGCGCCACCTGGGCGCTGGAGCCGATCGCGATGTTGATCGAGAGGTCCATCTTGTCCTTGACCGCGACCAGGACGGCGACCCAGTGCTCGGCGGCGTTGCCGACGATCGCGACCACCACGGCGCCGATGAAGAACTGCGAGAGGCCGATCGAGCGCGAGGCCTCGACGATCGAGCCGACCAGGACCTCCGACATGACGGCGACCAGGACCCCGGCGACGGCAAGGGCGACGATCGAGGTCCGCACCGACCAGCCCCAGCTCTCCTCGTCCTCGTACTCCGGGTTGAAGATGTCACGGTGGGTCTTCAGCGAGAAGACCAGGCCGAGGACGTAGGTGCCGATCAGCACCGCCGCGACCGCCAGCGAGAGGTGCTCGACGGTCGAGCCGAAGTCGACCCGCTCGGCTCCCGGCTGCGGCAGCCCCCTGCCGTCGACCATCGCGAAGACGGCCGGCATCACCAGCGCCGCGGCGGCGAGCAGCAGCATCGTGGTCTGCACGCTGACCCCGGCCCTGCTGAAGGTCTGCTTCTCGCGGCCGACGCCCCCGACCAGCATCGCCGCGCCGAGCACGAGCAGGATGTTCCCGAGCATCGAGCCGACGATCGAGGCCTTGACCACCTCGTGCAGCCCCTGGCCGAGCGCGAAGAGGGCGATGATCAGCTCCGGCGCGTTGCCGAAGGTGACGTTGAGCAGGCCGCCGATGCCGGGCCCCGAGCGGGCCGCGAGCTCCTCGGTCGCGCGCCCCATCAGGGCCGCGGTGGGAATGATGCCGAGCGCCGCCGCAACGAAGACGAGCCCGGCGGAGGCGCCCGCGAGGTCGAGGCCGACCGCCGCCGGGATCAGCGG
The DNA here is from genome assembly GCA_963712325.1 of uncultured Solirubrobacterales bacterium. Lineage (GTDB taxonomy): Bacteria > Actinomycetota > Thermoleophilia > Solirubrobacterales > 70-9 > VRUE01. Next base: position 51,338 of record CAVQHG010000002.1, read on the forward strand.
CACCAGGACGTAGGGCCAGCCCTGGAGAGTGAAGAGGAAGGCGGCGTTAAGCCGAGGGGCTCCGCCGCCCTCCATCTCCGCCTACTGGAGCTTCTTGGCGCAGTTCTGTATATCGGCCGGCGTCGAGGCTTCCTGCACGCATTCGAGGTAGGCGCCCTGGGCGCCGCCCCCGGCGCCGCCCCCACCCGCAGACCCGAGCCCGGGCAGTTCGTTGCCTGAGCTGCCGAGCCCTTCCAGCAGGCCGCCGATGCCGGCGCCGCCCTGGACGCCCTGGAGCAGTTCGATCGGGTTGATCCCGAGCTTCTGGAAGAGGTCGTTGAGCGGCTTGGCGTTGTCGGGTGTGGTGATTTCCTGGTCTTCGTTGACGCCTTCGAGGGTCAGGTCGAAGTCGATCGACACCTTTTCGCCCGAGCCCTTGGGCTGGATCTCGAAGCTGCCGGCGAGGCGCCTGATGATGTCGTCTTCGCCGACGTAGACTTCGGCGTGCGCCGAGCGCACCGCCTTTTCGATTTCGCCCTTGGCTTCGGAGAGCTGGCCGAGGGGAAGCGGGCCGGCGGCCTTGAGCTGTGAGCTGCAGGCGGGGAGCTGGGATAGCTGGACCAGCGCTTCCAGGGCGCCGGCGACGTCGAGGTCGCCGCTCACCTTGGTCGTCTGCGTCCCGCCCACGTCGGCCGACCCTTCGTTGGTCAGGTTGTCGACGAAGTCCGAGACTTCGAACTTGCCGGCGGCTTCCCGCTGGCACTCGCTGGCGCCCTTGGTGCCGCTTTCCGCCCCGCTCTTGCGCTGCGCGTCTTCGATCGCCGACTGGACGAAGCTGTACGTGGTCGAGTCGACTTCGTAGTCCTCGCCTTCGTAGCTGACGTACGCCTTGTTCGGGACGAGGGTGAGCCCGCCTTCGAAGTTGACGTCGCTGCCGCCGACCGAGCCCTTCGCCTCCGCGCTCATCGCGAGTTCGGGGAGCTGGCTCTTGCCGCGGCTCTGGAAGGGACCCGAGACGTCGACCTTGACGTTGCCGCTTTCCTTGCCGCTGACGTCGATCCCGAGCGCGAGGTCGAGGTCGGCGCTTTCGATCCCCTGCAGCGTGGCCCCTTCGAGCACCTTCTTCGGGTTCTCTTCGGATTCTCCGCCGCCCCCGCCGCAGGCGGCAAAGACGGCGGCCATTCCCGCGAGCGCGGCGATGACAAGGAAGTTGCGAGTTCGAGTCAAGGGGGCGGTCCTCCTGAAGTCGGGTGGAGCGGGCGCTCGATAGTAACGACCTAGCGGTCGCGGGCGTCTTCGATCGCGGGCCGGTCGCCGGCCGTCAGGTTGAGCGCCAGCGGCAGCAGGAATGCGCCGAGGGCGATCAGCAGCACCCCCGCCGCGACCAGCGCCCGCGAGCTGCTCAGGTGGCCGAGGATGCCGATCGCGAACCCGCAGGCGACGAGCGCGACGTAGGGGCCGACGCTGTGGGGCAGCACGCCGGCGAGCGGGAGAAGCAGGTCGAGCACGGCCCGGGATTATCCTTGGCCCATGACAGTCGAGTCGGTGGCAGAGACGAAGGAGGCCCTTGCCGGGGCCGGCTACCTGGCGGACGAGCCCGCGGCGCTGGTCTCGTTCCTCGCCCAGCGCCTCGGCAAGCCGGTTCTGGTCGAGGGCCCGGCGGGGGTCGGGAAGACCGAGCTGGCCAAGGCCCTCTCACGCGCCACCGGGCGCGAGCTGATCCGCCTCCAGTGCTACGAGGGCCTCGACGAGGCGAAGGCCCTGTACGAGTGGAACTACCGCAAGCAGCTGCTCTGGATTCAGGCGTCGGCGCAGAGCGAAGCCGCCCCCGGAGGCGGGAGCGAGGGCCAGTCCATTTCTGAGTCCCCTGGCCCGAGCGGGAGCAGAGGAGGCGGCGCCTGGTCGGACATCTTCGGCGAGGAGTTCCTGCTCGAGCGGCCGTTGCTGAGGGCGATCGCCAGCGCCGACCCGGTGGTCCTGCTGATCGACGAGATCGACAAGACCGACCAGGAGTTCGAGGCGATGCTGCTCGAGCTTCTCTCCGACTTCCAGATCACGATCCCCGAGCTCGGCGAGGTGGCGGCGAGGACGATGCCGATCGTCGTCCTCACCTCGAACAACTCTCGCGAGCTGACCGAGGCGCTGAAGCGCCGCTGCCTCTACCTATGGCTCGACTACCCCGAGCTGGAGCGGGAGATGGAGATCGTCCGCATGCACGCGCCCGAGCTTCCGGAGGCGCTCGCCCGCCGCCTGGTCGAGGTCGTGGGGATGGTGCGGGCGCTCGACCTGAAGAAGCCGCCCTCGATAGCCGAGTCGATCGACTGGGCGCGGACCCTGCTGCTGATGGGCGCCGAGGACATCGACAAAGAGACCTTCGAGCGGTCGATGTCGATCATCGTCAAGCACCGGACCGACATCGACCTGGTGGCGGAGCGCGTCGGGGTGAAGCTTGCCGACCCCATACGGCCCCAGGCCTGACTCCGGCCCCCCGGGGCTCGCCGCGAAGCTGCTCGGCTTCTGCGAGGAGCTGCGCAGCGAGGGCGTCGCGGTCGGCACCTCGGAGATCCTCGACGCCTTCGCAGCGCTGGAGGAGGTGCCCTGGACCTCCCAGGACGACTTCCGCGAGGCGCTGGCGGCGACGATCGCCAAGTCACAGGAGGACCGCCGCCTCTTCGAGCTGATCTTCGATCGCTGGTTCTTCCGTGCCGCTGAGGCGGAGGCGATCGAGCGCGGGGCCGGCGAGGGCGGCGGAGAGGCGGCGGACGCCGGCGGCGAGCGACTCGACATCGACGAGCTGCGCGAGCAGATCCGCCAGGCGATCCTCGACGGCAACGAGGACGAGCTGCGCGACCTCGCCCGGCTCGCGATCGCCGCCTTCGGGCGCCAGGGCGAGGGCTCGGGGGTGATCGGCGTCGACGTGCAGCGCATCCGGCGCACGCTGGGCCTCTCGGCCGGCACCCGGCAGCAGCAGCCCGAGGACGGCGACGAGGAGCCGCCGCCGATCGACCGCGAGCAGCTCAACCGGTTCGAGCGCCACCTGCGGCGCGAGCTGGAGAGGGACCTGATCGAGCGCACCTCGACCCTGCCCCCCTCCCGGCCCCTGGCCGAGCTCGACCGCGCCCTGCCGAGCAGCCCGACTCAGGACCTGGCGGCGATCCACCGGTCGGTCTCGCAGATGAAGCGGCGGCTCGCCACCCTCGGCCACGAGCAGCGCGGGCGCCGCCGCGCCCGGAGCGTCGACGTGCGCCGCACGCTGCGCGCCTCGCTGGAGACCGGCGGCGTGCCGCTCCGCCTCCGCTACCGGCCGAAGCGACCGCGGCGGCCGGAGATCTACGTGCTCTGCGACGTCTCGACCTCGGTCACCTCGGCCAGCGTCTTCTTCCTCTCGGTGCTGCACGCCCTCCATGACTCCTTCCGCAAACTGCGCAGCTTCGTCTTCATCGAGCGGATCTCAGAGGTCACCGAGGTCTTCGAACACGAGCGCGATTTCCGCGCGATCGCGGAGCGGATCTCCTCCGAGGGCGGCGTCGCGGACGTCTCCGGGTACACCGACTACGGCCGTGTCTGGCTCGAGCTGCTCGCCGAGATCTCCGACGACCTCGACCCGCGATCGACCGTGATCGTGCTCGGCGACGCGCGCACCAACGGGCGCGAGCCACACGCCGAGGTGTTCGGCCGCCTCTCCGAGCGGGCGGGCCGCCTGTTCTGGCTGAACCCCGAGCCGAAGCTCTACTGGAACTACGGCGACTCGGTGATGGCCGCCTACGAGCCCTACTGCGACGGCGCCTTCGAGTGCTGGACGACCCGGCACCTGGAGAACTTCGTCAACGTCGTCGCCGGCGGAGTCCCGGCAGGCGACTGAGCCCCCCTCCTGGGGCAGGCGACCGAAGCTCCCGGTCCGCGTCCCTAGCGCGGCGCCCAGGCGTCCGGAGACTCGACCAGGGCGCGGACCTGCGCCGGCAGCTCGCCGGCGACCAGGTCGGCGAGCGTCACCTCCTCGACCACGCTGCGCAGGCTGGCCCGCACCGCGATCCAGACCTCCCGCAGGTGCTCGGCGCTGCCCCGGTACTCGATCGACTCCGGCGGCGCCGACTGGACGTTTGCGATCGGGCCCTCGACCGCCCGGACCACGTCGGCGATCGTCACCTCCGCGGCGGGACGCGCCAGCCAGTAGCCGCCCTTCGCCCCGCGGCGGGCGCGGACGATGCCCGAGTGCTTGAGCTCGAGCAGGATGTGCTCGAGGAACTGGAGCGGGATCTGCTGCGCTTCGGCGAGCCTCTCCCCCTTCACCGGGCCGCCTCCCGCGGCGGCGAGCTCCGCCGCTGCCCGGACCGCGTAGTCGGCCTTGGCTGAGACGCGCACCTCAGCCGCTCCCGGCCGTCTCTGACGCCCACCCGTCGGCTCCGGCCTCGGGCCCGGCGCCGCGTTCGCGCCGCAGGCGCCGTTCGTTCCACCAGCGCGGGAACCAGATCAGCAGGCCGAGGCCGATCCCGGCCACGGCGGCGGCGATCGGCCAGATCGCCGGGTTGCCCTTCTGCACGGTGACGATCCCCGAGGCGACGAGGACCACGCCGAGGGCCGTGCGCAGGAAGCCGGTCGGTGCCCGCGCCGCGAAGTGCGAGCCGACGATCACGCCCGGAATCGAGCCAAGCAGGATGTTGCCGGCGAGGACGAAGTCGACGTTGCCGCCGACCCAGTGAGCGATCCCGGCCGCCCAGAGCAGGATCGCGGCGTGGAAGACGTCGGTGCCGACCACCCTCCGCGGGGTGAGGCGGAAGACGGCGATCAGGAGGATCGCGATCACGGTGCCCGAGCCCGCCGAGGTGATCCCGATCACGAAGCCGGTGATCACGCCGATCGCGACCGCGGCGATCTTGTGCCGGCGCCGCAGCTGGAAGTCGTCGCGCTCTTCGACCAACCGGCTGAGGACCAGGGCCCTGGCCAGCGTGAGGATGCCGACCATCAGCAGCATCCCGCCGAGCAGCGCGTAGACCACTTCGTCGAGCTTGTCTTCGCCGATCCGGCTCTGCAGCACCGAGATCGCCCAGACCCCGGCCACCGAGGCGGGGACGCTGCCGGCCGCCATCCACAGCGCCAGGCTCATGTGGACGGTCCGCATCCTCAGGTGCCGCCAGCCGCCGACCGTCTTCGTCACCGCCGCGTAGAAGATGTCGGTGCCGATCGCGGTCACCGGCTTCACCCCGAAGATCAGGATCAGCAGCGGGGTCATCAGCGTTCCCCCGCCCATGCCGGTCATGCCGACCATCGCTCCGATTCCGAAGCCGAAGATGACTATCGCTGGATCCATGCCGGCCGGCGCCCTCGACGCCTTAAATCGACTTTCTTGACCTTCTTGGTCAGAAGTGCGAAGTGCGCGAGGATAGCAGGGTGCGCGCTGACCAGGGCCAGGGAATCTCGGTGCGCAAGATCGTGCATTCCCACGGCTCCCTGCGCACGATCGAAGGGCTCGACCTCGAGGTCGCCGCACACGGCCTGCTGGGGCTGGTCGGGCCCTCGGGCTGCGGCAAGTCGACCCTGCTGGAGCTGCTCTGCGGGCTGCGCGAGCCCGACTCGGGGGCGATCGAGGTGGGCGGCGAGGGGGGCGAGCGGCTGCGGCGCTGCGCGTTCATGCCGCAGCGCGACGTCCTGTTCCCCTGGCTCTCGGCGCTCGACAACGCGGCGTTGGCGCCCCGCAACCGCGGGATGCCGCGGGTCGCGGCACGGAGCAGGGCCGCCCAGCACTTCGAGCGCTTCGGGCTGGCGGGCTTCGAGGAGGCGCGGCCGGCGGAGCTCTCGGGCGGCATGCGCCAACGGGTGGCCTTCATGCGCACGCTGCTAGCCGACAAGCCGGTGCTGGCGCTCGACGAGCCGTTCGCCTCCCTCGACGCGATCACCCGGGCTGAGATGCAGGAGTGGCTGGCGGGCGCCCTGGGCGAGAGCCCGCGCACCGTCGTGCTGGTGTCCCACGACGTCGAGGAGGCGCTCTACCTGTGCGACGCGGTGGTCGTTCTCTCGGCGCGCCCGGCACGCGTCGTCGCGCGGCTCTCGGCCCCGGCTCCCCGGGCGCCGGACCGCGACGCGGCGGTCACCGACCCGGAGTTCGTGGCGGCGCGCGAGAGCGCCATGCGGGCACTCCACAGGGGCTCTCGATGAAGCGCTGGCTGCTGCCCCCACTGCTGCTCGCCGCTCTGCTCGCCGGCTGGCAGCTCGCCGCCTCGAGCGGCGCCCTCGCCGATCTGCTCGGCATCGAGCGCTTCCTCGTCCCCTCCCCCGCCGAAATCGCCCAGTCCCTCTGGGAGAGCCGCTCCCTGCTTGCGGAAAACGCCTGGGTCACCTCGCGGGAGATCGCCCTCGGCCTGGCGATCGCGGTCGTCGTCGGCGCCTGCTTCGCCGTCGCCCTGCACGTCTCGGAGACCCTGCGCCTCGCGGCCTACCCGCTGGTCGTCGCCTCGCAGGCGATCCCGATCATCGTGATCGCTCCGATCCTCGTGATCTGGCTCGGCTACGGGATCGGGCCGAAGCTGGCGATCGTCGCGCTGATCTGCTTCTTCCCGATCACCGTCGCGACCCTCGACGGCCTGCGCTCGACCGACCCCGAGGCGGTGAAGATGATGCGCACGCTCGATGCCTCGCGCTGGACGACGCTGCGCCGGCTGGAAGCGCCGACCGCGGCGCCGCAGTTCTTCAGCGGCGCCAAGATCGCCGCCGCGATCGCCCCGATCGGCGCGGTCTTCGGCGAGTGGGCCGGGTCGAACGCGGGCCTCGGCCACATGATCCTCCAGGACAACGGCGTGCTGGCGACGGCGAGGGTGTTCGCGGGGGTCTTCGTCCTCTCCGGGATCGCGATCGCGCTCTTCGCATTGATCGCGCTCGTCGAGCGGCTCACGGTCACTTGGCGATAGAACTCCCGATGTGAGAAGAGCTCGCGCCCATCTGGCCCGCCTCGCCGTCGCCGCCGCCGCGGTGGCCATGGCGGTCGCCCTCACCGCCTGCGGGGAGAAGAGCGAGAGCGCGACGGGAGAACCGGAACGCACCCCGTTCTCGCTGACCCTCGACTTCTACCCCAACCCCGACCACGCCGGGATCTACATGGCACAGAAGCTCGGCTACTTCGAAGACGCCGGGCTGCAGCTGACGATCCAGACCCCGTCAGACCCCTCGGCACCGATCCGCCAGGTCGCCGCCGGCGGCTCGGACCTGGCGATCTCCTACGAGCCTGAGGTCCTCCTGGCCCACGAAAAAGGGCTCGACGTGATCGCGATCGGGGCACTGGTGAACCGGCCGCTGACCTCGATGATCTGGCTGAAGAAGTCGGGCATCGGCGGCGTCGGCGACCTGCGCGGAAAGACGATCGCGACCGCCGGCATCCCCTATCAGGACGCGTACCTGAAGACGATCCTGGCGCGGGTGAACCTCTCTCCCTCGGACGTGAAGACCGTCAACGTCGGCTTCGGCCTGCTGCCGGCGATCGTCGGAGGCAGCGCCGACGCGATGCTCGGCGGGTTCCGCAACGTCGAGGGCGTCGACCTGCGGGTGCGGGGCAAGGACCCGGTGGTGACGCCGGTCGACCGCCTCGGCGTCCCCACCTACGACGAGCTGGTGCTGGTCGCGAATCGCTCGCGCCTGGAAGCCGAACCGGAGCCATACCGGCTCTTCCTGGCGGCGCTGGCGCGCGGCACGGCCGCCGCGGTGAAGAGCCCGGAAGCGAGCGTCGACGCGCTGCTGGCGGCGAACGGCGACCTCGACCCGAAGCTGACCCGGGCCGAGGTCCGGGCGACGCTGCCGCTGCTCGGGGCGGGCTCGCGGATGAGCCCCGGCGAGTGGTCCCGCTTCATCGCCTGGATGAGCGCCAACGAACTGATCTCCGCCAGGCCGACGCCCTCCCAGGTGCTCAGCAACGACTACCTGCCGGGTGAGATCTCCGAATAGCCGGAGACGCCCTCGGCGAGCAGCCTGGAGGCCTTCTCCGGCGGCAGCGCAGGCGAGAAAAAGTGGCCCTGGGCGTAGTCGCAGCCGAGGCGGCGGAGCTCGGAGACCTGCGCCTCGTCTTCGACCCCCTCGGCGATCACGTCAAGGGAGAGGGCGCGCGCCATGCCGATGATCGCCTCGACGATCGCCGTCCGCTCCTGCTCGACCCCGAGCGCGTCGACGAACTGGCGGTCGATCTTGAGCGCGTCGAGCGGGAAGCGGTTGAGGTAGGCGAGCGAGGAGTAGCCGGTGCCGAAGTCGTCGAGGACGAGGCGCACGCCGAGCTCGCTGAGCGCCTCGAGGGTGGCCCGGGCCGTCGCCGACTCCTCGACCAGCACGCTCTCGGTGATCTCGAGCCGCAGGTGGGCGGGCTCGAGCCCGGTGCGGGCGAGGATCTCGGCGACCGCCGCCGGCCAGGTCGCGGTGCGAGACCTGGCGGGCGGAGAGGTTGACCGAGACGTCGAGCGGCCGATCGTCGGGGCGCAGCTCGTGCCACTCGATCGACCTGGCGGCAGGCGCCGTCCTGAACCCAGCGGCCGATCGGCTCGATCAGGCCGCTTTCCTCGGCGACCGGGATGAACTCGGCCGGGTCGAGCAGGCCTCGCTCCGGATGCTGCCAGCGGACCAGCGCCTCGAAGCCGGTGATCTCGCCGCTGCGCAGGGCGACCAGCGGCTGGTAGTGGAGGACCAGCTCGCCGCGCTCGATCCCGCGCCGCAGCTCCCTCTCGACGTCGAGCGGCGCAGCGGCCCGGGCCCGCATCTCCGCGTCGAAGACCTCGCAGCGGGCGCGGCCCCGTTCCTTGGCCCGGTACATCGCCGCGTCGGCGTTGCGGATCAGCATGTCGGGGTCGGCCGGGCTCGCCGCGCGGGGCCGGGCGACGGCGATGCCGAGGCTGGCGCTGATGAAGTGCTCGGTGCCCGCGATCGAGTAGGGCTCGGCGAACGCCGCCGCGACCCGGTCGGCGATCGCGACCGCCTCGTCCTCGTCGGCGAGGCGGTCGACGAGGATGCCGAACTCGTCGCCGCCGAAGCGGGCGACGACGTCGCCGGGGCGCAGGTGTGCTCGCAGCCGCGGGGCGACCGCGCGGAGCAGCTCGTCGCCCGAGTGGTGGCCGAGGCTGTCGTTGATCAGCTTGAAGTGGTCGAGGTCGAGGAAGATGATCCCGACCGGGGTGCCGGAGACCGTCGCCCGCTTCGCCGCCTCGGCCAGCGAGTCGACGAAGCTGAGCCGGTTGGGAAGCCCGGTGAGCGAGTCGTGGAGGACCCGGTGACGGAGCGCCTCGTCGGCGGCGTGGCGCTCGATCGCGTCGGCGAGGACGTTGGCGCAGGCCTGGACGAAGTGGACGTCGAGCGGGGTGAAGCGCCCGGCTTGGGTCGAGTGCACGTCGAGCACCCCGAAGGGCCCGTCCTTGCTCTTGATCACGACCGCCAGGCTGCTGCGTATGCCCCGCACCCGCAGCGCCGGGGGCATCGAGTACCGCGTCTCGTTGGACCAGTCGTCGACGATCACGTGCAGGCCCGAGTCGATCGCCGCCCCGGCGTGGGAGCCGCGCCCGGCCGACACCCGCTTCCCGGCGTCCAGCTGCGTGCCTTGCAGACCGGCGCGCAGCTGCAGGCTGCGGCCGTCGCGCTCGACCTCCCAGACGCAGGCAGCCTCGACCCCATCGGTCTCGGCCATCAGCGCCGCGGCCTCGACCATCAGCTCCTCGGAGCCGCCGTTGCGAAGGGCAAGCTCGCCGAGCCGGGCAACGGTCGCCTGCTGGGTGGCGGCGCGCTTCAGCTCCTGCTCGGCGTTCTTGCGCTCGGTGATGTCGTAGAGCACGCCGTGCCAGACCGGGACCCCGCGGCGGTCCTCCTCGAGGACCGCCTCGTCGAGCATCCAGACCGTCTCACCGCCGCGTGTGACCATCCTGTAATCGACCGGCGGCGGGTTGCGCGCGCCGAGGGTGCGGCGGCTCTCCTGCTCCAGTGCCCGCTCGCGGTCCTCGGGGTGCAGGCAGCCTCGCCCAAAGCTCCGGGTCCTCCATCCATTCCTCGGGGGTGTAGCCGAGGATCTTCTCGAGCTGCGGGCTGACGTAGAGCCAGCGCCCCTGCTCGCCGAGCTCGGCCGCGTAGATGATCGCCGGCAGGCGCTCGACCAGGCGGCGATAGTCGTCGCTCCCGGCCGAGAGGTGGTCGATGAAGTCGGCGACCTTCCCCTCCGGCCAGAGCCTCTTCGAAGACGCGTCGGGCGGCATCACCGTCGTTATCGACGGCTGGGGCGGTCCCTTTACATCGGGATGGCGGTCCAATGCGCGGCGAGGCCGCGAAACGGGGCGTAGGGGGCGTAGAAGTCCTCGACCTCCTCTTCGGTGGCGCGGCGGCCGAGGCGGGCCAGGCGCCCGACCAGCTTCAGGTAGATCAGGTCGCCGGAGGGCAGCGCGTCGGGTTCGCCGCGGCCGAACAGGCCCAGGCAGCGCACGGTCCAGGGGCCGATCTCCGGGATCGCGAGCAGGCGCCGGTCGGCTGCCCGGTCCTCGAGCGGCAGACGACCGGCGGCGACCTGGCGGGCGGCGGCGGCGAGCGCGATCGAGCGCTTCGGAGAGAGCCCCGCGGCCTCGAGTTCGGCCGGAGCGCGCCCTGCGATCAGCGCGGCCGGCGGCACGTCCCGCAGGCGACCGCGGCCCTCGCCGAGGCGCGCCCCCCAGCGACCGACGATGCGGCGCTGGATGCGGGCGGCCCGTCCGGTCTCGATCAGCTGCTTGACCACGGCCCAGGCGAGCGCCTCCCACGGCCAGGGGCGGCGGCGGGGCCGCAGCCAGGGCCGGCGCCGGATCGCCGGCCCGAGCAGCGGGTCGCGGCGGAAGAGCCGGTAGAACTCGCCGAGGTCGTCGTCGACGCCGAGGGCGAACCGCATCCGCTCAACGGCGAGCCCGAGCTGTGCGGGGCCGGCGCCGCGCAGGCTCACGATTGCCGGAGGGGGCAGGGCGACCGCCCGGGGATCGACCGCCTCGGCGCGAAACCTGACCCGTCCTCCGCCCGGGTCCCACGCCCGCACGAGCACCGGGCGCTCCTCGACCACGAGCAGCCGTGAGACGATCCCCGCGCGCACCGCCATCGCGCCGTCCTCGCCGCCACGGATCGGGAGCCGGTAGGGCGAGGCCGGCGCCACGTCGAGCTCCAGCGGAGCCGGCCTGGGCCTCCGCTCAGCGCCCGAGGAGATGGACGTCGACAAGGAAGGAGCGGCTGGCGACGACGTTGGCGGGACGGTCGGGCCGGCGCCGCACGAGCCGGCGCACCGAGCGGCCCCGCGAGCTCGCCGCCCCGACCGCGCGCACCGCGGCCACGGTCACCGCGCCGGCGAGCACCCCGCCCGCCGCGGCGAGCGCCGCCGTCTTCACCTCGGAGCCGAGGATCGGCAGGCCCGGCTCCCGATAGCTGTCGAGCGCCCGGGTCGGCTGCCCGGTCCCGGCCTCGGCCTCCTCCTCGGCGATCACCTCGCCGTCGATGAACGACCCCGGCTCCTCCGCTTTCATCGCCGCCGCCTCCTCTGCTGCCGCTCGCTCGCGCCCGCCATCACCGGAATTCTCGCTCGCTCCCGCGTCCGGGGGGCGGCAGGTGACTCTCCAATGCCCATGGGCCCGACTCTAGCGAGGGCATCGATCGCGACCGGCCCGGGGCCGCGCAAAACCCGGAACGTGCGTATTCAGGAGGCCTCCAGCGGGCGCTCGTAGAGCCGGTAGCGCTTGACGATCTCGCCGCCCATCGCCTCCAGGCCCCGGTTCATCGCCTCGTTGGTCTCGAGGATCCAGCCCGCCTCGCCGGTTTTCTGCCGGGTCCGCGCGGCGGCGTCGAAATGGGCCATGTAGAGGGCGGCGGCGACGCCCGTGTGCTGGTGCTCGGGCCTCACCCCGAGGAAGCCGACCCGGACCTGATCGCAGATCCGTGCCCTGTTCAGGTAATGCCACCAGCCGAATGGGAGCAACCGACCCTTCATCCGCTTCAGCACCTTGTTGACGTCGATCGGCGTGATCGCGACCGCGATCGTCTCGCCGTCCTTTTCGGCGACCATGAACCATTCGCGGCTGTAGACCAGCTGCAGGTCGAGCGCGTAGGCGTCAAGGTCCTCCTTCGAGTAGGGCACGAATCCCCAGTTCTGCGCCCAGGCGGCGTTGTAGATCTCCGCGAACCGGTCGATCTCCCGCCGCAGGTGGAGGCGCGACATCTTGCGGATCGTCACGCCGTGCTCCTCGCGGGCCTTCTGCGACAGCTCCTCGAGCACCGGCAGCAGAGTGGTGCCGCGATTGGAGATCTTCAGGTACCAGGAGTAGAGGTCCATTGCCTTCTCCAGGCCGGCCTCCTCGCAGAGGCGCCTGTAGTAGGGGGGGTGCCAGGGCTGGCGGACCATCGGCTCCCGCTCGTATCCCTCGATCAGGACCCCGCTCTCGTCGTTCATCGAGAAGTCCATCGGGCCGACCATGCGGTCACAGCCGCGCTCGCTCAGCCAGTCGGCCGCCGCCCCGAGCAGCGCCGCCATCGCCTCCGCGTCCTCCTCGAGCTCGAGGAAGCCGAACATCCCCCAGCGGCTGTCGTGGTACTCGTTGAAGGCATGGTCGACCTGAGCGGTGATCCTGCCGACCACGCGGCCGTCACGCCAGGCGAGGAAGTACTGCGCCTCCCCGTGCTTGAAGTACGGGTTGAGGCGCCGGTTGAGGAAGAGGCGGCGCTCCAGCTTCAGCGGCGGGATCCAGGGCGTCCCCGCATGCAGGCGGAACGGGAGGTCGATGAACCGCCGCAGGTCCCGTCGCCCGGCGACGGGCGTGGTCGTCACGCTCTCCCTGGAACGGGTCGCCATGCTTCCCATGGAGCGTGAACCTACACTCTTGGCCATGAGCGACACCGCACGGACCGGGCCGGTGGACGTCTTCGAGAAGGCCCGCAGCCACGACCGCCTCGAGCAGCTGGAAGCGGCCCGCGAGCACGACCTCCTCCCCTACTTCCGGCTGCTCACCTCGCAGGCCGGGCCGGTGGTCGAGATGGAGGGGCGCGAGACGATCATGCTCGGCTCCAACAACTACCTCGGGCTGACCGGCGACGAGCGGGTCAAGCAGGCGGCCCGCGACGCGCTGGAGACCTACGGCACCGGCGTCACCGGCTCGCGCCTGCTCAACGGCACCACGCCACTCCACGTCGAGCTCGAGTCGGAGCTCGCCGAGTGGATGGGCGCCGAGGACGCGATCGTCTTCACCACCGGCTACCAGGCGAACCTGGGCTGCATAGGGACGATCCTCGGGCCGGGCGACACGGTGATCTGCGACTCCGGCGACCACGCCTCGATCCTCGACGGGTGCAAGCTGTCCGGCGCCAGGCTGCGCCCCTTCCGCCACAACCGCATGGACAAGCTCGAGAAGATGCTCGGCCGCGCCGCCGAGGACGGCGGCGGTGTGCTCGTCGTCGTCGACGGGGTCTTCTCGATGGAGGGAGACGTCTGCGACCTGCCGCGCATCGTCGAGCTCTGCAGGGAGCACGGCGCCCGGCTGATGGTCGATGAGGCACACGGTGCCGGGGTGCTCGGCGCCCGCGGAGCCGGGGCCTGCGAGCTGTTCGGGCTCGAGGAGCAGGTCGACCTGAGGATGGGGACCTTCTCCAAGAGCCTCGCCTCCTGCGGCGGCTTCGTGGCCGGGCCGGCGGACGTGATCGAGTACCTGCGGATCTCATCGCGCGCCTTCATCTTCAGCGCCTCCGCGGTCCCCGCCGCGGTCGGCGCCGCGCTGGCCGCCCTGCGGGTGATCCGCTCCGAGGGCCCGCGGCTGTTCGAGGCGCTGCTCGCCAACGCCGAGTACCTGCGCGAGGGCCTGCGCAGGCTGGGGCTGAGGGTGGTCGAGCCCGGGACCCTGCCCGACGGCACCGTCGCCACCACGCCGGTGGTGCCGGTGATGGTCGGCGACGACTGGCAGGCCGTGCTGCTCTGGAAGGCGCTCTTCGACGCGGGCGTCTACACCAACGTCGCGATCCACCCGGCGGTGCCGCCCGGCGGGGCGCTGCTGCGGACGAGCCTGATGGCGACCCATGAGCGCGAGCACCTCGACGCGGCGCTGGGAACGATCGCGCGGACGATCAACGACTTTCCCGACCTACCCCGCTCGGGGTAGTTTCGAGCGCGTCCATTCGCTGACGGTTCGGCGGCGTGAAGAAATTGTTGCTCTTAGCGGAGGACCCCAGACGCCGACCGCGGGCACGGGTTGACGCCCTCCGACCCGACGGAATACGTTGCTCACTCGCCGACGGCGACCCGGGGCAGGGAAGCGGTCGGAGAGTCGATACCGACCTGAGACCGCGGCGCCCAGAGCGCCGAACTCGGGACCTACCGAACCAGTTCAGACCCCTGAGGGAGGAGTCCAGTGGAAGCAGCCTCGATCGCCCCTGCAATGACGAATGCTTCGACCAGCAGCGCCCCGCAGCACATGCAGGCCCTGGCCCGCGCGAACCGGGTCAGGCTCGCGCGCGCCGAGCTGAAGCGGTCGATCGCGCGGGGGGAGACCGAGGTCGCCGACGTGGTCCGCGACTGCCCCTGGGAGACGGAGAGCATGACGATCGCCGAGCTGCTCACCAGCCAGCGGCGCTGGGGGCGCACCCGGGCCCGCAAGTTCCTGCTCGGCCTGGCGCTCAACGAGAACAAGCGGCTCGGCACCCTCACCGCCCGGCAGCGGGCGCTGCTGGCCAACGCGCTCGCCGACAAGGGCGCGGTTGACCGGGCGGCGGTCCTCGCCTAGGGGCTTGATGCGGGTCAGCCGCGGCGGCCGATTCGGTAGGAGAGGCCGCCCGAGGCTCGCTGGAAGGCATGCCTGAGCAGCAGGAAGGCGACGGCGAACGCGGCGGCGCCGAACCCGAGGCAGACCGCGAGGATCAGCCCGGCGCCGTAGAAGAGCAAGGCGACGACGAGCACGAAGACGGCCCCTGCGAGCAGCGTGGTGTGGGATCGGTAGCCGGCCAGGTGCTCGCGGATCGCGACCTCCAGCCCGCCGAGGCCGGCGAGGACGACCCCGACCGCGATGGCCGTCGTCCCGCCGCCGAACAGGCCGATGGCGAGGAAGACGATCCCGGCGAGGATCGTCAGCTCGGCGAGCGGGAACGATCCCCAGGGCGCCGGGGGCCTCTCGTCGCCGGGTGTCGCCTTCATAAGGGGCAGCCGGAGGAGACCTTGACCCGCCACCAGCCCATCAGCATGCCCAGCAGGCCGAGCCGGGGGCGCGACTGCCAGTGGCCGCAGCCGTGCTCGCCGACGTCCGCGCGAGAGATCTTCAGCCACCTGTGCTCCGCGGGCCTGGCGAGCATGTCGTCGCGCAGCTCCCGGTTCGCCGTCTCCAGCTCCTCTCGGGCGGCCAGGGCCCGCTCGGCCTCGGCGACCCGCCCGGCCAGCCGGTCACGCACCCGCTCGAGCTCCCCGAGGTCGAGGGCCCGGGGCTCGGAGACGAGCGCCGGCACGCCGGCGTCGAGCTCGAGGCGCGGAAACGCCTCGGCGACGAGGCGCGCGAGCTGGCGCTCGAGCCGCCCGATCTGGCGCCTGATCTCGACCCGGGCCGATCGCTCGTCGGCATCGACGGCGAACTGAACGGGCGTGCCTTTGACCAGCATCTCCGACATCCCGAACCCGAGTGTAGATCACGGCGGAGGGCGCGGAAAAGGCGCTGCGGTTAAGAAACGCGGCCGGGGTCGATCAGACCGGCCGCGATCCAGAGTGCCTCGTCGACCGCGATCTGCGGGACGCCGCCGACCTGCACCGCGGCGATCGTCAGCCTCCGGGAGACCTGCTCGATGCCGGTCCAATCCGGCGATTCCCCGAACAGCCGGGCGAGCGGGCCGCGCTCGTCGGCGATCACAAGCGTCCCCTGCGCGAGCTCACCCGGCCTGCCGGGCAGCGACTCGCCGGGCGCGGCGTCGCGAATGCAGAGCGCGCCGACCTGCTCGCCGTCGAAGGCGCGCAGGGCGACCCCCGTCTCCATGGTGGCGATCGCGAGCGCGTCCTCGGGCAGCCCCCTGCTCCGGAAGGCGCCGTGCTGGAGGCGTTCGAGGGCGAGCTGCTCGACCGGGGTCCTGGTGCGGTCGGGGTCGAGGCCGATCTGCCGGAAGAAGACCCTGTAGGCCCAGGGGATGGGTCGTTCCCGCATATGGATCGCATGCGAGCCGAGGAAGCGGTCCGAGAGCTCGCGCAGCCGGTCCCTCACCTCCTCGGGGCTCGCGCCGGGGCCGCCGTCGACGGTGAGCGACGCGATCCCGAGGCCGGGGAACTCGGCGGCGAGATGTGGGGCCACCCAACCCTGCTCGGCACCGGGCATCAGCCCGCTCCAGACGGCTGCCCCGGCCCCGGGCCGCCCCCGCCCGGGCCGGCCGGATGGCGTCGCTCCGCCCTCCGGGTGGCGTCCAGCAGGCGTTCGACCCTGGCGCCGAGCTGCCCCGCCGTCAGGTCCCCGATCCCGGCACTCTGCAGCGTCCCGCCGGGATAGGCGTAGGCAAACGTGGGACAGCCCCCGACCCTGTAGAGGCTCGCCACCGCCCCATCCCGATCGAAGCCAACCGGCATCGACCAGCCGCGGCGGCGAACCAGGTCGCGCACGGTGCCGCGGTCGTCGCGAACGTCGAGCGAGAGGAAGCGCACGCGGCCACGGTAGCGCCGGGCGACCTCGCTGACCACGTCCTGCTGGTCGACGCAACCGCCGCCCTTCGAGAACCAGAACGAGATCACCGACGGCCGGTCGAAGAGGTCGCACACGCGGATCGAGCCCGGCGCCCGGATGCGGCACGCCGGCGTGGTGCGCGAGCTCGGCGGGCAGGGAAGCTGCGAGGTCTCGCAGTCGTCCTGGAAGACGTTGGCGTCGCCTTCGAGCGTGCCGGCCGCGAGCGGGACGGCGAACTCCGGCAGCGGCCAGCGGCTCGGGCGGGCGTCGAGCCCCAGCGTCCCCTGGCCGCCCGGGCGGCCCTGCAGCACGGCGATAAGGACGATCGCCGCAAACAGCAGGCCGACGACGATCGTGTAGCGATCCCTCACCGCGCCCGGTCCCTCCAGACGAGCGCCGCGGGCAGGGCGACCATCACCCCGACCAAAGCGATCGAGAGGTCGATCACGGTGACCAGACCGAAGTCGCGCAGCATCCTGATGTCGCTGACCAGGAGCACCGCGAAGCCGGCGATCACGGT
This sequence comes from uncultured Solirubrobacterales bacterium, assembly GCA_963712325.1. Taxonomy (GTDB): domain Bacteria; phylum Actinomycetota; class Thermoleophilia; order Solirubrobacterales; family 70-9; genus VRUE01. Next base: position 68,459 of record CAVQHG010000002.1, read on the forward strand.
CAGCGCCGAGGCCAGCACGGCGGGCCCGGTGCGCGCGTAGGCGGTGCGCAGCGCCGCCGAAGCCTCCAGGCCGCCAACCCGCTCCTCGTGATACCGGCCGGAGAGCAGGACGCTGAACTCGGTCACGATCGCGATCGTCAGCGCGCCGAGCGCTGCCGAGAGCGGGTTGAGGGGGATCGCGGTGACCCAGATCACCAGCGCCGACCAGCCCCCCGCGAGAACCACCGGCACCAGCGGCAGCAGGGCCCGCGAGAGCGACCGGTAGGCGACGAGCAGGATCAGCGCGACCGCGCCGAGCCCGGCGAGCGCGAGCCAGTTGCGACTGCCCGAGAGGTCGTCGGCGGCGGCCGCCGCGACCACGGGCAGCCCGGCGAGTTGGGCGTCGACGCCGGGCGGCGGACCGCCGGGGGCCCCGGGCTCGCCGATCTCGGCGCGGACCCGCTCGATCAACGCCTGCTGGTCGGCCAGCGACTGTGCCCGGATGCCGAAGCTGACCAGGGCGACGTGCCCCGGCAGGCCGGTGCGCGGATCCGGCCTCGCGACCTGCCTCAGGTCGTAGCCAGGCAACTCGCTGAGCGTGGCCCGGATCTGGCTGCGGCGCAGCGGGCCACCGGCGCCGACCACGAAGTCCGAGAGCGCCGGCCCCGGGCAGACCTCGGCCCGCTCGCAGCTCGGGTTGGGGCCGGCAAAGCCGTTCGACGCCAGCACCCTGCGCTTGAAGGCGGCCATCCACCTCAGTGTCGCCGGATCGGTGAGGTCGGGGGCCCTGACCCTGACGTCGAGCTCACCCGAGACGCCGGTCGCGTCCTGGAGCCGGTTCAGGTCGCGCACCTCGCGGATGCTCTGCGGGGCCAGCTCGCGCACGTCGGACTGCGTCGCTATCCGCGTCCCCACCCCCCAGCCCAGGAGCGCCAGCGCCAGCCCGACCCCCAGAACAGCCCTCGGCCTCGCGATCGACAGCTCCAGAGCACGCTCGGGGAGGGACGGAAGGGGGGGATGCCCCGGTGGCGAGCGGCGTCCTGTCTTCCGCTCCACCCCGTCACCGAGATGATCAATCTCCTCAGCGGAAGACCCAGCGAGCGGAGGGGCATCCCCCCCTTTCGTCCCCCCACCGCGCCGCAAGCTGAGCGCCGCAAAGCCCACGGTGACAGCGAGCCCGAAGGCGATCGCGATGCCGAGGACGAGCAGCAGCGCGAAGCCGCGCACCATCGGCGTCGGCGAGAGGAGGAGCGCGAGGAAGCCGGCGCCGGTGGCCAGGCAGGCGGTCGCGATCGTCGGGCCACCGGCGGCCACCGCGGCGCGCACCGCGGCCTCGCCGGTGGCACCGGCGGCGACGACCTCGTCGTAGCGGGCCTGGAATTGGATCGAGTAGTCGACGGCGAGGCCGATCAGGATCGGCAGGACCGCGATCGAGGCCATGGTCAGCGCGCCGCCGAGCAGAGCGAAGGCGCCGAAGGCGAGCGCCGCAGCCGCGAGGGCGAGGGCTAGGGGCAGCAGGCGCAGACGGGAGCGGAAGACGAGCAGCAGAACCAGCCCCATGACGCCCACGGCAACGGCGAGCAGCACCAGCAGCGCGTCGCGGAGGGCGCGGGTGAGGCCATCCACGACCACCGGGACTCCGGAGACGACGTAGGCACCGCCCCGCAGCTTGAAGCAGGGCGCCGGGATGCCGTGGTCGCGGCAGGCCGCCCGCGGCGTCGTGTCGAAGACCGCCGCCCGGATCAGCTCCAGGGCCCGGTGCCGCTCGGAGTCGCTGAGGCCGGGGCGGAGGCGGAGGACGATCTGGGCGCTGTGGCGGTTGGGGAACAGGTAGGCGAGGCGGGACTTCGGCGTGCCGGCGGGCCGATTGCGGTCGAAGACCACAGCCGCGGTGAAGTCCGGGTTGCCGAGGCTGGGAGCGCTGGTGATCCCGTACCTGGCGGCGACCGCGAGGGCGAATTCACGCAGCTTCGCCGGCGGGACCCGGGCGGCCATCCGTTCGAGCTGGCGGCCGATCTGGATCACCGCCTCGTTGAGGAAGGTCGCCGGCCCTGAGAGCAGGCGAACCGGCCTGCTCCTGGCCAGCTCGGCGCAGGGCCCCGGGATCGGCCGCGCGCCCCTCGGCAGGTTTCCGGAGAGGCAGCTCTCCAGTCGCAGCAGCCGGCCCAGGTTGGGGGTGAGCAGCAGGTTGCGCAGATCCCCCCGTGCGAGGACGACCACCGGATCGTCGCCGAATGCGGCGCGCACCTCCTGGGTCGCCCGGTAGGCGGGGGTGTCGGAGTCGACCAGGGTGCCGGTGCCGGCGTCGGAGGGAAGCGAGCTCGCCGCGATCGCCGCGGCCGCGGCGATCGCGACCGAGGCGACCAGGACTCCCCTGGCGTGCCTGGAGGCCCAGGCGGCGGCAGCGATCAATCCATCGAGAGCGGCCCGGTCACGTCCGCGTTGAGGAACTGCGATACGAAGGCGTTTTCAGAGTCGAAGAGCTCGTCTTTCGGCCCTGACTCGACGATTTTCCCGTTCCAGAGCACTGCCAGGAAGTCGGCGATCCGCCTCGCGGTGTTGAGGTCGTGGCTGATCGTCAGGTAGCAGCCGCCGTTCTCGGCATGGACCTCGCGGATCAGCTGGCAGAGCAGCGCGGTGCGGACCGGGTCGAGGCCGGAGTCGGGCTCGTCGAACATGACGATCTGCGGTTCGAGGACGAGGGCGCGGGCGAAGCCGGCGCGCTTCCGCATCCCGCCGGAGAGCTCGTTCGGCATCTTGTAGATTGCCTCGGAGAGGCCGACCTCGCGCAGCCGGCGGTTGACGATCTCGCCGATCTCCTCCTCGCTTTTGTCGGTGTGCTGGCGCAGCGGGAAGGCCGTGTTGTCGTAGATGTTCATCGACCCGAACAGGGCCCCGTCCTGGAACAGCAGGCCGAACTTTTTGCGCGTCTCGAAGAGTTCGTCGTCGGTCATGTTGGGGATCGATTCGCCGTGCACGAGGACGTCGCCGGAGTCCGGCGCGAGCAGGCCGACGATGTGCTTGATGAGGACGCTCTTGCCGGTGCCCGACGGGCCGAGGACCATTGAGACCTGATCCTCGGGGAGCCCGAGGTTGAGGCCGTTGAGGATGCGGGCGCGGCCGAACTGCTTGACCAGGTCGATGATCTCGATCGCGTCTTCACCGCCATGGTCGCGCTTCAGCCCGGTGTGGAAGCGGTAGGGGTCGGGCTCGATCGGGTCGACGCCCGGAATGATGAAGTCACGCCCCATGGTCGCCCCGTCCGGGCTCACGTAGGGCCCGCTCGGCTTGCTCGCCCCTGCGGGCATCTGGCTTGTGTCGTCGGCGGACATGGTCAGGTCATCCTCCTATGGGCGCCCGCGGATTGGCCCCCCAGAAGATGAGGGTCCCGAGCATTCCGATGATGTGGACTAAGACGATGTTGAGGACCATCGACTTGGCGGTGGCCGTGCCGACGCCCACGGGGCCGCCCGAGGCGGTGTAGCCGTAGTAGCAGCCGACCAGGACTATGGCGGTGGCCATGAACATCCCCTTGGTGAGGCTGAAGACCAGGTCGGGCGGGTTCTGGAACATCCAGAAGATCAGTTCGTAGCCGCCGGAGGAGACGTCGCCGATCTGCTGGACGACGGCGAGGTAGCTGGCGAAGTACATGATCCCGATGCCGACCAGGTACATGAAGGGGAAGGCGATCCAGGCGGCGAGCAGGCGGGTGGCGCAGAGGAAGGTCACCGGCGGCACGCCCATCACCTCGAGCGCATCGATCTCGTCGGAGATCCGCATCGCGCCGAGCTCGGCGACGATCCCGGTCCCGACCTTCGCCGAGAGCATGTAACCGAAGGCGTAGGGCATCACCTCGCGCAGGTCACACCAGGCGGAGAAGAGGCCGGCGTAGGCGGGCGCGCCCTGGGCGCGCAGCAGGTAGGCGCCCTCGATGCCGCACTGGAGGCCGAGCACGAAGACGAGCCCCCAGATGATCAGTGCCGAGCCGAGGATCAGGATCCCTGCCTGGCGCAGGGACTCGCCGAAGAAGCGCAGCACCCGGCCGGAGTAGACGAGGCCGGCCACCCGGCCGCCGAAGCGTGCGATCTCGCCGAGCGAGTCGAGCCAGTTGCGGGGGATCGCGAGCCAGGCGGCCATCAGCGAATTGTCTGCAGTTCGGGGTTGGTGGCGAGCATGGTCTGGGTGAACACGTAGTTGAAGGCGAAGACGCCCATGAAGGAGATCACCACCGCCTGGTTGACGGCACGGCCGACGCCGGCGGCGCCTCCGGAAGCGTTCATCCCCTTGTAGGAGCAGACGATCGCGATGATCGCCCCGAACAGCGTGCACTTGATCACCGAGCCGGCGAGGTCGGTGATCGAAGCGCTGGAGAAGAGGGTCGCGAAGAAGCCGCCGAGCGGCTGGTTGTAGACGAGCTCGGTCAGCACGCCGCCGCTGATCCCGAAGATCAGCGCGTAGATGTCGAGCAGGCCGGTGATCAGCATCAGGGCCAGGAAGCGCGGCACGACCAGGTTCTTGATCGGGTCGACGCCGAGCACCTGGAGGGCGTCGAGCTCCTCGCGGATCTTGCGGGCGCCGAGGTCGGCGGTGATCGCGGTGCCGGCGACGCCGGCGACGACGACGGCGGTGACGAAGGGGGCGAACTCGCGGATCGAGGCGAGGACGAAGAAGCCGCCGAGCCGGTCGAGCGCGCCGAACAGGGTGAAGACGTTGGCCGCCTGCAGCCCCGGGGCGCCGAAGCCGAAGGCGACGGTGGAGATCAGCAGCGGGAACCAGCAGAGCTGCAGGGCGAAGAGGAACTGGCCGATGAACTCCTCGCCGTAGGGATACGGCGGCTTAACGGCAGAGACGAGCGTGCGCGCGGTCAGGATCATCATTTCCCCGACCTGCTCGAAGAAGGACTTCGCAGGGGCGAAGCTCCTACCTATCGCTGCGGCTCTGTTCATTCCTCCTCCGTCCGCGGGCTCGCTCCGGGGGCCCGGCAGACCTGAGTGTATGGGACCGTGAGGCGCCCTCCGTTAGACGAGTGTTGAGATCCAGCTAACCCTGTCCGGGGAGCCGCGCGGGGTGCCTGAGGAGGGCGGACCCCATGGTATGTTCCGGCCGCTTTGGGGGGCGCCCGCACACACGGTCGGCACTCCCGCCTTCGCGCGATCGGGGCGGGGCTCGCGCTGCTCGGCCTCGCGACCGCCGTCTCCGCCTGTGGGTCGTCCTCGAACGAGGAACCCGAAGGCACCTACGGGATGAAGGTGACCAAGGCGACCTTTCCCTCCCGCCAGCGCCTCGGCCAGACCTCGCTGATGAGGATCGCCGTCCGCAACACCGGCCAGAACAGGGTCCCGGCCGCCGCGATCACGGTCTCGCTTGCCGGCAAGGAGGGACGGACCTCGATGCTCCCCTTCGGGATCCACGATCCCCAGCCCGGCCTGGCCCAGCCAGACCGGCCGGTCTGGGTCCTCGCCGAAGGCTATCCGAAGCCCGCCGGCGCGACGACCAAGCGCGGCGGCACGGTCACCGCCAGCCCCAAGACCTTCGACTTCGGTGCCCTCGACCCCGGTAAGTCGGTGGAAGGGATCTGGAAGCTGAGCGCCGTCAGGCCGGGCGAATACACCGTCCGCTACAGCGTTGACGCAAACCTCACCGGGTCGGCCAAGGCGAAGACGGGCGGCGGCGCGGCGCCGGGGGGGTCGTTCAGGGCGAAGATCACCACGGCGACGCCGGAAACCGAAGTCACCGACTCCGGCGAAGTTGTCGAAATCGGGGGCTCGAAGGGGTCGAGCGGTAGGTAGGGCTCCGACGGGGTACCGTCGGAGCATGAGAGGAGCACGTGTTGCGGCTGTCCTCGCCGCCCTCGCCCTCGCCGCGCTCTCCAGCTGCGGGGCGTCGGGGCCGCCGGCCACGACCGCCGGCCGGAGCGGCGTCGGCCTGAAGCGGATCGGCAACTTCGACCGCCCCGTCTACGTGACCGCAGCGCCCGGCCTGCCACGGCTGCTATTCGTGGTCGAGCAGGGCGGCCGCATCCTCGTGCTGCGCAGCGGGCGCCCGCTGCGCCGCCCGTTCCTCGACATCTCCCGGCTGGTCTCCTCGGAAGGGGAGCGGGGGCTGCTCTCGGTCGCCTTCCCGCCCGACTACCGCCGCAGCGGGCGCCTCTACGTCTACTACACCGACCGCCAGGGGGACATCAGGGTGGACGAATTCCGGCGCCGGTCCCAGACGAGGGCGGCGCGGCGCTCGCGCCGGCCGGTGATCCAGATCCCCCACCGCCAGAACACGAACCACAACGGAGGACAGCTCCAGTTCCTCGGCCGCCTGCTCTACCTGGGCACCGGCGACGGCGGCTCCGCGGGCGACCCGCCCAACAACGCCCAGAACAAGCACAGCCTGCTCGGCAAGCTGCTGCGCATCGACCCGCGGCCCTCGCACGGCCGGCCCTACTCGATCCCCGCCTCGAATCCATTCGTCGGCCGGCCCGGGCGGGGCGAGATCTACAGCTACGGCCTGCGCAACCCCTTCCGCTTCTCCTTCGACACGGTGAGCGCGGGGCGGCCGCGGATCGCGATCGGGGACGTCGGGCAGGACCGCTTCGAGGAGGTCGACTACCTGGCGGTCGGCGCCGCCTCGGGCGCCAACTTCGGCTGGGACGCCTTCGAGGGCTTCGCTCGATACCGGGACGAGAACAGCGGCACCCCCGACCCCGGGGGCACGGTGAAGCCGATCTTCGCCTACTCGCACCGGCGCGGCGGCTGCTCGATCACGGGGGGCTACGTGGTCGGCGACCGCCGCCTGCGCGGGCTCTACGGGCGCTACGTCTACACCGACTACTGCGACGGGCGGCTGCGCAGCCTGGTCCCCCACCTGCGACGGGCGAGCGACGACCGCCCGCTCGGGCTGCGGGTGAACTCGCCGAGCTCCTTCGGCGTGGACGGCCGCGGCCGCCTCTACATCGCCTCCCTCGACGGCCCGGTCTACCGCCTCGTTCCGAGGGGGTAAGGTTGGCTGACCAGCCAACCGGTTGCACCGGACCGAGGAAGGGAGCATCAGGTGGAGAGCGGCACGGCGCAGAGCACGACCACGGAGAAGCAGGCGAACGGCGGCGGCGCGGGCGCCGCGGCGGGCGCCGAGACGATCGAGGTCCTCAACCCGGCCGACGGCCGGGTGCTGAGCACGATCGAGGTCGACGCGCCCGAGGCGGTCGCGGCCACGGTCGCCCGGGTGCGCGCCAACCAGGCCGAGTGGGAGGCGCTGGGCAACCGGGGCCGCTACCACTGGCTGGGCAAGCTCCGCAACTGGATCCTCGACAACACCGACCGGATCGCCGACACGATGCAGGCCGAGGGGGGCAAGGTCCGCGGCGACACCTCGGCCGAGCTGATCTACCTCGCCGACCTGATCAACTTCTACGGGACGAGGGCGGATCGGTTCATCGGCGACGAGACGGTCCGCCCCCACACGCCGCTGATGGCCTCGCTCAAGCTCAAGGTCCAGTACCGGCCCTACCCGGTGGTCGGCGTGATCAGCCCCTGGAACTTCCCGATGGCGCTCGCCCTCGGAGACGCGATCCCGGCCCTGCAGGCCGGGGCCGCGGTGGTCGTCAAGCCCTCGGAGTTCACGCCCCTGAGCCTGATCGAATCGGTGCAGGCCTGGAAGGAGGAGATCGGCGCTCCGGACGTCTTCGACCACGTGCTGGGGACCGGCGAGGCCGGCGAGGCGCTGATCGACAACGTCGACTTCATCCAGTTCACCGGCTCCGATCGCACGGGCCGCAAGGTGATGGCAAGGGCCGCGGAGACCCTGACTCCCGTCAGCCTCGAGCTGGGCGGCAAGGACCCGATGATCGTCCTCTCCGACGCGAACCTCGACCGCGCCGCCAACGCCGCCGCCTGGGGCGGGATGTTCAACTCCGGCCAGGTCTGCCTCTCGATCGAGCGGATCTACGTGGAGGAGCCCGTCTACGACGAGTTCGTCGCCAAGCTGACCAAGGAGGTGAGCGGGCTGCGCCAGGGAGTCGACGGCCGCTCGCCCTCGATGGATGTCGGCGCGATGACCTCCCCGAACCAGATCGGCGTCGTCGAAGAGCAGGTGAGCGAGGCGCTGGAGGGCGGCGCCCGGGCGCTGACCGGCGGCAGGCGCGTCGAAGGGAAGGGCGACTTCTACGAGCCGACGGTCCTGGTCGACGTCGACCCCTCGATGAAGGTGATGAGGGACGAGACCTTCGGGCCGGTGGTCACGGTCACCAGGGTGCGCGACTCCGAGGAGGCGCTGCGGCTCGCCAACGACACCCGCTACGGCCTCGGCGCCGCCGTCTTCGGCGAGAGGTCGCGCGCTGAGGCGGTCGGGCGGCGGATCGAGGCCGGCGCCGTCAACGTCAACGACGTGATCGTCAACTACGTCGCGATGGACGTGCCGATGGGCGGCTGGAAGGAGTCCGGGATCGGCTTCCGCCACGGCGAGTACGGGATCAAGAAGTACTGCCGTCCGGAGTCGATCGTCGTCAACCGCCTATCGACCAAGCGCGAGCCGACCTGGTACCCGTACACGAAGACCCGCCACGGCCTGATCGGGCGCCTGGCGAAGGCCTTCCACGCGCGCGACCTGAGGCGGCGCCTGGGCGGACGCGGCTGACCGATCGCAGGTGGGAGGCCGCACGGGCCTCCGCTACATTGATACGAACCATCCAGAGCGGTCGAGGGGCCCGGCCCGACGACGCCGCAGCAACCGGCCTCGCTCCCCGGACCGAGGCGCGGTGCTAAGGCCGGAATCGATGGAGGTGAAAGGCTTTACCGATGGCAGATCGTGATTACCTCGCAGCGACGCGAGAGCGCGTCGTCGTCTTCGACGGCGGCATGGGCGCGACCCTCGAGCAATTCGACCTCACCCAGGAGGACTACGGCGGCCTGGAGGGCAAGTGCCACGAGGCGCTGGTCCTCAACCGGCCCGACGTGATCGAGGGCGTCCATGCCTCGATGCTGGAGGCGGGCGCCGAGGTGGTCGAGACCGACACCTTCCAGGCCTCGCGCCTGAAGCTCGACGAGTGGGGACTCGGCGAGCACACCGTGGAGATCAACACGAGGGCGGCGGAGATCGCCCGGGGCGCGGCCGGCGAGGAGCGCTTCGTCGCCGGCTCGATCGGGCCGACCGGCTTCCTGCCCGCCTCCACCGACCCCACCCTCGGCGACATCTCCTTCGGCAAGCTGGTCGAGGTCTTCGCCGAGCAGGCGCGGGGGCTGGTCGAGGGCGGCGCCGACCTGATCATCATCGAGACCGCTCAGGACATACTCGAGGTCAAGGCGGCCGTCTTCGGCGCCCGCGAGGCGTTCGCGGCGGCGGGGCGCCGGCTGCCGATCCAGACCAGCGTCTCGCTGCTCCCGCAGGGGGGCAAGATGCTGCTCGGCACCGACATCCAGGCGGTGCTCACCACCCTGGCCGCCCTCGACGTCGACGTGATCGGCCTCAACTGCTCGACCGGCCCCGAGGACATGCGCGACGCGATCCGCTTCCTCGGCGAGCACAGCCCGCTGCCGGTCCACTGCATCCCGAACGCCGGGCTGCCGTTGCAGGGCCCGGACGGGGAGACGATCTTCCCCGAAGAGCCGGGCCCGCTGGCGGCGACCCTTGGCGAGTTCGTAGAGCGCTACGGCGTCGGGATCGTCGGCGGCTGCTGCGGGACGACCCCCGAGCACATCGCCGCGATCCGCGAGCGCTGCGGCGATCACGTGCCGGGCGAGCGGCCGGCCCCGGGGCCGATCGAGGTCTCCTCGATGATGACCTCCACCCCGCTCGTCCAGGAGCCGCGTCCGACGCTGGTCGGCGAGCGGGTCAACTCGCAGGGGTCGAAAAGAGCCAAGGAGCTGCTGCTGGCCGAGGACTACGACGGCCTGGTCCAGGTCGCCGAAGACCAGGTCGAGGGCGGCGCCCACGTCCTCGACGTCTGCGTGGCGCTGACCGAGCGGCAGGACGAGGACGAGCAGATGAGCGCCGTGGTGAAGCGGATCTCGCTGACCCAGCCGGCGCCGATCCAGGTCGACTCGACCGAACCCGAGGTGCTGAGGGCGGCGCTCGAGCAGATCCCCGGCCGCGCGATCGTCAACTCGATCAACCTCGAGGCGGGACGCGACAAGGCCGACGCGGTGATCCCGCTCGCGAAGGCGCACGGCGCCGCGCTGATCGCGCTGACCATCGACGAGGTGGGGATGGCGAAGACCGCCGAGCGCAAGGTCGAGATCGCCGAGCGGATCCGGGAGATCGCCTGCGAGGAGCACGGCCTCGACCCGGAGGCGCTGATCTTCGACGCGCTCACCTTCACCCTGACCACCGGCGACGAGGAGTGGCGGCCCTCGGCGATCGAGACGATCGAAGGGATCCGGCGGATCAAGGCGGAGATCCCGGGGGTGAAGACCTCGCTCGGCGTCTCCAACGTCTCCTTCGGCGTCTCCCCCCGGCCGCGGGCCGTGCTCAACTCGGTCTTCCTCCATCACTGCGTCGAGGCGGGGCTCGACCTGGCGATGGTCAACCCCAACCACATCACCCCCTACTCGGAGATCCCCGAGGAGGAGCGGGAGCTGACCGACGACCTCGTCTTCAACCGGCGCGACGATGCCCTGGAGCGGTTCATCGAGCATTTCGAGTCCAAGGGCGAGGAGGAGGCCGGCGAGGCGGCCGACCCGACCGAGGGGATGGAGCCCGAGGAGGCCCTGCACTGGCACATCCTGCGCCGCAGGAAGGACGGGGTCGAGGACTGGATCGACCGCTCGGTGGAGAAGATCGGCGCGGTCCCGACCCTCAACGAGGTGCTGCTGCCGGCGATGAAAGAGGTCGGCGACAAGTTCGGAGCGGGGGAACTGATCCTCCCCTTCGTGCTGCAGTCGGCGGAAGTGATGAAGCGAGCCGTCGCCCGGCTGGAGAACTACCTGGACCGGATCGAGGGCCATACCAAGGGCAAGGTGGTGATCGCGACCGTGTTCGGCGATGTCCACGACATCGGCAAGTCGCTTGTCAACACGATCCTCACCAACAACGGCTACACGGTGATCGACCTCGGCAAGCAGGTCCCCGTCGACACGATCATCGAGGCGGCGGTCGAGAACGAGGCGGACGCGATCGGGCTCTCGGCGCTGCTCGTCTCAACCTCCAAGCAGATGCCGATCTGCGTCCAGGAGCTGCACGAGAGGGGGCTGGGCTTCCCGGTGCTGATCGGAGGGGCGGCGATCAACCGCGACTTCGGGCGCCGCACGCTCTATCCGCACGGCAAGGACTCCGACGATGTCTACGAGCCCGGCGTCTTCTACTGCAAGGACGCCTTCCAGGGGCTCGACACGATGGACGCCCTCGTCGACGAGGAGGCGCGCGCCTCGCTGGTAGAGCGGATCAGGGGCGAGGCCAGGCAGCTGCGCGAGAAGCCGGTCGAAGAGGACGACGCGCCGCCGACCAGCGACTCCAGCACGCGCTCCGCGGCGGTCGTCGACAACCCGATCCCCGATCCCCCCTACCTCGGCGTTCGCGACGTCGACATCGACCTCGAGCGGGTCTTCCCCTACCTCGACCGGCACGTGCTCTTCAAGCTCCACTGGGGCGGGCGCGGGGTCAAGGGAGAGGCCTGGCGGGAACTGGTCGAGGGCAGCGAGGAGGAGGAGGGCTTCGCGCCCCGGCTGGAGCGGATGTGGCGGGAGCAGGACTACCTGCATCCGCGCGCCAGACTCGGCTACTTCCCGGCCAATGCCGACGGCAACGAGCTGGTCGTGTTCGACCCCGAGGACCCCGAGCGGGAGCTCGAGCGGCTCGTCTTCCCCCGCCAGCCGCGCCACGACCGCATCTGCCTCGCCGACTTCTTCCGCCCGCTCGACTCGGGCGAGCGCGACCTCGTCGCCCTGCAGGGGGTGACGGTCGGGCCGGAGGTGACCGAGCTGATCGAGCGGCTGGAGAGCGAAGGCGAGTTCGCCGAGCAGCTCTACGTCCACGGGCTCGGCGTGCAGGCGGCCGAGGGGCTGGCCGAGTGGCTGCATTCCGAGGTGCGGCGCGCGCTGGGGATCCCCGCCGACCAGGGGCGCCGCTACTCGTGGGGCTACCCGGCCTGCCCCGACCAGTCCGAGCACGAGAAGGTCTGGCGGCTGCTCGGCCTCGAAGAGATCGGCATGACCCTCTCCGGCGGCTACGCGGTGATGCCGGAGCAGTCGACGGTGGCGATCGTCGCCCACCACCCGCAGGCGGTCTACTTCGGGATGAAGTCGGGCTTCATCCCCGAGGGGCCGGCGCCGGACGAGCTGATCGCCGGGACCGAGCGCGGCGGCGAGCTGCCCCCGGAGTCCGAGCCCGACGGGGAGGGCCCCGCGGAGAGCGACTCCGACCAGGTGGCCGCCGACGCGGTCGGCGGGTAGTGGAGCTACAGCCAGGGGGCGGAGCGGGCCAGAGCGCCCGCTGAAACGGTCGCGTCCCTACCGCACGATCCTGAAGCGGAGCGACCTGGGCTTCGATCTGGCCTTCCCGCGCCTCGCGGTGGCGGTCAGCCTGTAGCGGCCCGGCTTCAGCCTCTTGCGGCGCGAGATACGGCCCTGGAAGACGACCCGATTCCCGCCGCGATGCCCGGCGAAGACGAGCGCACCGGCCTTCCTGAAGCGCTTGCGCTTGCCCCTGCCCACCTTCCTGAGCCGCGCGAAGGCGAACCTCACCCTGGCGCGCCGGTTGAGCTTGAAGGTGAAGGTGGTGCCGCGCGGGGCGTGCCTCCCCCTTCGCCGCCTCGCCACCGAGCTCACCTTGGCGAGCCTGCGGCCCCGCCGCCAGCGGCGGTGGGACTGGCGCAGCTTGCTGATCGCGAGCCGCGCGGCTCGCGGCCGGGGCTCGATGCTCAGCGCGATCGGCGCGCTCTGTGCGGCGATGCCGTATCTGTCCCTGACGCCGAGGGTCACCAGCCCGGTGCCGGCCGCCGTCGGCGTGCCGCGGATCTGCCCGCTGGCGGCGTCGATCGAGAGCCCGGCGGGGAGCCCGCTGGCCTGCCAGGAGTGGGGCGCGGTGCCGCCCACCGCCGTGGCGGTGGCGCCGTAGGGAGCGCCGACCCGCCCGTTCGGCAGCGAGCTGTTCGCCACTGCGAGATTGGCGACCACCACCAGCGTGTGATCCGCATCCGCGCCGGACACCATCGTGTCGATCGTCGTGCCGGCTCCCAGATCGACCAGGGTGGGCGTCGGGTTCGGGTTGCTGGTGCCGTTGTTGTTGGCGTTACCCAGCTGGCCGTAGCGGTTGGAGCCGAAGGCGAAGAGCTGCCCAGTCGAGGTCAGCGCCAGGCTGTGTGCGCTGCCGGCGGCGATCCAAACGACTGGGCCGGTCGCCCCCGGCAGAGAGATCGGGGCCGGGTTCGGGTTCGGGCTGCTTGTGCCGTTGTTGCCGGTGTTACCGAGTTGGCCATATTTGTTTTCGCCGAAGGCGTAGAGCTGCCCACTGGAGGTCAGCGCGAGGCTGTGCCAGTAGCCTCCGGCGACCTGGGTCACCGGGCCGGTCGCCCCCGGCAGGCCGACCGGGACCGGCGTCGGGTTCGCTTGGTGGAGGCCATTGTGGGTGGCGCTGCCCAGCTGCCCGTAGTAGTTGTCGCCGAAGGCGTAGAGCTGTCCGGTCGAGGTCAGCGCCAGGCTGTGGTAGCCGCCTCCCGCGATCTGGGTCACCGGGCCGGTCGCCCCCGGCAGGCCGACCGGGGCCGGCGTCGGGACCGATTCGGTGGCGCTGACCCTGCCCAGCTGGCCGTATTGGTTGGAGCCGAAGGTGTAGAGCTGTCCGGTCGAGGTCAGCGCCAGGCTGTGATATTCGCCTCCGGCGACCTGGGTCACCGGGCCGGTCGCCCCCGGCAGAATGACGGGGGCCGGCGTCGGAACCGGTTCGGTGGTGCCGCTGTTGGTGGCGGTGCCCAGCTGGCCGGAGTAGTTGTAGCCGAAGGTGTAGAGCTGTCCGGTCGAGGTCAACGCCAGGCTGTGTTCGCCGCCTCCGGCGACCTGGGTCACCGGGCCGGTCGCCCCCGGCAGGCCGATCGGGACCGGCGTCGGGTTGGGGGAAGAGCTGGCTTTGCGACCCAGCTCGCCGTTGTAGTTCGAGCCAAAGCCGTAAAGCTGCCCGGCCGAGGTCAGCGCCATGCTGTGTTCGTAGCCGGCGGCCACCTGGATCACCGGCCCGGTCGCCCCTGCCAGGCTGACCGGGACCGGCGTCGGGTTGGCGTTGCCGGTGCCGTTGTTGGTGGCGTTGCCCAGCTGGCCGTAGTAGTTGTAGCCGAAGGCGAAGAGCTCGCCAGGGCTCGTGCTGGCCGCTGAGGCAGGCGGCGGCGCCACGCAGATCGCCAGCGCGATCAGCGCCGCAAACAGTGCCGCTCCCCTCATGAGTCCGGGGTTGGCGATTTCGCTGTCGATTCGCGTCGGCATCTGTCCTCTCCCCGGGACAGCGCGCGCCCCACGCGCTCATGGAAACCCTACCAGCGGCCCGGTGGCCGGCGGGGGCGTCTTCCCCGCTAGAAGGTCTCGCGAGCGGCCCCGCGCGGGGGCGGCTTCGGCTCGAGGCGCACCGGGGACATCGAGAGGGCCTGCACCCGCAGGTCACTCCAGGTCAGGCCCTCGCGGACCAGCGAGGGGACCCCGAGGACGACCGCCGTGGAGATCTCGACCGCCTGCAGGATGACCCCGTACGCCAGCGCGTCGGCGTAGCCGATCGCCCAGCCGGTGGTGAGCACGCTGATCACGGCGAGCTGGAAGATGCCGATGTTCGAGGGGGTGACGGGGACGACCGCGGTGACGTTGACCGCGAAGAGGACGGCAGCGGCGGCGCCGATCCCGACCCGGTTGTCGAGGCCGAGCGCCGCGAACAGCACCCAGCAGGCGCTCAGCTGCACGGCCCAGGCGCCGAGCTGAGCGGCGGCGGCGAGGCTGCCGCGCCGGGGGTCGCGGAAGACGGCGAGGCCGGCGCGCACCTGGAGCAGCGCCCGGTGCAGCGAGCCCCCCAGCTTTGCCAGCCGGCCGCTGCCGGCGCGCCGCGTCAGCCGCGGGGCGATCAGCACGGCGAGGAGGAGGACGAGCGGGACGAAGCTGAAGGCGAAGAGCTTCTCGGTGTCGGAGTGAAACAGCGGGGTGGTCGAGACGATGATCGTCCCGAGCAGCAGCAGGGCGACGATGTTGATCATCGTCTGCGAGACGAGAGTGCCGACGAGGACAGGGAAGGTCTCGCGCACCCGCCCGGTGCGGCGCGAGAGGGAGAGCGCGCGGGCCGGCTCACCGAGGCGGGCGGGGAGGGTCGCCGACATCAGCACCCCGATCATCGTCGCCGAGGTCACGTCGCGACGGCGGATCGGCCGGGTCGGCAGCGCCGAGCGCGCGATCCCGTACCAGGATGCGGCGCGCATGAACAGCGAGAGCGCCATCAGTCCCGAGGCGATCAGCACCCAGGTGAGGTCAGAGCGGACGATGCTTTCCACGACGTTGTCGACGCCGACGCGGCGGGCGGCCAGCGCGGTCAGGCCGAGGCCCAGCACCCCGGCGATCCCCAGCCCCGCCCGCCGTGCGATGCGGCGCCGGCGCCCGCCCGCGGTCGGGGGCGGGTCGAGCGAGGGGAGCCGCTGGGGCGGCGCCGGCGGGTCGCCGTCGGCAGGGCGGAGACCGGCCCAGGCCGAGAGCCGTTCCCCCCGGTGACCGGGACGGGGGCCTCGATCGCTCGCTCGTAGACCTCGGTCACCCGATCGGCCACGTGCGGCCAGGCGTAGCGCTCGGCGCTACGGCGCGCGGCCTCGCCCATCGCCCGCAGGCGCTCGGGCTCGTGGTGGGCGCGCTGCAGCTCCTCGGCGAGCCGCTGCGGGTCCCCGGGCGGGACGAGGACGCCGTCGACCCCGTCGCTGACGACGTCGCTGTAGCCGGCGATCGCCGAGGCGATCACCGGCGTGCCCGCGGCGAAGGCCTCGGTGAGGACCATGCCGAAGCTCTCGCCCGAGAGGGAGGGCGCGCAGAGCAGGTCGGCGCCGTGCAGGTGGCGCCAGAGGTCGGGGCCGGAGACGCGCCCCGGCAGGTCGATGTGGCGCATCGTGTCGGGATCGGCGAGGAAGCGCATGACCTCGTCGCGGTCGGCGCCGATCACGGTCAGCCGGCAGGGAACGTGCTCGGCGAGGGCGCCGAACGCCCCGAGCAGGATCGGCAGCCCCTTGCGCTCCTCGGCGCGGCCGACGAAGACCACCCGCAGCTCCTCGGACGCCGGCTTCGGCCCATTCGGAGCGCCAGCGAGGTCGACCCCGTTGGGGATCACCTCGTAGCGGCCGCCGAACCAGCGACGGCCGGTCCAGGCCGCCGCCTCGGAGACGGCGATCCTCGCCGAGAGGCGGTTGAACATGCGACGGGCGCCGAAGGTCGTCGCGAGGTGATTCGGGACCGCCTTGGTCGAGTAGGCATGGAAGGTGCCGACCACGGGGGCGGCGCTGCCGAGCGCCGCGTTCCAACCGACCAGCGGAGCCGAGGGGCTCGTGGACGTGGACGACGTCGTAATCGTCGCCGCTCAGCTCCCGGCGCGGGTCGAGGAAGCCCCCCAGCGGTGAGATCGAGAGGTTGGAGACCGCCCCATTGGCGCCGATCCCGATGCTCCTGCCCAGGGGAATCAGGTAGTCGGGCGGATCGCCGACTTCCGGCGCCGCGCGGTGACTCAGCCGGCTCAGCCTGCCGGGAGGATCGAGGGGGGCGAGCACGCGCACGTCGTGGCCGCGGCCGAGAAACTCCTCGGCGAGCGCCTCGACGTGCCTGTTCACGCCTCCCTGGTAGGACCAGGAATATGGCGAGACTAGGGCAATGCGCACGGGAGGCTAAGGGTAACGACCGGGTGCGTCGTCCGCCTCGGCCCAGGCGAAGCCTGCGAAGGCGAGCAGGTATGCGCTGCCGATCTCCAGCAGCAGGGCGCCGGAGTCGTTGGCGAGGGTGCCCGCCACGGTCGCGGCGAGCGCCCCGGCGAGGCCCGCCCGCATCGCCGGGCGCCCCCGCAACCAGGCCGCGATCCGATCCCGCCGCGCCACCGCGATCACGGCGAGCCCGGCGATCAGCGGCAGGAAGAGGAAGACGATCGGCCTGGCGAAGCTGTGGGCGGAGAGCTGCAGGCGGCGCTGCGCCACCTGGGCGAGGTCGTCGAAGCCACCGGCGTCGAGCACCGAGCGCGTCAGGTGGGCGCCGCCTCCGGAGACCAGGTCGACCAGGGCGAGCAGGGCGACGGCGGCGAGGGGAAGGGCGACGACGGCCACCGCGCCTCGCCGGCTGCGGACCATGATCGCGGCCGCCGCGGCCGCCCCGAGCGGCAGCACGATCGCCGCGCCGACGTCGGCCCCGAAGCGGCCGGCGCCGAAGAGGATGGCGAAGCCGAGGCCGGCGACCAGGAAGGCGGCGGCTCCCGAGCGCGCCGAGCCGCGCGGGCGGTACCCGGTGAGGGCGGCGCCGGTGCCGGCGAGGACCAGGACCGAGAGCAGCGCCTCGAGCTCGTTGCCGATCCCGTAGAAGCGCACGCCGAGGCCGGGGTTCGGACCGAGTAGGGAGAGCGTGGTCAGGGGAGAGCCGGCGACGACGTCGACCGCGTAGGCGAGGACCGTGAGGGCGGAGGCCGCGGCAAGCGCACGGTAGCCGCCCAGCGCCGCCAGCGTCACCCCCGCGAGCAGCGGCGCGCCGAAGACGGCGAGCAGCTGTTCGGCGCCCTGCCCGAGTTCGGCGGCCGCCGCGAGCAGGAGCAGCAGCGGCAGGTGGATGACCGCCAGCCCCGCCACCCGCACGGCCGGTCGTGCCAGACGGCCGCCGCTGAGCGCGGTCACCAGGGCGAGGCCGACGAGCCAGGCGAGCAGGGCGAAGCCGATCACCGGCCCGCGCCGCCGCGGAATTGCGGCCAGCCGGTCTCCGAGCTCTTCGACCGCCGCCGGGTCGACCGCTCCGGTGGCGCGGATCGGCTCCCCCGAGATCGCCGCCGGGGGGTCGATTCCGAAGCGGTCGAGGATCGTCGGGGCGACGTCGGTGGAGAGCACGTATCCATCCATCCGGGTGCTGTCGGAGGTGAGATCGCCATGGAAGCCGGCACCCGCGGCCCCGATCGCCAGGGCCTCGTCCTCGGCCGGGGGTGGCCGCTCGATCGCGATCACCAGCCCCGCCTGTCGGCGCAGGCGCCGGACGCCCGGGAGCGAGGCCTCCCCGACCGTGAGCAGGCCCTCCCCGGCCCCCCCGTGCCGCTCGGCGGGGGCGACCCGGAACGCGCAGGCCGGCGGGCCGGTGGCGGCCACCCCGATCCCCCGGCCGCCCAGCTCGCGAGCCAGCAGCCCCGGCTCGATCTCGGCGGGAGCGGAGCCGGCGCGGTCGAGCACCGCCCCCCAGGCGGCGCAGGAGGGCCCGAGCGGCGGCAGGCCGCGGTCGTAGAGCGAGTCAAAGACCCGGTTGCCCTGGCCGATGTCGAGGTAGGTCTGCTGGGCCGGTACCGAGCCGAGGCCGGCGCTCATCAGGCCCGGGGAAAACCCCGCCCCCGCGAGCTCGGCCGGGCTGGTGCCGTGGGGCAGGAAGACGAGCGCGACCCGGGTCGGAAGCGGCCGGGCCGGGGCCGCGACGGCGTGGGCGGTGCCCGCCAGGGCCAGCGCGAAGCCCGCTATCGTGATTCCGATGGCGGACCGCACTTTTGCCAAGTTCACTTTCTTCAAGGTCGATCCCGCGTGGCGTCGCCGCGACGAGGAGCTGCGGGCCGCGGACAAGCGCGAGTTCCTCGCCGCCTGCGAGGACTTCGCCGTCGACCGCTCGCTGCGTGCCTACTCAACCATAGGAACGCGCGGCGACGTCGACATCGTGCTGCTCACCCAGAGCCCCAACCTGGACGACATCCACACCTTTCACGTGGTGCTGGGGCAGAGCGGCCTGGCCCGCTGGTCGGACACCCCGTACTCGTTCCTCTCGATGACCAAGCGCTCGCCCTACTCCGAGGAGAAGGCGCGCCCGGAGATCTGCGTCTCGGACCGCAAGTACCTGTTCCTCTACCCGATGGTCAAGCAGCGGCGCTGGTACGGCCTCCCGGACGAGGAGCGGCTGCGGATCATGAAGAGCCACATCGAGATCGGCCGCCGCCATCCCGAGATCTCGATCAACACCTCCTACTCCTTCGGCCTCGACGACCAGGAGTTCGTGGTCGCCTTCGAGGGGGACGACCCCGGCGAGTTCCTCGACCTCGTGCAGGAGCTGCGCCCCACCGAGTCCAGCGAGTACACGGAGCGGGAGACGCCGATCTTCACCTGCGTGGCGATGTCGGCCCGCAGGGCGCTGGATGCCCTGGACGGGACGGCCGCGGTCGCCGCGGCGCCGGCCTGAAGTCTCCCCTATCCTTCCCCGCTCGCCGGATCCCGACCCCGAGGCACGGAACAGCGAATGAGCAAGATCGGAACACCCGAGAACCCCCTGCGCGTGGCCGTGGTGGGCGCCGGCCCGTCCGGCTTCTACGCGGCCGAGCACATCCTCAAGGACGGTGACGTGCACGCCCAGGTCGACCTCTTCGACCGCCTCCCCACTCCCTTCGGCCTGGTCCGGGGCGGCGTCGCTCCCGACCACCCGAAGATCAAGTCGGTGATCCGCGTCTACGAGAAGACCGCGGCCCGGGACGGGTTCCGGTTCTTCGGCAACGTCAAGGTCGGCCACGACGTCGAGGTCGGCGATCTCGAGCGCCTGTACCACGCGATCGTCTTCACCGTCGGCTGCGAGACCGACCGCCAGCTGGGCATCCCGGGAGAAGACCTGGCCGGCAGCCACGCCGCCACGGCCTTCGTCGGCTGGTACAACGCCCACCCCGACTACTGCGACGAGGAGTTCGACCTCTCCTGCGAGCGGGCGGTGGTTATCGGCAACGGCAACGTGGCGATGGACGTCGCCCGGATGCTGGCCCTGACCGACCACGAGCTGCGCCAGACCGACACCGCCGACCACGCGATCGCGGCGCTCGACCGCAAGGGGATCCGCGAGATCGTCGTCCTCGGCCGGCGCGGGCCGGCCCAGGCCGCCTTCACCAACCCCGAGATCAGGGAGCTCGGCGAGATGGAGGACGCGGAAGTCGTCGTCGACCCGGCCGAGGTCGAGCTCGACCCCGCGAGCGAGGCCTACGTCGCCTCCGAGGAGGCCGACAAGACGACCCGGGTCAACGTCGAGACCCTGCGCGAGTTCTCGAGCCGCGAGCCCGAGGGCAAGCGGCAGCGGATCGTGCTTCGCTTCCTCGCCTCCCCGGTGGAGATACGGGGGGACGGCAGGGTGGAGCGGATCGTGGTCGGCCGCAACGAGCTGGTCGAGGAGGGCGGCACCCTGCGCCCCCGCGACACCGGCGAGCGCGAGGAGCTCGAGTGCGGGCTGGTGCTGCGCTCGGTCGGCTACACGGGCGTGCCGATCGAGGGAGTCCCCTTCGACGAGAGGCGGGGGCTGATCCTCAACGAGGGCGGGCGCGTGCTCGACTCCCACGACGCCGGCCACAGGGTCGGCCACTACACGGCGGGCTGGATCAAGCGGGGCCCCTCCGGCGTGATCGGCACCAACAAGAAGGACGCGCTGGAGACCGTCCAGCACCTGCTTGCGGACGTCGAGGCGCAGGCGCTGCTCGAGCCGGAGCGGCCCGATCCCGAGGCGGTTGAGGAGCTGCTCGCCGAGCGCGGGGTCCGCTTCGTCAGCTTCGAGGACTGGCGGGCGATCGACGAGGCCGAGGTCGGGCGGGGCGAGCCGCACGGCCGCCCGCGGGTCAAGTTCGTCCGGGTCGAGGAGATGCTCGACGCTCTCGGCGAGAGGGTCGGCTAGCCGCGACCCGGCCCCGCCCCGCCCAGATGGCGGCGCAGGAACTCGACCTGGTCGGCGGCGATCCGGTTCAGGTTCTCGCCGAGAAAGGGGTCGAAGTGGCCGCCCGGGTAGGTGCGCAGCTCTCCCAGCGGCGCCCGCTCGGCCGCCAGCCTGCCGAGCGCCGGCGGGTTGACGTCGTCGTCCTCGGCGATGCAGTAGAGGATCGGGCAGCCGATCCGCCGCACCTTCCTCGCGAGGCTGTAGGGCGGCTTCAGCGCCACGCGCGCGCAGAGCTCGTTGCGCCAGCTCGACCGGGGCGGCGTGATCGCGGCGAATCCGGGGGCCGAGTCGGGGCTGTTGAGCACCCCCATCGAGCCCGGCGGGCCGGTGGCGGGGACCGTGTACGGGGCGGCGCCGCGGAGGCCGCGCCAGGCGTCACGCACGCCGGCGGCCAGGAGCCGCGCCACGTGGCCGGCGCCGCCGATCAAGAGCAGGCTGCGCAGGCCGCTGACCACCGGGGCGAGGCAGACGACCGCCGCGAGCTCGGCGTCCACGAGTGCCACCGCCTGCGCGTTGCCGCCGCCGAGCGAGTAGCCCCAGAGCGCCACCCGGGCCGCGTCGATCCCGGGCAGCCCCCGCGCGTACGCGATCGCCGCCCGCATGTCCTCGCGCTGGCGGGCGGCGTCGGCGAGCTGGCGCGGCTCCCCGCCGGAGTCGCCGAAGTGCCGGTAGTCGAAGGCCAGCGCCGCGAAGCCGGCGGCCGCCAGGCGCTCGCCGAAGCCGTCGAGCCCCTGGTCGCGGACGCAGGAGAGCCCGGTGCCGAGGACGACGCAGGGGAAGGGGGCGTCCCCGTGCTCGGGCAGGAACAGGGCGCCGGCGCAGCTCTCGCCGCCCGAGGCGAAGTGGACCTCCTCTCGACCCATGCCGCGATCGTAGAGCCAGCGTTCGTAGAATCGGGCGATGGCCGCCGACCTGACCGAGCTGAGGGCAATGATCGAGGCGGCGCTCCCGGGCGCCGAGGTCGAGGTGAGCGACGAAACGGGAACCGGCGACCACCTGCGCGCGACCGTCGCCGCGCCGCAGTTCGAGGGCCTCTCGCGGATCGATCAGCACCGGCTGGTCAAGGCCGCGGTCCGCAAGCGCTTCGACGACGGCACGATCCACGCCCTCTCGGTCACCACCAGGGTTCCGCCGCCCCCCTCGGCTCCCGCTCCGGCGCAGGGGTCAGATCGTGATGCGCCTCCGGTCCCGCGGCCGGAGGGAGGCGGGTAACGCGAGGCACCTCGCTACCCTGTGGCCATGGCCGATCCACAGCTGAAGGAGAAAGTCGAAGAGCTGATCGGCGCCAACCAGATCCTGCTCTTCATGAAAGGGACCCCGGAAATGCCGCGCTGCGGCTTCTCGATGCGCGTGGTCCAGGTCCTCGACCAGATGGACGTCGAGTACGGCGCGATCGACGTGCTCCCGGCGCTTCAGCCGCTGCGCGAGGTGACCGGCGAGATCGCCGACTGGCAGACCTTCCCGCAGCTCTACGTCAACGGCGAGCTGGTCGGCGGCGCCGACATCGTCGAGGAGATGTTCGCCTCGGGCGAGCTTGCCGAGACCCTCGGCGTCGAGCAGCCGGCCGAGCCCGCGCAACCAGCCGCGCAGGACCAGCAACAGCCGCCGGGCCAGTCCCCGCCACTGCAGATCGAATAGGGGCGCTCAGTCGCCCAGCACGGCGAAGACCCGCCATTCGTCGGGCACGCCCTTCAGCACGTGGGCGCCACGATCCTCCAGCAGGATCCCGGAGCCGGTGATCAGCTCCTTGACGGTGCTCGAGACCAGCACCTCCCCCGCCCCCGCCAGGGCTGACACCCGAGCCGCGATGTGGACCCCGACGCCGCGCAGGTCGTCGCCCACGATCTCCACCTCGCCTGTGTGGATGCCGGCGCGGAGGTCGAGGCCGAGCTCCGCCGGCACCGCCGCGGCGAGCGCCTTCGCGCAGCGGATCGCGGTGGTGGGCCCGTCGAAGGTCGCGAGGAAGCCGTCTCCGGTGTGCTTCACCTCGCGGCCCCCGAAGCGCCGCAGCTGCTCGCGATTCAGCTCGTCGTGCCGGGCCATCGCGGATCGCCAGGCCGCGTCGCCCAACTCGCTCGCTCTTCGCGTCGAGTCGACCAGATCCGTGACCAGCACCGTGAGCAGAGCCCGGTTCGACCGCGCGCGCTCTCGGGCGCCGGTCATGAACTCCTCGATCTCGTCGACGTAGGCGTCGGCGTCACCCGCCCAGGGCGCATGGTCGATCCCCGGCTCGACGACCAGCTTCGCCCCCGGGATCTTCGCGGCCAGCTCACGCGCAGCCTCGACCGGGAAGATCTCGTCGCTTCGATGCAGGACCAGGGTGGGGACCGCGATCGACGACAGCAGATCGCGAACGTCGAGCTCGAACCACATCGAGATCAGCGCCTGCGCCATCCGCGGGCTCGCGGCTCCGCGCTCGAGCTGCCCAAGTCGGCTCTGGGTGGCGTCGATGCTGGGGGCCACCAGGCGCAGGCTCCCGCCGTCGCCCCAGTTCCCCAGCGCCGACCGGAAGCGCTCGCAGGCCTCTTCCCACTCGCTTCGGGCCGGATGCAGCTCCGGGTTTCCCCCCATGATCGAGCCGCAGAGCACGAGCCTGGAGACCCGCTCCGGGTGCAGGGCCGCAAAGACAACCGCCATCGCGCTTCCCTCCGAAACGCCGACCAGAGCGGCCCGCTCGATCCCGGCGGCGTCCATCACCGTGAGCATGTCCTCGGTGCGCGCCTCCAGGGGCTGCGGGCCGTCGAGCGGGTCGGAGAGCCCGGTGCCGCGCTTGTCGAAGAGAACCAGCCGCGAGAAGGAGGCGAGCCGCTCGTAGAAGTGCGCGGTCGAGGGCTCCCCCCAGAACATCTCGAGGTGTGAGACGAAGCCCGGCACGAAGAGGATGTCGACCGGGCCTTCGCCCAAGACCTGGTAGGCGATGCTGTCGCCGTCTGCAGCCCGCGCGTATCGGGTCTCGGGGGTCAACGCGCCCTCTTCCCCGGCCCTAACGCCGAGAGTGCATCGCGCCGCCGGGGTGCTGCGCCTGGTCGGTGACGGATCGGGCTACGCCGGAGCGCCCTCGGCCGCGTCCTCTTCCACCTGGATGGGACGGCTTCATGCTGCCCTGTCCCGCTGCGTCCGCAATTGTTCGGATTAGCGGGGATTTCGGCCACTCAACCGTGATGAACTGTACCGCAAGATCCAGCCAGTTCGGCACCGTTCGCCTGCAATCGGTTTGCAAGCGGACGGCGCTGACCGTCGAGCCGGATCAGGGATCGCCGGCAGTCCAAGCTTTCTCCCGCCACGACGACTACCCAACAGCCCGAACCGGGGGCTCGGGCTGTTGGGCGTCAAGACGTCAGCCGAGGAACGGCCTGCCGTGCCTATACACAGCCGCCGAGACCACCGAGCAGTGGAAGGTCAGATTCGGCGTGTTGTTGGTTCCGTCGAGCGGCACTTCGATGACTTTTCCTTCTTCCAGCATTTCTTCAATCTGTGAGAGCAGCGTAATGTGTGTGTTGGCCGCTTCCTTGCTGGTGAACAGGATCAGAACCGGCACCCAGGCGACGTTGAAGTCGCCGTGGCTTGCAGGACCAGCCATCAGGTGGTCATGGCCCAGCACCCCTCCGCCGTAGACTTCAGGGATGATTTCTTCGGCGGCCTTGGCGACCGCTTCGCCGTGGTCGGGACAGTTCTCTTCCGATTCGTGTTCTTCCGATTCGTGCTTGCAGAGGACGTGACCGACTTCGGCGCCAACCGGGTAGACGGGCAGATAGAAAGGCGCCGCCGCTTTCGGGTTTGATTTCACCGGGTTTGGGGTTTGCCTCGGCGTGCTCACATAACGGATCGCGCCGGTCATGTCGTCGTACACGGGCTCGATCACGGCCCCCCCATGGCCAGAGTGCCCCCCAATGATCCGCTCGCCGCTTGGCAGAGAGCCTGCGGTGGCCGATGACGCCAGACCAGTCACGAAGGTGGCAACGACCACCGAAAACAGAAATAGCTTCTTCATCCAAGGACCTTTCTCCGCCTCGGAGCGGCCGCCCCAACTACCGTCCCAGCGGCTAGTAGTTGACTTCGCAGCCCGGAAGCTAACTGGGCATTCCCTACGGACCGCGACGCTAGCCCGGCTGTCTTTGGCCGAAGTAAAGGCTTACGCGAGACTTCCCTTAAATCTGCCGGCGGGACAGGAGAAGGTGAGCTGCCGGTGCTGCTTCACAGGCTTCGCGGCACCGGCGACCGCCGCAGCGTCCGGACTTCGATCCGGGGGTCACCGGGTCTGGCCATTGACCGCAATCCATCCGGCCTACACCTCGCAGACGGGGATCGTCGGAGCGTCGCGGCGGGCCTTCTCGGTCGCGGTCTCGAGGTCGCCGAGCGTCGTGTAGGTGACGTGGTCGGGGTCGAGGTCGAGGGCGGCGGCGTCCTCGGGGTCGAGCCGTTCGATCAGGTTCTTGGAGGCGAGGGCGCGCCCGCCGCTCGCGCAGGCTTCGATCCGCGCCGCTTCGTTTACCTCGTCGCCGAGCGCGGTGACCTCGGAGCGCCCGGGGTGGTGATGTTGCCGACGTAGAGATTCGATCCCCAGTGCAGGCCGAAGCGCAGGACGAGGTCCTCCGGTTGAAGCTCGCTGCGGGTGGCGACCTCGGCGATCGCCTCTCTCAGCGAGCGCGAAGCCTCGATACAGGCCCGCGCCGCGGCGGACTCCGAGCCCGGCTGTCTCAGCCAGGAAGAACGCCACGACCCCGTCGCCGACGTGTTTGCCAACCAGGCCACCCGCGTCGATCACGCAGCGATCCGCCGCTCCCGCCAGGCGGCGGCCCAAGGTGAAGTAGATGGCCGTGGAGAGGCGCCGCGAGAGCGCCGAGGAGCCTTCGAGGTCGGCGAAGAGGATCGCCGCCGGGCGCCGCCCTGCCTTGGCGACCCGCTGCATCCGCTCGAAGTGCCCCTGATCCCCGAGCGCGGCGATCGCTCCGATCGTCGACATCCCGACCACCGTCCGGAAGACAGGTGGTTCCCACGAACTCCTCCTCTCGTCGCGGATGCGCTCCGCCAGCTGCCTTGACGTCGAATGGGACCCTGCCGCCCAGGGCGGAGCCGGAGGTCACGTATGTGAGCGCCGCCGGGTCCTCCGCGGGCGAGAGGTCGTCGAGCATGTCGCGCAGCCGCGGGTCCACCAGCTCGCGCAGTTCCTCCCGGCCTCCCGGCGCATCGGCGAGCGTCCACGGACCATTGCGGAGAAGGTGTCCCGCACGGTGTCAAGCGTCCAACGTGGCGCCGGGCCAACTGAGCGCGACGTCGACGAAGTCGGGTCCGAACATGTGCGCGCCGAGCGGCACGGGCACCATCTCCACCAGGCCGCCGAAGGTGAGGCGGACCTCGTCGGTCATGTAGACGATCCGGTACTCGCGATCGAATACCTGGCCCCAGGTACCGGCTCTGATTGAGGGCGCTCGCCACCTCGGCCAGCACCGGATGCTCGGGCAGGGGGCAGGTTTCCTGGCTGCTGACGAGCATGCCCCGACCCTATTACGCAGCCGCCGCAGAGCACCCCTGACTCTTCTCCTCTCCGCCACATGGGAGAGCCGCACCTAGATCTGGCGGCAATCCGTTTGCAGTCCGGAGCGGCTCACCCCGGATTCCCAGCCGAAAACCGCTCTAGAAGAGCGCTAGACCGCGGCCTGCTCGGCAGCGTCCTCTTTCACCTGGAAGGAGGAGCCGCAGCCGCAGGCGGCGACGACGTTCGGATTGTTGACCTGGAAGCCCGCGCCCTGGAGGCCTTCGACGTAGTCGACCTCGGAGCCGAAGACGAACTGCATGCTGACCTTGTCGACGACGACGGCGACGCCGTCGACCTCGAAGACGTGGTCGTCCTCCTTGGCGCGGTCGAAGGCGAGCGCGTACTGGAAGCCCGAGCAGCCGCCGCCGCGGACAGCGACCCGCAGGGCCTGGCCCTCGGAGTCCTCCTGGCCGCCGAGCAGCTCGGCGATCTTCTCGGCCGCCTTGTCGCTGAGGGTGATCGCGTCTTTGGGCGTATCGGTCACTTCACAAAGTGTAGCGGGCGCCTCGGGGTCGTGGACCAGCTTCAATTGCCAGGTGGCAGACAGCGCCCCGCTGTCTGCGTGGCCGATCAAGGGACGTTCGACGATGGACAGCGACAGCTTGGACAAAGCCCTCTGCCGAGCGCACGAGATATTCCTCGAGGACCTCGACGACGAGAAGCCGGGAGAGCTCGACGCGCTGCTTCCCCCGCTGATCGAGGCGGGCTACGTCTCCGAGGAGCCCTGGGGCGAGGACTACGAGGACAGCGAGGGCTGGTCTCTCTGGCGCTTCACCGAGGCGGGCGTGAGGAGAGCCGAGGAACTCGGCTGCCTCTGAATTCGAGCCGATCCACCACCGTTCTGAGAGAATCCCGGCCTTGAGTGCCAGCACCCAGACCGCCGTCGTCTGCGACACGACGGCCTATCTGCCCGAAGTCGCTCGAGGACGAGCGGGGCATCGAGCTGATCAGCCTCTACGTCTCGGTCGACGGCCACCAGGAGGCGGAGGCGGAGATCACCGACTTCGCCGACTTCTACGAGCGGCTGCGCGCCTCCGAAGGGGGCGCGACGACGTCGCAGCCCTCGGTGGGCGACTTCGTCGCGCGTCTACGAGCCGCTGCTCGCCGCCGGCCGCGAGGTCGTCTCGCTGCACATCTCCGCCGGGATGTCGGGGACCTTCGAGGCCGCGACCCAGGCCCGCGAGCGGCTGATCGAGGAGGGCCGGGGAGGCGAGAGGATCCGCCTCTTCGACTCGCGCTCGGCCGCCGGCGGGCATCGGGCTCTGCGCGCTGGCCGCCGCCGCGGCGGCGGCCGGCGGCGGCGACGGCGACGCCGCCCTGGCCCGCGCCGAGCGGGCTCGCGAGGAGCTGAAGATGTGGTTCGCGATCGACACGCTCGAGTACCTGCGGCGGGGCGGCCGGATCGGCGGCGCCCGGGCCTGGATCGGCTCGGCGCTGAAGATCAAGCCGATCCTCACGCTCGAGGAGGAGATCACCCCGATCGAGCGGGTGCGGACGCGCAGCCGCTCGATCGAGCGGCTGCGGGACTACGCCCGCAAGCGCCACGAAGACGGCTACGACGCCTGGGTGGTCCAGCACATCCAGGACCCGGAGACCGCCGAGTCGCTGGTCGACGACGCGCGTGAGATCTTCGGCTGCGAGCCGGTCTTCGTCTCGGAGATCGGAGCCGTGCTCGGCGCCCACGTCGGCCCCGGCCTGCTCGGCATCGGCAGCGTCTCGAAGTCGCCGGAGTTCGCGCTCCTTGCTCTCGCCGGGCGCGCTCCACCGGCGATTCCGCCCCCGGCCGCGACGGCGGGCGCTGCCGCCTGCGGCGCTGAGCGCCATCAGGCCGCCGACGGCGAAGCCGACGACGGCGGCGCCGACGATCAGCTCGCGAGCGGTGCTCGCGAACCTGGCGGCGCCAGTCGGTGAGCTCGGTGACGCGCGCGCGGAGCGCTTCGACCGAGTGCCCGAGGTCGGCACGCTGGAGCATCGATGTCGCCGCGGATCTCGGCCGGGCTGCGGCCGGGGATGCCGGCGGTCGAGCGGGCGGCCGGGCTCGCGGTCGCGCGCTCATCCTCCGCCTCCGGGCTGCGGGCCGGGTGGCCCGCGCGCGTTCTGGCCCGGCGGCGTCGGCGGGGCCGGGGGCGCGGTCGCGGACGCGGCGCGCGCCGGCTGATCGCCTTCGATCGTCGTGCGGATCAGCTGCGCCTCCTCGATCGCCTGCTCGGGCACCGGTGGCGAGCCGGCCTTGACCGCGCGGTAGGCGAAGTAGCCGGCGCCGGCCGCGATCAGCAGGAAGACCGCGGCCTCGACGAAGAAGCCGGCCCAGCAGTTGTCGAAGAACTGCTTCGTTGAGCAGCCAGGCGAAGCCCTCCATCGCCAGGATCAGGCGCGAGGAAGGCGAAGATGCCGGCGGCGATCCCGACGGCGGAGCCGCGCGGCGAGCTTCGCGACCTTCTCGGAGATCTCGGCCTTGGCGAGCTCGACCTCCTCGCGGACCAGGGCCGAGGTGCGTTCGGAGACGTCGAAGACCAGCTCGGCGACCGACCTGTCCTCGGGCTCGGGCCATCCGCTACTCGGGCGGGTCCTCTTCGAAGACCCGCCGCCAGAGCGACGGCGGCGAGCCGCGTCGCGAGCAGGCTCGCCAGCGCGCTGCTCGCGGCGAGCACTCCGCTCCAGACAAGACGTTTCACCATCTCGTTCTCCATACCCGTTTGGCGACCATACCTATCGCGGCTCGAGGCCGTCGCAGATCATCGCCACGACAAGCTCCTTTGCCGCGTCGAAGTCGGCGGAGCTCGCCGGGATCACCTCGAAGATCCAGCCGGTGAGCAGCTGCTCGATCGCCCCGTAGAAGGACATCGAGGCGAACTCGGGGTCGATGTCGCGCCGGAAGGCGCCGCTGCGCCTGGCCGTCGGCGACGATCTTGGTGATCGAGTCGTAGGCGCGGCGGATCTCGGGCAGATGGGTGCGGCCGAAGGAGTTCGCCGCCCTGGTCACCTCGACGATGATCACCTTCATCAGCTCCGGGTCGTGGCGGTAGGAGTCGACGATGAAGCCGGCGACCGCGGCGAGCTTCGAGCGCGGCGAGTCGGCGCGGCGTCGGCCTCCTCGATCGCGGCCAGCAGCAGCGACCAGCGCTCGATGAAGAGCTCGTTGAGCACCTCGTCCTTGGAGTTGAAGTAGTGGTAGACGAGGCCGTAGGCGACCCCGGCCTCGTCGGCGATGTCGGAGACGCGGGTCGAGTGGAAGCCCTGGCGGGCGAAGACGCGCGATCGCGGCGTCGAGGATGTTGCGGCGTTTGTCGATCGGCGGGGCCTGTCGGCCATCAGGCGTGGGCCTCCTCGGAGCTGCGGCCAGCGCGTAGGCTCGGGCCGGCGGTTGGCGAGCGAGGGCAGGGACTCGCGCACCTCGCTCCTGCGCGGCGAGGTCGAGGTCGGCGAGCGACGAAGCTCTCGGCCGTCGCCCGCGGCCTCGGCGAGCACCCGCCCCAGGGGTCGATGATCGCGCTGTGCCCGTAGGAGTCGAAGTGCGGCGGCGCCGCGCCGACCTGGTTCGGGGCGAGCACGAAGGCCTGGTTCTCGATCGCGCGCGCCCGCAGCAGGACCTCCCAGTGGTCGCGCCCGGTCGCCGCGGTGAAGGCCGAGGGCACGGCGAGCAGCGCGGGCCCCGCGCAGCGCGAGGATCCGGTAGAGCTCGGGGAAGCGCAGGTCGTAGCAGACGCGTGAGCCCGATGCTCGAGCCCGCCGACGTCGGCGAGGACGATCTCCGAGCCGGCCTGCTCGTGCGCGGACTCGCGGTAGGCGACGCCGCCGACGTCGACGTCGAACATGTGGATCTTGCGGTAGACGGCGAGGTCGGAGCCGTCGGGGCCGATCAGGACCGAGGTGTTGAACGGCCTTCGTCGCCGGCCCGCTCGGAGACGCTGCCGGCGAGCAGGTGGACGCCGAGCTCGGCGGCCCATCCCCGTGCGGCGGCGAGGCTGGGGCCGTCGAGCGGCTCAGCGCCGGCGAGCAGCTCCTCGCCGCCGGCGAGCAGGTTCCACTTCTCGGGCAGGGCGACGAGCTCGGCGCCGTCGGCCGCGGCCTCGCGCACGAGGGCCTCCGCCGCCTCCAGGTTGCGCGGCTTGTGATCCGTGGAGTTGAGCTGTACCGCTGCTACCAGCAAGGCTGCCTTTCCGCCCGGCTCGGGCGCTGGTTGATTGACCAGTCAATCGGGGCCTCCAGTATAGGTGGCGGAGGCGCCGCCACGGGCCGGCCGGCCGGGTCAGAAACCCGTCGCCCGGCGCACGATCCGGTCGAGCAGGCGGGTCGGGACCAGGTGCCTCAGCCCGCGCCTGGAGCTTGGCGTCGGTGCCGACCAGGTAGCGGGCCCTGGGGCGCCGTGAGTGAGCGCCCGCTCGATCGCCCTGGCGACGCCGGTCCGGGCGGGATTCCCCGCCCCGGCCGACCGACTCGACCGTGGCCCGATACCGCTCGAGCGCGCTCCCGTACAGCTCCTCGGCTCCCCCGGAGCGGGCGGCGATCTCCTCGGCGGATCCGAGGCCGCCGCTCCCAGATGTCGGTGGCGATCGAGCCCGGCTCGACGATCGAGACGCGAGATTCCCCAGCGGCCGCAGCTCGCGCCGGAAGACGTCGCCGACCGCCTCGATGCCGAACTTGGCCGCGTGGTAGGCGCCGGTCCCGGGAAAGGCGATCAGGCCGCCGATCGAGCTGAGGAAGACGATCCGACCGCCCGGCCTCGCGGATCATCGGGAGCATCGCCTGGGTCACCGCCACCTGGCCGACCAGGTTGACCTCGACCTGGCGGCGGAAATCGTCGATCGGCATCGTCTCCAGCGGGCTGGGCAGCGAGATGCCGGCGTTGTTGACGACCCCGTCGAGCCCGTCCGAGCCCACCTCCTCGGAGACGAGCCCGGCCGCTGGCCTCGATCGCCTCCGGGTCGGTGACGTCGAGGACAGCGGCGCGAGCAGCCGTGTCGACGCCGCCTCACGCAGGGAGTCGGCGTCGGCCGGCGCGGCGCACGCCGGCGAAACCGCCAGCCGGCCGAGTCGAGGCGCAGCGCCGTGGCGCGACCGATCCCGGTCGAGGCGCCGGTTACCAGGGCGGAGGGCATTCCGTACCCTTACCGGATCGTGATGGACGTCGGCATCGACGACGCTGAGCGAAAGCAGGTCACCGTGCTCTTCGCCGACGTCAAGGGCTCGATGGACCTCGCCGAGCAGCACGACCCAGAGGAGTGGCGCAAGATCATGCAGCGCTTCTTCTCGATCCTGACCGAGGCGGTCGAGCGCTTCGAGGGAACGGTGGACAAATTCACCGGCGACGGGATCATGGCCGTCTTCGGGGCGCCGATCGCACACGAGGACCATGCCCGGCGAGCCTGCTACGCCGCCCTGCAGATGCTCGACGACGTCGGCGACTACGCGGCCGAGCTGCGCCGCGGCGAGGGGCTCAGCTTCTCGGTCAGGATCGGGATCAACTCCGGCGAGGTCATCGCCGGGGCGATCGGCGCCGGAGGCTCCGCGGGCGACTACACGGCGATCGGCCACACGGTCGGCCTGGCGCAGAGGATGGAGGCCCTGGCCGAGCCCGGGAAGGCCTACCTGACCGAGCACACCGCGGAGCTCGCCGCCGGCTACCTCGAGCTCGAGGACCTGGGCGAGTTCGAGATCAAGGGGGCGAGCAGGCCGGTCCGGGTGTTCGAGCTCGCCGGCGTCGGGGGCGCCCGATCGAGGCTCGACCTCTCCAGGGAGCGAGGCTTCTCGCGCTTCGTCGGTCGCGCCGAGGAGATGGCCGTGCTCGGGCAGGCGCTGGAGAGCGCCGGCGAAGGGGGGGGACAGGTCGTCGCGATCGTCGCCGAGCCCGGGGTCGGCAAGAGCCGGCTCTGCCTCGAATTCGCCGAGGGCTGCCGCGATCGGGGGGTCGAGGTCTTCGAAGCCCAGGCCCAGTCCCACGGCCGCTCGACCCCGTTCATGCCGGTCCTTCAGATGATGCGCGCCTACTTCGGCATCGGCGAGGGCGAGCCGGACCGCACCGTTCGCGAGAAGATCGCCGGCCGGGCCCTGCTGCTCGACCCCGAGCTCGCCGACGGGCTGCCGCTGCTCTTCGACTTCCTCGGGGTCCCCGACCCCGAGCGCCCCGTGGCGCAGCTGAGCGCCGAGGCCCGCCAGCGCGAGCTCGGGGGCGTGATCTGCCGCCTGGTCAACGCCTCCGAGCGACGAGAGACGATCGTCCTGCTGATCGAGGACCTGCACTGGATGGACGAGGCGAGCAGCGAGATGCTCGCCGAGCTGGTCGAGTCGACCTCCGGGACGAGGACGCTGGCCGTGGTAAACCACCGACCCGAGTACGAGCCGCCCTGGGACCCGGAGTCCTACCGGCGAGTCCAGCTGGAGCCGCTCGGCGAGGAGGACACGCGCGAGCTGCTTCGCGACCTGGTGGGCGAGGATCCGTCTCTGGACGGCCTCGCGGAGCTGATCCACGAGCGAGCCCAGGGCAATCCGTTCTTCGTCGAGGAGATCGTCCGCGAGCTGGTCGAGACCGATCACCTGGAGGGAGAGCGCGGCGCCTACCGCCTGGCGCGCCCGATGGAGGAAACCGGCGTGCCGGCGACGGTGCAGGCGATACTCGCCGCGCGCATCGACCGGCTCGAGCCCGAGGCGAAGCGGCTCCTGCAGGTGGCATCGGTGATCGGCAAGGAGACCGGCGTGCGAGCGCTTGGGATGAGCGCGGGCGTCGACGAGGAGGCCCTGGACCCGGTCCTCGCCGAGCTGATCGACTCGGGATTCCTATACGAGGCGGAGCTCTATCCCGAGAAGGTGCTCGCCTTCCGCCATCCGCTGACCCGCGAGGTCGCCTACGGGACCCAGCTCGCCGACCGCCGGGCCGCGACCCACGCGGCCGCCGCGCGGGCCACGATCGAGCTCAACCCCGAGCGCCACGACGAGCTCGCGGCGCTGATCGCGGACCACCTCGCGGCCGGCGGCGAGGCGCTGGAGGCAGCGCGCTGGTACGCCCGCGCCGCCTACTGGACCGGGAGCAGCCAACCGGCGGAGGCGATGCGGCTCTGGCGGGAGGTGATGAACCTAGCCGACGAGGCGAGGAAGGAGGAGGCGGCCGAGAGCGGAGAGGTCGATGCCCTGGCCGTCACCTCGCGCCTGCTGCAACTCGACTTCGCCTGGCGGCTCGGCATGGAGGAGGAAGAGGAAGCGAAGCTCGCCGAGGAGGCGGAGGAGATCGCCGAGCGGACCGGCGACCTGAGGGCGCTGGCTCTGCTGAGGATGGCCACCGGCGCGCGGCCGGGCCTGGTCCAGCACATCGACGAGTGGAAGGCCGCCGCCGACGAGGCGTCGCGGTTGGCCGACGAGTCCGGCGACCTGCACCTGCGGGTGGCGATCCGCGCCGCCTCGGCCTACGCGCGACTCTGCGCCGGTGAGTTCGACGAGTTCGAGCGGTGGCTGGACGAGGTGCTCGAGCTCGCCGGCGGCGACGCCACCGTCGGGGCCGGAATCGTGCTCGGCAACCCGGTCGCCTGGGCCTTGATGGGGAAGGCGACGGTGCGTAGGGAACGCGGTGAGCTCGCCGAGGCCGAGCGGCTGCTCGACTCGGCGCTGGAGCAGGCCGCGAAGACCGGCGACCCTGAGACGGAGAGCTGGATCCGGGGCACCCAGGCGATGCTGCGCACCACGCGGGGCGACGCCGAGGGCGGCGTCGCGCTGGCGCGCCGCAACTGCGAGCTCACAGAGCGGCTGGGCGACGTCTTCTCCCGCAGCCTGGCGCTCGCGAACCTCAGCGTGGTTCGGCGGTCCAACGGCGAATCCGGGGAGGCACTGGCGGCGATCGAGGAGGCCGACCGGCTCTACCGCGATGCGATGGGCAACGGCGGCGAGATGGAGACCTGGCGAGCCGGAGAGCGGGTCGAGGCGCTGATCGGCGTCGGCCGCATCGAGGAGGCGATCGAGCTCGGCGAGTGGGCGCGCGAGGTCGCGATCGAGCGCGGTCTGCGCTGGTCGCTGCATGCCGTCCTGCTCGCGTTGGGGCGCGCGCGGGCCACAGCGGGGGACGTCGAGGGGGCCCGCGCCGCTCTCGAGGAGGGCGCGGAGCTGAGCGCTGCCGCCGGCGCGAGGGTGCAGCTGCGGGAATTCGAGGACGAGCTGGCCGGGCTGCTCGCCGGCAGCCACTGAACGTGTCGGGTCCGACGACGGAGACGAGCTTCGTCACCGGCGGCTCGGGATTCATCGGCGGCCGGCTGATCGAGCGGCTGGTCGGCGCCGGGGGCACGGTCCGGGCCCTGGCGCGCTCGCAGGCCTCGGCTGCCCGGGTCGCCGAGCTGGGCGCCGAGCCGGTGCGCGGGGACCTCGGCGACCGGGCCGCGCTGGCGACGGGCGCCGTCGGCTGCGAGACCGCCTACCACCTCGCCGCCCACCTGGGTGACTGGGGAGCATGGGAGGAATTCGAGCGCGACAACGTCGAGGGGACCCGCAATGCGCTTGCCGCCTGCGCGGAGGCGGGCGTGCGACGCTTCGTGCACTGCGGGACCGAGGCCGCGCTGATGGCCGGCGAGCCGCTCGTGGACGTCGACGAGAGCGCGCCGCTGCGGCCCGACTCGCCCGCTCCCTACCCGGCGACCAAGGCGCGCGCCGAGCTGGCGGTCCGCGAGGCAAGCGGCAAAGGCTTCGAGACGGTCGTGCTCCGGCCCCGCTTCGTCTGGGGCAGGGGCGACACGACGTTGCTGCCGGAGATGACGCGGACGGTCGAGGCCGGCAGGTGGGCCTGGGTCGGCGGCGGCCGCAACCTGACCTCGACCACGCACGTCGGCAACGTCGTCGAGGGGCTGGTGCTCGCCGCGGAGCGAGGCCGCCCGGGAGAGGCCTACTTCGTCACCGACGGTGAGCCCACCGTCTTCCGCGAGTTCGTCACCGAGCTGCTCCGCACCCAGGGCGTCGAGCCCCCCGATCGCAACCTGCCGGCCTGGCTGGCGCCGCCCCTGGGTGCCGTCTGCGAGAGCGCCTGGAAGCTCCTTCCCCTCCCCGGGGAGCCGCCGATGAACCGCTTCCGCTCCTGGCTGCTCACCCAGGAGTGCACGATCGACATCTCCAAGGCCCGCGCCGAGCTCGGCTACTCGCCGGTAATCAGCCGCGCGGAGGGCCTTGCGGAGCTCGCCGCGCCCTGAGCGCCCCGCTCAGGAGCGGCCGGCGCGGTGGCGCTCGAGCTCGGCGACCATCAGCTTGGTGTGGAGGGCGGCGATCAGGTCCTGGAGCGGCTGGGCTCCCGACTCGAGCATCTCGACGACGCGCTCGGGCGGCACCTCGCCGGCGAGCCGGTCGATGACCATGCCGACCTCCTCGCGCACCAGCTCTTCCAGGGCGCGCTTGTAGCGCAGGGTGTCGTAGACGGTGAAGCCGATCTGCTCGTCGTAGCCGCCGGCCCGGAAGCGGCTGATCGCCTCGATGATCTTCACGTCGGAAGGCGAGTAGCCGCGGCTGTTGGGGCTGAGGACCTCGATCTTCGCGAGCCGGTCGAGCACCTCCTTGGGGACCCCGTAGCGCTCGCGGACCTCGGCGGCGCTCGTGCGGGTGCGCTCCCCGGCGAGCGCCCGGTCGAGGATGCGGTCCTCGAGCTCGACCAGGGCACCGGCGCGCTCGGGGTCCTCGTCGAGCACCGACTTGATCGCCCGCAGCGGCATGAAGCGCTCCTCCTGGAGGCGCTTGATCAGCTTGATCCGGTCGACGAACTCGGGCGGGTAGTAGGCCATGTTGCGGCTGGTCCTGACCGGCTCGGGCAGCAGCCCCTCGCGCAGGTAGTGCTTGATGGTCGGAGCCGAGACGCCGGAAGCCTCGGCGAGCTCGCCCATGCGGAGCATGTCGCCGTTGGATCCGCTCATGCCCGGAAGGTCGTCGCCGTGCCGGAGCCCGGCCCCGCGGCCGCCCCCGACTCCTTCATCGCCGCGATCTCATCGGGCGAGTAACCCGCCTCGGCGAGCACCTCCTCAGTGTGCTCCCCGAAGGCAGGTGCCGGCCTGGTCGGGTCGCCGGGGGTACGGCTGAGCTTGAAGGGGACGCCGAGCTGTCGGACCGGCCCGAAGCCCGGCTGGTCCATCTCGATCACCATCTCGCGGCCGCGCACGAGCTCGGAGTCGAGTGCCTCGTCGAGGTCGAGGACCGGCTCGATGCAGCAGTCGTGCGCGTCGTTGAAGGCCTTCCATTCCTCCCGCGTGCGGCCCCTGAACACCTCGGCGACCTGGCGCCAGCCCTCCGATCCGGGGGGGTCGAACTGGCGCTCCACCAGATCGGGGCGGTCGACGCCGCTGCAGAAGGCGGCCCAGAACTTCGGCTCGAGGGCGCCGCAGGTGACCCAGCCGTCCGCCGCCTCGTAGGGCAGGTAGCAGAGCAGGCCACCGGCGAGCTGCTGCTCGCCGCGCCTCGGCACCTGCTCGTCGCAGAAGTAGCGGCCGGCGACCAGCGCCAGCCAGGAGAGAGCGCCGTCGGCCATCGAGACGTCTACGTACTGGCCCTCCCCCGAGCGGCGGCGCTCGTGCAGGGCGGCCATGATCGCGAAGGCGGCCATCAGCGCGCCGCCGCCGATGTCGGCGATCTGCCCGCCGGACTGGACCGGAGGCCCGCCCCTGGCGCCGGTCAGGCCGAGCAGCCCGACCAGGCCGAGGTAGTTCATGTCGTGGCCGGCCCGGCCGGTGTAGGGGCCGTCCTGCCCGTAGCCGGTGATCGCGCAGACCACGATCCCCCGGTTCGCCTCCCGCATTCGCTCATAGCCGACGCCGAGCCGATCGAGGACGCCGGGGCGGAAGCCGTCGATGACGACGTCGTGGCGCTCGACGAGCCGCAGCAGCGCCTCGCGGCCGGCCTCGGATTTGAGGTCGAGGCGGACCGAGCGCTTGCCGCGATTCAGCGCCAGGTAGAGCGCCGAGCGCGTGCCCGCGTCCTGGTCCTCCTCGTCACCGTAGTAGGGCGGCGCCCAGCGGATGTAGTCGCCCATGCCGGTGTCCTCGACCTTGAGCACCTCAGCGCCGAGGTCGGCGAGCAGCAGCGAGCAGAACCCGCCGGGCAGCAGCCGGGAGAGGTCGAGGACCCGGACGTCGGAGAGCGGCAGCTCCCCCGCTCGCTCCGCGCTCACTGTCATTGTGGCTCGACCCCGACGGGGAAGTTGGACGAGTTGGCGATGAAGCAGAGGTCGTGGGCCCGCTCGTGCATCGCCTCGATCGCCTCCGGCTCGGGCGGGTCGCCCTGCCAGCGCACCCGCGGCCGCAGGGTCGCCGAGGTGAAGCGCCTGCCGTCGAGGACCGCCTCGGCGTCGTCCTCGTAGGAAGCGATCTCGAAGCCCCGTTTCTTCGCGAGGGCGAGGAAGAAGAGCATGTGGCAGCTGGCCAGGGCGCCGACGAAGAGCCGCTCGGGGTTGGAGCTGAGCGGGTCGCCGCCGAACTCCTCGGCGGTGGAGCAGGGCACCGTCTCGCCGCCCAGCAGGACCCTGTGCGCGCGGCTGTCCTCCGCGCTGCCGCCGTCCCAGACGACTTCGGCGCGGTGGATCGACTCCGTCACCTCAGGCCTCCGCAACTCTCGGCGGCACCCCCAGCAGCTCGCGCGCCTCGGCGACGCTGGCCGGGCGGCGGCCGACGTCTTCGGCCATCTGGCGGGCCTTGGCGATCAGATCGCCGTTCGAGCCGGCCATCTCGCCGTCGGGCAGGTAGAGGTTGTCCTCGACGCCCGCCCGCACGTTGCCGCCGAGCACCAGCGAGGCGGCGAGCAGCTTCCACTGGTCGCGGGAGATGCCGATCACCTGCCACTGGTTCGGCCCCTCCGGGCCGCCGGGGATCTGGTCCGACATCAGGTTGACGTTTCGCGGCGTCGGGCGGATGCCGCCGACGACCCCCATCACCAGCGAGATCTGCAGCGGCTGCTCGACCAGCCCCATGTCGAGCAGCGGGTCGAGGTTGGCGACGTGGCCGGAGTCGAAGCACTCGTGCTCGGGCTTGATCCCCAGCTCGCGCATCTCGGTGAGGAACTCGACGATCGTGTCGAAGCTGTTCTCGAACACCGCCTTGAAGACGAAGTCCTTGCGCCTGCGGCTGTACTTGGCGTAGTTCATCGAGCTCATGTTGAGCGCCGCGACGTCGGGCCTGAGAGCCCGCAGGTACTCGAGCCGCTTCTCGACCGGGATGCCGATCGCGCCGGTCGAGTAGTTGACGATCACGTCGCCGACCTCGGAGCGGATCGCCTCGGTGATCGCGGCGAAGTCCTCAACCTCGTAGGAGGGCGTGCCGTCCGGCTCGCGGGCGTGGATGTGGATCTGGGAGGCGCCCTCGTCGACCGCCCGGCGGGCCTCGGCGGCGTACTCCTCCGGCGTGTAGGGAATTGCCGGGCACTGGTCGCGATTGGCGATCACGCCGCTGATCGAGCAGCTGATGATCACCGGATCCTCAAACGAGCTCATACCGGCATCACTCCGTGGCGTTTGGCGGGCTTCTCGACGTGTTTGGTCCGCGCCATGCGCAGCGCCTCGACGATCGTCGGCCGTGTCTCACGCGGGTCGATGATGTCGTCGATCACCGCGTTGCCGGCGGCGATGTAGGGGTCGATGTTCTGGCGGACCGCGTCGAGCATCGCCTCCCGGGTCGCCTCCGGGTCCTCGGAGGCCTCGATCGCCGAGCGGCCGATGATGTTGACCGCCCCCTCGGCCCCCATCACCGAGATCTCGGCGCCGGGCCAGGCGACGATCAGGTCCGGCTCATACGCCTTGCCACACATCACGTAATAGCCGGCGCCGTACGCCTTGCGGACGACGACTGTCACCTTGGGCACGGTGGCGCGGCTGACCGCGTAGAGCATCTTCGCCCCGTGGCGGATGATCCCGGCGTGCTCGACCTTGGAGCCGACCATGAAGCCGGGCACGTCCTGGAGGAAGACGAGCGGGATGTTGAAGGCGTCGCAGAGGTTTATGAAGCGGGCCGCCTTGTCGGCGGAGTCGTTGTCGAGGACGCCGGCCAGCTGCTTGGGCTGGTTGGCGACGATCCCGGCCGGCTGGCCGCCGAAGCGGGCGAAGCAGGTGATCAGGTTCTTGGCGAACTTCGGCTTGATGTCGAACCACTCGCCGTCGTCGACGACCTCCCGGATCACCTCGTACATGTCGTACGGCTGGCGGGAGGACTCGGGGACGATCTCCATCAGCTTCTCGGAGGCGCGGTCGACCGGGTCGGCAGACTCGCGCAGAGGCGGGCGGTCCTCGCAGTTGGACGGGAAGTAGGAGAGGTACTGCCTGACCTTCTCGATGCATTCCGGGTCGTCCTTTACCTCGAGGTCTCCGACGCCGGATTTCCGGCAGTGGACCTTGGCGCCGCCGAGCTCCTCCATCGAGATGTCCTCGCCGGTGACCGCCTTGGTCAGGTGCGGCCCGGCAAGCGCCATCGCCCCCTGGCCGGAGACCATCGGCACGAAGTCCGAGAGCGCCGGGATGTAGGCGGTCCCGGCCGCGCACGGCCCCATCATCGCGGCGACCATCGGGATCACACCCGACATTTCGACCTCCTCGCGGAAGAGGTGCCCGGAGCCGGCGAAGAGCGAGCCCGCGGCCTCCTGGATGCGGGCGCCGGCGGAGTCGAGCAGCCAGACGAAGGGCATTCGCTTGGAGAGGGCCATCTCGCGCAGGCGGGTGACCTTCAGCTCACCGGTCATCCCCATCGAGCCGGCCATCACGGTGAAGTCGTAGGCGGCGATGCAGCAGGGACGGCCGTCGACGTCCCCCCAGCCGGTGATCACGCCGTCGGCAGGCGCCTCGACGCCCTCCATCGCCCGCTGGGAGAAGTGCGGCCTCCCGTGCAGCCCCATCTCGACGAAGGTCCCCTCGTCGACGAGCAGGTCGATCCGCTCGCGGGCGGTGAGCTTGCCGCGCTCGTGCTGCTTGGCGATCTTCTCCTCGCCGCCGCCGAGCCGCGCCCGCTCGCGCCGCTCGCCAAGCTGCTCGGTCAGCTCGGCAAGCGGGGCGGTGCCGGGCAGCTTGTGGTCGGTCTCGGTCACTATCGGCCTTTCCACTCGGGGTCGCGTTTCTCGAAGAATGCGGTCACTCCCTCGACTATGTCCTCGGTGGAGAAGGTCAGCGAGAGCTGCGAGCGCAGGAACTCGAGGGCGTCGTCGGCCGCCATGTCCTGCTGGCGGTACATCGCGTCGTGGCCGAGGCGCATCAGCACCGGGCTCTTGGAGGCGAGCTTGCCAGCCCAGTCGGCGACCGCGTCGTCGAACTCATCCGCCGCGACGACCCGGTTGGCGAGCCCGTACTCGACCGCCTGCTCGGCGCTCAGCCTCTCGCCCAGCAGCATCATCTCGTTGACCTTCTTGCGCGGGACGTTTCGATAGATGATCGCCATGATCATGTAGGGGAAGGCGCCGACGTTGATCTCCGGCGTGCCGAAGGTGGCGCCCTCCCTGGCGATCACAAGGTCGCAGGAGAGGGCGAGTCCCATGCCGCCGGCCAGCACGTGCCCGTTCGCCGCGCACAGCGTCGGCTTGCCGAGGCGCGGCATCAGCCGGAAGAACTCGAGGAAGAGGTCGGAGGCGAAGTGTTTGGCGACGAGCGGCACCTCGGCGGCGAACCCGCCGAGATCGGCACCCGCGCAGAAGGCCTTGTCGCCGGCGCCGGTGAGGACGACCGCGCGCACCTCCTCGGAATCGCGCGCGGTCCTGATCGCGTCGAGGAGCTCGGCGAGCATCTGCCCGGAGAGCATGTTGCGCTTCTCCGGGTTGTTCAGCATCACCGTCGCGACCCCGTCGGCGACCTCGTAGGAGACCAGCTCGTAACCCATGGCGGGTCACGATAGCCGAAGCGGGACCGAGCTGTAAGTAGTAAGTGCTACTGTCCACTCGGCCCAGGCCCCGGAGCGGACCGGCCCCCAGAACTCGCGACCGAGGAGAGAGACAGTGGCAACTGCGACGACGACCGACGGCTCGAAGGTGGTCAGGCCCGACCACGGAGCCGAGCGCAAGCACATGATCTTCACGCAGGAGCACGAAGACCTGCGGGAGTCGATGCAGTCCTGGGTCGAGAAGGAGCTCTTCCCGCACCGCAACGAGTGGGAGGAGACGACCTGGCCGAACGAGGTGATGAAGCGGGCCGGCGAGCTCGGCTTCCTCGGCCTCTGCCTGCCCGAGGAGTACGGGGGCCAGGGCGGCGACTACTACTACTCGCTGGTCCGGGCCGAGTGCCTCAGCTACTCGGGCTCGGGAGGCCTGAACATGGGCTTCGCCGTGCACACCGACATGGTGATGCCGCCGATCGAGATGCTTGGCACCGACGAGCTCAAGCGGCGCTACCTGCCGCCCGCGATCGCCGGCGAGAAGATCGGCTGCCTCGGCATCACCGAGCCCGACGTCGGCTCCGACGTCGCCAACATCCGCACCACGGCGATCCGCGACGGCGACGAGTTCGTCGTCAACGGCTCGAAGATGTTCATCACCAACGGGGCGCGAGCCGACTTCATCGTCCTCGTGGTGAAGACCGACCCCTCGAAATCGCACGACGGGATCAGCCTGCTGGTCGTCGACCTGCGCGACGAGAGCGGCGAGACCGTGCCCGGCTTCAGCGTCTCGCGCAAGCTGGAGAAGATGGGGATGCACTCCTCCGACACCGCCGAACTGAGCTTCGAGGACGTGCGGGTCCCGGTCGGGAACCTGCTCGGCGAGGAGGGCAAGGGCTTCTACCACATCTCCTGGGAGCTGCAGAGCGAGCGGATGGTCGCCTGCGCAGGCGCGGTCGCCGGTGCCCAGCGGCTGTTCGAGCGCACCCTCGAATACGCGAAGGAGCGCAAGGCCTTCGGCCGCTCGATCGGCAACTTCCAGGTGATCCGCCACAAGTTCGCCGAGATGGCGACCAAGATCGAGGCGGCGCGCCAGTTCACCTACGCGACCGCCTGGCGCTACAAGAACGGCGAGTACCCGGTGCGCGAGATCTCCGAGTGCAAGCTCTACACCTCGCGGATCGCGACCGAGGTTGCCGACGAGTGCATCCAGATCCACGGCGGCTATGGCTACATGAAGGAGTACGAGGTCGAGCGCGCCTATCGGGACGTGCGCCTCAACCGGATCGGCGCCGGCACCGACGAGATCATGCTCGAGGTGATCGGGCGGTCGTACGGGATATAGATTCCGCCACCTCCTCTGCTTCCGCGGATGGCCAGAAGAATCAAATATGGATGGCCATCCGCTCGCGTCCGGGGTGGCGGGTGGGAAGCCGCCTCCGCGTCCGGGGGTGGCGAAGTGCCCGCGTCCGCGCCGGCGGCTGGGCGTCGAACCGCGTCCGGGGTGGCGGGTGGGAGGCCGCCTCCGCGTCCGGGGGCCGCGGCTGTGCGGGGATCGCTCCCGCGTCCGCGCCGGCGGCTGGGCGTCGAACCGCGTCCGGGGGCCGCGGCAATGCGGGGTCGCTCCCGCGTACGGCAGTGGCGGTTCGACAGTTGACCCTGCTGGGTCGGGGTGAACTGTCAAAGTGCCGCTGATGGCGCACGTCGATCACATCCGCTCCTACTACGAGGCGCTCAACACCGGCGACGCGGAGGCCGTCGCGTCGCACTTCACCGAGGACGCAGTGCACTACTACACTCGCCTGGGGCCGCACCGGGGGGCTGAGGAGATCGGCCGCTACGCGGCCTTCGCGGTGGAGCAGATCGAGGGCCGCTGGCACCTGGAGAACGCGATCGAGCAGGGCGACCAGGTGGCGATCGAGTGGACGATGACCTGGCGCCACCCGGAGTCGGGCGAGGCCCGGCTCGACCGCGGCACCGAGTGGTTCTCGATGCGCGACGGGCTGATCGCCGAGGTCCGCGCCTACCACCACGGCGGCCCGAAGAACCCGCAGGGGAACCTGCTCGGCTTCGACCACGAGGGCCGCGGTTACACGATGCTGCCCGGCTGAGCTTCCGTCAGCGCCCGCGCGCGAGCGCCAGCAGGTGAGGGATGGAGGCCAGGGCGAAGAGCGCCGCGAATACCAGCCCCAGCGCCGTGTAGCCGCCCGCGGCCAGGGCCACCCCACCGAGCGCCGACCCGCCCAGGTAGCCGAACTGGTTGGTGGCGGTCCTCACCCGCATCGCGAAGGTACGGCGATTCCGGCAGACCTCGAGGCCGAGGGCGCTGCCGGCGATCGTCCGGG
Source organism: uncultured Solirubrobacterales bacterium (assembly GCA_963712325.1). Lineage (GTDB taxonomy): Bacteria > Actinomycetota > Thermoleophilia > Solirubrobacterales > 70-9 > VRUE01. The sequence goes on from CAVQHG010000002.1 coordinate 111,915, forward strand.
CCGCGACCACGAAGGCGAGCAGCGCGAGGGCGACCGCGCTGAAGGCGAGCGAAGGCCGCAGCGCCCCGAAGGCGGCCACCAGCACTGCGGCGAGCGGCGGCACGGCGCCGGCGAGAAGCCGGGCGCGGGTGGCGATCACCCGCCGGGCCAGGATGTTGCCCGGCAGGTAGGCGACCGCGGCGGCGCCGAGAAGGACGCCGGCGGTGCCGGTGCCGACCCCGTAGGTTTCGACGAAGAGCGCACCCGCGTAGACGAGGGCGCCGGTCCAGGCCGACCAGGCGAGCAGCTCGCTGAGGGCCCAGCCGGCGACCCGCCGGTCCTCGACGAGCAGGCGCCAGGTGTGGACGCGGGGCTCGCGGGCGTCGTCGCGCGGCTGCACCGCGATCGCCGCAGCGGCAACGAGGCTTCCCAGGAAGGGGAGGGCGACCCAGCCCCAGCGCCAGCTCAGCGCCCCCAGCGCGCCGATCGCGGGCATGCCGACGATCCACGCCGACGGCTGGCCGAGCAGAGCCCATGACAGCACCCTGGGCGCGCCGGCCTCCACCGTCCATTCGGCGGCCGCGGCGAGCGCGCCGGAGAGCACGGCGGCGAGGCCCGCCCCGAGCGCGACCTGGGCGACGGCGAGGACGGCGAAGCTCGGCGCCGCGGCGCTGAGCAGCGAGGCGAGCGCGATCGTGCCGAGGCCGAGCAGCAGCAGCTCGCGCAGGGCGAGGCGGCCGGAGAGGCGTCCCATGCCAGCGCCGCCACCCCGGCGACCAGCCCCGAAGGGAGCGCAGCTGCCCTGCCGTCGCGGTGGAGACGTCGAATTCGGCCGCCACCTCGGCAAGGACCGGGGAGAGGGCGATGACCCCCGCCTGCACTGCGAACAGGCAGAGGAAGAGCAGCCGGGGCGGGGGCCCCTCAGCGCGACTCGAGCTCGCCGTCGAGGGTGAAGACGTCGCTGCTCGCCAAACCCCTTGACCTCCTCCACGCCCCGCTCGCGAGCAGATGAACTCGTCGCGGATCAGCTCGTGCGTCTCGCTCGGTGATCGCGATCTCCATCGGCTCGGCGAGCGTCTCCATTCGCGAGGCGAGGTTCACGCCGGGCCCGAAGATGTCGTAGACGTAGCGCTGGACCCCGACGATCGAGCCGACCACGGGCCCGGTGTGGATTCCGATCCGCCCCTGCCAGGCTTCGCGGTGGGAGGTATTGCGGCGCTCCAGGTAGCGCCGCATGCGCAGGGCGACTCGGGCGATGCTCTGCGCGTGGTCGCTGCTCTCCTCGGGGATCCCGGCGACCGCCATGTAGGCGTCGCCGATCGTCTTCATCCGCTCGCAGTTGAACAGCTCGACGATCCGGTCGAAGGCGGAGAAGATGTCGTTCAGCTCGGAGACGATGCTGCCCGGGTCGCGCGAGACCGCCATGTCGGTGAAGCCGACGAAGTCGAGCATCAGGATCGTCGCCGACGTCGTAGCGCTGCGGCGTGACCGAGCCGAAGTCTTTCATCTCCTCGTAGACGGCCCGCGGCATGATGTTGAGCAGCAGTTTCTGCGCCCGCTCTTTCTCGCGCTTCAGGTCGCGCGTGTACTTCTCGACCATGCGCGTGTGGGAGTCGAGCATGTACTCGGCCTCCTTGCGCTTGGCGATGTCGTCGCACTCGACGACGACCAGCTCGCGCTCGCCGAAGGTGCAGCCGCGCAGCGACACCTCGATCGGCACCTTGCGGGCGCCCTCGCCCGACTCGACTTCGTACTTGAAGGCGCGGCCTTTCTCGATCCGCGCCTGCGACCCGCTCGGCGTCGAAGTCGGGCAGGCGCCGGTTGAGCCCGGCGTCGACGTCCTCGTCGGGGCCGAACCAGTTGAAGAAGCGGGCGTTCTCGAAGACGATCTCCCAGCTCTCGAGGTCGGCGACCGCGACCCCGAGCTCGAGCGTCTTCAGCAGGTCGCTGGAGGAACTCCTGCCGTCAACGAGCTGTGACGATGACTGGCTCACGCTTGCGCAGCTCCTGGCCGATCTTGGCGACGTCCTCGCTGCCGAAGTCGAAGTCCTCGAGCGTCTCGGTCAGCAGCTCGAGCATCTCGTCGAACTCCGCGAGGGTGATGCCCAGCTTGCATGGACGTGCGCGATGTGCTCGTCGGTGTAGCTGGCCGGGCCGCCCATCAGGAACGAGATGAAACGGGTCTGGTGGTCGATCAGCTTCGGCATCTCGATGTGCTCGAAGTGGTGGGCGATCAGGTCGGCGATTCGAGCGCCTTGTCGTAGAAGGCGGAGACCACCCTGCGGACGGACGCGAAGCCGCCGGCTCTCTCGTAGATAGTCAGCGCCATCGTCCGGTTGTCAGTTTACGACGCCGCGGCGCCGAATGCTCGGCCAGCGCCTCGAGACGGTGGTGGACCTGCTGGATCACGATCGAGCCCTCGCCGACCGCGGACGCCACCCGCTTGACCCCGCCGTGCCGCACGTCGCCGACCGCGAAGACCCGGGCAGCGCTGGTCTCCAGCATCTGCGCCTCGTGCTGCTGCGGCTCGCCCCGATCGGCGGCGAGCAGTCGTGCCCGGTAAGCACGTAGCCCCACTCGTCGCGCTCGACCTCCGGCGGCAGCCATTCGGTCCCGGGCTGGGCGCCGATCATCACGAACAGGGCATCGGCGTCGGCGTCCCACTCTCCCCTCCTCCGAGCGCAGGCGAATCGCCCTCGAGGCGGCCCTCACCCCCGCCGCCGACGACCTCGGTCCCCAGCAGCACCTCGACGTTATCGGCGGCGTCGATGACCTCACGGAGGTAGTTGGACATGCTTCCCGCCAGGGAATCGCCCCGCACGACCAGGGTCACCCGCTCGGCGTAGCGGGCGAGGTGCATCGCCGCCTGCCCGGCCGAGTTGCCTCCCCCGACGACGTAGGCCCTGCCGCCGGCCAGCGCCTTGGCCTCGGCGCCCGACGCGCCGTAGTAGACGCCGGCGCCCTCGAGCTCGGCGAGGTCGGGGATCTCGAGTCGCCGGTAGGAGACGCCGCAGGCGAGCACCACGGCGGCGGCCCGGACCTCCTCGCCGCCGGAGACCCGCACTCCGTGGCTCGGGCGGCCGGGGACGATCTCCACCGCTTCGCGCATCAGCAGGAAGGAGGTGCCGAAGACCCAGGCCTGCTGGTAGGCGCGCTGGGCGAGCTCGGAGCCGCTCACCCCGCGCGAGAAGCCGAGGTAGTTGCGGATCAGCGAGCTCGAGCCGGCCTGGCCCCCGATCGCCTCGCGCTCGATCACCAGCGCCCGCATCCCCTCCGAGGACGCGTAGACGGCGGCCGCCAGGCCGGCGGGGCCGGCGCCGATCACGACGACGTCGAAGTCGCGGTCGTCCTCCAGCTCGGTGCTGACCCCGAAGGCGGCGGCGAGCTCGACGTTGCTCGGGTCGACGAACAGCCGGCCGTGCCTGACTCTGGCGACGGGCAGCGAGGCGTCCTCGCGATCCGCCTCGGCGAGCAGGGCGCGGCCCTCCTCCGAGTTCGGCGTGTAGCAGGCGTAGGGGACCCCGTTGCGGCTGAGCAGGTCGTGGAGCTCATGGGTGCGGGCGGCGGCCGGGTCGGCGACCAGCTCGATCTCCCCCTGCACCGAGGACTCCGCCCGCGCCCACTCGAAGAGGAACTCGCCGACGGTGCGGTGGAAGAGCTCGTCGGGCGAGCCCTCCGGCTTCAGCACGTAGTAGTCGATGCGGCCCCGGGCCATCGCCTCGAAGATCGCCTCGGCGGTCTCGCGGTCCCCCCAGGCACCCCACTCGATCAGCAGGCCGCGCTTGGCGCTCGGGTGCAGCGCCTTGGTGCGGGCCAGGAGCTCGGCCCCGGTCGTCCCGCTCAGCCACTGGTCGGCGAGCACCAGCGCCACGGGCCGACCGGCCTCCCGCAGCTCCTCGAGCGCCGCCAGCGCGGACTCAGCCGAGGCCTCGGCGCGGATCGCGTAGTCGCCGCCGTAACGGCCGCTCAGCTGCTGCTCGGTGCGCGCCAGGCAGCCGGGATCCTCGTCGACCACTAGCAGCACCGGAGGACCCATGCGGCGATGGTACAGGCGCAGGCGCTAGCTTCCCAATCCTTGACCGTCGTCAAGGACACGGGAGCCCGCGCCGTGCTGCCGCCCTTCGGGGAGGAGCACGAGGAGCTGCGCGAGACCGTGCGGCGGTTCGTCGCCGCCGAGATCGCCCCCCACGTCGACGAGTGGGAGGAGGCGCGCGAGTTCCCGCGCGAGCTGTATCGCCGCTGCGCCGAGCTCGGCTTCCTCGGCCTCAAGTTCCCCGAGGCCTACGGCGGGCAGGGAGGGACCCACCTGCACGACGCGGTCTGGGTCGAGGAGCTGGCCCGCTCGGGCGGCTCGGGCGGCGTCGCCGCAGGGCTCAACGCCCACACATCGATCGCGATGCCGCCGATCTTCAACTTCGGCACCGAGGAGCAGAAGCAGCGCTGGCTGGTGCCGGGGATCGCCGGCGAGAGGATCGGGGCGCTGGGGATAACCGAGCCGGGCGCCGGCTCCGACGTCGCCGGGATCACCACCTTTGCCAGGAAGGTCGACGGCGGCTACGTCGTCAACGGCGCCAAGACCTTCATCACCAACGGGGTGCGCGCCGACTTCCTCGTCTGCGCCTGCAAGACGACGCAGGAGGGCGGCCACCACGGCATCTCCTTCCTGGTCCTGGAGCGGGAGATGCCCGGCTACGAGGTCGCCGAGAAGCTGGAGAAGCTCGGCTGGCACTCATCGGACACCGGCGAGCTCTCCTTCACCGACGTCGAGGTCCCCGCCGAGAACCTGCTCGGGGAGGAGAACGAGGGGTTCCGGCTGATCATGTTCAACTTCGCCTGGGAGCGGCTGCTGATGGCGATCGGGGCGGTCGGGGCGATGCAGAGGCTGATCGAGCGGACCGTCGAGTACGCGAAGGAGCGGCGCGCCTTCGGGCGGCCGATCGGCAGCTTCCAGGCGATCCGCCACAGGGTCGCCGAGATGGCGACCCAGGCCGAGGCGGCGAAGGCGATCACCTACAACGCCCTGCGCCTGTTCCACGAAGGCCGGGACTGCATCCAGGAGGTGACGATGGCCAAGCTCGTCACCCAGCGCGGGGCGCTGGAGATCGCCGACGAGTGCCTGCAGATCCACGGCGGCTACGGCTACATGCGCGAGTACGGCATCGAGCGCGCCGTCCGCGACGCCCGCCTCGGCCCGATCGGCGGCGGCACCGACGAGATCATGAAGGAGATCCTCGGCAAACAGCTGGGGTTGTAGCCGCGTTCAGGGGGCCAAAACGAATGCGCGGGCCGACGGCCCGCGCATTCGCTGCGGCTATCTCCGCCCCGAGCTAGGAGAAGTCCGGGCCGGGGGTCTTCCCGTTGGCGAATTCGGAGCTGCTGTGCCCTTCCGACGCCGCGGGAGAGAGGAGGTCGCCCATCGAGCTGCCGGGCAACGTCGGGCCCGAGCAGTCGGGGTCGTAGTCGCAGGCCCACGGTCCCGGCGAGAGCGAGGGCAGCACGCCTTCGCCTTTACCGGACGGGTTCGACGTGTTCCCGTAGATTTCGCCGGAGATCCCGGGGCCGACCGTTCCCGGTTCCGCCGAGCTGAAGCCGGCGCCGACCGAGTTCTGGCCCGCCGACGCCGATGCGACGCCGATCGCCAGAACCGCCGCGCAGGCCAGGCCGACCGCGACGATCCTCCTCGCCACGCTTCGCATTGCTTCGCTCATCGCTGCACCTCCCCTGTCGATGACGCTTGCGTCTGCCACGGCGCACTATAGGAGCTCGTCTCCCGACGAAGCTTCGACGGGCGCTAGGAGTCGCGCTGCGAGCGCAGGACCGCGACCATCATCTCGAGGGCCGCGGCGACGTCGGGGCTGCGGTCGATCAGCACCACCTCGACCTCACCCTCGTGGCTCCAACGGCTGAGGCGCTTGGCGGCGACTGCGCCGCCGCTGCCTCCGCCGAGGATCACGACACGCTTCACCCCACCGACCTTAGCGACCGGCGCGCGGGGACGAATCCGGCTAGCGCGCCGTGGCGCTGCCCTCGTTCGAGGGCCCGCTCTCGATGCCGCCAGGGCCGACCGCGGTCACGTAGTAGTAATAGGTGGTGCCCGAGGAGACGCCCATGTCCTTCGCCGACGGTTCGACCAGCCCCGAGGCGTATCGGGACTCCTCCCCGGATGCGGTGCCGCGGTAGAGGTTGTAGGTGACACCGGCGCTCCCCTGCCAGGAGAGGGCGATGTGCCTGCCCTGAGGCGAGGCGCTCAGGTTGGTCGGCGCCGCCAGGCTCAGTTCGTCGACGCTGACCGAAGCGCTGCCGGAGACGGAGCCCTGGGTGGCGGTCACCAGCCCTTCCCCGGTCGAGGTCGCAGTGAAGACGGTGCTCGATCCTTCACCCGGGCTCACGTCACCCGGCGCCGTCGTGCTCCAGGCCGCTCCGGAGAGGTCGACGGCGTTGCCGTAGGGGTCGGTCCCGGCGGCGGAGAATTCCAGGCTGCCCCCCACGACGAGGGTCGCCTGCCCGGGCGAGACCGAGATCGAATCGAGCGCCGCGGCGCTCACGGTCTCCGTCTGGGTCGCGTCGCCGTAGCCGGCGGCGCTCGCGGTCAGGGTCGCCGTCCCCGCCGCGGTGTCCTCGTAGTAGAAGGGAGCGGAGATCGTTTCGCCCGTTTCGATCGTCGTTTCAATCGTCGAGCTCCACGGGCCGGAGGCGCTCGTCGAGAATCGGCCCGCGCCGGAGCTCGAGGAGAGTTCCACGGCGACGTCGGATTTCGGAGCTTCCCCGAGGCCGACCTGCATCGCCGCCGAAGCCTCCCCGGCGGTGAGGTCCTGGGAGCCGGTCGCGAAGGAGAGAGCTTCCTGCGGCACGGGAGCCGCCCCGTCGAGCCAGCTGCCGCGTCCGCTGCAGAGGTCGAAGCCGGTCAGGCAGGGGGCCCCGTTGTTCCCGGCGGTGATGTCGCGGAAGCCGATGCTCGAGCCGTAGACGTAGGAGGCGTCGACGGCCACGCCCTCGACCGCGGAGCGCCCCGCCCACATCGGCGTCGAGGCGCTGGTGCCGCCGACGGTGAACCAGCCGGTCTGCCCGTAGTACTTGGTGCCGTCGTAGACGGCGACACCCCGAGGCGGGATCGGCATCGAGGGCGACGTCGGGGGTGGCGCGCGGCTCCCGCGCATCCGACCTGCCCGTATCCGGCCAGGCCCGCCTGCGCCGGGGTGGCGCCCTCGTAGGCGCTGCAGCCGCCGCCGCCTTCCGACCACCCCGTCTCGCCGGTGAAGCTCCCGGCCTGGTCGAAGTGAAGGGTGGTGCCGCCGACCGAGATCACGTTGGGCGAGGCGGACGGGTATTCGGCGGGCAGCCCCCTGTCGCCGGCGGAGGCGAAGAAGCTCACGCCCGGCTGCTGGAAGTGGCCGTCGTAGGAGGCCTCACCGGCGAACTCGGATCCACCCCAGCTGTTGGAGACGTAGCTCGCGTTCGCCTTGGCGTAGTCCTCGGCCGCGAGGAGGTCAGCGAAGCTGTTCGAGTCGGCCTCGACCAGGAGGATGTGCGCCGCCGGGGCGATCGCGTGCGCCCACTGGACGTCAAGCGAGATCTCGAGGGCCCAGCCCTGGTCCTTGCGCGGGTAGGAGCGTGCCGCCCCGCTGGTCGACCTTGCGGAAGCAGCCGTTCGGCGGTCGTGCAGGAGGGCAGGCCGAACTGGCCGCTGAAGGTGTCGAGGTCGCTCTCGGCGCTGGGGTCGTCGTAGGCATCGACGATCGCGATCGTCTCGCCGGACCCCGCGGCACTTTCGGCGGGAAAGCCGTAGGCCGACTTGATCGTCCCCGGCGAGAGTCCCTGCGGGCCCGAGCTCGCGCAGCGGGTTGCCGCGCCGGTCGGTGACCACGAGCGCGTAGCAGTGCCCGTGCCCGGACGGAGCGGGTCGGGCAGACGGCGCGGGAGCTGGCGTGGCCGTTCGCCCCCTGGGCCGCCGGGGCGCACAGGGCGACAGCAAGCGCCGCCGCGAATCCGCACATCGCTGCCTTCCGACGCCTCATCGAACCTCCCGTCTCGAATCCCGGCCGGCCTGCAGGGTAGCGGACACTGAGGTGTCGCCGCTCGGGACGCCCGGCGCGTCGTCTCTCAGAAACGGCGGGCGCGGGCGCGCGAGAGCCTGAAGCCGTGGTGGGTCCTGCGGTTGACGCAGCGGACCGCCCGCGGAAGGCTCCTGCACCTGAAGGGGCCCAGCCTCGCGACCCGTCCGATCCTCAGCACCCGGCCCTGGTGGAGGACGGTGTCGCCGGCGCAGACGAAGTTCGCGCGCTTGCGGGCGCCGACGGTGAGGCCGAAGCCCCAGTCGACCGGACACCAGCGCGGCTTCGGGGGCGCCTTCCAGGAATGGCGGGCGATGTCGCAGCGGGCGCTGCCGCCGCCGCTTTCCTTGCCGAAGATCATCGCGCAGCCGATGTTCCGGTCGGGGGTGTGGAACATGCGCAGCCGGAGGGCCGACGCACCCGCCGGCAGCAGCGCGAGGGCGAGGGCGACGAGAAGGAGGAGGGGAACGATCCGCCTCACGCCGATGAGCATAGCGCCGCCGCGTTAGGCTGAGCCGATGGAGGAAATTCTCGACGGCGTCTTCCAGTGGAAGGTGGTCCATCCGCGGATCAAGGTGGAGGTCGGCTCCCACTTCATCGCCGGATCGGGCACCGTCCTCGACCCGCTGCTACCCGAGGAGGGGATCGAGTGGTTAGACGGGCGCGACGTGCAGCGCGTCGTCCTCTCCAACCGGCATCACCTGCGCCACGCGCCACAGATCGCCGAACGGTTCGGCTGCCCGATCCTCTGCCACGAGGCGGGACTGCACGAGTTCGAGGACGGGCCGGCGGTGACCGGGTTCGCGTTCGGCGAACGGCTCTGCGAGGACGTCATCGCCCTGGAGATGGACGCGATCTGCCCGGAGGACACCGTGCTGCGGATCGAGGCGGGGGGCGGGGCGCTGCTGTTCGCCGACAGCCTGATCAACTACGGGGGCGTGGGCTTCGTCCCCGACGACCTGATCGGCGACGACCCCGAGGGAGTCAAGCGCAAGGTTCGCGAGCGCTGCGAGGCCCTGCTCGACGAGCCGTTCGAGCACCTGCTCTTCGCCCACGGCGATCCCCTGCTCGACGGAGGGCGCGAGGCCCTTCGGGCCGTGGCCGAGGGCTGACCGGGTTGCCGCTGCTGCTCCTCCGCCACGGCGATGCCGAGCCCGGAGACGGCGACGACTCCGGGCGGAGGCTGACCGCCAAGGGCGAGGCGCAGGCACGTGCAGCGGGGAGGGCGATCGCAGCGTTGGGCGACGAAATCGACGCCTGCCTGGCCAGCACCAAGGTGCGGGCGATGGACACCGCGCGCCTTGCGTGTGCGGCGCTGCGGATAGAGCCCGAGCCTTGCGAGGAGCTGCGCGGCGGCCCGTTCGACGGCCCCGGCCTTGCCGCCGGGCGGGGCACGGTCCTGCTGGTCGGCCACGAGCCGGACCTCTCCAACGAGGTCACGCGCCTCACCGGCGCCAGGGCGAAGCTGAAGAAGGGCGGCCTGGCGGTGGTCGAGAAGGGGGCCCTGCTGGCACTTCTGCGGCCCACCGAACTGGCCGCGATCGCCGCCGGCTGAGGGCGTGCGAGCCGTTCGGCGCCGCTCCTCGGGCGGGTATATACGATCGCCGCGTGAGGCTCTGCCGCTTCGAGGCCGAAGACGGACCGCACCTCGGCCTCGTCGAGGACGACGGCGTCGCCGACCTCTCGGGCGCCGAGCCGGGGCTGCCCGCCGAACCCGCCCGTGCCCTCGACCGCGCGGGCGCCGGCCGCCTGGGCGAGCTCGCCGCGGGCGCCGAGCGCCTACCCCTCGCCGAGGCACGGCTGCTCAGCCCCGCCGCCCCCCGCAAGTACCTGGCGATCGCGCTCAACTACGCCGACCACATCGCCGAGAGCGGCATGGACACGCCGACCGTGCCGACCTTCTTCAACAAGCAGGTGACCTGCGTCGTCGGCCCCGGCGACGCGATCCATCGGCCGAGGGTCTCGGACAAGCTCGACTACGAGGGCGAGCTGGCGATCGTTATCGGGCGGCGCTGCCGCCACGTCCCCCTCGACGACGCCGCCGGCGTGATCGCCGGCTACACGATCGCCAACGACGTCTCGGTCCGCGACTGGCAGATGCGCGCCTTCACGATGACGATCGGCAAGTCCTTCGACACCCACGGCCCGCTCGGCCCCTGGCTGGTGACCGGCGAGGAGCTCGGTGATCCGCAGGCGCTCGGCATCCGCACCTTCGTCAACGACGAGCGGCGCCAGGACGGAAGCACGTCGGAGATGGTCTTCGGCTGCTTCGAGCAGGTCTCCCACCTCTCCGAAGCCTTCACGCTCGAGCCCGGCGACGTGATTGCGACCGGCACCCCGGCCGGCGTCGGCTCCAGCGTCCAGCCCTTCCCCTCCGGCTTCCTCAGGGCCGGCGACACGGTGAGGGTCGAGATCGACGGGATCGGCGAGCTGCGCAACGAGGTGATCGAGGAGCCCGAGGGCTTCCTGGCCTAGCTCCCGGCCGCCGTCGCCAGCGCGGCGATCTGATCGGCGACCTTCCTCCCCCAGGCCCGGATCTCGTCCCAGTCGCGACGATCGCGGAACTCCTCCGGGATCCCCGCGACCATCGCCTTCTCGATCGGGCCCCGCGGCTCGTCGGGAAGCCGACCGCCGAAGACGACGTGGTCGCGGACCCCGAGCCGCTCCGCCGCGGCGACGATCTTCTTCGGCTCGGTCCAGTCCTGGTCGTCCTTCTCGGGCTCCCCGACGGGCCCGGAGCTGAACATCCAGAACGGCAGCTGCCCGAGCTCCCGGCGGTGGTGGCGGAAGAATCGGCGGGCGTCGCCGCGCCAGCGTTTCATGTAGACGGCGCTGCCGAGCACCACGGCTCCATAGGGCTCGAGGCTCTCGACCTCCTCGACCGGAGAGCAGTCGACCTCGGACCCCGCCTCGCGCAGGACGTCGGCGATCGCCTCGGCGATCTCCGCGGTCGAGCCGCGCTTGGAGGCATGGGCGACGAGCACCTTCATCGTCCTCAGCTTCGCCGGCCCGCATCCTGCGGCCATCGGCAGATCGCCGCAGGATCTCCGCTCCCGAATACGGAGGCGGCTACCCGGCGAGGAGCTCGATCGCGCCGCGGACGATCAGCAGCACCCCGATGCCCGCCGCGACCGCCGCCCCCGCCATCCGCCCGTTGCGAGCCAGCCACTCGCGGAAGCCGGTGACGGCCCTCTGCGTCCGTTCCGGGGCGAACGCGTAGCCGAGAAGGGGCACCTCCAGCAGCAGCTGCTGGACCAGGCAGAAGGCGAGCACGATCAGCGCCGTGGGCACCGGGGCGAGGTCGAGCTTCGCGGTACGGCTCAGCGCGGTCAGGTAGGAGACGCCGGGAAAGGTCAGCAGGATCCCCACCGCGAAGCTGATCCGCGCCGAGCCCCGGCCCAGCAGCCGCTCCGGCCAGGAGACCCTCTCGTCCCCTGCCTCCTCCTTCTCCTCCTTGCGCCGGCGGCGGCGCTCCCGCAGCGCCTCCGTCCTCCCGCCGCCGAGCGCGTAGGCCACGAGCAGCGCCAGGGCGCCGAGAACGAGGTCCTCTCCGGGCCCCAGGGTCTGCTTCGCGGTGTTGACGCTGCTCGAGCCGTCCAGCGAGAAGACGATCAGCATGCCGAGGCTGATGCTCGTCACGTAGGCGCCCAGCAGGTAGCCGAGCATCAGCCGCTTCGTGTTCGGCAGCAGCATCATGATCGTCACCGCCGCCAGCAGGGTCGGGTTGAACATCGCGACCAGCGAGAACAGGAAGATGCTGACCAGTTCGCTCCCCATGGTGTCCGCATATTGACTGGAAGAATGGTCGTCATGGAGGGTCGCCCGGCATCTGGCCCCCTCGAGCGGGCCCACCTGAACCTGGTCGAGAGCTCGCGCATGCTGTTCGGCCTGGACGCCGGCGCAGAGGTCGAGCGGGGTGACGGCTTCCTGCTGGCGGCGGGCACCCCGGACAATCCGCTGATCGCCAATGCCGCGTTCCGCACCGACGACCGGGTGGAGCCGGCGGAGCTGCTGACCCGCGCACGCCGATTCTTCGGCGCCCGGGGGACGGGGCTTCGCCCTCTGGGCCCGGGCCGGGGCGGCCGCGGACGCGGAACTGGTCGCCACGGCCGAAGCCGCGGGCCTGCAGAGCGTCTACGCGATGCCGGAGATGCTTCTCGCCGAACCACCGGGCCCGGTGGACGTGGCCGAGGGCGTCGAGGTGCGTCGCCTGCGGACCGCCGAGGAGGCGGCCGAGTACTGGCGGATCGCGGCCTCGGCCTACCGCAGCGTCGGGTTCCCGCCGGAGGTCTTCGGCCACTACCAGGGGCTCGAGCGGCTGGCCGCGCCGGGCAGCCGCAGCGCCGCCGCCTTCCTCGCCCGCCTCGACGGCGACCCGGTGGGTATCGCGATGACGATCGTCTGCGACGGCGTCGCCGGCGTCTACTGGGTCGGCTGCCTGGAGCAGGCGCGAGGAAGGGGAATCGGCACGGCGGTGACGACGGCCGCGGTCGAAGCGGGCCGCGGGCTCGGCGCGGAGATTGCCTCGCTGCAGGCCTCGCCGATGGGGCTGCCGATCTACCGGGCGATGGGCTTCGAGACGGCCTGGGACTACCGGCTGCTGCTCTCGCCGCCGCCCTGAGCGCCGACCACGTCCATCCTCCTCACCCGGCCGCCCTCCAGCCGCCATCGGTGAATGACATCGCCCTCGGAGATCACCTCGCCGGAGCCGGCATCGCGGACCACCTGGTGGACGTCGACCGCGATCGCGCCGTCTCCCTCGTGAGTGAACCGGCGGGGCTCGATGCGGCTGTCGATCGACTCGAACTGCCGGAGCCAGTACTCGGCGACGGCCTCGCGTCCGTGCAGGCGGCCTCCCTCCCAGGCGTTGGGCCAGTCGATCCGAGGGTCCATGAGGGCGAGGGCCGCCTCGAGATCGCGTTCGTTGAACGCCCGGTAGGCCGTCCTCAGGACCTCCTCGAGCTCGCGCCGCTCGCTCAGGGCCTGAGGCTGAACGGCGGGTAGCGGTCGGTGACCATGGTGAACGCGTATCCAGTTACCCGGGCGGCCCAGCGGTGCACGCCTTCGACGAACCCGAAGATGCCACGCGGGTAGCGGCCGGTGAAGAGGATCGCGAACCAGGCCCCGATCACGGCGAAGAAGACTCCGATCGCGAGGAAGAACAGCACGACGTAGTGGGGGATCGCCAGCAGCCATTTGACCAGCGGCATGCCGCGGCCGATCTCGGTCTCGACGTCGGGGTAGCGATAGTCGAGGTGAACCGCCTGCTGCTCGTCGGTCGAGGGATAGCTGTCGTCCATCAGGGTGACGTAGACGTAGACCCGATACGCAAAGCGCGAGAGTTCGAGATTCCAGTCGAACCACCAGCGCGGGTACTTCTTGCGGAAGAGGATCATCAGCACCGTCGGCAGGACCACGAGCGCGCCGCCGCCGTAATAGCCGGCGGCTTCGCTCGAGTAGGAGATGGTGCCGTTCGCAAGCAGCATGAGCACGATCGCGATCGGGATCACGGTGAAGATCCGGAAGAACGTCGTCAGCCGGTTCAGGTCCCTGTCTGGGTAGTCGACCGAGAAGGTGACCGGATATGGCACGGGTTCCACTTGGTCCTCCTTGTAGGGATCGGCGCAATGGTCGCCGACGGCGCGGCGGAAACGGCGGCAAGGGGGCTGGGCCGAGCCGACTGGCCGGTCAACCAGGATCTCGCCGTTCCATGTAGCCTCACGGGCCGATTTCACGAACCTAAGGAGAGGCGCAGACTGATGGGACTTCTTGACGGGAAAGCCGCGATCGTGACGGGATCGGCACGCGGGATCGGCAGGGCCACCGCGGAGCTGTTCGCGAACGAGGGCGCCAGGGTGCTGATCAACGACCTCGACGCCGACGTCGCCGAGCAGGCCGCGGGGGAGATCGACGGGGAGACCGCGGTCCACGCCGGCGACCTGACCAAGCCCGACGCGGCCGACCAACTGGTGGCCGCGGCCGTCGATGCCTTCGGCGCCGTCGACATAGTCGTCAACAACGCCGGCTACACCTGGGACGGCGTCGTCCACCGGATGACCGACGAGCAGTTCCAGGCGATGCTCGACATCCACACGGTCGTTCCGTTCCGGATCACCCGGGCGCTCGCCCCCCATTGGCGCGAGGCGGCCAAGGCGGAGAAGGGCGAGGGCAGGGAGGTGTTCCGCAAGCTGGTCAACGTCTCCTCGATCTCCGGGACCATGGGCAACGCGGGCCAGGCGAACTACTCGGCCGCGAAGGCCGGGGTCGTCGGGCTGACGAAAACGCTCGCCAAGGAGTGGGGCCAGTTCAAGGTCAACGTCAACGCCGTCGCCTTCGGCTTCGTCGAGACCCGGCTCACGGCCGCCAAGGAGCAGGGCGGCGAGATGACCTCCCCCACCGGCGAGAAGATCGAGCTCGGGATCCCCGAGCAGATGCGGGCGATGGCCTCGGCGATCATCCCACTCGGCCGTCCCGCCCAGCCCGAGGAGGCCGCGGGGCCGGTCCTCTTCCTCTGCTCCGAGCACGCCAACTACGTGCATGGCCAGATCCTCAACGTGACCGGCGGGCAATTCGGGGGCATGTACACCTAGATGGTCGAGGGGGCTCCGGAGGGCAGGTCCAGGGTCCTCTACCTCGACGTGGCGGACCGGGTCTGGCCGCTCACGCGGCGGTTGATGGGCCTGCACACCCTGGTCTACAGGCTCAGCGGGGGGCGGATCGGCCACACCGCCCCCGGCTTCCCGACCCTGCTGCTGCTCGACCACGTCGGAGCCCGGAGCGGCAGGAGGCGGACCTCGCCGCTGCTCTACTTCCGCGATGGGGACGACGTCGTGATCGTGGCCTCGAAAGGCGGCTATCCCAAGCACCCCGCCTGGTACCACAACCTGATGGCCAATCCCGACACCAGCGTCCAGATCAGGGGTGAGCGCCGCGACGTGCATGCGCGCCGCGCGACCCCGGAGGAGCGCGAGCGGCTCTGGCCCGAGGCGCTCAGGTCCTACCGCGGCTACGCCGACTACCAGGCCCGCAGCAAGGGCCGCGAGATCCCGCTCGTGATCCTCGAGCCGCGATAGCCGTACCCGGACGCGGCAGGACGGGCGCGGAGGACACGGCGTTTCACTCGTTGGGGCGGCGCTCCTCGGCGACGGGGGTGCCGGACTCGTCGGCGATCGCCTCCGGCGGCCAGGGCCCGGCCCAGTTGTCGCGGCCTCCGTCGATCGTGATCGTCGTCCCGGAGAAGAAGTCGCCCGCAGGCGAGGCGAGATAGGCGACCAGCCAGGCCATCTCCTCCGCGCGCCCGGCGCGGCCGATCGGGATCGAGCGCTCGAGGTTGTCGACGACGACCTGCGGATACTTGGTGATCAGCGTCTCGGTCTTGAACTGGCCCGCCGCGAGGGCACAGGTCGTGATCCCGAAGCGCGCCCACTCGGTCGCCAGGGTCCGCATCATGTTCTCGACCGCCGCGCGCGCGGCGCCCGAATGGACCATGCCCGGCATGCCGTTGTGGGGCGAGAGGGTGACGCTGAGGACCTTGCCGCCTCCCTGCGGGATGAGGGCCTTGGTCGCGACCGCGTGGGTCATCAGCCAGGTTCCCTGCACGTTGAGGTCGATCACGGTCCGGAAGCCCTTGGGGCTGATCGCCTCCGCCGGGCTGAGGAACTGCCCGCCGGCGTTGTTGACGAGCACGTCGATCCGCCCGTGGCGCTCGAGCGCCGAGTCGACGAAGGACGCCGACCGCGTCCTCGTCGCGGATGTCGAGTGTCTCGTGACCGAAGGACCCGGGCAGGCCCTCAGCGAGGCCGGCGGTCTCCTCGAGCGGCTCCGGCCGGCGGCCGCAGCCGACCACGGCTGCACCGAGCCGGGCGAGCTCGAGCGCGGTCTCGCGACCGAGGCCGGACTTCCGGCGCCGGAGACCAGGCAGACCTGGCCCTCGAGCAGGCCCGCGCCTGAACACTCTCGAGGCCGCGCCTGTCGCCGGTCGCCCATCGGACCGAGCAGCCTAATGGGCGCCCTCTCGCCCAGGTAACCTGAGCGGCGGATGAAGGTCCACGTAGAGGCGAAGCCGCTCCACGAGCCGCTCGCCGGGGGGACGCCCGGGGCGACGGTCGCCGTCGAGCCGATGGTCGCCGGGCGCGTCGACCTGGCCGCGCATCGCTGATGGAGAGGCCGGGCGGGCGCTTCCTGAGCCGCTGAAGCTCCTGCGGGCCCTGCTGACCGGCAGCGACCCGGTGACGGATTCCCTGCCCGGCGTTCCTGGTCCGGCACCCGAGCGCCGGCGCGATCCTCGTCGACACGGCCTGCATCCCTCGATCGCCACAGACGGGCGCGAGAACTTCGGCGCGATCGGCAGCCCGCCTCGGCAAGCCCGAGCCTCGAGCCGGGCGAAGACGTGCCGGCGCAGCTCCGCGACCGCGGCCTCGAGCCGGGCGAGGTGCCGATCGTCGTGATGACCCACCTGCACATCGACCACACCTCGGCGATCTCGGAGTTCCCCGAGTCCACCTTCGTCGTCAGCGAGGTCGAGTGGGAGGCGGCGACGACGGGCTCCCAGCCCCTGCTCAACGGCTACCGCCGCGCCCACTTCGACTACGCCTTCGACTACCGCACCGTCGACTTCGACCGCGGCGGGATCGACTCCTACGCCAGCTTCGGCCGCGCCCACGACCTCTTCGGCGACGGCTCGATCCGGCTCGCCTTCACGCCCGGCCACTCCGCCGGCCACATGTCGGTCCTCTGCCGCCTCGCGCGAGCGCGACTTCGTGATCGGCGGCGACGCCACCTACACGAGCGGCCAGCTGGCCGGCACCGCGCCGCCCGCCCCCCGGCCCTTCGACGCCCACAACTACCGCCGCTCGCTGCAGGAGCTGAGGCTGTTCAGCCGCGAGTACCCCGACGCGATCGTCACCCCGGGGCACGACTCCGAGTTCTACGCCGGCCTCGAGCCGCGCTACGAGTGGAGCTCAGCCGCGGCCGGGCTCGTCGGCGACGCCGCCGAGGGCGACCGCCTTCTGCGCGTGGCTCCTCGCCCTCGACGTCGAGTTCGGGCAGGATGCGGTCGAGCCAGTCGGGCACGTGCCAGACGCGGTCGCCGAGCAGCAGCATCAGCGCCGGCAGCAGGACGATGCGGATCACGGTCGCGTCGAGCAGGACGGCGACGGTGAGGCCGATGCCGAGCTGGCTGACGGTGGCGATCGGCGCCGCCGCGAAGGCGATGAAGACGGCCATCATGATCGCCGCCGCGCCGGTGATCAGCCGCGCGGTCTTCTCGAGGCCCTCGGTGATCGCCGCCGCGTTTTCGCCGTCGCGGTCGTAGTTCTCCTTCATCCTCATCAGCAGGAAGACCGCGTAGTCGATCGAGAGCCCGAAGACGACCCCGAACATCGCCACCGCCCCGATCGCGTCGACGTAGGTGTGGCCGCCGCCCGGGTATCCGTCGCGGGACGTTGAAGAGGAGGACGATGACGCCGAAGGCGACGCCGACCGTCGCCAGGTTGAGCAGCACCGCGAGCGCCGCCAGCAGCGGTGCCCTGACGATCACGATCATCACCAGCAGGGTGACCAGGGTGATCGCGATCACGACCCACGGGATCCGTTCGTCGGGTGATCGCGTCGTAGTCGGTGAGCTGGGCGGCGCCGCCGGCGACCCCGCGCTTCGACGCTCGGCGTCGCTGGGCGAGGCCCTTCGCGTCGCGCTTGAGCCGGTGGTCGAGGTTGGTCGACCCGTCGGTGTTGAAGGTGTAGCTTGGAGATCACCGTGATCGCCGCGCCCTGGCCGCCGTTCTTGAGGCTGATCACTTCGCCCGCCTGTTCGCGTTGGTCGGGCGGGGCCCCGTCGATCGAGGAGAGGACGAAGTAGCCGGAGTCGAAGAGGCCCGGGGATTGGGTGTTGATCCGGTCGACCTTGCGGGTGAGCGAGCCGGCGCCCTTGGTCACCCTGACGCTGGCCCGCCGCAGGCCCTTCTGCAGTGGGTAGGCGCGGTGGAAGCCGTCGGAGAGGTTCGGTCTGCAAGTTCTCCGAGCCGCCCTGGAGCTTCGTTGATCCCGTTCGGCTAGCCGGAAGGTGCCGGCCTGGAGTTCTTCGAGGCCGCTGGGCAGGGCCGGCGCTTCTTCGTTGAGCTTGTCGGTGCCGTTGTGGAGCTTCTCAGAGCGCCCTGGTTCAGTTCCGTTGCTGCCCTTGAGCAGTTCGTTCTGGTTTTCGTTGAGGCTGCGGGCGGACTGTTGTTCGACTGTGACTTCGCCTGGATGCCTTGAGGTAGAGCCGGAGTTTTTCGGATCTGTCGACAGCTTTCGCGAGGTCCGGGTTGGTCGCTTCCAGGCTCTTCAGTTCGGCCGTCAGCTTCTTGTTCCGCGCTCAGCGCCTGGGTGCGGAGTTCCGGGCCAGCCCGTAAAACCGTGCTCTGCACGTGGCGCCTTGGTTTCCGGTCTTCACCGATTCCTGCCCTTCGACGAGCTTTTCGGAGCCCTTTTCGATTTCGCCCGAGCCCTCGTCGATCTTCGCGATCCCGTCGACCGCCTTCCTGGCCGCCTTCGATCGCTTCCCCGAGGCCGCCGGCGATCTGCAGGGCGCCTTCTTCGGCGTTGCCCGAGCCTTCGCGAGCAGGCCGGCGCCGGCACGCCGCTTCGGCGAAGCCGTTGCGGATCTGCGAGACCCCATTGGCCGCCCGCGCCAGCTGCGGGCCGAGGCGGTTCAGTTCGTAGAGTTCGCCGCCCTTCTCGTTGCTGGTCCGCAGTTCGTTGCCGATGTTCTTCAGCGGCTTGGTCCGTCTTGGCGACCTGCTCGGGGCCCGATCACGGCCTGCACCGCGGGGTCTCGGGCGATCTTGCGCTGCCACTTGGAGAGCTGCCTGAGGCGCTTGCGTTCGGTCATCGTGCCGTCTTCGGTCGAGGCGACGACGACGAAGGGGGCTTCGTAGCCCGGCCCGATCGCCTTCTGGACGACGTCGAAGTCTTCGCGGACGGGGTTGTCCTTGGGCAGCTGCTCGGTGCTCGGCGGCCCGGTCTTCAAACCGAAGGCGGGCACGGCGAGGATCAGCACGATGCCGCCGATCACGACCGTCGCGAAGATCGGCCGCCGCAGCGCGGCGTCGACGAAGGTCATCACCGCGGTGACCCCGGTCGCTTCCGGGTTTCCGACCGTCCAGCGGTTGACGTTCGGGCCGAGCATCGCCAACAGCGCCGGCGCGACGATCGTCGCCACCGTGACGCTGAGGATGATCACCACCATCATCGTCACCGCCAGCGAGACGAGCAGCGCCCCCGGCAGGATCGGCACCGAGACCACCATCGCCAGGAAGAGCGTGCTGCCGGCGAAGACGGTCGTGCGGCCGGCCGTCCGGCGCGTCGTCGACGCCGCCAGGTAGGGCTCGCTGCCACCGCCGAGCTCTTCCTTGAAGCGGGAGACCATCAGCAGCGAGTAGTCGACTCCCAGCGCCAACCCCATCATCGTGCTGACCGTCAGCGCGAAGCCGTCGATCGAGACCGCGGAGGAGAGCAGCGCCAGGACCCCTCGCGAGGTGAGCACGGTGATCGCCCCGAAGGAGAGCGGAATCAGCGCCGCGATCGGCGAGCGGAAGACGAGCAGCAGGACGAGCAGCAGGATCGGCAGGGCGATCAGCTCGCTGCGGTGGGTGGCGGAGATCGATTCGTCCTGGATCGCCCGCGAGAGCGTCGCGAAGCCTGTCTGGGTGGCGGTGAGCGGCGGCCTGACGTTCTGTTCGAGGATCTCGTTGAGTTCGTCGACCGTGTAGCGCACGGCGTGCTTGACCCCGACGTGGAAGTCGGCGAGCATCAGGGCCTTGTTCGGCCGCCGGCCGCAGGTTCCCGACCCTGCCCTTGTCCCAGGGCGAGAGCGTGGTCACCTTCGGGTTCCGGCGCAGCGCCCTGACCAGCTCCGGGCCCTGCTTTTCGATTTCGTCCGGCGGGCCCTGGAGGAGGATCGCGAAGGGCGCCGAGTCGCCGAAGTAGCGCTCGAGCATCCTGTTCGCGCGGTCGGAGCCGGTCCCCGGCACGTCGAGGGAGGTCGGATTCAGCTTCGACTCGACGTCGCGCCCGATCCAGCCGAGCGCGACGATCGAAACCACCGCCAGGACGAGCACCGCCCGCGGTCGCCGGAGCGACAGCGGCAGGCGCTGCCACCGGACCTACCCATTAGCCCTGCTCTCCCACGTCTCCGGATAGGTTAAAGGAGGAGAATGCGTTTTTCTCAAGCTTCGTTGAGCTGACGTGAAGGCTGACGCCGCTCGACCCCCTCGTACATCTCCCGCACCCGGTCGAAGACGTCGCGGGCGACCTCGAGCTGGCGCCCGCGGTCGGGCTCCGGCTCGCGCGCATAGACGAGCGGCTCGCCGAAGCGCACCGTGACCCTCGGGAAGCGAAATCGCTTCCAGCGACGCACAGTCGCAGATCCGTGGATCGCGACCGGGATCACGGGCGCGCCCGACTCGAGCGCGATCCGGCCGATGCCGGCTTTGGGCTCGCCCAACTCACCCGACCGCGAGCGCCCGCCCTCGGCGTATACGAGCAGCATCTCGCCCTGGTCGAGCAGCTCATAGGCGGTCCTGAAGGCCTCCTCGTCGCGCTGGCCGCGGCGCACCGGGAAGACCCCGCCGTGCTTGTAGACGTAGGTGAGGACCGGGGGGCCGAAGAGCTGCGATTTCGCCATGAAGCGGACCTTGCGGCGCAGGTATAGGCCGACGAAGAAATGGTCCATCTGGCTGAAGTGGTTGGGGGCGAGCAGCAGCGGGCCGGACCTCGGCACGTTCTCGAGGCCGATCGCCCGAACCCGCCAGAGGAGCAGAGTCGGGAGCGAGACGAGAATCCGCACGAAGGTGTAGGTCCAGCCGACCCCGCGGCGAGCCGCGGCGTGGAACTGGTCGAAGTAGTCCGCCGGGCGTTCGTCGATATAGACCTGTTTCTTCATCTCGGCCATGGTCGAGTCGCCGCCCACGGGCGGCCACCGCTGCCTACCCCTCGGCGCCGGGACGGTTACGCGAAATCGTGTTCCGGTTCCGGCCTCGCCCAGCCGCCGGCGCGCTCCAGGGCCCGGTGCCATTCGGCGAGCAGCGAGCGACGCTCGTCCTCGCCCATGGCCGGCTCGTATCGAGCCGCCTCCCGCCACATCTCCGCGACCTGCCCGGAGCTCCACATCCCGGTCCCGATTCCGGCCAGATAGGCGGCCCCGAGCGCCGTCGTCTCGGGGATCTCCGGGACGACGACCTCGGTGCCGAGGACGTCGGCCTGGAACTGCATCAGCCATGAGTTGGAGACCGCGCCGCCGTCGGCCCTGAGTACCCCGAGCCGCGCGCCGCCGGCCTCCTCCTCGGCGGCAACCGCGTCGGCGGTCTGGTAGGCGATCGCCTCCAGCGCTGCGCGGGCCAGGTGAGCGCGCCCCGTGCCCCTGGTCAACCCGACGATCGTCCCGCGGGCCTGCGGGTCCCAATGCGGCGAGCCGAGCCCGGTGAGCGCCGGGACGAAGTAGACGCCGTCGTTGCCGGCGAGCGAGCGGGCGAGGGCCTCGGTCTCGGCGGCGTCTCCGACCAGGCCGAGGCCGTCGCGCAGCCACTGGACCGCCGCGCCGGTGATGAAGATCGAGGCCTCGAGGGCGTAGGCCGGCCGCTCGTCCGCACCGCAGGCGAGCGTCGTCAGCAGCCCGCGCGCCGGCGCCGGCGCCTCGGCCCCGACATGGAGGAGGACGAAGCTGCCGGTTCCGTAGGTGTTCTTCGCGGCGCCCGGCTCCAGGCAGGCCTGCCCGAAGAGGGCCGCCTGCTGGTCACCCGCGATCCCGGCGACCGGCACCTCGCCGCCGAACTCGGCCGTCGTCCCGAACTCCGAGCTCGACGGCAGCACCTCGGGCAGCCTTCCGCGGTCGACGCCGAGCAGTTCGCAGAGCCCCTCGTCCCAGGCAAGGCGGTGGATGTCGAAGAGCATGGTCCGCGAGGCGTTGGTCCGGTCGGTCGCGTGGCGGCCGGTGAGCTTGAAGACGAGCCAGGAGTCGATCGTCCCGTATACGGCGCGGTCTGCACTGTCGAGATTGCGGGCGAGCCACTCGATCTTGGTCCCCGAGAAGTACGGGTCGAGGACGAGGCCGGTGCGCTCCCGCACGGCGCCCTCGTGGCCGGCCTCGCGCAGCTCCGCGCAGCGTCCCGCGGTGCGGCGGTCCTGCCAGACCAGCGCCCGGTGCAGCGGCTCGCCGCTCCGCGGGTCCCAGGCGACCACTGTCTCGCGCTGGTTGGCGATCCCGATCCCGTCGAGCCCGTGCCCGTCGATGCCGGCCTCCGAGAGGGCCTCCCCCGCGACCCGCCTGGTCACCTCCCAGATCTCCGTCGCGTCGTGCTCGACCCATCCCGGCCGCGGGAAGTGCTGGCCGAACTCCGAGTAGGCGCGGGCGCGCGGACGGCCCTCGCGATCGAAGACCATGCACGTCGACCCGGTGGTGCCCTGGTCGATCGCGAGGATCATCGGCCTCAGCCGTTTCGGACGGTGGCGCCACGCACGATGGTGACCAGCGCCTCCGCGGTGCCGCGGACGTCCTCGTCGCCGGTGCCGAGGCGCCGCAGGGCGAGGCCGTAGAGCATGGCGACCACGGAGCGCGCGTGGCCGGCGGCCTCGGGTACCCCGAGCATCTCGAGCCCCGTGGTCGCCACCTCTTCGTAGGCTTCGAAGCAGCGCAGCGAGGCCTCCTGGAGGGCGGGGTCACGGGCCGCCTGCAGGTGCAGCTCGATCTCAGCCAGGCCCTGGATGCGGTTGCTCGTCTCGCGAACGATCTCCTCGATCTCCAGCGCCACCTGCTCGAGCCCGGGCCGGCGGCGGCGCATGTCGGCGGCGATGCCGATCAGCCGATCGGCCTCCTCGGCGACGAAGAGCAGCAGGCTCTCCCGCACCAGCTCCCGCTGGCTGCCGAAGTGATAGGTCAGGGATCCGAGCGAGACGTCGGCGGCGGTCGCCACCCGGCGGTTGGTGACGGCCGCGATCCCCTCCTCGGCGATCAGCTCGAGTGTGGTGCGCATGATCCGTTCGCGGGTGTCGGTTGCCCCGACCAGAGCCTCCATTGCGCGACTGAGAGTACCGGCGACGGTATCGTTCGTTCGAACGA
Organism: uncultured Solirubrobacterales bacterium; assembly: GCA_963712325.1. GTDB lineage: Bacteria > Actinomycetota > Thermoleophilia > Solirubrobacterales > 70-9 > VRUE01. Next base: position 135,036 of record CAVQHG010000002.1, read on the forward strand.
ACCACGAGGGAGCGACACAGATCGCGAGAGGCACCGCACAGGCGCTCGATGACCAGGGATCAGGGGAAGGGGGCGATCTCGCCTACCTGGGTCTCCGGCAGCAGGCGAGGCTGCTCGCCACCGGCGGCATCCGCTCCCGGGACCTGGTCGAGCTGTCCCTGCGTCGGATCGAGGCGGCACAGCCGGTCCTCAACGCCTTCCGTGTGGTCCGTGCCGAGCGGGCCCTGGCGGAGGCCGACGAGGCCGACCGCCTCCTCGCGCGCGGAGAGGGGGCGCCGCTGCTCGGTGTGCCCGTGGCGATCAAGGACGACATCGACCTCGAGGGGGAGGAGACGCGATTCGGCTGCGGCGGCGAGCACGAGGCCGCCGAGCGCGACGCAGAGGCGGTCCGGCGCCTGCGGGAGTCGGGCGCGATCGTGGTCGGCAAGACCCACGCGCCCGAGGTCGGCCAGTGGCCGTTCACGGAGGGAATCGCATTCGGCGCCAGCCGCAATCCCTGGAACACGGACCACACGCCGGGCGGCTCCAGCGGCGGCGCCGCGGCGGCGGTGGCCGCCGGCCTGGTCGCGGCGGCGCTCGGGTCCGACGGCGCCGGGTCGATCCGCATCCCCGCCGCCTGGACCGGCCTGGTCGGGCTGAAGCCGCAGCGCGGGAGGATCTCGACCTGGCCCGAACCAGAGGCCTTCAACGGCCTCACCTGCATCGGCCCCCTGACCCGCGACGTCGCCGACGGCGCCCTGTTGCTCGACGCCGTCCACGGCAGCATCCCCACCGACCTGCATCGGCCGCCGCCGCCCGCGCAGCCCTTCTCCGAAGCGGTGCTGGCCGACCCGCGGCCCGCCCGCGTCGCGCTCTCCTTCGCGACGCCGTTCGGAGTGGCGGCCGACCTGGACGACGAGCACCGGCGGGCGGTCGAGGCCACCGCCGAGCAGCTCGCGACGCTCGGCCACGAGGTCGAGCCGGCCGATCCCCCCTACGGCCTGGTGGGGCCGGCGATCGTGCCGCGGGGCATGGCCGGAGTCCACGAATGGGTGGCCCGGCACGTGGCCGACCGCTCGGTGCTCGAGCGCCGCACCCGGGCCCATGCCCGCATCGGGCGGGCGCTGTCGGGGCTGCCGCTGCGCGCGGCGCGGCGCGCCGAGCCCGCCCTGCGCAGGCGCCTCGGCCGGATCTTCGAGCGCTTCGACGCGGTGCTCACGCCGACCACCGCCGGCCCCCCGCCCCGGGTCGGGGCGCACGACGGGCAGGGCTACTTCGCGACCAGCACCGCCGCCACCTCGACCTGCCCGTTCGGCTTCGCCTGGAACGTGGTCGGCTGGCCCGCTGTCACCGTCCCCGCCGGATCCACCGCGACCGGGCTGCCGATCGGGGCCCAGCTGCTCGGGCGCGAGGGCGACGAGGCGACCCTGCTCGCGCTCGCGGCCGCGCTCGAGCGAGCCACCGGACGCCCCTCCCGCCCACCGACCGCCGCCTGACCGAGATGGACGCCACCCCCGCCCGACCGATCTTCCCCCGCCTCTCCAGCGGCCCCCGCAAGATGGAGGCCGAGCGGGTCGCGCGCAACCAGCGGGGCAGGCTCGAGGGGGCGATGGTCGAGGCCGTCTCCAGGCAGGGCTTCCACGACACGACGCTGCGCGAGCTGGTCAGCCTCGCCGGGGTCTCGAAGAGCACCTTCTACGAGCACTTCGAGAGCAAACGGGACTGTTTCTTCGCCACCTTCGACGACATCACGCTCGAGGTCGTGCGGAGGGTCGGTGACGCCTTCGAGCGCCCCGGCGACCTGCGCGAGAGGGTCCACGCCGGGGTGTCGACGCTGTTCGCGGTGATCGCCGACGAGCAGGCGGCCGCATCGCTGGTCACGGTCGAGTCGCTCACCCTTGGGACCGCGGCGCTGCCCTATCGGGAGAAGGTCTCGGCCCATTTCGAAGCGCTGATCCGCCGCGCCTTCGACGAATCCAGCTCCCCGCACCGGGTGACCGAGCTGACCGTGCGCGGGATCGTCGCCGGCCTGCGCAACATCGCCTACCACCACCTCCGCGAAGGCCGGGGCGCAGAGATGCCCGAGGCCGTCGAGCCGACGGTCGAGTGGATCGCCTGCTTCGACCGGCCCGTCGGCGAGACGGCGAGGCGCTGCGCGGAGGCGGCACGCCGGAGGGTCGAGCTCCCCGCGCCCGCGCCCGAGCCCGATCCCGAGTCGACCGACCGGCGCGAGCGGATCACCTCGGCCGCCACCCGGCTTGCCTACGAGAGGGGCTACGAGGCGCTGACAATCCCGACGATTGCGGCCGCGGCGGGCGTCTCCAACCAGACCTTCTACGACCACTTCTCGAGCAAGCAGGAGGCCTTCGTTGCCGGCTTCGATCGCCTCGCGATGGAGACGATGGACCTGCTCGCGGCCGCCGCTGCGGCCGAGCAGCCTGGGCCCGACGCGGTCGGGGCGGGGCTGCGGGCGCTGCTCGAGCATGCAGCGCGGGACGAGGTATTCGCCAAGCTCGCGTTCTTCGAGCTGCCGGTGGCCGGCCCGGCGGCCCTCGACGAGGCGGACAGGACCCTGGGCGGCTTCACCTCCTTTTTCAGCCCGCAGGCGGTGCCCGACGACGCCGAGGCGCCGCCCGTGATCCTCCGCGCGATCACCGGCGGAACCTGGGCCGTGATCCAGCACGAGATCGCCGCCGGCCGGCTCGACCGATTGCCCGACCTGGCCCCGGAGGTGGTCGAGTTCGCGCTGGCGCCCTTCGGCTAGCTAGCCGCGCCGCCGCGCCAGGTGAGCGCGGGCGAAGTCGGCGAGCTGCCGGGCACGGTGGGCGAAGCCGCGCAGGTCGCGCCGCGTCGCCCGGTGCTCGAGGTCGAGCTCGTACTCGCGCAGGCGGTAGCCGGCACGCACCGCGTCCACGGTCATCCCCACCTCCATGCCGTAGCCGGCGGCGAAGGGAAGCGTCGCCCGCAGGACGTCGACCCGCATCGCCCGCTGGCCGGAGATCGGCGCCGAGAGTCGCAGGCCGCAGAGCCGCTCGACGGAGCGGCGGGCGAATCCCACGGCCAGCCCGAAGCCACCGCCCACCCGCCGGCTGAAGGAGGCCACCGCGAGGTCGCACTCGCCCTGCTCGACGGCCTCCACAAGTGGGGCGAGCCGGGTGGCGGAGGCCCCGAGGTCGCCGTCGCAAAGGAGCACGACCGCCGGAGGGTGCTCGGCGCTCAGCGCCGCCTCCGCCGCAGCGGTGACGTTCCCACCCTTGCCGTGGGGCCGGCCACGGCGCACGACCTGGGCGCCGGCGGCCATCGCCGCGTCGGCCGTGCGGTCGGTGGACGCGTCGTCGGCGACGTAGACCGTCGCGCCGGGCAGCGCGGCGCGCAGCGCGGCGACGGTGGCGGCGATCGTCGCAGCCTCGTCGCGGGCGGCGACGATCGCCGCCACCCCGCCACCGGTCGCCGCGGGCCCCGCGTCTGTCCTCCGCTCCGCCGTCACGCGCGGATATTCTCCGCGCAATGGCAGACATCGAGGCGCACATCACCGGCAACGTCTGGAAAATCGAGGTCGCCGTCGGCGACGAGGTCGAGGATGGAGACACCGTCGTCATCCTCGAGTCGATGAAGATGGAGATCCCGGTCGAGGCGGAGGACGACGGAACCGTCAAGGAGATCCGCTGCGAGGAGGGACAGTCGGTCAGCGAAGGTGACGTTCTCGTAGTCCTGGAGTGAGCCGCGGTCGCCGCCCGATGACGAAGGAGCTCGCTTCCGGCAAGATCCTGCTCGACTTCCCGGCCGAGGCCGTCGCCCGCATACGGATCTCCAACCCCGAGCGACGCAACGCGCTCGACCACGAGATCCTCGACGCGATCGCGGAGACGGTGCCGCAACTGGACCACGGGATCGAGACGCGCTGCGTCGTGATCACCGGCGCTCCGCCGGTCTTCTCCGCTGGCTACGACATCGCGACGATCCCGACCGAGAGCTTCGAGCGAGATGCCGAGGCCCTCGTCGCCCACCCGTTCGCCGCCGCGATGGAGGCGATCTCGGACCATCCATGGCCGACCGTGGCCGCGATCAACGGCCATTGCCTCGGCGGGGCGCTGGAGCTGGCCATCTGCTGCGACCTGCGGGTCTGCGCAGAGGGCGCCAAGCTCGGCATGCCGCCGGCCAAGCTCGGGCTCGTATACGGGCACACCGGCCTGCGCAGATTCATCGACACGATCGGGCTGCCGCGGACGAGGGAGCTCTTCTACACGGGCCGCAACGTCGACGCCGCCCGCGCCGAGCAGATCGGGCTGGTGCACGAAACGGCCCCCGACGAGTCCCTCGAGGAGGCGGCGGTCGAGCTCGCCGCGACCGTCGCCGGAAACGCGCCGCTCTCGACGCGGGGCAACAAGAGCGCAATCGAGACCCTCGCCCGCAACCCGGTGCTCAGCGACTCCCAGGAGGCGGGCCTGATCGCGCTCCGCGAGGCCTGCTTCGGCTCGGAGGACTTCCGCGAGGGAATCGCCGCGTTCGCCGAGAAGCGCCGGCCGATCTGGAAGGGTCGGTGAGCGGCGCCACAGCCCTCGCCGCCGCCGATCCGGTGCTCGCGGACCTGATCGAGCGGCTTGGCGAGATCGACCTGCCGACACGCCTGGCGCGCCGCCGCGAGGAGCGCCCGGCGGACGCCTACGGGGCGCTGCTGCGGACGATCGTCGGTCAGCAGCTGTCGACGAAGGCGGCCCGCACGATCTACGGCCGGGTCCTCGACCTCTTCGGCGGCAGCACGCCGGCGCCCGAGGAGCTGCTCGAGCTGGAGGAGGAGGCGCTCCGCGGCGCCGGACTCTCCGGGCGAAAGGTCGAATACCTGCGCGACCTCGCCGCACACGTCGTCTCCGGCGAGCTGGAGCTCGAGCGGCTCGACGAGCTCGAGGACGAGCGGGTGGTCGAGGAGATCGTCGCCGTCCGCGGCCTCGGGCGCTGGTCGGCGGAGATGTTCCTGCTCTTCCACCTCGAGCGGCCGGACGTGCTCTCCGGCGGCGATCTGGGCATCCGCCGCGCCGTGCAGGTCGAGTACGGCCTCGAGGCGATGCCGACCCCGGAGCGGGTCCTGGAGATCGGCGAGCCGTGGCGGCCCCACCGCAGCCTCGCCTCGCTGTACCTGTGGGAGTCGCTGGCCGCGGTGCCGGGGGAATAGGAATGCGGCTTCGCTTCCTGCTCGGGCTCGCCGCGGTGATCCTGATCGGCGCCGGCTCGCTGACCCTGGCGCTGCTGGTCCGCGACAACGAAGTCGACCACTTCCACGCGATACAGCGCGACGAGGCGCTGCGCTCCGCCCGGCAGGCCGAGGCGGTGGCGCAGCTCTCGGTCGGCGAGCTGGCGACCGCGGGCGCCTTCTTCCGCGCAGAGGACAACCTCACCCGCCACGAGTACCAGGTGGTCGGGGAATCGCTGCTCCGGCGCGGCACCCTGACCGCGACCGCCTACGCCGAACGGGTCCCGCACGGAGAGCGCGCCGCCTACGAAGCCCGCAACCACCCGATCGTCGAACTGGGGGCCGGCGGGCCGCAGCGCGCCGCTCGCAGATCCGTCTACTACCCGGTCACCTACGCCGTCGCCGAAGACCAGGCCAGAGCTCCCCTCGGCTACGACCTGGGGACCAACCCCAGCCGCGGCCCCTCCCTCTCGCGAGCCCGCGACTCGGGCCGGCCGGCGGCGACCGAGGCGATGCCGCTGCTCGTCGGCGGCGTGGGGATCAACGTGTTCCGGCCCGTGTACCGCGACGGGACCCCGATTGCGACGGTCGCGGAGCGGCGGCGGGCGCTGATCGGGTTCGTGGTCGGCGTCTTCCGCATCCACGACCTGGCGGCAGCTGCGAACTCGACACTCGCCGACGACGTCGACGTCCAGCTTCGCTCAGACAGGGGGGTGATCGCCGGCCCCTCGGACACGCTCTCGGACCCGGCCACGGCGAAGATCGACATCGCCGACAGGACCTGGCTTCTGGTGGTCCGCGACCCGGCGCGCCCGGGAGTCGGCCTGCCTCTGCTGATCGCCGTGTTCGGCATCTCGCTGGCGGCTCTGCTCGGGGCCCTGGTGCTGATCTGGTCGCGCAACGAGCGCATGCGGGAACTTCAACGGGAAGCGAGCCAGGACCCGCTGACCGGGCTGGCCAACCGCCGGCGCTTCGAGGAGGACCTGCACCGGGAGATCGCCCGCAGCCGCCGGGAAGGGTCGGCCGGTGCCCTGCTGATGCTCGACCTCGACAACTTCAAGCAGGTCAACGACACGCTCGGCCATCCGGCGGGGGATCGGGTGATCGAGGAGGTCGCCCGCCTCCTCGGCGGACGCACCCGGGAGAGCGACGTGCTGGCCCGGGTCGGCGGCGACGAGTTCGCGATCATCCTGCCCAACTGCGACGCGACCGAGGCGCGCCGGGTCGGGGAGTCGATCGCGACGGCGATCCGCGAGCAGGTGACGCCCCCGGACGAGGCTCCCCGGATCACGGCGAGCCTCGGCGTGGCGATGTTCGGAGCGGGGACCGATGCGTCCTTCGAAACCGTGCTCTCGGATGCCGACGCGGCGATGTACGCGGCCAAGGACGGCGGGCGCGACGGGGTTCGCGTCGCCGGTTAGCGCCGCTCCCGGGCCAGCGCCCGGCGCAGGCGCAGAGCCCGGCCCACCGAGGACTCGAACCCGGCCCGCCGCAGCCGTCCCGAGCGCAGGGCCGCGCTAGGGCCCGCGCCGCCCTGGCGCCGGCGCCGAGTTCGGTGAAGAGCAGAAGGTCGGTTCCGGCACGGGCGGCCGCGACCGCGGCCCTGGCCGGCCCGCCGAAGTCGGCGACCGCGGCGCTGCCCAGGGCGTCGGTGATCGAGACGCCATGGAAGCCAAGCCGGCGGCGCAGCTCGCCGGTCGCCACCGCGCGGGAGAAGGCGGCCGGGCGCGGCGAGAGCGCCGGGTAGACGGCGCTGCTGACCATCACCATGTCGCCGCCGATCGAGGCGAAGCGCCGGTAGGGGGCCTCGTCGACGCGCCGCAGGACCCGCCTCGGCAGCGGCAGCCGCTGCACCGATACGTCGGTGTTGCCGCGGGCGCTGCCGAGCCCCGGGAAATGCTTGCCGGTGGCGGCGACCCCGCCCTGCCGCAGTCCTTCGGCAAAGGGGATCGCGGTGCGGGCGACGGCCTCCGGAGTCGAGCCGAAGCCCCGATCGGTCCGCGCGATGTCGCTCCCCGGCCGGGCCACGTCGAGGACCGGCGCGAGGTCGACGTTCACGCCCGCATCGAGAAGGTTGGCCGCCGTGCGGGCGCCCTGCGCGCGCGCGAAGCCCGGCGGGCGCTCGCCCATCTGCTCGGCCGACGCTGTCGGCGCTCCGCCCAGCCGCTTCACCAGGCCCCCCTCCTGGTCGGCGAGTACGAGCAGCGGCGCGCGCAGGCCGGCTGGCCGGCGGATCGCCTGCAGGGAGGCGATCGCCCGCCGCCCCGCCCGGCGGCTCCGGTAGTTCTCCGAAAAGAGGACGACGCCCGCGACGCGGCCCTCGCGCACCAATCGCCGCACTGCCTTTGGCGGCGTCGCCCCCGAGTAGCCGACGACCAGCCTCTGCCCCGCGAGCTGCTTCGGGCTCAGGCGCGAGACGACGCTCGGGCGCGTCGCAGTGCCGTCCCCGAGCGCGACCCCGAAGGCGAGGGGCCGCGGCCACCCCGCAGAGCGCCAGCAGAGCCAGCCCCCTTCTGCGCCGTTGTGCCTGCTCCATCCGAACCGCAGCCTAACTTTGCCGCCGATGACGTCGTCCCTGATCAGCTTCGAGGAGGCGCTGGAGCTCGGCGAGCTCGGCGACCACGAGGCAATCGGCGACCTGGTCGAGCGCGCCTGGGCGGTGCGCGTCGAGAATTTCGGCGACTCGACCGACATGTGCTCGCTGGTCAACGCCAAGTCGGGTGGCTGCGCCGAGGACTGCGGCTTCTGCGCGCAGTCCCGCTACGCGGAGGCAGACACGCCGATGCACGCGATGATGGAGCCCGAGCAGATCCTCGAGCACGCGAGGGCCGCCGAAGCCGCCGGCGCGCATCGCTTCTGCATGGTCACCCAGGGCCAGGGGCTCTCCAAACGCGACTTCGCCAAGATCCTCGAGGGCGCGCGGCTGGTCGCCGAGCAGACAAACCTGAAGCGGTGCGCCTCGATCGGCCACATGTCAAGCGAGCGGGCGCGGGCGCTGCGGGAGGCGGGGATCCAGCGGGTGCACCACAACGTCGAGTCGGCCCGCTCCTACTACCCCGAGGTCTCGACGACCGTCCGCTACGAGGGGCGCCTGAGGACGATCGAGGCGGTCAGGGAGGCCGGGTTGGAGACCTGCGTCGGCGGCATCCTCAACCTCGGCGAGTCGCCCCGCCAGCGGGTCGAGATGGCTTTCGAGCTCTCCGAGATCGAACCGACCTCGGTGCCGATCAACCTGCTCAACCCGCGCGAGGGGACGAAGTTCGGCGACCGGCCGCTGATGGACGCCTGGGAGGTGGTCAAGTGGGTCGCGATCTTCCGCCTGGTGATCCCCGGCGCGCTCTTCCGCCTCTGCGGCGGCCGCGTCGAGAACCTCGCCGACCTGCAGCCGCTGGCCGTCAGGGCCGGCCTGAACGGCGTGATGATGGGCAACTTCCTCACCACGCTCGGGGCCGAGCCCGAGGACGACCGGACGATGTTCGAGGAGCTGGGCCTCAACGTCGCGCGGCAGGAGGACAACGGCAGCAACCCGCGCCCGGACAACCGTTCCGGCTGGCTCGAGGGGGCGACCCCCGCTACGCCGATGGAGGAGCTGATCGACCGCCAGGAGGAGGCCAACTTCTGGGACCCCTCGACCCAGCTGCGGGTGATCAGGAAGGCGAAGAAGCCACCCCCGTACCCGGAGCCCTCGCAGCCCGCCTCCTCCGCTCGCGCGCGAGCGGGCTGATGCTCCGCGTCGGCGAGCGGCTCCGGGAGCTCCGCGCGAGGGGGCTGCACCGCAGCCCGCGCGTCGTCGGCGGTCCCCAGGGCGCCCGGGTCGAGCTCGACGGCCACCAGGTGCTGCTGCTCTGCTCGAACGACTATCTCGGCCTGGCCAACCATCCCGCGGTGCGGGCGGCCGCGGCGGAGGCGGCGCAGGCCTGGGGCGCCGGCGCCGGGGCCTCCCGCCTGGTCTCGGGGAGCATGTCCCCTCACCTACGGCTCGAGCGGCGGCTCGCCGAGTTCAAGGGCCATGAGTCGGCGCTGCTGTTCGGCTCCGGGTACCTCGCCAACACCGGCACCATCCCGGCCCTGGCGCCGGCCGGCACGGTCGTCCTCTCGGACCGCCTCAACCACGCCAGCATCGTCGACGGATGCCGGCTCGCCCGGGCGGAGACGGCCGTCTACCGCCACCTCGACCTCGAGCACCTCGCCTGGGAGCTGCGGCGTGCGGCGGGACGCGCGTCGCTGATCGTCACCGACGGCGTCTTCTCGATGGACGGGGACGTCGCACCGCTCGAGGAGCTCCTCGCCCTCGCCCGCCGGCACCGGTGCCGGCTGATGGTCGACGAGGCGCACGCCACCGGCGCCGTCGGCCCCGGGGGCAGGGGCTCGGTCGCGGCCGCCGGCCTCGCGGGCGAGGTCGACGTGGTGATCGGCACCCTCGGCAAGGCGCTCGGCTCCTATGGGGCATACGCCTGCGCCTCGGCCGAGGTGGTCGAGTACCTGGTCAACAGCGCCCGGCCGCTCATCTTCTCGACCGCGCCGCCGCCGCCATCGGTCGCCGCCGCGGAGGCCGCGCTCGAGCTGCTCGAATCCGAGCCGCGCCGGGTCGAGCGCCTGCGTGCCAACGCGGGCGCGCTGCGCGAGGGGCTCGCCGCCGAGGGCCTCGACGTCGGCGGCTCGGGCACGCAGATCGTCCCCGTCCGGGTCGGGGCTGCTGAGGCGGCCATGGCGCTGAGCGAATCGCTCCTCGAGGCCGGGGTCTTCGCCCAGGGGATCCGACCCCCCACCGTGCCCGAGGGCTCCTCGCGCCTGCGCTTCACCGCGATGGCCACCCATGAGGAGGCCGAGCTCCGGGCGGCCGCCCGGCTCGCCGGCGAGACGGCGCGGGGACTGGGGATCGCCGCCCCTGCGGCCGAGACGGTGCCGGCCGCGGCCTGATCGGGCCGTGGCGGGCGTATTCGTCACCGGCACGGGGACCGAGGTCGGCAAGACGGTCGTCGCCGCGGCGATCGCCCGCACCGAGGCAGCGGCGGGGCGCCGTGTGGCGGTGTTCAAGCCGGCGGTCACAGGCCTAGACGACCCCGGCGAACCCGACCACGCGCTCCTGCGCCGCGCCTCTGGAAGCGAGCAGAGCGATGCCGAGATCGCTCCCTACCGCTACGGCCCGCCCGCCTCGCCGCACCTCGCGGCGGCGCTCGCGGGGGAGGAGATCGACCCGGCACGGCTGCGCGACGCCGCCTCCGCCGCCGCCACGGGCGCCGACCTCCTGGTCTGCGAGGGCGTCGGCGGGCTCCTCGTCCCGCTCGCCCGCGACTACCTGGTCCGCGACCTCGCGGCCGACCTGGCACTGCGGCTGGCAATAGCCGCGTCGCCCGGGCTGGGCACGATCAACCACACGCTGCTGACGATCGAGGCGGCCCGCGCCGCCGGGCTGGAGGTCGCCGCGGTCGTGCTCACGCCGTGGCCGGGGTCGCCGAGCGCAATCGAGGCGTCGAACCGGGAGACCATCGCCTCGTTGGGCGACGTAGCGGTGGAGGCACTCCCCCAACTCGACCTCGCCGACCCGCCCTCCTGGCCCGCCCTGCGGATGCCCCTCGCCTGACTGCCCGACGAATCAGCCCGCGCCCTCCGCCGACGCCACTCGTCTCACCCGCGGGCCTCACCCAATCGCATCACGTTCTCGGGGATATGGGACGAAAACGTGAGGCGGATCTCAGGCGACGGGATCGGTCGCCACCACCTCGCGCCCGGCGACGATCTCCCCGCCGGGCGACGCCTCCGCCTCGGCCGCCTCTGCGGAAAGCCTCCTGCCGCGGCCCCGGATCGTCACCGCGGCAAAGGCCGCGCCGGCGAGGGCGACTGCGGCCGAGACGCCCATTGCCCGGCTGAGCGCGTCGACGAACTCCTGCGGCCCGGCGGCCGCGAAATCGGAGGTCCCGACCGCGCCCTGGAAGATCGCGCCGGTGATCGCGATGCCGAGGCTGCCGCCGACCATGCGGAACATGGAGAGCACTCCGGAGGCGATCCCCGCCTTCTCGACCCGGACCGCGTTCATCGCGGCGCTGGTCATCGGCGACATGGTCATCGCGATGCCCGTGCCGAGCAGCATGAAGCCGGGAAGCAGTTCGAGGTAGGTCGAGTTCACCGCGATGCCGGTGAACGTGTAGAGGGACGCGGTGAGCAGCAGCAGGCCGGCGACGATCAGCCAGCGCGGGCCGAAGCGGTCCGCCATCCGCCCCGCCACCGGTGCCAGGGCAACGATCATCAGGGTCGAGGGCAGGAACCGGATCCCCGCCTCCAGCGGCGAGTAGCGGAGGATGTCCTGCATGTAGAGGGCGAGGAAGAAGAAGACGCCCATCATCGCGAAGGTGATGATCAGGGCCACGGAGACCGCGCCGAGGAAGTTGCGATCGGCGAAGAACCGGAACTCGACCATCGGCACCCTCACCCGAGCTCGACCGCGACGAAGGCGGCCAGGCCGAGCACCGCTCCGACGAGGAGGGCGATGATCCCCGTCGACCCCCAGCCCCAGGCATTGCCCTCGACGAGTGCGAGCACCAGCGCCGTCAGGGAGGCGGTGAGGACGGCGACGCCGCGCGTAGTCGACTTCGCGCCCGACGGTCGGATCGCGCGACTCGCGCACTGCGAAGAGCGGCGGCGAGGACCGCGCCGATCGCGACCGGGACGTTGAGGTAGAAGATCGCCCGCCAGCTGACGTGCTCGGTGAGCAGCCCGCCGATCACGGGGCCGACGGCGAGGGCCAGGCCGGAGACCCCGGCCCAGGTTCCCATCGCCTTGCCGCGCTCGTCGGCGGGAAAGGCGTGGGTGATGATCGAGAGCGTCGCCGGCATCATCAGCGCCGCGCCGACGCCCTGGACGACGCGGCTGGCGACCAGGTCGACCGAGCTCTGGGCGAGGCCCGCGGTGGCCGAGGAGAGGGCGAAGACGATCACGCCGACGATGAACATGCGGCGCCGACCGAAGATGTCGCCCAGCCGCCCGCCGGTGGCGAGCAGGACGGCGAAGGAGAGCGTGTAGCCGTTGATCGTCCACTCCAGCCCCGAGATCGAGGCCCCGAGGTCGCGCTGGATCGAGGGCAGCGCGACGTTCACGACCGTGTTGTCGAGCATGATCATGAACAGCGCGAAGCACATCGCCCCGAGCGTCCACCACTTGCGGTTCTCGTCGGTGATCAGGTGGCGGTAGCGGGTCAAGCGGGCGACCTCCTTCAGGTGCTCGGTACATCTCGGCGATGTCCTCCCTGTCCATCAGCAGCTCGACCGCCGCGTCGAGCTTGCGGCGCTGGGCGGCGGTGAGCGTCTCGGCGAAGGCCTCCAGCCCGCGCCTGGCGAACGACCAGCAGCGTCGTCGACGAGCTCCTTGCCGCTGCGTGATCGCGACCCGGCGCACGCGGCGGTCGTCGGGGTCCTCGAGCCTGGTCGACGAGGCCCGCCTTGACGAGAGCGTCGACGGCGCGGCTCATCGAGGGGACCGAGACGCCGAAGGCCTCGGCGAGCTCGCTGACCTGGCGCGGCTCGCCGCCGCGCCTAGCCCGCCGAGCTCGAGCAGCGCCTTGCACTGGGTCATCGAGGCCGGAGTCCTCGATCACCCGCAGCTGGTTGCCGCGGTCCTAGCGGAAGACGTGGCGCATCAGGGCGCTCAGCCGTGCCGCCGTCTCCTGAGCCTCCGAGCTGACCTCGCGGCCCGCGTCGGCTAACGGCCGCAGTGTCGCTCGCCTGCATCACGTCACCAAGATAGTTCCAGATCTGAAACTATTTCTCTACCGAAATAGTTGTGCATGTGATGCACATCACGCTGGTCGTGGTGGCCCGCGCTCCGCCGGCCCCGGTTGCCGCCGCGGCCGCGGCTAGTGTCGCGCGCGCCATGGCCGAAGGACCACGCGAGCTCGATCGCGACCACCTCTGGCACCCGTTCACCCAGCAGCGGGGGTGGTCGGGCGAAGAGCCGCTGATGATCGAGCGCGGCGAGGGCTGCCACCTGATCGACTCGCGACGGGCGCCGCTACATCGACGGCGTCTCCTCCCTGTGGTGCAACGTCCACGGCCACCGCCACGCGGGGATCGACGCCGCCGTCCGCGCGCAGCTCGAGAGGATCGCCCACTCGACCATGCTCGGGCTCTCCCACGGCGGAGCGGCGGAGCTCGCCGCCCGGCTGGTCGGGATCGCCCCGCCCGGCCTCTCCCGCGTCTTCTACTCGGACTCGGGCTCGACCGCGACCGAGATCGCCCTGAAGATGGCCTTCCAGTTCCAGCAGCAGCGCGGCGGCCAGCACGCCCGGCGCACCTCCTTCGTCCATCTGCGCGACGCCTACCACGGGGACACGATCGGCTCGGTCTCGGTCGGCGGCATCGACCTCTTCCACGCGACCTACCGGCCGCTGCTGTTCGAGGCCCACGCCGCCGAGCCCGGCGACGCCGCGCACCTCGGCGCGGATCCTCGGCCCTGCGCGAAGAGGAGGTCGCCGCGGTGATCGTCGAGCCGCTCGTCCAGGGCGCCGCCGGGATGATCATCCACCCGCCCGGCTACCTGCGCGAGGTGCGCGAGCTCTGCGACGAGCACGGGGTGCTGCTGATCTGCGACGAGGTCGCGACCGGCTTCGGCCGCACCGGGACGATGTTCGCCTGCGAGCAGGAGCGGGTCTCGCCCGACCTCCTCTGCGTGGCGAAGGGCCTGACCGGCGGCTACCTGCCGCTCGCCGCGACCCTTGCCACCGAGCGCATCTACGAGGGCTTCCTCGGCGCGCCCGAGGAGCAGCGGACCTTCTTCCACGGCCACACCTACACCGGCAACCCGCTCGCCTGCGCCGCCGCGCTGGCCAGCCTCGACGCCTTCGAGCGAGGAGCGGACGATCGTCCGCCTGCAGCCGAAGATCCGCGTGCTCGGCGATGCTCGAGGAGGTCGGGCGGATGCCGGAGGTCGCCGAGGTCCGCGGTCGGGGCTTCATGGTCGGCATCGACCTCGGCGAGCACGATCCCGCCCTGCGCGTCGGCCACCGGGTGACGCTCGAGGCACGGCGGCGCGGGGCGATCATCCGCCCGCTCGGCGACACGGTCGTGCTGATGCCGCCGCTGGCGATCTCCAAGGGCGACCTGCGCCGCCTCGTCGAGATCGCCGCCGAGTCGATCGAGGCGGCGCTCGCCCCGCAGCGACGCCGCCGCGCGGCGCCTCCGGTCGCCGCGCTGCCCGAGGCCGCCTGACCTGCGCCGTCCCCACCGTTCACGCGGATAGGGTGGGATCGTGAGCGAGGAGGAACTGCGGCATCGCGGCCCCGCCGAGGCGCCCAACCTCGGCGCGCCGACCAGCCACGCCCGGCCGCCTCGGTGGTCCTCCTCCGCCACGCCGCGAAGCACGGCCTTCGCGGGCTGGAGGTCCTGCTCCTGAAGCGGACCGAGGAGGCGAAGTTCATGCCCGGCGTCTGGGTGTTCCCCGGCGGGGCCGTCGACGAGGCCGACGGCGAGGACGAGGCGGGGCACCGAGCCTGCGCCGTGCGCGAGCTGGCAGAGGAGGCGGGGATCGAGCTGGCGGACGAGGCGGAGCTGGTGCTGTTCTCGCGCTGGGTCACGCCGGAGGCGGTGTCGCGTCGATTCGACGCCTGGTTCTTCCTCGCGCTCGCCCCCGCCCACGCCAGGCCCCGTGCCGACGGCGTCGAGACCGTCGACGCCGCCTGGTTCGAGCCGGGCCGGGCGCTCGAGGAGCAGGGGCAGGGAGGGCTGACCCTCGCCTTCCCAACCCTGCGGCAGCTCGAGGCCCTCGCCGCCTTCTCAACCGCCGAGGAGGCGCTGGAGGCGCACCGGGGAAGGGCGATCGAGCCGATCCTGCCCAAGGTCGTCGGCACCGAGGAGAACCACCGCGTGGTCCTTCCCGGTGACCCCGACTACCCCGCCTGAGGCTGAGGGAAAGGCTCCAGCCCCGCGTGCCAGGGGCCGGGTGGGTAGGTGTGGAGTCCCTCCTCCTCCATCTCCGAGTGCAGGCGCCCGAACAGCCGGCCGGCGTTCTTCAGCGCCTCCTTCAGCTCCGCCTCGGAGCGATCGCGCAGCCGCCAGAGGAACCAGAGCTGGCGATCGTTGACGCCGAAATCGACCTCTCCGGTCATCGTGGTCGTCCAGCTGAGGAAGGCGGGGCTGAACAGCTCGCGCAGGGCGACCGGATCGTGCTCTCGGGGCACGGTCGCGATGAACCGGCGGTTGAAGTCGATCGACTCGAACTCGACCCTGCGGACCAGGTGCTGGGTGATCGCCTCGGTGCCCTCGATCGACTCGACGTTGAAGGCCGGGACCACCGTCGCGAGATCGGGCATGTGGGCCTTGGCGAGCACCGCGGTCGGCACGGTCGCCTTGCCGAACAGGCCCCCCACCTCGCGTTCGTCGGCGTCGCAGCAGGCACCCCAGAAGCCGTCCACGAGCTCGCCGGTGAGCCGGTTGACCCCTCCCACGCAGAGCGCCACGGGCGCATCCTTGGGATTGATCCCGCCGACCGGCTCGTAGGTGAGCCCCCGGCTCCCGCCGTACCGGCGCACGACCTCGGCCCATTCGCGGGCTTCCTGCTTGCCGCTCATCGGCGTAGGATTCTGGCAAGCCCGGGTCCCACGACAGGAGCTCCCATGACCATCGTCATCATCGTCGTCGTCGCGCTGATCGTCCTCGCAGCCCTCTACTACGTCCTCAAGCGCAACTCGATCATCGCCCAGCGCAACCGCGTCGACGAGTCTTGGAGCGGAATCGACGTGCAGCTGAAGCGCCGCCACGACCTCGTCCCCAACCTCGTGGAGACGGTGAAGGGATATGCGACGCACGAGAGCGAGGTCTTCGAGAAGGCGACGAAGGCACGAGCAGAGGCGATGTCTGCCCAGGGGGTCGGCGAAACGGCCCAGGCCGAGCAGAAACTGACCGGGGCGCTCACCGACCTGCGCGCGGTCGCCGAGAACTACCCCACCCTCCGCGCGACCGAGAACTTCCAGCAGCTGAGCCGCAACCTCTCCGAGCTCGAGGACGAGATCCAGGCCGCGCGCCGCATCTACAACTCCAACGTGCAGTCCTACAACACCGACATCGAACAGTTCCCCGGCTCGGTGATCGCCGGCCGCAGCGGCTTCACGAAGCGGGACTTCTTCGAGATCCAGGACGCGGCCGAGCGCGAGCCGGTCTCGGTCAGCTTCGACAACTAGCCGGGCCTCTTTTCTAGAATCGGAGCCATGAGCGCAACAACCACCGAAGCGACACTCTGGATCTGCGAGAGCTGCGGGTTCATCTACGACCCCGCGATCGGCGACCCGGACGGCGGCATCCCGCCCGGCACGGCGTTCGAGGACATCCCGTGCGACTGGTTCTGCCCGGTCTGCGGGGCCCGCACCTCGGACTTCCGCCCGCTCGAGCCCGGAGAGGCCTGAGGCCACCGCCCCGGCCAGGCGGAGCACGACGTCGACTGGCTCGTGGTCGGCTCCGGGTTCGGCGGCTCGGTCTCCGCGCTGAGGCTGGCGGAAAAGGGCTACTGGGTCGCGGGTCCTGGAGTGCGGCAGCCGCTTCGGGACGAGGACTTCGCCGCCTCGACCCTGCGCGAACCGCGGCGCTACTTCTGGTGGCCCAAGCTGGGGCATGCGGGGCGTGCTGCGGATGACCTTCTTCAAGGACGTCTTCGTCGTCTCCGGCAGCGGCGTCGGCGGCGGCAGCCTCGGCTACGCCAACACCCTCTACCGCGCCCGGCCGAGCTTCTTCGATGACCCGCAGTGGTCGGACCTCGGCAACTGGGAGGCGGAGCTGGCGCCCCACTACGAGACCGCCGAACGCATGCTCGGCGTGGTCGAGTACGAGGGCATGGGCCCGGCCGACCTGCTGCTCAAGGAATACGCGGAGGAGATCGGCGTCGGCGAGACCTTCACCAACACCAGGGTGGGGGTCTTCTTCGACCGGCCCGGCGTCGAGGTCCCCGATCCCTACTTCGAAGGCGAGGGGCCCGTCGCGCACCGGCTGCATGCGCTGCGGGAGCTGCATGGTCGGCTGCCGTCACGGCGCCAAGAACACGCTGATGAAGAACTACCTCTGGTTCGCCGAGAGGCTCGGGGTCCGAATCCGACCCGAACGGCAGGTGACGGAGGTCCGGCCACTGGGCGCGGCCGACGGCTCCGACGGCTATCTGGTCACCCACGAGCGCTCCGGCGCCTGGCTGCGCAAGCGCCGGGAGACGATCACCGCGCGCGGTGTCGTCGTCGCCGCCGGCGCGCTGGGCACCAACAACCTGCTCGCCAACTGCAGGCACGGCGGCGCCCTGCCGCGGCTCTCCGACCGCATCGGCGACGTGATCCGCACCAACTCCGAGTCGATCCAATCGGTCACCGCCCGCGACGACGAGCGCGACTTCAGCCGCTCGGTGGCGATCACCTCGAGCATCTACCCGGACCCCGACACCCACATCGAGGTGGTCACCTACGGCGAGGCGGGCGATGTGATGAGCGACACCTTCACCGCGATGGCGGGGCCGGGGACGCGCCTGACACGCCCGCTCAAGTGGATCGTGGCAGATGGTCCGCCACCCGCTGCAGACGCTGCGCATGGCCTTCCCCTTCAGGTGGTCGCGCCGCACGGTGATCCTGCTGGTGATGCAGACGGTGGACGCCGCGATGCACCTGAGGCCGAGGCGCAGGATCTTCGGCAGGGGCGTCCGCCTGCAGACCGAGCAGGACCCCGAGCGGCCCAACCCGATCTACCTTCCGGCCGCCGCCCAGGCCGCGCGCTGGTTCGCGCGAGCGGATCGGCGGCATCGCCCAGAGCGCCCTCACCGAGTCGATCCAGAACGTGCCGACCACGGCGCACATCCTCGGTGGCGCGGTGGTCGGCGCCGACCCCTCGCGCGGCGTGGTCGACTCCCACAACCGCGTCTTCGGCTACGAGAACCTGCTGGTCACCGATGGCGCCGCGATGCCCGCCAATCCGGGCGTGAACCCGAGCCTGACGATAACCGCCAAGGCCGAGCACGCGATGAGCCGCATTCCCCTCAAGGAGGGGGAGGAGCCTCGCCACCTGCCGGAGGCGGCGAGGCCCGCGGTCCCCGCCGCCCGGTAGCCGCGCTCAGCCGGCTTCCGCGAGCCGCTCGCCCACGTAGTCCCAGTTGACGACGTTCCAGAACGCGTCGATGTATTCGGGGCGCTTGTTCTGGTACTTGAGGTAGTAGGCGTGCTCCCAGACGTCGCAGCCGAGCAGCGGGGCCTTGCCATCGGAGACGGGAGAGTCCTGGTTGGGGGTCTTCACCACGGCGAGGCCGGAGCCGTCGTTGACCAGCCAGGCCCAGCCGGAGCCGAACTGCGTCATCCCCGCTTCTTTGAACTGCTCCTTGAAGGAGTCGAACGAGCCGAAGGCGTCGCGATCGCCGCGCCGACCTCGCCGCCCGGCTCACCGCCTCCGTCGGGGCTCAGCATCTGCCAGAAGAGCGTGTGGTTGTAGTGGCCTCCGCCGTGGTTGCGAACGGGCGCCTGCTTGTCGGAAGGGAGGCTGGAGAGGTTGCGCAGCACCTCCTCGATCTCCCTATCGGCCCACTCGGTCCCCTCGAGGGCGGCGTTGGCTTTGTCCACGTAGGCCTGGTGGTGCTTGTCGTGGTGGATCCGCATCGTCGCCTCGTCGATGTGGGGCTCCAGAGCGTCGTAGCCGTATGGAAGGTCGGGAACCGAGTAAGCCATCTGAATGTCTCCTTCGTCGGAATGGGAATCCTGAGCAGCCTATCCGCCGCGAACCTGCCACTACCCGCCCCTCCACCGCCCACACCGGCCAGGTACGGTGAGAGGGTGGCAGGTCGCGGCGAGACCGACGAGCATCCGCGCCCGGGCCCAGGCCCGGAGCAGCAGCTGAGCGACGACTCCGAGCTGTGGCGGCGGTTCGCGGAGACCCGTGATCCGACGATCCGCGAGGAGCTGGTGCGCCGCAACCTCGATTTCGCCAAACGGCTGGCCCGGCGCTATCGCGGAGCCAGCGAGTCGTTCGACGACCTCCTCCAGGTGGCCAGCCTGGCGCTCGTCAACGCGGTTGACCGCTACGACCCGAAGCGGGGCATCCCCTTCACGGCGTTCGCCTCGCCGACCATCCTCGGCGAGCTGAAACGCCACTTCCGCGACCGCGCCTGGACGGTGCGGGTCCCGCGCGGCCTGCACGACCGGATGGCGCAGGTCGACAGGGCGATCTCCGAGCTGACCGAGAAGCTGCAGCGCTCGCCTTCGGTACCCGAGATCGCCGAGCGCCTCGAACTGGAGACGACCGACGTGCTCGAAGTGATGGAGGCCGACCACAACCGAAGGCCGCTCTCGCTGGACCGCCCCGCCGGCCGCGACGATGCCGACGAGGCCGCCCCGCCGGCCGACTGGGTCGGCAGCGAGGACAAGAACTTCGAGCTGGTCGAGGGGCGCGTCGCGCTCGACGCGGCGCTGCCCGCCCTCGACGATCGCGAGCGCCTGGTGCTGCGCCTGCGCTTCGTCGAGGACATGACCCAGTCGCAGATCGCACAGCGAATCGGCCACTCCCAGATGCACGTCTCGAGGATCCTGCGCCGCGCGCTCGACCGGATCCGCGAGCAGGTCAGGGAGCAGGAGCGGGAGACCTGAAGCGGATCGCGAGGTAGTCGCCGTCCTCGCGGGTCTCGGCGGCGATCTCGTCGGCGAGCCCCTCGAGCGTGCCGCCGACGTCGGGCAGGCCCAGCGAGACGCGCACATCCGCCGCACCGCCGGCGCGCATCGGCCCGAGCAACAGCTCCAGCCCTCCTTCGTTCTCGACCAGCGCCACCTTCACCGTGCGCTCGGCGAAGTTCCCGGGAGCGGCGGCGGCGATTGCATCGGTGAGCAGCACAGCGTCGGAGACCCGGTCGACGGGCAGCTCACGGCGCGCCGCGAGGGCGCCGACGATGCGAGCCAGAACCGGGCCCAGCAGCTCCGAGTCGGTCGGTGACGATCTCGGTCGAGTCGCGGAGAACCGAGACCCCCGCCGGCGGGCCCCCGTCGCCGGCGCCGCCACCGCGCAGCGGCAGGTGCATCCGGACTTCGGTGCCGCGGTCGAGCCCACCGGAGAAGGAGAAGCTGCTGGAGAGCGCCGCGATCAGGGGCAGCCCCAGCCGTAGGCTGGCTCGCTCGACCTGGGGCCGGGGGCGAATCCCGCTGCCCGAGTCGCGCACGACGACGTCGAGGCCCTCGCCGGTCGGGCGCGCCTCCACGTTGAGCGGGCCCGGCTGGCCGTCGTAGGCGTGGACGGCGACGTTCATGCAGGCCTCGGTGACGACCGTCTTCAGATCGGCGACCCCGGCGGCATCCATGCCGATCTCCTCGGCCAGTCCGGTGAGCGCATGCCTGACGACGGCCACGTTCTCGGTGCGGGCCGGGAGGGTCATCTCCAGGCCCGCTCGTCGATCGCCGATGCCGGACGTGTTTTCCATATGCCGCAACTCTCGCCGCGGATCAAACCTCCGGGCGAGCCTTCGAGGATATCGACCGTATACGCACTGTTTCCGCTACCCCCCGCATCCACGGCGAAACTCGGGTCCTCGATAAGATCTCTGACGTGCCCCCCTCGCCATTCGAGGTACGAGACGAGTCGCTCGAGAACGGCGTCGTCTCCTTCACCGTGACCGGGGAGCTCGACCTCAACACGGCTCCCGCCCTCGGCGAGCCCCTGGACCGAGCAGTGGAGGAGGACGAGCACGCCTCGGTGCTGATAGACCTCTGCGACTGCGAGTTCATAGACTCGACCGGGATCGCGCTGATCGTCCGCGCCTGGCAGCGGATCGACCGCGAGGCCACCGGCGAGGGGAAGGGCCGCCTGGTGATCTGCTGCTCGAACGACCAGGTCGAAAGGCTGCTGAAGATCACCGGGGTGGAGTCGTCGATCTCGATGCACGGAGACCGCGACTCGGCTCTCGCCGAGCTTCACGGCTGAACCTGCGGACCGCGTCCTCCAGCTCGACGAAGACCTCCCCGCGGACGAACCGCCCGGCCTCCAGCTCCCAGATCCAGCCTGCGGGCACGTCACGGATGCCGAGCGCCCGGCTTCGCAGGTACACCCTCCCGCGGACGAGCACCCGCTCCCCTCGCTGCACGATCCGACTGGGGGTGACGAGGAGCTCCTCCCAGGCGGAGGCGACGTCGGCCAGGTAGGCACGCAGCCCGGCGACTCCGGTATAGGGCGCGTCGCGGCCGAGGCGCTCGGCGGTCACCGCGCGGAACTCCATCCGCTCGTTGCAGAGCTCGACGATCCCCTCGAAATCCCGCCGGTTGAAGGCGTCGAAGAGTCGCTTCACCCGGTCCGCCACCGGGTCATCCACCGGCCGCCCCCGATGCGAGCTCGCCGGCCATCTGCGCAGTCTCCGCCGGCCCGAGAGCCAGAGCGTGCCCCTCGGGGTCGGGCGCGGCCCGGGCCAGGGCGAGGATCGCGACGTCGTCCTCGAGCTCCTCCCCGGCGAACGAGCGCAGGGACTCCTCGAGGCGCGCCACCGCCTGCACCGAGCCACGCGAGCCGGCGAGCGCCGCCCGGGTCCGCTCCTCGCCGAAGCGGCCCCTCCTGGTGCCGGCCTCCGCGATCCCGTCGGTGACGACGACCAGCACCTGGCCGGAGTCGACGACTGCCTGCTCCAGGCTCCACTCCGCCTCGGCGAAGGCGCCGAGGACCGGGCCCGCTGCGGCGAGCTCGACCACCGACTCGCCGTCGACCAGCAGCGGCGGCGGATGCCCGGCGACGGCGATCCTCAGCGGCCGCGCCGGATCCTCGGCGACGGCGATTGCGACGACGCTGCAGAGGGCGAGCCCGCTGCGCGCGAGCAGGGCCCTGTTCAGGGTCGATAGGGCGAGAAGCGGGTCTCCGGTCAGCGCCGCGGCGGTGCGCAGCGTGTACCGCGCCTGGGCGGTCACCGAGGCCGCCCGCGCGCCCCGGCCGGTGACGTCGCCTATCACCAGCATCCACCCGCCCGCAGCCGGAAACGCGTCGTAGAAGTCGCCGCCCACCTCGTTCTGGGCTCCCGCCGGGCGGTAGGCCGCCGCCACGGACCAGCCGGGTATCTCGGGCAGCGGCGGAGGCAGCAGCCCGTGCTGAAGCGTTTCCGCGATCTCCGCCCGCTCTTCTTCGGCCGCTTCGAGGTCGGCGAACAGGCCGGCGTTCTCGAGCGTCAGGGCCACCCGTCCGGAGAGGATCCGGGCGAACTCCGCATGCTCGGTCGAATAGCGGCGCCCCGACCAGGCGACGCCGAGCGTCAGGGCCCCCGTCAACCTCCCGCGCGCCTTCAGCGGAACGGTGATCGCGGACTCGATGCCGAGCCCGCGCAGGAACTCGAGATCCTCCGGGTCGTGGGAGAGCTCGACGAGGTCGCTCTCTGACAACCTCCCGTAGAAGCGCGCCCCCGGCGTGCGATCTTCCCGCCGCTCCGCCCCGACGTAGGGAAACGAGGGCTCGCGCTCGGCCAGGCCGCGCGCAGCGTCCTCTCCGCCACCGGCCCCGACCCGAACCGCGACGCGGTCGACGCCGCCTCCCTGGCCGACCAGGTCGACCATGCAGAAGTCGGCGAGCTCCGGGACCAGGACCGAGCAGATCTCGTCGAGGGTCTCGGGCATTCCGCCCCCGTGATCGGAGACGTCGGCGATCCTGCCGAGGAGGTCGAGCCGGCGCATCGTCCGCCGCATCCGCAGAAGCGATCGCCCGAGCACGGCCGCCACCGCCGTGAGGGCAATGCTCAGCACGACTATCGCGACAGCATCCACCGGTTCTCCTACCTAAAAAATAGTATTGCGCATATCGTCCATGGGAGGGGGTAGCAGGACTCCGTGCCGCCACCATCCGGGCGCAAGCTCCCGCGAGAGATCTTCGAGACCCGCACCCACGCCTGGCATTCGCTCGGCCTCGGCGAGGAGCTCGTGCCTCGGGCCACCAGGCGCGGGCTCGGCGGCCTGTTGGTGGCGGCGCTGATGCTGGCGGCAACGCTGTTCGTCTACTACAACCGCAGGGAGCTGGTGCCCGGCTATGGCAACTGGGTCCGGATCGGCACGGTTGCCGTCCTGGTCCTGGTCGGCTCGGCGGGGACCCACTGGCTGAACCAGGCGCTCTCGCCCCGCCTCTACCGCCGCCTCGACCCGGCGACCGCCGGCACGCTCGGCTTCCTCGTCCGCCTGCTGGCGATGGTCGCGGTGGTGATCCTCGCCCTGCGGATAGCCGGCATCAACGGCGCGACCCTGGCGGTCGGCGGGGCCTTCACCGCGATCGTCCTCGGCCTGGCGGCGCAGCAGACCCTGGGCGGGATCTTCGCCGGCGTCGTCCTGCAGAGCACCCGCCCCTTCCGGGTCGGCGAAAGGGTGCGCCTGGTCGGCGGCGCCCTGGCCGGCTCCCTGGAGGGGACGGTCAGCTCGCTCGGCCTCTTCTACACGACGCTGGTGCAGGGCGCCGACCGCCTGCTGGTTCCCAACAGCGTCCTCGTCAACCTCGCCGTCGTGCCGCTCCGCGAACCGGACAAGGTCGACGTCAGGGCGCGCTTCACGGGTGACGCCAGCCCAAAGCGGATCGAGGACCGCCTGCTCGAATCGATCACCGTGCCCACCCGCTACCCGCCGCGGATCTCGCTAGAGGAGCTCGACTCGCGCGGAGTGGTGCTGAGGATCGTCGCCACCCCCCTGCGGCCCGAAGAGGGCTCGAAGCTGGCCGAGGAGGTGCTCGCCACCCTGCGCGAGCACCGGGCCGAGACGGCCCACACGAGCACCTAGGCGCCCCGAGGGATCGACGTCAGGAGCGCGGGGTCATCGCTCGGCGCCGCCGTCGAGTCGCCGGCCGGGAGCGAACCCTTCGACCTCGTACTCGCGCAGGAAGCCCTCGAAGAGCCGCCGATGGCCCTGCTCGTCATGGAGGATCTCGATCACCATGTCCTGGGTCACCGGGTCGACGCCCTCGGTCTCCTCGACGATCCGCGTGTAGTGCTCGATCGCCCCGGTCTCGGCCTTGATCACGCCGCGGATCACGTGGACGATGTCGGTCTGCTCCTCCGGCGGCTGAAGGAAGCGACTGCTCGGCGCTGAAGTCTAGCGAGCCGGGCACCACGCCGTAGAGCTCCTTGATCCGCTCGGCGAAGCGCTTCGCGTGACCGAGCTCCTCTTCGATGTCCTCGGCGAGCGACTCCTTGATCTCCTGGGCGCGGACGCCGTCGAGGTTGACGGAGGCGGCGATGTAGCTCATCACCGTCTCCATCTCCATCCAGTAGGCCTTCGCCAGCAGCTCCACGACCTGCTCGCGGACCTCCGCGTTGGCGCTGTCGAAAATCCCCTTGCTGGGTGAGGTGCTCGTCATCGCATACCTCCGGAGTCGTGGGTGCGTGCCGTCAGACTACCCACGGAGCGGCTGGTCAATCGCCTCTCTGGCTGCCTTCGCCGTGGTTGCGGGCCCCGCCGGGGGAGTTCCTCAGTTCGCGCGAGGAGGCGCGTTCCACAGTGTCCGGATCGCCGCCGGTCCAGGCATTGAACCGGTACCAGGCGGGCTTCGCCCGCCGCTTGGCGGTCAGCAGCCCGGCCGAGTCGCAGAACTGGCAGGAGCGCGGCAGGTCGGCCCATGAGAACCACCAGACGCCGCCGATCCGCCAGCTGTGGCGGTGATGGACGAGCATCGACATCGCCTGGTTGAGCTGCCGGGCCTGGCCGTAGAGACCCCGCTCCCAGCGCGACTCGTGGCCGTCGGAGCCCCAGCCGATCTCGGTCACGTAGATCCGGGCGCTGCGGTCGTGGTTGAGCCGCATGATCCGCCTCAGGTTGAGGATCTGCGACCTGATCGCGCGGGCAGTCGGCGACATATGGGTGCAGCGCGACCCCGTCGAAGTACCGCTTCATCCCGCGGACCCCGTAGAGGCGGGAGAGGAATTCCCCGGAGCCGGTGTTGGGGGGGATCTGCAGCGGCCGCCCGAAGAGCCCGCCGATCAGGACCGTCGACCCGTGGTCCATGCGGTGCAGGATGCGGCCCGCGATGCGCAGCAGGGGCGCGTAGCGGACCGGGTCGGTCGTGTCCGAGAAGGTGACGATGTTCTGCTCGTTCCAGATCTCCCAGGCGCTGATCGGCAGGTAGGGGAGGTCCGGGTGCCCGCTCCAGAAGTAGCCGTCAGGGCCGTAGCGGCGCTCGGCGGCCCGCACGAAGCGTGCCCAGGCGCGCCGCTGCCACGCCGCCCGGACCGGCAGGACGAGGCTTTCGGAGGCCAGCCAGCGCGGCGAGCCCCAGAGGAAGGGCATGACCTGGATCCCGTGTTCGGCGGCCAGCTCGACCTCGCTGTCGAAGCCGCCGAAGTCGGGCTCGAAGGAGAACGGCCCGTCGGGCTGGATCGCCGCCCAGGTGAGTGCGAGCCTGACGTTGCGCACGCCGCTGCTGCGCATCAGCTCGTAGTCGTTCGCGTCGGTCGGCCCCTGCGGGTTCATCCCCGCGAAGCTGACCGGGGCTCGCGGCGCCGACGCGGCCGGCGCGAGCGAGGCCGGCGCGAGCGAGGCCGAGCGCCGCAAGCGAGGCCAGCGCCGCAAGCGAGGCGGCGAGCGGAAACAGGGTGCGCTTCATCGCTGTTCTGTCACCTGGTGGTCTCTGAGATAATCGGCGCTCTCGGGGCGTGGCGCAGCCTGGTAGCGCGCACCGTTCGGGTCGGTGAGGTCCCCGGTTCAAATCCGGGCGCCCCGATGTGTAACCCGTTGGATCGATTGTAGATGCGGCCGCCGTCGGGCGGTCGCCTTCGATCAACCTCCGGCTTCGCCGATCGCCCGCTTCACCTCGGCCAGCGAGGGCCCGTCCTGCAGGGTCCGGGTGCCCGCGGGCCCGCTGACGATCATCGCCGGCCGGGTGCGGATGCCGAGCTTTGTCCCGAGCCGCTCATAGCCTTCGAGGCGCTTCGAGATCGCGCCGTCCGAGCCGCCCTGCTGATCCAGGTACCGCTGCCATTCGGGCAGGTCGAGCTCGCCGATCGCTCCCGCCAGCGACGCCATGAAGTCCTCGTCGATGCCGAATCGCCTCGCCTCGCCCTGGTTGCGGAAGAAGAGGTAGGTGTACTGCCAGCCATAGCCCTGCTGCGCCGCCGCCTCGGCGCCGAAGAAGCCGAGCTCGAGCGGGTTCTCGGCCACCGAGTAGTGCCTGAGGAGCAGCTTGACGCCGCCGGGCCGGGCGTAGTCTTCGGCCAGCGTCGGGATCGTGCCGAGGAAGTCCTCGCGGCAGCTGCCGCACTGCAGGTCGGCAAACACCTGGATCGTCACCGGCGCGTCGGAGGAGCCGAGGCGGTCTCCTTCCTGCGGCACTCCGCCGAAGAGCCGCTGGGCGTCGTCGATCCCTTCGACGCGCACCACTTCGCGCCCCGGCTCCCGGGTCGCGATCTCCACGATCGCGTATCCGAGCGCGATCACGGCCAGCGAGAGGGCGAGGATCACCCAGGCCCTGCCCCTGCGGGGGATCGGAGTGGCTGCCGCTTCTCCGGCCATCGAGACCATTATCCCGATCCGGGCTCCCGCACATTGCGGCCGATGCTGTTGACACGTCGCCTCCCGGGAGTAAGTTCTGTCTACTCGATATCGACTATGGGAGGTCCACGACGTGGCCAATCACCTGACCCCTTCCGAGCTTGCCGACGAGATGGACATGAAACGGCAGGAGGTGATCGGCAAATGCGTGGAGATGGGGGTTCCGATCTTCAAGGGCCGCATCGACAAGACCCTGTTCCGCACCTCGCTGCGCCAGCTACCGGTCGAGGGCGACTCCCGGAGGGCCTCGGCCGCCTGAGCGGCGTGCTCGACTAGACTTCTCCCCGTCATGGGGCGGGGAACGAACTCGCAGACGCTCGCCGACCTCCTGCCCAGGTCCATGGAGGCCTATGGCGCGGAGCCGGCGGTCCGCTTCAAGGAGGGCGAGGAGTGGGTCGACCGCAGCTTCGCCGAGGTCGGCGACATCGTCCGCTCCCTGTCGCTCGGGCTGATCGACCTCGGGGTCGCCAAGGGCGACAAGGTCTCGATCCTCTCCAACACCCGCCCCGAGTGGACCTACGCCGACTTCGCCGCGCTCTCGGCGGGGGCCACGGTGGTCCCGATCTACCAGACCAACTCGCCGGAGGAGTGCAGGTACGTGCTCGAGAACTCCGACGCCAAGGTGGTCGTGGTCGAGGACGAGGAGCAGATGGAGAAGATCCGCAGGGTGCGCGACAGGCTGCCGCTGCTCGAGCACGTGATCCGGATGACCGGCTCCAGCGACGACGCGATCTCCTTCGAGCAGCTCGCGGAGCGCGGCGCAGGCCGGGACGCCTCCGAGTGGGAGGCGCGCTGGCGATCGGTCACCCCCGACGACATCTGCACCTTCATCTACACATCCGGAACGACCGGGCCGCCGAAGGGCTGCGTGATCTCGCACGGCAACTACCGGGCGATGCTCGACATGGTCAACGAGACGAGCGTGATCGAGGAGGGCGACCTGACCTACCTCTACCTGCCCCTCGCCCACTCCTTCGCCCTGCTGATCCAGCTCGGCAGCTTCGACCTCGGCGACGACGATCGCCTACTGGGAGCGCGACCCGCTGAAGATCATGCCCAACCTCGCCGAGCTGAAGCCCGACGTACTTCCCCTCGGTGCCGCGGATCTTCGAGAAGATCTACACCGCCGCGACGAGCGCGATGGAGAAAGAGGGCGGCCTCAAAAAGGCGATCTTCAACTGGTCGATCGGGGTCGGCGAGAAGGATGCGCGAGGCGGAGCGCTCGGGCCGCGAGCCGGGGTTCCTGCTGCGCCGCCAGTACGAGTTCGCCGACAAGAGGGTGCTCTCGAAAATCCGCGGCCTGTTCGGCGGCAACCTGCGCCTGGCCGTCTCCGGCGCGGCCCCGATCAACCCGGACATACTGCGCTTCTTCGACGCCGCCGGGGTGCTCGTCCTCGAGGGCTGGGGGATGACCGAGACCTCGACCGCGGCGACGATCTCCACAGAGGACGACTTCAAGGTCGGCACGATCGGAAAACCGTTCCCGGGCTGCGAGGTGAGGATTGCCGACGACGGCGAGATCCTCGTCAAGGGCCCGAACGTCTTCCAGGGCTACTACAAGAACGAGGAGGCGACGAGGGAGACGATCGTCGACGGCTGGCTCCACACCGGCGACATCGGCGAGATCGACGAGGACGGCTTCATCAAGATCACCGGCCGCAAGAAGGACATCATCATCACCGCCGGGGGCAAGAACATCACGCCCGCGAACCTCGAGAACGAGATCAAGCAGCACCCGCTCGTCTCCCAGTGCGTCGTCGTCGGCGACCGCCGCCCCTACCTGGTGGCGCTGGTCACGCTCGACCCCGAAGAGGCCGTCGCCTGGGCGAAGGAGCACGACCTGCCCGACGACCCCGCTGCAGCTCGCCGACAGCGACGAGGTCCGCAGCGCCGATCGAAGCTCACGTCGACGAGGTCAACGAGGAGTTCGCCCGCGTCGAGCAGGTGAAGAAGATCGCGATCCTCCCCGAGGACCTCTCCCAGGAGAGCGGCGAGCTGACCCCCACCCTGAAGGTGAAGCGAGCGGTCGTCGACCGCCAAGCACGAGGACGAGATCGAGAGGCTCTACGCCGGCTGAGTCGGCTGGCGGGAGCGCCGAAAGCCCTCCCGGGGCCTTCGCGACGCGGCGGGAATGCGGCCCGGGTGGCCAGGGGGCCGCCGCCGGGGCAACGCCCGTTGCGGCCGTCGCCCCCGAACGACCTACGACGCTTCGCCCGACTGCCGCAGCAGCACCGAGGTCGTCTGCTCGAGCACCCGCCGCCAGGCCGAGGACTGCTCGGGCTCTTCCTCTTCGGAGCGTTCGACCACCCGCCGCACCCGGCGCTCGGAGATCTCGAGGCCGTGCCGCTCGGCGATCTCGCTGTAGTGCTCGTAGTCCTCGGCGAGCTTCGCGGTCACCGACTCGAACCCGTGGCGGGCGATCCGCAGCCGCTTCGAGTAGTCCATGATCGGGGTCCCGAACATGAGCTCGTCGTTCGGCTCGGGCTCGATCAGGACGATGTCGACGCCCGGGTAGCGCTCCTGCCACTGCGCCACCGCCTGGTGCAGGCGGGCGTGGGCCATGATCCGGAAGGCCTGGTTGGCGATCGCCGGCAGGCCCATGTCCGAGACGCGCCGCACCCGGGTGCCGAAGACCGTCGGGATCGTCTTCTCGAAGTCATTGACGAAGGGGACGATCGGGTTGACGACGACGATGAACTTGGCGCCCCTCTCGACCGCGATGTCGACGTTGGTGGTCGAGCGGATCCCGCCGTCGACCATCTGGCGGCCCTTGAGCTCGACCGGCTTGTAGACGATCGGCAGCGCCGTGGAGCACTCGATCGCCTTCGAGATCGGCACGTCGGCCCAGCCCTTCTCGCCGAAGACGATGCGCTCGCGTGGTGTCGAGGTCGGTGGCCGTGATGTAGAGCTCACGATCCAGCAGCCGGAAGTCGTTGCCACCGCTGCGGTCGGCGAGCACCTCCTCGACGTACTCGGCGATCCCGCCGCCCGAGTAGAGGCCGGAGGGCAGCGCCTCGGCGAGGCCGACGCCGAGGTCGATCGCGGAGAGCTCGCGCAGCCTGACCAGCGAGCGCACCAGCTCCAGCCGTGCGCAGAGGCAGCATGCCGCCTTCTGCAGGAAGCCCAGGTAGTTCGGCCTGAGCGCCTTGTCGAGGTCGAGGTCCTCGAGGTCGGAGGGAATCCGCTCGTTGAGCACCTGCATCATCTCGTCCGGCGTGACCCCGTTGGCGAGCATCCCGGCGACGAAGGAGCCGGCGCTGGTGCCGACGTAGATGTCGAAGTTGTTTACGGTGCTGTTGACCGCGAGCAGGTCGAGCGCGCGCAGGGCGCCGATCTCGTAGACCCCACCGGTGAAGCCGCCGCCGCCGAGCACGAGAGCGGTCTTCGAGGGCCGTTTGCGGCGGGCGCCGCCTTCTGGGCTGAGGGTTCGATGTCCACAACTTTGCCCATAAACATGGATTATCCCAGGATTGATGGCGAGCGGCTACCCTCCGGGCTCACTCGTCGTAGTTCTCCTGCTACTTGCGGCGTCTTCCTACCCCTGATTCGGCCGCGGCAAGCGGAAACAGCGGGCGCTCTGCGGGCACCTGCGGACGCTGCTCGTACGCGGCGGCGGCGGCGGCGAGCGGCCTGCTCGTCGTCGACGCCGCGATCGGCAGGTCGCTCTGCGCGCGCGCGGCGGGCGCCGCCGTCCGCTTGCCTCGAACATGAAGCTGTTCACGACGGCGACCGCGCTCACCCGCTTCGGGCCGGACGCGACGGATCGCCACCGGGTGCTCGCCGAGGGCCGATCGACCGTCGACGGGATCCTCCACGGCAACCTATACCTGAAGGGCGGCGGCGACCCGACCCTCGGCACCCCCGCCTTCTACGACCGCTTCCTCGGCGGCCTGGGAACGAACCTCTTCGACCTCAAGCGCCAGTCAGGGCGGCAGGGGTACGGCGCGTCACCGGCAGGCTCTACGCCGACGACAGCATCTTCGACCGGCGCCGGGGTGTCGCCGACTCCGGCTACGCCACCAGCCCCTACATCGGCCCTCTCTCGGGCCTCTCCCTCAATTCCGGCTACCGCAACGCCGACGCCGCCGGGTTTGCCTCGGACCCGGCGAAGGTCGCCGCGTCGAAGCTGGTCGCCTCGCTGCGCGCCTCCGGCGTGCGGATCCGCCGCCGCATCGCCCTCGGCGAAGCCGCCGGCGCGGCGCGCGACGCTGGCCGTCGTCCGCTCGCCGAGGATGGACGACGTGGTCGGGGCACCGACGTCTACTCGAACAACTTCTTCGCCGAGATGCTGATCAAGCTGATCGGCGCCGAATTCGGCGCGCGCAGGGACACGAGCGCCGGCGCAAGGGTGGTCGAGCGCTTCGCGCGTGGCAAGGGCTCGCGGTGCACGCGGTCGACGGCTCCGGCCTGACCCGCGGCAACCGCGCCTCGCCGCTGCAGGTGGTGCGCCTGCTGCGAGCGATGCGGCGCACGCCGGTGGGCGAGGACTTCGCCGCCGACCTGGCGCTGGCCGGCCGCACGGGCACCGTCGCCGAGCGCATGGAGCGGAACCGCCGCCGAGGGCCGGTGCCGGCTGAAGACCGGGACCCTGACCGGGGTCAGCAACCTCTCCGGCTACTGCTTCAACGCGAGCGGCCGCGAAGATGGTCTTCTCGATACTCATGGGCAGCGTCGGCAACCTCGACTCCGCGCCCATTACGCGCAGGACCGGATCGCCGCCTCGGTCGCCCGCTACTGAGCGGCGCGCCCCGGCGCTAGCCTCCGGCGGCCAGCGCCCTCAGCCCCGCTTCGTCGAGCGATCTCGGTCCCCAGCTCCTCCGCCTTGGCGAGCTTCGACCCGGGGTTCTCGCCGGCGACCACGTAGTCGGTGTTCTTCGACACCGAGCTGATGACCTTGCCGCCGGCGCCCTTGATCATCGCCGCCGCCTCCTCGCGGGTCAGCTCCCCAGCGTCCCGGTCAGGACCAGCGTCTTGCCCTCCAGCGGCCCGCCCTCGCGGGGCACGTCTCGGCGGGTCGAGCTCCAGCCTCAGCCCCTTCTCCCGCAGCTTCTCGATCAGCGCGGCCGGTGCGCTCGTCGGCGAGCGACTCGGCGATCTGCACGGCCATGATCGGGCCCGACGCCCTCGACCTCCTCGATCCGCTCCGGGTCGGCGCGCTGCAGCGCGGCGATCGATCCGAAATGCATCGCCAGGGCCTCGGCGGTGACGTAGCCGACGCCCGGCAGGCCGAGCGCGTACAGGACCCGCTGGAAGGGCCGTCCGCGGGACTCCCCGATCGCGGCCACAAGGTTGCGCGCGGAGGTCTCGGCGAATCCCTCGAGCGCCGGCCAGCCGCTCCTCCTCCAGGTCGTAGATGTCGCCGACGTCGGAGATCAGCCCTTCCTCGAGGAAGCGCAGCGCCTGCTTCTCGCCGAGGCCGTCGATGTCCATCGCGCCCTTGCTGACGAAGTGCTTGACGTGCTGGAAGGCCTGGCCGGGGCAGCCGGAGCTGTTCGGGCAGATCGTGAAGACGGCGTCGTCGGGCTTCACCGTCGCGGTGCCGCAGGCCGGGCAGCGCTTCGGGGGGCGCGGGCGGCGGGCGCCCTTCCGGCGTTTCTGGGTGAGCGGCGCGACCACCTGGGGGATCACGTCGCCGGCCCGCATGACCACCACCTCGTCGCCCACCCGGACGTCCTTGCGGGCCAGGTCCTCCTCGTTGTGCAGGGTCGCCGTGGTCACCGTCACGCCGCCGACGTGGACCGGCTCGAGCATCGCGAAGGGGACCAGGTGGCCGGTGCGGCCGACGTTCCAGACGACGTCCTTCAGCTTCGTGGTCGCCGTAGTCGGCGGGAACTTCCAGGCGATCGCCCAGCGCGGCTCGCGGCCGACGACGCCCAGCTCGCGCCAGAGAGCGCGCTCGTCGACCTTGACCACGACGCCGTCGATCTCGTAGTCGAGCTGCTCGCGCCGCTCTTCCCACCAGCGGCAGCGCTCGACCACCGCGTCGACGCCCTCGTGCCTGGCGGTGTCCGGGTTGACCTTGAAGCCGCGCTCGCGCAGCCAGGCGACCTCCTCGCTGTGGGTCGCGAGGTCGAGGCCGCGGGCGGCGCCGATCGCGTAGCACCAGATCGAGAGCGGCCGTTCGGCGGCGAGGGCCGGGTCGAGCTGGCGGATCGAGCCGGCCGCCGAGTTGCGGGGGTTGGCGAAGGTCGGCTCCCCGGCCGCGGCGCGCCGCTCGTTGAGGGACTTGAAGTCGTCGATCGGCAGGTACACCTCGCCCCGCACTTCCACCAGCTCGGGGGCGTCCTCGATCCGCAGCGGGATCGCTCCGATCGTGCGCAGGTTCTGCGTCACGTCCTCGCCCACCCTGCCGTCTCCGCGCGTCGCGCCGCGGATCAGCACACCGTCCTCGTAGACAAGGGTCATCGCGAGGCCGTCGATCTTCGGCTCCGTCGTGTAGCTGAACTCCGAGGCGCTGATGTCGAGCCGCTTCAGGTGGTTGCGGATGCGGATCTCCCAGGCGCGCAGCTCCTCCTCGCTGCGCGCGTTGCCCAGCGAGAGCATCGGCTCCAGGTGCTCGACCTGCTCGAAGCGGTCCAGAGGCGGCGCCCCGACCCGCTGGGTGGGGGAGTCGGGGGTCCGCAGCTCGGGATGCTCTGCCTCGATCGAGCGCAGCTCATCGAGCATCGCGTCGTAGGCGTCGTCGCCGATCTCCGGTTCGTCGAGGACGTAGTAGAGGCGGTTGTGGCGCTCGAGCTCCCTCCTCAGCTCCACGGCGCGCTCGCGGTCGCTCATGCCTGCCGGGCGGGCAGCAGTGTCCTCCAGCCCCCAGCCGCGGAGCGTCTCCAGTCCGCCGTGATCGGTGAGGTCGAAGTGGATCGGCGTGACCGAGACCCGCCCCTGCGCGACGGCGTAGAGGTCGGTCCCCTCGACCTCCTCGTAGCCGGGCTTCCAGCCGTAGATCTCGTAGCGGCGGCGGCGCGTCGGACTCCTCGCCGACCAGCTTCAGCTCGTCGTTGTAGATGCGTTTGCCGAGCCGCGTGACCTCGATCCCTCCGGCTCGCCGGCGGGGAAGTTGACGTTGATCAGCGTCGCTTCCGGCATCGGCGCCTCGACCAGGCGGCGGACGAGCCCGGCGGCGAACGGCGGCGGCGACGCCGAACTCGAAGCGTCCGCTGACGTAGCCCATGCCGCCGCCGGAGGACTGCTGGGAGACGGCGAGGGCGGGGATCCCGAGGACGATCCCCTCGAAGGCGGCGGCGACCGTCCCCGAGTAGGTGATGTCGTCGCCGAGGTTGGCGCCGTGGTTGATCCCGGAGACGATCAGGTCGGGCCGCGCGCCGACGAGGCCGAGCTCGGCGAAGCGGACGCAGTCGACCGGGGTGCCGTCGGTGGCGTAGCCGAAGGTCGCCGTCCTCGAACTCGACCTCCTCGACGGTGAGCGGCGAGCGGGTCGTGATGCTGCGCGCGGTCGCGCTGCGGTTCGAGTCCGGCGCGATCACGTCGAGCTCGACCCCCTCGATCTCACGCAGGGCGCGCCGGGCCGCCTGCAGGCCCGGGGCCGAGATCCCGTCGTCGTTGGTGAGCAGGACGCGCACGCGGCGGATTCTAGGAGTGGCGGGCTCCGCCCCCTCGAACGCGGCATACTGCGCCCTCTGATGGCCACCGTCCGGCTCGACCTCGAATACGACGGCGCCGAGTTCTCCGGCTGGGCGCGCCAGCCGGGTGGGCTGCGTACCGTGCAGGGCGAGCTGGAGACCGCGCTCGCCACGATCCTGCGTGAGGACGTGAACCTGACCGTCGCCGGGCGCACCGACGCCGGCGTACACGCCCGGGGCCAGGTCGCCAGCTTCGAGACCGGGGCCGCGGTGCCCCCCGATCTGGCGCGGCGGCTGAACGGGGTGGGCCCCCCCGACGTCGCGGTGCGGGTGGCCGCCGTCGCCCCCGACGGGTTCGATGCCCGCCGCGACGCGACCTCCCGCACCTATTCCTACCGCGTGCTGGCAAGCGAGGCGCCCGACCCCTTCGAGCGGGGACGAGCGCTGTGGTGGCCACATCGCCTGGATCACGAGGCGCTCACGGCCTGCGCCGCGACCCTGCCGGGGACTCATGACTTCACCGCCTTCACGCCGACCCGGACCGACCACGTCCGCTTCGAGCGCAACGTCCTAGAGGCCCGCTGGTCTCGAGAGCCACCGCATATCCCCGGACGCGGAGTTGGGGGCCCATCCATATCTGGCTCCCTGGGCCCCCAACGCAGCGAGGAGATATGCGTATTTCTCATCACGGCCGACGCGTTCATGCGCAGCATGGTCCGCGTGCTGGTTGGGACGATGCTGGAGGTCGCCTCCGGTCGCCGCTCGGTCGACGACTTCGCCCGACTGCTCGACGGCGCGCCCCGGAGCGAGGCGGGCGACACCGCGCCGCCGCATGGGCTTTACCTGGAGTCGGTCGGCTATGCGTAGCGCGGCTGGCGCGGGGATTCCCCTCTCGCCCTGACAAACGCCGGCCCAGTTGGGCCGGCGTTTTTAGTATCCGCCAGTTCGAGAGGGAAATCCCCGCGCCCGTCACCCCCGACGCACGCCGACTCAGCTTGGCCGACGAGGCGCCCCTCTGACCGGCGCCAGCTCGGTCTCCGGGAGCTCGCTTGGCGGAGGGGCGGGGTGCCCCTCTGACCGGCGGATACTCAAATCGCCGCACTCATTAGTGCGGCGATTGTCGGGCGGGGGGGCGCCCCGCCCCTCCCCCTATACCAGCTCCAGGTAGACCATCTCGGTCGAGTCGGACTTCCTGGGGCCCAGCTTGACGATCCGGGTGTAGCCCCCGGAGCGCTCGGCGTAACGCGGCGCGACTTCCTCGAACAGCTTGTGGACGACGAACTTGTCGTTGTGGAGCGTCGCCAGCGCCTGCCTGCGGGCGTGCAGGTCGCCCCGCTTGCCGAGGGTGATCAGCTGCTCGACCTCCGGCTTCACCGCCTTCGCCTTCGCCTGGCTCGTCTTGATCCGCTCGTGCTCGATCAGCTGCTTCGAGAGGTTCGAGAGCAGAGACCGGCGATGGGCGGAGTCCCGGCTCAGCTTGTTTCGCTTCTTGCGGTGACGCATCGCTCGCTCGTGCTCCGCTCCCGGTCCCGTCCTCAGTCCTGCTGGAGGTCGAGCCCGCGGGAGTGCAGGGTCTCGATCACTTCCTCGATCGATTTCTGGCCGAAGTTGGGGATCGCGTTGAGCTCCGAGCGCGACTTGCGCACCAGGTCGCCGACGGTCTGCACGCCGGCCCGCTTCAGGCAGTTGTAGGAGCGAACGCCGAGCTCGAGCTCCTCGATCAGGATCTCGTCGAGGCCGTTGGCGGTCGACCCGCCGTCCCCCGGCCGCTGCCGCCCGCGAGGCCGTCGGCCGGCGTCGCCGCGACCGGCTCGCGCGCGGTCAGCTCCTCGACCCGGTCGGCGTCGGTGAAGATCGCCAGGCTCTTGATCAGGATCTCGGAGGCCTCGCGCAGCGCCGCGCGCCGGCTCGATCGAGCCGTCGGTCTCGAGGTCCAGCGTCAGTTTGTCGAAGTCGGTCCGCTGGCCGACGCGGGCCGGCGGCGACCGAGTAGGAGGCGCGCCGGATCGGCGAGAAGATCGAGTCGATCGGGATCACGCCGATCGGCTGGTCGTCGGTCTTGTTCTCTTCCGCCGGCGAGTAGCCGCGGCCGCGGCCGATCGTCAGGTAGATCTCGAGCTTGGTTTTCTTCTCGAGCGTCGCGATCGGCGCGTCCGGGTTGAGGATCTCGACCCCGGACGGCAGGTCGATGTCCTTGGCCCTGACCTCGCCCGGGCCGGTGGCGACGAGCGGCGCCTCGACCTCGTCGGCGTCGGTGTGCATGCGGACGACGAGGTCCTTCAGGTTGAGGACGATGTCGGTGACGTCCTCCTTGACGCCGGGCACGCTCGAGAACTCGTGCGCGACGCCCTCGATGCGGACGCTGGTGATCGCGGCGCCGCCCAGCGAGGAGAGCAGCACGCGGCGCAGGCTGTTGCCGAAGGTGTAGCCGAAGCCCTTGTCGAGCGGCTCGATCGTGAACGTGCCGCGACGGTCGTCGACCTTCTCTGAGGTGATGCGAGGGACCTGGAAGTCAGTGGTCATGAGTTCCTTGCGTTGCGTGTTCAGAAATTCGGACCCGGACTACTTGGAGTACAGCTCGACGATGAGCTGCTCCTGAACCGGCGCCGAGATCTCCGCGCGCTCCGGGTAGCGCAGGATCTTGGCGGTGAGCGAATCGTGGTCGGCCTGCAGCCAGGCGGGGACGGTCGAGACCAGCTCGGTGGCCCGTGCGGATCGTGTCGGTCGCGGCCGAGTCGGCCTTGATCGAGATCACGTCCTCGGGGCGCACCTGGTAGGAGGGCACGTCGACCCGGCGGCCGTTGACCATCCAGTGCCCATGGCGGATCAGCTGCCGGGCCTGGCGCCGCGAGGCGGCGAAGCCGAGCCGCACGAGCACGTTGTCGAGGCGGCGACTCGAGCAGGCGCAGCAGGTTCTCGCCGGTGACGCCGTCCTGCCGCGAAGCCTTGTCGTAATAGGCGCGGAACTGTTTCTCCAGCACCTGGTAGTAGCGGCGCGTCTTCTGCTTCTCGCGCAGCTGCACCCGGTACTCGGACTGGCGCATCCGGCCGCGGCCGTGCTCGCCGGGCGGGTAGGAGCGGCGCTCGACCCCGCACTTGTCGGTGAAGCAGCGCTCGCCCTTGAGGAAGAGCTTCTGGCCCTCGCGGCGGCACTGCTTGCACTGCGGGGAGGTGTCGCGGGCCATCGCCTAGACCCTCCTCCGCTTTTTCGGCCGGCAGCCGTTGTGGGCCTGCGGCGAGACGTCCTTGACGGTGGTCACCTCGAGCCCGGCGGCCTGCAGCGAGCGGATCGCGGTCTCGCGGCCGGAGCCGGCGCCCTTGGCGAAGACCTCGACTTTCTCCAGCCCATGCTCCATGCCCTTCTTGGCGGCCGCGTCGGCGGTCACCTGGGCGGCGAACGGGGTCGACTTGCGCGAGCCTTTGAAGCCGGCCGAGCCGGCCGACTCCCAGGCGATCACGTTGCCGTCGGTGTCGGTGAGGGTGACGATCGTGTTGTTGAAGGAGGTCTTGATGTGCGCCTGGCCGTAGGTGATGTTCTTTTTCGACGCGGCGCCGGGAGCGTCCTTTGGCGGGTTTTTTCGCCGTTGCCACTGCGGTTCCCTATTTCGGCGTCGGCGCTTTGCGCTTGCCGGCGACGCTCATCCGGCGCGGGCCCTTGCGGCCGCGCGCGTTGGTCTTCGTCCGCTGGCCCCGCACCGGCAGCCCGCGACGGTGGCGCAGGCCCGCGGTAGGAGCCGATCTCCATCAGTCGTTTGACGTCCTGGGAGCGCTCGCGCCGCAGGTCGCCCTCGACCTCGCGCTGCTCGACCGCCTCGCGCAGCCTCACGACCTCGTCCTCGGTCAGGTCTTTGACCAGGGTGTTCGGGATCGACTCCGGTCTCGGCGAGGATCTCCTGCGCGGTCGAGCGGCCGATGCCGAAGACGTAGGTGAGGCCGATTTCGACCCGTTTGTTGAACCGGGATGTTGATTCCCGCGATGCGTGCCATCGCGCTCGCCCTAGCCCTGCCGCTGCTTGTGGCGCGGGTTCTGGCAGATCACGAGCACCGCGCCGTTGCGGCGGATGATCTTGCACTTTTCGCACATCGGCTTTACGGAAGCTCGGACCTTCATCGCTCCGGATTCGTATCGACTACAGGACTCCCGCACGCCCCAGGAATCGGGCGGCAGGCACAAGCAACCGGCCCATTGGGCCGAACGGGAAAGATAGCAGGGCACGTGCGTGGCGCCGGCACGCGGTCAGCTTCGACGAGGGCAAGCGAGAAGCCGTCGTAGCCCTTGACCGCCGACCGTCTGGATCGTCGTCGCCTCGACCCGCGGCTCGGCGGCGAGCATCTCGTGGAAGGCGCGCTGCGCGGCGATCGCCGGGTCGTCGTCCGTCGCGATCGACCAGCGCGCCGCCGCGGACCACGTTGTCGGCGACGATCAGCCCCCCGGGCGGGTGCGCTCGAGCGACCACGCGAAGTAGGCGGGGGTGTTGGCCTTGTCGGCGTCGATGAAGACGAGGTCGAAGGGGCCGGCGCCCTCCTGCTCCAGCGACGGGCAGCGCTCTCGAGCGCCGGGCCGACCCGGACCTCGACCACCTCGGCGAGACCTGCGCGCCCGATGCTCGCGCGCGCGACCTCCGCGTAGGCAGGCGTCTGCCTCGAGGCGAGATCAGCCGGCCGCCGTCGCCGGCAGCGCCCGGCCGAGCCAGATCGTGCTGTAGCCGCCGAGGGTGCCGAACTCGAGCGCGGTGCGGGCGCCGATCGAGCGCGCGAGCATGGCCAGCAGCTTGCCCTGCGGCGGCGAGACCTGGATCGCCGGCAGCCCGCGCCTCGACGGCCGCGACCGCGGCTCGAGCGCCTCGTCGTGGCGGGCGAGCAGGCCGCTCACGTACTCGTCGACCGCTGGTCCAGGTCTCCTGGGCCACGGCCCGACCTGAGCCGTCCTTCTCGTGCCAGGGCGTGAGGATCCGCGGGCCGTCGGCGGTGACGGCGACGGTGAACTCGAAATGGGCGGCCAGCGAGCCGTCCTTCGAGTAGACGGCCCAGCCGTCGTCGCCCATCTCCACCAGCGGGCCGCCCGCGTTGACCATCGGCTCGATCGCCAGCACCGTGCCCTCCTCGAGGACGCGGGCCCCTGCCCGGCTCGCCGAAGTTCGGCACCTGCGGGTCTTCGTGCATCTCGCGCCCGATCCCGTGGCCGACCAGGGTGCGGATGATCGAGAGGCCCTCGATCTCGACCGATCGCTGGATCGCCGCCGAGACGTCGCCGAGGTGGTTGCCGGGCCGCATCTGCTCGACGCCGGCGAAGAGCGCCGCCCGGGTCACCTCGAGCAGCTTGTCGCGCCTCGCTCCGATATCGCCGCCGATCGGGACCGTCATCGCCGCGTCGGCGACCCAGCCGTCCTTGATCACGCCGACGTCGATCGAGAGCACGTCGCCGCGCCGGCATTCGTAGGGCGCCGGGGATCCCGTGCACGACCATCGAGTTGGGCGAGGCGCAGATCGAGCCCGGGAACCCGCGGTAGCCCTTGAAGGCCGGCACGGCGTCCTGGGAGCGGATGAACTTCTCGGCCGCCGTGTCGAGCTCCTCGGTCGTCACCCCGGGCCGGGCGCCGGCGGCCAGCATGTGCAGGCAGCGGGTCGAGGATCGACCCGGCGGCGGCCATCTTGTCGAGCTGCTCGGGGGTCTTGCGGACGATCATCCGGAACACGCAGGGGCCGTCGAGCCGACTCAGATCGCCTCGTCCGCTTCGAGCCGCAGCGTCGCCAGCGTCCGCTCGACCGCCTCGGCGACCGCGTCCGGCGGCTCGGCGCCGTCGATCCGCCGCAGCAGGCTCCGGTGGTCGTAGAAGTCGACCAGCGGCTCGGTCTTCGCGTGGTACTGCTCGAGTCGGTGGCGGATCACCTCCGGCTTGTCGTCGTCGCGGACGACGAGCGGGCTGCCGTCGAGGTCGCAGACGCCCTCCCTCTCGGGCGGGTTGAACTCGACGTGGAAGACGTGCCCGTTCTCCTCGCAGGTCCGGCGGCCGCCGAGCCGGCGCATGACCTCGTCGTCGTCGGCGTCGATCAGCAGCACCCCGGTCAGGCCGCGGCCGAGCTCGGCCGAGCCGCTCGGCCAGCGCCTCGGCCTGCGGCTCGGTGCGGGGGAAGCCGTCGAGGATGAAGCCGTCGGCCGCCTCGGGGGAGTCGATCCGCTCGGCGATCACGCCGACGATCACCTCGTCGGGGACGAGGTCGCCGCGATCCATGTACTCCTTCGCCGTGCGGCCCAGCTCGGTCTCGTCGCGGACCGCGGCGCGCAGGATGTCGCCGGTCGCGTAGTAGGGCAGCCGCAGGTCTTCCTGCAGCCGCTCGCCCTGCGTTCCCTTGCCGCTGCCGGGAGGGCCGAGGAGGACGAGGTTGAGCTCGGGCATCGGCGCGGCACTATTTCAGGAAGCCCTCGTAGTTGCGCATCATCAGCTGCGCCTCGAGCTGCTTCACCGTGTCCAGCGCGACGCCGATCACGATCAGGATCGAGGTGCCGCCGAAGTAGAAGTTGGCCGAGGTCTGGCTGATCAGGATCGTCGGCAGCGCCGCCACGGCGCCCAGGTAGAGGGCGCCCGGGAAGGTCAGCCGCGAGAGGATCCGGTCGAGGTATTCGGCGGTCGGCCGGCCCGGGCGCACGCCGGGTATGAAGCCGCCGTATTTCTTCAGGTTGTCGGCCTGGTCGACCGGGTTGAAGGTGACCGCGGTGTAGAAGTAGGTGAAGATGATGATGAAGAAGACCTCGCCGACCACATAGGCCCAGCCGTTGGGGCTGAAGAAGGCGGCGAAGTCGAGTGCGGCGGGCGTGTTGAGGAGCTGCCCGATCGTCGGCGGGAAGGCCATGATCGAGGCGGCGAAGATGACCGGGATGACGCCGGCCATGTTGACCCGCAGCGGCAGGTAGGTGGAGCCGCCCGAGGTCATTTTCCGCCCGACCATCCGTTTCGCGTACTGGACCGGGATGCGGCGCTGGCCCTCCTGGACGAAGACGATCGCGACGATCACCGCCAGCGCGACGAACGGCATCATCACGACGAAGACCTGATCGGGGTTGGTCCACCAGGCGGTGATCCCGCCGGGCAGGCCGGAGACGATCGAGGCGAAGATCATCAGCGAGATGCCGTTGCCGATTCCGCGCTGGGTGATCAGCTCGCCCAGCCACATCAGCAGCGTGCAGCCGGCGGTCAGGGCAGATCACGATCAGCAGGACTTTCGGCGCCGGTGAGGTTGCCGATCACGTTGCCGCCGCCGGCTTCGGCGCCGAAGGACCGGAAGAGGAGGACGTAGCCGAACGACTGGCCGAAGGCCAGGCCGACGGTCAGGTAGCGCGTGTACTGGGTGATCTTCTGCTGCCCGACCTCGCCCTCTTTCTGGAGCTTCTCCAGCGAGGGAACGACTACGGTGAGCAGCTGCAGGATGATCGAGGCGGTGATGTAGGGCATGATCCCCAGCGCGAACAGCGAGAGCCGCTCGAGGCTGCCGCCCGAGAAGAGGTTGAGGAAGCCGAGGATGTTGCCGCCGCCGAAGTTGCTCTGGAGTTCCTTGACGGCGTCGATGTCGACGCCCGGGCGCCGGGATGTAGGCGCCGAGCCTGTAGAGCAGCAGCATCGCCGCCGTGAAGGCGAGCTTCTTGCGGATGTCGGCGACGCTGAATGCGTTCGCAATCGTCCTGAGCATCAGCGCTCCAGAGTGTGGCAGGTGCCGCCCGCCGCCTCGATCTTCTCCCGGGCGGCGGCGCTGAAGCCGTGCGCGTGGACGTCGAGCTTCTTGGAGATCTCGCCGCGGGCGAGGATCTTGACCGGGTCGGAGCGCTTCGCGAGGCCCTTCTCCTTCAGCGTCTCGGGGTCACCTCGGCGCCGGCATCGAAGCGCTCCTCGAGGTCGGCGAGGTTGACGGGCTGCGTCTTGGTGCGGAAGTTCTCGAACGGCATCGACTTCTTCATGTGCGGGCCGCGCAGCTTTCGCATCCGCATGTGGATCGGGTTCTGGCCGCCCTCGTAGCCGGCCTTCTTCTTCGCGCCCGAGCGCGAGCCGTAGCCTTTGTGGCCGCGGCCGGAGGTCTTGCCGAGGCCGCTGCCCTCGCCGCGGCCGACCCGCCGGCGCGGCCGCCGCGAGCCCGGCTTCGGCTTCAGGTTGTGCAGGCCGATCTCCGCCGAGCGGGCGGACTCCGCCTCGCTCGGCTTTCGCGCGCCTTCTTCTCAGCCACCGTCGACCTCGACCAGATGGGAGACGACGCGGATCTGACCCTGCAGCTGCGGGGAGTCCTTGCGCTCGACGGACTTGCCGATCCGGCCCAGCCCGAGCGCCGTCAGGGTGGCTTTCTGGTTCGGGTTGGAGCCGTTGGCGGACCGAATCTGCTTGATCTTGACGGCGCTCACGACTTCCTCCTCGCCCTCGGCCGGCGTCGGCGGCAGCCTCCTCGCCGCGGCGTCGGCAGCTCCTGCACGGTCGACTCAGCCGGCGCGGCGGCCTCGGCTGGCTCCTCGGCCTCGGCGGCCTCCGCAGCTGGCGTCTCGCCGCGGCCTCGGCAGCTGCCTGGCGCCGGCTCCCGGCCGGAGCATCGGTAGCTGGCTCCGGCGAGGCCTCTCCGGCGGGTGGCGGCGTAGGGGGTACCGCCCCTGAGGAAGCTTCAGCTACCGCAGGGGGCGGTGGGTCCCCTGCGGCGACAGGACCCGCCGGCGTGGGCTCGGCGGCTCAGGCCGCTTCGGGACCTTCGGTGGCGATTCGACCCCGAGCACCTGGCTGACGGTCAGCCCGCGCAGCTCGGCGACCTCCTCGGGCCGCCGCAGGCGGATCAGCCCGTCCATCGTCGCCTTGACGAGGTTGATCGGGTTCTGGGTGCCGATGCACTTGGTCAGCACGTCGCGGACGCCGCCGAGCTCGAGCACGGCGCGCACGCCGCCGCCGGCGATCACGCCGGTTCCGGGGCTGGCCGGGCGCAGGACGACGTGGCCGGCGCCGTAGCGGCCGACGATCTTGTGGGTCAGCGTCTGCCCGTATTTGGGCACGCGGATCAGGTTCTTGCGGGCGTTCTCGACCGCCTTCTGGATCGCCAGCGGGACCTCGCGGGCCTTGCCGTAGCCGATCCCGACCACGCCCTCTTCGTCGCCGACCGCGACCAGCGCGGTGAACGAGAAGCGGCGGCCGCCCTTGACCACCTTGGCGACGCGGTTGATCTCGATCACGCGCTCCTGGAGATCGAGGCCCGCGCGGGCTCACCGTCTCCACGTTTGTCGTGTCCATTCCCTTCATAGCGAGTCGCTCACCGTAGCGGTTAGAAGCTCAGACCTCCCTCGCGGGCGCCCTCGGCCAGGGCCTTGACCCGGCCGTGGTAACTGGTAGCCGCCGCGGTCGAAGACGCAGGTCTCGATGCCGGCCGCCTTGGCCCGCTCGGCCAGCAGCTCGCCCGGCCCGCTTGGCCTGCTCGCAGGCCGAGAGCTTGCGCAGCTCGGGCTCGATCCAGTTGACGGCGGCCAGCGTGTGGCCCTTGCCGTCGTCGATCAGCTGGGCGAAGACGCCCGCGGTTGGAGCGGTAGACGGAGAGGCGCGGCCGCTCGGCCGTGCCGACGATCCGGGCGCGGACCCGGCGGCGGCGGCGCAGGCGGCCTGGCGCTTGGTGACGACGGTCATGCCCGCTTGCCCACCTTGCGCAGCACGTGCTCGTCGCGGTAGCGGATGCCCTTGCCCTTGTAGGGCTCCGGCGGGCGGCGCTTGCGGATGTCGGCCGCGACCTGGCCGACCAGCTGCTTGTCGATCCCGCGCACGACGACCTCGGTCGGCTGCGGGACCTCGAACTCGATCCCCTCCGGCGGCTCGACCGAGACCGGATGCGAGTAGCCGAGCGCCATCTCCAGGTTCTTGCCCTTGAGCTGGGCGCGGTAGCCGACGCCCTGGATCTCCAGGCGCTTCTCGAAGCCGTCGGTGACGCCCTCGACCATGTTCGCGATCAGGCTGCGGGTCAGCCCGTGCAGGGCGCGGTGCTCGCCGCGGTCGGTCGGGCCGCTGCACGGTCACCGCGCCGTCGGCCTGCTCGACCTTCATCTCCGGCGAGAGCGCCTGGTCGAGCTCGCCCTTCGGGCCCTTGACCGCGACCCGCCCGGGGGCGACCTCGACCGTGACGGACTCGGGCAGCTCGATCGGCTTTCTTCCGATTCGGCTCATCGCGTCATCACCAGACGTAGGCGACGACCTCGCCGCCGACTCCCTTCTGCTTCGCCTCGTGGCCGGTCATCACGCCGACCGAGGTGCTGACGATCGCCGTGCCGGTGCCGCCGTCGACGCGCGGCACGTGCTTGTGGTCGACGTAGCGGCGGCGACCGGGGCGCGAGATCCGCTCGAGGCCGGCGATCACCGGGCGGCGGTCCTCCGTGTACTTGAGGCGGATCTTGATCGCGTCGCCGACCGCCGCCGGCTGCTTGGCGAAGTCGCGTGATGTAGCCCTGCTCCTTGAGGATCCGGGACATCTCCAGCTTCAGCCGCGAGGCGGGGATCTCCACCTCGTCGTGGCCGGAGCCGAGCGCGTTGCGGATCCGGGTCAGGTAGTCGGCTATCGGGTCGGTCAGCATCGCGGCCCTCTTACCAGCTCGACTTGGTCATTC
The DNA here is from genome assembly GCA_963712325.1 of uncultured Solirubrobacterales bacterium. GTDB lineage: Bacteria > Actinomycetota > Thermoleophilia > Solirubrobacterales > 70-9 > VRUE01. The sequence continues at coordinate 179,858 of CAVQHG010000002.1, forward strand.
CGGGGACGTAGCCCTCGTGCGCGGCCTCGCGCAGGCAGATCCGGCAGAGGCCGAACTTGCGGTAGTACGGCGCGCGGGCGGCCGCAGCGGCGGCAGCGGTTGTACGCCCGGGTCTTGTACTTGGGCTTGCGGCCCTGTCGGACCTTCTGGGAAGTCTTAGCCATCGCTCTGCATTCTCCTCGTCGGGCTTGGCGTCGGCGGCCTGCTCGTCGCCCTCGCCGTCCTCGCCGGCCCTCGTCCTCGTCGGGCTCGGGCTCGGGCTTGGCGTAGGCGTCGGGGTTCTCCTCTTTGAGCTGCTCGAGCGCGGCCTGCCTCGGCCTCGGCCCTGGCCCGCGCCTCCTCCTTGCGCCGCTCCTCCTCCTCTTCGGCCAGCTTCTCCTCGTCGGCGGCCGCCCGGGCGGCCCTCCTGGGCGAACGGCATGCCGAGCGCCGAGCAGCAGCTCGAAGGCCTCGAGGTCGGTCTGCGGCGCTGGTCGTGATCGTCACGTCGAGCCCGCGCACCTCGTCGATCGAGTCGTAGTCGATTTCCGGGAAGATCAGCTGCTCGCGGACGCCCATCGAGTAGTTGCCGCGGCCGTCGAAGGAGCGCGGGTTGAGGCCGCGGAAATCGCGGATCCGGGGCACCGCGATCGAGCAGAGGCGGTCGAGGAACTCCCACATCCGCGCCCGCCGCAGGGTCACCGAGACCCCGACCGGCATCCCCTCGCGCACCTTGAAGGAGGCGATCGACTTGCGCGCGCGGCGCACGTTCGGCTGCTGCCCGGCGATCGTCGCCAGCTGCTCCGGGCGGCTTCCAGCATCTTGTCGTTCTGCTTCGCCTCGCCGAGGCCCATGTTGAGGGTGATCTTGGTCAGCGTCGGCGCCTGCATCGGCGTCGTGTAGCCGAAGCGCCTGATCAACGCCGGCAGCACCTCCTGCTCGTAGCGCTCGCGCAGGCGCGGCGGCGGCGCGGCCTGTGACTGAGTCGTCGTCGCCTCCATCAGAACGAGGTCCCGCTCCGCTTCGCGAACCGCTCGCGCTCGCCGCCCTTGTCGCGGCGCACGCCGACCCGGGTCGGCTTGTTGTCTTTGGGGTCGAGCAGCATCACGTTGGAGACGTGGATCGGCCCCTCCTTCTCGACGATGCCGCCGACCTCGCCGCCCCGCTGGGCGTCTTTGACCGAGCGCGGCCGTTCGTGGCGCTTGACCATGTTGAGGTGCTCGACGTAAACGCGCTGGCGCTTCGGCTCGGTTCGCACCACGCGCCCCGTCTTGCCGGCGTCCTTGCCGCCGATGACCATCACCTGGTCGTCCTTGCGTATGCGCATCGTCCTGCCCATCACCACCCCTCCATCTCCCTCGAGAAGCATTTCGCTCAGAGCACCTCCGGTGCCAAGCGAGACGATTTTCATGAAGTTGCGGTCGCGCAGCTCGCGGGCCACCGGCCCGAAGATGCGGGTGCCACGCGGGTTGTTGCTCGCCGGGTCGATCAGGACCGCGGCGTTTTCGTCGAAGGAGATGTAGGTGCCGTCGGGGCGGCCGAACTGCTTGCGGGTGCGCACGATCACCGCCTGCACGACCTCGCCCTTGCGGACGCCGCCCTGGGGGCTCGCCTGTTTGACGGTCGCGGTGATCACGTCTCCAACCCCCGCGTAGCGGCGGTGTGAGCCGCCCCTGACGCGGATGCAGAGGATCTCGCGGGCGCCCGAGTTGTCGGCGACCTTGAGCCTTGACTCCTGCTGGATCATCGTTCCCCTACTTCGCCTTCTCGACGACGTCGACCAGGCGCCAGCGCTTGGTCTTCGACATCGGCCGCGTCTCGACGACGCGCACCACGTCGCCCTCGCCGGCCAGGTTGTTCTCGTCATGCGCATGCAGGGTCCGCGAGCGACGCACGACCTTCTCGTAGGTCGGGTGGCGGCGGACGATGTCGATCCGCACGGTGATCGATTTCTCGCCCTTGTCGGAAACGACGATCCCCTGACGCACCTTGGCCGCGTTGGAGGCGCGGTCGGCCGGCGGGGTGCCGGTTCCGCGCTCGCCCGTCTTCTGACGGCCCGCGGCACGCTCCCTGCGCCGCAGGCCGGCCTTGCGCCGGCGCGCGTCGCCTCGCTCGGCCTGACGCTCCTCGGGACTGCGCTGCGGCCTCGCCTCGTGCGGCCGCCGCGACCGCTCGAGCCGCGTCCGCACCTTCCACGGAAGGTCGTCACCATCGCCCGCATCAGCCGCCGCGGCAGGGCCCTCGGCCTCCTCCGAAGGAGTCAGATTGCGATCGTCGTCGGCCTCGGGCTGGGCTTCGCCATCAGCCGCCGCCTCCTCAGCTTCGCTTCCGGGGGCGGCGGGTGTCTCTCCGACGTCGGCGGTCGCGTCCTCGTTCGTCGTCTCCGCGTCTTTTTTCTCTTCGTCCGCCATCTATTTCCTCAGCTCTTTGTCGACGTCGATGCCGCGCTCCTTGGCGACGGTCAGCAGCCTCGCGACGTCGCGGCGCGCGGCGCCGATCCCGGCGGTGTTCTCAAGCTCGCCGGTGGCGTGCCGGAAGCGCAGGTTGAACGCCTCCTGCTTGGCCTCGATCAGTTTCGCGACCAGCTCGTCGTCTTTGAGGTTGTGTGCCTGACTGCCCTTCATCAGTGCTCGGCCCCCTCGCGGGCGACGAATTTGGTCCGCACCGGGAGCTTGTGCCCGGCGAGCCGCAGCGCCTCCTTGGCGAGGTCCTCGGGAACGCCGGCGAGCTCGAACATGACCTTGCCCGGCTTGACCACGGCGACCCAGCCCTCGGGATTGCCCTTGCCCGACCCCATCCGGGTCTCGGCGGGCTTCTTCGTATAGGGCTTGTCGGGGAAGACGTTGATCCAGACCTTCCCGCCTCGTTTGATCTTGCGCGTCATCGCGACGCGGGCTGCCTCGATCTGGCGGTTGGTGATCCAGCCTCGGTCGAGGGACTTCAGCCCGTACTCGCCGAAGGCGACGCTGCTGCCGCCCTTGGTGTTGCCGCGCATCCGGCCACGCATCTGTTTGCGGTGCTTGACCCGCTTCGGCATCAGCATCAACGACCACCCCCGCCACGGGCGCCGCCCCGGTCGCCGCCCGGGATGCCGCCATCGTCCTCGGACCCCTGGTCGGAGCGGAAGCCCTCGGGCATCACCTCGCCCTTGTTGATCCAGCATTTGACGCCGATGCGGCCCGCGGTGGTGCGCGCCTCGAAGAACCCGTAGTCGATGTTCGCGCGCAGCGTGTGCAGCGGCACCCGCCCGTCGGAATAGCCTTCGGTGCGGGCCATCTCGGCACCTCCCAGGCGGCCCGACACCTGCACCCGGACGCCTTTCGCCCCGGAGCGCATCGCCGAGGTGAGTGCGCGTTTCATCGCGCGACGGAAGGCGACCCGGTTCTGCAGCTGCTCGGCGATCGACTGGGCGACCAGCTTTGCGTCGAGCTCGGGGCGCTTCACCTCGCGGATGTTGACCTTCACCGGTTTGCCGGTCAGCTTGTGCAGCTCCTTGCGCAGCGCATCGACTTCGCTGCCCGACTTGCCGATCACGATCCCCGGCCGCGCCGTGTGGATGTCCACGGTTATCTCTCCGCGCCGCTCGATCGTGATGTCGGAGAGCCCGGCGTGCGAGAGCTTTCCGGCGATGTGGTCGCGGATTGCGAGGTCCTCGGAGAGGACGTCGGCGAAGCCCTTCTCGTCGAACCAGTTCGACTTCCAGTCCTGGATGTAGCCGACCCTGAAGCCGCCCGGATGAATCTTCTGTCCCATGTCAGGTCTCCGCCTCAGTCCTCTTCCGGGCTCAACGCCACGGCGATGTGGCTCGTCCGCCTGTTTATCGGGGTGGCCCGCCCGAGCGCGCGCGGCCTGTAGCGCTTCAGCGTCGGCCCTTCGTCGACCGTGATCTCGGCCACCGTCATCTCGTCTGCGACCAGGTCATGGTTGTTCTCCGCGTTCGCGGCCGCCGACTCGATCAACTTGCCGATGTCGTGCGCGGCGCCGCGCGGCGAGAACTGGAGCAACGCCCGGGCCTCGTCGATATGCAGCCCCCGCACCTGATCGGCCACCAACCGCGCCTTGCGCGGGGCGATGCGGACGTAGCGCGAGCTGGCACGCACCATGATCGCGACCGGCTTGGCCGGTTTCCTCGCTTTCTGCGAGGCGCCGGCCTTGCCCTCCGCCGCCCCTTTGCCGGCCTTTTTCGCCGGCTCTCGTTTCGCAGATCCTTTTTTCGAAGGTGCTTTTTTGGCAGGCCCTTTTTTCGCTGCCGATTTCCCTTTCGCGGCCGCATCTTTTCCGCCGCTCTTCTGCGCGGCTTTCGCCTCGCCGGCGCCTTTGCCCGACTTGCCACCCGCGGGTTTTTTCGCTTTTTTTCGTTTCTTCTCGTCGTCGGCCATCACTCAGCCCCTTTGCCGGTACCGGAGTGCGCTCGGAAGGTGCGCGTAGGCGCGAACTCGCCGAGCTTGTGCCCGACCATCGACTCGGAGATGAAGACCGGGACGTGCTTGCGGCCGTCGTGGACGGCGATCGTGTGGCCGACCATCTCCGGGAAGATCGTCGAGGTCCTCGACCAGGTCTTCAGCATCTGTTTCTGGCCTGACTCGTTCATCGCGTTGACCCGCTTCATCAACGCCTCTTCCACCCACGGGCCCTTTTTCGTCGATCGCCCCATCAGCGCCTACCTCTTCTTCTTCCCTCGCCGCCGCCCGCGCACGATGTAGCGGTCGGACTGCTTGCGCTTCTTGCGGGTGCGATAGCCGAGGGTCGGCTTGCCCCACGGCGTGACGGGATGCCCGCCGGGCGTGTGGTGCGCCTCGCCGCCGCCGTGCGGATGGTCGACCGGGTTCATCGCCACGCCGCGCGTCTGTGGCCGCTTGCCCTTGTGGCGGCTGCGGCCGGCCTTGCCGACTTTGACGTTCTGGTGCTCGGCGTTGGAGAGGTTGCCGACCGTCGCCCGGCACTCGGCGCGGACCATCCGCATCTCCGAGGACGGCAGTCGCAGGGTGACCAGGTCGCCCTCCTTCGCAGCGAGCTGGATAGCGGTGCCGGCGGCGCGGCCGAGCTTGCCGCCCTGGCCGGGGACGAGCTCGACGTTGTGGACGATCGTGCCGGTGGGCATGTCGCGGAGCTCGAGCGCGTTTCCGGGTGTGATGTCGGCGCCCTTGCCGGACTGGACGGTGTCGCCGACCGAGATCCCCGCCGGGGCCAGGATGTAGCGCTTCTCGCCGTCCGCGTAGTGGAGCAGGGCGATGTAGCAGCTCCGGTTCGGGTCGTACTCGACCGTGGCGACGCGAGCGGGCACGCCGTCCTTGCGCCGCTTGAAGTCGATCTTCCGGTAGCGCCGCTTCGCCCCGCCGCCGCGATGGCGGGCCGTGACCCGGCCGTTCGAGTTCCTGCCGCCGGACTTCCGCAGGCCCTCGGTCAGCTTGCGCTCGGGCTCTGAGGCGGTGACCGGCTCCCGCAGCGGATAGGTGGCGAAACGGCGCCCCGGGCTCGTCGGTTTGATCTTTCGGTTCGGCATCCCTCGTCCCCTATGCAGTCTCTGCGCCTTCGAACAGCTCGATCCGCTCGCCGGGGGCGAGCTGCACGATCGCCTTCTTCCAGCCCCTCGACCTGCCCTGGGTGAGGCCGCGCCGCTTCGGCTTCGGCCGAACCCTCGAGACGCGGACCTCGTCGACGGCCACGCCGAATATGTCCTCCACCGCTCTCGCGATCTGGGTCTTGTGGGCACGGTCATCGACGCGGAAGGTGTACTTCCCCTCGGCGATCAGCGCGTAGCTCTTCTCGGAGACGACCGGCCGGATTATCACGGTGCGCGAGTCCATCAGACGAGCCGCTCCCTGAGCTTCTCCAGGGCCCCTTCGGAGACCACCAGCGAGGCGGCGCCGATCACGTCGGCGACGTCCAGAGCGCCGACCTCGGCGACCTGGAGGCGTGGGATGTTGCGGAAGCTCTTCAGGGCGCCGACCTCCTCGGACTCGAGGACGACCAGAGTCGGCCTGCGCGCCCCCCACTTCTCGAGAGCCTGCGCGGCGGACTTGGTCGACGGGGTCTCGAAGGCGCCGGCGTCGAGGACGGCGACGGAGCTCCGCTCGGCGTGGACCGAGAGCGCCGAGCGCATCGCCTTGCGGCGGGCCTTGCGATTGACCTTCACGGTGTAGCGGCGTGGCTTGGGGCCGAAGGCGACGCCGCCGCCGTAGCGGTTCGGCACGCCGAGGGTGCCGGCGCGGGCGCGGCCGGTCCCCTTCTGGCGCCAGGCCTTGGCGCCCGTGAACGCCACCTCCCCGCGGGTACGGGTCGAGGACGTGCCGCGGCGCCGGGCGTTCATGTCCGCTCGTGCCGCCTCGTGAACCAGGGACTGGTGGAACGGCTCTGAGAAGACCTCGTTCGGCAACTCGGCTTTGGTCGTCTTGCCGAGCACGGACGCCTTGGCGCTAGCCATCGGTGCGCACCTCCACGACCGCGTTCTTGCGAGCCGGGGACCGAGCCCCGGATCAGCAGCAGGTTGCGCTCGGCGTCGACGTCGGCGACTTCGAGGCCGCGCTGGGTGACCCGCCTGGCCCCCATCTGCCCCGGCATCCTCATCCCCTTGAAGACGCGTGCGGGGAAGGCGCTGGCACCGATCGAGCCGGGAGCCCGCACGTTGTGCGATCCGTGGCTGACCGGGCCGCGGCTGAAGTTGTGGCGCTTGATCCCACCCTGGAAGCCCTTGCCGATAGAGATCCCAGAGACCTTCACCGTCTGGCCCGCCTCGAATGCCTCGACGGTGACGTCGTCGCCGATCTTGGGCCCCTCCTCGTCCTTGCCGAGGTCCTCGTCGCGAAACTCGGCAAGGTGGCGCATCGGGGCCGCGCCGGCCTTCTTCAGGTGGCCCTCCTCGGCTTTGGTCAGCACGCCCCGGTCGACCTCGCCGAAGGCCAGCTGCACGGCGGCGTAGCCGTCCTGCTCGGGTCGCGGACGGCGGTCACCTTGCAGGGGCCGGCCTCGATCACGGTCACGGGGACGACCTCGCCGTCCTCGCGGAAGACCTGGGTCATGCCGAGCTTCTTGCCGATGATCGCCGCCATCACAGATCCTCACCTCACAGGCGGATCTCGATGTCGACGCCGGCGGGCAGCGAGTCGAGGCGCTGCAGCGAGTCGACGGTTTTCGGCGAGGGCTGGAGGATGTCGATCAGCCTCTTGTGGGTGCGGATCTCGAAGTGCTCGCGCGAGTCCTTGTCCTTGAACGGGGAGCGAATCACGCAGTAGACGTTTTTCTCGGTCGGCAGCGGCACCGGCCCCGAGACGGTGGCGCCGGTGCGCTCGGCCGTCTCGACGATCTCGCGGGCAGCGCGATCTATGGCGTCGTGGTCATACGCCTTCAGCCTGATCCGGATTTTTTGTGCCGCTATCGCTGCCACTTCAGAAATCTGTCTCTTTCGCGTCTCTCTCTCGCGCGCCCTTTCCGCGCAATAAGGGCGGGGCCCCATAACTGTGGGGCGCCGCCCCGGTCGTATGTCTTTGCAGTTGTCCTGTCCCGGACGGGACAGACGAAGGGCGGGCCGCGTGGCCCGCCCCTCAGGGCCGCCTACTCGATGATCTCGGAGACGACCCCCGAGCCGACGGTGCGCCCACCCTCGCGGATGGCGAACCGCAGGCCCTGGTCCATGGCGATCGGCTGGATCAGCTCGATCGTCATCTCGACGTTGTCTCCCGGCATCACCATCTCGGTCCCCTCGGGGAGGTTGGCGATCCCGGTCACGTCCGTGGTGCGGAAGTAGAACTGAGGCCGGTAGCCCGAGAAGAACGGCGTGTGACGACCGCCCTCCTCCTTTTTCAGGCAGTAGACCTCGGCCTTGAACTTGGTGTGCGGAGTGATCGACCCGGGCTTGCAGAGCACCTGGCCGCGCTCGATCTCCTCCCGCTTGGTGCCCCGCAGCAGGGCGCCGATGTTGTCGCCGGCCTGACCCTGGTCGAGCATCTTGCGGAACATCTCGACCCCGGTGACGACGGTTTTCGTCGTGTCCTTGATGCCGACGATCTCGACCTCCTCGCCGCTGTTGATGATCCCCTGCTCGACGCGGCCGGTGGCGACGGTGCCGCGGCCGGTGATCGAGAAGATGTCCTCGATCGGCATCAGGAAGGGCTTGTCGAGATCCCTTTCGGGCTCCGGGATGTAGGAGTCGAGGGCTTCGGCGAGTTCGAAGACCGCCTTCTGGGCGTCTTCGTCGCCTTCCAGCGCCTTCAGCGCCGACCCTTTGACGATCGGGGTCTCGTCGCCGGGGAAGTCGTACTCGTTGAGGAGTTCCTTGACCTCCTCCTCGACCAGCTCGACCAGTTCCTCGTCGTCGACCTGGTCGATCTTGTTGAGGAAGACGACCACGTGCGGGACGTTGACCTGGCGGGCGAGCAGGATGTGCTCCCGGGTCTGGGGCATGACGCCGTCGGCGGCGGAGACGACCAGGATCGCCCCGTCCATCTGCGCGGCGCCGGTGATCATGTTCTTCACGTAGTCGGCGTGGCCCGGGCAGTCGACGTGGGCGTAGTGCCTGTTGTCGGTCTCGTACTCGACGTGGGAGGTCGCGATCGTGATGCCGCGCTCCTTCTCCTCGGGAGCGTTGTCGATCTCTTCGAAGGTCTTCGCCTCGGCCCCGCCCTTCGCGGAGAGCGTTTTCGTGATCGCCGCGGTCAGCGTCGTCTTGCCGTGGTCGATGTGACCGATCGTGCCGACGTTGACGTGCGGCTTATCGCGCTCGAACTTCTCCTTGGACATCGCTCTCCGTTTCTACCTTTCCGAAGTCGGTTTCTCTGTCTGCTGTCGGTGCTTAAGTCTGGGTGGTCGTGCCTGGCAGCGGCCTTTGTCTCTGCCTGCGGGCGAACCTGGGAAATATAGCCAGATAGCCGTCCCTTTAGCTGCCGGCCCTAGGAGCTTGCACCGACCGGCTCTCCGGCGCGGTGCTCGACGATCTCCTCGGCGATGTTCGCCGGGACCTCCTCGTAGCGCTCGAACTGCATCGTGTACGTGGCCCGGCCCTGAGTAGACGAGCGCAGGTCGGTGGCATAGCCGAACATCTCGCCGAGCGGCACGAAGGCCTGCACGGCGAGCGCGTTGCCGCGCTGCTCCTGGCCCTGGACCTTGCCGCGACGGCGGGAGAGGTCGCCGATCACGTCGCCGAGGAAGTCCTCGGGGGTGACCACCTCGACCGCCATCACCGGCTCGAGCAGCACGGGACTGGCCCTGCGGGCCGCATCCTGGATCGCCATCGAGCCGGCGATTTTGAACGCCATCTCCGAGGAGTCGACGTCGTGCGAAGAGCCGTCGATCAGCTCCACCTTGACGTCGACCATCGGGTAGCCGGCCTTGACCCCGTTCTCCAGGGCCTCTTCGATCCCCTGCTGGGTCGGCCCGATGAACTCCTGCGGGATGACCCCGCCCTTGATCCTGTTGTCGAAGACGAAGCCCTCTCCGGGAGCCGGCTCGGCGTTGATCACCACGTGGCCGAACTGGCCGCGGCCCCCGGTCTGGCGGACGAACCGCGCCTCGACGCTCTTGGCGTCCTTGCGGATCGTCTCGCGGTAGGCGACCTGCGGCTTGCCGACGTTGGCCTCGACTTTGAACTCGCGCAGCATGCGGTCGACGATCACCTCGAGATGGAGCTCGCCCATCCCGTGGATCAGCGTCTGGCCCGTTTCCTCGTCGGTTTCCACGCGGAAGGTCGGGGTCCTCCTCGCCGAGCCGCTGCAGCGCCGTGCCCATCTTCTCCTGGTCGGCTTTCGTCTTCGGCTCGATCGCGACCGCGATCACCGTCTCGGGGAATTCGATCGACTCGAGCGCGATCGGCGCGTCGGGCGCGGCGAGGGTGTCGCCGGTCCCGGTTTCCTTGAGCCCGACGCCGGCGCAGATGTCGCCCGCGTAGCACTCCTCGATCTCCTCGCGGCTGTTGGCGTGCATCATCAGCAGGCGGCCGATCCGCTCGGTCTTTCCCGTTTTCACGTTGAGCACGCGGCTGCCGGCGCTGAGCTTGCCCGAGTAGACGCGGAAGTAGGTGAGCTTCCCGACGTAGGGGTCGCTCATCACCTTGAAGGCGAGCGCCGCGAAGGGGCCGTCGTCGTCGGCGGGACGCTCCTCCTCGCTCGCCTCGGGCCGCCCTTTGCCGGCAGGGACGACGCCGGTCACCGGCGGCACCTCGAGCGGCGACGGGAGAAGCTCGACCACGGCGTCGAGCAGCGGCTGCACGCCCTTGTTCTTGAACGAGGATCCACAGAGCACGGGGGTGACCTTGGTGTCGATCGCCGCCCGGCGCAGGGATGTTGCGATCCGCTCGTGCGGGATCTCCTCCTCGGCGAGGTAGGCCTCCATCAGCTCGTCGTCGTAGTCGGCGCAGGCCTCGATCAGCTCGGTGCGGTACTCCTCGGCTTTGTCAGCGAGGTCGGCGGGGATCTCCTCGGTCTCGAACTCGGTGCCGAGCTCGTCCTTCCAGACCAGCGCCTTCATCTCGACCAGATCGACGACCCCGACGAAATCCGCCTCGCTGCCGATCGGCAGCTGGATCGGCAGCGGCTTGGCACCGAGCCTGTCCCTCATCGTCTGCACGGCGTTGAAGAAGTCGGCGCCCGTGCGGTCCATCTTGTTGATGTAGGCGATGCGCGGGACGCGGTACTTGTCCGCCTGCCGCCAGACCGTCTCCGACTGCGGCTCTACGCCGGCGACGGCGTCGAAGACGGCGACCGCGCCGTCGAGCACGCGGAGGCTGCGCTCCACCTCGACGGTGAAGTCGACGTGGCCGGGAGTGTCGATGATGTTGATCCGATGGCCCTCCCACTCGCAGGCCGTCGCCGCGGAGGTGATCGTGATGCCCCGCTCCTGCTCCTGTTCCATCCAGTCCATCACCGCGGCGCCCTCGTGCACCTCGCCGATTTTGTGGGTGCGGCCCGTGTAGTAGAGGATGCGCTCGGTCGTCGTCGTCTTGCCGGCGTCGATGTGCGCCATGATCCCGATGTTGCGGGTTTTCTCGAGGGGAAAGCTGCGTGCCATGGTTCTTAAGGTAAAGGTGTCGGTGTGAAGCGGGGACGAGCGAAAGAAGAGCCTGCCGGCGAGGGCCGGCTCAGGCGCATGAAAAAGGCCCTCACGGGCCCGCGGAAGCGCTCAGTGAAAGGGAGTGCTCAGCGACGCGGAATAGTAGCAGCGGCGCGACGCCGCGGTGAGTCGCCGCGCGGCAGGCGGCGGCGGGCGCTCGGCGAGCGCCTGCTCGCCTGGTCGAGGCGGGTCGACCGCCTGGTCGACAGGGCCCTTTCCCGCGCCGAGCCGGTGGCCCTGCGTGCGGCGGCGGGCGCGCGCCGTGCCGGGCAGCTCTGGATTCGGCGCCTCCTGCTCTGGGCGCGCCCGGCCCGCCGGGCCGCCGGGCGGCTCGTGCGCTGGGCGGGACGCCGCCTGCGACCGGTCGGCGTGCTCTTTCTCCGCCTGCTCGGAAGCGCCGAGCGGCGGGCAAGGCAGGCGGCGGCGCTATCGGCTCGCGCCGCGACCCGGGCAAGCGCCCTGGTCACCCAGGAGCGGGCGATAGGCGGGGTGATCGCCGGCTCGGCCGCCTGCCTGCTCGCGTCGCAGTTCATCGATTTCAGGGGCGTCGAGGTGGGCTCCCCGGGATACGCGGGGCTGCCGGAGGCAGCGCGGGCGCCCCTTGTCGACGTCGAGACCCCGCTCGACGCTCACTCCTACGCCCTGGTCGCGGTGGCGCTGCTGGGGCTCTGGCTTGGCATTTCCGCCATCCGCTCCCACCGTCGCGGCCTGGGGCGCGCCGCCGTCGTCCTCGGGCTGCTGAGCGCCGTCGTCGTCCTCCTCGTCGACCGTCCGGCCGGGCTCGACGCCGGCTCGCAGACCGCCTACTTCTCCGGGGCGACCGCGGTGCTCGAGCCCGGCTTCTATGCACAGCTGGCGGCGGCGGCGGGGCTGATCCTGGGCGGCGTCCTGCTCCTCGTCGCCCCGAAGGCCGCGGCCCGCTACCATGCGCGGCCGTGCCGAACACGAATCAGCTGGTCAGAAAGGGTCGCAAGCGGCCTAAGAAGAAGACTTCGACGCCGGGCCTCAAGTCGGGGCACGGCCGCAAGAAGGCCGTCGCCGCGCCGCAGAGGCGCGGCGTCTGCACCCGCGTCGCAACCGTGACGCCGAAGAAGCCGAACTCGGCCCTGCGCAAGATCGCGCGTGTGCGGCTCACCAACGGGATGGAGGTCACCACCTACATTCCCGGCGAGGGCCACAACCTCCAGGAGCACTCCGTGGTCCTGGTCAGGGGTGGTCGCGTCAAGGACCTGCCCGGCGTCCGCTACAAGGTCGTGCGCGGAACCCTCGACGCCGCCGGCGTCTCGGATCGCAGGCAGGCCCGTTCCCGCTACGGCGTCAAAGCAAGCTGACCGTGGGCCGCCCCTGATGCCACGCCGCTCCGCAGCTCAGATCCGGACGCTAGAGCCCGACGCACGGCACCGCAGCCGCATCGTCCAGCAGGTGATCAACAAGGTGATGCGCGACGGCAAGAAGGGCCTTGCCGAGCGGATCGTCTACGACGGCCTGGCGATCGTCGGCGAGAAGACCGGCGAGGACCCGGTGGAGACGCTCGAGGCAGCCGTCAAACAGCTGACGCCGGTGCTCGAGGTCCGCTCCCGCCGCGTCGGCGGGGCCACGTACCAGGTGCCGGTCGAGGTCCCCGCGCGCCGCGCCCGCACCCTCGCCGTCCGCTGGCTCGTCGACTATGCCCGCGGCCGTCGCGAGTACTCGATGGCGGACCGGCTCGCAGGCGAGATCGTCGACGCGACCCAGCAGCAGGGGGGCGCCTGGAAGCGGAAGGACGACATCTACCGCATGGCCCAGGCAAACAAGGCCTTCGCGCACTACCGCTGGTAGGCGCACCGCACCGGAGATGAGCCCGCCGCTGCTCGCCGTCGACGTCGACGGGGTGATCAGCCTCTTCGGATTCGAGGAGCCTCCGCCCGGATCGCTGGCGCGGTTCGAGCTGGTCGACGGCATGGTGCACTGCATCTCGCTCGCCGCCGGCGAGCGGCTCAACCGGCTGAGCGGGCACTACGACCTGGTCTGGGCCACCGGCTGGGAGCAGAAAGCCAACGACTACCTGCCGAACATCCTCGGAGTCCCGGAGCTGCCCTACCTGAGCTTCGACGGTGCCTCACGGTTCGGGTCGGCCCACTGGAAGCTGGGCCCGCTGGACGAATACAGCGGCGACCGGCCGCTGGCCTGGATCGACGACAGCTTCGATCCCAGCTGCTACGAGTGGGCCGAGCGCCGGACGGCGCCGACCCTGCTCGTCCCGACCGAATCGGCGCTCGGCCTGGAGGAGGCGCACACCGACGCCTTGATCGCCTGGGCCGAGGGCCTGGATGGTTGACTAGACTGAGTCACGTGCACGGGTTCCTGCCGATCTTCTTCCTGCTCGTGGTGCTGAAGATTCCTGTCTTCGGCGCCCTCTGGCTCGTCTGGTGGGCGAGCCGCGAACCGGGGCCGGAGACCGATCCCGCCGAGGGATCAGACGGCGGCGAGCCCAGACGCTGGATTCCCGGCCCTCCGCGACCGCGAGGCCCGCACAGCTGGCCCCACGGAGGCGCGTCCAGGCGGGGGCCGCGCCCGTCCGGCGGAACTTGTGAGCGACCGAAGGGAGCGGGTTCCGACGGATGGGGGCGCAGCCCCCGCCTTCTCCCGCCGCCGTCAGGCCGGCTGGGCGGCCCGCTTGCGCTCGCGGCGGATCTCGCGCAGATAGGGGTGGAAGTCCACCTCGATGGTGTGGCGCTTGGAGGCGACGAAGCGCTTCCCGAGCCAGCGTTCGTACTCGGCGATCTCCTGCTTCATCTCGGCGGGGGTTGGTAGCGCCGCTCGACCCTGGAGCAGGTCGACGATCCACTCGGACTGGGCCTCGGCGATCGGCATGATCGGACCCAGGGGCTGGACGAAGCCGATGAAGTAGAGGCCCGGGTGGTCGACCTCGACCGCCCTCCGGAAGAGCGGCATTCGGTTGTCGGGCGCCGAGAAGACGCTCTCATCGAGGAAGGGGAAGGTGATCCGGTAGCCGGTGCAGTAGATGACCAGGTCGATCTCCTCTTCGCTGCCATCGGCGAAGCGGACCGTGTTGCCGCCGGCGAAGCGCTCGATGTTCGGCTTCACCTGGATGTCCCCGTGGCCGATCCGCGGCAGAAGCTCCGAGGAGACGGTCGGGTGCGCCTCGAGCAGCTTGTGGTCGGGCTCCGGCAGGCCGTAATCGGTCATCTCGCCCACTGAGAGCTTCAGCAGGCGCGCCATGAAGAAGCGCTGCACCGAGCGCGGCAGGTAGGTGATCGCCGGGGGAGCGGCTTCGTCCACCGGCTTGCCGCCGATGAACTTGGGCAGCACGTGCGCGCTGCGGCGCATCGCCAGGAAGGTCTTCTCGGCGGTCCGCGAGGACTCAACCGCGACGTCGACCGCCGAGTTGCCGATCCCGAGCACCAGCACCCGCTTGCCGACCAGCTCATCGCGCTCGCGGTAGTGATGGACATGCATCTGCTCGCCGGAGAACTCCTCGGCGCCAGGAAACGGCGGCTCGGGCCAGCGCGGGTTCCAGTGGTGGCCGTTGGCGACCAGCACCGCCCGGTAACGCCCGGTCCGCTCGCCGTCAGGGCCCTTAACGGTCACGTCCCACTCGCCCTCGGCCCTGGTCGGCCCGGCGCCGTATGCGTCCACGGCCGGCTCGACGGCGACCACCTCGGTATTGAAGGTGATGCCCTCGCGCAGGCCGAAGCGCTCGACGTAGTCGTCGAAGTACTTCGCCACCTGCCAGTGGCTCGGGTAGTCCGGATAGTCGTCGGGCATCGGGAAGGCGCGGTAGGACATCAGCTTGCGGGCGCTGTTGATGTGCAGCGAGCGGTAGGCGGAGGACAGACCGTTGTCGTTTTCGAAGCGCCAGTTGCCGCCGATCATCGAGCCCTTCTCGAAGCAGTCGTAGGGAATGCCCCGCGCCTTCAGCACCTGGCAGGCGGTCAGGCCCGAGGACCCGGCGCCGACGACGCAGACCTTCTCCGAGTTGGCCATGCGGCCAATCTACCCAATGGGCACGGTGCGGGAATGGCCTACGCCGCTGCCGATCGGTCCCCGACCCTCGTCCCGCAACCGTCGATGTCGCCCGCCGAGGCGAAGATGCAGGCGTGGAGATTCAGCGCCGGGTGAGGGGGGTGTCAGCCAGCGGGAAGGATCTCGAACTCGGAGGAGAGCGAGACCCGATTTCCCTTCCCCAGGCTCGCCCGGCGGCTCGAACCTGCATAGGAGTCGCCTTCGACCACGAAGCGATACCGGCCCGGCGGGGCGCCAGGCGGGATGTGGAAGCTCCAGCACGGGGAGGCGGTGGCTTCGCCCGGCCCGAGGTTCGCCGCCGGGATCAGCAGGCTGAGCTGCCTGGAATTGATCGGGGCCGTGGCCCAGCCGGAGGCTCCCAGCGCCTCGATCCTGTACCAGTCGCGGAGGGAGAGCCAGCCGACACCGTATTCGGCGGCCACGGCGGAGACCGTCTCCCCGGGTCGTAGCACCTGTCCATCGAGGATCAGTCTGGGATTCGATCGGGCGGGCAGTGCGCGGAAATATTCCGCGTAACGGTGAAGCCGCCTGCCCGAGCCGTTGCGGAAGACGATTTCAACCCGGTAGAGGCCCGGCTCGAACCGAAAGCGCAGCGGGAACGGCGTCATGCCGCCGCCCATCCCCAGTGTCCGCACCCGCCGGCGTGAGAACGTCGGCACCTTTCGGGATCGGCCGCGCCGGTCCACCCTGGCCAGCTTGGCGGTGACCAGCCATCTCAGCATCAGTGTCGGCGCGGCGTGCGCCGTGCGCCGGCTGAACCAGAGTTTGAAGCCGACGTCCCCGCTGTCCGTGACCAGCGGCGGCGAGGCCGTTGAGCGGCCGAGGATGAGACCCCGCGGGCCGAACGGCAGTTCCCTGGCGACCCTCCCAAATCCCACCTGCCCTCGCGACGCCGCAAGCGGACTCGCTCCGGGCAGCCCCGCGAGGGGCCTCGAGTAGTCGTGGGCCGTCTCGGTGGGGCAGAGGGCCCGGGCGGCGCCCGGCGACGCCAGGCCGATGACGGCGATCGCTCCGAGCACGACCGCCGTCACCACCCCGAGGTGCCGCATGCGCTCCTCGACCCGCACACCCATCACAGGTGATTGTCCCACCGTCCTCGACAGGTGATTGTCCCACCGTCCTCGGCCCAAGGCCAGCTCTGGCCAGTGCGGGTGGGACGCGGGTCTCGCGTCAGGAGGTCAGGATTTCGAGGACTCGTCCGAGGTCGACTGGATCTCCTGGGCGAGCTCCTCGAGCTCCTCCGCGAAGGAGGGACCGAAGCTCTCGACCGGAGCCTCGCCACCTTCGATGCCGAGCTCGGCGGCGAGCTCCTCCTCGTCGAGCAGTCCCTCCTCGCTCGGCGCCTCGATCGGCACCGCGGGCTCGACCGCGAGCGTGCGGTAGTGCTTGAGGCCGGTCGCGGCCGGGATCAGCTTGCCGATGATCACGTTCTCCTTGAGGCCGACCAGGCGGTCGCGCTTGCCCTCCAGGGCCGCGTCGGTGAGCACCTTGGTCGTCTCCTGGAAGGAGGCCGCCGAGAGGAACGACTCGGTCGCCAGCGAGGCCTTGGTGATCCCCAGGATGACCTCCTCGCCTTTGGCGGGCGTGCCGCCCTCGTCCTTGGTCTGCTTGTTGAGGCGCTTGAGGATGCCGCGATCCTCGAGCTGCCCGGGCAGCAGGCTGGTGGAGCCCTTCGACTCGACCCGCACCTTCTTCAGCATCTGGCGGGCGATCAGCTCGATGTGCTTATCGTTGATGTCGACGCCCTGGGCGCGGTAGACCTTCTGCACCTCGGCGACGAGATACAGCTCGACGTCGGTGCGGCCGCGGATGTTGAGCAGGTCGGCCGGGTACAGGGAGCCCTCGTTGAGCTGCTCCCCCACCTCGACCTTGCCGCCGTCGGAGACGTGCAACCGGGTGCGCGGCGGGAAGCTGTACGAGTGCTCCTCGCCGCTGGACTCGGTGACGATCACTTTCACGGCCTTGTCGGTCTCCTCGACCGAGACCTTGCCGGCCGCCTCGGCCATCTGCGCCAGCCCCTTGGGCTTGCGCGCCTCGAAGAGCTCGACGATCCGCGGCAGGCCCTGGGTGATGTCCTGGCCGGCGACGCCTCCCGTGTGGAAGGTGCGCATGGTCAGCTGCGTGCCGGGCTCGCCGATCGACTGGGCGGCGATGATGCCCACCGCGTCCCCGATGTCGACCATCGAGCCGGTCGCCGGGGCGACCCCGTAGCAGGAGCGGCACACGCCGGTCTCCGCATCGCACTTCAGCGTCGAGCGGATCGGCACCTTGACCTCCTCGTCGCCGAACGCCTCCGCGATCTCCTCGACGTCGTCGAAGGTGATCAGCTGGTTGCGCTTGAGCAACTCGCGGCCGCGCTTGGTTTCGAACTTCTTCGCCGCCATGCGGCCGACCAGGTTGTCGTTGACCGAGCCGTCCTCCTTGCGCAGGGCCATCTCGATGTGGTCCTTGGTCTTGCAGTCCTCTTCGCGCACGATCACGTCCTGGGCGACGTCGACCAGGCGCCGGGTCAGGTAGCCGGAGTCGGCGGTGCGCAGCGCCGTGTCGGCGAGGCCCTTTCGGGCGCCGTGCGTCGAGATGAAGTACTCGAGGACCGAGAGCCCCTCCATGAAGTTGGCCTTGATCGGCCGCTCGATGATTTCGCCTTTCGGATTGGCCATCAGGCCGCGCATCCCGGCCAGCTGGCGGATCTGTTTGAAGGACCCGCGGGCACCGGAGTTGGCCATCATGTAGATCGGGTTCAGTTCGTCGAGGTTGTCCTCCATCGCCTGCGCGACCTCGTCCGTGGCCCGGTTCCAGTGCGCGGTGACCGCCTCGTGGCGCTCCTCCGCGGTGATGTAGCCATCGTCGTACTGGCCCTGGATGGCCGCCGTCTCCTTCTCGTAGCGATCGAGGATCCCCGCCTTGTCCGGAGGCGAGACGACGTTGTTCTTGGAGACCGTGATCCCCGCCTGGCTCGCGTAGTGGAAGCCTAGGTCCTTGAACGCGTCGAGAACCTCGGAGACCGCCGGCGCCCCGTAGGCGTCGACAAGGTTGGAGACCATCTCGTTGACGTCGCGCTTCTTCAGCGAGAAGTTGACGAACTCGAACTGCTCGGGATCGAAGTCCTCCTCGAGCGCATCGGCGAGGGCGCGCTCGATCTTCTCGTTGAAGATGATCCGACCGACCGTGGTCAGGAAGTGCTCGTGCCCGGCCCGCCGGTACTCGGCGTGGTCATGCAGCCCGCAGCCCCCGTTCTCGTAGACGAGCTCTGCCTCCTGCGAGGAGCGGAATACCTTCGGCGCGCTGCCGTTCAGCTCGCCGCCCTTGCCCGACTTCAGCTTCTCGTCGAGCTTCGCCAGCTCCTCGGCGTCGGGGCCGTAGGTGAGGTAGTAGATGCCCAGCACCATGTCCTGCGTCGGCGTCGCCAGCGGCGCCCCGTGGGCGGGCGAGAGGATGTTGTTCGAGGAGAGCATCAGCACCCGCGCCTCTGCCTGCGCCTCGGCGGAGAGCGGCACGTGGACCGCCATCTGGTCCCCGTCGAAGTCGGCGTTGAAGGCGTGGCAGACCAGCGGATGGACCTGGATCGCCTTGCCCTCGACCAGCACCGGCTCGAAGGCCTGGATCCCGAGGCGGTGCAGGGTCGGCGCCCGGTTGAGCAGCACCGGGTGCTCGTGGATGACCTCCTCGAGCACGTCCCAGACCTCGGGGATCATCGACTCGACCATCTTTTTGGCCGCCTTGATGTTCTGTACGGCTTTGCGCTCGACCAGCTGGGCCATGATGAACGGCTTGAAGAGCTCGAGCGCCATCAGCTTCGGCAGGCCGCACTGGTGCAGCCTCAGGCTCGGGCCGGAGACGATCACCGAGCGTCCCGAGTAGTCGACCCGCTTTCCGAGCAGGTTCTGGCGGAAGCGCCCCTGCTTGCCCTTGAGCATGTCGGAGAGCGACTTCAGCGGCCGGTTCCCCGGGCCGGTCACCGGGCGCCCGCGGCGGCCGTTGTCGAAGAGGGCGTCGACGGCCTCCTGGAGCATGCGCTTCTCGTTGTTGACGATGATCTCGGGGGCGCCGAGGTCCAGCAGCCTTTTCAGCCGGTTGTTGCGGTTGATCACGCGCCGGTAGAGGTCATTGAGGTCTGAGGTCGCGAAGCGGCCGCCGTCGAGCTGCACCATCGGCCGCAGCTCCGGTGGGATCACGGGCACGCAGTCGAGGATCATCCAGTCCGGCTTGTTCTCCGAGTTGAGAAAGGCCGAGGCGACTTTGAGCCGCTTCACCGCGCGTGCCTGTTTCTGGCCTTTGGAGCTGTTGATGACCTGCTCGAGCTCCTCGCATTCGGCCTCCAGGTCGACCTGCTCGAGCAGGTCGCGGACGGCCTCGGCACCCATCCCGCCGCGGAAGTACTCGCCCCAGCCGAAGGGGGAGCCGAAGCGGTCCTTGAGCTCGCGGAAGACGGTCTCGTCGTTGACGACGTCCTTGGGCTTCATCTCCGTGAAGATCTTCCAGACCTCGTCCATCCGCTCGATCGCCTCTTCGATGTAGGCCTCGGTGTCGGCGATCTCGGCGTCGAACGTCTTGCGCAGCTCTTTGACCATCTTCGCCCGCTCGTCGTCCTTGAGCTTGCGCAGCTGCGCCTGGGTCATTTTCAGCGAGTCGGCCCAGATGTGGTCCTCGTCGTCGAACTTGGCCTGGGTGCCGTCTTCCAGGTACTTGATGCGCCGCTCGAGCGACTCGCTCAGCTCCTGAGTCCGCTTCTGCTTTTCGGACTCGTAGCCGTCTGTGACTTTCTTGACCTCTTTCTCGAGTTTGCCGAGGTCTTTGTCACGCGCTTCCTCGTCGACCCAGGTGACCATCGAGGCCGCGAAGTAGAGGACCTTCTCGAGCTCCTTCGGAGCCATGTCGATCAGGTATCCGATCCGGCTCGGCACGCCCTTGAAGAACCAGATGTGGGAGACGGGGGCGGCCAGGTCGACGTGCCCCATGCGCTCGCGGCGAACCTTGGAGCGCGTCACCTCGACGCCGCAGCGCTCGCAGACGATGCCCTTGTAGCGGACCCGCTTGTACTTGCCGCAGTAGCACTCCCAGTCCTTGGTCGGGCCGAAGATGCGCTCGCAGAAGAGCCCGTCTTTCTCGGGCTTCAGCGTCCGGTAGTTGATCGTCTCCGGCTTCGTGACCTCCCCCCAGCTCCAGGAGCGGATCTTCTTCGAGGAGGCGAGCCCGATCTCGATTGCGTCGAAATTGTTGATGTCGATCATCGGTCCTACTCCTCCACCTTCGCCTCTTTGGATTCCTTTGCCGCGGCTTCCGTGCCGCCCTCGCCCTCCTTGACCTCCTGCTCCTCCTGCTCGTCGGCCGCACCGGCGCCGTCGCCGTCGGCGCGCACGCCGGTCAGGTCCATGCCGAGCTCCTCGGCCGCTTTCAGCAGGTCGTCCTCGTCGTCGGCGACCTCGACGTCGCCGCCCTCGGAGACGACGTTGGCGTCGAGCGAGAGGCTCTGGATCTCCTTGAGCAGGACTTTGAACGACTCCGGGATGGACGGCTCGGGGATGTTCTCCCCCTTGACGATCGACTCGTACGCCTTGACCCGGCCGACCGTGTCGTCGGACTTCACGGTGAGCATCTCCTGCAACGTGTAGGCCGCGCCGTAGGCCTCGAGGGCCCATACCTCCATCTCGCCGAAGCGCTGCCCGCCGAACTGCGCCTTGCCGCCCAGAGGCTGCTGGGTGACCAGCGAGTAGGGCCCGGTCGAGCGGGCGTGGATCTTGTCGTCGACCAGGTGCAGCAGCTTGAGGATGTACATGTGGCCGATCGTCACCTTGCCCTCGTAGGGCTCGCCGGTGCGGCCGTTGTACAGCTGCGCGGTGCCCGCGCAGCGGGCGCCCGGCTGGGCGCCCTTGTCGATGCCGAGGTCGATGCCCCGCTCGTCGAAGTTCTCCTCCTGCCACTTGATCAGCGCCTCGTCGACGTCCTCGACGCCGGCTCCGTCGAAGACCGGCGTGGAGACGTAGACCCGCCCGTCGCCGTCCTTGGCGTGAGCCTCCCTGCGCGCGTCGGAGCCGTCCTCGTACCAGCCGTTGGCGGCGACCCAGCCGAGGTGGGTCTCGAGGATCTGGCCGATGTTCATCCGGCTCGGCACGCCCAGCGGGTTGAGGATCACGTCGATCGGCGTCCCGTCCGCGAGGTGCGGCATGTCCTCTTCGGGGACGATCTTCGAGATCACGCCCTTGTTCCCGTGACGGCCGGCGAGCTTGTCGCCCTCGGCGATCTTGCGCTTCGTCGCCACGTAGACCCGGACCAGGTCGTTGACGCCGGGCGGCAGGTCGTCGCCGTCGTCGCGGCTGAAGGTGAGCACGTCGATGACGACGCCGCCCTCGCCGTGCGGGACCTTGAGCGAGGTGTCGCGCACCTCGCGCGCCTTCTCCTTGAAGATCGCCCGGATCAGCTTCTCCTCGGCGGTCAGCTCGGTCTCGCCCTTCGGCGTCACCTTGCCGACCAGCAGGTCACCCGAGGTCACCTCGGCCCCGACCCGGACGATGCCGCGCTCGTCGAGATTCCGCAGGCTCTCCTCCGAGCGGTTGGGGATGTCGCGGGTGATCTCCTCGTCGCCGAGCTTGGTCGTGCGGGCGTCGATCTCGTACTCCTCGATGTGGATCGACGTGAGCTCGTCGTCCTTGACCAGGCGCTGGGAGAGGATGATCGCGTCCTCGAAGTTGTAGCCCTCCCAGGACATGAAGGCGACCAGACAGTTCTTGCCGAGGGCGATCTCACCGCCCGCGGTCGAGGAGCCGTCGGCGAGCACGTCGCCCGCCTTCACCTTCTGGCCGCTGTCGACCAGTGCCCGCTGGTGGATGATCGTGCCCTGGTTCGAGCGCATGAACTTGTGCAGCGGGTACTCGTCCCTCTTGCTGCCGTGGGTGACGACGATCGACTCGGAGTCGACGTGGGTCACCTCTCCGGCGTTCCTGGCGACCACGACGTCACCGGTGTCGACCGCGGCGCGGCGCTCCATGCCGGTCCCGATCAGGGGCGGCTCGGGCTTCAGCAGGGGCACCGCCTGGCGCTGCATGTTGGAGCCCATCAGCGCCCGGTTGGCGTCGTCGTGCTCGAGGAACGGGATCAGCGCCGTCGCCACCGACCAGATCTGAGTCGGGGAGACGTCCATCAGGTCGATCTCCTTGGGGGTGGCCGTCGCGTACTCCTGCTCGGAGGCGCGCACGAGAACGGTCGGCCCCTTCAGCTTGCTGGTCTTCGGATCGACCTCGGCGTTCGCCTGGGCGATCACCATGTCCTCCTCCTGCGTGGCGTCGAGGTGGACGATCTTGTCGGTGACGACTCCGTCCTCCACCACTCGGTACGGGGTGGTGACGAATCCGTGTTCGGAGACCTCCGCGTAGGAGGAGAGCGAGCCGATCAGCCCGATGTTCGGGCCCTCCGGGGTCTCGATCGGGCACATCCGGCCGTAGTGGGTCGGGTGCACGTCGCGAACCTCGATCGGAGCTCGCTCACGGGTCAGGCCGCCCGCACCGAGGGCCGAGAGCCGCCGCCTGTGCGTGAGGCCGGCGAGGCTGTTCGTCTGGTCCATGAACTGGGACAGCTGCGAGGAGCCGAA
>CAVQHG010000003.1:0-130987 GCA_963712325.1 uncultured Solirubrobacterales bacterium
TCGTCGACCACGATGCCGACGTGGTCCATACGTTGGATCGTCATGCGCCTGATGGTAGGCGAAGGACCGCCAGGCTCCCGATACATAATGCCTTGGCCGAATGTTGAGTTGGCGAACGGGGAGCCAGAGGCTAGGTTGCCGGCGAGGAGGCCAGATCCATCCGTCTGCAGCTGGTCGCCTGGGCGGGCGGGAGTCAAAACCGCGAAAGTCGCGCCCTCTGTCTCGTCTGAAACCACGATATGGAGGTAAAGGATTCAGAAAGACAGCTGCTTGGCACTGCGCGGGCCGCGCCTCCGTCAATGCCCAGCTCGTCGCGATCGGCGAGGGCCGGCGGCATGGAGCATCTGAAGCATCCAGGGGTGGCGCTGAAGCCACTGAAGTTGCTGGTGCTCAATGTGGCGACGGGGCTGTATCTGGCTCCTTCGGCTACTTCGGGCAGCAGGGAGCGGTTCATGACCTACGCGGCGGGACCGACGGCTCAAACCGGGCTGAACAACTCCGGCGTCTGCGGGCATCGCCCAACGCAGGAATAGGGAGTCGGTTAGGACCGCCGCCCCAAGAGGCGAGGTTCACCGGTATTTCACCCGAAGCGTGGGCTGAGGATGGGCGCGGCTTTCGAGCCGCACCCATTCTCTGTCCGGCCGTTTCGCCGACAGGCGTCCCAGACTGCGCCCCGGCAGGTTCGTGCCCTAAACGCTAAGGCGATGCCCGCTCGCCCCTCATGCTCCGGGCCATGCGACGCCGTCTGAGCTCGTCGACAGCCGTCGCCCCCGCCTCGCGCGCGATCGCGCGGCGCTGACCGCGGCCCCGGCGCAGCGCCCCGGCCGCCGCCCTCAGCGAGAACGCCGCCGTGAACGCCTCCGAAGGCCGCAGTTCGTGGTTGAAGACCCGGAGCATCGCGACCGTCAGGTCGGTATCGGCGGCGATCAGCCGCTGGGCCTCGCGGCGCAGCGGAGGGGTGGGGCCCGCCGCGCCCATGTCATGGGCGAACCAGTACATCTCCCAGGCGTCCTCGTCGCGCCACTGCCACCACTCGCGCAGGGCCTCGTCCGCGCCGCCTCCCCCGAGCCCCCGGACGATTGCCCCGGCCAGCATCTCCGCCTGGCGAAGCGCGTCGGCGATCCCCTGGCCGGGCGTCGGGTCCTTGAAGTGGCCCGCATCGCCGACCAATGCCCAGCCGGGGCCCGAGGACCGGCGGAAGAAGCCGTGCATTCGCGCCATCGTGTGGACGGGTCCCCGCCGCGGCGAGCCGGCGACCCTTTCGTGCAGCTCGGGCCAGGCGCGAACTCCCTCGGCGTGGAGGGCCTCCCGATCGGCGCGCACCGCGTCGCGGCGATGGATCGAGGGACAGGCGGCGACCAGCGTCAGGCCGCCGTCAGTCGGCATCACCAGATAGGCGTGGTCGCCGAGCTTGCCGATCCACATCTCACCGTCGGTCGGATCGGCTTCGTGGTAGGCCCAGAGGAAGACCCTGCCGTTGCGAGTGGGGTGATACTCGCCGGCGCCGGCCATCCTCGCCACCGCGGAGCGAGCGCCGTCGGCGCCGACGACGAGCGGGGCGCGGAGCTCTCCGGCGCGCGTCGTGACGCCGGCGACGCGACCGCGCTCCGTGACAAGGCCCGTCACCGCGGTCCCGGTGCGGATCTGGGCTCCGGCCTCGGCGGCGGCATCGAGGAGCACCTCGTCGAGCGCGATGCGGCGCACGCTGACCAGCGGCGCGCCGGTGACGGCGACGACGTCCGGCACCGTGGTCTCCACGTCGTCGAAGACCATTCGCAGGCGATCGAGCGGCGGTGCCAGCTCGAGGACGGAGTCGAGGACCCCGATCCGCTCGAGGACCCGTACGCCGACCGGCTGTATCCCGTGGGTCGAGGGCGTGTCGCTGGGGAATCGGTCCCTGTCGAGGACGCAGACCCGCAGGCCGGCCAGCGCGAGCATCCTTGCCAGCGGCGCTCCGGCGCAGCGGCCGCCGACGACGATCACGTCGAAGGACCGGCTCACCGGGCCCTGCGGCGCATCGCCTCGGCGGTCTCCCGGTCCGCCGGGAAGAGAAGCTCGATCGCCAGCTCCGAGGTCGTCACCTCGAACGGGGTGTCGAAGCCGGCGAACATGCCGAAGAAGGCGAGCTCGCCGCCCCCGGGGACGCGCACCCTGACCGGGCCGAGCATCTCGGAGGTCGGGGACCCGGACTCGGCGCCCTGCTCTGCTTCGGGGACGGGGTAGTCGGCGACCTCAGCGATCAGCACGGCGAGCCGCTCGTCGCCGGTCTGCTCGAGCTGGCGCCCGAGATGCCTGAGCCAGTGCGCATGCCACTCGCCGAGGTTGACGAAAATGGGTCCCAGGCCGCGAGGGTGGAGGCCGAGGCGAATCACGTTGACTGGCGGCTCGAGCAGCGCGGGGTCGATGTCCGCGGACTCGGTCAACCCGACCATCGCCGAGTTGGCGGCGATCAGGTTCCAGAGGCGATCGACGGCGACCGCCGGGTAGGGCTCGTGCCCGGAGAGGGCCAGGTCGAGGGCCTCCCGCACCGGCGTCAGGTCCGGGTCCTGCAGGGAGCGTTCCGGGAAGGCGGGAGCATGGCCGGCGGCGAGCAGGAGTCGGTTCTGCTCGCGGAAGGGAACGTCGAGCTGCTCGAGGACCCGCAGGAGCATCTCGCGGCCGGGCCTCGAGCGACCCGTCTCGACGAAGCTGAGATGCCGAGCCGAGACGCCCGCCTCCAGCGCGAGGTCGAGCTGGGTCACCCGCCGTCGCTCGCGCCACTGCCGCAGAAGCGCCCCGACCAGGGGGTGCGATTGAGCCGTGGCCATCTCGAGCGACTCTAGGGCGAGCGGGTACGGAGGTCGATTACCTCTTGGTAAAGCCCGCGCCACGGGGCGGAATCCGCCCCGGCTGGCACGGCGGCCAGATCGGCTTCAGGCCGTCGTCCGGTCGGCGCTCGCGCGCCGACCGATCAGGAGGACGACGATCACGGCCCCGGCGGTCATCAGCAGGCCGATGACGAGCATCCCCAGTCCGGCCCAGGCCACCCAGCCTAGCCTGATCCCCGCATCGGCCTCGACGTCGACGGCCCTGGTGCCATCGGCGTTCATCACCACGGCGGTCCAGCGGCCGAACTCGGCGTCCCAGGCGACCGCCTGCTCGCCGGTGCCTTCTGCCTTGGCGACCCAGAAGCGCCTCCCGCCGGGAGGCGCCCGTGGCCGGCCGCCGGCGTGCGGTTCGAGCTCGGGCCGCCGGCCATCGAAGTCGACCAGCTCGCCGTGGGCGACGCCCGCGAGATAGCGATGAACGTCTTCGTCGGAGCCGATGCCGACGAAGATTGATTTCCCATTCCCGCTCGCGACCTGGAGCCGGACCTTGCCGAGAACGTCGTCCGGGGCCCAGTCGAATTCGTCCGCCCCGAGATCGATGTCCCCGCTGGTGATCGCGTAGCCGCTGCTCCTCAGCTCCTTGCGGTCCGACGTGAAGTAGCCGTCGTCGTCGCGGCCGAAGGCGTAGGCGGCGAGCACCGCGATGCCGCCGATCAGGAGGGCGAGGCCGATCAACCCGCCGATCGCCGTGAAGACGAGGCCGGTCACGCGTGCCGCGGTCCAGTTGGGGCGCGGGTGCGGGCTGCCGGCTTCGCCCGGCTCCGGCGGCCGCTCGCGATCTCCGGCCATCGCCAATCCTAGGCCGGGTCGGCCAGGATCCGCAAGCCCCCGCACCGGCGAATTCGCCGCCCAACTCGTGTCGTCGCCGGTGCCCTCTCAGCGATCCGGCCCAAGGGCCGGCTTCACATCGATGATCGGGGTCCCGTCCACGGCCTCGAGCCCGGAGACCCGCAGCCGCAGGCCCTCGACCGCCTCGACCTCGACGCGATGAAGGCCGATCGGGTTGGGGCGGTGCGGCGATCTGGTGGCGAACACCCCCCGGGGCTCGCGGGCCGGGTCGCCCCGTGGGTGGACGGTGCGGACGTCGCGGTCGGCCCTGTGCAGCCAGGTGAGCAGCTCGAGCGAGTCGCCCACATCGATGCCCGTGAGGCACTCCGCGACCTCGGGCTCGAAGACCAGCCAGGCCCCGGGTGCGCCCTCGTCACCCTGCTTGGGGGCGGAGGCGGGGTCGAGCAGCTCGGACTCGACCCTGCCCACCTCCCTCAGCCCAATCTCCATCCGGGCGCTCCGCAGCTGTCCGGCTCAGACCTGGGCCGGCAGTCGCACCTCGGTGAGGCGGATGCTGTTTCCGGAGGGATCGCGGAAACCTGAGTCGATGCCGTAGGGCCTCTCTTCCGGCGCCTCGGTGAACTCGACCCCCCTGTCCCGCAGCTCCTCGTAGCTGGCCCGGCAGTCGGCGGTCGTGAGGAAGACCGTCCCGGCGAACCCCTTCGCCATCAGCTGCCGCACCTGCTCGCTCGTCTCGGCGTCCATCACCGGCTCGCCGGGGATCGCCATCAGCACGATCGAGACGTCCTCCTGGCCGGGTGGGCCGACCGTGAGCCAGCGGAAGTCGCCGAGCTCGGGCAGGGTGACGTCGGCGCGCACCTCGAAGCCGAGCTTCCCGGTGTAGAAGGCGAGGGCCTCCTCCTGGTCGTGGACCCAGAGATGGGCGTTTGCGATCCTGATCATCGGATTTCCTCCTGTCGAAGTTGACCTTGGCGCGATGCTAGGCCCGGGCCGGCTCCCCGTCTTCTCGAAACGTGCGGCGTTTCGGCCGGCCGTAGGCGCGGACGATGCAGCCGGGCACGACCGCGTGCGCGGACGCAGGCGGATGGGCGGCGCGGTACTCGGTCGGCGTCATCCCGAAGTTGCGCTTGAAGCTGGTGGTGAAGGAGCCGATCCCGAGGAGCCCGACCGAGAGGCAGACGTCGGCGACCGAGCGATCGGTGGTTCGGAGCAGGGCGGCGGCCCGCTCGAGGCGGCGGGTGAGCAGGTAGGAGCGGGGCGGCTCGCCGAAGGCGCGCCTGAACTCGCGGCTGAAGTGCGCCCGCGAAAGCCCGGCGGCGCGCGCCATGTCCTCCACCTCGATCGGCTCCGCATAGCGCGCGTCGGCGAGGTCCCTGGCGCGGAGCAGATGGCGGGCGGGAGGAGCGAACGCCATCGGACGAGTCTAGGCGAGCCCCCCGCGAGCCCTCAAGAACACGACTCGGCCGCCGGCGATCACGAGGAGGCACCCGGCGATCAGGGCGAGCCCGGCGACGTCCCAGCGGGCGAGGTAGTAGACGAGCGCGCCGGACGCGAGGAAGCAGCCGGCGCCGCCCAGGTAGGCGAGCGAGCGGTCCCAGCCGGGCACCGCCGTGTGACGGGCGTGGAGCAGGTTGATCAGGCCGAACACGAGGAGGAAGGTGAGGGAGCCGAAGGAGACGATCTCGGTGATCCCCGGCAGCAGGGAGAACGCGGCGCCGAGGACGGCGATCCAGACGATCGCGCCGGCGGGGATGCCGGCCCGCTCTCGGCCCAGCGCCGCCGGCAGCTCGCGGGCGGCGCTGACGTCGCGGACCAGGCGCGCGGTCGAGAACAGGGTTGCGTTGATCGCCGAGCTGGTCGAGAAGATCGCTCCGACGGTGGCCGCCCAGAGCCCGGCCGTCCCCAGCGCCTCTTCGCCGACGAGCGCGAAGGCGACCTCCTTCTTGGCGGCGATCGTCGAGTCGGGCAGCAGCATCTGCGAGGCCAGGGTCACCGCGACGTAGACGAGGACGACGATGCCGACCGAGAGGTAGAGCGCGCGGGGCAGGGTGCGCCGTGGCCGGTCGAGGTCGTCGTAGTCGTAGGGGAGGAGCTCGAACCCCTCGTAGGCGACGAAGATCACCGAGGCGCCGAGGAAGACCCCGGCGATCCCTTCGTTGTCGAGCGGGCTGAGGCGCGAGGGCGAGAGCATCGCGAGGCCGATCAGGGCGAACCCGCCGAGCACCAGGAGCTTGACGCCGACGACGACGTCCTCGGTCAGGCCCGAGGTGGTGACCCCGCGCACGTTGATGGCGATGAACAGGCCGAGGACCCCGACCCCCGCGAGTCGCGCGACGAGGACGGGAGCGTGGAGCACGTTCGCGAGGTAGTGGCCGAACGTGAACGCGTAGACGGCGAGCGCGAACACGTAGCCGACGATCAGCATCCAGGCGACCCAGGCGGCGGGGCCGGGGTGGCCCTCCTCCCGCAGGTAGGTGAACGGGCCGCCCGCCCGTTCCGAGCGCAGGGCGAGGCGGGAGTAGGCGTGCGCGGTGAGGGCGGCGACCGCGCCGCCGAGCAGGAAGGTCGCGAACGCGAGGTGGCCGGCGAGGTCGATGGTCACCCCGAGGACGCTGAAGATCCCGCCGCCGATCATCCCGCCGATCGCCATCGCGCTCGCCTCCCTGAGGCCGAGCAGCTTGGCGCCGCGCCTGCGCCGCGCATGGCTGCGCGGGTGGTAGGCCGACTTCCTCGGTGCCATGGGCGTGCTCAACGCCGGGAGCCTATGGTCCAGCTTCCTTGACCGCGTCCGGCGGCTGGCCTAGCGTGCGTTCCAGGGACCGCGTCCGGTCCGGCGCGGGCCCGTTGGAAAAAAGACCCAGGGGGTGTGTCTCAAATGCGGAAGCGCAGCAAGCTCGAACTGCCGAGCCATTCGACCGTGGCCGCGTACCTGGCGCTGTTCGTCGCCATCGGCGGCAGCGCCTATGCCGCCGTCAACCTGCCGAAGAACAGCGTCGGCACCAGGGAGCTGAAGAAGAAGTCCGTCGGGACCACTCAGCTGAAGGGCAACGCGGTCACCAAGAACAAAATCAAGAAGAACTCGGTCGTCACCCACAAGATCCGCGGCGGCTCGGTCGTCAGGAACAAAATCAAGAACGACTCGATCAACAGCGCGAAGATCGCGGACGGCACGGTGACCGGCAGCGACATCAACGCGTCGAGCACACCGTTCGGGCGCATCGTGCACGAGGCGCGGGGCAGCGTCGCCCAGGGCCTGCCGAACGAAAGCACGCTGGTCTACCCGCTCCAGAACAACGTCTACACGCAGGAACCCGGCCGGGACGATGTCTACTACGGGGCGGTCGACCTGACGTTCCTCCCGACCTGCGCGCCACCGCGGTCGGCGCATGGCTTCATCGTGATCGACCCCGCCAATCCAGCCGAACCCGACGAGACGAACGTGGTCGGCTTCGGGGTCGTGGAAGACAAAGCGGGCGGCCAGGTCAACGCCCGGATCAACATCGGGCCGTACCTCGGCTCGGTGCGCTTCCAGAACGACGTCCCCGTCAACCACTCGCTCTTCCTCGGCACCGAAGTTGAATGCAAAGCCGGCGCAGGCGCGATCGCCAACTCCGGGGGCATTGACGTGGTCGGAGTCAAGTAGCGGTGGCGGCGAGCTCCCTGCCCGGGAAAGCGCGCGCCGACGTCGACGGGCTGGAGATGGCATACGTCGACGTCGGCGCCGCGGGAGCCGGGCTTCCTGCTGTTGCACGGCAATCCGACGTCCGCCTATCTGTGGCGCGAGGTGCTTCCGCCGCTGGTCGAGCTCGGCCGCTGCGTCGCGCCCGACCTGATCGGGATGGGGGACTCGGCGAAGCTGCCGGATCCCGGCCCCGGCTCCTACTCGTTCAGCGAGCATCGGCGCTACCTCGACGGCCTCCTCGATGCGGTCGAGCTGCCCGAGCGGGTCGTGCTCGTCGTCCACGACTGGGGCTCGGGCCTGGGATTCGACTGGGCGCGTCGAAACCCGGATCGGGTCGCCGGCATCGCCTACATGGAGGCGATCGTGCGACCGCTGACCTGGGAGGAGTGGCCCGAGGCGGCGCGCAACGCCTTCCAGCGGATGCGCTCCCCGGAAGGAGAGGAGCTCGTCCTCGAGGGCAACTTCTTCGTCGAGCGGATCCTGCCCTCCAGCATCATGCGCGACCTGACCGAAGCCGAGATGGAGGAGTACCGGCGGCCGTTCGCACAGCCGGGGGAGGGCCGACGGCCGACGCTGAGCTGGCCGCGCCAGCTGCCGATCGACGGCGAGCCCGCCGACGTGGTGGAGATCGCGGCGCGCTACGCCGAGTGGCTGGGCTCCTCCCAGGTCGCCAAGCTGTTCGTCAATGCCGAGCCCGGCGCGATCCTCACGGGGCCGCAGCGGGAGACCTGCCGGGGCTGGCCAAACCAGGCCGAGGTGACCGTCCCCGGCCTGCACTTCGTCCAGGAGGACAGCGGGGCTCGGATCGGCGAGGCGATCGCCTCCTGGGCGCGCGAGTCCGGCCTCGTCTCGGCCGCCGGCTGAGCGGCGCTCACTCGACCCGGTAGCGCTCGGGCACGAAGGTCTGGGTCTCGGCGGGGGGCCGCACGTAGGCACGCTGCTGGCGCTCGGGCAGCTCGATGTCCTCCTGGTCGATCCGCTCGTAGGGGATCTGTTCGAGCAGGTGGGAGATCAGGTTGAGGCGCGCCGTCCGCTTGTCGTCGGCCTCGACCACATACCAGGGAGAGTCCTTGGTGTCCGTGTAGGCGAACATCTCGTCCTTCGCCTCGGCGTAGTCGACCCACCGGGCCCTCGCCTCCACGTCCACGGGACTCAGCTTCCAGCGCTTGGCCGGGTCATCGAGCCGCGCCTGGAAGCGCCGCTCCTGCTCCTCGTCGCTGATCGATAGCCAGTACTTGACCAGGACGATGCCCGAGCCCTTGATGATCCGCTCGAACTGGGGGCAGGTCCGCATGAACTCCTCGTACTCGGCGTCGGTGCAGTACCCCATCACCCGCTCGACCCCGGCGCGGTTGTACCAGCTGCGGTCGAAGAGGACCATCTCACCGGCGGCGGGCAGGTGGGCGACGTAGCGCTGGAAGTACCACTGCGTCCGCTCCCGGTCGCTGGGCGCGCCGAGGGCCACGGAGCGGACGACTCGTGGGTTCGTCCGTTCGGTGATTCGCCGGATCACGCCACCCTTTCCGGCCGTGTCGCGGCCCTCGAAGACGACGACCACCTTGAGGCCCTTCTCGACGATCCAGTTCTGCAGGTGAACCAACTCCTCCTGCATCCGCCCGAGCTCCTTCTCGTACCCGGACCTGCTCAGAACCCGCGTCTTCACGCCGCCACCCTAGCGCCGGAACCCGGCCGCGCGGGGAGATGATCTCGGTTAGGGTTGCGCGCTGGTGAGAGAGGTGGAGGCGCCGTTCAGGAGAATTCTCTGCGGGGTGGAAGGGAACCCTTCCAGCACCGAGGCCGCCCGGCAGGCGATAGCGCTGGCCGGGAAGGGGGGAGACCTCCAGTTCACCGCCGTCTACACGAGCTTCGAACTCGGCCCCGACTACCACAAGGGCTCGCTCCAGGGAGCGCTCGAGGAGGCGGCGAAGCTGGCCGGCGACGCCGGGGTCTCCGCCTCCTATGAGCTGCGCGAGGCGAAATACGCATCGGACGTGCTGCTCCCCGAAAGCCGCGAATACGACCTGCTCGTGCTGGGGACGCACGGCCACTCGCGGGCCTCGGGGATCCTCTTCGGCAGTACCGCGAGCAAAGCCGCGCACAAGGCGGAGGGGACACTCCTGATCGCCCGCGAGGCGCCCGACGAGGCGTTCCCGATGCGGATCCTGCTCGCCAGCGACGGCTCGGAGGGCTCCTGGGCCCCGGCCCGCTCGGCCGCGGCTCTCGCCGCCGCCTTCGGGGCCGAGCTTTCCACCGTCCACGTTGCCGACGGAAAGCACGACGTCGACGAGGAGGCCCTCGAGGCCCAGCGGGCCGAGATCGCCGAGACGACGGGCCGTGAGCCGCCCTTGGAGAGACGGGACGGCCAGGCGAACAAGGAGATAGTCGCCGCGGCGAGCGAGACGGGTTCCTCGCTGATCGTCGCCGGCCGGCACGGCCTGCGGGGGATCAGGGCGCTGGGCAGCGTCAGCGAGCGGATCGTCAGCGACGCACCCTGCTCGGTTCTGCTGGTTCCCGCCGGCGACTGAGACTAGTCGCGGGCCTGCTGCCAGTTGGGGCGCGGGTAGGCCTCGGCGAATCCCGCGCGGAGGATGTTGCGGTAGCTCGCCGAGGGGCGGTCCGGCAGCCGTTCCCCGGTCTCGACCAGGAGAGTGTGGCAACCGGCCGCGCCTGCATCGACGATCCGCCTGTGGAGAAGGGCGTTCTGGCAGCCCATCCCGCGCGCGGGGGCGAGCGTCGCGGCAAACCCGAGCTCGGCGATGCCGTCCTCGACCACCATCGCCGCGGTGCCGGCCGGCTCACCGTCGACCGACGCCAGGTAGCAGCGCCAGCCGTCGCGGCCGGGCAGCTCGGCGAACAGGCCCGCCGCCCACGCCGGCAGCCCGAACCCCTCGGCGACGATCGAGGCGAAGGCGGCGCCCTCGCCATTGCCCAGCTCGACCACCTCCGGGCCCGACGGCGGAGGCGCCTCGGGCGGTGAGGTGTCGCGGACGAACTTCATCCATCCGTATCCGGGCCGGTAGCCGTTCGACTCCAGCCAGCGCTGCGCTCGGGCGCTGTCGGCGAGGCCCGGAGTGACCGGCACGTAGTGCTCGATCCCGACCTCGGCCAACCACCCGACGGCCGCGGCGAGGCTCCCGTCCTCGACGGCCCCCGGCGCCGCCGCGCCGAGGACCAGGTTGATCCACGGCGTTTCCGGCAGGTCGGAGCACGCGGTCGCCTGGACGGGGCCGAAGCGGCGCACCTGGACTCCGTGCTCGGCCGCCAACCGCGGAGCCGTTCCCTCCCAGATCCCGCCCCACATCCGCTGCTCGAGCAGGTCCAGAGCGGCGCGGTCGACGGAGGAGGGGGCTCGCCCACGGGCGCAGCCTAGGCGGGGCGCCGACAGGGCGTCAAGTGAGGGCGTGAGATGGAAAAAGGGCCCCGTTAGGGGCCCTTTGATTCCGAAGGACGTGCCACCAGTTGAAGCTTGCTCCCCTGGCTCGTCGGTCCCGCGGTTTAATAAAACACCAGGGAGGCGAAATTGTTTCGCGCCCTGCATCGACACTTGCAGGCGGATCCTTTAAGCCGGCGCGCGAGGAGGAGTGCCCGGCAATCGCCCCGCTGCTAGATTCCGGCGCCCCAGGGCGTATAGCTCAGTTGGGAGAGCGCCAGCTCGACAAGCCGGAGGTCACTGGTTCGAGCCCAGTAACGCCCATGACGTCTAGGCCCGCCGCGATGATCGGCACCTACGCGGCGACACGCGCGGTCTGCGCCTCCTCGATCGCGATCGGGCAGGCGGCGATCGCCCTCTGCGGGTCGCGACGCTGGTCCTGGGTCTCGCCGGCGGTCGGCCTCGCCCTGCTCTGCGTCGTCTGCTGGGGGACCGTGCGGCTGCCCGGCGACGGGGCGATCTGCGCCGACCGCCGTCATCCTCGTCACCGCGGCCGCGGTCGTCTTCCTGCGCTGGCGGCTGGAGTGGGACCGCGGCGGGATCTCGGCTCGGGCGTCGCCGGGGGCCGTCGCCCTGCTTGCCGCATCGCTGCCGTTCGTCGGTCGAAGGCCACTTCGGGATCCTCGGCACGGGCTTCAACCCGGACATGTCCCAGCACCTGCTGACCGCCGACCGGCTCGCCGACGGCCAGGGCTCCGAGCTGCTCGCGCCAGGGCTACCCGCTCGGGCCGCACTCGATCGTCGTCGCCCTCGACAAGGGCGCTCGGGGTCGGCCTCGTCCAGGGCTTCGACGGGCTCATGATTGCGGTCGCCGTCCTCTCCTGCCTGACCGCGCTGGCGCGCCTTCGACGGGCGCCGCTCGGCGCGGCGAGTCGCGGCGGCGCTCGTCGTCGGGCTGGCCTACGTGGTCGCCTCTTACTTTGCCCAGGGAGCCTTCAAGGAGACGATGCAGGCGCTCTTCGTCCTCGCCTTCGTCCTCGCCGTGCGCGAGGCGGCGGCAACGGCTCCTGGCGCGAAGCGCCTCTGCGCTTCGTCCCCGCCGCCCTCGTCGCGGCCGGCTCCGTCTACATCTATGGCTACCCCGGCCTCGCCTGGCTCGCGGCGGCCGCGGCGCTCTGGCATGGCGCTTGGCTGCCTTCGCGACGGCGCCGCGAGCCCGGCCGGCCGGCGCCATGGCGCTCCGCGCTCCTCGCGGCGCTCGCCTTCCTCATCCTCGTTGCTCCTGAGCTGGGCCGCATGGTCGAGTTCCGCAACTTCGAGACCTTCGACCCGAACGGGCCCGGGCTCGGCAACCTCTTCGGCCAGGTCTCGCCCTTCGAGGCTCTCGGCATCTGGCCCTCGGGCGACTTCCGCCTGGCGCCCGGCGACGGCGCCGTGCCCGCTCTCGGCTATTACCTCGGCGCCGCCTTCGGCGCGATCCTCCTGCTCTACGGCGCGGCTGCTCTGCTGGCGCCGCCGGGAGACGCCCGCGCTCGCGGGCCTGGGGGCGGTCGTCGTCGTCTACGCAGCGGCCAGGGCGGAGGGCACCCCCTACACGGCGGCCAAGGCGATCGAGGTCGCCGCGCCGATCGCCGCCCTCGTCATCCTCCTGCCCCTGCTGCGCCGTCCGGTGGGCCTCCTATTCCTGCTCGCCGCCGGTGGCTGCTCGCTGCTGGCGCTGGCCAACGCGCCCGTCGGCCCGAGCGCCTACTCGCCGGCGCTGACCGAGCTCCGCCCGCTGGTGGCTGCCGGCTCGACCCTGGTGCTCGCCTCCGACCGCCTGCTCGAGGACGAACAGGGCGAGCGCTACGTCGTCTGGGAGCTGCGCGGCGGCCGGGTCTGCGTCGCCTCCGCCTCCGAAGCCGCCGGGGTCGGCGGCGTCGGGAGGAGGCCCCCGGCCGGCGTCCGCTTCGTCGATTACCGAAGGCGGGCCAGGGCGGCCGCCCTACCGGGGCATGCGCCTGCGCCGCGACGCCGATCCCTATCTGCTCTGGGAAGCCCGCGCGCGCCCCCGACGCCCAGGCCGGTGCCCCCTGATCGCCGTCCGCCAGGCCCGTCAGGGCCCGGCCCGCTGAGGCCTCGGGAGCGAGAGCGCGCTTCTTCCCGCTATGCGGGCAAAAGTGCGCTCTGCAGGTGGCGAGAGGGACGGGCGCGGGTAGCATGGCCGCGCATGGAGGCCGAGCAGAGACCACGGTCAAGCTGCCCGACGGCAAGCCGCTGGAGCTGGCCGACGGGGCCAGCGGCGCCGACGCGGCGGCGGCGATCGGCCCGGGGCTGGCCAAGGCGGCGCTGGCGATCCGCGTCGACGGCGAGCTGCGCGACCTCGCCGCGCCACTGCCCGACGGTGCCGAGATCGGGATCGTCACCGACCGCGACCCCGAGGCGCTCGACCTGATCCGCCACGACGCCGCCCACGTGATGGCCGAGGCGGTGCAGGAGCTCTACCCGGGGACGAAGGTGACGATCGGCCCGGCGATCGAGAACGGCTTCTACTACGACTTCGAGTTCCCGCCGGAGGTCAGGGTCACCGAGGCCGACCTGGAGCCGATCGAGGAGGCGATGCGCGCCCACATCTCCGCCGCCGAGGAGTTCAGCCGCCGCGACGTCCCCGTCGCCGAGGCGATCGAGATCTTCAAGGCGCCAGGGCGAGGACTACAAGGTCGAGCTGATCGAGGACCTGATCGCCGACGAAGGCGTCGAGACGGTCTCCCTCTACCGCAACGGCCCCTTCGAGGATCTCTGCCGTGGCCCTCACGGGCCCGATACGGGGCGGATCAAGGCGATCAAGCTGAACTCGGTCGCCGGCGCCTACTGGCGCGGCGACGAGAGCGCGCCAGATGCTGACCCGGATCTACGGCACCGCCTTCTTCTCGAAGAAGGACCTCGCCGCCCACCTCGAGCGGATCGAGCAGGCGAAGGCCCGCGACCACCGCCGGCTCGGTCCCCAGCTCGGCCTCTTCATGCTCCGCGAGGAGGCGCCCGGAATGCCCTTCTGGCTCGACCAACGGGACGACCCTGCTGCGCCTGATCGAGGCCGAGGTCCAGGACCAGCTCGACAAGCGCGGCTACGAGGAGATCAAGACGCCGCGAGGTGATGGACGACGAGCTCTGGCACCGCTCCGGCCACTACGACAACTACCGCGAGAACATGTACTTCACGTCGTCGGGCGAGCGCGCGTATCGCGATCCGGCCGATGAACTGCCCCGGCGCCTGCCTCGTCTTCGGCTCCGAGCGCCACTCCTACCGCGAGCTGCCGCTGCGGCATCGCCGAGTTCGGCCAGGTCAGCCGCGCCGAGCGCGAGGGCGTCCTGCACGGCCTGCTACGGGTCCGCGCCTTCACCCAGGACGACGCCCACGTCTACTGCACCCCGGAGCAGATCACCGACGAGGTGACGGCGATCTGCGAGGCGATCGACGAGCTCTACGCGCGCTTCGGCTTCGACGACGTCCGGGTCGAGCTCTCGACCCGCCCGGAGAAGTCGATCGGCAGCGC
This sequence comes from uncultured Solirubrobacterales bacterium, assembly GCA_963712325.1. Classification (GTDB taxonomy): domain Bacteria; phylum Actinomycetota; class Thermoleophilia; order Solirubrobacterales; family 70-9; genus VRUE01. The sequence goes on from CAVQHG010000003.1 coordinate 14,242, forward strand.
CGAGCAGTGGGAGCAGGCCGAAGGCGGCGCTGCGCGAGGCGCTCGAGGCCCAGGGGCGCGAGTACCAGCTCAACCCGGGCGACGGGGCCTTCTACGGGCCGAAGATCGACTTCCACGTCACCGACGCCCTCGGCCGCTCCTGGCAGTGCGGCACCTGCCAGTTCGACTTCTTCATGCCCGAGCGCTTCGACCTCTCCTACACCGACGCCGACGACGCGCCGGCACCGCCCCGTGATGATCCACCGCGCCCTGCTCGGCTCGATGGAGCGCTTCGCCGGAATCCTGATCGAGCACTACGCCGGCCGCTTCCCGGTCTGGCTGGCGCCGGTGCAGGCGATCGTCCTGCCGGTCGCCGACCGCCACCAGCGTACGCCGAGCGGGTCGTCGCCGAGCTGCGCGCGGCCGGGGCTCCGGGTCGGCTCCGACCTGCGCTCGGAGTCGGTCGGCAAGAAGATCCGCGACGCCGAGCTGGGCCGCGTACCCCTACATGCTCGTGGTCGGCGACCGCGAGCAGGAGGGCGGCTCCGTCGCGGTCCGCGCCCACGAGGAGGGCGAGCTGGGGGCGATGGCGATTGCGGAGTTCGCCGAGCGGGTACGAGGCGAGAGTGAGCGAGGCTGAGCAGCTTGCGCCCTGGGCGCCTCCCTCTATACTGCGGCAACTTGAGCTACCTCTCGCACCCTTGACGTCTCTCCGCACCTCTCGATAGTGCCGGTCCCTCGCAGGTTCGACCGGCGCCTCCCAGAGCGCGACACCACTCGGATCAACGAGCGCATCCGCGTGCCTCAGGTGCGCCTGATCGGCGCCGACGGCGAGCAGCTCGGGATCGTCGACACCCAGGACGCCCTGCGCAAGGCCCAGGACGCCGACCTCGACCTGGTCGAGGTCGCCCCCAACTCGAAGCCGCCGGTCACCCGCCTGCTCGACTACTCGAAGTACAAGTACGAGCAGGAGCAGAAGCAGAAGCAGGCCCGCAAGCACCAGCAGCAGGTCAACGTCCGCGAGATCAAGCTGCGGCCGAAGATCGCTGACCACGACTACGAAACCAAGAAGGGCCACGTCGAACGCTTCCTCAACCACCAGGACAAGGTCAAGGTCACGATCATGTTCCGCGGCCGCGAGCAGGCCCACCCGGAGCGCGGCCGGGACCTCCTCCAGCGGCTCTTCGAGGACCTCGACGGGCTCGCGGTGATCGAGTCCGAGCCGCTCCAGGAAGGCCGCAACATGAGCATGCTGCTCGCCCCCGGCAAGGGCAGCGGCAAGAAGCAGGACGGCGGCGACGCCGAGGGCTAGGCTCGCGCGGCGACGACCTCGGCGATCCGCTCCGCCGCGTGGCCGTCCCAGAGCGGGGGCGGGCTGCCGCGGCGCCTCGCCCCGCTCGGCCAGAGCCGCCGGGATCCTGCGCGATCGCGCCGGGGTCGAGGCCGAGCAGGGTGTTGGTCCCGGCCCGGATCGTGACCGGCCGCTCGGTGTTGTCGCGCAGGGTGAAGCAGGGGACGCCGAGGTAGGTCGTCTCCTCCTGGATGCCGCCGGAGTCGGTGAGCACCGCGCCGGCGTCGGCCATCAGCGAGAGGAAGTCGAGGTAGCCGAGCGGCTCGCCGAGCAGCAGCCCGGGGTGCCGGCCGCTCGAGCTCGGCCTCCATCATCTTGCGCGTGCGCGGGTGGACCGGGAAGACGACCGGCATCTCCTCGGCCAGGCCGTCGCAGCGCCTCGATCGTCTCGCCGAGCAGGGGCCCGTCGACGAGCGCCGGCCGGTGCAGGGTGACGAGCACGAAGCCGCCGGGCTCGACCCCGAGGCGCGCCGCCGTCGCCCAGCTCGCGGAAGCGGCCTTCGAGGGCGACGAGGGTGTCGATCATCGTGTTGCCGACGAAGCTGCATCCGCTCCTCGCGCGATCCCCTCGGCGCGCAGGTTCTCGACCGCCTCGTCGCTGTGCAGGAAGAGCAGGTCGGAGAGCTGGTCGGCGACGACCCGGTTGAGCTCCTCGGGCATCGTGCGGTCGAAGCTGCGCAGGCCCGACTCGACGTGGGCGACGGGAATGCCGCATCTTCGCGGCGGTCAGCGCCGCCGCCAGGGTCGAGTTGACGTCGCCCGGGGACGATGACGAGGTCGGGGCGCTCCTCCACGCAGCACCGGCTCGAGCCGCTCCATCGTCCGCGCCGTCTGCTGCGCGTGGCTGCCGGAGCCGACTTCGAGCATGTGGTCGGGCTCGGGCATCCCCAGCTCCTCGAAGAAGACCTCCGACATCAGCCGGTCGTAGTGCTGGCCGGTGTGGACGACGGTGTGGCGGCCCTCGGGCAGCCGCGCGCGCAGGGCGCCGATCACCGGCGCCATCTTGACCACGTTGGGCCGGGTTCCGACCACGTAGACGATGCGCATGCGGGCGCACAGTACCCTGCGTTTCGCCCGGATCGCCGTAAGCGAAGCGCGGGCGCGGGCCGGTCTGCTTCAATAGCGGACCCGATGCCGAAGATGAAGACCCATTCGGGCGCCAAGAAGCGCTTCCGCAAGACCGCCAAGGGCAAGCTCCGCGGCCGGCGCGCCTACTCGAGCCACATCCTCGAGAAAAAGTCGCCGAAGCGCAAGCGCCAGATGGCGCGTCCGGTGGAGATCGCCAAGCCGGACGAGAAGCGGGTCCGGACGCTGCTCGGAGGCAAGAGGTGAGCCGGGTCAAGCGCTCGGTCCAGCGCCAGGAAGAAGCGCCGCAAGGTGCTCAAGGAAGCGAAGGGCTACTACGGGCGCAAGCACTCCTCCTACCGGTTCGCCAAAGAGCAGGTGCAGCGCTCGGGGATGTACGCCTACCGCGACCGGCGCAACCGCAAGCGCGAGTTCCGCCGCCTCTGGATCACCCGCATCAACGCCGCCGCGCGGCTCGAGGGCATGAGCTACTCGGAGCTGATCCACGGCCTCGGCAAGGCCGGGGTCGAGGTGAACCGCAAGATGCTCGCCGACATCGCGGTCAACGACCGCGAGGCGTTTCGCCGATTCGTGGAGCTTGCCCGGGAGGGTGCGGCCGCCTAGCCGCGACCCAGACTCTCACTCTCCCGGGCGGGCCGTCGAACGGCCCGCCTTTTTTTGCGTCGAGGAGAAGGAAACCAGGAAAAGAAACAGAACCGAAGATGATCGCCAGCCCCCACAACGAGAAGCTGAAGCTGGTCCGCCAGCTGCCGAGCGCAAGCACCGCGAGCGCGAGGGCCTCTTCGTCACCGAGGGCGAGGACCTGCTCGACGCGGGGCTCGCGGCCGGCGCCGAGCCGAGGCTGCTGCTCAGCGCCGCCGGCAGCGGCCTCGGGGGCGAGGAGGTCGAGCCGGAGCTGCTCGGCGCGGTCTCGGCGCTCGGGTCCGGGCACGCGGGCGATCGCCGTCTGGCCGCAGCGCCGGGGACGAGCGGCGCCGAGGCGGATCGTGCGTCTACCTGCACGCGGTCGGCGACCCCGGGAAACGTCGGCGCGATCGTGCGCACGGCGCGACGCCCTGCTCGACGGCACGGTCGCCCTCGGGCCGCGAGCTGCGCCGATCCCTACTCGCCGAAGGCGGTGCGGGCGAGCATGGGCGCGATCTTCGCCTGCCCGCCGGTCCGGGCGGCGATCGAGGAGACGCCGCAGCCCCGGGTCGGCGCTGGTCGCCCACGGCGGCGAGCCCCGCTCCAGCCGCTCGGCCGCGGCCGCGACGGTCTGCCTCGGCGCCGAGCGCGACGGGGCTCCCGGAGCGCGGTGCTCGAGCGCACTGCGAGAGCGGGTGACGATCCCGCTGCGGCCCGGCGGCGCCGAGTCGCTGAACGTCGCGGCCGCCGCCGCGATCGCCTGCGAGCACGTGGCGGGGCCGACCGCGGATATCGTCGCCCGCGCATGCGGGAGGCGCGGCGCAATGCTTGAGCGGATCGAGGAGATCAGGAGCGAGGCGGAGGCCGCGATCGGCGCCGCCGCCGGCACCGCCGAGCTCGAGGAGCTGCGGGTCCGCTACCTGGGCCGCAAGGCCGAGCTGACCGGGATCCTGCGGGGGATCGCCGAGCTGCCCGCGGAGGAGCGGGGGCCGGTCGGCAAGCGCCGCGAACCAGCGCCCGGGTCGAGCTCGAGGCAGCGGCTCGAGGCAGCGGGCCGCCGAGCTCGACGCGGCGGAGCTCGAGGCGCGCCTCGACCGCGACCGCGATCGACGTCACCCTGCCCGGCGCGCCGCCGCTCGCCGGTCGGGCACCTGCACCTGATCACGCGCACGACGCGGCAGATCGAGGACGTGATGGTCGGCCTCGGCTACCGGGTGATGGAGGGCCCCGAGGTCGAGCACGACTACTACAACTTCACCGCGCTCAACCACCCGCCCGGACATCCGGCGCGGATGCTCCAGGACACCTTCTACGTCGCCACCCGGCCTCGTCCCCGAGTCAGCGGATCGACGGCGGTACCGCCCGGCCCCGAGGACGTCCTCCTGCGCACCCACACCTCGCCGGTGCAGCCGCGCTCGATGGAGGCCCAGCCGCCGCCGATCTTCATCATCGCCCCCGGCAAGGTCTACCGCCGCGACTCCGGACGCGACCCACAGCCCCATGTTCCACCAGGTCGAGGGCCTCGCGGTGGGCGAGGGCATCACGCTCGCCGACCTGCAGGGGACGCTCGAGGAGATGCTGAGGGCGATCTTCGGCCCCGGGCGCGAGGCCCGCATGCGGCCCCAGTTCTTCCCCTTCACCGAGCCCAGCGTCGAGTTCGACGTCTCCTGCTTCCGGTGCGACGGCGCGGGCAGCTCGCCGGCGGGCGAGCGCTGCAACCTCTGCAAGGGCATCGGCTGGATCGAGGTCGGCGGCGCCGGCATGGTCGACCCCAACGTGCTCGGCTTCGTCGAGCGCGAGCGGCTACGACCCGGAGCGCGTCCAGGGGTTCGCGTTCGGGATGGGCGTCGAGCGGATCGCGATGCTCAAGCCACGGCGTCCCCGACCTGCGCCGGTTCTTCGACAACGACGTGCGCGTCCTGGAGCAGTTCCATGACTGCATGGGCGAGGAGACGACATGAGGGTGCCCTACTCGTGGCTGCGCGAGTACTGCGACCCCGGCATCGACGCCGGCGAGCTCGCCGAGCGGCTGGCGATGACCGGGACCGAGGTCGAGCGGGTGACCACGCTCGGCCCTGCGTCGGGCGAGGGCTTCGTGGTCGGCGCCGTGCGTCTCGCGCAGCGCCCATCCCGACGCCGACCGGCTCAGCGTCTGCGAGGTGGACGTCGGCGAGGGCGGGGCGCGGACGATCGTCTGCGGCGCCCCCAACGTCGCCGCCGGGCAGACCGTCGCGGTCGCCCTTCCCGGGGCGCGGATGCCGGGCGGCAAGAAGCTGCGCAAGGCGAAGCTGCGCGGCGTCGCCTCCGAAGGGATGATCCTCTCCGCGACCGAGCTCGAGATCGGGGAGGAGGCCGACGGGATCCTGGTCCTCGACGACGGGCCGGCGCCGGGCACGCCGCTGGCCGAGGTGCTGCCGCTGGCCGAGCCGGTGCTCGAGCTCGAGGTGACTCCGAACCGGGTGGACTGCTTCGGCGTCTACGGCGTCGCGCGCGAGGTGCACGCGATCAGCGGCGCGCCCGCTCGGCGGCCGAGCCTTGGGCCGAGGACGCGACGGCCGACGGTGAGGGGGATGTGGCCGACGCGCGCCTCGGTCACGGTCGAGGTACCCGATCTCTGCCCGCGATTCACCGCGCGGGTGTTCACCGACGTGACGATCGCCCCCTCGCCCGCCTGGCTCCAGGCCCGGCTCACCGCCGCCGGCCAGCGGCCGATCAACAACGTCGTCGACATCACCAACTACGTGATGCTGCTCACCGCCCAGCCGCTGCACGCCTTCGACCTCGACAGGGTGCCCGGCGGCGGCGCTGACCGTGCGCGCCGCCGAGGACGGGCGAGACGATGACGACGCTCGACGGCGAGGAGCGCCGCTTCGACGCCGAGACCGTGCTCGTCTGCGACCGCGAGCGGCCCCTCGGGGATCGCCGGGATCATGGGCGGCCAGGTCTCCGAGGTCTCCGAGCGCAGACGACCACGCGTCCTGCTCGAGGTCGCGAACTGGAACGGGACCAACATCCTGCGCACCTCGCGCCTGCTCGGCCTGCGCTCGGAGGCCTCCTCCCGCTTCGAGAAGCAGCTCCACCCCGAGCTCTGCATGCGCGCCCAGCGGATCGCGTCGCGGCTGATGGTCGAGCTCTGCGGCGCGAAGCTGGTCCCGGGGACGATCGACGTCGCCGCCGGAGCGCCGCCGGCGCACCGAGCTGACCCTGCGCGAGGCCGCGGGTGACGCGGCCTGCTCGGGATGGAGATCGCCGCAGGGCGACCAGGTCGCCTACCTGGAGCGGCTCGGGTTCGGGGTCGAGCGCCGACGGCGGCGAGCTCGCGGGTCACGGTCCCGCCCGATCGCCACTTCGACGTCACCCGCGAGGTCGACCTGATCGAGGAGGTGGCGCGCGATCCACGGCCTCGACCGCACACCTGCCCTCGACCCTGCCCGGGCGGCCGGGCCAGGTCGGCGGGCTGAGCCGCGCCCAGCGCGCTGCGCCGGCGCGCCGAGGACGCGATGCGGGACCTCGGCTTCGACGAGGTCGTCGGCTGGAGCTTCACCGACCCGGGCGAGCCGGCGCGGCTGCGGATCGCGCCGGCGACGACCGCGCGCCGACGGCCGATCGCGCTCTCGAACCCGCTCTCCGAGGACCAGTCGGTGATGCGGACGACCGTGCTCGGCTCGCTGCTCGACGCGGCCCGCGCCAACCTCGCCCGCGGCGCCGAGCGCGTCGCCCTGTTCGAGTCGGGCCGCGTCTACCTGCCGAGCACCCGGCGACCGAGCCGAGGCCGGCCTCGAGCGCGGACGGCGTCGACCCGCTGGCGGGGGAGTTCGCCGGCGAGCGGCCGGCGCCGTTCCACGAGCCGCACCGGCTCGGCTGCCTGGTCGTCGGCGCCGCTCGAGCTGGGCTCCTGGCGGGCGCGGGGAGCAGCCGGCCGACTTCTTCGCGCTCAAGGGCGTCGCTCGAAGGCGCTGGCCGCCCAGCTCGGCGCCGCGGTCTCCTTCGAGCCCGCCGAGGAGCCGTTCCTGCACCCGGGCCGGGCGGCGGCCGGGCTCCGAGCCTCGGCGGGCGGCGCGGCGCGGGCTGGATCGGCGAGCTGCACCCGCTGGTCTGCCGGGAGTGGGACCTCGAGGCGGCGACGCGGCGTTCGAACTCGACCTCGCGGCGCTGGTCGCGGCGGCCGCGTGCCGGCGAGGAGCTCTACGAGGACGTGACCGAGCTTCCCGGCCGTCCACCAGGACCTCGCGGTCGTGGTCGCCGGCGAGCGTCGCGCCGCGACCGGGTGCGCGAGGCGGTGCTGGCGCGCGGCGGCGAGCTGCTGCGCTCCGCCGAGGTCTTCGACCTCTACGAGGGCGAGCAGGTCGGCGAGGACCGCAAGAGCCTCGCGCTGCGGCTCGAGTTCCGGGCCTCCGACCGCACCCTCACCGACGAGGAGGTCGGCCGAGCTGCGCGAGCGCGATCGAGGCGGCGCTCGAGGAGATCGGAGGGACGATCCGTGCGCTGAGGCCGCGCCAACAGCCGCTCGACGGCGAGCCCGCCGCGCGGGTGCTGGTCGCCGGCGCCTCCGGCTTCACCGGCGCGCTCGCCGCGCAGCTCGTCTGGGGCCACCCGCGCCTCGAGCTGGTCGCGGCGACCTCGCGCAGCGACGCCGGCACGCGGCTCGACAGCCTCTACCCGCGCTACCGGGTGCCGATCGAGCTGACCGAGCTCGACCTCGACGCGATCGAGGGCGTCGACGCCGCGATCGTCGCCTACCCGCACGGCGCCGCGGCCCCGACCGTGGCCGCGCTGCGCGGGCTCGGCGCTCTCGGTCGTCGACCTCTCCGCCGACTTCCGGCTCCGCGACCTGGCCACCTACGAGCGCTGGTACGGCGACCACGGCGACGCCCGAGCTGCTCGAGGGCGCCGTCTACGGGCTGACCGAGCTCTACCGCGAGCAGGCTGCGCGGGCGCCGAGCTGGTCGCGACACCCGGGCTGCTACCCGACCGCGACCCTGCTCGCCCTGGCGCCGCTTGCCGAGCGCGGGGCTGATCCGAGGACGTCGTCGTCGGCGAAGCAGGGCGCCTCGGGCTACGGGCGGAGCAGCGACGACACGGTCCACTTCACGGCGATGACCGAGAACGCCTTCCCCTACAAGACCGAGGGCCACCGCCACCGGCCCGAGATCGAGCAGGAGCTGGCGGCGCTGGGCAGCCCGGCGCCGGTCACCTTCGTGCCCCACCTGCTGCCGCTCGACCAGGGCGAGCTGGCGACCTGCTTCGCGCAGCTCGGCGCGAGCTCTGCAAGGAGGAGGCTCCAGGAGCTCTACCGCGAGCGCTACGCGGGCGAGCCGTTCGTCCGCGTGCTCGACCGCCCGCCGGACCTGCGCACGGTGCGCGACACCAACCAGTGCCACGTCCACGTGACCGTCGACGGAGCGCGGCCGGGTGATCGCCTTCTCGGCGATCGACAACATCTGGAAGGGCGCCTCCGGCCAGGCGGTCCAGAACCTCAACCTGATGCTCGGCCTGCCCGAGACGGAGGGGCTGACGGCTGAGCGTCGCCGAGCCCTTCTTCCGCTCGCGCTGGGTCGAGCCGCCCGCCGGGGTCGAGGAGCTCGATCCCGGCCCGGCTGGCGCCCGGCTTCCGGGCCGGCGCGGCGCGCCTGCGGCCTGAAGGGCGGCGGCAGCACCGACGTCGGGCTGGTCGCCTGCGACGCCGAGCAGGTCGACTCGGCGCTGCTGCTGACCCGCAACGCCTCGGCCGCGGCTCCGGTGCGGGTCTGCCGCGACCGGGTGCGAGCGCGGCGCGATCCGCGCCGCGGTGGTCAACTCCGGGCAACGCCAACGCCGCGACCGGCGAGCAGGGCCTCGCCGACGCCTGGGCGATGTGCGAGCGCGGCCGCCGAGGCGCTCGGCCTCGCAGCCGGAGCGGTCGCGGTCGCCGAGACCGGCGTGATCGGCGTGCCGCTGCCGATCGACGACGGTGCTCGGCGGGATCGGCGAGGCCGCCGGCGAGCTCGCCGCGGACGGTGGGCGCGGCCTTCTCCGAGGCGATCATGACCACCGACCGCTGGCCGAAGGCTGCACGGTGCGCGCCGGTGGCGTGACGCTGTCCGCGCAGGCGAAGGGCGCCGGGATGATCGAGCCCGGCTTCGCGACGATGCTCTGCTTCGTGCAGACCGACGCCGTCGTCGCCGACCCCGACGCGGCCCTGCGGCCGCGCGGTCGGCGGGTCCTTCGAGCGGATCACCGTCGACGGCCAGATGAGCACCAACGACACCGTCCTGCTGCAGGCGACGCGGCGCGGCCGGGCGCGCCGCTGCCGGAGGGCCTGCTCGAGGCCGTCCTGCTGCAGCTGGCGATCGAGATCGTCGCCGACGGCGAGGGCGCGGCCCGGGTCGCGCGGGTCGCAGGTCGAGGGGGCCGCCGACGCGCGGAGGAGGCGGAGCGGGTCGCGCGCGCGATCGCCAACTCGCCGCTGGTCAAGACCGCGCTGTTCGGCCGCGACCCGAACTGGGGCCGGATCGCCCAGGCGGCCGGGATGGCGCTGGCGGGCGAGGACCTCGAGGAGCTCGGCGCCGACTCGATCGATGCCGCCGAGCTCGGCGACGGACGATCGCCGAGGCCGAGATCGGCCTGCGGCTCGGCCGCGGCGACGCACGCCGCCCACGTCTGGTTCTCGCGACCTGAGCTACGAGTACGTGAGGATCAACGCCGAGTACACGACCTGAGGAGAAGCACTTGACCGCCAACGTCGACACCCTGCTCGAGGCGCTCCCCTACATCCGGGAGTTCCACGGCCGCACCGTCGTGATCAAGTACGGCGGCGCCGCGATGCGCGACGAGGAGCCTGCGCGAGGCCTTCGCGACCGACGTCGTCCTGCTCAAGTACGTCGGCCTCAACCCGGTCGTCGTCCACGGCGGCGGGCCCGAGATCACCGAGTACATGGAGCGGCTCGGGCTCGAGGTCCGCTTCCACGAGGGCCTGCGGGTCTCCGACGCCGAGACCGTCGAGGTGGCGCAGATGGTCCTGCTCGGCAAGGTCAACTCCGACATCGTCCAGCGCCTCAACCGCCACGGCCAGCCGGCCGTCGGGCTCTCCGGCGAGGACGGGTCGCTGTTCGAGGTCGCGCCGGTCCCAACGCCGAGCAGGTCGGCTTCGTCGGCGACGATCGAGCGGGTCGACGTCGACGTCCTCAACCACATCGCCGCCGACTACATCCCGGTGATCGCCTCCTCGGCCTCCGACCGCGAGGGCAACCCTACAACGTCAACGCCGACGAGGCGGCCGGCAAGGTCGCGGCGGCGCTCGGCGCCTACAAGGCGATCTTCCTCACCGACGTGGTCGGCTGGCTCGCGGACCCCGGACGACGAGGTCGCCTGATCTCGCGAGGCGACGTCGCGGAGGTGGAGGACGCGGCTCCCGGGGATCGACGGGCGGGATGCGCCCGAAGCTGGCGGCCTGCGTCGACGCGATCCGCGGCGGCGGCCAGTCCGCCCACATCATCGACGGCCGCAAGCCCCACAGCCTGCTGCTGGAGCTGTTCACCGACGCCGGCATCGGCACCATGGTGACGCCGTGAGGCTGGCCGAGCTCGCAGGCGCTCGAGGAGCGCTACCTGATGCGCACCTACAGGCGCGCGCCGGTCGAGTTCGTGCGCGGCGAGGGCGCCGTGCTGTGGGACGCCGAGGGCCGCGAGTACCTCGACTTCCTGGCCGGGATCTCGGTCTGCTCGGTCGGCCACTGCAACCCGGCCGTGGTCGAGGCGGTCCGCGAGCAGGCCGGGCGCCTGATGCACGCCTCGAACCTCTTCTACACCGAGCCGATGGTGCGGCTGGCCGAGCGGCTCAGCGAGTCGAGCCTCGGGGGGCCGGGTCTTCTTCGCCAACTCCGGCACCGAGGCCAACGAGTGCGCGATCAAGATCGCCCGCAAGCACGCCCATCGGCGCGGCATCGAGGAGCCCGAGATCGTCAGCTTCGAGCGCGACTTCCACGGCCGCACCTACGGGGCGCTGGCGGCGACCCCCGGCGCTGGCTCGCAACGAGGCCCTCGGGCCCGATGCTGCCCGGGTTTCGCTCGGTGCCGCTCAACGACGCCGGCGCGCGCTGCGCGAGGCGGTCGGCGAGCGCACGGCCGCGGTGCTGATCGAGCCGATCCAGGGGGAGAGCGGCGTCTACCCGGTCTCCGACGAGGCGCTGCTCGCGGCGCGCGAGGCCTGCGACGAGGCCGGCGCGCTGCTGATCCTCGACGAGATCCAGACCGGGATCGGCCGGACCGGGTCGCTGTGGGCCTACCAGCAGACGCCGGTGCGCCCCGACGTGCTGACCAGCGCCAAGGCGCTCGGCGGCGGCTTCCCGATCGGCGCCTGCGTGGCGGCGCCGGAGGCGGGCGAGGTGCTCGAGCCGGGCGACCACGGCTCGACCTTCGCCGGCGGCGCGGTCGCCGCCGCGGCGGCACTGGCGGTGCTCGAGATCGTCGACGACGCCGAGCTGCTGCGCGCGGTGCGCGAGCGGGGCGGGGCGCCTGCGCGATGGGCTCGACGGGCTCGACGGGCGTGCGCGAGGTGCGCGGCCGCGGGCTGATGCTCGGCGTCGGGCTCGACGCCAGGGCCTCGACGCGCCGGCGATCGGCGCCGACCTGCTCGAGCACGGCCTGGTCGTCAACGTCCCCGAGCCCGGGACACTTGCGACTGCTGCCGCCGCTGATCGTCGATCGCCGGGCAGATCGAGCGGGCCGCCGAGCTGATCGGCGACGCCCTCGAGAGGGCGCTCTAAGCTAGGCGCAGCCGATGAGCTCCGAGCAGCTCGCCGCCGCTCGCAGCAGCGCCGCCGAGCGGCTCGCCGTGATCGTCGACGCCGCCGAGCGGGCGGCGCTAGCGTGATCGACGACGCGGAGAAGGAGGCGAGGCGCTACCTCGAGGAGGCCCACGCCGCGCGCCGACCGGATCGTCGCCGAGCACCTGCGCGAGGCCGCGGACCTGCTCCGAGAGCCTCGGCGCCGGGAGCAGGCCGACGGCCCGGATCGGCTGCGGCGAGGCCGAGCCGGCTCCGGGCCCGGCGGGGGAGCGGACCGGACGGAGGCATCGGCTCGCGCGGCCACGGCTGCTGGCCACCCAGATGGCGGTCTCGGGAAGCAGCCGCAAGGAGATCGAGCTGCGGCTCCGAAACGGTTTCGATATCGAGGACACCAGCGAGATACTCGACGCGATACTCGGACCGGAGGACTGAGAGCAGATGCACGAGGACCCGACACGGATGATGGGCCAGCCGCAGGACCCCGAACACGGCCGCACGGCAACATGAGGCTGGTCGTCGCCGGCCTGATCGCCGTGATCGTCGGGCTCGTCGATCGCCCTGATCGTCGTCGCCTCCGACAACGGCGGCAACGACACCGCCTCCAGCGTCCCCTCGCAGGTCACGACGCTGCCGACGAGCGAAACCACGGCACCGACCGAGACCGACGTCGACCACCCGACCGAGCCGACGACCACGACCGACCGACCACGACCGCGCCGACGGAAACGACGACCACCGCGCCGCCCGAACCCGGCGAAGAAGGCGGAAGCGGGGGGATCGAAGCGCCCTGACCTGCGGCCGGCTTCCGCCCGCCGGCAACCTGGAACACTGCCGCGCACCGATGAGCGCCGGCCCCCCCGACGACAAGCCGACCGCCAGCTACGAGGCCGACCCGGCCGCGGTCGAGCGCGTCCTGCTGCTCTACTCCGGCGGCCTCGACACCAGCGTGATGCTGAAGTGGATCCAGGACTCCTACGACGCCGAGGTCGTCTGCCTGACCGTCAACCTCGGCCAGCCGGGCGAGGACTACGGCGTGATCGAGGACAAGGCGAGGCGCCTCGGCGCGCTCGAGTGCCACGTCGTCGACGCCCGTGAGCGCTTCGCGACCGACTTCGTCTTTCCGGCGATCAAGGCGAACGCCCTCTACGGCGGCGGCTATCCGCTGTTCACGGCGCTCGGCCGCCCGCTGATCGCCCAGCTCGCGGTCGAGCATGCGCGCCGCTCGGGCTGCGACACGATCGCCCACGGCTGCACCGGCAAGGGCAACGACCAGGTGCGGATCGAGGCGACGGTCGCCGACCCTGGCCCCCGAGCTGCGCACGATCGCGCCGGTGCGCTCCTGGCAGATGGGCCGCGAGGAGGAGATCGCCTACGCCCGCGAGCACGGGATCCCCGTCAAGGGCGGCACCGAGGTCACTCCCTACTCGATCGACGACAACCTCTGGGGCCGCTCCTCGGAGGGCCGCTGGATCGAGGACCTCGGCCACGCGCCCGAGGACGACGTCTTCCAGCTGGTCACCCGGCCCGAGCAGGCGCCGGACGAGCCGCAGACGGTCGAGGTCGAGTTCGAGGCCGGCGTGCCGGTCGGCGGTCGACGGCGAGCGGCTCGGCCCGGTCGAGCTGCTCGAAGCGGCGCCGAGATCGGCGGCCGCCACGGCGTCGGGATCGTCGACCACATCGAGGACCGGATCGTCGGCCTCAAGGTCCGCGACATCTACGAGGCGCCGGCCGCGGCGATCCTGCTCACCGCCCACCAGGAGCTGGAGAAGCTGGTCGGCACGATCCACCAGAACCAGTTCAAGCCCGAGCTCGACCGCAGCTGGGCATACCTCGTCTACGCCGGGCCTCTGGTGGGAGCCGCTGCGCACCGACCTCGACGCCTACATGGAGGCCGCCAACGCGCAGGTCACCGGGACGATCGGCCTGCGCCTCTACAAAGGCGGCGTGCGGGTCGTCACGCGCTCCTCCCCGAACGCCGTCTACGACGCCGACCTGGCCTCCTTCGCGGAGTCCGGGGGCCTCTTCTCGCAGGACGCCTCGCCCGGCTTCATCGAGCTCTGGTCGCTGCAGTCGCGCCTCGCCCACCGGATCCGCCAGCGCGACGGGAAGGAGGGATAGCGATGTACAACCGCATCGGACGGGCCGCGGTCCGCTTCGCGATCGTCTACGTGCGGCGGCGCTACCGCCGCCAGATCAGGATCGGCGCCGGCGCTGGCGCCGTCGGGCATCGGCGGTCGCCGCCTACGCCGCGACCCGCAACGTCCCGGAGGGCTGAATGGAGCGTCCTCGAGCCCACCGTCGGCTCGCAAGTTCGTTGCAAATTATTGACAACTTGTGAGCGTTCGCTAACAGAAGACGCGTAGTCTGGCCCGCTTTGTGCGGCGGACCGCGATGAGACACCCAGGCTGCGCGGCGGCCTGCGCTCGCGATCGGCCCTGCGCTCGCCTGGCGCTCGCCTGCGATCCCGGCCCTGGCAGGCGCCGCCGACGTCGACTCTCTGCAGGCGAAGGTCGAGGCGGCCCGGGAGAAGCCGGCGCGCTCGCCGACGGGCTGCGGGCGGCGCAGGCGCGAACTCGTCGGCGGCCGGAAGGCCGGGCCGCCGACGCGGCGGCGCGCGAGGAGCGGCTCAGCGGCCTGCTCGCCGAAGGCCGACGAGCGGGCCGCGCAGCTCGCCCGCTGGCGTCCGGCGCTCCGAAGCGCCGCCTGGGCGCCGAGCGGCGGCGCCTGCGCCGCGCCCGCGCGGCGCTCGCGCGGCGCCTGGTCGCGATCTACGAGAGCGGCGCCCCGAGCGAGGCGAGCGTGATCCTCGGCTCCGCCGACTTCGAAGAGCTGGCGACGCGCGCCGACTACCTCGCCCGGATCGAGGAATTCGACTCCGCGCTGGCCCACCGGGTCGAGCAGGTCCGCGACGAGGTGCGGGTCGAGACTCGCCGGGTGGCGGCGATCGAAGCGCGCGCCGACGCCTACGACCCGCGCCTGGCGGCGCGCGCGCTCGGAAATCTCGGCCGTGCGCGGCGAAGCCGAATCGGCTGCCGCCGAGCTGCGCTCGGTGGCCGCCGCGCCGCAGCGCATCGCTGGCGACGCTGAAGTCGAAGATCGGGTCCTGGGTCGAGGGAGATCCAGGCGGCCGAAGCGGCGAGCCGGGCGGCGGCCGAAGAAGAGGTCGGCCGCTGGCTCGGCGGCCCCTACTCGATCCCGAGCTACATCGTGATGTGCGAGTCGGGCGGCGACTACGGCGCCGTCAACCCCTCCAGCGGCGCCGGCGGCGCCTACCAGATCCTGCCCTCGACCTGGGCGCTCTACGGCGGCAAGGGCGGCGCCGCAGGACGCGCCCAAGGCCGAACAGGACCGGATCGCGGCCCAGATCTGGGCCGACTCCGGCGGCAGCGCCTGGGTCTGCGCCGGCTGAGCGCCCGGCGCCCGCCCCGGCGCCAGGGATTTGGCCCGGCGGGCCAGAATTAGCCCGGAGCTAGCGGAAACGGGCTCGCCGGGGGCCCGGTGCGCATCTGCCGCGCTTGCGCATGATCGGCGTCCGTCGTGAGCGCACCGTCCGCAGTCCACCTCCACGCCCACAGCGAGTACTCGCTGCTCGACGGCGCCTGCAAGATCGAGGCGATGGCGGCGCGCGCGGCCGAGCTCGGGCAGCCGGCGCTGGGGCTCACCGACCACGGGGTGATGAACGGCGCCGTCGACCTGTACAAGGCCTGCGCGAAGCAGGACATCAAGCCGATCGTCGGGCTCGAGGCCTACTTCGTCGACGACCGCGGGCGCCGTCAAGGAGCAGGTCCGCTACGAGCGCAACCACCTGACGCTGCTCGCGGAGAGCGACGCCGGGTTCGCCAACCTCGTCAAGCTCACCTCGGCGGGCTTCCTCGAGGGCTTCTCCCGCGGCAAGGCGAATGTCGACATGGAGCTGCTCGCCGCGCACGCGGAGGGCGTGATCGTGCTCACCGGGCTGCCTCCAGTCGCGCTTCTGCCGGCGGCTCGTGGAAGAGCGCGACGACGACGCCCGCGCCCACCTCGACGACCTGATCCAGGCCTTCGGCCCCGAGCAGGTGTACTTCGAGGTGCAGAAGAACGGGATCGCGGAGCAGGACCGGGCCAACGAGGGCATCGTCCGCTTCGCGCGCGAGCTGGGCCGCCCGCTGGTCGGCACCGCGGACGTCCACTACCTGCGGCGCGAGGACTTCGACAACCACGCGGCGCTGCTCTGCGTGCAGACGAAGTCGACGCTCGAGGCGCCGAAGATGAGCTTCGACACGAACGAGTTCTACCTGAAGAGCTCCGAGGAGATGGCGGAGTCCTTCGCCGAGTGGCCGGAGGCGGTGCCGAGCACGATCGAGATCGCCGAGCGCTGCTCGCTCGACATCGAGCTCGGGTCGCTGCTGCTGCCCCGCTACCCGACCCCGGACGGCGAGGAGCCCGAGGCGATGCTGCGGCGGCTCGCCGACGAGGGGCTGCGGGCGCGCTACGGCGACCCGCCGCCGGCGGAGGCGGTCGAGCGGCTCGAGTTCGAGCTCGGCGTGATCGAGGAGATGGGCTTCTCCTCCTACTTCCTGATCGTCTGGGACTTCGTCCGCTACGCGAAGGAGAACGGGGTCGCGGTGGGCCCGGGCGCGGCTCGGCCGCCGGCTCGATCGTCTCCTACATGCCTCAGCATCACCGACCTCGACCCGCTCGCCACGGGCTGCTCTTCGAGCGCTTCCTCAACCCGGGCCGCAAATCGATGCCCGACATCGACATCGACTTCTCGGTCCGCGGCCGCGAGCGGATGATCCGCTACGTGGCCGAGAAGTACGGCCGCGAATCGGTCGCCCAGATCATCACCTTCGGCAAGATGGCGCCGCGCGCGGCGACCCGCGACGCCGCCCGGGTGCTCGGCTTCGACTACGGGACGGGCGACCGGCTGGCGAAGCAGATCCCGGAGCCGATCATGGGCCGCAGCCCGTCCTTCGAGGACTGCCTGCAAGCCGGGTCAGGAGCTGCGGCAGGACCTACGACTCCGAGCCCGACGCGAAGCGGATCGTCGACGTCGCCCAGGGCCTCGAGGGGATCATCCGCAACAACTCGATCCACGCCGCTGCCGTGGTGATCGCCGACCGGCCGCTGCAGGAGATCGTCCCGCTGCAGCTCGCCGAGGATCGCAGCGCGCCGCGCCGGCGAACGGCAACGGCTCGGGCAAGCCCGAGCGCCAGTACAAGATCGTCACCCAGTACTCGATGGGCCCGATCGAGGAGATCGGGCTGCTGAAGATGGACTTCCTCGGCCTCCGCAACCTCGACGTGATCGAGGACGCGATCGAGATCATCCGAGCGCTCGCGCGGCGAGAAGATCGACATGGAGGCGATCCCGATCGACGACGCCAAGACCTACGAGATGCTCGCCAAGGGCGACTCGACCGGCGTCTTCCAGTTCGAGTCGGAGGGGATGCGGGACGCGCTGCGCAAGGTCGGGCCGACCGAGTTCGCGGACATCGTCGCGCTCGGCGCCCTCTACCGACCCGGCGCGATGGCCTACATCCCGACCTACGCGAAGGGCAAGCGCGACCCCTCCACGGTCCGCTACCCGGACCCTCGCCTGCGGGCGATCACCGAGGAGACCCACGGCTGCGTCATCTACCAGGAGCAGCTGATGGAGATCTCGCGCACGATGGCCGGCTTCAGCGGCGCCGAGGCGGACGACCTGCGCAAGGCGATCGGCAAGAAGAAGCGCGACCTGATGGCGACGATGAAGGACAAGTTCATGCCGGCCTGGCGGAGTCGGGCACCGAGCCCGAACGTCGCCAAGCGACCTCTGGAAGCTGAACGAAGCGGCCGCCGACTACTCCTTCAACAAGTCCCATGCCGCCTGCTACGCGCTGATCTCCTACCGCACCGCCTACCTGAAGGCGAACTACCCGGCCGAGTACATGGCCGCGGTGATCTCCTCGGTGATGAACACCAAAGACAAGGTCCCGTTCTTCGTCAACCGCTGCGCGGAGATGGGCATCGACGTCCTGCCGCCCGACGTCAACGTCCTCCGACCACGGCTTCGTCGTCTCCGAGAAGCGCGATCCGCTTCGGGCTCGACGCCGTCAAGAACGTCGGCCACGCCGCGGTCGAGGCGATCCTCAGGGCGCGCGACGACGCGCCGATCGCCTCGCTCTGGGACTTCTGCGAGCGGGTCGACGCGCGGGCGGTGAACAAACGGGCGATCGAGTGCCTGATCAAGTGCGGGGCGCTCGACTCCACCGGCGCCTCCCGCAAGGGGATGCTCGAGGCGCTGCCGGCCGCCCAGTCCGCGGGCCAGAAGGCGCAGGAGGACGCCCAGCTCGGCCAGGGCTCGATCTTCGATTTCGGCGACGGGGCGAGGCGCCGGGCGCCGGGGCCGGCGCGCGCCCAGCACCGGCCGCCGATCCCGGCCGAGGAGTTCGATCGCTCGAGCCCTGCTGGCGATGGAGAAGGAGACGCTCGGGACCTACCTCTCCTCGCACCCGCTGACCGAAGTGCGGGACGCCCTGCGGGCCCGGGTCGACTGCTCGATCGCCGAGCTCGCGGCGAAGCCCGACGGCTCCTGGGTGACGGTGGGCGGCATCGTCTCCAGCTGTAAGAAGATCCGCACCAAGAGCGGCAGCCAGATGATGTTCGCGACCCTCGACGACGTCGAGGGCCAGGTCGAGATGCTGGTGTTCAAGGCGGACCAGTCCGAGAGCGCGGCGGTGATCGAGCCCGACGTCGTCGTCCTGGTCCGCGGCCGGCTCGACCACAAGGAGCGCGGGGAGACCAAGCTCGTCGTGCAGGAGGCGGAGCGCTTCGAGCCCGAACAGGAGGAGATCGACCGGGCGAGCGCCAAGGCGGCAAGCGGCCGAGCGGCCCGTTGAAGCTCACCCTCGAGGCGTCACTGCTCGCCGCAAACCCCGACCTCGTCGACGAGCTGAAGACGGTATTCGAGCATCACAAGGGCGAGGCTGCCGTTCATCTGGCGATCTCCAACGGCAGCGGTGAGGCGAGGCTGTGGAAACTCGGGGACGAGTTCAGGGTGCGGCCCTCCGGAAGGCTTGCGCGCCGAGCTCGACTCGGTTCTCGGCCCGGACTCGTTGGCCGCCTGACCCGTGGATTCCACGGGGCCGCTCCCTAGACTTCTCACATGCCCGCGATCAAGGAGAAGACGGGGGAGTGTCGTCAGTGTCGCTCCTTCTGCGACAAGATGGTCGAGCCTCGCGGCTGCGTCGAGATGCGGTGCAGCTTCCTCTACAGCTACAACGACATGCTGACCGGCGTCCAGTACGTGGGTTGCATGCAGGGCGTGTACGGGGCCAGGGTCGAGCTCGACGCGGTGCTTCAGCCGGGCGGCTTCGGCGGCGTCAAGATGACGGGCGACGCGATGCCCCACTGCCAGTTCTCGGTCGAGCGCGCCTACGAGGGCTAGGGCGGCGCCTACGACTGCGTCAACCGGCGCTTCTTCGACTGCGCCGACGACGGGGCCGAGGGCCTGCGCGCCTTCGACCTCCGCGACCTCTGAGCCGCGGCCGGCGGGCGGCCAGCCGGGACTGCGACACGTTCTGATGTAGCATCGCGGCCCATGGCGACCACCGAAGCAGCGGAGGCCACCGCAGAGGAGATCGTCGCCGAGGCCGCCGGAGGCGGCCGGCGGCGTCGGACCCGAGGGGCCGCGGTTCACCCTCGAGCTGAACCAGGACCAGAAGGACATCCGGGAGTGGGTCCACGGGTTCGCCGAGGGCACCGTGCGGCCCGCCGCCGCCGAGTGGGACGAGCGCGAGGAGACGCCCTGGCCGGTGATCCAGGAGGCGGCCAAGATCGGCCTCTACGGCTTCGAAGGGCTGGCCCAGTTCTGGGCCGACGAGACCGGCCTGACGCTGCCGATCGTCAACGAGGAGCTGTTCTGGGGCGACGCCGGGATCGGCATGAGCATCTTCGGGCACCTCGCTCGCCGTCGCCGCGATCTTCGGGCAGGGGACGCCGGAGCAGCTGGGCGAGTGGATCCCGCAGTGCTTCGGCACGGCGGAGGAGCCGAAGGTCGCCGCCTTCTGCGCCTCGGAGCCCGACGCCGGCTCCGACGTCTCGGCGATCCGGACGACCGCCAGGTACGACGAGGCGAAGGACGAGTGGGTCCTCAACGGGCAGAAGGCGTGGGCGACCAACGGCGGCATCGCCGACGTCCACGTCGTCATCGCCTCGGTCGACCGCGAGCTCGGCTCGCGCGGCCACGCCGCGTTCGTCGATCCCGCCCGGGACCGAGGGATGCGAGCAGGGCGCGAAGGTCAAGAAGCACGGCCTGCGCGCCTCGCACACGGCCGACGTCCACCTCGACGACTGCCGCGTCCCCGGCGCCTGCCTGCTCGGCGGCAAGGAGAAGCTCGACGAGCGCCTCGCCCGCGTCCGCGAGGGCAAGAAGTCGAAATCGCAGGCGGCGATGCAGACCTTCGAGGCGAGCAGGCCGACGGTCGGCGCGCAGGCGATCGGCATCGCCCGCGCCGCCTACGAGTACGCGCTCGAGTACGCGAAAGAGCGCCGGCAGTTCGGCCGCGCGATCGTCGAGAACCAGGCGATCGCCTTCGCCCTCGCCGACATGAAGCTCGAGATCGACGCCGCGCGGCTGCTGGTCTGGCGTGGCGCCTGGATGGGCCGCTCCGGGCAGACTTCGAGAACGCCGAGGGCTCGATGGCGAAGCTGAAGGCCGGCGAGGTGGCTGTCTGGGCGACCGAGCGGGCGATCCAGATCCTCGGCGGCAACGGCTACACCCGCGAGTTCCCGGTCGAGCGCATGCACCGCGACGCGAAGATCTACACGATCTTCGAGGGCACCTCGGAGATCCAGCGCCTGGTCATCCCCGCGCGATCAGCGGCGTGCAGATCAAGTAGCGCGCCCGAGGGATGGCCGGTCAGCCGCGGCGAATTGCGTCTTCGGCCACATTCGCCCCTCGGGCAACCGGCCATCCCTGCTCAGGCGCGAGCCTTGAGGCCAGCTTTCGCAGGCGCTTGGCGGCGCTGACTTCCTTCTTGTCGGGGCCTTTCTTGTCGGGCCCCGGGGTCTCCAGGGTCGCCGGCAGCCCCTCGAAGCGGGGCTCCGAGAGGAAGGCCGCGAGGCCCTGCTTGCCCATCTCGCCCTTGCCGATGTTGGCGTGGCGGTCGCGGCAGGAGCCGAGCGGCGCCGCGGCGTCGTTGACGTGCAGGCAGCCGAGCCGGTCGAGCCCGACCTTCTCGTCAGCCTCGTCGACGACCGCGGAGAGGTGCTCCGCGTCGGTGACGTCGTAGCCCTGCACGAAGAGGTGGCAGGAGTCGAGGCAGAGGCCGAGGCGCTTGCCGCCGCCGGCGAGCTCGATCAGCTCGGCGGTCTGGTCGAAGTCGCGTCCGAGCAGCCCCTTGTGGCCGGCGGTCTGCTCGATCAGCAGCGGGCAGGACTCGCTGTCGCCGATCGCCGCGCCGATCACCTTGGCGGCGCGCTTCATCGAGGGCCCGAGCGGCTCCCCTTTCTGGGCACCGGGATGGAGGACGACGCCGGCGGCGCCGATCTCGTCGCCGATGCGCAGTGCATGGGTGAGGGAAGTGAGCGACTTCTTGCGCAGGTCGGCGTCCTTGGTGGCGCAGTTGATCAGGTAGACCGCGTGGATCACTACCGCTTCGACCGGCGAGCTCGAGAGCGCCTCCCGGAAGGCTGCGAAGTCCTCCTCGCCGTAGCGGGTCGGCCTCCACATGCGCGGGCTCTGGTGGAAGATCTGGATCGATTCGCAGCCCAGGTCGGTGCCGCGCTCGACGGCCCTGTCGAGCCCTCCGGCGGTCGAGACGTGCGCTCCGATCAGCATCGGCCCGCATCCTAGGGGGCCGGCCGGGCCGTCGGCCTAGACTGGGATGGGTGAGCGAGCCGCGGGTCGAATTCCTCTGGTTTCGCGACTGCCCCTCCTGGGAGCGGGCGCTCGCACAGCTGCGCGCGACGATGGCGGAGCTCGGTCTGGACGGGAGCCGGGTGGAGACGATCGAGATCGCCAGCGAAGCCGAGGCGGAGCGCCGGGGCTTCGTCGGATCCCCGACGATCCGCGTCGAAGGGGTCGACGTCGATCCGCCGCCCCCGGGCGAAGGGCCGGCGCTGGCCTGCCGCGTCTACAGGCGGAGCGACGGACGCGTCTCACCGCTTCCAGACCCCACCCACCTGCGCCGGGCGCTGGCTGCCGTGGTGCGGGGATGAGCGCCGGGGCCGACTTCGACCTGCCCGATACCGAGGGCGTGCGGCACTCGCTCTCGGGCTCCGGAGCGCCGGCCTCCGTCGTCTATTGGACGTGCAACCACTGCCCATATGCGCTGGCCTGGCAGGATCGGATGCACGCGATCGCCTCCGACTACCGCGAGCGCGGCGTCCGGGTGCTGGCGATCAACTCCAATCACCCCGACCGCTACCCGGCCGACTCGCCGCAGGCGATGGCCGAACGGGTCGCGGAGGAGGTCTGGGCCCACCCCTACCTGCACGACGCGAGCCAGGAGGTTGCCCGCGCCTGGGGTGCCGAGAAGACCCCGCACGTGTTCGTCCTCGATCACGACCTCGCCGTCCGCTACGAGGGGGCGCCGGACGCCGACTACGAGGACGAGTCGCTGGGGGCGTCCTGGGTTCGCGATGCGCTCGACGCGGTCCTCGCGGGCAGGGAGGTGGAGCGGCCCCGCACCGATCCGGTCGGCTGCACGATCAAGTGGCGCTAGTGCGAGACTCCCGCCGGTGTCCGAGCCCGACCAGATCCGCCTGCGCTTCGCGCCCTCGCCGACCGGCGCCCTTCACATAGGCGGCGCGCGCACCGCCCTCTACAACTGGCTCGCCGCTCGCCACGACGGCGGCGAGCTGGTGCTGCGGATCGAGGACACCGACCGCGAGCGCTCCACGCCCGAGAACGTCGAGCAGATCCTCGACGCGCTGCGCTGGCTCGAGCTCGACTGGGACACGGGGCCGGTCTCCCAGGTCTCGAGGGAGGCTCGCCACCAGGAGGCGCTCGCGAGGCTGCTGGAGTCCGGCGGCCGCCTATCGCGACCATGCGACGGCGACGGAGGTGGAGGCATGGAAGGCCGAGCACGGCACCGAGCGCGGCTACCGTGGCGAGCCCGTCGACGACCCCTCCGCCGCGGTCAGGCTGCGGGTCCCCGACCGGGGCGAGACGGTGGTGGAGGACATCGTGCGCGGCCCCGTCAGCTTTCCCAACCGCAGCTACGACGACTTCGTCATCGCCCGCGGCGACGGCAGCGTGCTCTACAACTTCGCGGTCGCCGTCGACGACGCGGAGATGGGCATCACCCACGTCGTGCGAGGCGACGACCACCTCTCGAACACGCCTAAGCAGCTGCTCGTCCTCGACGCCCTCGGTCACCCGCACCCCCGCTACGCGCACCTGCCGCTCCTGCACGGCCCCGACGGCAGGAAGCTCTCCAAGCGCCACGGTGCCGCCTCGGTCCAGGAGCTGCGCGATGCCGGCTACCTGCCGGCCGCGGTGCGCAACTACCTGGCGCTGCTCGGCTGGGGAGCCGACGACGACGCGACCCTGATCCCGACCGGGGAGCTGATCGAGCGCTTCCGGATCGAGGATGTCGGCACCGCGGCGGCGATCTTCGACGAGCGAAGCTGCGCTGGGTCAACGGCCGGTACATGCGCGAGCTGCCGCTCGAGGACTACGCCTCCACCGTCGCCCGGCACCTCGGCCGGGAGGTCGACGGGAGGCTGCTTGCCGCCTGCGAGATCGCGCAGGACAAAGCTCAGACCCTCGACGAGGTCTGGCCGTTGATCGCGTTCCTCTTCGAGCCCGCCGGTAGAAGACGAGTCGGCCTGGAGGAAGGTGATGGAGAAGGAGGGGGCCGCCGCCGCGCTCGAGGGCGGCACGAGAGGCGATCGCCGGCCTCGACGGCGAATTCGGCCCGGAGGCCGTCGAGGCCGTCCTGGCGCCGCTTCCGGAGTCGCTCGGGATGAAGCCCGGCAAGGTGTACCAGCCGATCCGGGTGGCGATCACCGGGACCAACGTCTCACCGGGGATATTCGAGTCCCTGGCCGTGCTCGGCCGGGACGAGGCCCTGGAGCGGATTGACGCCGCGCTCTCCCGCCTCCGGCGGAGCGGCCAACGCTCCGGCTGAGCCGGCGCCGATCCGGACAACCGCCGCGAGTTCGTACCCGATTGTGGGGAAAGCCTCGCTAAACCGAACGTCCTTCGCTGCCGATGGATAGGCCGAGTCGAGCTGATGGCATCGACGGCGCACACAGACAAACGGGAAGGGCAGGGCTGACGCCGTCCCCGCCGGGGGCGACAAACCGGCGCCGGGGGCTCGCCTCGCGGCGGCCTTCGAGGCGGTCGACCGCTTTCCGGTCCTGGTCGAGTCCCAGGCGCGGGTGATGAAGGCGGCGACCGCGGAGACCTCTCGTGTCGCCGAGGTGATCGAGGCGGTCGAGTCGGACGTCGCCCTGACCATGACCGTGCTGCGCGCCGCCAACCGGGACGCCCGGGACGGCGGCGCGGCCACGATCCCAGAGGCCGTCGACATGCTCAAGCCCTCGGGAGTGCTCGCCATCGCCGGCACCGCGACGGTCTTCGACTTCTTCGAGCAGAACGGCAGCCGCGACCTGCGCCCCGAGCGCTTCCGCGTGCACGCCCTCGCGACGCAGCATGCCGCCGATCGGGTCGGGCGGGCAGTCGGCTGGGCCGAACGCGATCAGCTCGCCGTCGCCGCGCTCCTGCACGACATCGGCCGGCTGGTGGTGATGAGCCTCCATCCTGGGCGGCGCTCCTACTTCGACGCTGTCGGCAAGCACCCCCGAACAGCGGCTGCGCGAGGAACGCGACCAGCTCGGCATCGACCACGCGCTGGTCGGCGGCGTGCTCGCCAGGCGCTGGAACCTGCCCCAGCGGCTCGCGGTCGCGATCGAGCGCCACCATGCCGAGGAGGCCGACGGCCTGGCCGCGATGGTCTCGCTCTGGCCGACATGATCGCCCACTACGCCCAGGGCGAGGCGGTCGCGCCCGAACGCTGCGCGCCGCGGCCCAGCGCTGCGGACTCGACCCCGAGAGCCTGCGCCAGCTCCTCTACGAGCTTCCATATCCGCGCGAGAATGGCGGCAAGGTCGCCGAGCCATGCCCGCTGTCGGCCCGCGAGCTGGACGTGCTCCGCCACCTCTCCGAGGGCATGGTCTACAAGCAGATCGCCGGGGAAATGCAGCTCTCCGTCTCGACGATCCGCACCCACCTCCACAACGTCTACGGGAAGATCGGCGCCGTGGACAGGGCGCAGGCGGTGCTCGCCGCCCGCGACCGGGGTTGGATCTAGCTCCAGCCGGTCCGATCGGACTCCGCTACTCGATCAGGGACTCGCGCAGGGCGATCGCCACGGCATGCGTCCGGTTCCTGGCGCCGAGCCGGGCGAGCGCGTTCTTCGTGTGGGTCTTCACCGTTTCCTCGCTGAGGTCCAGCTCACGCGCGGCGACCGTGGTCGAGCCACCGTTGGCGATGAGCTGGAGGATTTCCCGCTGGCGGCGGGTCAGCCTGCCCCGGCTTCCCGGCGGTGGGACGGCCGGGTCGACGAAGCTCTCATGGGCGAGGGCGGCCCGCACCGCGCGGTGCAGGACATCGGCCGCGGCCGTGCGGGCCAGGTAGGCGGTTGCTCCGGCCTGCAGGGCCGCATTCGCCAGATGCCGTTCGGGACGCTCGCCGTGGGCGACGATGCCCAGGCCGGGCTCCGCCCGGCGCATCGCGCGGATCGCGGCGGGCGGGTCCAGCGCCGGCTCGGCCCCATTGCCGAAGCGCCGCATGTCGACGATCGCGACGTCCACGCGGCCAATGTCGCGAACATGGTCAACTGCCTCGGCGCGGGTCGCGAGCTCGTCGACCTCGAAGCGGTCGGCGAGCGCGTTGCGGATGCCGAGCCGGACGAGCGGGTGGCCGTCGATCACCAGGCAGTGTGGTCGCTCGCTCAGGGCGCTCCGATCGGTCGAGTTCCGACGCCTCGTCGGGCCCGGCTCCGCCGCGCCCTCCGTGGGCGATCCTAACCGAGCCGGGAGGGAGCGGGTGCGGTAGAAAGGTCAGGTGATCTCGATCACCTCGAAGTCCCGCTACGCGGTCGTCGCGATGGCCGAGCTCGCTGGCTCGGGCGACCGGCCGGTCCCGATCAAGGAGCTGGCCGAGCGTCGCGAGATACCCGAGCAGTTCCTCGAGCAGCTCTTCTCCACCCTGCGGCGCGCGGGCCTGCTGACCAGCCACCGGGGGATGAAGGGGGGCTACACCCTCTCCCGGCCCGCCGACGAGATCTCGGTGCTCGAGGTGGTCCAGACCCTGGACGGCAAGGTCGGCCAGGAAGCCGACGAGGCGGGTGGCATCTGGGGCGAGGGAGTCACCGCGCTGCGCAAGGTCTTCGGGCAGACGACGATCGCCGAAGTGGCGCGCCGCGAAGCCGCCGAGGCCGGCACCGGCATGTATTTCATCTAGGCACGAGCTCCCCGATTCCGGGCAGCCAGTACTTACGACATACGGCTAACCGCACTGCAGGGGGCTTCTCGGTCGCCGGGATCGGCCGATGAGGTCGCATCGCACCGATTCGAAAAATCTTGGCGGTGGTCGCGGTGGCGAGCTGCGCCCTGGTGGCGGCGGCTCCCGCCGCCGGCTCCCCCTTCGGCTTCATCGACCAGTGGGGAGTTCCGGGGAGCGAAGACGGCCAGTTCGAATCGCCGCGCGGGATCGCCGTCGACCGCGAAGGCGAGGTCTACGTCGCCGACACCTTCAACCACCGGATCCAGGTGTTCGATCAGGAAGGCGACTTCGTCCGCAAGTGGGGCTCCAGAGGCGCGGGCGCGGGCCAGCTCAACGGCCCGCTCGGAATCGCCGTCGACTCGCAGGGCCGCGTCTACGTCAGCGACTCGAACAACAACCGGATCGACAAATTCGCCTCCGATGGCACCTTCCTTGCGGCGTGGGGCGAACCCGGCACGGGCAACGGGCAATTCAGGTTCCCGTTCGGGGTGGCGGTCGACTCGCACGACGACGTCTTCGTCCTCGACACCTTCAACAACCGGGTGCAGAAGTTCCACCCCGACGGCACCTTCGTCACCGAATGGGGAAGGTTCGGGACCGGCAATTCGCAGTTCAGCTCTCCAGGCGGCATCTCGGTCGGTCCGGATGACCACGTGTACGTGGCCGACACGGGCAATTCCCAGATCAAGGTGTTTGACGGGTCCGGCGGCTTTCTCGAGAGGTGGGGCGAATACGGGTCGGGGGACGGCCAGATGAAATCCCCGAGCGGAGTCGCGGTCGATCCCGAGGGCAACGTCTATGTCGCCGACACCGGCAACGACCGGATCGAGGCCTTCGACCCGACCGGGAATTACCTGCGCCAATGGGGCGAAACCGGAAATGGCCCCGGGCAGTTCGAAGCGATGAGGGGGATCGCGACCGACTCGCGCGGCCGTGTCTATGCGAGCGAGCTCTTCCCGGCCGACAGGATCCAGGTCTTCGGCGAACTCCCGCCGACGGTCGCCGACCTGCTCGAAGCGCTCCACGAAGTCGACGTGCGGGGCGGCATCGGACACAGTCTGGAGAAGAAGCTCGAAGGGGCACAGCGCGCTCTCGACACAGGGGCCGTCTCCGCGGCCTGCGGCAAGCTCGCGGCATTTGTCAACCAGGTGCGAGCGCTAAGCGGCAGGTGGCTCCCTGCAGACGAAGCCGATGAACTCGTCGCTGCGGCCGAAGAAACCCGCGCCTCACTCGGCTGCCGACCCTGTACGGGCCGGGACCGACCGGCCGACGTTCGCTCTAGAGTCCGACGTCGTGCACGCGAGCGGCATGCGCCCGATCGGCATAGGGTCCGAGGCTTCGGCCGTGGTCGGCGGCACGCCGATGGTCGCCCTGCGTCGGCTGGGCGATGGGCTCCACGGGGAAGTCTGCACTAAGCTCGAGTACCTCAATCCCGGCGGCTCGGTCAAGGACCGGATCGGGGTGGCGATGATCGACGCGGCCGAGGAGCAGGGGCTGCTGGGCTCCGGGCGCACGGCGATCGTCGAGCCGACCAGCGGCAACACCGGCATCGCGCTGGCGATGGTCTGCGCCGCGCGCGGCTACGAGCTGATCCTGACCCTTCCCGAGGGGATGAGCCGCGAGCGGGCCAAGCTGCTGCGCGCCTACGGTGCCGAGGTCCGCGAGACCCCTTCGCTGGGCGGCATGCAGGAGGCGGTCGAGCTCGCCGAGGAGATCCGCGAGCAGCGCAAGGCGTTCATGCCGCAGCAGTTCTCCAACCCGGCGAATCCCGAGGTGCACCGGCGTACGACCGCGGAGGAGATCTGGCGGGATGCCGACGGCGAGGTCGGCGCCTTCGTCGCGGGGGTCGGGACCGGCGGGACGATCACCGGAGTGGGGCGGATGCTCAAGGAGCGCGCCCCGGAGGCGCTGGTCGTCGCGGTCGAGCCCTCGGCCTCGCCTGTGCTGGCCGGCGGCGCCCCCGGCCCGCACAAGATCCAGGGCATCGGCGCCGGCTTCGTGCCCGACGTCCTCGACCGCGAGGTGATCGACGAGACGATCGCCGTCGACGACGAGGATGCGCTCGAGACGGCGCGCCTGGTCGCGCATCGCGAGGGGATCCTCGCCGGCATCTCGGCCGGAGCGAACCTCAAGGCCGCGCTCGAGGTGGCGGCGCGGCCGGAGATGGCCGGGAGGAGGGTGGTGACGATCGTCTGCGACTCGGGCGAGAGGTACATGTCCCTACCCTTCTTTGCACCATGACTATTCCTGCCGCCATCTCCTCCGCTCACGCGCGGCCGCGCCTATCGCAACCGGAAATCTCGCGTCCGCGCTCCCGCGTCCGGGGATGGCGGGTGAGTCCCCCGCGTCCGCGCCGGCGGCTGGGTGGTGCGCTCCCGCGTCCGGGCGGTGAGCGGATCGTGAGCGCGCTGCGGCGGGTCCTGCAGGAGATACGGGCCGACGTCGCCGCGGCCCGCGACCGCGACCCCGCTGCGCAGGGCGTTTCGACTCTGGAGATCCTGGTCAGCTGGGCCGGCGTGCAGGCGCTGCTCGCCCACCGGGTGGCGCACGCGCTGCGGGCAGCCGGGGTGCCGCTGGCTCCCCGCGCGATCGCCTATTTGGCGCGCGCCGTCACCGGGGTCGAGATCCATCCCGCCGCCAGGATCGGCGGCGAGTTCTTCATCGACCACGGCTCCGGCGTGGTGATCGGCGAGACCGCCGAGATCGGCGACCGGGTGACCCTCTACCAGGGGGTGACCCTGGGCGGCACCGGCTTCCAGCGCGGCAAGCGCCACCCGACCGTCGGCGACAATGTCACCGTCGGCTCCGGCGCCAAGCTGCTCGGCCCGATCTCGGTCGGCGACGGAGCGAAGATCGGCGCCAACACCGTGGTCGTCGAGGACGTCCCGCCGTGCTCGACGGTGGTCGGGAACCCCGGGCATCCGGTCAGGGTGGAGGGGCGGCGGGTGCAGGGACCGGACGCCGATTGGATCCATCTTCCGGACCCGATCGCGGACGCGATCAAAGGCCTCTCGGCGCGGATCTCGGCCGTCGAGCGCCGTCTGGCCGAGCTCGACGGCGGCGCGGGGGAGGGCGACGGCGGGGACCCGGAGCTGCGCACCAGGACTGGCCGTTCCTCCGCCGGCGGATGAGGCGGGCGCCCGCCGAGCGCCTGGCTATGCTCGCCGAGTGACCCTCCAGGAGGAGCACGAGGCGCGGCCGGACGGTGCCGCGGAGGAGGCCGCGGCGCCGACGGAGGCGGGCGCGGACCGCGCCGAGAGGCTGCTGGCCGACCTCAACCAGCCGCAGCGAGAGGCCGTCCTCCACGGCGAGGGCCCGCTCCTGGTCATCGCCGGCGCCGGCTCCGGCAAGACGCGAGTGCTCACCCACCGGATCGCCCACCTGCTGGCCACAGGGGGAGCGCGGCCCGGGGAGATCCTGGCGATCACCTTCACCAACAAAGCCGCGACGGAGATGCGCGAGCGAGTCGAGGCGCTTGTCGGGCGCTCGGCGCGGGCGATGTGGGTAACGACCTTCCATTCGGCCTGCGCGCGGATGCTGCGCGCCGACGCCGAGCGGCTCGGATACTCGCGGGGCTTCACCATCTACGACGAGTCGGATTCCCTGCGGATGCTGAAACGCTGCATGGAGGAGCTGGGGATCGACCCGAAGCGGTACCCGCCGCGGGCGATCCGCTCGCAGATCTCGGGGGCGAAGAACAGGCTGGTCGACGCCGACGCCTATGCCGAGGCCCAGGGAAGCGTCTTCGAGGAGACGGCCGCCGAGGCCTACGCCCTCTACGAGAAGCGGATGCTGGCGGCGAATGCGATGGACTTCGACGACCTCCTGGTCCGCACCGTGAACGCGCTGGAGCTGTTCGAGGAGGTCCGCGAGCGTTGGCGGCGGGTCTTCCGGCACGTCCTCGTCGACGAGTACCAGGACACGAACCACGCCCAGTACCGATTCCTCCAGCTGGTCTGCGAGGAGCACGGCAACCTGATGGTGGTCGGCGACGAGGACCAGTCCGTCTACGGGTTTCGCCACGCCGACATCCGCAACATCCTCGACTTCGAGCGCGACTTCCCCGATGCCGAGGTGGTCAAGCTCGAGCAGAACTACCGCTCGACCCAGACGATCCTCTCGGCGGCGAACGCTGTCGTCTCGCACAACCGCGAGCGGCGCGAGAAGCGGCTCTGGACCGAGGTCGCGGGCGGCGACCCCGTGCAGCTGGCCGAGGTCGGCGACGAGCACGAGGAGGCGCGCTGGGTCGCGGGCGAGATCCAACGGCTCGCCGAGGAGGAGGACGTGCGCCGCGAGGACGTCGCCGTCTTCTACCGGACCAACGCGATGAGCCGGGTCCTCGAGGACACGCTCAACCGCTACGACGTCGCCTACCAGGTGATCGGCGGCACCAAGTTCTACGAGCGAGCGGAGGTCAAGGACGCCATCGCCTACCTGAGCCTGCTCGTCAACCCCTCCGACCAGGTCTCCTTCGCCCGGGTGGTCAACTCGCCGCGGCGCGGGATCGGCAACACGACCCAGGGCCGGCTGGCCGCGCACGCGAACACCACCGGCCTGCCGATCTGGGAGGTGGTCGAGCGGGTCGAGGAGGTGCCGGGGCTGGGTGGCGCCGCGATCAGGTCGCTGTCGCGATTCCACGAGACGATCGAGTCCCTGGTCGAGAGGGCCGAGCGCGGGGCGCCGGTGGCCGAGGTCCTGGAGGCGGCCCTGCGCGAGAGCGGCTACCTCGAAGCCCTCGAGGCGGAGCGGACCATCGAGGCCGAGGGCCGGGTCGAGAACCTCGAGGCGCTGATCGCCGGCGCCGCCGAGTTCGACCTCGAGCGAGAGCGGGAGGGGGAGAGCGAGCTCTCCCCGCTGGAGGAGTACCTACAGCAGGTCTCCCTCTACACCGAGCAGGACGGGCTGCGAGCCGACGAGTCGCTGGTCACCCTGATGACCCTCCACAACGCCAAGGGCCTGGAGTACGACACGGTCTTCATCGTCGGCTGCGAGGAGGGCTCCTTCCCGCACATGCGGGCGCTCGAGGAGGGGGGCGAGGAGGAGGAGCGCCGGCTCTGCTACGTGGGCATCACCCGCGCCCGCCGTCGCCTCTACATGACCTGGGCGAGGGAGCGGCGGCTGTTCGGCAGGGCGGAGCGGAACATGCCCTCCCGTTTCGTCGACGAGCTCCCCGCCGAGCTGACCGAGCGCCAGGGCACCCGGGCCGCAGGGGCGGGAGCGTGGGATGCCTCACCCGGCACGCAGGCGGCGCCCGTCGACCCCGGGCCCGCGCTGGAGCTGCGCACAGGCGACGACATCGTCCACGCCAGCTTCGGCGACGGCGTGGTCACCGGCGTGGAGCCCGGCGGCGTCGTCGTCGTGCGGTTCGCCGGTGACGGGACCGAGCGCAAGCTGATGGCCGACTACGCGCCGATCAGGAGGAGGTAGCGAGCTGGCGGCGCGAGTCATAGACGGCAAGGCGATCGCCGCGGAGGTCCGCGAGCGCGTGGCCTCAGAGGTGGCCGAGCTGGTGGCCAGGGGCGGGCGGGCCCCGAGCCTGGCCACGGTGCTGGTCGGCGAGGACCCCGCCTCGAAGATCTACGTCGCCAACAAGCACCGGGCGTGCGAGGAGGCCGGGATCGCCTCGGTGCACAGGGCGCTCGGCGAGCGGGCGACCGAGGCGGAGCTGCTCGCCGTGGTCACGGAGCTGAACGAGGACGCCGACGTCGACGGGATCCTCGTGCAGCTGCCGCTACCCGACCAGATCGACCCCGATCGCGTCGTCGCCGCGATCGACCCGGGCAAGGACGTCGACGGGCTGACGCCGGCGAATGCCGGGCTGCTCGCGCACGGCACGCCGGGGCTGGTTCCCTGCACCCCGGCCGGGGTGATGGAGCTGCTCGCGCACGAGGGGGTCGAGCTCGAGGGCGCCGAGGCCGTCGTCGTGGGTCGCTCGAAGCTGGTCGGGGTGCCGGTGGCGCGGCTGCTGCTGGCCGCCAACGCGACGGTCACCGTCTGCCACTCGCGCACCAGGGACCTGCCGGGCGTCTGCCGCCGCGCTAACGTCCTCGTCGCCGCCGTCGGCGTGCCCCGCCTGCTCGGGGCGGACGCGATCAGGCCCGGCGCGGTGGTCATCGACGTCGGCATGAATCGCGGCGAGGACGGCCTCTGCGGCGACGTCGACTACGAGCCCGCGGCCGAGGTGGCGGCGGCGATCACGCCGGTGCCGGGCGGGGTCGGCCCGATGACGATCGCGATGCTGCTCGCCAACACCCTCGCCGCCGCCCGGGCACGGGTGTAATGTCAGATCAATCGTCGATCCCCAGGAGGAGAGCGCATGATCGAACGCCCATCGCCAGGTGAGCAGGTCGCCGGCATCGCCGGCCTCGCCCTGATCCTCACGATGTTCCTCTTCGCCTGGTACGGAGTCGACCTTCCCGGGGTCCACGGCTTCGACGCATTCGACGCATTCGACGACTGGGTCAACATCATCCTCGTGTTCGCCGCCTTCGGCGGGATGATGCTGGCGCTGGTCGGCGGCGGCGCCGAGCGCTCCCCGATCGCTCTCAGCGTGGCGACCACGGTGCTCGCAGGGGCCGGGACGATCATCGTCCTGATCTACCTGATCAGCCCGCCGAGCGTGCCAACCTTCGGCGAAGCGGCCGTCGAAATCGACCTGAGCCGCGAATTCGGGGTCTTCCTCGGGCTGGTCGAGGTGGCGGCGCTGGCGATCGGCGGTTACATGACCATGCAGGAGGAGGGAGTCTCCTTCGGGGGAGCCGCCGACCGGCTCTCCGAGCCGCGCGCCCAGCACCCGCCGCAGTCGCAGCCCCCTCCGCCTCCGCCCCAGCCGGGCCAACAGCAGCCTCCGGCCCAACCGCACCAGGGCCAGCAGCAGCCTCCGCCGCCGGGCGGCCAGCCTCCACCGGCCGATCCCTACCAGCAGCCTCCGCCTCCGCCCGCCTGAGCGGCCTCAACCGCCGGCGTCGGCCGCGACCTCGGCGGCCACCCTCTTGGCGAAGGCAATCACGGTCATCATCGGGTTGACCCGGACCGCCGAGGGGAACAGAGAGGCGTCGGCGACGTGGAGGCCCTGGACTCCGCGGACCGCGCCTCGCTCGTCGCAGACCCCGGCGCCCTCGTCGGCGGAGATCCGCGCCGTCCCCATCGGGTGGAAGGCCTCGAGCCGCAGCTCCGAGGCCCCGATCGCGGTCGCCTCGAACTCCGGGACCTGCCCGGGCCGAAGCGTTCCGACCCTTGCGATGTTCGGGTATACCTCGGTGGCGCCGGCGGCGAAGTGGATCTCGGCGGCCCGGGCGATGCCGAAGGCAAGCCGGCGTGCCTCGTCGTCGCCGAGGCGGTAGCCGGCCCTCAGCGACCCGTCGGAGAGGACTCCGACCCTGCCCCGCGAGCGATCGGCGAGCTGCACCCCGATCGAGCCGATGTGACCGAATCCGAGCATCGCCTGCTGGTGGTCGCGGCCGGCTCCGGGGAGCCAGGCGCCGCCGAACGCAAGCGGCGTGAACGTCGCCTCGAGCAGGATCCGCTCCGACTCCCACTCGTCCACGAAGTAGCTCTGCATCACCCCGTCCCAGCCGCGAACCTCCTCCTCGTAGCGGGCGCCGACCCAGCAGGCGGGGTGAATGTGGAGGTTGCGGCCGACCTGGCGCCCTCCGAGGCCCGAGCGGATCAGCAGCTCCGGGGTGCCGAGCGCCCCGCCGCAGACGATCGTCGCCCGGCGAGCGCGGACCGTGTAGGGACGCGCCGCGCCGCCCGGGGCCCCGCTCGGCCGCACCAAGCACTGGACGCCCCTGGACCGCCCGTCCTCGACGATCAGCCGGCGGGCCTCGACTCCGGCCCGGAGGCGGGCGCCGGCGGCGACCGCCCGCGGCAGGTAGCTGACGTGCATGCCGCGCTTGGCGTCGATCGCGCATCCGTACGGGCAGGAGCTGCACTGCACGCAGTTGCCGGCGTTGCGGGAGATCGGCCCGCCGGAGGCGCCGATGGCGGCGGCCCCCTCCATCGCCAGCTGCCCGTTGCGACCCATCCGCTCCGGGTCGAGGCGAGTCACCCGCAGGAACTCCTCCGCCTCGGCATAGTCGGGGTCGAGGTCGTGAGCCCATCCGATGCCGTGCTCGTCCCGCCACTCGTCGAGCACCTCCGCCGGGGCGCGGAAGCAGGTGCCCGAGTTGATCACGGTGGTGCCGCCCACCGTCCTCGCCACGGGCACCGGGATCGGCGGGCTGCCCTCGGCGATGGTCAGGCCGGCGTCCCGATACAGGCGGGCGATCGCCTCGAGGCGATCGCCCGGGTAGCTCTCGCGATCGTGGTGCTCGCCCGCCTCGAGGACGATCACGTCGAGGCCCGCCTCGGCCAGCGCGGCGGCGGCCGCGGCACCGCCCGCGCCCGAGCCGACGATGGCGACGTCGCAGTCCTCCCCCTCACCGACCGGCGAGAGGTCGCCCAGCGGGCCGGGGGCCTCGGGCAGCGTGCCGTCGGCAAGCCGGCAGGAGACGTCGACCCCGAGCCTCTCCTCGACCGCCGGGTCGGTCGCGTAGCCGATCGTCGCGAAGACCTTGGCCATCAACAGCAGCTCGTGGTGGAGGCGGAAGCCGGACCTCTCCATGCGGCGCAGGAAGTCGTCCTGGCCGGCGGGGCCGAGCCGGCTGAATCGCCAGGGGAAGGGCAGCCACTCGAAGGCGCGCAGGCCGATCCTGATCCTGGTCCTCACCCTGGGGGAGGCCGCCTCGAGGAAGCGGGCGACGGCACCGGATGCGTCGACGTCGCGCTCGGCCGCCGGCAGCCCGTCGATTCCAGGGCCCATCGCCGCGCAGATCGCGCTCAAGGTCCTCTGCTCGGCCGCCGAGAGCCCCGGCGCGTTCCTTCAGCCGGCGCCGGGGCGTCGCTCGACCCGGCCGATCAACGACCAGAGTGCGAGCGAGACGAGGACCAGTGACCCGTCGACGATGAAGTTGAGCAGGTAGGCGAAGACGTCTTCGTCGAAGACGAAGAAGCCCAGCGAGGCGAGCGAGGAGGCCGCCTTGCCGACCGCGAGCACCAGGAGCAGTGCCCGGTAGCGGACGACGTCGGCCTGGGCCAGGAGGCAGATCGCGGTGATCACGACCATGTAGGAGAAGCCGAGCGCGAGCCAGAGCTGCTCGGTGCCGTGCGGAGCGCGGCTGAAGCCGCCCAGGTCGTCGCCGAGGTCGGAGATCACGTCGAGGACCCCGTTCGGCACCGCGATGAAGAGGATGCCGACGACGGCGAAGCTGAGCGCCAGGATCCGCAGCCCGAGGACGGCGATGCTCTCGGCTCTCTCTCCCCGCATCGGCGGCCACTCTAACTGGCTGCCCAGCCAGGCGACGTCCCGCCCTCCTCCGCCTATCATCCCCGCCGTGATCGACAGGGCACAGGTGCTGCACGTGGCCAGGCTCGCGCGGCTACGGCTCTCCGACGAGGAGGTGGAGCAGATGGCGACGGAGCTCTCGGGCATCCTCGAGCACGTCGACCGGATCTCGTCGCTGGATCTCGACGACGTCGAGCCCACCTCGCACGTGGTGCCGCTGCAGAACGTGCTGCGCCCCGACCGGCCGAGGCCGAGCTGGCCGCGGGAGACCGTGCTGGAGGCCGCCCCCGACCCTGCCGAGGGCTCATTCCGAGCCCCCTCTCCGCAGGCGCGATGAGCCTGAGCCGGAAATGAGCCGGGAGCTGCTCGACCTGACGGTCGCCGAGGCGGCCACCGAGATCTCCTCCCGTGCCCTCGCCCCCGACGAGTACTTCGAGGCCTGGCTTGCGGCGGCCGGCGACGACGGCCTCAACGCCTACCTCTGGGTGACCGAGGAGGCGCCCGGCCGCGAGGCCTCGGAGGGCCCGCTCGGCGGGATCCCGATCGCCGTCAAGGACATCTTCTGCACCGAGGGGACGCCGACCACCGCCGGCTCGCGGATTCTCGAGGGGTACCGGCCGCCCTACACGGCAACGGCGGTGCGCCGCCTCGGCGCGGCCGGTGCCCGGGTTCTCGGCAAGACCAACATGGACGAGTTCGCGATGGGTTCCTCGAACGAGAACTCGGCCTATGGGCCCGTCCTCAACCCGTGGGATCCCGGCCGTGTGCCGGGCGGCTCCTCCGGCGGCTCGGCGGCGGTCGTGGCCGGTGGCCTGGCACCGTGCGCGATCGGGACCGACACCGGCGGCTCGATCCGGCAGCCCGCCTCGCTCTGCGGGATCGTGGGCCTGAAGCCGACCTACGGCGCGATCTCGCGGTACGGGATGATCGCCTTCGCCTCATCGCTCGACCAGTGCGGGCCGCTCACCCGGGACGTGACCGACGCGGCGCTGCTGCTCGCCGCGATGGAGGGGCGCGACCCCTGCGACTCGACCTCGGTCGGCGTCCAGGGAGGGATCGTGGCGCCGAGCCGGGAGGACCTCGCCGGGCTGCGCTTCGGCGTCCCGGCCGAGCTCGAGCAGGACGCGATCGACGCCGGCGTCCGGACGGTGTTCGAGGCGACCCTGGAGCAGATCGAGGAGCTCGGCGGAGAGATCGCCGAGGTCTCGCTTCCGCACGCCGAGCACGGGATCTCCGCCTACTACGTGATCGCCCCCGCCGAGGCCTCCTCGAACCTGGCCCGCTACGACGGGGTCCGCTACGGGATCCGCAAGGAAGCCGCCGACCTCGTCTCAATGTATGAGGAAACCCGGGCGGCGGGCTTCGGCGAGGAGGTCAAGCGGCGGATCATGCTCGGCACCTACGCCCTCTCCTCCGGCTACTACGAGGCCTATTACGAGCGGGCACAGAGGGTGCGGACGAAGATCGCCGCCGACTTCGCCGCCGCCTTCGCCGGCGTCGACCTCGTTGTCAGCCCGACCTCGCCCTCGGTGGCGTTCTCCCTGGGGGAGAAGACCGATGACCCACTGGCTATGTACATGAACGACTTCTTCACCGTGCCGATGCCCCTGGCCGGCATCCCGGCGATCTCGATCCCCGCCGGGCTCGCCGAGCCCGAGGGGGGCGGGCCGGAGCTTCCCGTCGGCTTCCAGATCGCCGCGCCGGCATTCGGCGAGCAGGAGCTGCTCGAGGCCGCGTTCGCGCTCGAGGGGGCGCTTGGCTTCGAGGCGCGGCCGGAGGGCGTCGGCAATGGCTGAGGCGAGCGGCGACCCGCTTGCCGGGTCGGGCCTGGAGGCCGTCATCGGCCTCGAGATCCACGTCCAGCTGGCGACCAGGACGAAGATGTTCTGCGGGTGTGAGCTCTCCTTCGGCGATCAGCCGAACACCCACACCTGCCCCGTCTGCCTCGCCCATCCCGGAGTCCTTCCGGTTCCAAACGAGGAGGCGATCCGCTACGCGTTGAGGATCGGCGCCGCGCTCGAGTGCGAGGTCGCCCCGCGCTCGATCTTCCACCGCAAGAACTACTTCTATCCCGACAACCCGAAGGCCTACCAGATCAGCCAATACGACATCCCGATCTGCTCGGGGGGCCGGCTCGGCGACGTTCGCATACATCGCGCCCACCTCGAGGAGGACGCGGCGAAGATGGTCCACGTCGGCGAGTCGGGGCGCATCCACGGCTCCGGTGCCTC
Source organism: uncultured Solirubrobacterales bacterium (assembly GCA_963712325.1). Classification (GTDB taxonomy): domain Bacteria; phylum Actinomycetota; class Thermoleophilia; order Solirubrobacterales; family 70-9; genus VRUE01. Next base: position 52,080 of record CAVQHG010000003.1, read on the forward strand.
GCTGGTCGACTTCAACCGCGGCGGCACGCCGCTTGTCGAGATCGTCACCGAGCCGGACCTCCGCTCGGCCGCCGAAGCGGCGTCCTGGGCGCGGCTGCTGCGCGAGACGATCCGCCAGCTCGGGGTCTCCGACGTGAGCATGGAGGAGGGCAGCCTGCGGGTCGATGCCAACGTCTCCGTTCGCCCGAGCGGCGAGGAGCGAGCTGGGGACGAAGACGGAGCTGAAGAACATGAACAGCTTCCGCTTCCTGGAGCGCGGCATCGAGGCCGAGCTGGCGCGCCAGCGCGAGGTGCTCGAGGCCGACGGGAGGGTCGAGCAGGAGACCCTGCACTTCGACCCGGCGAGCAACGACCTGACGCCGCTGCGCTCCAAGGAGGAGGCCCACGACTACCGGTACTTCCCCGAGCCCGACCTGGTGCCGCTGGCGCCGACCGAGGAGATGATCCGCGAGGAGCGGGAGTCGCTGCCCGAGCTGCCGGCGGCACGGATCGGGCGCTATGTGGAGGAGCTGCGGCCTCGCCGAGGAGACCGCGAGCCTGCTCGCCGCCGACCCGGAGACCGCCGGGTATTTCGAGCGCGTGGGCGCGCTCCGTGGAGGCCGACCCAAGGTGGTCGCGAACTGGGTGACCGGAGAGCTCGCCGCCGCGCTTCGGCGCGACGGAGGAGACGTCCCCGCCGCTCGATCGAAGGTGACGCCCGAGGCATTGGCGGCGCTGATCGGGATGGCCCAGGCGAAGCGGGTCTCCCACGGAAGCGCCAAGGCGGTGCTGTCCTCGCTCGTCGCCGAGGGCGGCGACCCGGCGGAGATCGTCGAGCGCGAGGGACTTGAGGAGATCTCCTCGGAGGGCGGCGAGCTGGACGCGATCGTCGCGACGGCGATCGAGGCGAACCCGGACGCCGCCGAGCAGGTCCGGGCCGGCAATGCGAAGGCGATCGGGGCGATAGTCGGCGCGGTGATGAAGGAGTCCAAGGGCCGCGCCGACGGCGGCGAGGTCAACCGGCTGATCAACCAGCAGCTCGGCATCAGCGCAACCCGGCGAGCTGCCGATCCCTCGGCGGTACGGTGGTGGCATGGCCTGGAATGTCGTCATCGCCGGTGGGGGATTCGGAGGGGCGATGGCGGCGCGTGAGCTGGAGCGGATCGTGCCGAAGCAGTCGACGCGGCTGACGCTCGTCAACGACGTCAACTTCATGCTCTACACGCCGTTCCTGCCGGAGGCGGCGGCGGGCACGCTCGAGCCACGCCACGTGGTCACTCCGCTGCGCGAGATCCTCGACCGGGCCTACCTTCGCCTCGGCGCTGTGGTCGGCCACGACCCGGGCGCCCGCACGGTTCGGCTGCGCGCCCGCGACGGCGACGACGGAGGACTTCCCTACGACCAGCTTCTGCTCGCGCTCGGCTCCGTCTCGCGGGTCCTGCCGGTGCCGGGGCTCGAGGAGCACGCGGTCGGCTTCAAGAGCCTCGCCGACGCGATCTTGCTGCGCAACCACGTGATCGAGACGCTCGAGGCGGCCAACGCGACCGACGACCCCGGCCGTCGTGACGAGCTGCTCACCTATGTGTTCGTCGGCGGCGGCTACGCGGGGCTCGAGGCGCTGGCCGAGCTCCAGGACTTCGCCGCCGACGCGATCGAGAGCTACCCGCGGGCGCGACTTCACGGGATGCGCTGGGTGCTGGTCGAGGCAGCCGACCGCGTGCTGCCCGAGATCGACGCCGGGCTCGCCGGGTACGCGCTGCGCGAGCTGCGCGGCCGCGGGATCGACATCCGCCTGGGCACGACGCTGGAGGAGCTGACGGCGGCCTCGCCCGGCTCTCGACCGGAGAGACGCTGCCGACGCGGACCGCGGTCTGGACCGCGGGCGTGGCGCCCAACCCGGGCCTGCGCGAGCTCTCGCGTGCCGCTCGACGAGCGCGGCCGGGTCCCGGTCGACGACCACCTGCGGGTGCGGGGGCATGGATGCAGTTTGGGCGATCGGCGACTGCGCCGCGGCGCCCGACCCGCGCGGCGGCGCTCTGCCCGCCGACCGCCCAGCACGCGGTCCGTCAGGGGCCGGTCGTCGCCCGCAATATCGCCGCCGAGCTCGGGATCGGCGAGCGCCGAGCATTCGCCTACCGGGGCGACGCCGCCTTCGTCAACCTCGGCCGCTACAAGGCCGTCGGCAGGGTCGGCGGGCGCACCTTCCGCGGCTTCCCGGCCTGGTGGATGGCGCGGACCTACCACATGAGCCAGATCCCGGGCGCCGCCCGCAAGGCCCGCGCCGTGATCGACTGGACGGCCAGCCTGCCCTTCCGGCGCGACCTCGCCGAGGTCGGCTCGATCGGCCACCCGCAGCCGCTGGGCGCGACAATGGAGCCATGGGATTCGAGTACCTCTTCATAGCCCTCTCCTTCGGCCTCGCGACCGGCGATCATCGGCCGCGCCAAGGGCAGCTCGTTCTGGCTCTGGCTGCTGGTCGGAACCATGCTGCCGCCCCTCGGGCCTGGTCGCCGTGATCCTCTACCGCGTCGAGAAGGACGAACCGGAACGCCAGTGCCCGACCTGCCACAAGGCGCTGAAGCTCTACGTCCAGGTCTGCCCGCGCTGCGGCACGGACCTATACTCCGACCCGGCCGAGGTGCGGCATCCGGGCGTGCGCTGGGCGCGGCTCAACGGAGCCAGGTGCGGACGATCGCGTTGGCGAAGCCGACGCCGTAGCGGAACACAGCGGGCTTCTTCGAGTGGCCGTGGAGGCGCTGCTCGACCGTGATCGGGACCTCCTTGGCCGGGATCCCGCGCTTGATCGCCTCGATCATGAACTCGGAGGTGTGGAACTGCTCCTGGCGCAGGACGAGCTGGGGCAGGACCGTGGTCCGCACGGCGCGATAGCCGTTCGAGCAGTCGGTCACGTGGGTGCGGGTGATGAACGAGACGAGGCGGTTGAAGAAGACGATCCCCAGCTCGCGGGCGAAGTGGTTGCGGTCGGCGGCGCCGAGCACGCGCGAGCCGTGTGCCACGTCGACCTCGCCGTCGAGGATCGGCTGACGAGGCGCTCCATCTCGGAGGGAAGGTGCTGGCCGTCGGCGTCGAGGGTGACGACGATCTCGGCGCCCGATTCCACCATCAGCCGGTAGCCGGTCCGCAGCGCCGCGCCGCCGCCGCGGTTGGTGACGTGGCGGGCGACGGGCGACGCCGTGCTCGGCGGCGACGTCGCCGGTCCCGTCGCGGGAGCCGTCGTCGACGACCAGCGTCTGCGGTCGGCACGCCGCAGACCTCGGCCGGCATCCGGTCGAGGACGTGGCCGATGTTGTCGGCCTCGTTGTAGGCGGGGATGACGACCGCGACCTTGTCGCGGAAGCGCTCGGGCAGGCCCGCCTGGCGGAACTCCTCCCAGGCGAGGCCCTCGAGCGCCGCCGAGAGCTGGCGCGCGTTGCGCGCCGACTGCGAGAGGGCGCGCAGGATGAGCAGGAAGAGGATGAAGATCGCGAAGACGGCGAGGCCGAGGATGCGGCCGCCGTTGCCCTTTTCGAAGGAGAAGGCCGAGAGCAGCTCGTCGGTGACTTCGGTCCCGGCGACGAGCGCCAGGCCGACGCCGCGGCGAGCAGGATGAGGACGTCGACGTTGCGCAGCGAGCGGCGGCGCAGCGATCGCGTAGGCGACGATCGCGACGGCGGCGAGCAGGCCGGCCGCGCGCAGCGCGGTCAGCTCGGCGGGGAAGATGCCTGCTCTGACGAGGACCATGGTCGCTGGAGGATAGGGCGCCGCCGGCCCTCGCCAGGGCCGCGCCGGCAAGCGGAAAGACAAGTGTCATCAGGATCTCGTTGCGGCGCGGCGCCGCCAGGGAGGCGGCGCCGACCGCGGTGACGATCGCGATCGGGGTCGCCATCGCGACCAGCTCCCACCAGCGTCGCCGCCAGGCGAGCACGCCGAGCCCGGCGAGGCCGAGCGCGACGATCAGCAGCTGGACGACCCGGCCGGCGGCGGAGCTCATCGCCTCGCCGACCCCGCAGCTCCACATCCGCCCGACCTTGCGCGCGGTCATCGCCGCGTAGCCGAGCGGGTCTTCGCCGAGGTAGTCGTAGAGGTTCTGCTTGCCGATCCTGCCGAGCGCCTGAGTCGCGCGGCAGGTCGCGGGTAGCGCTCGGCGACCCGGTCGAAGAGCGGCGTCGGGTCGACCGCGTCGAGGGCGGCCGAGCCGGGCTCCAGGTCACGGCCGCAGGTAGCGCTCGGCGAGCAGCGCCTTGACCCGCTGGTAATCGCCGTCGGCGGGCAGGTAGGTGCCGACGTAGAGGGCCTTGCCGCCGCCGGTCGAGATCGGCACGACCCGGTCGAGGACGATCGCGTTGCGCACGGTCCAGGGCACGATCGGCAACAGGAGGGCGACGAGCGAACAGCGCCGTCGCCGCCAGCCCCGGCCGCCACCCGCCGCGCCTGCCACTCGATCGCCAGCGCATAGACCACGAATGCTGCCCCGACGAGCAGGTACTCGGGCCGGATCAAAGCCGTCAGCTCCGAACAGCAGGCCCGGCAGCGAGCCACCTGGCGCGCGAGCGAGCGCGTCGCCGTTCAGGCTCGGCGGCCCAGAGAAAGGCAGGACGGCGCGCGGGGAGGGTGAAGGTCGCCGGCGGCTCGCTGAACAGCGCGCCGGTCGAGTGGATGAACGGCGGGTAGACGGCGACGCCACAGCGCCGCAGCCGAGGCCGGCCGGGCCGACAGGCGATCCGCCGGCCGAGCAGGAAGACGACGACGATCGCGGCCATCCCGAGCAGCAGCTCGACGATGCGCGCCGTCCCTTCGCGCGCGCCGCCCGTCGCGTAGAAGGAGGCGGCGTAGAGCAGCGGCGCACCAGGGGACCAGTCGCTGGCGTCGCGGAATCCCGGGCTGCCGTAGGTGCCTTCCGCGTAGAGGGACTTCGAGAGGTCGTAGTAGGCGTGGGCGTCGTCGCCGGGGGTGGCGCAGCGGCTCGACGACGCGGTAGGCGCGCAGGCCGAAGCCGATCGCGAGGATCGCCGCCAGCAGGATCAGCGTCGTGCGTCCGTAGGTGGCGGGTAGCGCTCTCAGCCGGCCCATCGTCGCGCCAGGCTATCCCGGCCCACGGCCAGCGCCGTCCCGGCAAGCGCCGCGAGCAGGGGGAGGACGACCAGCTCGCGCCGGGGCGAGGCGATCAGCACCGCCGACGACCGCCGTCATGTAGAGGAGGACGAGGCCGGCGACGACGCCCTCGAACGCGGCGCCAGCCCGAGCAGGATCACGAGCCCGGCGAGGGCGAGCACGACGACGGCGAGCTGCAGCGCCCGCCAGGGCTGGTCGCAGCATCACTCCCCGGGCGGCGTCGGTCCAGGCTTCGTAGGACTTCGAGGCGAGCATCGCCGTGAAGCGCAGCGGCTCCTCGGTGAGGTCGTCCTCGAGGTTGCGGCGGCCGAGGCGACCGAGCGCCGCGTCCGTTTCCAGGCCGCGGGTAGGCGCCCGGCCGCGACCCGCGCCGAGCACCCGCTCGAGCACCAGGCGGTCGGGGTCGTCGACGGCGCCGGCCGGGCCGAGCTCGCGCGCAGCGCCGGCCGTTCGTCGAGCAGCAGTTCGCGCAGCTTCACCGGGTCGCCTTCGGCATCGAGGTGGGTGCCGATGTAACAGGGCCTTGCCGCCGCCGGTCGAGATCGGCGACGAAGCGGCCGAGCTCGACCGCGTTGCGGATGGTCCAGGGTGCCAGCACCAGGCAGGTCGCCAGCAGCGCCGTCGCCGCCCCCGGAGCCGGACTCCCTGAGCCGACCGGCCGAGAGGCGAAGCCGGGGGCCCCCGTCAGGCCCGTCGGCGGAAAGCGCCACCCGGCGGGCGAGCCAGGCAAGCGGCAGCCCGAGCGCCAGGGCCAGATACTCGGGGCGGACCAGCGCCAGCAGCCCGAGGAGGGCGCCGGTCCCGAGCCAGCGCAGCGGAGGGCTGCCCCGCGCCGGCCCCTCGGCGGCACGGAAGAAGGCGACGAGGGAGGCGCTGAGCAGGAAGGCGGCGAGCGGCTCGGTGAGAAGCAGGCCCTGGTACTCGAGGAGCGCCGGGTAGAAGGCGATCGCGGTGGCGGCGAGCAGCCCGGCGAGCGGCCCGGCGAAGCGGCGGCCGAGGAGGAAGGCCATCGCAATCGAGCCGCTGCCGACCACGGCGAGCACGACCAGGGCCATCGTCTCGTGAGCGCCGCCGGCGAGCAGGTAGAGGCCGGCGACGAGCAGGGGCAGGCCGGGAGAGTAGGCGCTGCTCGGCTGCGCCTCGGCTGCGCCCGTGGCGGGCCCGGCGTCGAAGGAGCCATGCGCATAGAGGTTCTGGGCGATCGCCGCATAGGCGCGCGCGTCGGGAGGCGGCTCGGCGGGCCGCTCGATCGCGTAGCCGACCCGCAGGGCCAGGCCGGCGAGCAGGACGACGGCGAGGAGCGCGGGCACCAGCCGGCCCGCACGGCCTTTCTTGTCCACGTCGCGATGCTATGCGCGTTCGCCGTCGTCCTTCCGCTACGCTGCCGCGGCTATGCGAGTCCTGATTCTCGGAGGCGACGGCTACCTGGGCTGGCCGACCGCCCTGAGGTTCTCGGCCCGGGGCCATGAGGTCACCGTCGTCGACAACTTCATCCGCCGCCGCTGGGTGGAGAGCGTCGGCAGCGACTCGCTGACCCCGATCCTCGAGCTCGAGCAGCGGATCGAGGCCTGGGCGGAGGTCTCGGGCAACGAGATCCGCAGCTACGTCGGCTCGGTCTCCGACGGCGATTTCCTCGACGGCGTCGTCGCCGAGGTGCGCCCGGAGGCGGTCGTCCACTACGGCCAGCAGGCCTCGGCGCCGTACTCGATGGCCTCGCGGACCCAGGCGGTCGAGACCCAGCACGGCAACGTGATCGGCAACCTCAACCTGCTCTTCGCGATCCGCGACCACGTGCCCGACTGCCACCTGGTCAAGCTCGGCACGATGGGGGAGTACGGCCAGCCCAACATCGACATCGAGGAGGGCTACATCCGGATCGAGCACAGGGGCCGCTCCGACACCCTGCCCTACCCGAAGATGCCCGCCTCGCTGTATCACTGCGCGAAGGTCCACGACTCGACCAACATCCACTTCGCCTGTCGCACCTGGGGCCTGCGCGCCACCGACCTCAACCAGGGCGTCGTCTACGGGGTCGAGACCGATGAGACCGCCGGCGACGAGCGGCTGATCACGCGCTTCGACTACGACGAGGTGTTCGGCACCGTGCTCAACCGCTTCTGCCTGCAGGCGGTGATCGGCCATCCGCTCACCGTCTACGGCTCCGGAGGCCAGACGCGGGGCTTCCTCAACATCCGCGACACGCTCCAATGCGTCGAGCTGGCCGTCGCCAACCCGGCCGAGGAGGGCGAGTTCCGGGTCTTCAACCAGTTCACCGAGCAGTTCTCGGTCCTCGACCTCGCCAACTTGGTCAGGTACGCGGCCGAGCACCTCGGGTACGAGGTCGAGGTCCGACACTACGACAACCCCCGGGTCGAGAAGGAAGAGCACTACTACAACGCGATCCACACCAAGCTGCTCGACCTCGGGCTCGAGCCGACCCTGCTCGAAGAGGAGCTGGTCGAGTCGATCATCCACGCGATCGAGCGCCACAAGGGGCGCGTCATCGAGGAGCACATCGACCCGAGGACCCGCTGGAACCCGGCGAAGAGCCTCTCCCCGTGAGCGCCGATTCACCCGCCGGTTGAGCGGCCGGCCGCTGGTAGCATCGCTAGACCTATGAGCGCGGTCCATATCTGTCAATTCGCGCCGCGAGCGAAGCGCGAGGCCCTGCGATGAGGGCCGCCGATGCGTTGATGGAAAGCCTCAAGGCCGAGGGCGTCAAAGACATCTTTGGGATCCCCGGCGGCGCCAACCTGCCCACCTACGACGCCCTGGTGGATGCCGGCTTCCGCCACGTTCAGGTCCGCCACGAGCAGGGCGGCGGCCATGCCGCCGAGGGCTACGCGATGGCCTCCGGAAGGGTCGGCGTCGCCTTCGCCACCTCGGGGCCCGGAGCGACCAACCTGGTCACGGCGATCGCCGACGCGATGATGGACTCGGTTCCCACGGTGTTCGTCACCGGCCAGGTCCGCACCGAGCTGATCGGCACCGACGGCTTCCAGGAGGCGGACATCCTGGGGGCGACGCTGCCCTTCGTCAAGCACTCCTTCCAGGTCACCGACCCTCGCCAGATCCCGGAGTACGTCCACGAGGCGTTCCACGTCGCCGCCACCGGCCGGCCCGGGCCCGTCCTACTCGACATCCCCCAGGACCTCTCGAGGGCCGAGATCGACTATGAGCCGCGCACCGAGCCGGTCGAGCTCCCCGGCTACAGGCCCTCGACCGAGGGCAACATCAAACAGGTCCGGATCGCCGCGAAAGCGATGGCGAACGCCAGGCGCCCGATCCTCTACACCGGGGGCGGGGTGGTCAACGGCAACGCCGCCGAAGAGCTGCGCGAGCTGGCCGGCTCGGACCGCTTCCCGGTCACCTCCACGCTGATGGGCCTCGGAGCCTTTCCGGCGTCCGACGACCACTGGCTCGGCATGCTCGGCATGCACGGCACGGTCACCGCGAACTGGGCGATGGACAACGCCGACCTGATCGTCGCGATCGGCGCCCGCTTCGACGACCGCATCACGGGCAAGCTCGACGAGTTCGCTCCGAACGCGAAATTCATCCACATCGACATCGACCCTGCCGAGATCTCGAAGAACGTCGGCGCCCACATCCCGATCGTCGGCGACGTCAAGCAGGTGCTGCCGAAGCTGACCCGCGAGTACCGCGCGCTGCAGACCGACAGCTCGCGGCTCGACGCATGGTGGAAGCAGCTGCGCACCTGGCAGGAGGAGCACCCGCTGCGCTATGAGCCCGGCAAGGACGGCGAGATCAAGCCCCAGTTCATGGTCGAGGCGATGCACCGCGCGACGGGGGGCGACGCGATCGTAACCTCCGACGTCGGCCAGCACCAGATGTGGGCGGCCCAGTACTACGGGTTCGACAGGCCCCGTCGCTGGATCAACTCCGGCGGGCTCGGGACGATGGGCTTCGGGCTGCCCGCGGCGGTGGGGGCGAAGGTCGCCTGCCCCGACGACCCGGTCGTCTGCCTGGCCGGCGACGGAAGCCTGATCATGACCTGCCAGGAGCTGGCCACCTGCGTCACCGAGCAGATCCCAGTCAAGGTCTTCCTCATGAACAACGGCTACATGGGAATGGTCAGGCAGTGGCAGGAGCTGTTCTGGGAGCGCCGCTACAGCTCGGTCGAGATGGGCGCAAGCCCCGACTGGGTGAAGTTGGCCGAGGCCTTCGGCGCGATCGGGATGCGCTGCGAGAACGCCGCCGACCTCGAGGAGTCGATGGTCGGCGCGCTCGAAGCCGACGGCCCTGTCCTGCTCGACGTGCGGGTCGCCCCCGAGGAGAACTGCTATCCGATGATCCCGCCCGGCCAGGCCGCGCGCGACATGGTCGAGGCGCCCGAGAGGGTGAGCTGATGGAGGCCGGAACACCGCAGCTGGTCAAACTCGAGGACCTGCACGTGCCGGGCCAGCTCAGCGGCCGCAAGCACGTCCTCTCGATCCTGGTCGAGAACAAGCCCGGGGTCCTGGCGCGGATCGCGGGGCTCTTCTCCCGGCGCGGCTTCAACATCGACACGCTCGCGGTCGGGCCCACCGACGACCCGACGATCTCGCGGATCACGCTGACGCTGGACGGCGCGGTGCATCCGATCGACCAGGTGATCAAGCAGCTCCACAAGCTGGTCAACGTGCTCAAGATCCGCGACATGGAGCCCGACGACACGGTCGCCCGCGAGATGGCGATGTTCAAAGTGTCCTCGGCGGTCGAGAACCGGGCGGAGATCATCCAGTTCGCGGAGATCTTCCGGGCGAAGATCGTCGACGTCTCGCGGCGCACGATGACGATCGAGGTGACCGGCTCGGCGGACAAGATCGAGGCCTTCGAGAAGATGGTCCGTCCCCATGGGCTGGTCGAGATGGTCCGCACCGGCGAGATCGCCATTGCTCGCGGAAGCGACTGAGCGCCTCCGCGACCTGCTCGACCGTGCGGCCCGCCGTGAGGGCCGCACCCTGGCCAGCCTCACCGTGGAGGCCGATGTTCCCGACCCGTGCGCGACGGCATTCGGCTCGCGACTTGCCTCCGACAGCTGGTTCTGCTGGGAGCAGCCCGACCGCGGGTTCGCGCTCGCGGCGCTGGGCACGGCCGAGGGGATCGCCTCGCGCGGCGAGGCTCGGTTCGCCGACAGCGCCGCCAGGTGCCTTGAGCTGGGCCGCAACGCGATCGCCGAGCGGCCGTCCGCGTCGCCCGCCGGCGCCGGCCCGGTCTGGTGCGGCGGCTTCGCCTTCGACCCGGATGGCGGGGGCTCGCCGACCTGGGCCTCCCTGCCGCCCGCCGCGCTGACGCTGCCCGAGGTCTCGATCTGCCGGGCCGCGGGCAGCTCCTTCCTCACCGTGAACGCGATTCTCGGAGAGGGGGAGGACCCGAGGAGGCGCGCGGCGGCGCTCGAGGCGCGGCTCGCGGGGCTGCGGCACGACGCCCTGCCGATGCTCGACCCGCATCCGACCGCGCAGGGCGAGATCCGCAGCGCCCGGCCGCCGGGCGAGTTCGAAGCGATGGTCGCCGCGGCGGCGGAGAGGATCGGAGCGGGGGAGATGAGCAAGGTGGTGCTCGCCCGCGAGGTGATCGTCGAGGCGCCGGCCGCGCACGACCCGGCGGCGCTCTTCGGCGCCCTGCGGGAGCAGTTCGACTCCTGCTTCTGCTTCTGCTGCGGCACCCCCGAGGCGGCCTTCTTCGGGGCCAGCCCCGAGCTGCTCGTGCGCCGCTCGGGCGCGAGCGTCTCGACGGTCGCGCTCGCCGGATCAACGCGGCGCAGCTCGGACCCTGCTGTCGACGACCACCTCGGCGAGCAGCTCCTGCGCAGCGACAAGAACCGCCGCGAGCAGAGGATCGTCACCGACCGCATAGTCCGGATCCTGCGGCCGCACTCGGTCTGGGTCGAGGCCGCCCCCGAGCCGGAGGTGATCAGGGTCGCCAACATCCAGCACCTCGGCACCCCGGTTCTCGCCCAGCTCGCCGAACCGCATTCCGCCGTCGAGCTCGCTGGCCTGATGCACCCCACCCCGGCGGTCGGCGGCGAGCCGCGGGACAGGGCCCTGGCCGCGATCGCCGAGCTGGAGGACATGGACCGCGGCTGGTACGCGGGGCCCGTCGGCTGGATGGACGCCGCCGAGGACGGCGAGTTCTGCGTCGGACTGCGCAGCGCCCTGCTGCGCGACCGCGAGGCTCACCTCTACGCGGGCGTCGGCGTGGTCGCCGGCTCGGACCCCGCCGCAGAGCTCGAGGAGACCGAGATCAAGCTACAGGCGCTGCTGCCGCTGCTGGCATGATCCGCGTCCTCGTCAGCTGCCTCGCTCTGCTGGGGACCTCGCTCGCGGTGGTCGCACCACGGCCCGGGTCGGCGCTGGCCCGGCCCTCGTCGCCGCGCTGGGCGCGGGCGGCGCTCCCCGACGGGCCGTCGTTGGCCGCGGTCGAGATCGACGGGAAGCACGCGAAGCCGGGCGGTGGAATGGCCCCGGCGGCGATCGCCTTGGAGGGCATCGACCCCCTCACCGGAACGGCTCAGCCACTGGTCACCACACGGGTCCGCTCGCGGCGGCTGTCTCCGTCGCCGTTCTACGCCCCGAGCTGGTCGCCCGACGGCGCCCTCCTCGCCTTCGGCGGCGAAAGCCCCCGCCGGTCGGGGGTCTTCGTCGTCCGCGCAGATGGCGGCCGTCCGCGCTTCGTGCGCGGTACCTCCAACGGCTTCGCACCGGTCTTCTCGGCGGACGGCCGTTCGATCGCCTTTGCCCGCGGGAAGTCTGTCTCCCGGACGACCGCGACCCTTGGAGGGAAGAAGCATTCAGGGTCGTTCTCGGGCACGACGACCTGGATCGTCTCCGCGGGAGGCGGCCGACCGCACCGCCTCACGCCGTGGCGAAACCGACTCCACGTGATTCCCTCCTCTTTCTCTCCGGACGGATCGACGCTCGCGGTCACCGAAGCCAGGAGGGGCTCCTTCCCGCGCGCATCGCTCCTTCGGCTCGCGGACCGGTCGCGACGACCCCTGGCGTCGCCCGCCGAAGAACCGGCATTCTCTCCGGACGGCTCCACCATCGCCTACGTGGGGTACCGGCCTGGGCAGGTGGTCCGCGCATCACAGGGGCGCGCGCTTCACGTCGGCGACGTCTACCTGATGGCGCCCGACGGCTCCGAGGCCAGGCCCCTGCTGGAGACCGACGGAATTCGCGAGTCGGCGCCGAGCTGGGACCCGTCCGGCCGGCGGCTTGCGTTCGCGCAACTGGACCTCGGCGCCGGAACCGTGCCGCTCACGCACCTGCTGTTTCCCGTCGGCGGCGCGATCGTGCAGGTCAACGCCGACGGCACCTGCCCCGCAGCGATCCGCTCCTTTCCGTGGGCGGCTCCCTACGGACCCGCGTGGAGACCGGGCCCCGGCCGGGCGGCGGGCCCGATCGTCTGCTGAGGGCTCCGCTCACTCCGAGGACAGGGCCGCGGAAACGGCCTCAACGAGGCGCGCGTGCAGGGCGACGTTCGCCGCGCGGTCGACAGGCAGCTCGATCAGGCCAGTTCCCGCCGCGAGCGCCGCGGGCAGCTCGCCGAGGGACTCGAGCCGGCGGTGCGGCAGGCCGAACAGGTATGCGGCGCGCTCGGCACTGACCCCGCGTGGAGTGCCGAGCAGCGCCTCGAACTCCTCGCCCTCGAGCGAACCCGCCTGGGGGAGGAAGTGGAAGATGCCGCCGCCGTCGTTGTCGATCACCACGACCCGCACCGGCACCTCGACCTCGCGCAGGGCGGCGAGGCCGCCGAGGTCGTGGAGCAGCCCGAGGTCCCCGGTGAGCACGGTCGTCGGCCTGCCGCTCGTCACGGCGGCCCCGATCGCCGAGGAGACCAGCCCGTCGATGCCATTGGCACCGCGGTTGCAGAGGAAGGCGGCATCGGCCGCGCCCGAGGGCAGGAATGCCTCCTGGTCGCGGATCGGCATGCTCGACGCCGTGTAGACGAGATCGCCGTCGCGGTGCGCCGAGCCGAGCGCCCGGTGCAAGCCGGGCTCGGTGATCTCATCCTCCTCGGCGAGGGCCTCCGCGACGGCCTCCGCGGCGAGGTCGTCGGCTCGCCGCCAGAGCCGCGCCGGCTCGCGGGCGCCGCGCTCGACGCGGGCCGCCCAGCCGGCGGCGACCTCGGTCGGGTCTGCCCGTACGATCGCCGCCGCCCGGCGCGTGGGCTCGTTCCAACCGCCGCTCGGGTCGACGACGATCTGGTCGGCGCCGGAGGCTGCGAGCCATTCGCGCAACGGCTTGCTGGTCGGCATCTCCCCGAAGCGCAGCACGAGGTCGGGGGCGAGGCGGCCGCGAAAGTCCTCGTCGCGCAGCAGCAGATCGTAGTGGGCGACGACGTGCGATCTGTCGTGCGGCCCGCAGCGCATCTGCGAGGTGGGCTCGGCGAGGATCGGGTAGCCCGCCGCCTCGGCGAGGCGGGCGAGAGGCTCGCGCAGCTCGGGGTCGCGCTGGCGGCCGGCGACGATCAGGCCGGAGCCGGCCTCGGCAACGTGTCTGGCGACCTCGTCGAGCAGGAACTCGCTTGGCTCGCGGTCGATGGGCGTCACCGCGGTCAGCGGCCGGCCCGCGCGGCCGCCCAGGGCCAGCGGGTCGGTGGCGGTCACCGCGCCCTCCACGGGCAGGGGCGCCAGCGGCTCCCGCCAGGGCAGGTTGAGGTGAACCGGGCCAGGCCGCGGCTCGCCGCGGGCCGCCGCGAACGCCCGGCAGGCGGTCGCCCTGAGGTGGAGGAGCCCGTCGTCGTCGGCGTCGTGGGTGCCGACTTCGCAGAACCATCTCACCGCGTCTCCGTAGAGCTTGACCTGGTCGATGGTCTGGCCGGCCCCGACTCCGCGCAGCTCGGGCGGCCGGTCGGCGGTGAGCGCGATCAACGGGAGTGCCGACTCGTCGGCCTCGCAGATCGCCGGGTGGAGGTTGGCCGCAGCCGTCCCCGAGGTGCAGAGGATCGCCACCGGCTCGCCGCTCGCCTGCGCGGCGCCCAGCGCGCGGAAGGCGGCGCAGCGCTCGTCGACGATCACCGTCACCTCGATCGCCTCGCTCCGCCACAGAGCCACCGCGAGCGGCGTCGAGCGCGAGCCGGGGGAGACCACCGCCCGGCGAAGCCCGCAGCGCGCCAGCTCCTCGACGAAGGCCGAGGCGAGGGCGGTGTTGGCGTTCGTCGAGTCCATGGTCGGGCGGTGGTAGGCGGGTCGGGGCAGCTCAGACTAAATCCGGTGCGCCTCGAGCGCCGCCTCGTCGATCTGGATCCCGAGTCCGGGCCCCGGCGGCGGGTGCAGGAGCCCGTCCCGGAGCTCGCACTCGACCGCGGCGACGGTCGAGGCGAAGAGCCGTTGGGTGGCGAGACCGTGGGAGCGCTCGCCGGGCGCCGGCCAGGGCAGGGGCCTCAGCTTCTGCGCGAGGCGCGCGCCCAGCGCGATCCCCACCGGCCCGTCCAGGGCGCTGGAGGCGTAGGCGGGCAGGTGGCCGGCGATGCGCAGGGCCGTGAACAGCCCACCGACCTTGGAGAGCTTGATCCCGGTGAGGCTGAAGGCGCCCGTCCTCGCGGCCCGGAGCGCGTCCTCGGGGGTGACGATGCTCTCGTCGCCGGCCAGTGGAATCGACGTCTCGCGCGCCAGCTCCGCCGCCCGCTCCATCGTCGCCACCGGCTGCTCGGCGAGCTGGACCCCGAGCGGCTCGATCTCGGCGAGCACCGCCCGCGCCGTCTCCAGGTCCCAGGAAGCATTGGCGTCGACGCGGATCTGGGCTTCGGCCCCGACGGCCTCGCGCACGGCGCGGACCTGCTCGGCGTCCCGCCCCGTGCCGAGCTTCAGCTTGAAGGTGTCGAAGCCCTCCGCCTGCCAGCGCAGGGCATCGGCGGCGACAACCGTCGGCTCCCCCGCGATCAGCGTCGCGTTGCAGGGGACCGGCGCCGGCGCCTCCGCAGGGCCGGCCCGCCGCTCGACCAGGTCCATGAGGGCGGTCAGAGCTGCGCAGCGTGCCGGGGCGGAGAGCTCGAGGCCCGGGCTGAGCTGGGGCGCCTCGCCCGGCTCGACCCGATCGCAGGCGCGCTGCAGCGCCGGCCCGGA
Source organism: uncultured Solirubrobacterales bacterium (assembly GCA_963712325.1). Taxonomy (GTDB): domain Bacteria; phylum Actinomycetota; class Thermoleophilia; order Solirubrobacterales; family 70-9; genus VRUE01. The sequence continues at coordinate 67,240 of CAVQHG010000003.1, forward strand.
GGCCAGCTCCTCGAGCTCACTCACCACCCGGCGCAGGGGCTCCCCGCCGCGGAGCGAGAGCGGCACCGCTTCGCCGAGGCCGACGGTGCCCCGATCGTCCCGCAGGCGCAGGAGGACCATCTCGCGGCGCTCGAGGGTGCCGCGCGCGGTCGAATAGGGCCGGCGGAAGGGGAGCGCGTAGGGAACTGCCTCGACGGAGGCGAGTCGCACGTCAGCTCGCCAGGAGCAGGCCGGCGGAGACCAGCAGGCTGTAGGCGCCGAGCAGCGCTCCGGTTCCCGCCAGCGCCGCGTTCAGGGAGGGGCCGTCGGTCCTGCTGCCGACGGTCCGCATCGGGCCGGCGGCGAGGGGCAGGGCGAGCAGGGCGATCAACGGCGCGGCCGAGGCGTCGCCGGCGAGCAGGGCGATCGGCAGGACGACGAAGGCGCCGACGACGAGCCCCCGATAGAGGACGACCGCGTTGCCGCGCCCCATGCGGACGGCGAGGGTCATCTTGCCCGCGCGGCGGTCGGTCTCGATGTCGCGCACGTTGTTGACCACGAGGATCGCGGTGGCGAGGAAGCCGACCGCGATCGAGAGGCCGAGCGGCAGCGCGTCGAGCGTCTCCACCTGCACGTAGTAGGAGCCGTTGACGGCGACGAGGCCGAAGAAGAGGAAGACGAAGACCTCGCCGAGCCCCGCGTAGCCGTACGGTCGCGGCCCTCCCGTGTAGAGCACCCCGGCCGCGATCGAGAGGGCGCCGATCAGGAGGATGACCAGGCCGGCCACGGCGGCCAGGTAGATGCCGCAGGCGACGGCGACGGCGAAGGCGACCCAGGTGGCGTTGAGGACGCGCCGCGGAGTGACCAGGCCGGTCGAGGTGACCCTCACCGGCCCGAGCCGGTCGGCGGTGTCGGCGCCGCGCTTGGCATCGGAGTAGTCGTTGGCGAGATTGGTCCCGATCTGGATGAAGATCGAGCCGATCAGCGCGGCGAGGAAGGCGCCGAGGCGGGGCAGGTCTCCCGCCCAGTAGACGGCGGCCGCGGTGCCGACGAGGACCGGAGCGACGGCGGCCGGCAGGGTGCGCGGCCGGGCCGCCATGACCCAGATCCTCAACGCGGATCCTCGCTCATGGCCGGCGCGGGAACTGGGAGTAGTCGGGACGGCGCCTCTCCTTGAACGCCTCGCGACCCTCGCGGGCCTCCTCGTTCCCGTAGAAGAGGAGGTTGGCGTCGTGGGCGAGCTGCTGGATGCCGGCGTAGCCGTCCTCGTGCGCGTTGAAGCCGGCCTTCACCAGTCGCAGCGCGAAGGGGGAGAGGGAGAGCATCTCCCTGCACCAGGCGACTGTCTCCCGTTCCAGCTCAGCGAGCGGGACGACCGCGTTGACCAGCCCCATCTGCAGCGCCTCGTCGGCGTCGTACTGGCGGCACAGCAGCCAGATCTCCTTGGCCCGCTTGGTGCCGACCAGGTCACGCAGAAGCGAGGCGCCGAAGCCGCCGTCCCATGAGCCAACCCTCGGCCCCGTCTGGCCGAAGCGGGCGTTGTCGGCGGCGATCGTCAGGTCACAGCAGACGTGCAGGACGTGGCCGCCGCCGGCGGCGTGGCCCGCGACCATCGCCACGATCGGCTTCGGCAGCCGCCGCATCTGGACCTGGAGGTCGGTGACGTGGAACCGCCCGAGCGAGGCACCCTCCTCGACGTAGCCGGTGTCGCCGCGCACCTTCTGGTCGCCGCCCGCGCAGAAGGCGTCCGGGCCCTCCCCGGTGAGCACGATCACGCCGACCTCGACGTCCTCGCGGGCAAGCTCGAGCGCCTCGGAGATCTCGATCAGCGTCCGTGGACGGAAGGCGTTACGCACCTCGGGACGGTCGATCGTGATCTTGGCGATCCCGTCGGCGGTCTCGTAGCGGATGTCCTCGTACTCTCCTGACCGGACCCACTGGACCGGCGCGTAGAGTTCCTCCTCGGGCGGAGCGTCCTTATGGCGGTGCGGCATGATGGGCACGATAGCCAGGGACGCCCTGAGCGCGCCTCGATGCGATGAAACTCGACGACTGGCTTTCCCAGAGATCCCAGAGCTGCCCCGACCGCACCGCGCTTGTCGCCGACGGCGAGGACGTCACCTATGCGGAGCTCGAGGCGGAGGCAACCTGGGTCGCAAGGCGCCTCGCCGCCCACGGCGTGCGCCGCGGCTCGACGGTCGCCCTCACCATGCACCCGCGCCGCGAGCAGGTCGTCCTCGTCCACGCCCTGATGAAGCTCGGCGCCACCATGCTGCCGCTGGCGCCGCAGCTCTCCGAGGCCGAGCACGCGGCGATCATCGAGGCGGAGGAGGCGAGCGTCGACCTGCTCGACCCCGGCGAGCTGACCCAGACCGAGGCTGACCTGCCGCTGCTCGGCGAGCATGACATGGACGCCGTCGTCTGCCGTGTGCTGACCAGCGGCAGCTCGGGCGCCCCGCACCCCGTCGGCCTCACCTACGGGAACTTCCTCTGGAGTGCCGTCGGCTCTGCGTTCAACATCGGAGTCGACCCCTCCGACCGCTGGCTGTGCTGTCTCCCGCTCAGCCACATCTCGGGCCTCGGCATCGTGATGCGCTCGGTGATCTACGGCACGACGGCGGTGGTCCACGACGGCTTCGACGCCGACCGCGTCGCCGCCGCCCTTGCCGAGGGCGACATCTCGGTCCTCTCGCTGGTGACGACCGCGCTGATTCGGCTGTTGGGCGCCGGCGCCGACCTCTCCGGCCCGCGCGCGATCCTGATCGGCGGCGGCCCCGTGCCGCGGGAGCCGCTGGAAGAGGCGATCGCCAGGGGCGCGACGGTGGTCCAGACCTACGGGCTGACGGAGACCTGCTCGCAGGTGACGACCCTGGCCCCGGCCGACGCGAAGCGCAAGCTCGGCTCCGCGGGCAGGCCGCTGCTCACAACGCACCTGCGCATCCAGGAGGGCGAGATCCTGGTCCAGGGGCCGACCGTCGCGCCGGGCCGCGCCGACGCCGACGGCTGGCTGCACACCGGCGACCTCGGGCGCATCGACGAGGAGGGCTTCCTCTACGTCGAGGACCGCATGGACGACATGATCGTCACCGGCGGCGAGAACGTGGTGCCGGCCGAAGTCGAGCAGGTCCTGCTGCGCCACCCGGAGGTCGCCGACGCGGCGGTCGTCGGGCGCGAGGACCCCGAGTGGCAGCAGGCCGTGACCGCGATCGTGGTGCTCGAAGACGGGTCCTCGGCCACGCCGGACGAGCTGCGCCGTCATTGCGCGGACTCGCTCGCCGGCTTCAAGGTGCCCAAGCGCGTCGAGCTCGCGTCGGCGCTGCCGCGCACTCCGTCGGGCAAGCTCATGAGGCGGGCTCTGCGTTAGAGTCGCGGCGGACCGAGGATGCGAGCGAAGCGGGCGTCTCCTGCCTTCGCGAGAGAGCGACGCGTGACTTCGATGAAAACCGACGACATCTACTACGAGGGGGACGCCGACCTCTCCAGGCTCGAGGGGAAGACGGTCGCGATCCTCGGCTATGGCTCGCAGGGCCACGCACACGCCCTCAACCTGAAGGATTCCGGGGTCGACGTCGTCGTCGGGCTGCGCTCCGGGTCGGCGAGCCGGGCGAAGGCCGAGGGGCACGGCCTGGAGGTGCTCGACGTCGCCGAAGCGGCGAGCCGCGGGGATGTGGTGATGATCCTGCTGCCCGACGAGAAGCAGGCGGAGATCTGGGAGGCCGAGATCGCGGATGGCATCGCACCCGGCAACCTGCTGCTCTTCGCCCATGGCTTCGCGATTCACTTCGAGCAGATCGTGCCTCCGCCTGGGGTCGACGTCGGCATGGTCGCCCCCAAGGGCCCCGGCCACCTGGTTCGCCGCCAGTACGAGGAAGGGCAGGGCGTGCCCTGCCTGATGGCCGTCCACCAGGACGCTACCGGCGACGCCCACGCGCTGGTCCTCGCCTACGCGGCCGGGATCGGCGGCACCCGCGCGGCGGTCATCGAGACGACGATGAAGGACGAGTGCGAGACCGATCTCTTCGGCGAGCAGGCGGTCCTCTGCGGCGGCGCCAGCGAGCTGGTCCGCGCCGGTTTCGAGACCCTCGTCGAGGCCGGCTATGACCCGCGTCTCGCCTACTTCGAGTGCCTGCACGAGCTGAAGCTGATCGCCGACCTGATGTACGAGAAGGGGATCCAGGGGATGCGCTACTCGATCTCCAACACGGCCGAGTACGGCGACATGACCCGGGGCAAGCGCGTGATCGGCGAGGAGTCCCGCGCCGCGATGAAGGAGATCCTCGGTGAGATCCAGTCGGGCGAGTTCGCCAGGGAGTGGATCGCCGAGAACCGCGCCGGCGGGGAGAACATGTCCCGCATGCGCGAGGAGGGCGCCGCCCACCCGGTCGAGGAGGTCGGCAAGGACCTCCGCGACACGATGCCCTGGATCGACCAGGAGTTCTGAGCAGCTGGATATCCGGAGGGGCGGACAGCCCCTCCGCGGGAATTTTGGAAGCCGCTGGCGCGGCTTCCGGTGTCCAAGCCCGGCCTACGGCCGGGCAATGGTCAGATTGCATATCGCCGCTTCGCGACATTCCCGCCTCGGGACTGCCCGCCCTCCGGAGCCCCCGCCGCTGCGAGCGCCGAGCGACCCGGCGCCCCCCGGGGGCCGCGACGGGAGGCCCGGTTGCCCGAGGGGCGAATGTGGGCGAAGCCCGCGATATGCAATCTGGTTCCTGCGCGGCGAAGCCGCGCATCGAGATCGGGACCCGCCGCAGGCGGGTCCCTCAATTCGCCCGGAGGGTGACCGGGCCTCCCCCTCTCAGGCCCCGGGTGGGGCGTCGTCGCCGAAGCGCGAGGTCTCGCCCTCGGGCAGCGCCCCGTCGCGGCCGACGTAGCCCTCGCTGCCCCCGATCGCCAGGTAGACCGCGTCCTCGGAGTCGCTGAGGTTGCGCAGCCTGCGCACCGTGGAGGGGTCGACGCGGGCGAGGCCGCCCGGGCCGAGCTCGTGCTCGTCGTCCTCGCCGAAGGTGATCGCGACGCGACCGGAGTGGACGAAGTAGAGCTCCTCCTGGCGCTCGTGGAAGTGGCGGCCGGTCTCGTAGCCGGGCGGGAGGACGATCGCGTTCACCCCGAAGGCGGTGACCCCAAGCGCCCTGCGGATCTTGCGAAAGCCGTACCCCTCGCCGAGCTCGGCGAGGTTCGCGACCGCATATCCCTCGCCCTGCGCGGTCGTTTCAGGTGGGTCGCCCATCGCCGCCAGCCTATGTCAATAACCTGTCGCGCCGATGTCCATTTCGACCACAGCCAAGATCCCCACCGAGCTGAGGCCCGCCGACGGGCGCTTCGGCTGCGGTCCCTCGAAGGTGCGGCCCGAGGCACTGGCCGCCCTCGCCGAGCGCGCCGACGTGATGGGCACCTCGCACCGCCAGCGGCCGGTGCGTGACCTCGTTCACCGGGTGCGCTCAGGGGTCGCCGAGCTGCTCGGCCTGCCGGACGGCTACGAGGTGGTGCTCGGCAACGGCGGCACGACCGCCTTCTGGGAGGGCGCCGCCGCCTGGCTCGTGCGCGAGCGGGCCCTGCACCTCGTCTACGGCGAGTTCTCCCAGAAGTTCGCCAAGGTCGACCGCTGCGGCGCCCTTCCTCGCGGACCCCGTGCTGGTCGAGGCCGAGCCCGGCGACGCGCCCCGGCCCGCCTCGGACCCGGACGCCGACGCGCTCGCCTGGGCCCATAACGAGACCTCGACGGGGGTCATGGTCGGGGTCGAGCGCCCCGCGGGCTCCGAGGGACGCCTGGTCCTCGTCGACGCGACCTCCGGAGCCGGCGGCCTGCCCCTCGACGCCTCGCAGGCCGACGTCTACTACTTCGCCCCGCAGAAGGCGTTCGGCGCCGACGGCGGCCTCTGGCTGGCGGCGATGAGCCCGGCGGCGATCGAGCGCGTCGCCGAGCTCGACGGCGCGGCCGACCGCTGGCAGCCGGCCTTCCTCTCCCTGCAGACCGCGATCGAGAACTCGCGCAAGGACCAGACCTACAACACGCCCGCCGTCGCGACCCTGCTCCTGCTGGTCGACCAGCTCGAGTGGATGCTGGGCAACGGCGGGCTCGAATGGTGCGTGGAGAGGACCGGCGCCTCCTCCTCGCGCCTATACGGCTGGGCGGAGTCCTCCGCGCATCGCCACGCCGTTCGTCGCCGAGCCGGCGAAGCGCTCGCTGGTCGTCGGGACGATCGACTTCGACGAGGCCGTCGACGCGGCGGCGCTTGCCGCCACCCTGCGAGCCAACGGGATCGTCGACGTCGAGCCGTACCGCAAGCTGGGGCGCAACCAGCTCCGGGTCGGGATGTTCCCCGCCGTGGAGCCGGCCGACGTCGAGGCCCTCACCGCCTGCGTCGACTGGGCGATCGAGAACGCCGAGGGGGTGGCGGGATGAGCGCCGCCTCCGCCGACGGCCTCTCAAGGGTCCTGGTCAAGGAGAAGATCGCCGATTCCGGCGTCGAGCTGCTGCGTCGCAACTTCGAGGTCGACCTCGGCCTCGAGATGTCCGACGAGGAGCTGCAGCGAGGCGATCGCCTCCTATGACGCGATCCTGATCCGCTCGGCCACGCAGATGACCGCCGAGCTGATCGAGCGCGCCGAGCGCCTCAAGGTGATCGGCCGCGCCGGGACCGGCGTGGACAACGTCGACATCCCGGCCGCGACGCGGCGCGGGGTGATCGTCGCCAACGCTCCCGAATCGAACTCCGTGGCAGCCGCAGAGCACACGCTCGCGCTGATGCTCGCCCTCTGCCGCAACGTGCCCCAGGCGCATGCCTCGCTGACCGGTGGTGCCTGGGAGAGGCCGAGCTTCAAGGGGACCGAGCTCTACGGCAAGTCCCTCGGCGTGATCGGCTTCGGCCGCATCGGCCAGCTGGTCGCCAAGCGCGCCCAGGCCTTCGAGATGGAGGTCGTCGCGCTTCGACAAGTTCGTCTCGGCCGAGCGCTTTCGCGAGCTCGGCGTCGAGGGCGCGGAGACGCTCGAGGAGCTCCTCGGCCGTGCCGAGATCGTCACCCTCCACGCTCCGAAGACCCCGGAGACGATCGACCTGATCGACGCCGCCGCCGTGGCGGCGATGCGCGACGGGCGCGCGCCTGGTCAACTGCGCCAGGGGCGAGCTCGTCGACCTGGACGCCCTCCTCGCCGGGCTGGAGAGCGGCAAGCTGGCCGGCGCGGCGCTCGACGTCTTCCCCTCCGAGCCTTTCACCGACCACCCGATCTTCGCCCGCGAGGACGTCGTCGTCACGCCGCACCTAGGGGCCTCCACCGCCGAGGCCCAGGACAGGGCCGGGATGGTGACCGCGGAGCAGGTGACCGCGGCGCTGACCGGGGGAGTCGTGACCAACGCGGTCAACATCGCCGCAGTGCGGCCGGAGGAGATGGAGGCGCTGGCCCCGTTCGTGCCCCTCTGCGAAAAGCTCGGGCGCCTGGCCCAGGGCCTCGGCAACGGCTCGGTGGACCGCGTCACGGTCGAGTTCCGCGGCAGGCTCGCCGCCCACGACACCAGGCTGCTGGGAATCGCGGTCCTGGTCGGGATCCTCTCCGGCCACACCGAGGAGCCGGTCAACCTCGTCAACGCCCAGCAGATGGCCGAGGAGCGCGGCATCGAGCTGGTCGAGACCAAGGAGGGAGGCTCGGAGGACTTCACCGAGCTGGTCACCGTGCGGCTCGGCGGCGCCGATGACGGAGCCGAGGTCGCCGGCACCGGCGTCGGGCCGCGAAACGAGCCGTATCTGGTCTCGGTCTGGGGCGAGAGCTTCTACCTGCCCTTCGCCGACCACATCTCCGTGTTCCGCTACGCGGATCGCCCCGGGATGATCGGCAAGGTCGGCACGATCTTCGGCGAGGAGTCGGTCAACATCGTCTCGGCAGCCGTCGGCGCCGAGAAGGACGGCGAGCGGGCCGTCGTCGCCCTGACCACCGACGACCACGTCAAGGAGGAGACGATCGCCAGGATCCTCGAGCTCGACGGCTTCTCGGTGGGGCGGTCGGTCGACCTCTCCGGCATGTAGGGACCGGCCATCCGTTCGATCTCGGGGCGGACGCCGCAACGTAGGCAAGTTTGCCCTGTTCACTTAGAGTAGGACCCGAATCGAGCCGGGGGGCTGCAGCCAAAGTGAGGAAGGCGATCTTGGTGATGCTGGCGATCTTCGCGGCACAGGCGCCGCTGGCCGCGCATGCCCGGGGGCCGGCCTCCGATTCGCGCGAACCGATCACCTACACGGTCCTGCTCGCCGGCGGGCCGGAGTCGAACAGCATCCGCATCTGGCTCAGCCCCGACGGCCGCTCCTACGTGATCGACTCGGTTGTGCCGCTCGAAGTGGGAGGGAACATCTGCGTCAACCCACCCGGCCAGCCAACCGAGCTGCTCTGCCAGGCGCGGCTGGTCTCGTCCTTCGAGGTCAACGCCGACGGCGGCGACGACGTGGTCAGGGTTGCCCGAGGCGTGAAGCTGCCGGTGACGATGCGCGGCGGCCCCGGCCGCGATCTGCTCGTCGGGGGCTCCGGCCCGGATCATCTCGCCGGCGGCGATGGGAACGACAAGCTGATCGGGCGGGACGGGAACGACAGGCTGATCGGCGGCGCCGGCGCCGACGTCATCTACGGCGGGCCCGGCGACGACATCCTCCGTGGCGGGCCGGGAGGTGACCGGCTCTTCGGCGGGCCCGGCAAGGACCGCCTCGAGCAGGAGACGGGCCCCGTGCACAGGGGGCACCGGCGCTAGCCGGAAGCAACTACGCCGGGCGCGCTCGCCGGGCGCTCAGGAGGCGGCCGCCGACGAGGAAGAGGACGATCAGGAAGCCCAGCAGCGAAAGCAGGGCATCGAGTCGGAAGGCCGCCTGCAGGCCGTCGACGAACGGCGGCAGGGAGGCCGAGAAAACGGTCGTGGTCAGGCCGAGGCCGATCGAGCCGCCGGCGACCTGGAACATGTAGAGGACGCCCCCGGCGAGGCTCGAGTGCGACTTGTCGACCGAGGTGACTCCGGCGGTCGTCGCCGTCGGGTAAAAGGCGCCGACGCCCAGCCCCAGCACGAGCATGCCGACGACCAGCGACCCATAGCCCGAGCCCGCATCGATCTGCGAGAAGAGGAATGGCGCGATCGCGATGCAGGCGGCGCCGAAGGTGGCGAGGGCCTTCGCGCCGACCCGCTCATACAGGGGTCCGGCGACGAAGGAGACGAGCGCGAACATCCCGAGGAAGGGAAGCATCCCAACCCCGGCCTCGAGCGGCGAGTAGCCCAGCTGCGTCTGCATGAACTGGGGCAGGTAGAGCAGCGCGGCGAAGAAGGTAGCCGACATGAAGAGCACCGCCGCGCAGGAGGCGCGGAAGCTCTCGTTGCGGATCACCGAGCCTGGCACAAGGGCGCCCTCTCCGGCCCGGCGCTCGAGCGGCACGAAGGCGGCGACGAGCAGGGCCGAGAGCGCCAGGAGGCCGATCACCCTTGGGTCTCCCCAGCCCCAGTCGTCGACCTGGTCGAGGGCGATCAGCAGGGAGAAGAGCCCGACGGAGATCGTCGCGATGCCCGGGTAGTCGATCCTCGCCCCCTCCTCCCGGGGCTCCTCGACCCTGACCATCAGGTAGGTGACGAGCACCGCGAAGGCCGCGATCGGCACGTTTAGGTAGAAGATCCAGCGCCAGCTGAGGACGTCGGTGAGGACGCCGCCGATCAATGGTCCCATCGCGTTTCCGAATCCCGCGGCGCCGATGATGATCCCCCCGGCGAGGCCGGCTCTCTCCGCCGGGAGGATCGCGAACGTCATCCCGAGGATCGCGGGCCACATCAGCGCGCCGCCGACTCCCATCGCGATCCGGGCGACGATCAGCCAGGTCTCCGACTGGGCGGCGCCGCCGAGCGCCGACATCGAGGCGAAGATCGCGGCGCCGAGATAGAAGGCTCGCTTGCGCCCGAACATGTCGGCGAGCCGGCCGCCGGTGACGATCATCACGCCGAAGGTGAGCGCGTAGCCGTTGACCACCCATTGGATCGTGTTGATGTTGGTGTCGAAGTCCCTCTCGACGGTGGGCAGGGCGACGTTGATCGCGGAGAAGTCGTTGGCGACGACGAGGACCGCGACGGCCATCGCGAAGAGGGCCAGCCAGGTGGAGCGGCCGATCGGGGTCTTCTGCCGGGCGGAGGCCTCTATGCGCCAACACTAGTGCGGTGATCGTCGTGGGGCCAGGGGTCCGGACGCCGGGTCATGCCGATGCGCGGATGGGCGAGGTCGCCTCCGGGCCCGGGCCTGCGCATCCCGACGCTCGGCTGTGAGCTAAGCTTCTAGTCCGAATGGCAGTCCGGTCTCACAGCCTCGCGCTACTCCTTCTCCTCCCCCTTCGGGGGGAATAGCGCTGGGCGGCGCGTGAGCCGCGAGAGACAGGTCATTCGAGCAACACGGAGAAGGAGGAGGTCCGATGGGGACCGCAGCTGACGCCAATCGCGTCCATATATTCGACACGACGTTGAGGGACGGGGAGCAATCGCCGGGAATCTCCCTGAACACCGCCGAGAAGGTGGAGATCGCCCAGCAGCTCGCGCGCCTCGGCGTCGATGTGATCGAGGCCGGCTTCCCGATCACCTCGCCGGGCGATTTCGAAGCGGTCGAGGCGATCGCCCGCAACGTCGAGGGGCCCGTCGTCTGCGGCCTGGCCCGTACCCACAAGGCCGACATCGACGCCGCCTGGGGTGCGGTGAAGGACGCCCAGCGACCGCGGATACACACGTTCATCTCGACCTCCGACATCCACATAGAGCACCAGCTCCAGACCGACCGGGAGGACGTCAAGGGGCAGGCGAAGGCGGCCGTCGCGCTGGCCAGGGCCTATTGCGACGACGTCGAGTTCTCGCCGATGGACGCCACCCGGGCAGACATCGAGTTCACCGCCGAGGTCTGCGCGATCGCGGTCGAGGAGGGCGCGACGGTGGTCAACATCCCCGACACGGTCGGCTACACGACCCCCGAGGAGTATGCGGCGTATTTCAGGCGGCTCTACGAGCTGGTCCCCGGGCTGACCGACGTCGAGACGTCGGTCCACTGCCACGACGACCTGGGCCTGGCCGTCGCCAACTCCTACGCCGGAGTGCTCGCCGGTGCCCGGCAGGTCGAGTGCGCGGTGAACGGAATCGGCGAGCGGGCCGGGAACTGCGCGCTGGAGGAGATCGCGATGCTGATCAAGACCCGCGAGGACGTGCACGGGTTGACGATCGGACTCGACACGCGCGAGCTGGCCCGCACCAGCCGCATGGTCTCGCGACTGACCGGCTACGCGATCCAGCCCAACAAGGCGGTCGTCGGCCGCAACGCCTTCGCCCATGAGTCCGGCATCCACCAGGACGGCGTGCTCAAGGAGCGGACCACCTACGAGATCATGGACGCGACCGAGGTCGGGCTGGAGTCGAACTCGATCGTGCTGGGAAAGCACTCCGGCCGCCACGCATTGCGCGACGCGCTGGAGCAGCTCGGCTTCGAGGTCGAGGGCAACGCCCTGAATGCGGCCTTCAAGCGCTTCAAGGAGGTGGCCGACCGCAAGAAGCAGGTCACCGCCCTCGATCTGGAGGCGATCGTCTCCGACGAGATGCGCGAGAAGGCCGACGCCCACGAGCTGGTTCGGTTCGAGGTCGAGGCGGGCTCGGAGCGCGAGCCGCTGGCCAGGGTCGTGGTCAGGACGCCGGCGGGCGACGAGCTGGCCGGCGAGTCCGACGGCGACGGGCCGGTCGACGCGATCTTCCTCGCGATCCAGAAGGCGGTCGACACCGAGTGCGAGCTGCGCCAGTACACGGTCGAGGCCGTCACCGGGGGCGAGGACGCCCTCGGCCAGGTGACCGTGATGCTTCGCGCCGGGGGCCGGCTGGCGACCGGCCAGGGCGTGGCCACCGACATCCTCGAGGCCTCCGCCCGCGCCTACGTACGGGCGCTGTCGAACGCCCTCGAGGGTGCCGCGATCCGCGAAGCCGAGGCGGCCACCGCAGAGGCGGCGGAGGCGGAGCGGACCCCCGGCCCCTGAGGCTCAGCCCTTGGAGTCGAGGTCGTGGGCGAACTCGACCTCGAGGCTGGCGATCGCCAGGTAGAGGACCGTTGCCGCGAAGGCGGTCAGCGGCCAGGCCGCGATTCCGGGGATCAGCCCGATCAGGACGCTCGCGCCGAAGGCGGCGCCGATCGCGAAGACGTGCACCGTCCCGGCCCTGATCAGGTCGCCTTTGCCGGTGCGCAGCGGACGCGGCGACCGGCGCTGCGCGATCAGGCCGAGCGCGGTGAAGGCCGCGATCGCGCCGACCACGAAGAGCAGGATCGCGAAGATCGTGGGGGCACCGTGCGTGTGCGAGATGATGCTGTGGCTGGAGAGCACGGTGAGCGTGTAGCCGTACGGAACAGCGCTGCCCCGCAGGACCGTCGTCAGCGCCTCGAGCGGCTGCTGGGTCGAATCGGATGGCGTGTCGTGGTCGTTCACGTGCCGAGCCTCGGCCGCGATGGCCCCGCAGAGCGATCGCCGTCGCCGTCGACGGCCGGGAAGGCACCCGTGCCGCCGCCCCTTTCCTTGCGCAGGCGTCGATGGTAGACGCGGAGGATGTCGCGATGCGAGAGCCAGCCGATGACGCGATCGCCGCTCTCGTCGAGGACGGCGAGCCCCGGGCTGTCGGTGCGCACCAGGGTCCCGGTCGCCTCCGCCAGCGATTCGCCGCCACGCAGGCTCGGGAGCTGGCGCGCCAGCGAGCCGGCGTCGGTTTCCTCCGAGTCCCCGTGCAGCGCCTGCTCGAGCTCCTCCTCGGCCAGGACTCCGACGAAGACGCCATCGGAGTCGACCACGGGCAGGGTGGGCTCGCTGCTGCTGCTCAGGCGCTCGACCACCTCGGCGAGGTCGGTGTCGACCGAGACCGGCTCAGGGGTCGGTCGCATCGCTTCGGCCACGGTCAGCGCTTCCATCGGGCTGGCCGGCCGCGGTCGCCGTAGGTCGATTCCGCGGCGGCTCAGCTTCAGGGTGTAGATCGAGTCGCCGGAGAGGCGCCCGGCGAGCGCCGTGGAGATCACCACGGCGAGCATCAGCGGGAGCATGATCCGGTAGTCGCCGGTCAGCTCGAAGATGATCAGGATCGCAGTCATCGGCGCCCTCGCGGCGCCGGCGAACACCGCGCCCATCCCGATCAGGCCGTAGGCGCCCGCCGGCCCGGCGATCCCCGGCAGCAGATCGTGCGCCGCGAGCCCGTAGGCGGAGCCGAGCATCGCGCCCATGAACAGCGAGGGCGCGAAGACGCCGCCGGAGCCCCCGATCGACAGGGTGAGGCTGGTGGCGAGCACCTTGCCCGCCAGCAGCGCGAGCAGGAAGGCGAGCGCGTATTCGCCGTTGATCGCCCCTTCGAGGACGTCGTAGCCGACCCCGTACATCTGCGGAAGGGCGAGCAGCAGCAGGCCGAGCAGGACGCCGCCGACCGCGGGCCTCCAGGCGTTCGAGAAGCGCCAGAGCCGGTCGGCGCGGTCCTCCATCCCGTAGAGGACCTTGACGAAGGCCGTGGCCACGGCCGCCGCGAGCAGACCCAGCACCAGGTAGAGCGGATAGCCGCTGACCGGTCCAACGCCGAGCCTCGGCAGGGAGAGGAAGGCTTCGGAGCCGAAGGCGGCTCGGCCGATCACGTCGGCGATCACCGAGGCGACGACGACGGCGCCGAAGGAGCGGGTCTCGAAGTCGCGCAGGATCACCTCCAGCGCAAAGAAGACGCCGGCGATCGGCGCGTTGAAGGTGGCCGAGATGCCACCCGCGGCCCCGCAGGCGACGAGCAGCCGCATCCGCGCCTCGGGCGCCCTGGCCAACTGTCCAAGGGTCGAGCCCAGGGCCGAGCCGATCTGCACGATCGGCCCCTCGCGGCCGACCGATCCGCCCGAGCCAATGCAGACCGCGGAGGCGAGTGCCTTGACGACGGCCACCACCGGGCGGATCCGGCCGCCGCTGCGGGCCACGGCAAGCATCACCTCGGGCACGCCGTGCCCGCGGGCCTCGCGCGCAAAGCGGTCGACCAGGGGCCCGTAGAGGAGGCCGCCGACGATCGGGACGATCGCCAGGAACCAGATTCCCAGCCCGGGGACAAGGGGGTTGACCTGGCGGCCGTCCGCTCCGAAGCTGTCGTACCCAGTGAACAGGTGGGTGAACGCTTCGATCAGGAGTCGGAAGCAGATCGCGCCCAGGCCGGCGCCGATGCCGGCGACCAGCGCCAGGGCCAGCAGCCCGCTGGGCCCGGCGATCCAGGCCTCGGCCCGGCGGCGACCCAGCGTCGGCAGGATCCGCCAGCGGGACGCGGGATGGCCGTGGCTGCTCATCCTCGACCCTCGCGCTTCGCTCGCGGCGCGAGATGACATCTATGGACGCTTGCTCGCTCCGCGCTCATCTGGCGACGATGCCGTCGAGCAGCTCGTCGACGGCCCGCCTCACGTTCTCCCAGCGGAAGGCGGTCGGGTCGATCGTCGCGTGCATCATCAGCCCGTCGGCCGTGGCCAGCAGCAGCGAGGCAAGGGCATTGGCGGGCACGTCGCGCAGCTCGGCGCTCTCGACGCCCTCCTCGATCCACGCCCGCAGGCGCAGCCTGCGGCGGGCGCCGGCCGCCGCGAAGTGGTCGCGCAGCTCCGGGTCGCCCAGCACGGTCGCCCAGAGCTCGGCCCTGACCTGCGCCCGGCCCGGGTCCCTGGCGTGGGCCGTCATCGCCTCCGAGAAGCGGCGAAGGCGCTCGACCCCGGATGACGAGGAGCCGCCGATCTCCTCGAGGATCCGATCGAGGGCGGAGGCATCGTCGTCGAGCAGGCCGATCAGCAGCTCTCGCTTGCTCTCGAAGTACCCGTAGAACGCCCCCTTGCTGACTCCCGCCGCCGCGCAGACTTCGTCGATGGTCATTTCCACGAAGCGGCTCTCCGCGGCACAGCGCCAGGCCGCGTCGATCAGGCTGCGGCGGCGCTCGTCCTTGACGTCGGGTCGAAGCTTGGGCAAATGAGAGGGGGGTAGACAGTAAAACCGACTGGTCGGTTTTTTTATAGCAGACCGGCGCCTGACGTACGATCGTACGTGATAACGTACGTCCAATGCAGATGGTGACCGACGAGACGCCGAGGGCCACACGGTCCGGTCAGGCCGGCCTGAGGATCCGCGCGTTGCGCGAGGCGATGGGCCTCTCGCTGCGCGACCTGGCCGAGCGCAGCGGCGTGAGCGCGCCGATGCTCTCCCAGGTCGAGCGCGGGGAGACCAGCCCGACCCTCGCCGTCGCCGAGAAGATCGCCGCCGGGCTCGAGCTCACGCTCTCGCAGCTGCTCCGCCTCGACGAGGGTGAGCACGTTGCGGTCAGCCGCGCCGGCGGGCGGCGCAGCTTCCGGCGAGGAGGCCACCGGTTCGAGGAGCTGACCCCGCCGCTGCCGGGCCAGCGCGCCGACGTCTCGCTGCACGAGCTGGCGCCGGGCGCCGCCACCGGCGGCCGGGGCGACCCGCCGATGCACGAGCCGGGCAGCCGTGAGACCGCGGTCGTGCTCGAGGGCACGCTGGCCCTCGTCGTCGACGGGAGCCGCCACGAGCTGGGCCGGGGGGACTCCGTCACCTTCGACGCCGACCTGCCCCATCATTTCGAGAACGAAGGCGAGGAGCCGACCCGGTTCCTGGCCGTGATCGCCGCCGGGCTGAGGAGGAGCTGAATGAAGACCATGTTCGACAAGCTCTGGGAGGCGCACGAGGTCTCCGACGGGTTGATCTACATCGACCTGCACCTCGTGCACGAGGTGACATCGCCACAGGCCTTCGACGGGCTGCGGCTCTCGGGCCGCCCCGTCCGGCGCCCCGACAAGACGCTCGCCACCGCCGACCACAACACGCCCACCGACGGGACGATGGCGGCGCGGCTGATCGCCGACGAGCTCTCGCGCGTCCAGGTCGAGACCCTGGAGCGCAACTGCGAGGAGTTCGGCATCCCGATCTACAGCCTCGGATCGGACAGGCAGGGGATCGTCCACGTGATCGGCCCGGAGCTCGGCGTCACCCAGCCGGGGATGACGATCGTCTGCGGCGACAGCCACACCTCGACCCATGGCGCCTTCGGTGCCCTCGCGTTCGGGATCGGCACCTCCGAGGTCGAGCACGTGCTCGCCACCCAGTGCCTGGTCCAGAAACGGCCGAAGACGATGCGAATCGAGTACGGCGGCGAGCTCGGCAGGGGCGTGACGCCGAAGGACCTGATCCTGGCCACGATCGGCCGTCTCGGCACCGGCGGCATGGTCGGCCACGCGGTGGAGTACGCAGGCCCGGCGATCGAGGCCCTCTCGATGCCCGGCCGAATGACGATCTGCAACATGACGATCGAGGGCGGCGGCCGGGCCGGAATGGTCGCTCCCGACGAGACGACCTTCGAGTGGGTGCGGGGCCGGCCGGCGGCGCCCGCCGACCTCGACGCCGCGATCGAGCGCTGGCGCGGGCTGCCCACCGACGAGGAGCGCGCGCTTCGACCGCGAGGTGGAGATCGACGCGGCCGCGATCTCGCCGATGGTCACCTGGGGGACGACCCCCGGGATGGTCGTCGAGGTCGCGGACTCGGTGCCCGACCCGACCGAGATCGACTCGCCGGCGGACCGCGAGTCGGCCGAACGGGCGCTCGCCTACATGGCGCTCGATCCCGGCACCCCGATGACCGAGATCGCGCTCGATCGCGTCTTCATCGGGTCCTGCACGAACTCGCGCATCGAGGACCTGCGCGAGGCCGCCGCAGCCGTCGACGGACGACGGGTGGCCGACTCGGTTCGCGGAATGGTCGTGCCGGGCTCCCAGCAGGTGAAGGCGGCGGCCGAAGAGGAGGGGCTCGACGAGGTGTTCCGGTCCGCCGGCTTCGAATGGCGGGAGGCTGGATGCTCGATGTGCCTGGGGATGAACCCCGACACCCTGGCCGAGGGAGAGCGCTGCGCCTCGACCTCGAACCGCAACTTCGAGGGCCGCCAGGGCAAGGGCGGGCGCACCCATCTGGTCAGCCCGACGATGGCCGCGGCCGCCGCCGTCGAAGGCCATTTCGTCGACATCAGGGATTGGAGCTGAGCATCAAACGCCGGCTGCTCCGCTCCCACGAGACCGAACGGAAACCAGATATGGATTCGGTCTCGTTCCCGCGTCCGCGGCCGGCTTGGAGGAAGTCATGAGACCAATAGACGTGATCGAGGGCAAGGTGTCGGTCCTGGACCGGGCCGACGTCGACACCGACCAGATAATCCCCAAGCAGTTCCTCAAGCGGGTCGAGCGGACGGGGTTCGGGGAGTTCCTCTTCTACGACTGGATCCGCGACGGCGAGATCGAGTTGGAGCCGAACCCGATCCTGGTCACCGGGCCGAACTTCGGCTGCGGCTCCTCCCGGGAGCACGCTCCGTGGGCGCTCGAGGACTTCGGCTTCGAGGCGATCGTCGCGCCCTCCTTCGCCGACATCTTCTACGTCAACTGCACGAAGATCGGGCTGCTGCCGGTGATCCTCGACGAGGAGCACTGCCGTGCGGTGGCGGAGGCCGGGGAGGCGCGCATCGACGTCGACGACGAGACGGTCACCTGCTCGGGAGGCGTTTTCGAGTTCGAGGTCGAGCTCGAGGTCAAGCGCCGCCTGCTCGAGGGGCTCGACGACATCGGCGTCACCCTGCAGAGCGAGTCGGCGATCGACGCCTTCGAGGCCACCGGCGCGGCCGACCGCGGGCCGGTCACGACGTCGCTCTGATGGAGAGGCCGCGGGACTGGGACGCGGCCACCTATCAGCGCGTCTCGATCCCGCACGAGGAGTGGGCGCGATCGGTCCTCGACCGCCTCGACCTCACCGGGGACGAGCGCGTGCTCGACGCCGGCTGCGGGAGCGGCCGGATCACCTCGATGCTGATCGAGCGGCTGCCGCGCGGCAGGGTCGTCGCCGTCGACGGCTCGCCCTCGATGATCGACGCCGTCCGTGCCGTGCTGCGTCCGCAGGACGAGGCCTCGGTAGCCGACCTGGCCGAGCTCAGGCTTGCCGAGCCCGTCGACGCGGTCTTCTCGAGCGCCGTCTTCCACTGGGTCCTGGACCACGAGAGGCTGTTCGCCGGCCTGCGCGCCAACCTGCGGCCCGGCGGCCGGCTCGCCGCGCAGTGCGGGGGGGAGGGAAACATCGCCCGCCTGCGGCGGAGCAGCGCGGAGGTCGCCTCGCGACGGCCCTACGCGCCGCACCTCGATGGCCTCGGGGAGCCCTGGAACTACGCCGGGCCCGAGGAGACCGAGGCACGGCTGACGGCCGCGGGCTTCGCCGAGGCCCGCTGCTGGCTGCAGCCGTGGGAGGTGGTGCCGCCCGAGCCGGCCGAGTTCCTGCGCACCGTCTGCCTCGGCCCGCACGTCGACCGCCTGCCCGAGGCCCTGCGCGATCGCTTCGTGGACGACGTCCTCGAGCTGGAGCCCGACCCGCTCACGCTTGGCTACGTCCGGCTCAACATCGAGGCCCGCACCTCCTTCCCGGCCACCGGAGACAGGCGACCATGACGCCCGTGGGAATGCCCGGCTCGGACACGTCTAGAGTGCGCGGGCGATGAGCAGCCCCCGGATAGTCCTCCTGCACGGCGACGGGATCGGCCCCGAGATCGTGACGGCCGCCCGCAGGGTGCTGGAAGCGGTCGGCGAGTTCGAGTACGACGACGAGCATCTCGCCGGGGGAGCATCGATCGACGAGCACGGCACGGCGCTCACCGACGAGGTGCTCGACGCCTGCCGGTCCGCCGACGCCGTGCTGCTGGGCGCCGTGGGCGGGCCGAAATGGGACACCACCGACCCCGACGCCCCCCGCCCGGAGCAGGGGCTGCTCGGCCTGCGCAAGGGGATGGGCCTGTACGCGAACCTGCGCCCGGTGCGCACCAGCCCGGCCCTGATCGGCGCCAGCCCGCTGCGCGAGGAGCGGATCGCGGGCACCGACCTGCTCGTCGTCCGCGAGCTGACCGGCGGCATCTACTTCGGCGAGTCCGGGCGCGAGGGGGACAGGGCCCACGACGATTGCGCCTACACGGTCGCCGAGATCGAGCGCATCGCCCACACCGCGTTCGAGGCGGCCCGGCGCCGCGCCGGCGCCACGGGCACCGCCCGGGTCACCTCGGTCGACAAGGCCAACGTGCTGGAGACCTCGCGGCTCTGGCGAGAGGTCGTCAGCCGCGTCGCGGTCGACTACCCCGACGTCGCCCTCGACCACCTGCTGGTCGACAACGCGGCGATGCAGCTGGTCTCGCGGCCGGCAGATTTCGACGTGATCGTGACCGAGAACCTCTTTGGCGACATCCTCAGCGACGAGTCGGCGATGCTGACGGGCTCGCTGGGCATGCTCCCCTCTGCGAGCCTCGGCGCCGAGGGCGATCCGGGCCTTTTCGAGCCCGTCCACGGGTCGGCGCCCGACATCGCAGGGCGAGGGCGTCGCCAACCCCCTGGCGACCTTCCTATCGGCGGCGATGATGCTCCGCCACGGCCTTGGCGACGCGGGCGCGGCCGCCGGAATCGAGTCCGCCGTCGACGCGGTCCTCGGCCGCGGCCTGCGCACTCCGGACCTGGCGCGCAGCGGCGAGAACGCGGTCGGCACGACCGAGATGACCGACGCCGTGTTGGCGGAGCTGGCCGCCGGCAGTAAGCTTCCCTAGCCCGTCCACGACTCGGGCGGAGTCGACTCCATGGAGCAGGCAGAGCTGATCTGGCACAACGGGGAATTCGTTCCCTGGGAGGACGCGAAGGTCCACGTCCTCAGCCACGGCCTGCACTACGGCACCGGCGTCTTCGAGGGGATCCGCTGCTATGAGACCGAGCGCGGCCCGGCGATCTTCCGCCATCGCGAGCACCTGACGCGGCTCGAGAAGTCGGCCGAGCTCTACTACTTCGAGCTCCCCTACAGCGGCGAGGAGCTGCGCCGAGCGACTCATGAGCTGATCCGCCGCAACGGCCTGACCTCCTGCTACATCCGGCCGCTCGCCTTCCGCGGCTACGGGGAGATGGGCCTCTACGCCCAGAGCGCCCCGATCGAGGTGATCGTCGCGGCCTGGTCGTGGGGGGCCTACCTTGGCGAGGACAGCAAGAAGCATGGAATACGCACCAAGGTCTCCTCGTGGCGCACGATCTCCGGCGACAGCCTGATCCCGCACGCCAAGGCGTCCGGCCAGTACCTCAACTCGATCCTCGCCAAGACCGAGTCCGCCAACGCCGGCTACGAGGAGGCGATCCTCCTCGACCAGCACGGCTGCGTCTCCGAGGGGTCGGGCGAGAACGTGTTCATCGTCCGCGACGGCATCCTCTGCACGCCGCCGCACACCGCCGCGATCCTGGACGGAATCTCGCGCAACTCGATCGTGCAGATCGCCCGCGACCTGGGCTACACGGTCGAGGAGCGCGACATCGCCCGCTCCGAGCTCTACCTCGCCGACGAGATCTTCCTGACCGGGACCGCGGCGGAGCTGGTGCCGGTGCGCGAGGTCGACGACCATCCGATCGGCGAGCCCGGTGAGATAACCCGCGTGATCCAGGCCAGGTTCGAAGACGCGCTGCACGGCAGAGCCGAGGAGTACCTCGAGTGGCTCGATCCGGTCGAGGTCCCGAGCGGAGCTGACGAGCCAAGTAAGGTGAGCTCCTGATGCGCCGACGTTTCGAGGCAATCGGGCGAATTACCGCAGCCGCCTAGCGGCTGGCGCAGTCGAGCGCTGCGCACGCGGGCCCGCGACAGGCCCTCACCCGATCCCTCGATAACGCGAAAGGCAGCAGATGGAACAGGTCAGGCTCTACGACACCACCCTGCGGGACGGCATGGGCGGGCACGGGATGTCGCTATCCGTGGACGAGAAGCTCAAGGTCGTCGAGGCTCTCGACGACGCTCGGGGTCCATTTCATCGAGGCCGGCTTCCCGAGCTCGAACCCGAAGGAGGCCGAGTTCTTCGAGCGGCTGGCGGAGCTCTCAGCCGGAGCCACTCGACGATCAGCGCCTTCGGGATGACTCGGCGGCGCGACCGGTCCGCCGGGGAGGACGAGGCGCCTGGCGGCGCTGGTCGACTCCTTCGCGCCGGTGGTCTGCCTCGTCGGCAAGAGCCTCCGGGCTTCCAGGTCGAGAGGGTGACTGCGCGCCTCGCGCGAGGAGAACCTGGCGATGGTCTCCGACTCGCTGGCCTACTGCCGCGCGCGCGGGAAAGCGGGTCGTCTTCGACGCCGAGCACTTCTTCGACGGCTACCGCGAAGACGCCGGCTACGCGCTCGAATGCGTGCGCGCCGCGGCCGAGGCCGGAGCCGAGAACGTGACCCTCTGCGACACCAACGGCGGCAGCCTGCCGGCCTTCGTCGCCGAGGCGACGGCGGCCGTCGTCGCGGCGGCTGGGCGATGACATCGAGGTCGGGATCCACACCCACAACGACGCCGAGTGCGCGGTCGCCAACTCGCTTGCCGCCGTCGAGGCGGGGGCACGACTGGTGCAGGGCACCGTCAACGGCTACGGCGAGCGCTGCGGCAACGCCAACCTTGCCTCGATCCTGCCGGCGCTGCAGCTGAAGATGGGCTTCGATGTCGTCTCCGCGGAGCAGCTCGCGACCCTGACCGCGACCTCCCACTACCTGGACGAGCTCTGCAACATGGCGGCCGACCCCGATCGGCCCTACGTCGGCCGCAACGCCTTCGCCCACAAGGCCGGGCATGCACGCCGCCGGCGTCGCCACCGATGCCAGCACCTTCGAGCACCTCGACCCGGCGCTGGTCGGCAACGACCGGGAGATCCTCGCCTCCGAGCTCTCCGGCAGGGCGACGGTCCGCTCGCAGGCCGAGCAGGCCGGGCCTCCCGCTCGACGACGAGGCCGCCGCGCGGGCGGTCGAGCGGCTCAAGGAACGCGAGCACCGCGGCTACCACTACGAGGCGGCTCCCGCCTCCTTCGAGCTGCTGCTGCGCAAGCGAGGCGGGCAGCTACGCGCCGCTCTTCAGGCTGGAGAGCTTCCGGGTGACGACCGAGAAGCGGGCCGACGGCCGGGTCGAGACGGAGGCGACGATCAAGGTCGAGGTGGACGGCGAGCGCTACGTCCGCGTCGCCGAGGGCAACGGTCCGGTCAACGCCCTCGACCGGGCGCTGCGGGCGGCGATCGTCGACCGCCACCCGCACCTCGCCGACATCGAGCTGACCAACTACAAGGTCCGGATCCTCGACGAGAGCGCACGGCACAGGGGCCGTCACCCGGGTTCTGCTCGACTCCTCCGACGGCGAGCGCGAGTGGGGCACGATCGGCGTCTCGGAGAACATCATCGAGGCCTCCTGGGAGGCCCTCGTCGACTCCCTCGAGTACGCCTTCCAACCGCGGTCGTGAGCGGGCCGGCGGCGACAGCGAGCCGATGCCGCTGGCGCGGCCCGAGCTGGGCGAGCGCGAGGAGGAGCTGGTCCTCGAGGTGCTGCGCTCGGGCCAGCTCTCGCTGGGGCCGATGGGAGAGCGCTTCGAGCGCGGCCTTCGCCGAGTGGCTCGGGCGTCGACGACGCGGTCGCCGTCTCCAGCGGCACGGCCGCCCTCCACCTCGGCGTCCGGGCGCTCGGCTGGGGCCCCGGCGACGAGGTGCTGACCAGCCCGTTCAGCTTCGTCGCCTCCGCCAACTGCCTCCTCTACGAGGGCGGCGAGCCCGTCTTCTGCGACGTCGACCCGGTCACGCCTCGACCTCGACCCGGCGGCCGCGCGAGGCGGCCTGCGGCGAGCGCACGGCGGGCATCCTGCCGGTCCACATCTTCGGCTACCCGGCGGCGATGCCCGAGCTCGAGGCGATCGCCGCCGCGGCAGGGCCTCGGCCTGCTCGAGGACGCCTGCGAGGCGCTCGGGGCGGTCGACGTCCGAGGGCCGCCGGGTCGGCGCCCGCGGAAACCTCGCCACCTTCGCCTTCTACGCGAACAAGCAGATGACCACGGGGGAGGGGGGGATGCTCGTCCCGACCGCCGCCGAGCACGCCGCGCGCCTGCGCTCGCGAGCGAAACCAGGGCCGGGCCGCCGACATGGGCTGGCTCGACCACGGCGGCCTCGGCTTCAACTACCGCCTCGGCGACCTCGCCGCGGCACTCGGCGTCGCCCAGCTCGAGCAGCTCGACGCGATGCTCGCCCGGCGCGGCGCGCTGGCCGCGACCTACGCGCGAGCGCCTGGCGGGGGTCGACGGCGTGGAGGCGCCGATCGCCGGCCGCGGCGCCGAGCGGCGCAGCTGGTTCGTCTACCCGGTGAGGCTGGCGCCGGCGGCCGACCGCGACGCGACGATCGCGCGCCTGGCCAAGCGCGGGATCGCGTCCAAGGCCTACCTCCCCTGCATCCACCTCTTTCCGCACCTGCGCGCGCTCGGCTACCGCGAGGGCCAGTTCCCGGTCGCCGAAGAGGCATCCGCGCGCTCGCTCGCGCTGCCCTTCTTCCCGGCGATGACCGAGGCCGAGGTCGAGCGCGTGTGCGAGGCTCTGGCGTCGGCAATCGATCGGCTGATCGGAGGGAGTGAGCCGATGTCGCGCTTTCGCAAAGACCCCGACCCTCGCTTCTGGCGACTCAATCGCTCGATCGAGTTCGACTGGCGGCTGGCGCCCGTACGACATCGACCAGTCGCAGGCGCACGCCCGCGGCGCTGCGCGGAGATCGGGGTGCTCGACGACGAGGAGCTCGAGCGGATCGACGCCGGCCTCGAGCGGGTGCGGGCGCGGATGGCCGAGCACGGGCTTCGAGTTCGAGGAGGCCGACGAGGACATCCACATGGCGATCGAGCGGATGCTCGGCGAGGAGATCGGCCCGCTGGCGGGCAAGCTCCACACCGGCCGCTCCCGCAACGACCAGGTCGCCACCGACGTGGCGATGGTCGTCCAGGCCCACTCGCTGCGCGCGATCGAGCTCGGCGGGGCGGCGATGGCGCGTCTGCTCGAGCTCGCCGAGGCCCACCGCGATTGGCCGATGCCCGGCTACACCCACCTCCAGCGCGCCCAGCCCGTCTACCTCGGCCACCACCTGCTCGCCTACTTCTGGATGCTGGCCCGGGACGTGCTCCGCTTCCAGTTCGCGCTCGACAGCGCCTCCGTGATGCCGCTCGGCTCCGGGGCCCTGGCCGGCGTCAACTGGGAGATCGACCGCCGCGCGGTCGCCGACGGACCTCGGCTTCGAGCACGTCAGCCCCAACTCGATCGACGGCGCCTCCAACCGCGACTTCGTCCTCGACTACCTGGCCGCGGCCGTCGACCTGCGCGATGCACCTCTCGCGGCTGGGCTCGGAGATCGTGATCTGGTCGAGCAGCGAGTTCGGCTTCTGCGAGCTCGACGAGTCGTTCTCCTCGGGGTCCTCGATCATGCCGCAGAAGAAGAACCCGGACTCGGCCGAGCTGCTGCGGGCGAAGGCCCGCGGGTCGCCGCCGACTACGTCGCGCTGATCGGGACGATGCACGCCCTGCCGCTCACCTACGGCAAGGACATGCAGGAGGACAAGGAGCCGCTCTTCGACGCGATCGACACGGTCGAGCTCTGCCTCGAGGCGACCGAGGGAATGCTCGCCGGGATCGAGTTCGACCGCGAGCGCCTCGAGGCCGCCTCCGGCGACGAGATGCTGGCGGCGACCGAGATCGCCGACCTGCTGGTGCGCCGCGGCGTGCCCTTCCGCGAGGCGCACGGGATCGTCGGCGGCCTGGTCCGCGACGCGCGTCGAGAGCGGCAAGCGCTCTCCGAGCTGAGCCCCGGAGGAGCTGCGCGAGCGCTCCGAGCACCTGGACGAGGCCTACTACGAGGTGCTCGAGCGCAGCAGCTGGCTGGAGTCGAAGCGGATCGAGGGGGGCACCGGCTCCGTGCCGCTCGGGCCCAGCTCGAGCTCGCCGCGGAGACCCTCGACGCGGTCCGCGCGCGGGTGAGCCGAAGAGAGGGAATGAGCGTCGGCGACGCCGCTGGCGAGCGTCTGGGGGCGGGCTTCTTCGACCGCTCGGTTCACGAGGTCGCCCGCGAGCTGATCGGCTGCCGGCTCTTCTACGCGGGCGCGGCGGGACGATCGTCGAGACCGAGAGCTACGAGCGCGACGACCCGGCCTGCCACGCCTTCGTCGGCCTGACGCCGCGCACGGAGACCCTCTTCGGCCCGCCCGGGCGAGCCTACGTCTACCTCTCCTACGGCATCCACAGCCTGCTCAACTTCGTCGCCGAGCCGGAGGGCGACGCCGCCGCGGTGCTGGTCCGGGCCCTCGAGCCGACCGCCGGGCTCGGAGGATGCGCGAGCGGCGCGGCGGGCGGCCGGATGCCGAGCTCTGCTCGGGCCCGGGCAAGCTGACCGAGGCGCTCGGCGTCGGCCTCGAGCAGAACGGCGCCGACCTCGGCGCGCGACCCCTTCCTGATCCTGCCGCCCGCGCGGCGGGACCGGCCCGAGATCGTCGACCGGCCCCCGGATCGGGATCACGAAAGCGGTCGAGCGTCCCTGGCGCTTCTGCGCCGCCGGCAGCTCCCCGCATGTCGACGCCGGTGCCCGGCCGCGCGGGAGCGGAGGGGCAGCGTGGCCTAGCCGGCGGTGATCCCGCCGCCGGTGCCGCCCGACGGCGCGCTGCGGGCGCCGGTTCGGCAGGTTCGACCGGCGCCGGTTCGGCCGGTTCCGGCGCCTTCGGGTTCGGGCGCTTCCGGTGCGGGTGCGGCTTCTTCGGCCTGCCCTTCGGGTTCCGCTTCGGCTTCTCCTTCGCGCTTCGGCGGGGGGCACGTAGCGCCTTCCGCTTCTTCTTCCGCCTTCGGGCCGGAGCGTCCCTGGCCTTCACCCTTCCCGCGCTTCCTTGCGGCCGCTTCGGCGGCGCGTTCGGCGGCGATTTCTTCCCAGGCCGAGATCACGCTCGCCCAGATCAGGGCGGGGAAGGTCCCGCCCATCACGGGCCCGCCGTTGTAGAGGGTGTCATCGGCGTCGTCGAATCCGCGTAGCCGACCCAGACGCAGGCGGTGACTTCTTCGGTCGCGCCGCAGAACCAGGCGTCGCCGTTGTTCTCCGTGGTCCCCGTCTTGCCCCACTGCCCGGCGGCGCCGATGTTGGCGTGCGTGCCGGTGCCGCTGCTGACCACCGTTTCCAGGATTCCCTTCGCCGTCTTCGCGGTTTCTTCGGAGATCGCCTGCTCGTGGATCGAGTCGTTGTCGCCGCCCTTGATCGATGTTTCCCTCGCTGGTCGGTGACCTCGGTGTAGGCGACGGGGCTGTCGCCGGGCTCGGGCGCGAGAGTGCCGCTGACCCGGTCGCCGTCGTTGGCGAGCGTCATGTACGCGTAGGTCCATTCGAGCGGCGTCACGCCTTCCTTCAGGCCCGCCGAGCACCATCGCCGGGTTGGTCGAGATCGGCGCCCGGTAGCCCATCTTGTGGATCGTCGCCGCGATCGAGGAGGTGCGCTCGTGGACGTCTTGCCCTTCAGGCCTTCGAGCGCGAGCTGCGCGTAGATCGAGTTGTCCGAGTAGGTCGTCGCGCAGACGATGTCGCAGGAGCCCAGGTAGGAGTCTTCGTCGTTGGAGACTTCGAAGACTTCCTTGCCGTTCTTGCCGAAGTGGAAGGTCTGCGGCGCCGATTCGTAGACCGTGTAGGGGGAGATCCCCTCTTCCAGCGCCGTGACCAGGGTGAAGGGCTTGATCGAGGAGCCCGGCTGGCGGTGGCCGAGCGTCGCCAGGTTGAAGGGCTTGCGTGTCGAAGTCGGGACCGCCGACCATCGCCTTGATGCCGGCGTTTTGATTGTCGAGGACGACGAGCGGCGGCCGTGGCTGGCAGGTACCCGAGATAGCTGCTGACCGCTTCTTCCGCCGCCTGCTGGAGGCGGAGGTCGAGCGTCGACTTCACCTTCAGCCCGCCGAAGAACGCTTTCGCGGCTCCAAAGCGGTCGACCAGCTGCTGGCGCATCCAGGCGGTGAAGTACGGGAGCCTTGGAGTCGAGCGTCGGCGGCGGAGATGTCGCTCGGGGCGGGCAGCGCCTGGCGGGTCCCTTCGTGGTACTGCTCTTCGGTGATGTAGCCCTGTTCGAACATCTTCTCGAGCACGAGGTTGCGCCGGCTGAGGGAGTTTTCGGGGAAGTACTTCGGGTCATAGGCGGAGGGTGAGGAGATCATCGCCGCCAGGGTCGCCGCCTCCCAGGGCTCCAGCACCGAGGCGCAGGGCTCGGTCGGTCGTGCCGCAGTCGGGATGGTTGTCGCCGAAGTAGGTCCGGGCGGCGGCCTCGATCCCGTAGGCGCCCTCGCCGAAGTAGATCGTGTTCAGGTACTCGGTGAGGATCTTGTCCTTGCTCCAATGCCGCTCCAGCCGGTAGGCGAGGGCCGCCTCCCGGAACTTCTGGAAGAGCGTCCTGCTGCTCTGCGCGGCGAGCGCGTTCTTGACGAACTGCTCGGTGATCGTCGAGGCCCCTTGGGCGGCGCTCTGGCTGAGGATGTCTTTGACCAGCGCCCTGCCGATGCCCTCGAAGTCGACGCCGCTGTGCGAATAGAAGCGGCTGTCCTCGATCGCGACCACCGCGTTCTTGACGTTCGGCGAGATCTGGCCCGAGCTGAGCAGGATCTGGTTCTGGTTGCTGGTCAGGGTGCCGATCGGCTCGCCCGAGGCGTCGTAGATCTCGCTGTTCTTCGAAGCCTTGTAGCGGGCGAAGTTGTAGATCGCGGGCAGGTCTCGCGAGACCGCGGCCATCATCCCGAAGACCATCGAGACCAGGGCGAGGATGCGCGAGGCCGAGCAGGACGAAGAGGATCCGCAGCTTCTTCAGCCTCGGCTTCCCGCGCTCCTGCGGAGCGGCCGGCGGTGGCGGTGGATGCGGGCCGCCGCGCCGGCGGGGCTTTGTTCCTAGGGCCGCCATCCAGATTTGCGCCCGGGGGGCAGCGTCAACCCGCCGAGCGAAGGCGGCAGTCTAGCATTCGATCCTTGAGCCCCGAACGAGCGACTGCGCGCATCGAGCCCTGCGGGCGGCCCTCCGGACAGGAATCGCGATGACGCCCGACCTGATGCGCAATGCGGTCGACGTGCTGCCCGCCGGGCAGGCTCGAGGAGCAGCTCGCGGAGGGCCGGCCGCTGCGCGTCAAGCTCGGGATCGACCCGACCACTGCCGACATCCACCTCGGCCACACCGTCGTCCTCGAGAAGCTGCGCGAGTTCCAGGACGCCGGCCATCGCGTGGTCCTCATCATCGGCGACTTCACGGCGCGGATCGGCGACCCCAGCGGTCGCTCTGCGCAGCGGCCGCTGCCCTCGGCGGCGCAGATCGAGGCCAACGCGGCCACCTATCAGGAGCAGGCGTTCAAGATCCTCGACCGCGAGCGGACCGAGGTGCGCCGCAACAGCGAGTGGCTGCGGATGGAGCCGGAGGCGCTGCTCGGCCTGCTGGCGCAGACCACCGTCGCCCGGCTGCTGGAGCGCGACGACTTCCAGAGGCGGATGGCCGCCGGCAACCCGATCGCCGCGCTCGAGCTCCTCTATCCGCTCCTCCAGGGCTACGACTCGGTCGCAATCGAGGCCGACGTCGAGCTGGGGGGGACCGACCAGAAATTCAACCTGCTGTTCGGCCGCGACATCCAGGCCGCCTACGGCCAACAGCCGCAATCGATCATGACCATGCCGATCCTGGTCGGCATCGACGGCGCGCAGAAGATGAGCAAGTCGCTGGACAACTACGTCGGCGTCACCGACGCGCCCGAGGAGATGTTCGGGCGCCTGATGCGACTTCCCGACGAGGCGATGGACGAGTACTACCGCCTCCTGCTGGGCGAGCCTCTCCCGGCGGAGCTTCCGCCCAACGACGCCAAGCGGGCGCTGGGAAGGCGGATCGTCGAGCGCTTCCACGACGCGGCCGCGGCAGCGGCGGCCGAGGAGCACTTCAACCGCCTGTTCGTCGATCGACGGCCCCCGGAGGAGCTCGAGGAGGTCGACATCTCGAGCTACTCGGACGACGGCGCGGCGCCGGTCCACATCCCGGCGCTGATGGCCGGCGCCTTCGGGATCAGCTCGAGCGAGGCGCGCCGCCTGCTCAAGCAGGGCGGCGTCAGGCTCGACGGCGAGACCCTCGCCGCCGACGCCCTCGATGTGCCCGCAGACGAGCTCGACGGTCGCGTGCTGCAGGCGGGCAAGCGACGCTTCCGCCGCCTGCGCGCCGGCGCCTAGACAAACGCCGCCGCGGCGCTATACTTCGCCGTCCCTCTGGGGCAGGCCCCGGTCTGGCCCATGCGCGAAGGACGGCGAATCCCGCCGCGAGAGCGCAGCGGTCTTTGAAAACTGAGCAGCGTGCACTCCGCGGACCAGAGCGTCCGTGGATTGTTTGAGCCCGAGCCTCTCGGCCCGTCAGCGTGTCGGGAGGTCATTGATTTACCTCGTCATGCCGGTCGCCGTACATGTGTACGCGGCGGCCAGCCAGGCATGACAGGCTCTCTGAGAAGTACGGAAGTACCTTCACGGAGAGTTTGATCCTGGCTCAGGACGAACGCTGGCGGCGTGCTTAACACATGCAAGTGGTGCGACGAACCAGGGCTTGCCCTGGGGCAAAGCCGCGAACGGGTGAGTAACACGTGAGTAACCTGCCCCGATGACCGGGACAACCCGAGGAAACTCGGGCTAATACCGGATGTGGCGCATGAGCATAAGCCCATGCGCTAAAGGAAGCTTCGGCCTCCGCATTGGGAGGGGCTCGCGGCCCATTAGCTTGTTGGTGGGGTAACGGCCCACCAAGGCGACGATGGGTAGCTGGTCTGAGAGGACGATCAGCCACACTGGGACTGAGACACGGCCCAGACTCCTACGGGAGGCAGCAGTGGGGAATCTTGCGCAATGCGCGAAAGCGTGACGCAGCAACGCCGCGTGAGGGAAGACGGCCTTCGGGTTGTAAACCTCTTTCAGGAGGGACGAAGGTTCACCGGTGAATAGCCGTGTGGACTGACGGTACCTCCAGAAGAAGCTCCGGCTAACTACGTGCCAGCAGCCGCGGTAATACGTAGGGAGCAAGCGTTGTCCGGAATCATTGGGCGTAAAGCGCGCGTAGGCGGCCTCGTAAGTCCGTTGTGAAAGTCAAAGGCTCAACCTTTGAAAGCCGATGGATACTGTGAGGCTAGAGTCCGGAAGAGGCGAGTGGAATTCCTGGTGTAGCGGTGGAATGCGCAGATATCAGGAGGAACACCAATAGCGAAGGCAGCTCGCTGGGACGGTACTGACGCTAAGGCGCGAAAGCGTGGGGAGCGAACAGGATTAGATACCCTGGTAGTCCACGCCGTAAACGATGGGCACTAGGTGTGGGAGGTGTCGACTCCTCCCGTGCCGTCGCTAACGCACTAAGTGCCCCGCCTGGGGAGTACGGCCGCAAGGCTAAAACTCAAAGGAATTGACGGGGGCCCGCACAAGCAGCGGAGCATGTGGTTTAATTCGACGCAACGCGAAGAACCTTACCTGGGCTTGACATGTAGGTGACCGCCATAGAAATATGGCTTTCCTTCGGGACACCTTCACAGGTGGTGCATGGCTGTCGTCAGCTCGTGTCGTGAGATGTTGGGTTAAGTCCCGCAACGAGCGCAACCCCCGTTCCATGTTGCCAGCATTCAGTTGGGGACTCATGGGAGACTGCCGGTGACAAACCGGAGGAAGGTGGGGATGACGTCAAGTCATCATGCCCCTTATGTCCAGGGCTACACACGTGCTACATTGGCGCATACAAAGGGCAGCAATACCGCGAGGTGGAGCGAATCCCAGAAAGTGCGCCTCGGTTCGGATTGGAGGCTGAAACTCGCCTCCATGAAGGTGGAGTTGCTAGTAATCGCGGATCAGCAATGCCGCGGTGAATACGTTCCCGGGCCTTGTACACACCGCCCGTCACACCACGAAAGCAGGCAACACCCGAAGCCGGTGGCCTAACCTTTTGGAGGGAGCCGTCGAAGGTGGGGCTTGTGATTGGGGTGAAGTCGTAACAAGGTAGCCGTAGCGGAAGCTGCGGCTGGATCACCTCCTTTCTAGGGAGATTTCTCTAGAACGTCGACCGGGCTCCCCGGCGGCATCCGCCGCCGGGAACGCTGCTCAGTTTTGAGAGACCGCCGGCGGATGACCCGCCGCGTGTGCCTCGGTGGACCTTGAAAACTGCACAAGTGCCAATGTATTATGGGTAATTTAATTGCGAACCGTACGTTTCTACGTAGGGTTCGTTCACCGTCAAGATGTTAAGGGCTTACGGTGGATGCCTTGGCACCAGGAGTCGAAGAAGGACGTGGACGGCTGCGATAAGCCGCGGTGAGGCGCTGAACAGCCTTTGACCCGCGGATCTCCGAATGGGAAAACCCGGCGCCGGTAATGCGGCGTCATCCGGCGGTGAATACATAGTCGCCGGAGGGCAACCGGGGGAACTGAAACATCTAAGTACCCCGAGGAACGGAAATCAACCGAGATTCCCTTAGTAGTGGCGAGCGAAAGGGGATCAGCCCAAACCTGGCCGGTGTAAGCGGACACGCGTTGCCGGCCAGGGGTTGTAGGACGTCACGCCCGAGCCGTGTCTGGCTCGGCGGCAGTTACAAAATCAGGCGTTAGCCGAAGCGAGTGGAACCTCGCACCACAGAGGGCAATCGTCCCGTAGGCGAAAGCGCGCTGATCTGCCGACTGATGTTCCTGAGTAGGACCGCTCCCGTGAAACGCGGTCCGAACCCGGGGGGACCACCCTCCAAGGCTAAGTACTACCTGGTGACCGATAGTGAACTAGTACCGTGAGGGAAAGGTGAAAAGTACCCCTGAAGGGGAGTGAAATAGTACCTGAAACCGTAAGCTTACAAGTGGTCGGAGCACCTTCGGGTGTGACGGCGTGCTTTTTGCATCACGAGCCGGCGAGTTACTCGTCAGTGGCAAGGTTAAGCGATGAGCGGAGCCGCAGCGAAAGCGAGTCTGAATAGGGCGACACAGTCATTGGCGGTAGACCCGAAACTGGGCGAGCTATCCATGGGCAGGCTGAAGCGGGGGTAAGACCTCGTGGAGGGCCGAACCGACCTAGGTTGAAAACTGGGCGGATGACCTGTGGATCGGAGTGAAAGGCTAATCAAGCCCAGAGATATCTGGTTCTCTCCGAAATATATTTAGGTATAGCCTCGAGCGTTTGCGTATCGGCTGTAGAGCACTGTTTGGACTAGGGGCCCTACCAGGTTACCGACTTCAGGCAAACTCCGAAGACCGTTACGGTTAGCTCGGGAGTCAGTGTGCGGGGGATAAACTTCGTACGCAAAAGGGGAACAACCCAGACCATCAGCTAAGGACCCTAAGTACTAGCTAAGTGGCAAACGATGTCCGAGTGCAGAGACAACCAAGAGGTTGGCTTAGAAGCAGCCATTCCTTGAAAGAGTGCGTAACAGCTCACTGGTCAAGTGTTCGGGCGCGGAGAATTCAACGGGGCTCAAGCTAGTCTCCGAAGCTATGGGTGTGCAGGCCTGCGGGCTCTGCACGCGGTAGGAGAGCGTTCCAGCTGCGTGAAGCGGATGCGTAAGCATCCGTGGAGCGGCTGGAAGTGAGAATGCCGGCATGAGTAACGATAGAGGGGTGAGACTCCCCTCCACCGATTGTCCAAGGTTTCCTGAGTAAAGTTCGTCTGCTCAGGGTTAGTCGGGACCTAAGGCGAGGCCGAAAGGCGTAGCCGATGGCCAACAGGTTGATATTCCTGTACCACGTCGTTTCCGTTATGACCGATGGGGGGACGGGGAAGGGTAAGGGAACCCAGGCGATGGTCGTCCTGGGGCAAGCACGTAGCCAGTCGCCGTAGGGAAATCCGCGGCGGCGTTATGACGCGAGGTGCGACGCCAGCTGGCTTACGCCGGCCAGTCCCCGATCCCATGCCTCCGAGAAAATCCCCTAGGCAGGATCCGCGTGCCCGTACCGATAACCGACACAGGTGGACAAGTAGAACATACTGAGGTGAGCGAGCTAACTCTCGTTAAGGAACTCGGCAAAATCGTCCCGTAACTTCGGGAGAAGGGACGCCCCGGTAGGGTGAACTCCGTACGGAGGGAGCCCGAGGGGGCCGCAGTGAATTGGTCCAACCGACTGTTTACCAAAAACACAGGCCTCTGCTAAGTCGCAAGACGACGTATAGGGGCTGACGCCTGCCCGGTGCCGGAAGGTTACGCGGACTTGTTAGCGCTTCGGCGCAAAGCAATGAAGCTAAGCCCCGGTAAACGGCGGCCGTAACTATCAGTTGACCGAGGTAGTTGTAAAACTCGGCTATATGCTGGAACGCCTGTCCTGAAAAAGGTGCAGTATCCCGCGCTACTCGTACGGCGGACGCAGTTTTCGCGTCCGACAGTCGCCGTACAGTGAAAATGTGTCGGGTGCAGGCAATCAGCAGGAAAGACTCTGCATTGAGGCGATTCCGACCGGTGTCGGATTCCTCCTGTCAGGGTTCGCGCTGGGAGAGGGAAGCTTCATGGTGGTCGCTCGTCGACGCGGGCGACTACACACTGAAGTGGAAGCTCTCGGCGGCCTTCAACGTGTCGCAGAAGGATCGGGTGCCGCTCGATCTCTTTCGTGAAACGCTGCGATGCGGGTCCATTCGGAAGGCGGGAAACGATGGCTGGTATTGGGAGGTCAACGATCTCCGCGATATCCAGGCCAACGTCATCCCGTTCTTCGAGAGGTTCCCGCTGATCGGAAAGAAGGCTGAGGACTTCGGGCGGTTTCGCGCAGCTGCGCGGCTGCTGTCCCGGGAGGTTCTCTCTTACTCTGACTACGCTGAGGTTCTGTCTCTCCGAGAAGCGATGAACGGAGGCGGAAAGAGGCGCCACACCATGCAGAGAATCCTCAGAGACTATACGCCGAGCCCCCGTGCTGGAGAGCATGGGGGATGAGATAGTCCGCTCTCACGGGCGATCGTGAGAGGTGGTCAGAAATGAGCCATCCGCTCCTTGTCAACCGACGTGGAGTAGTAACAATCAGGAACGGTCCTAAGGTAGCGAAATTCCTTGTCGGGTAAGTTCCGACCTGCACGAATGGCGCAACGAGTTGGACGCTGTCTCAACGAGAGGCTCGGTGAAATTAAAGTCTCGGTGAAGATGCCGAGTACCCGCGGCTAGACGGAAAGACCCCGTGAACCTTTACTGCAACTTGATATTGGAGTCTGGGGTATCTCGCTCAGGATAGGTGGGAGACGGTGAACCGGCTGCTTTGGCGGTCGGGGAGTCACCCTTGAGATACCACCCTTGGTAGTCCGGGCTTCTAACACCATGCCGTTATCCGGGTGGTGAACAGTGTCAGGTGGGCAGTTTGACTGGGGCGGTCGCCTCCTAAAGAGTAACGGAGGCGCCCAAAGGTTCCCTCAGCACGGTTGGAAATCGTGCGAAGAGTGTAAAGGCAACAAGGGAGCTTGACTGCGAGACCGACGGGTCGAGCAGGAACGAAAGTTGGGCTTAGTGATCCGGCGGTAGCAAGTGGAAGCGCCGTCGCTCAACGGATAAAAGGTACTCCGGGGATAACAGGCTTATCGGTTCCAAGAGTCCACATCGACGAACCGGTTTGGCACCTCGATGTCGGCTCGTCGCATCCTGGGGCTGGAGTAGGTCCCAAGGGTTGGGCTGTTCGCCCATTAAAGCGGTACGCGAGCTGGGTTCAGAACGTCGTGAGACAGTTCGGTCCCTATCTGCCGTGGGCGTTGGAGAGTTGAGGGGAGTCATCCCTAGTACGAGAGGACCGGGATGAACGTGCCTCTGGTGTACCTGTTGTCCTGCCAAGGGCACCGCAGGTTAGCTACGCACGGAACGGATAACCGCTGAAGGCATCTAAGCGGGAAGCCGTCCTCGAGATGAGCTCTCCCATCCCCTTGAGGGAGTAAGACCCCTGGTAGACCACCAGGTTGATAGGCCGGCGGTGGAAGCACAGCAATGTGCGTAGCCGACCGGTACTAATGGGTCGAGGGCTTGACGGATATTTTTATCCATGCATGGGCCTTGTGCGGTTTTCAAGCTCCACCGGGGCCGTCTCGAACGGTTTCCGGTGGCGCATAGCGAGTGGGAAACACCTCTTCCCATTCCGAACAGAGCAGTTAAGCCACTCAGCGCCGATGGTACTTGGGGGGCAACCCCCTGGGAGAGTAGGTCGCCGCCGGTTTTTCAATCAGAGCCCGACTTCGGTCGGGCTCTTTTCTTGCCCGTTCCCGAATTGGCCCGAGAGCCGGGCCCCGCCGATCCCGCTACCGGCTCAGGGGTGGACCGCGAACCGCGCGATCGCCGAGCTCCAGGCGCCCGTGCTGCGCCGCGCGCTGCTGCGGTGGCGCGCCTCGCAGGGCGGGGCGGGCCGGTCGCAGGGCTCGAGGCCGTACTCGCCGAGGGTGGCGAAATCGATCGCGAGGTCGACCGCGTCAAGGGCGCGCTCGCCAAGCTCTTTTCTCGTATCGAACATGAGTTCGAATCTACGGACGGCTCCGGACGGCATTTCGATCCTGCAGCGATTCTTGCAGGTGCGAGGAGGCGAAGCCGAGAATCAGGGCCGCGGTCCTGGCCGGCCTCTCCACGTTCGGGGAATGCCCGGCGCCGGAGACCTCCTTCGTGCGAGCGCCGGGGATCGCGGCGTAGGCGGCCAGCGACTTCCTCGCTTCGAATATCTGGTCCTCGGCGCCGAAGACCGCGAGGACGGGAACGCCCGTTGCCCGCAGGCGGCTGTCCAGCGGCTCCGCCTGCAGGTAGTCGTCCTCGGCCCGGCCACCGTCGGAGTAGGACGTATAGGTCTGGCGGCGGAAGTCGGCGACGAAGGCGTCGGGGACGTCGTAGCCGGGGGCGAAGGCGCTGCCCAGGCCGTCCCTGATCGCGAAGTCCGGCGTCACCCGCCAGAGCGCCGGGCCGATCACCGGCATGAAGGTGAGCTGAGCGCTGAGCGGGAGGCCTTCGCCGAAGTGCTCGTCGTCGGGGGCCTGGTCGACGATCACGATTCGGTCGACCAGCTCCGGGGCCTGCTCGGCGAGGGCGACGGCCACGGTGGCGCCGAGCGAGTGGCCGACCACGGTCGCGTCGTGAACCCCGAGCCGTGCGAGCGCCGCCGCCACCAGGCCGGCCTGGTTTTCGATCGAGTACCCGGAATCCGGTTTCTCGGAGCCGCCGAAGCCGAGCAGGTCGACGGCGATCACCCGGTGGCCGGCGCGTTCCAGCGGGGGGCGCATGCGATCCCACCAGTCGATCGCGCAGGTGAAGCAGTGGATGAGGGCGATCGGGCTGCCCCCGCGCCTACCGGCGTCGACGACCTGCAGGGCGGCGCCCCTCACGTGCACGATCCGCCCGCCGGGCACCGTCACCTCGGCGGGCTTCGTCTCCGCGTCGGTGACGATCTGGTTGACCGCGAGCAGGACGGCAAGGCCGATCAGCACCCCGATCAGCACCTTCCAGCCCCTGCGCATCACCAATCCTCGCGCTTCGCTCGCGGCGCGGAAGGACAGATATGGACGCTTGCTCGCTCCGCGCTCATGTCAATCCTCGCGCTTCGCTCGCGGCGCGGAAGGACAGATATGGACGCTTGCTCGCTCCGCGCTCATGTCAATCCTCGCGCTTCGCTCGCGGCGCGGAAGGACAGATATGGACGCTTGCTCGCTCCGCGCTCATGGCGGCCGATACCCTAGCCGCACGTGGGCGAGAAATTCGTGATCCAGGGCGGCGAGCCCCTCGCGGGGGAGTTGACCGTCGCCGGCAACAAGAACGCGGCGCTGCCGATCCTGGCCGCATGCCTGCTCACCGAGGAGGAGCTCCTGCTCCACAGGGTGCCGCGCATCCGCGACACCGAGGCGCAGATCGCGCTCCTCGAGCGGCTCGGGGTGGAGGCCACCTGGGTCGCCGACAACAGCCTGCGGCTCTGCGCGGCCGACGTCTCGGATATCGAGGTCGACGAGGAGCTCTCGGCGAAGATCCGCGCCTCCTTCCTGCTCGCCGGGCCGCTGCTGGCTCGCTTCGGCGAGGCCCGACTGCCTCCCCCCGGCGGCGACTTCATCGGCCGGCGCAGGATAGACGCCCACATCGACGCCTTCGCCGACCTCGGCGCGCGGATCGAGGGGAATCGGTGGATCGAGCTCACCGCCGGCCCGGAGGGCCTCCGTGCCTGCGCGATCTTCATGGACGAGCCCTCGGTGATGGGCACCGAGAACGCCCTGATGGCCGCCGCTCTCACGCCGGGGCCGACGACGATCTCCAACGCCGCCTGCGAGCCCCACGTGCAGGACCTGGCGCGCCTGCTGACGAGGATGGGCGCCGAGGTCGAGGGGATCGGCTCCAATGTGATGACCGTGCACGGCCGCGACCGGCTCGGCGGGGCCGAGCACACCGTCTCCGCCGACCACATCGAGGCC
The DNA here is from genome assembly GCA_963712325.1 of uncultured Solirubrobacterales bacterium. GTDB lineage: Bacteria > Actinomycetota > Thermoleophilia > Solirubrobacterales > 70-9 > VRUE01. The sequence goes on from CAVQHG010000003.1 coordinate 104,461, forward strand.
GGCAGCTTCATGGCCCTGGCCGCCGCCACCGGGGGCGAGGTGCGGATCCGGGATGTGGAGCCGATCGACCTGGTCAACGTCCGCCGCCAGTTCGGGCGGCTCGGCCTCGACTCGCACATCGACGGCGGCGATATGGTCGTCCCCCCGGGCCAGAGGCTGCAGGTGAAGGCCGACGTCGGCGATGCGATCCCGAAGATCGAGGACGGGCCCTGGCCGGCGTTCCCCGCCGACCTCACCTCGATCGCTCTCGCCCTCGCGACCCAGGCCGACGGCGAGGTGCTGATCTTCGAGAAGATGTTCGAGAACCGCCTCTTCTTCGTCGACAAGCTGGTGGCGATGGGCGCTCGGATAACGCTTTGCGATCCCCACAGGGCGATCGTCAGCGGTCCGAGCCGTCTTCATGGTGAACGACTCGAGAGCCCGGACATACGCGCCGGAATGGCGATGCTCATCGCGGCGCTTGCGGCCGACGGCGTCTCGGAGATCGGCAACATCAGGCAGATCGATCGCGGCTATGAGCAGATCGACGCCCGCCTGCGGGCGCTGGGCGCGAAGATCGAGCGGGTCTCCGCGGAGATTCCCGCATAGGAAGTCCCAGGCCCCGGGCCGGGCGCCGGGCGCGACGGCGATGAAGCAAGATTCCCGGTTCCCCATGAACGGATGCGAACTAGAGATCGGGCGCGACGGTGCCCGGCGGCGCGGCCCCGAGGCCGCCTGCTCACCGGAGGCTCGGCGATGATCCACCCGATCCCGCCTGGGACGAGGGACGTGCTGCCAGACGAGATGCGCGAGCTGCGCAGGCTGCACCGTGCCCTGATCGACGTCTTCGAATCGCGGGGGTACGGCGAGGTCGCCACCCCGGTGCTCGAGTACGACGAGGTGCTCGCGCGCGGCGACGGCCGCTCGGGGGGAAGCGGCTACCGATTCGTCGACCCGAGCGGCGACCTGCTCTCCCTGCGCACTGAAATGACCGTGCCGATAGCTCGTCTGGTCGCCAGCCGCTACGCGGACGCCGAGGCCCCGGTGCGGCTCTGCTACCTCGCCAACTCGTTCCGCGCCGTGCGCCCGCAGCGTGGCCAGATGCGGGAGTTCGTCCAGGCGGGAGTCGAGCTGATCGGGGCTCCGGCCCCGGACGGGACCGCCGAGGTGGTCGAGGTGCTGGAGGCGGCCCTCGACGCGGCCGGCCTGGATCGGGCCGTGATCGGGCTGGGCGACGCCGACCTCTTCCGCCAGCTGCTCGCCGAGTACGGGATCGAGGGCGAGGCTCGCGACTCGATCCTCGGCCGTCTCGCGGCCCACGACCTGGTCGGCCTCGAGGCCGAGCTCTCCGCGCTGGCCGGGATCGGCGAGGAGCAGTCCGCGACCTGCGTGGCGCTCTCGCAGCTCCGCGGGGGCCGAGAGGTGCTCGCGCAGGCGCGGGCGCTCGGGGGCACGGCGGTCGAGCGGGCGACGGCGAGGATCGGCCGGACCTATGAGGCGCTCGAAGCCCGGGGTGTGGCGGACCGCGTCCGCATCGACCTGGGGCTGCTCCGAGACCTCGGCTATTACAGCGGCGCGATCCTCGAGGTCTATGACCCCGCCCTCGGCCACGTGCTGGGCGGCGGGGGGCGCTACGACGGCTTGCTGGAGCGCTTCGGCCTGCGACGGCCGGCCGCGGGCTTCGCGCTCTATCTGGAGCGCGTCCACGTGGCCCAGATGGAGGAGGAATCCGGAGGCGGGGAGCGGGAGCGATGAGCGGCATCGCCGGCACCGGCGGCGCAAAGGAGCAGGGGCCGCTGAAGCTCGCCGTCCCGCGCGGGGCTCTGTTCGACGAAACCCTGGCACTGCTCGACGCCGCCGGGATCGACACGGGCCCCGTGCGCTCGGAGTCGCGGGCGCTGATCTTCCCCGGCGAGGGGCTGACGCTGGTCACCATGCGGCCCTCCGACGTGCCCACCTACGTCGAGGCCGGCGCCGCCGACGTCGGCATCACCGGCAAGGACGTCCTGCTCGAGCAGGCCGACCGCGCCGTCTACGAGCTGCTGGACCTCGGCTTCGGCCGCTGCCGGATGGTCCTCGCCGGCCGCAGGGGAGACGCGCGGCTCGGTGAATCCGAGCGGCGCCTCGGGATGGTGAGGATCGCGACCAAGTACCCGAGGATCACCGAGCGCCACTTCGAATCCACCGGCCGCCAGGTGGAGGTGATCGAGGTCAAGGGATCGGTCGAGCTGGCACCGCTGATCGGGCTCGGCGACGGGATCGTCGACCTGGTCGCGACCGGGCGGACGCTCGAGGAGAACGAGCTGGAGGTGCGCGAGGAGATCGTCGAGTGCACGGCGCGGTTCGTGGCCAACCGTGTCGCCCACAAGCTGCGCTCCGACGAGGTGGACGACCTGACCGCGAGGCTGCGCGAGGCGGCCGCCCGATGAGGGTGCGGCGCTTCGAGTGGACGGTGCCGGGCCGGGTGGCCGACGAGGTCCGCGCCTGGACCGCCGAGCGCACGACGCCCGTCGAGGTCGAGCCAATCGAGGAGCAGGTGCTCCGTGACGGAGACCGGGGAGTCCTGCGCCTCACGGCGGAGCTCGATGCGACCGAGGCGCCGCCGGAGTCGCTGCGCGTGCCGCCCGAGGACGCCTCGGCGGCCCTGGCCCGCCTCGACCGCAGGCTCCGCGAGTCGCTCGAGCTGGCCGCCGCCAACATCGGCGCCGTCGCCGAGGCCCAGATCGGCGAGGACTCGCGGCCGACCCGGCTTCCCGGCGGGCAGGTGGTCACCGTCCGCGAGCTGGCCGTCGACTCGGCCGGCGTATACGCGCCCGGCGGGCGCGCCGCCTATCCGTCGAGCGTCCTGATGTGCGCGATCCCGGCCCGCGTCGCGGGAGTCAGGCGCCTGGCGCTCGCCTCGCCGCCGGGCACGCGGGGAGCGATCGCGGACGCCGTCCTCGCCGCCGCCGAGCTCTGCGGGATGGATGAGATCTACGCGATGGGGGGTGCCCAGGCGATCTTCGCGATGGCCCACGGCACCGAGTCGGTCCCCGCGGTCGACGTCATAGTCGGGCCCGGCAACCGATGGGTCCAGGAGGCCAAGCGCGCCGTCTACGGGAGGGTCGGGATCGACTCCTACGCGGGCCCTTCGGAGCTGATGGTCGTGATCGGCCACGACGCCGATCCGGCCTGGGCGGCGCTTGACCTATGCGCGCAGGCCGAGCACGGCGAGGACAGCCCCCTGCTGGTCGCCGCCGTCGAGGCGGCCGTCCTCGACGCCGTCGCCGAGGCGACCGCTCGCGCTGCGGAGGAGCGGGGCAGCGTCGCCGACGCCCGCCTCGCCCTCGTCCAGGTCCCCGACCTGAGCGACGCGATCGACCTCGCCAACTGCTTCGCGCCCGAGCACCTGGAGCTGATGGAGGAGGATGCGGCGCTGCTCGCCGATCGGGTGACGACGGCCGGCTGCGTGTTCGTGGGGCGCTTCGGCGCGACGGCCTTCGGCGATTACGTCGCCGGCTCCAACCACGTGCTGCCGACCGGCGGCGCGGGGCGATTCTCCGGTCCGCTCGGCCCCGCCGTCTTCCGCCGCCGGATCTCGACGGTCGAGGTTCCCGCCGACGCGGCCGCGAAGCTTGCCCCACACGTCGACGCGATCGCCCGCGCCGAGGGCTTCCCGGTCCACGGCGAGTCGGCGATGATTAGGAGCAGCGGATGAGCCGCAGTGCAGACAGAGAGCGAAGCACCGCCGAGACCCGGATCCGGCTCTCCCTCGACCTCGAAGGGGGCGAGGCGAGCGCCGAGACCGGGGTGGGGTTCCTCGACCACATGCTCGACCTGCTCGCCCGTCACGGGCGGCTCGGGCTGCGGATCGAGGCAAGCGGCGACCTGGACACGGGAGCGCACCACACGGTGGAGGACGTCGGCATAGTCCTCGGCCAGGCCCTGGACGAGTCGCTCGGGGACCGGGCCGGGATCCGCCGCTACGGATCGGCGCTGGTGCCGATGGACGAGTCGCTCGCCGAGTGCGCGATCGACATCTCCGGGCGGCCCTACTGCGCCTTCGAGGCGGACCTGCCGGCGACCAGCATCGCCGGCTTCGACACCGAGCTGGCGGAGGAGTTCTTCCGCGCCGTCGCCAACAGCGCCAAGCTCACCCTGCACGTTCGCGTCCGCGAGGGGACCAACGCCCACCACATGATCGAGGCGAGCTTCAAGGCATTCGCCAGGGCGCTGCGCGTCGCGGTGTCGGAGGATCCCGAGGAGAGCGGCGTCCCCTCGACCAAGGGCACCCTGAATGAGTAGGCCGGTGACCGCTCGTATCGCCGTATTGGACTACGGGATGGGCAACCTGCGCTCGGTCGAGAAGGCGCTCGAGCACGTCGGCGCGCGGGCAGCCGTCACCTGCGAGCCGGACGCGGTGCGCGCCGCCGACGGGCTGATCCTGCCCGGGGTCGGTGCCTTCCCGCGGGCGATGGAGAGAATCCGCGAGCGCGGGCTCGACGAGCTGACCGCCGAGCGGCATGCGGCGGGAGTCCCGATCCTCGGGATCTGCCTCGGCCTGCAGCTGCTCTTCGACTCGACCACGGAGCTCGGCGGCGCGACCGGCCTCGGGATGCTCTCCGGACCGGTCCGCGAGGTCCCCGCCGCAGGCCTGAAGGTCCCCCACATCGGCTGGTCTCCGGTCCGCTGGGAGGCGTCTTCGCGCCTGGTCGAGGGGATCGAGACGGAGACGCCCTTCTACTTCGTGCACTCCTTCGCCCCGGTGCCCGAGCCCTCCGAGCTGCTCGGCTCCGCCGCCTATGGATCCCGCTTCGCCTGCGCCGCGCAGCGCGACAACGTCTTCGGCGTCCAGTTCCACCCGGAGAAGTCGAGCACGGCGGGACTGCGGCTGCTCGCCAACTTCGCGGCGATCTGCGCGACCGTCCCGGCGTGATCCTCTACCCGGCGTGATCCTCTACCCCGCCATCGACATACTGGGCGGCCGGACGGTCCGCCTGCTGCAGGGCGACTACGAGCGCGAGACCTCCTACGACGCCGAGCCCGCCGACGCCGCCCGCCGCTGGGCCGGGGACGGGGCGAAGATCCTCCACGTGGTCGACCTCGACGGCGCCAGGACCGGCAGGCCCGTCAACGTCGAGGCGGTGGCGCGGATCGCGGAGGCGGTCAGCTGCCCGATCCAGGTCGGCGGCGGAATCCGCGATCGCAGCTCCCTCGAGGAGGTGCTGGCGGCGGGCGCGTCGCGGGTCGTGCTCGGAACCGCAGCACTGCGGGACCCGGCCTTCCTGGGCAGCGCCCTCGAGTCCCATGGGGAGGCGCTGGTGGTCTCGATAGACGCCCGCGCGGGCGAGGTCTCGCTCGACGGATGGACGGAGGGGGGAGGGCGACGGGCCACCGAGGTCGCGGCCGAGCTCGGCCGCCTCGGCGTCCGCAGGTTCCTCTTCACCTCGATCGACGTCGACGGCACCATGGAAGGCCCGGCGATCGACGAGCTCAACGACGTGGCCGCCGCCACCGACGCCGGGCTGCTCGCCTCGGGTGGGGTCGGCAACCTCTCCGACCTCGAGCTGCTGGCGCGAGTGGCCGCACCGAACGTCGAGGGCGCGATCGTAGGCAGGGCACTCTACGAGCGGCGCTTCAGCGTCGCCGAAGGCATCGCTGCCCTGGATGGTTGATTCCACGACAACCGCGCGCCCCCACGCACACCCTGTCGTGGAGTCAACCCTCTAGCCTGATCCGATGGTCCTGAAGCGCGTCATCCCCTGCCTCGACGTCGACGCGGGCCGCGTCGTCAAGGGCACCAACTTCGTCGGCCTGCGCGACGCCGGAGACCCGGTGGAGCTCGCTGAGCGCTACGACGCCGAGGGCGCCGACGAGCTCGTCTTCCTCGACATCACCGCCTCGCACGAGAGGCGCGAGACGATCGTCGAGCTGGCACGCCGAACGGCCGACAACGTCTTCATCCCGTTCACGATCGGCGGCGGAATCCGCTCGGTCGAGGACGCTCAGGCGGTGCTCGACGCCGGCGCCGACAAGGTCTCGGTCAACTCCTCGGCCCTCGCACGTCCCGAGCTGCTGACCGAGCTCGCCGACCAGTTCGGCGCCCAGTGCGTCGTCCTGGCGATCGACGCCAAAGCCTCGCCCGGCCCACCCGCCCCCGGACGCGGGAGCGACCGAGCGTCCATGCCTGACTCTCGCGAGGGAGCGGGAGCAGAGGAGGCGGGCGGAATTTCTTGGGAGGTTTATGTGCATGGGGGGCGGGAGAGGGTCGAGGGGCGGGATGCGGTCTCCTGGGCGGTCGAGGGGACCGAGCGAGGGGCGGGAGAGATCCTGTTGACGAGCATGGACCGAGACGGAACCAGCGACGGCTACGACATCGCGCTGACCCGCGCCGTTGCCGACGCCGTATCGGTGCCGGTGATCGCCTCCGGCGGCGCCGGCGCCCTGGAGCACCTGAGCGAGGCGATCGCCTCCGGCGGCGCCGACGCGGTCCTCTGCGCCTCGATCTTCCACTACGGCGCTTTTCGGGTGCGCGATGCCAAGCAACACCTGGCCGCCGCAGGGATCCCGGTGCGGGCCCAGGACGGCTAGGTCGGGGCGTTGGCGCGCAGCAGGTCGACCATGCCGCCGACCCCGGCAGAGCCGAGTACCTCGAGCCGGGCGAGCTCGTACGGCCGGCCGCGACTGGCGTATCCCGGTATCTCGGTCGTCGCGGTCGCATACCCGGCAGCCTTCACCGCGGCTATCGTCGCGTCGTCGAAGCGACCCGCCGGGTAGCAGAAGCTGCGCACCGGCACGCCGTAGTCGTCGCGCAGGATCCGGCGCGAGCCCGCCACTTCCCGCTCCAGGGAAGCGCCCGAGAGCGTCGTCAGGTCGGAATGGTCGATCGTGTGGGAGGCAAGCTGCCAGCCGGCCGCCAGCATCGCTTCCACGTTGCTGGCGTAGAGGTCGGATCCTTCCGCCTTGAGGTTCAGGACCCCGGCCCAGCCATGCCGCCGCAGCTCGGGCAGCGCGTATGTGAACTGGGGCCGGTAGCCGTCGTCGAAGCTGAGCACGATCGGCTTTCGCGGCAGGGTGCCGCCATTCCACCAGGCATCTTCGACCTGTTCGAGGGTGACCGCCTGGTAGCCGTTGCGGTCGAGCCAGTCGAGCTGCCGGTGGAAGTCGGGGCGGCTGACGTAGAGCTCCGGGTAGGCGACGTCGGATCCGGGGGAGCCGAGCACGTGCCACTCGAGGATCGGCACGGGCCCCGGGTGCGGGCCCCAGCCGGGCTGCGGGGTCGCGTTGCGAACCAGGCCCGCCGCCGCGGCGCCCGCCTCGCCCCCGGGGCGGGAGGCGGCGCTGCCCCGCTGCCCGCCCTTCCCGGCTGAGTTCGCACTTATCCGCCCGATTGACGGATAAGTGCGAGCTCGATCCCCGGATCGAGCCAGGAGCAGCGCCGAGGCGGCGGCGCCGAGCGCAGCGAGGAGGGCAAGCGCGGCGAGGAGACGCCGTCGTCGAATCTGGCGGCGGCGATCCTCGCGTCGATCGAGCAGCTCTTTGCGTCGGTCGGCCATCCGGAGTGGCGATCATGGTAGGCAACCCCGTGCAGATGCCGATTCCGCTCGACAAGCTCGAGGCCGAGATGCACCGTGCCTACCCGGAGCTCGACGCCATCCGCGAGGTCGCCGAGAGTCCCGTATACCTGGTGGGAGGCGCAGTCCGCGACCTGCTGCTCGGAAGGGGGCGCGCCGACCTCGACCTCGTGGTCGAGGGGGACGCCGCGGGCCTCGCCGCGGGCCTGGGGGCGGAATGGTCCGAGCACGGCCGGTTCGGCACCGCGAAGGTGGCGATCGGCGGTCACGAGGTCGACGTCGCCCGGGCCCGCACCGAGTCCTACCCGCAGCCCGGCGGGCTCCCGGTGGTCGAGCCCGCAGCCTCGATCGAGGACGACCTCGGGCGCCGTGACTTCACGGTCAACGCGATGGCGATCCCGCTCGAGGGCAGCGCGCGACTGATCGACCCGCACGGCGGCCGCGCCGACCTCGAGGCGGGGCTGCTGCGCGTCCTCCATTCCGACTCGTTCGTCGACGACCCCACGCGGTCGATCCGGGCTGCCCGCTACGCGGCGCGCCTCGGCCTGCGGCTCGAGGGGAAGACGGAGGAGCTCCTCCGGGCGACCGACCTGAGCACGATCTCCGCCGACCGCCGCGACGCCGAGATGATGCGCCTCGCCGCGGAACCGACCGCTCCGGAGGCCTACCGCCTGCTCGGCGAGTGGGGCCTCGTCGACCTGCGAGAGGGCGGGGTGGAGCTTGCCCGGCGGGTCAGCGAGCTGCTGGAGATGCCGCTCTGGGAGCTGCGGGCCGAACGCGACCGAGCCGTCCACCGGGCGGCGACCGGAGCCCCGGGCGGCGAGTTGGACCTCGCCTCCGCGTCGCCCGCCCGACCCTCCGAGGCGGTTGCCCTCGCCACCGCCTACGGTGCCGTCGAGCAGGTCCTCGCGCGCGCCCACGGGGCCGACTGGCTCGACGACTACCGGGAGAGCTGGAGCAGCATCGAGCTGGAGATCGGCGGCGAGGACCTGCTCGCGGCCGGGATCGCCGAGGGCCCCGCGATCGGCCGCGGCCTGGCCGAGGCGAAGCGACGCAAGATCGACGGTGAGATATCCGGCCGCGACGAGGAGCTGGCGGCGGCTCTCGCCGCCGCCCGCGGGGAGTAGGGGGATGCGCTGGCGCGACGAGGACGGGCTGCGCTGGCTGGAGGCGACCCTGCCCGGGGCTCGGGCCGGCTTCTCGACCCGCCTCGGAGGGGTCGGCGAGAAGCCGTTCGACAGCCTCAACCTGGGGATCCTCACCGGAGACGACGTGGAGGTGGTCGTCGAGAACCGCGCGCGCCTGGCGGCGGCGCTCGGGTTGGCGCCCGAGCGCATCGCGATCGCCCGCCAGGTCCACGGCACCGAGCTGATCGCGCACGAGGCCCCCCAGAGGCCGAGCCCGTACGCCGAGCCCGGGGCGCCGATAGCCGAGGCCGACGGGCACGTGCTGAGGCCCGGGCCGGGTGGCGAGGACCGGCCGGAGGCAGCGCTCGTCTTCGTCGCCGACTGCCTTCCGGTGGCCCTCTCCGGCCCGGGCGGGCAGGCGATCCTGCACTGCGGCTGGCGCGGCCTCGCGGCCGGGATCCTGGCGCGTGGTGCCGCCGCCGTCGATGCCACGGCCGCCGCCGTCGGGCCGGGGATCGGGCCCTGCTGCTACGAGGTCGGCGACGAGGTGCTGGACGCCTTCGAGGAGCTGGGCCCCGGAGTCGCCGACGGCCGAATGCTCGACCTGGCGGAGGTCGCCCGCCGCCTCCTCGTTCGCACAGGGGTGGAGAGCGTCGAGGTGGCGGGGCTCTGCACGAGCTGCGAGGAGGCGCTGTTCTTCTCGCACAGGCGCGATGCCGGCAGGACCGGGCGGCAGGCGGGCGCGGTCTGGGCGGAGGAGGCCCGGCCGTGATCGAGCCGATCCGGGCAATCGATCCGGAGCGGGTGGCCGCGAACCTGGCCCGGGTCCGGGAGGAGGCCGGTTCGGGCGTGGAGGTCCTGGCGGCCACCAAGTACGTGCCGATCGAGGAGATGGGCGCCCTCGCCGAGGCGGGCGTGAAGCTGGTCGGCGAGAACCGCCAGCAGGACCTCGCGGCCAAGCGGGAGCGCTGGGGGGACGCCTTTGCCTGGGACTTCATCGGCAATCTGCAGAGCCGCAAGGTGAAGCGGCTGCTGCCGATCTGCCGCCTGATCCACTCCGTCGCGACCGACTCTGCCGCCGAGGAGATCGCCAGGCGCGCCGGCCCGGACACCGAGGTCCTGGTCCAGGTGAACGTCGCCGGAGAGGAGGGAAAGGGGGGAGTGGAGCCGGTCCGCCTCCCCGAGATGATCGAGCGTCTCGCCCCGGCGCGCGTCGGTGGCCTGATGACGATGCCCCCGTTCAGCGAGGACCCCGAGGCCTCGCGCCCGCATTTCGCACGGCTCGCCGAGCTCGCCGCCGAGCACGGCCTCTCCCGGCTCTCGATGGGCACCTCGCAGGATTGGCGCGTCGCGGCCCAGGAGGGTGCGACGATCGTCCGCCTCGGCACGTCGCTGCTCGTGTGAAGCGCGAGCAAACAGGGCATAATCGGTAAAGGATTCGGCCGCTGAAAGCCGAACACCGCGTCATGGCCCTACGCGACACATGGCATAGAGCGCTGGTCTACTTCGGACTCGCCGAGGATCACGACTACGGTCCCGAGTACGACGAGGTGGACGAGGCCGAGGCAGGCCCCGACGAGCTGTTCGAGGGCCGGCGCGAGCGCGAGCCGGCTCGGGTCAGCCGCCTGCCCACCTCGAGGCGCTCCCGCCGCGACGAGATCGACGACATCTTCGCCGACGACGAGCCGATCTCGGCCACCCGCACCCGAACGCTGCGGCCGGTCGGCAATGGCGACTCCGACGTCCAGGTGCACCTCGTGATCCCGCGCAACTTCAACGATGCCCAACAGGTCGCCGACCAGTTCAAGCGGTCGGTGCCGGTGATCCTCAACCTGCAGACGACCGACCACGAGCTCTCAAAGCGGATGATCGACTTCTGCTCAGGCCTCACGTACGCGCTCGACGGGGGCATGCAGCGGATCGCCGAGAAGGTATTCCTCCTCACCCCGCGCAACGTCGAGGTCTCGGCCGAGGAGAAGGCCCGCCTCATCGACAAGGGGTTCTTCAACCAGTCGTAGCTAGGCTGCGCTGGATGGTCATCGGCTTCTGTGGATCCGGCAGCATGGCTGCCGCCATGGCCCGCGGTTGGGGTACCGACGTCGGGCCGATGCTGTTCACCGACTCCGGATCGGGTCGCGCGGCCGCGCTCGCGGCCGAGCTCGGGGGGGAGGCGCTGACATCCAACGCGGAGCTCGCCGAGCGCGCGGACGCGGTCCTGCTCGCCGTCAAGCCGGCGGGCCTGGCCGCGGTCGCCGCCGAGATGGGGGGTGCGCGAGCGGTCGTCTCACTGCTCGGCGCCACGCCCCTGGGCCGCGTCGAGGATGCGTTCCCCGAGGCCGCGGTCAGCAGAGTGATGCCGAACGTCGCGGTCGAGGTCCGGCGTGGGGTGCTCTGCCTCGCCGGCGCCGCGTCGCCGGAGCTGCGCGAGCGCCTGGAGCTGCTGGGCCGCGTCGTCGAGCTGCCCGACGCCGACTTCGACGCGGCGACCGCGGTGATGGGCTGTTCCCCCGCCTACCTGGCGCTGGCGGTGGGGGCCCTCGTCGACGCCGGATCGGCAGCCGGGCTCAGCCCCGACCTGGCGCAGGAGCTGGTCGTGGAGACGACCGCCGGCACCGCGGAGCTGCTGCGGCGCCGGGGGCCGGACCAGGTGCGTGACGCCGTCGCCTCGCCCGGCGGCAGCACCGAGGCGGGGCTGGAGGCGCTCCGGGGGGCCGGCGCGCCCGAGGCGTTCGCAGCTGCCGTGCGGGCCTCGCTGGAGCGGATGGAGGGATCGCGATGATTCCCCTTGCCCTGAGCAGGGGGGACGTCGCGGATTACGTCGCGGCGCTGTTCCTCGTCTACACGATCCTGATCCTGATCAACATCCTGATCAGCTGGCTGCCGCGGATCCCCTTCTACAACCGCTGGTTCCGGGCGGCGCTCGACTTCGTCACCGAGACCACGGACCCGTACCTGAACATCTTCCGGCGGGTGGTGCCCTCGGTTGGCGGCGGCGGCTTCGCGATCAGCTTTGCGCCGTTGCTCGCGCTGATCGTCCTCTTCGTGGTGGAGGCCGTCGTCGTCGGCCTGATACGCGGGTGACCGCGGCGCGGCCTGCCGGCGCGGGCCGGGCCTGGCGCCGGGCCGGCGTCCTCTGCGCGCTCGTCGTGATCGCCGACCAGGCGATCAAGGCGATCGTCGAGAGCGACATGGTCCCTGGGCAGCACGTCGACCTGTTGGGGCCGGTCGGCCTCACCCTCACCCACAACAAGGGGGTCGCCTTCGGGCTCGCGGGCGGCAGCGACGCGCCCCTGATCGCCTTCGCCGTCCTCGCCCTCGCCTTCATCGGCTTCCTCCTCGCCCGCGACCCGTCGGCTCCCTGGATGTGGGTGGCCGCCGGCCTCGTCGCCGGAGGTGCCCTCGGCAACCTCGCCGACCGCATCCGCGCCGGCGAGGTCACCGACTACGTCGAAATCGGATCCTGGCCCCCCTTCAACCTCGCCGACGCCGCGATCACCGCCGGCGTCCTGGTCTTCGCGCTGGTCTTCGCGCTAGAGGCGGGCGAGCGGTGAGCGGCGAGCTCGAGCCGAGGATCGTCTTCCGCGACGAGCAGCTGGCCGTGGTCGACAAGCCGGCCGGGCTGGTCGTGCACCCCGCTCCCTCGCACCGGGGCCCGACCCTGGTCTCGGAGCTCGAAGGCCTGCTCGGCGGCGGCCCGGATCCCCAGCGCCCCGGAATCGTGCACAGGCTGGACAAGGGGACGAGCGGGTTGATGGTCGTCGCTCGCACCGACACGGCCCACGCGGCGCTGCAGGGGCAGGTCGCCCGGCGCGAGGTCGACCGGCGCTACCTGGCGCTGGCCGGGGGACGGCTCGCCTCGCGCACCGGGACGATCGACGCCCCGATCGGGCGGGCGTCGCGCAATCGCCATCGGATGGCCGTCGCCGGCGCCGGCCCCGCGCGAGGCGCGCACCCATTTCGAGGTGATCGAGCTGCTTGCCGCAGACACCTATCTGGAGGCGCGCCTGGAGACCGGGCGCACCCACCAGATCCGCGCCCACTTCGCCGCCATCGGCCATCCGCTGGTGGGCGACGAGACCTACGGGGGCCGGTCGGCCTACGAGCTTCGACGGCCATTCCTGCACGCGCACAGGCTCGCCTTCACGCACCCGGTCGGCGGCGAGAGGCTCGCCTTCTCCTCGCCGCTGCCCACTGACCTGGAGGAGGCCCTGCGGGCGGCACGCGCCGCCTAGCCACGTGGGAGCAGAGGAGGGGGCGCAGAGGAGGCGGCGTTCTCATTCCCTCTACAATCGATGGTTCCGCAACTCCGACCCCCGCTGGGGCCGAACCGGATTCCTGACCGGCCGCAACGAGGCCGGTTGCCGGCGAGGTCAGCGGGGCCGACCCCAACACCAAGGAGAACAAAGCAAGATGCCAGCCACCGTCGGCCTCAGGGAGCTGCTCGAGGCCGGAGTCCACTTCGGCCACCAGACGCGCCGTTGGAACCCGAACATGCGCCGCTACATCTTCGGCGAGCTCGACGGGATCCACATCATCGACCTGGTCCAGACCGAGTCCCTCCTCGAGCAGGCCCGGGTCTTCGCCGGCGAGCTCTCCAGCGGCGGCGGGACCGTGCTCTTCGTCGGCACCAAGAAGCAGGCCCGCGGCCCGGTCCAGGAGTGGGCCGAACGCTGCCAGATGCCCTACGTGAACCAGCGCTGGCTGGGCGGGCTGCTGACCAATTTCAACACCATCTCCCGCCGCATCGCCCGGCTCCATGAACTGATCGAGCTGCGGGACGAGGGCAAACTCGAGCTGCTTCCACGAAGGAGAAAATGGGCATGCAGGCCGAGCTGGCGAAGCTCGAATACAACCTCGGCGGGGTCCGCGACATGGACCGCCTGCCGGACGCGGTCTTCGTGACCGACCTCAAAACCGAGGAGATCGCCGTGCGCGAGGCGGCCCGCCTGCGAATCCCGATCATCGGCCTCGTCGACACCAACTGCGATCCCGGGCCGGTCGACTACGTGATCCCGGGCAACGACGACGCGATCCGCTCCTGCCAGCTCGTGATCTCCACGATCGGCGGCGCGATTGAGAATGGCGCCAGCGCCTGGCGCGCTCAGGAGGAAAGGCGGATCGCGGAGGAGATGGAGCGCCGCAAGCGCGAGGAGGAAGAGCGAAAGAAGCGCGAGGAGGAAGAGAAGGCGCGGCAGGAGGCCGAGGAGGCCGCCGAGGAAAGCTGCCGAGGCCGAGGGTCAATCCGGCGGGGAGGGCGGCACGTCCTCGCAAGCTGCGGGCGACCCCCGCTCCCCGACGCCACCCGCGGGAGGAGCGTCCGGAGCCGGAGGCTCGGATGCCGCCCAGGCAACCGCCCCGCCCGCCGCCAAGGAAGGAGGCAGCTCGTGAGCGTCACGGCCGCCGACGTCAAGGCGCTGCGCGAGCGCACGGGCGCGGCGATGATGGACTGCAAATCGGCGCTCGCCGAGTCCGACGGGAACGTCGACCGGGCGATCGAGATCCTCCGTGTGAAGGGTCAGGCCTCGGCCGCCAAGCGCGAGGGCCGGGGCACCGACGAGGGCGTCGTCTCCTCCTACGTCCATGCAAACGACAAGGTCGGGGCGATGGTCGAAGTCCAGTGCGAGACGGATTTCGTCGCCCGCAACGAGGACTTCAAGGCGTTCGCATATGAGGTCGCCCTGCACATCGCGGCGACCGCCCCCCGCTACGTGTCCGCCGAGGAGATCCCCGCGGAGGAGCGCGAGGCGGAGCGCAGGGTCTTCGAGGAAAAGGCGCGCGAGGAAGGCAAGCCCGACGACGTCGTCGAGAAGATCGTCGCCGGCCGGCTCGACAAGTGGGCCAACGAGGTCGCGCTGCTCGGGCAGGCCCACGTCAATGCCGAGAAGCACGAGTCGAAATCGATCGAGGAGATGCGCCAGGAGCTCGCCGCGAAGACCGGCGAGAACATCCAGATCGCCCGCTTCGCCTACTTCCGCGTGCGTTGAGGCAGAGCGCAGAGGGCGTCGCGGATAGGCTCTCGCAAGCGGAGCGGAGCCCAAGACCCATGAACGCCAACCCCCAGTTCTCGCGCATCCTCCTCAAGCTCTCCGGTGAGGCGCTGATGGGGGCGTTGGACTTCGGCACGGACCCGGCGGAGGTGCGCCGCCTCGCGGCGCAGATCGCGACCACCCGCGAGGGTGGGGTGGAGGTCGCGATCGTCGTCGGCGCCGGCAACATCTACCGCGGCATCGACGGCGCCGCGAAGGGGATGGACCGGGCGACGGGCGACTACATGGGGATGCTGGCGACGGTGCTCAACGCGCTGACGCTCCAGGATGCCCTCGAGACGCTCGGGCAGCACACCAGGGTCCTCTCGGCGATCGACGTCAAGGAGGTGGCCGAGCCCTACATCCGCCGCCGCGCGATCCGGCACCTGGAGAAGGGGCGCGTGGTGATCTTCGCGGCGGGCACCGGGAACCCGTTCTTCACCACCGACACCGCGGCCGCGCTGCGGGCGCTCGAGATCAGGGCGCAGGCGATCCTGATGGCGAAGAACGGGGTGGAGGGCGTCTACGACGCCGACCCGGCGACCGACCCCGAGGCGAGGTTCATCCCCGCGATCGGCCACCGCGAGGCGATCGAGCGCGGGCTCAGGGTGATGGACTCGACGGCGCTCTCTCTCTGCATGGACAACGACCTTCCCATCTACGTCTTCAACGTCGGGGACGAGCGCAACATAGATAGGATCGTCTGCGGCGAGAAGGTGGGCACGCTGGTATCCAGCACGCCCGCGGACTAGTTCGAAGGGCGGATGACGGTGGAGTTGATCGACGAGTTGCTCGAGGACGCCAGGGCGAGGATGGAGAAGTCGGTCGACGCGAGCCGTGGTGAGCTTGCCACCGTGCGGACGGGCCGCGCCTCTCCGCACCTGCTCGACCGCATCGTGGTCGACTACTACGGGGCGGCGACCCCGCTCAAGCAGCTCGCCAACGTGTCCGCCTCCGACGCCCGCCTGCTCACCGTCGCGCCCTTCGACGCCTCTTCGATCGGCGCGATCGAGAAGGCGATCCAGGAGTCCGACGTGGGGCTGACGCCGAGCAACGACGGCAACGTGATCCGCCTGCAGATCCCGGAGATGACCGAGGACCGCCGGCGCGAGATGGTCAAGGTCGTCAACGGCGTCGCCGAGGAGGGGCGGGTGGCGGTCCGCAACGTGCGCCGCGACGTGATGGGGGATCTGCGCGAGCTGAAGAAGGAGGGCGAAGCGGGCGAGGACGACGAGCGCCGCGCCGAGACCGCCCTCCAGAAGCAGACCGACGACGCGATCGCCGAGATCGACACCCTCCTCAAGGGAAAGGAAGAGGAGATCTTGGAGGTGTGAATGCCTCCGCGCGTTACGTAGCGATCATCACCGACGGCAACGGGCGCTGGGCGCAGAGGCGCGGCCTGCCTGTCATCGAGGGCCACCGGGCCGGCGCCGACGTGGTCAAGGAACGGCTGAGGGACGCGGTCGAGCTCGGCATCGAGGAGCTCACGGTCTTCTCCTTCTCGACCGAGAACTGGTCGCGGCCGTCGGCCGAGGTCGAGGGGCTGATCCGGATGTTCGGCGAACGGATCGAGGGCGAGACTCCCGAGCTCCACCGGGAAGGCGTCCGCATGCGCTTCATCGGGCGGCGCGAGGGCATCGACCCCGGGCTGGTCGAGCGGATGCGGTGGGCGGAGGAGATGACCGCCGAGAACGACCGCATCACCTTCTTCGTCGCGTTCAACTACGGCGGGCGGGCGGAGATCGTCGACGCGGCGCGCAGCTTCGACGGAGAGGGCGGCGAGGAGGGATTCCGCCGCCGGCTCTATGCGCCGGAGATGCACGATCCGGACCTGCTGATCCGCACCAGCGGCGAGCGGCGGATCTCCAACTACCTTCTCTGGCAGTGCGCCTACTCCGAGCTCGTCTTTCGCGAGGAGCTATGGCCGGACTTCAGCCGCTCCTCGCTGGAGCAGGCCCTGGCCGAGTTCGACTCCCGCCGGCGGCGATTCGGAGCACGGACGTGATCGATCTGTTCGACGACGAGATGTTCGAGGACGAGCCGGCCCCGGAGCCGCGCGAGCGCCGCCCGGCCCGCCGCCGCGACCGCGGGCTGCGCGGGGAGACGGCCCGCCGTGTGCTGTTTGCGATTCCCTGGATCGCCTTCGCGATCGCGATCATCGTCGCCGGAGGGCCCTACTTCGCGATCGCGATGATCGCGATCGGGATCCTCTGCCTGCGCGAGTTCGTGGCGATGACCGCCGAGCTGCGACCCGTCGCCCGCGCGGCCTACCTCGCCGTCCCGGCGCTGATAGTCGCCGCCTACTTCGGAACCGCATTCAACGTGCTGCTCGTGCTCGCCGCATCCTTCCCGGTGATCTTCGCCTTCGCCGTCGACCGGCGGCACCGCCAGAGCGTCGTCGGCTCGATCGGCGTGACCCTGCTCGGCATCCTCTGGATCGGCATCCCGCTCGCCCACGCGGTCCTCCTGCGCGACCTCCCCGACCACGGCGCGGCGCTGATGGTCGACGTCCTTGTCGGCACCTTCGCCACCGACACCGGCGCCTACGCGACGGGAAGGATGTTCGGCACCCACCGGATCGCGCCGAGCCTCTCGCCCAACAAGACCCTCGAGGGCCTGATCGGCGGCTTCCTGATCGGGACGATGGCGTTCTGGTTCGCCGGCCTCTACCAGGACTGGCTCTCGGGAGTCGACGCCCTGATCATCGGAGCCGCGGTCGCGGCCGTCGCCCCGGTCGGGGACCTCTTCGAGTCGACCCTGAAGCGCGACCTGGGCAGGAAGGACACCGGCACGCTGTTCGGCCCGCATGGCGGCATGCTCGACCGCCTGGACGCCGTCTTGTTCACGATCGTCGTCGGCTACTACCTGGCCGTCCAGCTGGTCTACTGACCGCACCTAGAATCCCGAGGATGAAGAACCTGGTCATCCTCGGCTGCACCGGGTCGATCGGCACCCAGGCGCTGGAGATCGTCGCCGCGTCCGACGAGCTGCGGGTCGTCGGGCTGGGCGCCGGCTCGAGCTGGGAGGCGACCCTCGAGCAGGCCGGCCGCCACGGCGTCGGCACCGTCGCCCTCGCCGACCCGGCAGCCGCCGAGCGGGCGCGCCCGGCGTGGGAGCGGCACCGTGCTCTCCGGCGAGGAGGGGGTGCGGGAGCTGGTCGCCGGCAGCGGCGCCGACCTCGTCCTCAACGGCATCGTCGGCGCCGCCGGGCTGGGGCCGACGATCGCCGCCCTCAGCGAGGGCATCGACGTCGCCCTCGCCAACAAGGAGAGCCTGGTGATCGGGGGCGAGCTGACGATGGCGCTCGCCGAGGCCTCGGACTCACGCCTTCTGCCCGTCGACTCCGAGCACTCGGCCCTCTTCCAGCTGATCGAAGCCGAGCAGCCGGGGACGATCGAGCGGCTCGTGCTGACCGCCTCCGGGGGCCCCTTCCGGGGTCGCACCGACCTCGCCGGGGTCTCGGTCGAGGAGGCGCTCGCCCACCCGACCTGGCGGATGGGGGGGCGGATCACGATCGACTCTGCGACGCTGATGAACAAGGGCTTCGAGGCGATCGAGGCGCACCATCTCTTCGGCGTGGCCTACGAGCGGATCGAGGTCGTCGTCCACCCGCAGTCGATCGTCCACTCGCTGGTCGATCTCAACGACGGAGCCACGCTCGCCCACCTCGGCCTGCCCGACATGAGGGTGCCGATCTCCTACGCCCTCCATCACCCGCAGCGGGCCGACGTCGACGTGCCGCAGGCTCGACCTGGCGGCGGTGGGCGAGCTGACCTTCGAGGAGCCCGACCTGGAGACCTTCGCCTGCCTGCGCTTGGCGCTCGAGGCGGGTGCCGCGGGGGGCACGGCGCCATGCGTCCTGAACGCCGCCGACGAGGTGGCCGTCGCGGCCTTCCTGGCCGGGCGGATCGGCTTCGGAGCGATCCCCGAGGCGATCGAGCGGGTTCTTGGAGAGATGCCGGCCGCGCCCGTCACCCATTTCGACGACCTCTTCGCCGTCGACGCCGAGGCGCGCCGCCGCGCCGAGCAGCGCGTCAGGGAGCTGGCGCCGGCATGAGCGCGGAGCGAGGAAGCGCCCGTCTCCGGCGCCGCGCGAGGGCGCGAAGCGCGGAGCCCCGCCCATGAGCTGGGTCTGGATATTCGTCGGCTTCTCGCTGCTGATCATCCTCCACGAGGCCGGGCACTTCGTCGCCGCCAAGGCGACCGGGATGCGGGTCGAGAAGTTCTTCCTCTTCTTCGGGCCGAAGCTGATCTCGTTCAAGCGCGGCGAGACCGAGTACGGGATCGCGACGATCCCGGCGGGCGGCTACGTGAAGATCAGCGGCATGAACCCCGACGACGTCCTGCCCGAGGGAGAGGAGCACCGCGGCTACTACGAAATGCCGGTCTGGAAGCGGATCGTCGTGATCGGGGCCGGGCCGGCGGTCAACATCGTGCTCGCCTTCGCTGATCCTCTTCGTGGTATCGATGACCAGCGCCTTCAGGACGACCGAGACGGTCGGCGAAGTGATCCCGAAGACGGCGGCCAGCGGGGTGCTGAAGCCCGGTGACAGGATCCTCGCGGTGGACGGCAGCTGCGTACCGGAATCGGAGCGAGGAAGCCCGGATCGAAGGCTTCCGCGACCGAGGTCAACTCGCACCCCTGCCCCGGCGCGCAACGGGACGGCTGCAGGTCCGCCACGCCGGCGAAGCTGACGATCGAAAGGGACGGGCGGATTCGCAACGTCCTCGTCCGGCCCGAATACAGCGCCTCGGCGAACCGGGCCCTCGTCGGCTTCGGCTTCGGCAGCGCTCCCGTCGACCTCGGCGTCGGCGAAGCCCTGGACCGCTCGACCGGCTTCATGTGGCTGGTGACCACGAAGACCGTGACGCGTCTTCGCCAACCTGCTCGAACGCCGAAAAGCGCAAGGAAGTCTCGGGTGTCGTCGGCATCAGCGAGGTGGCCCACCAGACGATCGACAAGCTCGGCACGACCCGGGCGCTGATCCTGCTCGCGGTCGTCAGCCTCTCCCTGGGGCTGATCAACCTCTTCCCCTTCCTGCCCCTCGACGGCGGCCACATCTTCTGGAGCCTGGTCGAGAAAGTGCGGGGCAGGCGGGTGCCCTTCAGCGTCATGGAGCGCGCCGGCGCAATCGGCTTCGTGCTCGTGATCATGCTGTTCTTCCTCGGGCTCTCGAACGACATCGGGCGCCTCACGGGCGAAGGCATCCAGGTCCGCTAGCGGGCCCGCCCGAGAACGGGCCGCCGACGCGCTGCTCGGTACGCTTCGCGTGTGGCCTCCAAGCGGCAGATATTCGTCGGCGGCGTGCCGATCGGCGGCGGCGCGCCGGTCGCCGTGCAGACGATGACCAAGACCGAGACCGCCAACCTCGAGGCGACGATGGAGCAGATCCGCAAGGTCGCCGACGCCGGCGCCGACCTGGTGCGCTGCGCGGTGCCCCGCGAGCAGGACGCCGAGGCGCTGAGGACGATCGTCAGGCGAATCGCCGATACCGGTGATCGCCGACATCCACTTCAACCACACGCTGGCCCTGAAGGCGATCGACGCCGGCGCCCACTGCATCCGGCTCAACCCGGGCAACATCGGCGGCCGCGAGAAAGTCGCCGAGGTCGCCGCCAGGGCGACGGCCGCCGGCGTGCCGATGCGGATCGGCGTCAACTCCGGCTCGCTGCCCAAGCATCTGCACGAGCTCGAGCGCGAGGCGCCGGTCGAGGCGCTGGTCGCGGCCGCGGTCGAGTTCGTCGAGCTGATGGAGGGCCTCGAGTTCGAGGACTTCAAGGTCTCGATCAAGTCGACCAACGTGCCCAACACGATCGCCGCCAACCGGCTGCTCTCCGAGCAGATCCCCTACCCGCTGCACCTCGGCATCACCGAGGCGGGGACCAAGTGGTCGGGGTCGCTGAAGTCCGCGGTCGGGCTCGGCACGCTGCTCGCCGACGGGATCGGCGACACGATCCGGATCAGCCTCTCGACCTTCCACGCCGAGGAGGAGGTGAAGGTCGCCTGGGAGATCCTCAAGGCGCTGCAGCTGCGCGAGCGCGGCCCGGTGCTGATCGCCTGCCCGACCTGCGGCCGCCTCCAGTTCGACATGGACTCGGTCGTGGCCGAGATCGAGCAGCGGCTGGAGCGCTACGCGGAGCCGATCGAGGTCGCCGTGCTGGGCTGCGCGGTGAACGGGATCGGCGAGGCCAGCCACGCCGACTTCGGCATCACCGGCGCCAAGGACGAGGGGCTGATCTTCGCCCACGGCAAGCCGCTGCGGAAGGTCCCGCAGGCGCAGCTGGTCGACGCGCTCTTCGAGGAGATCGACAAGTCGCTGGACCGGGGCGGCGAGGTCGAGGTCGACGAGGCCGAGGCGGGCGAGGGGGCCGCCTGGCTGGCGAAGATCGAGGAGGAGAACGCCGGCGACCTGACGCCGGAGAAGATCGCGCAGATGGAGCACGAGGCGGCCGAGAAGGGCGAGTCCGACCGGGTGCTGCTCGACGAGGAGGCCTCGCCGACCGCCGGCCGCCGCTTCACGCGGGCCTGACCGCCCGGGCGCGGCCCGCATGAGCGAGACGGCGCCGCGGGCCGCCTGGCCAGGGTCGCGAGAGCGAGCATCGCGCGATCCCTGCGAGCGGGGCCAGGTGGAGCATGGGCGCCCCCGCCGCGATGCGGAGCAGCGGCGCATGGTCCCGGATAGGTTTCCCGCATGACCCGGCTCACCCAGACGTTCCTGCCGACGCTCAAGGACGCGCCCGCGGACGCGGAGGCGGTCTCGCACAAGCTGATGGTGCGGGCGGGGCTGATCCGCCAGCTCGGGGCCGGGCTGTGGACCTACCTGCCGGCGGGCTGGCGGGTGCATCGCAGGGTGGAGCAGGTCCTCCGCGAGGAGATGGAGGCGATCGGCTGCCAGGAGATGCTGATGCCCGTCCTGCAGCCCGCCGAGCCCTGGGAGAAGACCGGCCGCTACGAGATCGAGGAGCTGTTCAAGCTGGAGGACCGCAGGGGCGCGCCGATGGTCCTGGCGATGACCCACGAGGAGTGCCTCACCCACCACGTGCGCGAGAGGTCCGCTCCTACCGGGACCTGCCGCTGATGCTCTTCCACATCCAGACGAAGGAGCGCGACGAGCCGCGGCCCGCGGGCCGGCGTGCTGCGGACGCGCGAGTTCACGATGAAGGACGCCTACTCCTTCGACCGCGACGAGGAGGGCCTGGAGCGCTCCTACGGGCTGCAGGCCGAGGCCTACGAGCGGATCTTCGACCGCTGCGGGCTGCGCTGGTACCGGGTCGAGTCCGACGTCGGGATGATGGGCGGCTCGGGCGCCCACGAGTACATGGCGCCCTGCGCGGCGGGCGAGAACGAGGTCGCGCTGGCGCCGGGCTACGCGGCCAACGTCGAGGTCGCCTCCGCCGAGCCGCAGCCGGTCGAGCTGCCGGCGGCGCTGACGCGCCCGAGGAGGTCGCGACCCCCGGCCTGACGACGGTCGAGGAGGTCTCCGGAGCGCTCGGCGTGCCCGCCGGGGCGCTGATCAAGGCGATGCCGGTCGTCGTCGAGGGCGGGGGACTGGCGCTCGCCCTGCTCCGCGGCGACCACCGCCTCAACGAGATCAAGCTCCGCAACGCGCTCGGCGCCGACTTCCGCCCGGCGCGCGCCGAGGAGATCGAGGCGGAGATGGGCCCGGTCGGCTTCATCGGCCCGGTCGGGGCGGGCGTGCCGGTGCTCAAGGACGCCGCGATCGCCGGCGACTCCTATGTCGCCGGCGCCAACCGGGCCGACGCCCACCTGCGCGGGGTGCAGCCGGGCCGCGACTTCTCCTTCGAGGAGATGGACATCCGCACGCGTCGAGGCCGGCGACACCGCGCCGGGCGGGCGGGGAGATCGAGATCGAGCCGGCGATCGAGGTCGGCAACATCTTCAAGCTGGGGACGCGCTACTCGGAGCCGCTCGGGGCCACCTACCTCGACGAGGAGGGCGCCGAGCGGCCGATCGTGATGGGCAGCTACGGGATCGGCCCGGCGCGGATCGCGGCGGCCGCGATCGAGCAGGGCGCCGACGAGCGCGGCATCGTCTGGCCGCCTCGATCGCGCCATGGAGGTCCATCTGGTCTCGCTCGCCAAGGCGGGCGAGCCGGAGCGGGAGGTCGCCGACCGGCTCTACGAGGAGCTGCGGGAGCGCTCGGCGGCGAGGTCCTCTATGACGACCGCGACGCGGGCCCCGGCGAGAAGCTGACCGACGCGGAGCTGCTCGGCTGCCCGCTGCGGCTGGTCGTCGGCCGCCGCGGCCTGGCCGAGGGAATCGTCGAGGCGACCGAGCGCGCCAGCGGGCGCGGAGCACAGGCTGCCCGTCGAGGAGGCGGCCGCGGCGGGCCGCCGAGCTCCTCGCAGCGGCGCTCCGATGGCTGAGACGCCGACCCCGTTCGGCCGCGGCCGGCTGCGGCGGCTGCTTCGGGCTGGATCGCAGCGGGCCGCCGCCGCGGCAGACGCGCGAGGGCGAGCCGCTCAACCCGTGGACCATCCCCAACCTCGTCGGCTACGCCCGCCTCGCGGCGATGCCGCGTCTTCCTCTACCTGGCCTTCGAATCGGGCGACGGGCGCAGCGCCGCGGCCGCGCTGCTCTTCGGGCTGATCGCGGCGGGCGACTACCTCGACGGCTTCCTGGCCCGCGTGACCGGCCAGTACAGCCGCCTCGGGGCGATGCTCGACCCGCTGGTCGACCGGCTCACGATCCTCTCCGGCGCGGTCGTCTGCTGGCACTTCGAGCTGCTGCCGCGCTGGGCTCTGGCCGTGCTGGTCGGCCCGCGAGGTGGTGATGCTCCTGCTCGCCCAGTACGGCGTGCGCCACGGGGTCGAGATCGCCGTCAACTGGCCGGGGCGGATCTCGGTCTTCCCGATCATGGGCGGGATCTTCCTCGCGCTTGTCGTCGACGGCTGGGTGCCGGACGCGCTGCTGATCGTCGGGCTCGTGCTGGCAATTGCTCGCTACCGTTCTATACGCCGCACGGGCGCGCGGGTCTCCGAAGGCGCGGCGCGGCCCGGTTCCATAAACCTTCAACCTAGGGTTGAACCTTTGGCGACGAGACCTATAATCGTCGCAGCGGCCAACGGAGGCGACGGCCTCCTCGATCAAGGAGCGAGATGGAGGACACCTTTCCCGATCTCGGTTCGCTCAGCGACGAAGAGCTGAAGGACCTGATCGAGAAGCTGACCGAGGAGGAGAGCGAGATCTCCTACAAGCGGAGGGTTCTGCACGGGAAGATCGACATCCTTCGCGCCGAGCTGGTCAACCGGTTGCGGCAGAAACGCGAAAGCGGCGACTCGCTGATCTCCGGCGACGATGTCGCCAGCTCACCGAGATCCTCGCCGGCAAGGCGCAGCGGACGCCGACCTGAGGACGAGCCGGCCGCCTGAGGGAGGCCGCCGTGGCCGGACACTGCCCCGAGTGCGGATTCGTCAACCCCGAGGGCGCCAACTACTGCCAGAAGTGCGGCGCCTACCTGGGCGGCGCCGCGGCGAGGGCGGCGAGGAACCGACGACGATGACCTACACGGTCGACGACACCGGCGACATGCAGCCGATCGACATCGACGAGGTGGTGGAGCGCAGCGGCGCCGCGCTGGTGATCCGCGCCGGGGGCGGCCGGGCGGGGGAGAGCTTCACGGTCAGCGAGGACCGGGTCAGCATCGGGCGCAGCCCGGACGCCGGGGTCTTCCTCGACGACGTCACGGTGTCCCGCAACCACGCGCTGCTCGTCCGGCGCCGCGACGGCCTCTACATCGACGATCTCGGCTCGCTCAACGGCACCTACGTCAACCGGCGCCGGATCGAGTCCACCGGCTCGCCGACGGCGACGAGATCCAGGTCGGCAAGTACAAGCTCAGCTACCTGGAGAAGTGAGGATGGCGATCTCCGAGACACGGCCACCGGAATCGGCGAGCCGGCCGCGCAAGGCGCTGACGATCGGCGCCGTCTGCAAGATCCTGCAGTCGCGAGTTCGACGACATCTCGATCTCCAAGATCCGCTACCTCGAGGACCAGAAGCTGCTCACGCCGCGGCGGACGCCCGGCGGCTACCGGCTCTACAGCCAGGCCGACGTCGAACGGCTGCGCACGATCCTGCGCCTGCAGCGCGACGAGTTCCTGCCCCTGCGGGTGATCCGCCAGGAGCTGGCGGCGGGCGGCGAGATCGACCTCGGCGCCGACGGCGACCGGCGCCCTCGGGCGGCTCGGTGCGGCGCGCGATCCTCGTCAACACCTCGAGCGCCTACCTGACCCTCGAGCAGGTGATCGAGGAAACCGGCGCCCGCGAGGAGCTGATCGCCGAGCTCGAGAACTACGGCATCGTCCAGCCCGAGAAGCGGCGACGGAAAGAGTCGTCTACGACGAGACCGACCGCGAGGTCATCAAGGCGCGCGAACGAGCTCTCCCGCTTCGGGGTCGGCGCCCGCAACATGCGGGTGTTCCGGACCTCGGCCGACCGCGAGTCGAACCTGCTCGAAGCGGTGCTCGGGCTCCTCGCTGCGGTCCCGCAATCCCGAGCGCCGCAAGGAAGCCCTCGAAAGCCTGGAGAGCCTTGCGGCGACGGTCAGCCACCTCAAGCACCTGCTCCTGGTCAGGGACCTGCGCCGGCTCGCCGGCAACTGAGCCGCGCCGCCACCGCCGATGCCGCGCGTCTCACGAAGCCGGACCATCGCGGCCCCGCTGGCGACGTCTGGGAGCTCGTCTCCGACCCCTACAGCCTGCCGCGCTGGTGGCCGCGCACCGCCCGCGTCGAGAGCGTCGAAGCGAAGGCCTCGGGCCGGCGCACGGAGTGGACCAAGGTGCTGGAGACCAGCGAGGGCCGCGGCGTGCGGGCCGACTTCCGCTGCCTGAGCTCCGCCAGGTACGAGCGCTACGTCTGGGAGCAGCAGCTGGCGGGGACGCCGTTCGACCGCCACCTGCGCAGCTCGAAGATCGAGATCGCGCTGCGCGGGGCCGGCGAGGCGACCGAGGTCAGGCTCGCCTCCGAGCAGTCGCTGCGCGGGATGTCGCGGCTCGGCTCGCCGATGATGCGCCGCGGCCAGGCCGAGATCCTCGATGAGGCGCTGGACGGCATCGAGCGGGCGCTCAGCGCATGAGCGGGCCGCGCCGGGACTCGAAGTGGTGGGGCTGGGGAGACCCGGAAACCCTGCCCGCGCTCGACGCCGAGGCCCTGGCGACGCTGCGCGAGCGGGTCGGCGAGCTGCGCGGGACGCCCCGGCCCGCGACGCCCGAGGAGGTGAAGCTGCCGCCGGCGCAGGATCTGCGGCGGCCGCCAACACGTTCAGGCGCCGGAGGCGACGGCCGCGCTCTTCCGCGCCACCGCGCCCGATACGCGGGCGGAAGACATGGCGGACCTTGTCGCCTCGGCCGCCCGACCGGGCCTCAAGGAGCGCATTCAGGAGTATGTGGATGCGTTGAAACATACGCCCACAGCCCCGCACCCTACAATTGAAACCGAATGTCCGCGCACTGACATGAATGGGAAACGCGGCTGAGGCATCGTCCCGGCATCTCGAGCTTCAACAGATGGAGTACCCACGATGTCGAAGATCAAGCAGCGACCAGCCAAACGATCGAGTCGGGATACCCCGTTCGATCCCCGCAACCGCCGCAATCCCACCGATGCCGAGGTCCGGGAGGCCTTCGGCGCGGCCGGCAGTTGCAGGCGCAGGCCATCGCCAGCCTGTTTGCCCGCCTCGGGAAATAAGCCCGCCTCGACACGTCCCGAGATCGCGTGACGACGCCGGCGCCCGGCCAGGCGCCGGCGGGACAGGTCATCGCCGGTTGCCCTCGCTCCGTAAGAGCTCATTATTGGGCCTGCCCGACAAGGGCGCCCGAT
>CAVQHG010000004.1:0-298141 GCA_963712325.1 uncultured Solirubrobacterales bacterium
CCCTGAAAGAGCTTGAACTGTCAAGGGGCTTTAGGCGCGTACGGGTATCTTTGGTCGAGGAGGCTCGATTTTTACGTTGGGTTCGTGATGGGTTTTCGCGTTGTTCGCTGACTTTTTGTGCGACGTGGTGACATGCGTTTCGGTTCTTAAAAGCGGGTTCGCGTGCGGCGTTCTTTTGCGTTGGGCCGACCGCTCCCCAATACATCCCTTCGTCAGGTTGAGCCGGCGTAATCGCCGGGCTCTCCGTCCTTGTGGGCGGATACCAGTTGTCTCTGCGACCGTCTCGACCACAGGCGGCGCCACCAATCAGGCTAACGTGCTCTAAGCACCAAGTGGCACCTCGGGCGGCACGCCTGGGTCGAGGCTCAGCCATCCGTAGATGGAGAGCGAACGGATGTCTTGTCGTCGTGTTGGTTCTTTGTCTCCTGTCTCCTGTCTTGTCTCTCGTGGATCAGAGAAGAGGGGAAGGGGGATGGGGGTGCGGGGGAAGGGAACTGGGGGTCCTGCTGGTCCCTTCCCCCGCGGCGTGACCGCGCTGTGCGTTGCGCTACGTGGTAGTCGTGATGGCTTCTCGCTGCGCGCGGGTGCGTCCCGCGAAAGCATAGTCTTCTTGATGCGTGAGCATGTGCCAGATGATCGTGGCCGAGCGCCGCATCACGGCGACGCGCGCGATCTTCGCGCCGCGGCGTCGCTTGATGTTGAGATACCAATGCCGCAACTTGCCGTCTCGCTTGAGCACGTGCATCACGAGTTGGCCTAGCAAGAACCCGCGAGCGTGCTGCCTTGCTTGGTGATGCCTCCCAGGCGTTGTCCGCTCTCGCCCGAGTTGTGGCAGCCTGGTGTGAGTCCCCAGTAGTTCGCCAGACTTCGCGGGCGTGCGAACCGCTGGATGTCGCCGATGTGCGCCCAGAGTCCCAGCGCCATGAAGGGACCGACGCTGGGGAGCGTGCGAGAGTTCGCCGCGGGGCAGTGCGCTACGCGTTCGGCGATGGCCGCTTCGAGCTCGGCGCTGGGCGATGAGCTGATCCCAGCGCGCCAGGAGTTGATTCAGCTCTAGGCGATCCAGCGGCGCGAGTTCGAGTTGGTCGAGCCAGACGCGGGCGCGCTTGGCTTGGATTGTCTTGGTGGGACAGTCGTGTTGCAGATTGCGGCGACGCAGGATCGTGCGGACGCTGTTGATGATGCGCGTTGTTTCGCGGCCGTTGCGATGCCGCAAGGCGGCCAGGCGGCGGTCGTCGCGTTCGATTTCCGTGGGGATGTGGACACGCCGCAAACCTTGCACGCGCAGTTTCGTGAGCAGGCGTTGTCGATTGACCCATAGGATCTCTCCCAGTTGATTGGCGTCGCGATGGTCGGTCTTGCGCGTGGGGCGTTTGTCAGGCTGCACGAGGACGATCTCGCGGCAGCCGTAGTTGGGTAGTTGGTCGAGCAGCCAGTCGTTGAAGCCGCAGACTTCGACGATGGCGGCGTAGCCTGTGTCGCCGGCTTCCGCGCTGAGTTGTGTGAGGAAGTCGTAGGCGGCGCTGCCGCGCGTGCTGACTTGTTTGCGCCGCAAGACCTGCCCGGCTTCGTCGCGGACGTTGACGGTCAGTTGCTTGCTGTGCTGGTCGATGGCAAGATACAACATGGGTGGTTCTCCTGGTTCAGAGGCTGTTTGGCGATCGCCAGTCGATACGCCGTATTACCAGCATCCCCAGGAGAACCGCTCTTTCATAGAATCAGGCTTGCCAGTGCGTACGGCGAGTTCGCCTTCCAGTGTATGGATCACGAACGGCAATCACGCTTTCTCGGCCACCAATCCAAAGTTTGCACTGCTCGGCGGGTGACTGTGCCGCAAGTCGATGATTGAATCTTCTCAAGCTGTCACGTTCGGCTCGCATGGCCGGGGGATCCAACTCGCTATTCCACGACTCACGAGAATGCATTCATCTCGCGCTGCCCACCACTGGCAAGCCAGTGGCACCCAGAGATGTCCACCGAAGTCTTATTCCATACCGGGGAGCCACAAGTCGCTTTTCTTTTCTGGCGGTGCCGCGGGAGCATCTGGTGTCCAAACTCCGCCGGTTGGGGCCGGCGCGGGTTCAGCCCCCATTCCAGGCGCTGCCATTTGCGCTGGCGGAGCTCCACCGGGCGATCGCAGGCGTCCGTCCGGCGTGATCACACCGAGCTGCACCAGAATTTGCATCAGCGCCTGCGAAATGCCTGGTTCACTAGCGTGGACCGAGCTCAGCGTCTGAATCAACTCTTGGGCCCGCTTGCCATCCCCCATCGCGACACGTGCTTGCAATTCCATTAACATGTAACGGGCCGGCGAATCCCCCTTGGACTTCGCGTATTCTTGCCTTGACCGCATACCCCGACGCTTGCTCAGGGTCGTTGAGAAGCTGAATAAGCAACTCGTAAACCTCGCGATGATCGATCGAGGCCGCCGTACTTTCACGGGCAAGCACTTCGTCTCCGAGCGTAGGCAGGCCTCGAACTATCGGCATAGTACACGGTCAGTTGAAACGCCGTGAGGAGTTGCTCGTCTGAGAGCTTCGCAACTTCCAATCTCACCAACCGCCAAGCCGGGCAAGTGCATGATGTTGACGCCTTCAGGATCGATCTTGTCGAACGTGTTGAGTCCGAGTTGGCCGCGCAACTGGTTGTAATCGAAACTTCCCTTGCCGGCATTCGCGGCTTCCATTTGCAAGATGGCGGCTTGCAGCGGCACGACAAATTGTGGTTTGGCCGCGACTTCGACCGGCGTCTTGCCGTCCAAGTTGCGGTTCGTCGTGTTGGGCCAGACCTCCGTGATGACCTTGAGCTTGGCTTCCTCCGCCAACTTCAGGTAGTGCTCGCGGGGAATATCGCGCGGCGGGTACATCGAAATGCGCAGCGCAGACCGAGTCCGTTGGAACCTGGCCGATGACTTCGTCGCTCGCGGTGACGACTGCGTCTCCCAGAATTTCGGTCAGCGAGGTCTTGGCCGCATCGAGCTCCGGTGTGCGCTCGCAGACCAACTCCAGGCGCGGTTCACGATCCGTTTGGCGACCAAAGAGCAATACGTCCCCAATTGACTTGGGCAAATCGGCGAGTGCGATATCGACGCCTGTCGCCGGCATGGGACGGTCCAGCAGTGAGAAGACAGCCTTGGGAGGAACTTCCCCTTCTGCTTGTTGCTGGATGAACGCTTCCCGGTTCTCGCTCGCGAGTCGTTTATCGGACAGCAATCGCTCCATGGCCCGATCTGAATCGTTCAGAGTGAACGTCGTCCGCACGGCGTCGATGGTGTCCCGCGTTTGGTTCGGGTCCATCATTTGCGCCAGCGCTTCAGCTTCGACCCGATCCTCGAACGGTACCTGTTCGAGCGAAGCGTACTTGTGCCACCACAGCACCGCGCCGCTGGTATCGGCCAGGTAACCGCGCAAGACGGCGATGTTCTTGATGATCCGTGGCTCGTTGGGTACGCGTTCCGCCAGCGCGATGAACTTCTCGCACGCCTTTAGCCAGCAGCCCTTGCCGGCCCAGGTCATGGCGTCGTCGAACTTGCTCTTCCAACTCGCGTCGTCCGGCGCTGTTGCAGAACCGCTCCTGGCGCAGGAACAATGGCAACTGGGGCGAGAGGCGAATGCGCCAAGACGCGTGCGGCTTCTTCATCTTCCGGACGCGCCGTGCTGGCGTAGAACATGGCATGTCCATACGCGCCAAAATGTCGCCGGTCGAGAGGAGCACGTCGCTGACGATGTGCATCGTCTCGTGAACTTGGTGACTCAGCTTACCATCGGCTTCCTCGAGCGCCGACTGCGTCCGTTCGACGGCTTGACGCACATTCCCCTGCAAGGCGGCAATGGCGGCGGCTTGCGAGAGGGCCGTGGGATTTTTGGGATCGACCGACAGGAAGTGGTTGATGGTCTTCTGCGCTCCCTCGAAGTCGTTTGTCGAGAGCTGAATCGAGCTCTTCACCGCCAACAAGGCTGGGTTATCGGGACGCGTCGCCAGCAGTCGGGTAAGTTGATCGAGCGCCGCCGCCCGTTGGTCCCCTTCGATACTGCGGAGCACCTTGTCGAGCTCGTTGACGATATCGGCCGAGCAGCAGAATTTTATCTTTTGGCCGTTGCCGCAAGGACAAAGTGCGTAGGGATCGAGTGCCATGGGCTCGTCGCTTTCCTCTTGAAATACCTCCGCCTCAACCAGGCGGTTCCCCCGCGGGCCACCGTGACCGCAGGGCGAAACCGGCTATGCTACCACGATTGGCGAGGGTGTTGTAGGCGGTGAGCCGAGGCAACATCACGCTCCGCCGTGATGAAATCCGCCCCCAATGAGTAGACATCTCGCTCCGTCGTGATGAAAACCTCCTGCGGAACATGAGGTCTACCAGAAGATTCCGCCCTAATCCTTGCGTGGATCGGGTGCGCCGTCGTTCACCCACTGGACGAAATCGTCGATTATCGCCTGATCGAGCTTGCCACGCGGCGGCATTTGACGATCATCCTCCTCGTAGCGCAATGGCCTGGATCAGCAAACTGCCATCCGCATCGCCGGCCTCGATAATCGCCCCGTATCGCCGCCGCGGAACCCCTCGCGACTATCCAGCAAGAGGCCGCCCTTCACCTCCTCCGCATCCTTGGCGTGGCATTCGTAGCAGTGCTTCTTGAGCACGGGGAGGATCTTGTCCTGAAAGAACTTATCGCCTGCTTCATCCGCGCGGCGATTCCCGGCGCGGTTGCGAAAAGAACAAAGCGATCCAGGCAATTCGTTGAGCCATACTCACTTACTTTCGCAGAAGTGCGTCTTCCAGCGGTTCTTCAAAACAACTTGGCGGAGCTTCGATACCCAACAACTCCGCCACAGTGGGGGCGATGGCGGCGGGGCAGACGCGGCGGTAATGTTTTCCTTGGGCGATGCCGGAGCCAACCAACAGCAGCGGCACATGCGTATCATAACCCCACGGACTGCCGTGTGTCGTCCCCTCCTTCCCCACGATGAAGTACGGATCATAAATCCAGAGGATGTCGCCACTCCGCTGCGGGTGGAACGATTTCGAGCAGCGAATCGGCAAACGGGCCACCGACGCGGCCGGTCATGAGTTCGTCGTACGTCGCCGCGCAAAAGATGCCGGGCTGCGCCATCAGCCAATCCCGTACCAACACCCGCGCCGCCCGCAGTTCTTCCCCTTCGAGCGTGCCATGGTCGAGATAGATTTGATTCGGCTCGACGAACTGCACCAGTTTGCTGACCGGCATCTCCTCCAACGCCAGCTTGCCTCGCAGCAGGGCTTCGATCTTGCCTGCGATATCGCTGTCGCTCCCGAGCGGATCGCGCCCGGCGATAAGTCCCTTTTCCTTCATTAGTTCCGGTAAGGGGCAGACGCCGTGATCGGAGGTCACGATGAACACGAAGTCCCGATGATTTAGTTGCTTAGCGACCCAATCGTGAAACTCGCGGAGTTGCAGGTCGGTTCGATAGGTGATGTCCTCAACTTCCAGGCTGTTGGGGCCGTAGGCGTGACCGGCGTAGTCGTTGGAAGAAAGGTTGATGCATAGCAAATCGGGAACCGCGTCCTCGCCAAGATGCTCGTGGGTGATTACCTCGCGAGCAACGTCGAACGTCATTTCATTCCCCATCGGAGTCGCGCGAACTTGTCCGTACAACGTCTGGCCGGCGCTGGTGGCGAGCTTGTGGGGGAAGGTGCGGCCAAGCTCGCTGGGCGGATTCTCGAATTTATAGTCATCCGGCTCGTCGTGTTGATAGACGGCTTCGTCGTAGAGCAGTTTCCACTCTTGGCCCGCGAAGCGGTCGGCGTAGCGGTTGGTGTTAAAGGCGCGAATGTAGCCAGGCAGGTCGTTGTTCTTGCGATAGTAACTGCTGGTGACCCACACCCCTTCCTTTTCCTCAAACCAATAGGCGGCATCGGCGAGCCGGCCAGTCATCAAGATCGCGGCGCGATCCTTGAGCGCGACGCCAAACACTCTACCTTGCTTGTCCGTCGCGAGCTTGAGCATGTCCCCGACGGTGGTCGCGAGCAGATTCTTGGGCGAGCAGGGGCCTTGGATATCGGTCGCGCCGATGGTCGTCTCGTCGGGGTCGGCGACGCAGTACAGGTTCTTACCGCTGGCCCGATCGAACCACATGTTGCCGATGATGCCATGCATGTTGGGATGCGCGCCGGTCATTTGCGCCGTGTGACCTGGGCCGGTATGCGTGTAGGCATGGGAATGGTGGCAGTTGGCGTACTGGCGCCTTGCTTCTCGACCATGCGAAAGAAGCCTTTGTCGTTCAAGTTGCCGCCGAAGCGTTGCAGGTACTCTTGGCAGAGTTGATCGACGCTGACGACGATCACCAACTTGGGGTGATCCTCGCCGCGGGCGGTGGCGGAGGGAAAGCAGATGCCGCCCAGGAGCAACGCGGCGAACACAAGACGTGGCAGAGACATAAGTGACTCGGCGATGAATGGAGTGAGAAAAGGCGAAAATGCCTAGACTCGCTGCATCGTATCCGAGAGGCCGTCACTTCGTCGAGAAGCTGGTGAGCAGGATCAACCGCTTTCATCAATTCTTAACAATTGGGAGCGCCAGCGAATGTCTTTACTAGCCCGCAGTGCAAGCAAGTGCATCGGAGTGACGTTACATAGCGGAAGCCGCGCAGGCTTTCGGATCGCTTAGCTCGCCAACTCGCTCACCATCCGCACGAGGCGGATGGGGTCGTGGGCGGCGTTACGGTTGTGGGCGGGGTTACCTTCGCTCCGACTCACTCGGCTTGCGCCTCGGGCTAGTAAAGATGCATTCGCTGGCGCGTCAAGCTAGTAAAGTTGCTCTTGCTGGCGCCGCAGCTAGGTGAAGCAGCTAGGGGAGTGGCTCCAAGCGAATTGCCTTGAGATCGAACAGCGCCTGCGCGGACGGGACCAATGCTGCGGAGGACGGCGTCTTGTGTTCCGACATCAAGTGTGATTTCCCCAACGGTCGTCTCCTTGTAATCGTCCCAAGTACCAGTGGACGCAACCTTGCCGGTCAATGTTTGGCCGCCGATCATCAGCACGAACGTATCGCCTGCAAACTCCTTATCGCAGGCGTAGCTGAAGACGGCGCGATACTTACCACCGCGCGGCACTTCGAGCGTCCAGGTGGCGTTGTCCTCTTCGCTCTGCCAAAAGCCCAGGTTTTTGTACTTGGCTTCGTAGATTAGCGAGGGCCCGTGGATCGCCGCGCTCGTGGCCCCGAGCGTGAGGCTGCCATTCTCCGCCGCGTTGACGATCGCTGGCTCGTTTCCCTCGAACTTCTTCGCGAAGGGGTGCGCAGATAGGCGATGACATCGGCGAAGTCCTGTCGCGGTAGATCTTGTTCCAAACCTTCGGGCATGAGCGATTTGCCGCTGGAGTAGAGGGTGTCGATGTTCTTGCGCAGGATGTCGTGCGTTTTGCCTTCTGGTTCGACGAGCGAGATGCTGGCGCCGGTCTCGTTGGTGATGACGCCGGTGATGAGTTGGCCGTCCGTTGTGATCAAAAGATAGCTTTGGAACTTATCCTCCACCGCGCGGTTGGGATCGAGCACCGGGAAGGTCGAGGATCGGACATGCGCGGGTGACGACCCGGATTCTCGACCAGCCACTAGAAGGGTCGGTATATCTGCGCTCTTCAAGGCACAAGCTGCCCGACATGGTCCTCGACCTGAACGGTCAGATCCACGTCGAGGCGTCCGGCAGAATTGACAGTGTTAATGGCAGGCTCCGGACAACGTTTGAAGAGATTCCGGACGCTCCGGTTGCCCGAATCGTTCTGAACCTGGCCGGCGGTTCGAAGGGTCTGCTTCAGAACACTGAACGCCTGTGCAGTCGCCATAAGCGAGCGACGTTGAGGATGAAGGGCCAGAACGGAGTCTCCTACGTGAGCAGGACGAGGCTCCGACCAAGGTGCGGAGGGAAGGCGCGCCGCGGGCGACACCTGCGGAGCGCGAGAGCGGTGCGTTAGGCGATGGAGAGCGTTAGGCGGATGTCGAAGATGAGCGGACTCAACACAAAGAAGGGGAATGCTGTGGTCAACGAGGCGCGGGTTTCAAGCCACGATCGGCACGCGCGGCGGGCCCCCGTCCTGGTCTGCGCGCTGCTCGCCGCTTTCGTGGGTTCGGCCCTAATGGTGTCGACCGCCGCGGCCGCCAGGACTCAGATAGGTGAAGTTGCGCCGTTCACACAGGTGCAGGGCGCCGCTATCGACAACCTGGGGAACGTATGGGCTGCGGACGCCCGGGGAATCTACAAGTTCAATGCGTTTCCCTCCCAGACGCTGCTGACCTCCGATGCCTATAGCGGCAGCCCCAAGCTGCAGCTAGCGGTCGAACATGAAACGGACAACGTGTTCGTCGCCAACGGGAACGGAAGGACGCTCAAGATATTTGACGAAGACGGCACACTCCTCGAAACGTGGAGTGGCATCAATGGTGTAAGGGCCGGTGCCGCCGCGTCAGGTCCGTTTCACGTTGCCATTGACAATACCTCGTCCTACTCTCGGGGCAGGGTTTACCTGTCGCTTGCAACTCCCGAGAACGACGTGGAGGCGCTTGATGCGGATCAGCGGCCGGTCGAGTTTCCCGCCACGGCACCGTACATTGAAGGCAATCGAATCACGGGAACACCGTCAGGAAAATTCGGTGAAGTCTATTTCGTCGCCGTCGACGCGGATGGCAATATCTACGTCACCGACGTGAAAAACGAAGAGGTGGACGAGTTTTCGTCCACGGGCGAGTTCGTGCACTCGTTCCCAGCGCCGGGCGCCGAATCTGGGGCGGTGTCCAATCCGGGCCACGGCGGCCCTGCGGTTGACCCGACGGATGGGACCCTTCTGATCGCGGAAGGGGGTTCCGTCAAGGAATTCGATCCGGCCGGAAACCTGATTGGCACGATCTCATCCTTTGGGCAGGGCACACCGGTGGTCGACTCAGCCGGCCGAGCGTACGTCCCGGCGGGTAGCCAGCTGAAGATCTACGGACCCAACCCGCAGCTTCCGACGATCGATTACGAACCGGTGTCCGGCGAGACCACGACCGCCGGGACTGTCAACGCGACGATCGATCCGGGGGGTGGCGGAG
Organism: uncultured Solirubrobacterales bacterium; assembly: GCA_963712325.1. Taxonomy (GTDB): domain Bacteria; phylum Actinomycetota; class Thermoleophilia; order Solirubrobacterales; family 70-9; genus VRUE01. The sequence continues at coordinate 9,060 of CAVQHG010000004.1, forward strand.
CGGTCACCTCCTGCAAGGTCGAATATGGAACCAGCACGGGCTACTCGCTCGGCGCCACTCCCTGCTCGCCGGATCCGGGAAGCTAGCCCTCCGGGCTCGAATTTCTCCAGCCCGACCGCAGTGAGCGCGGACCTGTCGGGGCTGACGCCGGAGACCACCTACCACTATCGGATCGTGACCAGCAATGCCTCTGGGAGTAGAAACGGGGAAGACCGGACCTATACTCCGCACGGGGTTGTCGGCCTGCGCACCGAGTCCGCGACCGGGGTCACCGAATCCGGCGCGGACCTCAACGCATCGCTGGTCGGCGACGGGACGGCGACGCACTACCTTTTCGAATGGGGGCGCACCTCCGGTTACGGCGAAGCCACGGCCGCCCCACCGGGCGACGACGCGGGCTCACCCGCGGGCCCAACCCGCACTCCGCTTAGCTCTCACCTCTCGGGTCTCGAACCCTTCACGACCTATCACTACCGCGTCGTCGCAACGGGCGGGTCCGGCACCAGCTATGGCGAAGACCGTGTCTTCACCACGACCCCGGGCGCTCCGGTGATCGGACCGGAGTCGGTCAGCGAAGTGCACGCCGACCGGGCCGAGCTGCATGCCCAGCTGGACCCGAACGGCACGCGGACCACCTACCACTTCGAGTTCGTGGGCGACGAACAGTTTCAGGAAGACGGATTCGACTCTGCCGATCGGGCTCCGTCGGCGGATGCGAAAGCCGGGATGGGCAATATCAACATTCCCGTCAGCGTGGCGCTCGACGGCCTGAAGCCCGGAACGCTCTACCACTACCGCGCCGTTGCGGAGAATGCGATGGGCACGGGCGTGCCGAGCGTTGATCGAACGTTCAGGACCTATAGGTTCGGCGCCAGCGACACCTGCCCCAACGCGCACGTGCGCCAGCAGACTGGCGCGGCGCTGCTCTTCGACTGTCGCGCATACGAGCTCGCCTCGGCGGCGAACGCCGGCGGATACGACGTCGAGTCGGACCTGATTCCGGGACAGGCGCCGTTCGGCGGGCGCCCGCTGGCATCGGGACCGTCCCAGCTTCTCTACGGCGTCCATAACGGGGGCATCCCCGGCACCGGGCACACGACCAACCACGGTGTCGACCCATACGTGGCGACCCGTGGGAATGACGGCTGGAAGACGCGCTATGTCGGTATTCCGGCCGACAACCCCTTCGCCACCGGGCCCTTCGGCTCACCCGTCCTCGACACCGACTCGCATGCGGACACTTTTGCGTTCGGAGGGGCCGATCTCTGTTCGCCATGCTTCTCGGACGGCTCCACGGGAGAGCCGGTTCGTCTTCGGGACGGGAGCCTGATCCAGGGAATGGTCGGCTCGCTCGACCCCGGCCCCGCTGCGGAACCATCCGGACACATCGGGAAGGACCTCTCCGCGGACGGGTCCCACTTCGTCTTCGGCTCCACCAGCAAATTCGAGCCCGACGGCAATTCCAACGGTGACATCTCGATCTACGATCGCGATCTGAACAACGGCGTGACCCACGTCGTCTCGAAGACGCCGTCAGGGGAAACGATGACCGGCGCCGGGATCGGCGAGCTCGACATCTCCGCGAATGGCGGGCGGGTCCTCTTCGGCAAGCTCGTCTCCACCGACTCCGCGGGCAATCGACACTGGCACCTCTATATGAACGTCGGCGATTCCGAACGGTCGATCGACCTGATGCCGGGGAACACCGAAGGAGGGCTGTTCGATGGGATGACCTCCGACGGTAATGTGGTCTACTTCACGACTGCCGACACGCCCACTGGGGCTCTGGGCGGTGATGGCGACACCAGCGCGGACATCTTCCGTGCCAGCATCTCGGGCGGCGAAGCGACGATCGCCCGAGTCTCCATCGGCGAGGCGGGGACCGGGGAAACCGATTCCTGCACCCCGGCCGCCAATACGAAACACACCTACTGGAACACGCTTGCGGGCTCTCCGAATTGCGACGTGCTCGCCGTCGGTGGTGGTGGTGGCGTCGCCGCGAGCGGCGGAGCGATCTACTTCTTCTCTCCGGAGAAGCTCGACACGTCGAACCCCGAACGCGAACCCGTCGAAGGGGCGCCGAACCTCTACGTCGCCTCGCCGGGATCCAGCCCCCGGTTCGTGGCAACTCTCGAGTCGAGCGCGAACGCGCCGCTGCCCGCCTCGGCGCATCCGTTCAAGCGCTCCTTCGGCTCCTACGGTAACCCGGTAGGCACGGCGATCGATCACTCGACTGGGGATATCTACGTGCTCGACGTCGGCGTCGGATTCGGCGGCAACGGCAAGGTCTTCAAGTACGACGCCAACGGCAATCCGATCGTCGGCTTCGGAACCGGTGGGGAAATAGTCGCCGCCGGAGTTCTCGGCTTCGCCAGCCTCCCCACCACGATCGCTGTCGACAACGACCCGGCCAGCCCCAACTATCGCGATCTGTTCGTCCCCGACGCCAACGACTCGTTGGTCAAAGTGTTCTCGCCCTCTGGCGCGCATGAATTCGACCTCGAAGTTCTTCCTGGGACCTCTGCGGTCGCCGTCGACCCAAGCACCGGGAACATCTTCGTGACATCCTTCTCCTTCGGCGCGGTCGTCGCGTTCACCCCGACCGGTGGCCTTGCCGGGTTCTTCCCCGTCGTCAGCTCACCCACGGGCATCGCGGTCGATTCCTCTCACCGCGTCTACGTCAGCAACGGGGGCGGCACATCCGGAGCGAACGGGATCGTCAAGGTCTACACGGCCGCCGGGGTCGAACTCGGGGAACTGGATGCCGGTCCGGCGAAGGGCGTGGCGAGTCGATCCGGCGGACGACCACGTGTTCATCGACAGGGGCGACAGGGTGGTCGAGCTCGACTCGAGCTGGAATCCGGTCGGCTCTCCCACCGGGGTCGGCACGCTCGGCGAATCGGTCGGTGTGTCGGCCTCCGACGGATCATTGGCGATCACCAACAAAGGCTCCACGAACGTCGTTACGTACGGGCCGCTGGTCACCCCCTCGGACCCGCATGTGGACAATCCAGTCGTCATCGACAGCCTCGGCGCGGCAGGCTCGCGCTTCACCGGCGACTTCCAGGTCAACACTTCGGGAGACGACGCCGTCTTCACCTCGATCCTGCCGCTGACCGACTACGAGAACGTTGACCACCGGGAGGTGTATCGCTACCACGCCCCAACGGGAGCCCTCGACTGCGCTTCGTGCAAGCCGACCCTGGAGCCCGCCACCGGTGATGCCACCCTGGCGAGCAACGGCCTGAGCATCAGCGACGACGGCAGGGTCTTCTTCAACTCCTACGACAGCCTTGTCGATCGCGACCTCAACAAGCGAAAGGATGCGTACGAGTGGGTCGCCGGCAAGGGAACCGAGTTGGTCTCGACCGGAACGGGGGCCCTCGACTCGAGTCTGCTGGGGATCAGCGCAGACGCTAAGGACGCGTACTTCTTCACCCGAGACGTCCTGGTCGAAGGCGACTACAACGGGAGTCGGGTCAAGGTCTACGACGCCCGCGAGGAAGGAGGCTTCCCGTACGTGCCGCCGCCGGTTCCGTGCAAGGCCTCCGACGAGTGCCACGGCCCCGGCACCGTTGCGGCCGCACCGCCGTCGGTTGGCAGCGTCGTCGGCAGTCCCGTGGGCAACGCCAGCCGCGAGAAGGCAAGGACGAACTGCGGGAGCCTGGGACGCCGCGCGAAGAAGAACAGCAACCGCGCCAAGTCCCTGCGGCGCAAGGCGAAGAAAGCGAGCGGCAAGCGGGCGAGGAAGCTGCGGCGCATAGCGCACCACTCGGCGAAGAAGGCACGCACGTTGAGCAAGAAGGCCAAGTCATGTAGGCGCTCGAGTGGGGGGAATGGCTGATGACGGGGACGAGCAAGGAGACGATGACGATGAGCGGCATGCCAAAGGCCGGCGGGGCCCCCGGACGCAGCTCGCTGATCGCGATCGTCGCTGTGTCAGCGATCCTTGCATGCCTCGGGCTTGCTGGCCAGGCGCAGGCGAGCATGGAAATCGAAGCGTTCAGCACCGCCTCGTCGGACCACACCGCAGGTGGCCATCCCGACCTCTCGACCTCCTTCGACCTGGTCGAACCGGGAGTGGAAGAGACGGCTCGCAACGTGACCTTCGAAGCACCGACGGGGATCTTCGGCAACCCCTACGCGATCAGCCACTGCACCTCGTCAGACTTCGCTCTGGATCAATGTCCGGCCGGCTCGCAGGCCGGGTTGATCACGGTCTACGCGAACTATGAAGGCGAAGAACATCACCTGCTCGGCACCGCGCCGATCTTCGACGTCGAGCCTCAGGGCGATCAGACAGCACTATTCGCATTCATCGTCCCGACCCTGAACATTCCGATCAACATCCCCGTCAACGTTCGAACGGCAACCGATTATGGGCTGCGCTTCACCGTTGAGGAAATCACCCAGGTGACGCCTCTGGCTGGCGCCGATCTCGTGTTCTGGGGCTTCCCGGCAGACGAATCCCACGATTCCCGAACGCTTCCCGAAAGGCGCACCGGGCAACCCGGCCGAATTGCCCGGGATTGGCCACCACCGGCTGCATCGGAGCAGGCGACCTCTGCGGGACAGCCGGTCCATCCGCTGACCGACAATCCGACGACCTGCGCAGGCGCCGCTCGACACCAGCCTCACGGTCGAGACCTACCAGGACCCGCGCTCATCCGACCACGGTCCACGACAGCTATCCGGCGATCACCGAATGCGACCTCGAGGTCTTCAATCCGGTTCTCTACGCCGAGCCCGACGACCCACCAGGCCGACTCGGCCTCGGGGCTGAACATCGAGCTGAGCGCTCCGCAGTTCCTCGGCTTCGCCAACTCGCCATCCGAGATCAGGGCGGCATCGTGACGATGGCACCCGGGTTCACGATCAACCCGGACGCGGCCGACGGACAGACCGCCTGCACCGACCAGCAGGCGAACTTCGATAGCGAGGGCCCCGCCAACTGTCCGGACAAGTCGAAGATCGGCACCTTCCTGATCGGAACGAGAGCCTTGCCCGAGCCTCTGGTCGGCGCTGTCTACATCGGGCAGCCGCTGCCAGGTAACCAGTACCGCCTGTTCCTCATGGCGTCGATGGCTTCGGAATCCACGCCAAGCTTGTCGGGATCCGTCGTGCCCGACCCGCGTGACAGGCCAGATCAATGCCAACTTCGAAGACCTCCCGCAGGCGCCGTTCGACTCGTTCCAGTTCCACCTCTTCGCCTCGGACCGCGGACTGATGGCGACGCCGACACAGTGCACGATCTATCGCACAGAAGCCCATTTCTATCCGTGGAACAGCGTCGTCGCCGACCAGACCTCGAGTCAGACCTTCGGCCTCATCTCCGGGCCCGGTGGCAGTCTCTGCCCAGGCCTGATCCGCCCCTTCCATCCGCGCCTCACCGCCGGGACATCGAATCCGGTCGCGGGCGAATTCAGCAACTTCTCCCTGAAGCTCGACCGCGACGACGGCGATCAGTTCCTCGGCGACCTGAACTTCAAGATGCCGCCCGGCTTCACGGGCGACCTGCGCGGGCATCGCCTACTGTCCGGAGGCGGCGATCCAGCGGCAGCGCAAAACGCCGGGGTCGACCGAGCAGGCCGTTCCCAGCTGCCCGTCCTCGTCTCAGATCGGCACCAGCAACGTCGCCGCCGGTCCCGGGTCGCATCCCTTCCATGCGGTGGGCCGGATGTATTTGGCTGGGCCGTTCAAAGGCGCACCACTATCCCTCGTGGCGGTGACGCCGGCGCTCGCCGGGCCCTACGACTACGGCACGCAGGTCGTGCGCGTCGCACTGCACATCGACCCGCTCACGGCGCAGGTGAGAGCCGTCTCGGACACCGTCCCGAGCATCATCGGCGGCGTGCCGATCCGGATGCGCACAATCCAGGTGAACATCGACCGCCCCAATTTCACGATCAACCCGACCAACTGCTCCCGGTTCGATGTCGGTTCCGAAGGCATCGGCGACCAGGGGACGGTCGCGCACTTCGTCTCGCCACTTCATTGCGGTCAACTGTGCCTCGCTTCCATTCCATCCGAAGATGAGAGTGCGGCAGATCGGTGGCCGTAAGGCGACGAAGAGGGCGAAGAACCCGAAGCTGCGGTTCGACCTCCTAACCCGCCGCGGCGAAGCCAACATCAAGTCGATCAGCGTGACCCTGGCCAACGCCTTCGAGATCGACCAGCGGCACCTCGGCAACATCTGCTCGGAGAGGGGCCTGGTGGAGAACCAATGCCGGGGCCGTACGCCGATCGGCCGCGTCGATCACCTGGACGCCGCTGCTGGACCGGCCGCTCATGGGGCCGGCGTATGCGGTATCAGGCTCGGGCGGGCTGCCGCGGCTGGCGTTCATCCTCAACGGCCAGGTCAACCTGGTGCCGAGAGCCGACACGGTGACTGACAAGGCACGGTCGCCTGAGGACCACCGTCCCCGTCGTTCCAGACGCGCCGATCGGCCACTTCCGGCTCAACGTCTTCGGCGGAAAGGTCGGCTACCTGATCAACACCCGCGATCTCTGCGTGCACAGGCCGGTGATCCGGATCCGGTTCGATGGCCAGAACGGCAAGGTCCGCAAGCAGTCGCTGCGCTTGAAGGTCCCATGCGGCAAGCGCAAGAAGAAGCGGCACCAGGGCGGGCACAACAGGCGGCGCTGAGAGCTCTCTCGGCGCCAAAGCCCCTCCTGCTGCGCGGCGAGCGCGGGGCATCCTGAGTCGGTACGCCGCCGTTCGCAAACCCCCTCCAGCCCTGGGACAATCAGGGAGGTGATGGAACAGGGAGGGCGGAGGTGAGGGTCCGGCCGGCCATCGTGGCGATGCTCGCCGTGCTGGTCGGCTTCGGCGTGCTCGGCGTGGTCGGGCTCGGGGTCGAAGACCGGCTCGATCCGCTCTCGCTGACGATCGGCGGCACCGGCTCGGCGCGGGGCGAAGAGCTCGCCAAGGAGCACTTCGGCGAGGCCACGCAGTTCGCTGTGCTGCTCCAGGGGCCCCAGCGGGCCATCGAAGGCCAGGGCCCGCGCCTGGTCCGCAGGCTGCGCCACATGCCGCAGGCGACGGTGATCTCCCCCTGGGACCGGGGGACGGTGGAGGCGCTGCGGCCCGGGCCCGGCAGGGCGCTGATCATCGTCGACTTCCACCAGCCGCTCGCGGAAGCGATGCGGGACACGGTGCCGGCGCTCCAGGACGTCGTCGAAACCGAGGTGCGCCCTCCCCTGCGCGGCACCCAGTCGGGCTTCGCGACCGTCTCCAAGGGGCTCCAGGACGAGACGATCTCCGCCACCGAGCATGCCGAGCTCGTCGCGGTGCCGCTGCTGCTGATCGTCCTCCTGCTCGTCTTCCGCTCGCTGGTCGCCGCGGTGATCCCCCTCGCCTTCGGGGCTCTCACCGCCTTCGCCGGGCGGGGCGTGCTCGTCCTGCTCAGCTCGGTGATGACGATCGACGCGATATCGCTCGTCGTCGTCACGATGATGGGCCTCGCGCTCGGGGTCGACTACTCGCTGCTGATCGTCTCCCGCTTCCGCGAGGAGTTCGCGGCCGGCGCGGATCCCCACGAGGCGGCCCTGCGCTCCCGGGCCACGGCGGGTCGCACGACGCTGTTCGCCGGCGCCACCCTGCTCGCCGCCCTCGCCCTGTCCGCCTACGTGCAGCCGGGCTCCCTGCTGCTCTCACTCGCCACCACGGTCGGCGTCGCGACGGTGCTCAGCGTCCTCGTCGGGATCGGTGCCCTGCCCGGCCTGCTCGGCCTGCTCGGAACGCGGGTCAACGCCGTGTCGATCGGCAAGGTCGCGGCCGGCGCGGGGGGTTCCCGGGTCGCGGCCACCGCAACCGCCGCGCTGCGCCGTCCCGCCGCCGCCGCGCTGCTGATCGCGATCCCCCTCGCCCTGCTGGCCGCCCCGGCCCTCTCGCTGAGCACCGCAGCCCCTGGCATCGACGAGCTCCCCCCGGACAACCAGGTGCGGGAGAACGCGGAAACGATCGAAGAGGCCGTCGGCCCCGGCTGGGAAGCCCCCTTCGTTCTCGTCGCGGCCGCCGACGAAGGGCCGATCACGACCCCGAAGCGGCTCGACCTGCTCAGCCGCTGGCAGCGACGCATCGCACGACAGCCCGGAGTGAGGGCCGTGATCGGCCCCGGCCCGGTGGCGAAGGGCACCCGTCCGCTGCGCAAGCTCGGGGGCACGCTCACCGCGGAAGGGGACGAAGGGGTCGGCGGGCTGGCGAAGCTCGGCCCGGGCCTGCGCGATGCGGCCGCCGCGGTCGGCCGGCTACGCCACGGGCTCGCCGAAGGCGCCGAGGGCAGCACCCTGCTCGAAGCGGGAGCGGGCCGCGCCCAGGAGGGCGCCGGGCTGCTCGCCGAAGGCCTCGAGCGTGCCGCGGCCGGTGGCGCGGAAGCGAGCGAGGGGATCGGCCGCCTGGCGGAGGGGTCCGAAGAACTCGCCGAAGCGCAGCGCAAGACGGCGGTCGGCAGCCTCACGCTCCAGCTCGGATTGCGCTCGCTGGTCCCGCAGATCCGCGGCGGCAGCCTCAAACGGGCCCGCGAGCTGGCCCGCGAGCTGGCCGGGGCCGCCCGCGAGGACCCCTCGATCCAGCCCCAGGCGAGGATGGCGCGGACGCTGGCCCGGTCGATCGCATCGAACCGGGACGAAGCCAGGCGCCTGCGCGGCATCGCCGAAAAGGTGAACGACGGCCTCGAAAAGATCTCGGCGGGGGGGAAGCGCCTCGAGCAAGGCGTCGGCCAGCTCGACGAAGCCGCCTCGGGGCTGACCGGTGGCCTGCAGCGCCTGGGCGGCGGCGCGCAGCAGCTGGTCGAAGGCCTCGCCGCGCTCCAGGGCGGTGCCGGGGCGCTCGCCGAGGGCCTGTCCGAAGGCTTCCGGCGCTCGCAGCCGCTGGAAGCAGGCCTGCGCCGTTCCGGAGTGAAGGTCTCGGCGATCGCCGCCCCCCTACACCGGGGCGTCGAACGATTGAAGCGCAGCTCCCCGGGCCTCTTCGACTCCGGGTATTTCGTGCTATCTGCCCTGGAGGGCGCCTCGTCCCGTCGCCGGGCGCTGGCCGGAGAGGCGGTCAGCGTCGAACACGGCGGTCAGGCGGCGCGGATGCTGGTGATCTCCGACTACGGGCTCAACACCGATGGCTCGCGCGAGGTCGGCGCGCGGCTGAAGCAGGACGCCCGCGCGATCTCCGCCCGCAGCGGCCTCACCACCGGCGTCGCCGGCGGTGCCGCCGTGCTCAACGACTACGGCTCGGTGACCCGCTCGCGCATCCCGCTGGTCGTCGGCGCCGTTGTCATCGCCTGCTTCCTGATGCTGATCCTGATCCTCCGCGCCCCGCTGCTCGCGGCGATCGCCGTTGTCCTCAATCTCGCCTCCGTCGCCGCCGCGATCGGCGTGATGTCCCTCGTAACCCGCTTTCCGGAGGGCTGGCCGCTGGGTGGCCACCCCTACGTCGACACGGTTGGCGCCGCGGCGATCTTCGGGGTCACCTTCGGCCTCTCGATCGACTACGCGGTCTTCCTCCTGGCCCGGATGCGCGAGAGCTGGCGGCGCGAGCACGACCACCCGGCGGCGATCTCCTACGGTCTCGAGCGCACGGCCGGGGTGATCACCGGCGCGGCGGCGATCATGGCGGCGGTCTTCATCTCCTTCGCCGCGGCCCCGGTGGCGACGGTCAGCCAGATGGGCGTCGGCCTCACCGTCGCGATCCTGCTCGACGCGACCGTGGTGAGGATCATCCTCCTGCCGGCGCTGATGCTGATGCTCGGAGAGCGCGTCTGGCGCACTCCGCGATGGCTGGATCGACTCCTTCCCGAGCTTGAGAAACGGCTTGAGCAATGCGGAATCGGCGCCAATTAGCGACCATTCGCGTACCACGAATTCGGAACCCACGCGGTACAGTCTCTAGTCTGAGCGGACGTGCTCCGCAGTTCTTGAACAGGGAAGTTGTTGATACCGGGGATGGGTCGAGAGAGATGGCTGAGGGGGGCATGCGCACTCGTCGCGCTGACCGCGCTGCTCGGCTTCTGCGCCGCCGCCTTCGCCGATAGCCAGGCGCTCAGCCGCGACGCGTACGTCGGCCGGCTGGAGCCGATCTGCAAGCCGGGCGCCGAAGCGACCCGCCGGGCGATGAAGGGCGTCCGCGACGACGTCCGCAACGAGAAGCGGATACCGATCGCCGCGCGCAAGTTCGCCCGTGCGGCGAAGATCTTCGGCAACACGATCAAGAAGATCGGCCGCGTCTCCAGGCCGCCCGGCGACACCGCGCGGCTGAAGCGCTGGTTCAAGTACCTGAAGCGGCAGGAGTCCTACCTGAAGCGGATCTCCGCGCAGCTGCGCCACCGGCACACGATCAAGGCCCAGCGGCTCACCGCCCGCTTCATCCACAACGGCAACCTCGCCAACAACGTCACCCTCGCCTTCGGCTTCGACTACTGCAGCTTCAAGTTCTCGAGGTACGGCTGATGCCGCGGCGCGGGTGGGCGATCCTCGCCCTCGCCGCAGTCGCGCTGCCGAGCCTCTTCGCCGTCCGGGCGACCGCCGAGCGCGCCCAGGACGGCAATCTGATCGTCACGCTTGACGGTGGGATCAGCCCGAAGACCCTCCCCCGCCACAGGCGGGCCCCGGTTGCGGTGCACTTGCTCGGCGGCGTCCGAACCTCCGACGGCTCGCCGATCCCCCGGGTCAACTGGATCAAGCTCGAACTCGCCTGGCGTGGCAAGCTCGACACTCACGGGCTGCCGGTCTGCCCTCAGACGCGGCTGCGCAGCACCGACAACAGCCAGGCGATGGCCTCTTGCGGCGGCTCGCTGGTCGGCAGGGGCAAGCTCTACGCGGAGATCTTCGTCCCCAACCAGAAGCCCTTCGGGGTGCACGCGAACCTGCTCGCCTTCAACGGCAAGACCAAGGCGAAGCGCCCCGCGGTCCTCGTCCACGCCTACACGCCGAACCCGCCGGTCTCCTTCATCATCCCCTTCAGCGTCCATCGCAACCGCAAGAACTTCCGCACCGTGCTGGTGACGACGATCCGCCGTTCGGTCGGGCCCTGGCCGCACGTCGCCAACTTCGAGATCGAGGTCTCGCGGCGTTTCCACGCCCATGGCGAGAGCCGCAGCTACCTGAGCGCCTCCTGCCCGGTGCCGCCTCACTTCACGGCCGGCTTCCTCTCCTTCGCCCGCGCGATCTACACCTTCGCCGGCGGCAAGCAGCTGACGACCGAATCGGTTCGCAGCTGCCGCGCCCGCTGAAAAAGCGGTCGCGGTACGGTCGATATCCCAATGCTCGATGGTCCGAAGATGGGGCCTTCTGGCGCTGCTAGAGCGCCAGATCCTCTGGCCATATGACACCGGCACGGGGCCCTTGGAAACACCTCTTGACATTAGGGTCCGTGTCTGTTCTTATATCTAAATCCCGGTCCCGAGGCGAGCGAGGCGATGCAGATGGACACAGGTTTCGAGCAGGAGTCGACACAGGGAGGAATCGCCTACGCGGGGTACGCCGACGAGGAGGCCTGCTCCTTCGCCGAGGCGGTATCGGGGATCGAGACCGCGGTCGTGGGTTCCTGCGACGCGCACGAGGAGTGGCCCGCGCGGGTTGTCGCCGGGATCACGGCCGCGGTCGACTTCGTCAGCTCCGAGCCGGTGGCGGCACGGGCGCTGGCGATCGACGCCCGCTCCGAGGAGCCGGACGGCGCCGCGTACCACCAGGCGATCGACAGGTTCGCCCACCTGCTGGGCGCCGGTGCCCCCCGTCCTGAGCGGCTGCCCGCCTCGACCGACCGCTCGGTGGTCTCGGTGATCGCCTCGGTGATCAGCTGTCACATCCGCACCGGCACGACCAGGGTGCTCAGCGCCGGGGACCCGAACCTGATCTTCCTCGCCCTGCTGCCCTACATGGGCTTCGACGAGGCGACCCGCTGGTCGAGCGCAACCTGAGGCGCCGCTCCGGCTTCCCGCCCGGTGCAGGCCGGGGCTCCACCAGGGGACTCGAGAGCTCCGGCATATAGATCCGGTATATAGATGTTTACGCCAATCTGCGTAGCGATGCCGTTCGGAGCAAATTATGGTTGACAGATTGGTATGTCTCTGTTCTAATTGGGCATGCGCGAGGCGCATTCACGCAACTCGCAGCTGATATCAGCCGGAATCGTCCCGTCCTTCCCTGTGCGGCACGGTTCCCTTTTGAGCAAACGTCATGACCCGGAGGAGCTCCCACTCCTTCGGGTCGTTTGCTCGCCGTATTCCTGGCCTCGCGGTGCCTCTGTCGTCCGCGAGAGGCTGGGGTAGGTCCCCCGATACCCACGCGCCCGCGCCAGGGGGGAGAGGAGGCCGAAGATCACGCCCTGGAGGGCGGGCGGCGGCCTGCGGAAGAGGATCACGTCGGAGAACTCCCTGCCGAGCAGAGCCACCTGCAGCGGATTCGGCATTCCCTTGGCGTTGACGTGGCCCTCCCGCGCGAGCCCGAACAGGGTCTCGATCATGTGCGCGAAGCGCTCCCCGGGAGTGACCTCGACGCGGACGATGGCGTCGACCTCGCCCTCGTTCCACCAGTCGTGCCAGACGCCCGGCTCGATCTCGGCGGATTCGCCCTCGCGCAGCGTCGAGCGCTCCCCGGTCGCGGAGCACGGTCAGCTCGCCCTCGAGCGCCGTGAAGCGCTCGACGATGCGGGGGTGGCGGTGCTCGCCGACGACCCGGGCGCCGGGGACGGCGCGCAGCTCGGCGGCCACCCGGCCCTCGGCGTTGCGCCAGGGCAGCTCGTCGACCCGCGCATACTCGCCGGTCACCGGGTTGGTCCAGACCTCCCCGTTCTCGATCGGCGTGCGGTCCGGAGCGGCGTTCGGGTCAGGGTGGGAGATGCGGGGAATCCTACGCATCCGGCCTCGCGATGCAGGAGCCGGCCCCGCCGCCGGTCGGCGCGACTAAGCTGCTGTCGATGGCTTCGGAGATCGAGCGCAGCGACCAGGGGCCGCAGGGCCAGACGAACTGGCGCGGCTGGGGGGTGGGGATCCTCGTCGCGCTGGTGCTGATCGTCGCCCTGCAGAATTCCCAGGAGGTCAGGGTCGACGTCCTCTTCCTCAACGTCAGCGCGCCCCTGATCGTCATCCTCCTGGTCACCGCCGCGATCGGGGCGCTGATCGGCTACCTGGCGCCGCTGGTGCGCCGCCATCGACGCGAGCGACGCGCCGGGACGTTAGCTCCGCTTTCGCCTCCGGGGCCGCCCACGCCCACCGCAGAGCGGCGGGCGGGCCGCGTCAGGGGCCCTGCGCGTAGCTCGTCTGACAGGCCGCGGAGGTCGCCGGCTTGCGGCCGGCGTCGCCGGCGAAGGCGGCGACGATGCTCCAGGTGCCCGGGTAGTTGGCGCTCGGTTCGTAGCTGGCCGCCCAGTTGCCTGCCGCGTCGGTCTGGGTCGGCACCTGGACGCTGCCGGCGTTCGGATGGCTGTAGACGACGGTGATCGGCGTCCCCTGCACCGCGGGCAGCAGTTTGCCGCTCACCGGGATCGGCTTTCCGACCGCGACCTGCGGTTCGCACTGCTCGATCGTAAGCTGCGAGGCGACGGGCTGCGGGGCGAGCGGGGCGAGCGTCGGACCCGGCAGCGGCACCGGCGCGGGGGTCGGCAGCGATCGTTTGTGCGGCTTCGGCAGCTCATGGGTGGCCGGCAGCAGGGTCAGCGGGCCGGGCAGCGTCCTGGCACTCTTCTTCTTCGCCTTGCGGAACATCGCCAAGGCTTTGGTCAGGTCTTTGTGCAGTCGCCTGGTCAGCCGCGAGGAGTCGACCCGGAACACCGGGCGCGCCGCCTTCATCGCGCCCTTCACCCCGGCGAGCGATACCCGCAGGAGCTTCCTGCGCTCCTTGCGCTCGCGCTTGCCCTGGACCTTGAGCAGCTTGCCGATCGGCAGCTTGGACTGCTTGTTCAGCTCCTTCTTGGAGTCGAAGCGGGCGGCGGCGCCGCGCTGGATCTTGGCCACCTGGATCCGGTACCTGAGCACCGCCGGCAGGGTCAGCTCTTTCAGCGCCTTCGTGCACGGCGCTTTCAAGCAGGCCGGCGCGCTCTGCGCTTTGCGCAGGGACACTTTCAGGTGCCCGCGGAGGCGGCGGATCAATTTGCTCTCGGCGCGCACCTGGTCGCGGGGTATCGTGGCGCGGACCGCGGGCGGCTCCTCGGCCGGGGGCGGCGATTCGGCGGTTGCGGCGACAACGGTCACCGGCGTGTATTTGGGTATCGGGCAGCCGAGTGCGGCGCGGAACTCCGCGTAGGAGTGGATCCGCATGGGGTTGTTGCGCAGCGTCTCGACCATGATTTTTTTCTGGCCGCCGGCGCAGTTCTCCATGAGTTCGGTGAGCGCGGCGGCGACGTTGCCCTCGGTCTGGTAGTCACCCGGCCGGCCGCAGTCGGGGGCGGGCCAGAAGCGCCCTGCCCAGAACTCGGCCCAGCCCTCGTTGAAGGCGAAGCCGGAATTGGTGTGATTGCAGGCCCGGTGGTTCTGGGCGTAGTTGAAGTTAGCCGCGTCGCCGAGGAAGTGGCCGAAGTTGCCGTCGAGGCTGTGGCGGATCACGTGGGCGAACTCGTGCCGGGCCGTGGAGTCGTCGGGCGGATCGTTGTAGCCGACCGGGAAGTCGCCGGCCCACATCATCGTGGTGCCGGGGGTGTAGGGGACGCCGAAGTTGGGCGCGTCGGCCCGGATCTCGACGCCGTGGGTCGGGAGCGGGCCTCCGGTGATCTCCCGGAATTCCCTGTAGGCGTGGTGGACCGAGGACCAGACCGCGCACTTGTGGGACTTGCCGCGCTTCGCGAAGACCATGGTCCCGTAGTCCCGGGTGCCTCGGTCATTGCGCCTCTCGCCGGTGTCGACCGACCAGTCGTTGATCCCCCAGAAGTCCTTCAGGTGCACGCCGTGGTTGTCGCGCAGCGCCATGCGCACGAAGTAGTTGTCCTCCTCGCGACCGGACCTGAGGCTGAAGCTGCCGTCCGAGGCTGTGTAGCCGCGATCGATCTGGCGGCCGACCCACTCCACCGGCCAGAAGTGGTCGCCCCGCTTCCAGAGCTCGACGTTCATCTCCTCCAGCGGGGTGGCGTAGCCCCGGTCGCTGCACCCGAAGACCCCTTTGAAGGTGGTCACCTGGGCGGTGGCAGAGGAGGCCAGCGATCCAGCGATGACCGCCGAGACAGACAGCGCAACAAGCAGGGATCTCCCCAGTGCCCCCATCGCGGCCGAGGGTAACAAGAGCGAATCGGCCGCGCAAATCCACGAGGACGAATGTCGAGGACAGGGCCCCGGCCGGCTGCGCCGGCTATTTGCGCCTCCGTTTGCACGCCGTGCGGAACGCGCCTTGTTCTGTCATCGCTGCGGAGCGACGCTACGAGGATGAAGACGGGCAAGACCGGTCGGCTGGCGGTGCTGCCCGCGACGGCTCTCTGCGGCGGAGATGCCTAGCTTCCGACCATCTAACAGTGGTGGTGCTCGCCTCGCGGGTCGCGGCGCGTCAGCCAGAACAGCAGGGTGAAGATGACCAGGCCGCCGATGTTGAGGAAGAGCTTGTAGTTGACCGAGACCGAGCCGAAGATCTCTTCGCGGCTCGGGCGGGTCTCGGGGATCAGCCCGGCGAGGCTGAACAGGCCGTCGACGATCAGCGCCGCGGCGACCATGGTGACGAACATCAGGGCGACGATCCGCAGCGTGAACTCCCAGCCGTAGTACTTGCGGTAGGCGGCGATGATCGTAAGCACGATCAGGTCGGCGAAGATGAAGGCGAGCACGCCGGCGAAGCTGATCCCACCAGACCACAGAACCGCGGCCAGCGGGATGTTGCCGACCGAGCAGACGAAGCTGAGCACGGCGATCAGGGGGCCGACGATCACGTTCTCGATCGCGACGACGACGGGCGGCGCGTCCGTGACGAAGAGGCTGTTGAAGAAGTCGTTGCCGAGCAGGCCGATGAAGCCGGCGAGCAGGAACCCGATCGAGATCTCCTTCCAGAGCATCTGCCAGTCTCCGCGGAAGTTCCAGGCGACGTCGGTCCAGGCCGCTCGCGAGGCGAGCCGCTCGCGCCAGCCGATCTCGGTGCCCGCCGCCTGGTGCTGGTGGCCGGCTTCAGCCTCCTGCGCGTGCCGGCGCGCTCGCTCCTCGAGGCGGGGGGAGACGAAGGCGCGCAGGGCGACCGCCATCATCACGATCATGATCACCCCGCCGACGTACTCGGCGAGGGTGAACTGCCAGCCGATCAGCACCCAGAGCACCAGCCCCAGCTCCCAGACCAGGTTGGTCGAGGCGAACTGGAAGGCGAGCGCCGAGGCCGCCGAGGCTCCTTTCTGGAACAGCGACTTGGCGATCGCGATCGCCGCGTAGGAGCAGGAGGACGAGGCGGCGCCGAGCCCCGTGGCCCAGGCGACCGGCCTCGGGCCGCTGCCCGAGAGGGACGCTTCGATCCGCTCGCGCGGAACCCAGGCCTGGACGATCGCGGAGATCGCGAAGCCGAAGACCAGCGCCCACCAGACCTCGTAGGCCATCAGCAGGGATTGTTCGAAGCCTTCTCCGATCGTGCTCAACACGTCGCCCATGGGCCCCACATTCAAGCGGCAGCCGCGGCGCGGCGCCCGACGACGATAATCGTGTCGTGGTCGACGCGAGCGCCGAGCTCAGCAAGGGACGCGACGCCTTCGCCCGCAGCGCCTGGGCCGAGGCCCGGGCTGCGCTTGCCGCTGCCGACGGCGAGGCGTCCCTCGAGGGCTCCGACCTCGAGCTGTTGGCCAACGCCACTTACATGCTCGGCGAGGAGGGGGAGTCCCTGGGGCTGCTGGAGCGGGCGCACCGCGCCCATCTCGACCGCGGCGAGCCGCTGGCAGCGGTCCGCTGCGCTTTCTGGATCGGCGTCACGCTCGCCAGCCACGGGGAGATCGCGCAGGCCGGCGGCTGGCTCGGCCGGGCACGGCGGATCCTCGAGCGGGAGGGCGGCGACCGGGTCGAGGCCGGCTACCTGCTGCTGCCGACGGTCTTCGAGCAGGAGGCGCGTGGTGAGCTCGAGCGCGCCGCGGAGACGGCGGCGGAGGCGATCTCGTTCGGCGAGCGCTTCGAGGACCCCGAGCTGTTCGCCCTCGCGGCCCAGCAGCGCGGCTACCTGCTGATCCAGGCCGGGCGCCTGCAGGAGGGGCTGGGCCTGCTCGACGAGGCGATGGTGGGTGTGGTCGCGGGAGAGCTCTCCCCACGGGTCTCGGGAATCGTCTATTGCGGCGTGATCCTGGCCTGCCAGGAGGCGCACGAGCCCCGCCGGGCCCGCGAGTGGACCGATGCCCTCGCCCGTTGGTGCGACGCCCAGCCCGACCTGGTCGCCTTCACCGGCCGCTGTCTCGTGCACCGGGCGGAGATCATGCAGCTGCAGGGGTCCCTGTCGGAGGGATTGGAGGAGGCCCGCCGCGGCGAGCGGCGCTGCCTGGAGGGTGGAAATCCGGGCGCCGCCGCCGAGGCCCGCTACCGCCAGGGTGAGATCCACCGCCTGCGCGGAGAGCTCGGCGCCGCCGAGGAGGCCTACCTGGATGCGGGTGCCCGGGGACGCGAGCCCCAGCCCGGCCTCGCCCTGCTGCGCCTCGCCCAGGGCAGGGAGGCGGACGCGGCCGCGGCGATCCGCCGAGCGCTCGCCGAGGACTCGCGCCCGGGCGCGAGGCTCGCGCTGCTGCCGGCCGCGGTCGAGGTGATGCTGGCGACAGAGAGCCTCGGCGAGGCCGCGACCGCCTGTGAAGAGCTTGAGCGGGCGGCGGCGGAGTCGGAGAGCCCGATGCTCGAGGCGATGGCCGCAACCGCCCGGGGCGCGGTCTCGCTCGCCCGGGGCGACGCGACTGCGGCCCTGGGACCGCTGCGGCACGGCGTCGAGCTCTGGCTGGGACTCGAAGCCGCCTACGAGGCGGCCCGTACAAGGCAACTCGTCGCGGAGGCTTGCCGCGAGCTCGGCGACGAGGACGGCGCGGCCCTGGAGCTGCAGGCCGGCGAGAGCGAGCTGGAGCGGCTCGGCGCCGCCGCAGCCGGTGGGACCGGGCCCCGTGGGGAGGGCGGCCTCACCGATCGCGAGCTGGAGGTCCTGCGGCTCGTCGCCGCCGGGATGAGCAACCGCGACGTCGCCGGCGAGCTGGTGATCAGCGAGCACACCGTCGCCCGCCACGTGCAGAACATCTTCGCCAAGCTCGGGGTCTCCTCGCGCACCGCGGCGAGCGCTCGCGCCCGGGAGCTCGGCTTGATCTGAGCCTCGCGTGGTTGGAAATGACCACGCCGCGCCCGGGCGGATTTGGTCGATTCATGCGATGAGGCGGGCGCCGCGGCGCCGTAGCGTCGTGGCGGTGACCGTAGAGCAGACGACAGCCGAGGCGACCGCGCCGCGCGAGCTTCTCCTGGAAGGACTCGGTATGGAAGAGCGCCGTATCGACGCCGCCGGAATCGGGACCGCCGCGCTGCTCGGCGGCGAGGGCCGGCCGATGGTCCTCCTGCACGGCCCGGGCGAGTCGGCGGTCAAATGGATGCGCGTCCTCCCCGAGCTCACCGCCACAAACCGCGTCGTGGCCCCCGACCTGCCCGCCCACGGCGGCTCGGAGATTCCCGATCCGGCGCTCGACGCAGAGCGGGCAGTCGCCTGGCTCGGGGAGCTGATCGAGGAGACCTGCGAGGAGCCGCCCGTGCTCGTCGGCCACGTGCTGGGCGGCGCGATCGCAGCCCGGTTCGCGGCCCGGTGCCACGGGCAGGTCGGCCACCTCGTCCTCGTCGACAGCCTCGGGCTCGCCCGCTTCCGTCCCTCGCCGCGCTTCGCGGTGACCCTGTTCGGCTTCCTGGCGCGGCCGACCGAGAGCAGCTACGACCGCTTCATGCACCAGTGCTCCTACGACCTCGACGAGCTCCGCTCGCAGATGGGGAGGCGCTGGCGGCCCTTCGTCTCCTACAACCTCGAACTCGCTCGCGGGCCCGGCGCAAAGGCCGCCGGCCGCATGCTGCGCAGGATCGGCCTGCCGCGGATCCCGGCGGAGGAGCTGGCCCGGATCGAGGTGCCCACCGACCTGATCTGGGGCCGCCAGGATCGGGCCAACCGGCTGCGGATCGCAGAGTCCGCCTCCGAGCGCCACGGCTGGCCCCTTCACGTGATCGAGGACTGCGCCGACGACCCGGCCCGTGACCGTCCCGCCGAGTTTCTCGCCGCCCTGCACGCGGCTCTGGCCGGCTCCTAGCCGGTTGCGCACCGCCGTCATCGAGGAAACCCCTCCGTTTCCCCCGTCGGATCTGGGGTATGCGAATGATCAGGTTCTGTCAGGCAACCCACCGGAGGTGCGCAGTGATGCTAAAGAAGCTGATCACAATGGTGATCTGCGTCGCAGCGGCCGGGGCGGTGTTTGCCGGCGCGGCCGAGGCCGGAAAGAAGGGCAACGGCAACGTCAAGAAGGGCCACACCGCCCAGCGCCGAAACATCCAGATCGCGGTCTACGACCGCAGCGTCGAACTCAAGCATTTCTCGATCGAGTTGCGCTGCAAGGGCGGATACGAACTGATCGACCTGGAGAGTGGCTTCAAGCCGAGCCGTCTGCGCAAGAACAACCGCATCCATGACCATCAGGTCGGCTCGACCGACGACGTCTACATCCGCGGCCGCCTCGGCAACCATCACGTCTACGGGGCGATCCGGGTGCGCGACAAGCTCGGCAGCCACCGTTGCGACTCGCACTGGGTGCGCTTCAACGCTCGCCGCTGAGGCAGCTCCTAGGATGGGCCCATGGCCGCCGTGCGCCGGGCCCGCGATCGCCTCACCTTTGCCAACGTGGTCTCCGTCATCGCCCTGTTCGCGGCGATCGGCGGCGGGACCATCGCGATCGCGGCCCGGCACCCGGCCGGCAGGCGGGGGCGGATCAGGGCCTGCTACGTGAAGCGGGGCAGGGGGAGGGGCAGGATCCGGCTGCTGGTCCGGGGCAGGTGCCGCCGCAACGAGCGCAAGCTCGTCTGGAACCGGCGCGGCAGGCGGGGCCCACGTGGGCGCGCCGGAGCCGCGGGCCTCGCCGGCGCGGTCGGGCCGAGGGGGGCGCAGGGCGCCCCCGGCGCTCCGGCCTGGTCGGCCGATTGCCAGCAGGGCCTGCCGGCCGGAGAAGCGATGGTCCGGGTCGGGCCGATCTGCATCGACAGGTACGAGAACTCGGTCTGGACGGCGCGCGCCGGTGGCAGCCAGATCACCGGGGCGATCCCCTGCGGCATCTATGGCCAGGACTGCGAGGGCAAGATCTTTGCCCGCTCGGTGCCCGGCGTCGCCCCCCGGGTGAGCATCACCTGGTTCCAGGCCCAGCAGGCGCTGGCCAACTCGGGCAAGCGCCTGCCCTCCAACGGGGAGTGGCAGATGGCCGTCTCCGGCACGCCGGAGTCTCCCGTCTGCAACATCGTCTCCGGCTCGCTCGCAGCCACCGGCTCCTATGCCGGCTGCGTCTCCGACTGGGGCGCGATGGACATGGTCGGCAACGCCGAGGAGTGGGTGGCCGACTGGGTGCCGCGCTCGACCTCATGCGAAGGCAGCTGGCCCGGCAGCAGCGACGACCAGTGCCTGGTCGGCGCCGCGACCGCGGGAGAGCCGGGCGCGATGATCCGCGGCGGAGGCTCCGAATCGGGCGCTGCCGCGGGGCCGCGGGCGATTCTCGGCTTCATCGAGCCGACACGGGTCGCCGGCGGCATCGGGTTCCGTGGAGCGCGCTGAGCCGCCGGGCTCCCGGTGCCATCCCTGTCTACGCGACCCCCCGCGTTCAGTAGTCCCTCCGCGCCGATCGACGGTCGAACACGGATGCCGGTGGGCGGCGTGCTTGGGATCTTGACTCCATGCACGCCACCGCCGTCTCCCCCGAGTCCGTCCCGCTGCGCGAGCTGATCGACCTCGGCGGTCGCACCGCGATCGTCACCGGCGGCGCGATGGGCATCGGCCTCGGCATCGCCCGTCGGCTGCACGAGGCGGGCGCCGCGGTGGTCGTCGCCGACCTCGATGCCGAGGCGGCCGGCGAGCTCGCCCGGGACCTGGAGGTCGCGCGGCCGAAGAGCGCGATCGCGGTGGACGCCGACGTCGGCGACGCGGAGAGCGTCGCGCGGATGACCGAGGCGGCGGTGGACGCCTTCGGCAGCCTCGACATCCTCGTCAACAACGCCGGCATCTACCCGATGTTCCCGCTCATGGACCTCGAGCCGGAGACCTTCCGCCGGGTCCTGGACGTCAACCTCACCGGGCTCTTCCTCTGCACGAGGGCGGCGGCGACGCGGATGATCGAGCAGGGGCGCGGCGGGCGGATCGTCAACATCACGTCGATCGACGCCCTGCACCCGTCGATGATCGGCCTCGCCCACTACGACGCCTCCAAGCACGGCGCCTGGGGATTCACGAAGAACGTCGCGCTGGAGCTGGCTCCGCACCAGATCGCGGTCAACGCGATCGCCCCCGGAGGGATCAGGACCCCCGGGGTCGGCGACGTCGACCAGGCGACGCTGAAGAGCTTCGAGGAGGCGATACCGATGGGGCGGATGGGCGACCCCGATGACATCGGCCGCGCGGCGCTCTTCCTCGCCTCCGACCTCTCCAGCTACATGACCGGCACCCAGATCGTCGTCGACGGCGGCCGGCTGCTGGCCTGAGGGCCCTCCGGGACCGCAGCGCCTACCCGTCCCCGAAGGCAACAGAGTCGAAGGCGGCGGCTACCGCCGAGCCACGACTCTGCACTCCGAGCTTGGCGTAGATGTGTTCGAGGTGGCGGGCCACGGTGTGGCGGCTGATCTCGAGATCGCGGGCGATCTCCGCGTTCCCCCGGCCCGCGGCCAGGCAGGCCAGGACCTCGGCCTCGCGGGCGGAGATCGGCAGCCGTGCCGAGAGCGCTTCGGCGGAGAGCGGGTCGGCGCGCGCCTCGCGTAGCAGCAGCAGGTCCTCGTGATCGCCGGCGAGCAGGCGCATGCGCAGGCGCCGCCCGCCTCGAGCCCGTTCCGTTGCCCCCGCACAGCGCCCCGCGAGCCACTCGCCGACCGGCTCGGGCAGCCCGGCGCGATCGCGGGGCCCGAACCAACGGCGCAGGAGCCGATCCGCCCGCGGCCCGATCGCGACCGCGCGTCCTCCGTGGTCCAGCAGCACGGCTCCCTCCCCGAGGGGCTCCAGGCCGCGCTCCAGCATCTCGATCCTGCCGGCGAGAGCGGCCCGCTCACCGAGTCGCTCGTAGGCGGCGCGCAGGTGCGGCCCGATCAGGTCGAGCAGCCTGCGGTCGCGCTCGCTGAAGTCGGCGCCGTTTCGTTGCAGGGAGGCGCACCTGACGACATCGGGGGAGGCGTGGATCTGGACGGCGATCTCCCGGTCGAGGCCGAAACGGCGATAGAAGTCGTTGTAGATCTCGCGCTGCCGCCATTCCCTGTCGCTGAGGTGGTCGCTGACCTTCTCCGCGCGCGGCGCCAGGCCGCCGAAGTGCGAGATCACCAGCGGCTGCTGGTGGCACCAGTGCGCGAAGGCGTCCCGGGCCGCGGCGTCGAACCAGCCCTCCGGCTCGTCCTCGGCGCTGATCTGCGGGCCGTCGCTGTCGGCCTCAACGGCGCCGACGATCATCGCGTCGGCGCCGACCAGGTCGCGCAGACCGCGGATGCAGTGGCGCAGCTCCTCCTCCTCACTGCAGCTCGCGAGCTCGCCGGCGAAGGAGAGCGCCGCCTGTAGATCGCGATGGGAGAGGCTCCGGGCGGCGGGCCCGTCCTGTCCCGTGCCGTTCGCGATCCCCGCTCCTCGCACTCTTTGACGCTAGCAAGCGGGCGCGGCCCGCGGGGAGGTGGCGGACGGTTCGTCGATAGGGGGAACGTCCTATTGCCGCGGGCCGGCTGGAGGCGTTGAATGGGGGCATGGGACGGATTCGACGACCCTCGGCGCCCCTGGCCCTGTCGGCGATCGCGCTGATCGTCGCCCTCGGCGGCGGCTCCTACGCCGTTGCCCTCAACAAGCGACAGACGAGGCGGATCGTCGTCAAGGTCGCCAAGCGTGTCACCCGACGGCAGCTCAACCGCCGCGCTTCGAAGCTGAGCGTGCGCAGGGCCGACTCCGCCGACCTGGCAACCCGAGCCAACCGCGCTCACGTGGCGGACTATGCCTCCGGCTCCGGGCACGCGGCCGTCGCCGACACGGCGACCAGGGCGCAGTCGGCGGCCGTCGCCGACCTGGCGACCGTCGCCGGCCATGCCTACACGGCCTACCACGACGGGGAGAAGCCCATGCACGCCGAAACGTACGGCACGGTGGGCACCCTCAACATCCCTCAGGCGGGAACGTACGTCGTGCTCGCCAAGCTCTTCGTGGTCAGCCACGACGGGACCAACAAGGCGTCGGGAAACTGCCGGCTTGTCGCGCCGGGCGCGGCCGACCGGACCGACTTCAGCGTCAGCACCGGGCTCGAATTCGGGGCCCAGCAGGAAGCGATGTCGCTGATGGCCACCCCCGTGCTGACCGCGCCGGGCAACGTGACCGTCCAGTGCGAGTACGGAAGCATCCCCAGCTCTCCCGCCAACATCTACGTGGCCTGGCAGAAGATCACCGCCATACCCGTCGCCGGGCGGACGAGCACGGGGTTCTGAGCCGGCCCCGGGACCGCCTCCGACCCTCTCGGGTCGTCCTCGGGTCCCTCGCCGGATATCTTCGAGCGCGTGCGGATTTCCCGACACGCCGAGCTCGAGCCCTACCGGACCAAGGACGGCTCGACGATCCGCGAGTGGGCGGGCCCCGGCTACGCGGCCAAGGCCGCCAACCAGAGCGTGGCCGAGGCCACCGTTCCAGTGGGGTCGCAGACCGCGGCCCATCTCCATCGCAGCTCCGAGGAGGCCTACCTGGTGAGCGCCGGCCGGGGCCTGCTCCGGGTCGGGGACGAGGAGCGGCAGGTCGAGGCGGGCGACTGCGCTGTCATTCCGCCGGGGGAGGTCCACCAGCTGCGCAACACCGGGGACTCGGACCTGGTCGTCGTCTGCGTCTGCTCACCCCCCTACTCGCACGAGGACACCGTCCTCGTCGAGCAGGCTCCCTGAGCGGCAGGAAGCGCCCGTCCTCAGTGCCCTGAGCCCCGGCCCCGGCTGCCGGGTGGTCCCGCGGGCGGGCCGGTCGCGTGGGTCGCAGCGGGAGTGCCGGTGGGCGGCGCCACGGGGGGCCCGCCGCTCCGGCCACGCCCATGGCCGTGGCCGTGGCTCGCCGTCCCCGTCCCGGGGGGCGGTACGGACTTCGAGGTTGTGCCGCTGGTGGTCACGCTGGGGACGCCCTTCGCCTTTCCCCTGGCGACCGGGGTCGAGTGCGTCGATTGCCCCTTCCGCCGCGGCCGCCGGCGGGGCGGGCGGGGCCGAAGGCGCGGTCGGCTCGGCCGCGGTTGCCGAGGATGGCAGCGGGGCGGTGCTGCGGCCGTCGGCGCTGCTGACCGATTGCGGCGCCACGCCGCCGGCCCGGGCCGATGAGGTCCCGCCGTTGGACCTACTCGAGCGTCGACGTCCGTCGGCGCTGCCGCCGCCTCCGCCCGCGCGGTGGACCTTCGAGCGCGATGCGGCCCCCGGCCTCGCGCCCGCCGTGGCAGGCGAACCGGCGACGAGGCCGTGATGGGGCGTTTCGGCATTCCCCGCGACCTCTCCACCTCCACTGCGACCCCCACTCCCACCGCTCTGGTCGTGGCCACCGAGGCCGAGGCCGGAGATCGGCCAGTCCGCCATCGGGTTCAGGGACACCAGCAGCACAAAGGCGACGACCGCCCAGGCGACCAAGACGGTTCCCGATAGGGCACCGGCGAGGTACGTGCGCGTCCAGATCCTCACATCTCCTCCCGCTCTGAGCAGAGCGCCCGACTGACTGGATGGTGTGACGTGCTGGACAAATGTATCCCCCATGCTGTGGCGAGGCAAACCGCTCGCCGGGCCGGGAGACTCTCTGCACGGGGGCCGGCCGCGCCGCATAGGGCGAACGTCCTATTGCCATCGCCCCGCTCGCTGGATTCAATCGACGCATGAGGATGAGACGTTGGCCGAGCCCGGCCGGAGCCGTGCCGAGGACGCTCCGAACCGGCCCGTTCCCCCTATTGCTCCTCCTCGCCTGCCTGGCCCTGCCCGCCACCGCCGGGGCCGCCGCCCCGTTCACCGCGGGCTCCGGAACCGAACCGACGGTCGCGGTCGGCACCGACGGGAGCGGCCACGTCGCCTGGGAGACGAACGGCGAATCGGTCGGGGTCGGCTACTGCCGTGTCAGCCCCGGGGGAAGCGGCTGCAACCACACGGTGTCCCTGCCCTTCCCCGGGAGCGAAGCCTTCTCGGCCGGCAGGGCGCAGGTCTTCGCCCCGGCCACGAACAGGGTCGTGATCGTCGCCGGCTGCTGGAACTGCCCAAGTGGGACCCAGGACAGGGTCTACGCCTGGATCTCGAACGACAACGGGCAAAGCTTCTCACTCCCGACCCAGCTTGGGGAGGACCTCGGCAACGGCAACAGCTTCGGCGGCCTCGGGATCTGGCTGGACGGCTCCTACACCTACGTGGGAACCGATGGCCCCAACGTGAAGGCGCAGCAGGGTCCCATCTATACCGAAGGCACGGGCGTCGAATTCGCCACCGGCGGCCTCTTCGCCTACACGCCCAGCGTGGTCCGCGTCCCGGGCTCCAACAAGCTGGTGGCGGCGGCCAACGACCTGGAAACGATCAAGTACGCGGTCTACAACGGCGCACCGCTGAGCGTCTCCAACGTCAACACCGCGGCGAACTGGGCAACCGACCTCGTTCTACCCGGAGCGGAGGGCGACAACAGCGACACGATGCTGAACAGCGGCCCGGCCGGCGTCACCCTCACCTATCTGTCCTACCGCCCCAACGACTCCCGGGTGGGGCTGCGGCGGTTCGACTCGGCGACGAACGGCTTCGGCGCCCCGGTCTACCTCGAAGGGGGAGATGCGATCGAGGACCAGATCGACTTCGGGGAACCCGCCAGCGCCCAGGACCCGGCCGGCCGCATCCACGTCGTCTGGTCCTCCCAATACGCCAACGACCGCCTCCGCTACACGGTCAGCGCCCCCGCCGGCGGCAGCTTCTCGACGCCCGCCACGCTCGCCGCCAACGAGGAATTCCATCAGCCGGAAGTCGCCGCCGGCTCCGACGGCCACGGCTTCGCCGTCTGGTCGCACTACTTCAGCGGCGCGGTCAGGGTCGTGCCGCTCGATCCCTATCCCGAGTCCGCCGCGGTCGCGCCGCCGCCTCCGCCTCCGCCGAGCAGGCCGCAGGTAGGAGGCTTCCGCAGCTCCGACCGCACGCTTCACCCAGGCCAGAAGGCCGTCTTCCGCTTCACCTCGAGCGCGGCGGGCTTCGCGACCCTCACCTTCGAAAAGAAGTTCAGGGGCGTGAAGGGCAAGCGCAGGAAGGGCAAGAAGGGAAGGGCGTGCCTGCCGCTGACCCGCCGGCGCCTGCGCGCCCTGCGCCGCAAGGCGGGCAGCCCCGGCGCCCTGCGCAGGCTGCTGAAGAAGCGCCGCTGCCACGGCTTCAGGCGGGTGGGACGGCTGCGCCAGCGGGTGAGGGCGGGGCTCAACACGATCCGCTTCAGCGGCAAGCTCGCCGGGCGCAGGCTGTCGCCGGGCCGCTACCGGGCGCGCCTGGTGGTGAGGGACGCCGGCGGCCTCGTCTCTCGGGCAGAGACCCTGCATTTCAAGGTCCTCGCCAAGCATCGCAAGGGCAAGTCGAGGAAGCGCCAGCGGAGGCAGTAGGCGGAGCGTCGCGGCTCGCACTCGACCTCGGCGAGCCAGGCCGAGGGCCTGGCCCCGGTTGTCACTGGTGTGAGTGCTCCTCGCCGACGCTTTCGGCCATCCGGTCAATTGCCCGCCTGGCGGCCTCGGGATCGGCATCGAACGCGGGGAGCTGAAGATCCTCCTCCTTGCGGAAGTGCACGGATATCAGTGCGTAGAGCCCGTACAGCAGCTCCTGGAGGAGATCCACCTCCGCGACAGAGACGTCCGCCAGCCGCTCGATTCTGTCAACGATCGCCTCGTGGTCGTGAACCATCGGAATCGCCGCGTCCGCAAAGCCGATCAGCTTCGCCCACTCTGGGTAGAGGACCTTCTCCTCGGCGAGTGCATGCGGAATCAGCACCCCCCGGAGAAAGGAGAGGATCTGGTCCCGAAGGGCCCCTCTCTCGTCCTCGGAGAGACCGGGCATTGCGCGCGCCGCTGCCGCAAGATGCTCTATGTGCTCCATCAGCTGAGCGTGCTCTCGGCGGAAGGGCTCGGTAGGTCGCATGCAACGACTCTAAATCTCGGCTCCCGGTGCCCATCCGTAGAAAGCCGCCTCGAGCGGATCGGCGCTGGCGGATCGGCGCCTGGCGCCCGCGGCGGAGCGAACCGCGAAACGCAGACTTCGAAGTACGGCTGGCCCCGGTCGACTAACCGGCGCCCCTGGCAGCCGCTTCCTCGGCGCGCTCGCGAGCCAGCTCGATGACGCCGCTGACTAGCACGTGGGCACCCGACCCGATCCCGAACGTCCAGTACCGCCGGAACCACCGCCGGGCATGCTCGTCGGTGGTCGCCACCCGCATCTCGGCTCTCAGCAGCACTCCGGCGTCGAGATCGCGGACACCGAGCGTGTAGACGTGCTTGGCATAGCCGGGCTCCGAGAAGGCCTTGAACGCCTCGGCGGGGACCTCCGCGAAGGAGATCACCGGCCGCCAGAACTTGCCGACCAGGCCGAGAGCGATCTCCTCGCCGGGCCGTTCGGCCAGCAACGTCCAGCCGCCGTTCTGCCAGGGCACGTCTGCTGTGTCGCGAAGGCGCAGGCGCTCGGGCGGGGCCGGGGGCCGCTCGCCGCGCAGCAGGTGGCTGACCGTCTCCGGCAGCATCCGCAGGGCCCCGAGGGCCCCGATCAGCGGCTTGCTGCGCCCGACCTCGACCATGTCGACCTCCATCAGCGCCTCCCAGGTCGTCTCGCGGTCGGCATCGACGACCGTCGCCACGCCATCGGCGATGTCGTAGGCGGGAAGGAACTCATCGGCGAGCATCGAGCCCACTCTAATTGCGTCCGCTGCGCCTCCGGCCATGGCCGTGTGCGTCTGGGCAAGCACGTGGCCGTTCAGACAGTTCCTCCGCTGGTCCATGAAGGAGACTGAAGGTGGTGGCAGAGACCCCCGGAGCCGCGAGCTTCCGCACCTCGGCGGAGGCCTACGACCGACACATCGGCCGCTACGGGCCGGCGCTGGCTCGAAGGCTGATCGAGGTCGCAAACGTGTCCACCGGCCAGCAGGTGCTCGACGTCGGCTGCGGACCGGGAGCGCTGACGGCGCAGCTCTGCCAGGTGCTCGGTCCCGACGGCATCGCCGCGATCGATCCCTCGACGCCGTTCGTCGAGGCCTGCACGAAACGTTTGCCCGGTGTGGACGTGCGGCTGGCCGCCGCTGAGGAGCTCCCCTTCCGCGACGACTCGTTCGATGTCAGCTTGTCCCAGCTGGCGGTCAACTTCATGGGCGATCCGCCAGCGGGCGTGCGCGAGATGCGGCGGGTGACGCGACCGGGCGGCACGGTAGCCGCCGCCGTCTGGGACTACGCCGCAGAGATGACGCTCCTGCGTCGGTTCTGGGACGCCGCGGTTGGTCTCGACCCCGGGGCGGCGGAGAGCGACGAGGGCCGGTCGATGCCTTACTGCACGCCAGGCGAGCTCGAGCGACTGTGGCGAGACGCGGGGCTACGGAACCCGGCCGTCTCGGCGCTCGTCGTCGAGGCCGAGTATCGCGACTTCGATGACCTGTGGCGGTCGCTGGAGCGCGGATCGGGCCCCTCGACCGCTTATGCCTCGTCGCTCCCACCCGATCGCCGCGCCGAGCTGCGCGGCGAGCTTCGTCGCCGGCTCCGTGTGGGCGAGGGCCCCTTCCGCCTCACAGCTCGCGCTTGGTCTGTCGTGGGACACGTGGCCTGACGTCCCTTGGGTGGGAGGAGGAGGAGTGAGGAGGTCTGCGAGAGCCTGCCTCGCGTCTCTCCGCTCGCGGAGAGCTGGGCACCTGCTGTCCTCCGATGCGGGCGCCTCATGCATGCTCTTGCGCCCCTACTAGTTGGCCCGCGATCGACCTCCCCGTCGCCAATCGACCTCCCCGCCGCCAGTTGGTCAAAGCGGCCCTCCAGGCGCCTTGCGATGGAGCTAGCCGGACTCGAACCGGCGACCTCCTGGGTGCGATCCAGGCGCTCTTCCAACTGAGCTATAGCCCCGCGGGGCGAGGGCGCGGTGCTGGCACCCGCAGGCCTCGCGGAGCCAAGGATACCCGCCCACGGGCGGGGGTCGGGGCTCTAGCCGACGCCCTCCAGCGTTCCCGCCGCGCTGACGTCCTCGCCTGGCGGGGCGGGCGGGGCGGGCAGCTCACCGGCCTCCGCCGCGCGGGCCGAGGTCAGCATGATCGAGGCGATCACCACCCAGATCCCCTCGAGGAAGAAGGCGAAGAAGCCGATCGGCGTGAAGGCGAGGACACCGAGCACGACGGCGGACCAGCCCATCCACCTGGGCAGGCCGCCGTGGCGCAGCACGGAGAGCCCGGCCGCGAGGACCAGAATGGCGAGGCCGGCGGCCATCGGGATGAAGTCGTTGTTGTCGAGCACGTTGAGCGTCTGCGCGGTGGCGATCGTATTCGCGCTGCCCGCCGCGTCGGCGAGCGCCAGGTGCACGGAGGCGAGGATTGCCAGCCCGGCCGCGAGCAGCACCCCGCCGCCGAATGCCGCATTGGCGAGTTGACCCGTGCCCCCGGCGCGGCGCAGGTCATGGCGCAGTGAGCTGGCGAAGAGCAGGACGAACGGGATCGCGATCATCATCACGAAGGTGAGGTTCGTCTGCTTGTCGTGGTGGGCTTCGTAGAAGGATTGGACGGTCGCCGCGCTCTCGTGTTCGCCGGGCGTCGACCCGCCGATCGCGAACACGGCGATGACGATCGCCACGAAGATGACGCCGCTCAGCGGCCCGAATCGCTCCCAGCTGCTCTTTTCCTGCACGTTCCCTCCCATCGTGACCCGATTCGGCGCGATCCTCCCACCTCGTGGCCTTTATGACAAGGCCTGTCACATGGACGGTCAGAGGGTGCGGGCGACCGGCCCCGCTCCTGATTGGGAGGATCGTCCCAGGGCACTCGCGCCGACGACGATGACCGCATAGGGTTTAGCTTCCCGAGGAAATCGGTATGGGAATTCTCGACGAGGCAATCAGGGAGCACCTGGAGCTGAAGCGCCAGCACGGCGCCGACGACTCCGAGATCAAGGAGCTCGAGGACCAGGCCTTCGGCCCGGGCGAGCGGCCGGAGGCCGAATCGGATTTGGAGTCGGCGGAGGCCGAGGCCCCGACCGAGTTCATGTCGCAGCCCGACCTGGGCGATCGAGAGGCGCAGGTCGAGGCTGTGCCGGATGAGCAGGAGCCCGCGCCACGGCGCGAGCCGGCCGAGGGGTTCGCCGACATCCAGGAGGCGCCCCCTGCCCCGATCGAGGAGGCGCCGCCCGCCGAGGATCTCGATGAGCCCGAGCCTACCGCCGAGCCGGGGTCGAGAATCGCGGACCAGGGCCCAGCTGATGAGGAGCAGCCGGCCGGCGAACACGAGGCGATCACCGATCTCCCCGGCGAGGGCCACACCACCGCCGAGCGCGAGGCGATCGCAGAGGAGCCGACGCAGATGTACGACGTCGAGGAGGAGCTCGCCGCGAGCGTCCCGCCGGCGCCCCCGGAGGAGGGCGATGAGGACGACGAGGAGGACGACGACTTCTTCGACGAGCAGAGGCTCTCCGACGAGCTCGACCAGGCCCTCGAGGCACCGCCCGCCGACGCCCAGGAGGAGCCGGAGCCCGAGGAGGAGCCGGAGCCGCCGTCAGCGGAGCACGAGCCGCGCCCGCCCGAGCCCGAGGAGCCCGAGCCGGATCCCGCTGCCTCCCGCGACGGCGAGGAGGACGTCCTCGAGGAGACCCCGGACTTCCTCGAGGAGGCCCCGGAGGACGATCAGCTCTGGTTCGAGCAGAAGCCGCCGAAGGACTTCGACTTCGACGACTAGAAGATCGGGCCGTCGATTCGACCCCCCTCAGGGGCCGAATCGACGACTGATCCGCGCCCGGCGCGCGGGACGCACCTAGAATTCACCCCACGGGGCCATAGCTCAGCTGGCAGAGCGCCGCCTTTGCAAGGCGGAGGTCGCCGGTTCGATCCCGGCTGGCTCCATCCCGGTGCCCTAGCCTGCGAGGCCGATCATCAGCTGCGAGTGGTCGTTCGGGTCGACCTTGACCGGGATCTGTGCACCGGGCTGCAGCTGGCCGATCACCGCCGGCGACACCACCTGGCGGTGGCTGACCGTCGACTGGCTGCCGCCGACGTCGACCGTCAGCTCGAACTGGAGCTCGGGCTGCATGTTGACGTTGGAGCCGGTGGCCTGCATCGAGACGATCGTCGCCGTCGCATCGACCCCTTCGTTGGCGAGCCGCTCGGCCAGCTCCTGGTCGCCCTGGACCTGCTGCACCATCTGGTTTGCCTGGGCGAGCCCGTCCTTCATCATCTTCAGGCTGCCGCCACGTTCCTTCTTCATCTGCTTGCCGGCCTTGCTCAGGTCCCTCATGTCCTTGAACATGCCCATCTTCGCTGTGCTCCTTCTTCTCAGGGGACCCTGCGCAGCTCCCCGGGGTTTACGCGCCGACCCTATCGCCAGGGCGCCCGCCCGGATAGGTTCTTCTCGTGTTCCTCACCGGGCTCCTTCTCCTGGCTCTCGGGTTGGCCGGCCTGGTGCTCGCAGTGGCGCCGCCCATGGAGGAGGCGAGGCTCGGCGCGCTCGGCGTCGCCCTCGGCTGCGGGCTGAGCGGGCTGCTGCTCGCCTACCTCGGCGCTCCGGGCCGGCGACGCAGGCCTTCGCCGGGAACCGCACGCGGCAGGGCCACGATCCTCGATGTGACCGGGACGGCGGGATCCGTCGACGGCTACCAGATGGTCGAGCTGACGCTCGAGGTATGGCCGAAGGGCGGTGGCACGCCGTTTCAGGTCAAGCGCAAGTTCTCCGCCGGCCGCCTGGGCCGGATCGAGGCCGGGCGCACCCTCGAGGTCCACTTCGACCCCGCGAACCCCGAGAAGCTCGAGCTCGCCTGAGGCGCACCCGCACGGGTCGCCCCGCCCTCCTAGCTTGCGGCGGCGGCCGGCCGGGGGAGGTTCTGGTCGGCGTGGTAGCTGGAGCGCACCAGGGGCCCCGAGGCGACCGACTCGAAGCCGAGCCCGTAGGCCGCCCTCTCCAGCGCCTCGAACTCCTCCGGGTGCCAGTAGCGGACCACCGGCAGGTGGTTCTCGGTCGGGCGCAGGTACTGGCCCACGGTCAGCACCTGGACACGGTGCTCGCGGAGGATCCCGAAGGCCTCGACCATCTCCTCGAAGGACTCGCCGAGGCCGACCATCAGGCCGGACTTGGTGACCACGTCGTCGCCGCCCATCTCCTTCGCCATCCTCAGCACCCGCGCCGAGCGCAGGAACTTCGAGCCGCGCCTCGCCCTCGGGTAGAGGCGGGGGACGGTCTCGACGTTGTGGTTGAAGACGTCCGGCCGCTCGGCGATCACCCTGGCCAGGGGCATCTCCTGGCCGCGGAAGTCGGGCGTCAGGACCTCGACCCTGCAGCCCGGCGCCTGCATGCGGATCGAGCGGATCACGCCGACGAAGGCGCTGGCCCCGTAGTCGGGCAGGTCGTCGCGGTCGACCGAGGTGACGACCGCGTGGCGCAGGCCCATCCGCTTCACCTGGTTGGCGACCCGCAGCGGCTCCAGCGGGTCGTTCCAGGTCGGCACCCCGGTCTTCACGTTGCAGAAGCCGCAGCGCCTGGTGCAGGTGTCGCCGAGGATCATGAAGGTCGCGGTGCCGCGCTCCCAGCACTCGCCGACGTTGGGGCAGTTGGCCTCCTCGCAGACCGTGTGCAGGTTGTCGGAGCCGATCGTCGCCTTCAGGCGCCGGTAGTTCGGCCCTCCCGGGGCCGGCACCTTCAGCCACCGGGGCTTGCGGGCGCGCCGGAAGGGCAGGGCGCCGGCGGTCTCGGCCGCGGTCCCGCCCGGGTTGGCGCGGGAGCGGGTGCAGCGTGGACCTCGCGCCTCGTCCGGGGCGCCGGGGGCCGGGTCGGGAGGGGCTGCTCGCTCCGCGCTCATGGAGCGAGCGTACCGAGCGCCGCCTCCAGCCGGTCGGGCCCGGCGGACCGGCTCGCGACCGAACTCCTCGCCGTAGCGGGAGGCGATCGTCGCGGCGAAGGACCCGATCTCCTGCTCGGCGCCGAGCTCGCGGCCCAGCGAGGTCACCCTGCAGCCCTCGATCCCGCAGGGGACCACCCACTCGAACGGCTGCAGGTCGTTGTTGACGTTGATCGCCAGACCGTGGGTCGTGACGCCGCGGCTGACGTGGATGCCGATCGAGCCGATCTTCCGCGCCGCCGCGACGCGCCGGCGGCTCGCCCGCGTCCAGACCCCGGTCTGCCCCTCGATCGTCCCCGCCTCGACCCCGTGCGACGCGAGCGCCGAGATCGCGACCCGCTCGAGGCCGCGCACGAAGCCGATCACGTCGTCGCCGTAGGGCCGCAGGGAGACGATCGGGTAGCCGACGAGCTGGCCCGGGCCGTGGTAGGTGACGCGGCCGCCGCGATCGGTGTCGACGACCTCGATCCCCTGGGCCTCGTACCACTCGACGCCCATCGGCAGCTCCTCCGGCTCGAGCCCGGCGCCCTCGCGTATAGACCGGGTGGTGCTCGAGCAGCAGGAGGACGTCGGGGACCTCGCTCCGCCTGCCTCGCCGCCTCGACACGCCGCTGCAGCACGAGTCCCTCCTCGTAGGGGAGGAGCCCGCAGCTGACCACGAGGATCTCGGCGCTCACCGACGAAATCGTTGCACGGCGGCCTCGCCGCCTCTCCAGAGCGTCTCCTATCCTTCGCCCAACCAATGGTCCAGTCAAAGCCCCTCCGACCAGACTGGCTGCCGGCGGTCGCGCTCAGCGCGGCCCTCGCCGCGGCGATGCTCGCCTGGGACCCGCAGGTCGGCGACCTCGCCGCCCAGGTCTTCCGCGCCGAGCTGTTCCAGCGCGCGGGCATGGCGATCTGGAACGGCAGCTGGTACGGGGGGCACTACACGCTCACCTACAGCGTGCTCTTTCCGCCGCTGGCTGCCCTGGTCGGCCCGCAGGCGGTCGGCGCCGCGGCGGTCGTCTCCTCCTCCTATCTCTTCGACCGCCTGGTCCGCGACCGCTGGGGGGAGGACGCCCGCTGGGCGACGCTCTGGTTCGCCGCCGGCGTCGTCACCCTGCTCGCCGACGGCCAGCTCACCTTCGCGCTCGGCGTCGCCTTCGGCCTCGCGGCGCTGCGCGCCCTGCAGGTGGGGCGGGGCGGCAGGGGCGGCGCTCGCCGCCGCCTGCTGCGCGCTCTCGAGCCCCGTCGCCGCCGCCTTCCTCGCCGGGGTGGTCGGCGTCGGCGCGGTGGAGCGCGGCCGCCCCCTCAGCCGTGCCGCCGTCTGGGTCGCCGCCATCGCGCTCGGCCTGGTCCTCGCTCCCAACCTCGCCTTCCCCGAGGCCGGGCCGGTTCCCCTTCAGCGTCTCCTCCTACGTGGCGATACCGGTCTGGTGCGGCACGGCGCTCTACGTCACCCGCGGCCTGCGCTCCGAGGAGCGACAGCTGCGCTGGGTGATCGCCTCCTACATGCTGGTCGCGACCGTCGTCTGGCTGGTGCCCAACCCGATGGGCGGCAACGCCATGCGGCTCGGCGCCCTGTTCGGCGGGCCGGTGCTCGCCGCGGTGGTGCTCGCCCGCCGCCCACGAGGTCTCGGCCTGGGTGCTGGCGGTGTTCATGGCAGGCGGCCTCTACTGGCAGGTGACCGCGAGCGTCAGCCAGATCGCCCGCAGCGTCGGCGACCCCTCGACCGCCGCCGCCTACTTCCAGCCGGTGGCCCGCTGGCTGCGCGACAACGGCGGCGGCCCCGGGGTGAGGGTCGAGGTGCCGCCGACGGCGAACCACTGGGAGTCCGCCTATCTGGCGCCCGCGCGTAGAACTCGCCAGAGGCTGGCTGCGGCAGCTCGAAACGACGCGCGAGGGCATCTTCTACCGGACGGGCGCCTCACCGACGCCGCCTACAGCTCCTGGCTGCGCGCCAACGCGGTCCGCTTCGTCGCCCTTCCGGACGCGCCCCTCGACTACTCGGCCGTCGCCGAGCGCCGCCTGATCCTCGCGAATCCGCCCTATCTGACCCTGCGCTGGGCCTCGCCTCACTGGCGCGTCTACGAGGTCGACGACCCGCGGCCGCTGGTGCAGCCGCTGGACGGCGCCGCGGCCCGCACCCGCTGGATCGGCCGCCAGGGCTTCGCGCTCGACGTGTCCCGGCCGGGCGATTTCCTCGTCCGCGTCAGCTTCACCCCCTACTGGTCGATCGCCCGTGGCCAGGGCTGCCTGCTCCGCCACGGCGACTGGACGTTGGTTCGCGCCGCACGCCCGGGTCGTTTCCGGGTCACCGCCGACTTCGCCCTCGACCGCGCCTGGAACGCCTTCACCGGCGCCCCCAAGACCTGCTGACAACCGATCGCCGGCGGCGCCCGACGGCGGCGCCGGACCTCGAGTGATCGCCGGGGGTCATGGACCCCCTAAGCGATCACTCGGCGATCAAAGGGCGAGGGAGAAGGGCTCTTCGAGAAGGCCGACGATGCGGGCCAGGAACTCGGCGCCTTCGGCGCCATAGAGGATGCGGTGGTCGCAGGCGAGGTTGAGCCGCATCAGGTGCGCGGTCGTCGAGCTCGCCCTCGCGGACGACCGGGCGCTCGCGAATCGCGCCGACGGCGAGGATCGCCGCCTGCGGCGGGTTGATCACCGCCGCGAAGCTGTCGATGCCGAACATCCCCAGGTTGGAGACCGTGAAGGTCGCGCCGGAGAGCTCGGGCGGGGTGATCGATGCCCTCGCGGACCTTTTCGGCCAGCGCCCTCGACTCGTTGCCGATCTGCCAGAGGCCCTTGCGGTCGGCGTCGAAGACGGTGGGGACGACGAGGGCGTCGCGGGCGGCGACGGCGATTCCGACGTTGACGCGCGAGTAGAGCTCGAAGCGCCCATCGCGGTAGGCGCCGTTGGCGCGTGGGTGCTCGCGCAGGGCGAGCGCCGGCCGCTTTGACGACCATGTCGTTGAAGGAGGGGACGTTGAGGTCGGGGGCGGCGAGCTCCTTGACCCGGCCTCGCGCCTCCACCGCCCTGGTCATGTCGACCTCGGCCTCGAGGTAGAAGTGCGGGGCGGTCGCCTTCGACTCCGCCATCCGGCGGGAGACCGTGGTCTGCAGCTTGGAGGGCTCCTCGTGGGGACCTCGCCCTTGGCCGTCTCGACCGCCGGCCGTGCCGGTCGTCGGCGGGACGCGGCCGCCGCCTCGCCGAGCGTGGCCCCGGGCGGCGCTCGGGGGCCGCTTGCGGGCCCGCCCGTCCTCGGACCCCGCCGCGGGTGCCCGGCCGCCCTCGGCCTGGACGCCGGAAGCCGCCTTT
Source organism: uncultured Solirubrobacterales bacterium (assembly GCA_963712325.1). Taxonomy (GTDB): domain Bacteria; phylum Actinomycetota; class Thermoleophilia; order Solirubrobacterales; family 70-9; genus VRUE01. Next base: position 45,498 of record CAVQHG010000004.1, read on the forward strand.
TCCACATCCAGCCTTGATCACGCGGCCGCCGGGCCCGGAGCCGCGAAGCCGGGCGAGGTCCACGCCCCGCTCCTCCGCCATCCGCCTCGCGAGCGGCGACGCCTTCACCCGCCCGTCCGCTCCGCCTCGCCGCCGGGCCCCCCGTCTCCGCCCGGGTGCTCGGCTGCGCGGCCGGGATTCGGCCGCTGCCCCCGACGCCTCTCCTGCGGGTGGCGCGGATGTCGAGGGGTCGAGGACGGCGGCCGGAGCGCTCCGCCCGCCGGCCCCTCGCGAAGCCGCGGCAGGCCCCGCGGCCGAGGCGCCTGAACCCTGACCCGAGTCGCCGATCCGCGCGATCGGCTCGCCGATCGGCAGCGTCTCGCCCTCCTCGGCCAGGATCTCGGTCAGCGTCCCGGCGAGGTCGCTTTCGTAGGCCATGTTCGCCTTGTCGGTCTCGATTTCGACCAGCTCGTCGCCGACCGCGATCTCGTCGCCGACCTGCTTCAGCCACTGGAGGATCGTGCCCTCCTCCATCGAGTCCGACAGCCGCGGCATCACCAGCTCGCCCATCAGATGCTCCCCTCCAGCGCGGCAAGGGCGGCCTGACCACGTTCTCCTCGTGCGGGATCGCGGCCTGCTCCATCCGTTTCGAGTAGGGCATCGGCACGTCGGCGCCGGTCACCCGCTGCACGGGCGCGTCGAGGTGGTCGAAGGCCTGCTCGGTGATCAGGGTCGCGATGTTCGCGCCGACCCCGCCGTGCGGCCATCCCTCCTCGACGATCACCGCCCGGTTGGTCTTGCGGACCGACTCGAGGATCGTGTCGAGGTCGAGCGGGCGCAGCGTGCGCGGGTCGATCACCTCCGCCTCGGCGCCGTGCTCGTTGGCGAGGGCGCGCGCCGCGTCCTCGGCGACCTGGGCCATCTTCAGGAGGCCGATGATCGTCACGTCGCCGCCCTCGCGCCGCACCGCCGCCTCGCCGAAGCGACAGCACCTCGTCGCCGTCCTCGGCGACCTCGCCGCGGCTGCCGTAGAGGCTCTCGTGCTCGATGAAGACGACCGGGTTGTCGTCGCGGATCGCCGTCTTCAGCAGCGCCTTGCCGTCGGCGGGGGTCGAGGGGCAGGCGACGAGCAGCCCGGGCACCTGCAGGTAGAGGGCCTCGAAGCTGTGCGAGTGGGTCGGACCGAGCTGGTGGCCGCCGCCGCCGGGCATGCGGATCACCATCGGCACCCGCGCCTGGCCGTTGAACATGTAGGGGATCGCGGCCGCGTGGTTGACGATCTGGTCGAGGGCGAGCAGCGAGAAGTTGACCGTCATCAGCTCGACGATCGGGCGCAGCCCTCCCATCGCCGCGCCGACCCCGGCGCCGACGATCGTGTTCTCGGAGATCGGCGTGTCGCGAACCCGCCGCTCGCCGAACTCCTCGAGCAGCCCCTCGGTCACCTTGAAGGCTCCCTGGAAGACGCCGACGTCCTCGCCCATCACGAAGACGCCCTCGTCGCGCCGCATCTCCTCGGCCATCGCGTCCCGCAGCGCCTCGCGCATGCGCAGCGTCGCCATCAGTCCTCGACCTCCTCGGCCACTCCGGCGGGCCCCCCTCCTCCTCCGCGACGTCCGGCTCTGCACCCTCCTGGGCGTCGCCGTCGCGGGCGGGGTTCGGCCGCGGCGCCGGCGGCTGCCCGGCGTAGGCGGCGCCGGCCTCGGCCAGCTCGCGGGCGGCCTCGGGCATCGACTCGTCCTCGCGCTCGCCCCGGTGCGGCTCGGGGCTGCGCTCGTCGACCGCGTACCAGGCCGCCCGCTGTCGAGCACGTAGAGGTTTTCGTAGAGGGTGTCGAGCTCCGGCTCCGGTGAGGCCTCGGCGAACTCGACCGCGGCCAGCACCTCCTCCTCGGCCTTGTCGCGCGATCTCCGTCCACCTCGCGCTCGCCGAGCACGCCGGCCTCGACACAGCGACGCGCGAAGGTCTCGATCGGGTCCCGCCGCTGCCACTCCTCGACCTCCTCGCGTCTCGCGGTAGACCTCCGGGTCGGCGGCCGAATGGCCGCGGTAGCGGTAGGTGAAGGCCTCGATCATCGTCGGGCGCCGATCCTCGCGGGCCAGGCGGATTCCCTCGGCGACCGCCTCGCGGACCGCGATCACGTCCATGCCGTCGATCCGCTCGCCGCTGACGCCGTAGCCCTCGGCCTTCTTCGAGAGGTCGGTCTGGGCGGAGTGGCGCTCGACCGAGGTGCCCATGCCGTAGAGGTTGTTCTCGACGATGAAGAGGATCGGCAGCTTCCAGAGCGCCGCGAGGTTCATCGTCTCGCCGAAGTTGCCGGCGTTGGAGGCGCCGTCGCCGAAGACGCAGACGGTGACCGCGTCCTCGCCCTTGTACTCGGAGGAGAGCGCCAGGCCGGCGGCGATCGGCAGGTTGCCGCCGACGATCCCGTAGCCGCCCATGAAGCGCCGCTCGCCGTCGAAGATGTGCATCGAGCCGCCGCGGCCGCCGCTGGTCCCGTCGACCCGGCCGAAGAGCTCGGCCATGACCCGCTCGCGGCTCGGTGCCGCGGGCGATCGCGTGGCCGTGGGTGCGGTAGGTGCCGATCAGGTAGTCCTCCTCGCGCATCACCGAGGTGGTGCCGAGGATCGTCGCCTCCTCGCCGATCGCCAGGTGGAGGAAGCCGCCGGCCCTGGCGCGCTGGTACTGCCGGCCGGCCTCCTCCTCGAAGCGCCGGATCAGGCTCATCCGGGCGAGCAGCTCGTAACAGGTGGGGGCGTCGGGGAGATCGGGCACCCCCACGAGGTTAGCTCGCGGCCTCGACCGCCTCCTCCAGCCTGTCGTCCCCCCAGAAGACCTCCTCGTCGACGACGATCGAGGGCACGCCGAATACACCACAGCTCGGCCGCCTGCTCGGTCGCCTCGCGCAGCGCGTCCTTGACCGCCCTGGTCGCGACCGCCTGCGTCACGGCCTTGGGATGCAGCTCGCAGGCGGCGGCGGCGACCAGCACGTTGTCGGGATCGCTGAGGTCGCGGCCGGCCGGCGAAGGCCTGACGGAAGCCGGCGAGGGCGAATGAGACGGCCCGCCCGGTCTGCTTGGCGAAGGTCGCCGCCCGCATCGCGAAGAGGCCGTTCCCCGGCCAGGGCTCGGGCCAGGACAGCGGCGGCAGCCCGTAGGCGGCGGCGCGCCGCTCGACCTCGGCGATCCCCTCCTCGCGGCCCGGCCCGTTCGCCCACGAGTCGCGGCCGAAATGGCGGAAGAGGCCGCCGAGCAGGATCGGCCGCCACTCGGGCTGCTCGAGCCCGGCCTCGGCGAAGAGCGGGCTGAGCCGCTCGGCGCTCAGGTACGCGTAGGGGCTTCCGAGGTCGAAGTAGAAGGCACAGCGGCGGGTGCTCCGCTCTCGCTCGCTTCCGCGTCCGCGCCGCCTAGGCGTGGGTCGCTGAGCCATCGACGGCGCGGGCCGCTTCGAGGATCGCCTCGGAGATCGTCGGGTGCGGGTGGACGATCCGGGCGAGCTCCTGGTAGCCGCCCTCCAGCGCCATCGTCGCGACCAGCTCGGCGATCATGTCGCAGGCCCTGTTGCCGACGACGTGGGCACCGAGGATCTCCCCGTATTTGGAGTCGACGACCAGCTTGACCAGGCCGTCTTTGTCGTCGTAGACGGTCGCGCCGCCGACGCCGCCCAGTTTCTGCTTGCCGACCTTGACGTCGTGGCCCGGCCTCCTTCGCCGCCGCCTCGGTGAGCCCGACGCTGGCGACCTGCGGGTGGCAGAAGGTCGCGCCGCAGACGAGATTCTGGTCGACCGGGTGGGTCGTCGACGCCGGCGGCGTGCTCGACCGCGACGACGCCCTCCTCCGAGGCCTTGTGGGCGAGCGCCTTGGCGTTGACCAGGTCGCCGATCGCGTAGACCTTCGGGTTCGAGGTGCGCTGGTACTCGTCGACCACGACCTTGCCGGCGCTGGCCGAGCTCGACCTCGCCTCCTCCAGGCCGAGCCCCTCGACGTCGGGGGAGCGGCCGCCGGCGATGCAGAGGTAGTCGACCTCCGCCGAGTCGTCGCCGTAGGTGAACTTGACCGAGTCGTCGCCCGCCTCGACGTTCTCGACCGGGGCGCCGGTGGAGATCTGCGATGCCCTCCTTCTTGAAGGCGCGCTCGACCACCCTGGCCATATCCCTGTCCTCGGCGGGAGGATCTGGTCGAGCATCTCGATCAGCAGTCACCTCGGTCGCCGAAGCGAGCGTAGGCGGAGGCGATCTCGGCGCCGGAGGCGCCGGCGCCGACGACGGCGATCCGCTCCGGCTGCTCGGGAAGCGACCAGGCGCCCCAGGTGTCCAGGACCCGGTCGCCGAACTCGACGCCGGGGATCGGCATCGCCGACCGAGCCGGTCGCGAGGACCACGGCGCCGGCCTCGTGGACGTCGTCGCCGACCCTGACGTTGGCGTCCGGGTCGAGCGAGCCCTCGCCCTCGATCACGGTCACCTTGTTCTTCTCCCAGAGCATCTTCACGCCGCCGGAGAGCGATTCGGAGACGGCGGCCCGGCGCTTCCCGAGGGCCTCCCAATCGATGGAGACGCCCTCGACCGACGACGCCCAGCTCGGCCCCGTTGCGCGCCTCGTCGTAGAGCTCGGCCGTGCGCAGCACCGTCTTCGCCGGGATGCAGGCGTAGTTGAGGCAGCGCCCGCCGGGCTTGTCGCGCTCGACCACGGCCGTGTTCTTGCCGAGCTGTGCGGCGCGGATCGCGGCGACGTACCCGCCGGGCCCGCCGCCGATCACGATACGTCGAAGGAGTCGGCCAGGGTCGAGCCTATAGAGGAGGCGGGTCGGCCGCCGCCGCCGAGGCCTACTTGCGCTGAGGCATCTGGATGCGCGCCATCGCCTTGACCATGAAGAAGAAGAAGGACCGGAGACGGCCAGCAGCGCCAGCGTCGCGGCGAACTGGGCGACGTTGGCCGCCTGCACGAGAAGCCCGAAGACGGCGCTGAAGATCAGGAAGACGAGCAGCAGCTGGAAGCCGAGAACCGCCCAGTACCGCGCCCGCCACATGCCCCAGGCCATCACCGCCATCAGCAGCGCCGGGGCGAGGACCTGGGCGAGACGGGGTTTTTCGCCGTCGACCTCGACTCCTGCCAGATAGCCGGCCGAGGATCGAGAGCGCGAGCAGCGCCGAGATCGCCGCGCCGATCGTCACCACCAGCGGCCGCTCGCCCTCCGCCAGCGGCTCGAGCGCCTCGCGCGCCTCGCGGTTGCGGGTCTCCGCCTTCGCGTAGCCCCTCTCCATCCGCTCACGGCGGTCGGGGCGGCCCTTGCGCTTGCGGCGGCTCAGCCACCCGGTGCCCCGCCGACGCCGGCAAGCGCCGAGCGCAGCGCTTCGGCCGCCTCGCCGGGCGCGTCGGCGTCGCGGATCGCTCGCACGACGCCGAGCCTGCCGGCACCCGCGGCGACCACCTCCGCCGCGTTGGAGGAGTCGATGCCGCCGATCGCGTAGAACGGGTGGGGGGCGCGCTCGGCCGCGTGCCGGACGAGGCCGAGGCCGACGCCCGGCCGGCCCTCTTTGGTCGGCGTCTCCCAGATCGGGCCGACGCTGATGTAGTCGACCGGCTGCTCGGCGGACGCGGCGATCTGCTCCTCGGAGTGGGTTGAGAGGCCGATGATCGCGTCCGGCCCGAGCAGGCGCGCGCGCCTCCGCGACCGGCATGTCGTCCTGTCCGACGTGAACGCCGTCGGCGTCGCAGGCGCGCGCCAGCTCCGGGTCGTCGTTGACGATGAACAGGGCGCTGTAGGTGTCGCAGAGGCGGCGGAAGGTGAGCGCCGCGAGCTCGATCTCGCGGTCGGGCAGTTCCTTCTCGCGCAGCTGGACGATGTCGACGCCGCCGTTGAGGGCGGCGCGCAGCATCGGCTCCAGCTCGCCGTCGCGCGGCCGGGCGTCGCAGACGAAGTAGAGGCGCGCGGTGCGCAGCCGCTCGTGGCGCAGCGGCCCGGCTGCCTCTGGCTGGGGGAAGGCTCATCGTCGTCCAATTATGGCCTGCCGAGCCCGCCGTCGGGGTAGCATCGGGTGACGTACGGGAGCCCGAGAGGGCTGAGAGGGTGGCACCGAGGCCACCGACCGTCTGGACCTGATCCGGGTAATGCCGGCGGAGGCAACGATGAGCGGTAGAGCGCAAATCTACGACGCGGTGGTCGTCGGAGCCGGGGTGATCGGCCTCGGCTGCGCCTGGCGCGCTGGCGCAGCGCGGCGCCGCCGTCGCCGTCCTCGATCGCGGCCGCCCGCCCGCCGGCGCCACCCGGGTCGCCGCCGGAATGCTGGCACCCGTCGGCGAGCTGACCTTCGGCGAGCCCGAGCTGCTCGAGCTGCACCCTCGAGGCCCGCCGCCGCTACCCGGCCTTCGTCGCCGAGCTCGAGGAGGCGACGGGTGTGGAGACCGGCTACGAGCGGGGCGGCGCCCTGCACGTCGCGCTCGACCGCGACGAGGCCGAGCAGCTGCGCGCGCGTCCACGACCTCCAGCGCAGCCTCGAGCTCGAGGCCGAGTGGTTGCCGCCGAGCCGCTGCCGGGAGCTCGAGCCCGGCCTGACACCCTCGCTGGCCGGCGGCGTGCTCGCTCCCGGGGAGGGGTCGGTCGACCCGCGGGCGTTGAGCGCCGCGCTGCTCGCTGCGCTTGACCGCGAGGGCGTCGCGGTTCGGGCGGGGACCGAGGCGACCGAGGCCCTGCTGGCCGGCGAGCGCCTCGTCGGCGTGCGCACCGCGGCCGGCGATGAGCTGAACGCCGCCTCCGTCGTCTTGGCCTGCGGGGCCTGGTCGGGATCCGCCGCGTGGCTGCCCGAGGCGGCCCGCCCGCCCGTGCGCCCGGTGAAGGGCGAGATCCTCGAGCTGCGCCCGGCGCTCGGGGTCGAGGGGGCCGACGGCCCTGGCGGCGAGGCCCCCTTGGGCCGGATCGTCGCCTCCGAGCGCGTCTACCTCGTCCCGCGCGCGGACGGCCGGCTGATCGTCGGCGCGACGGTGGAGGAGCGGGGCTTCGACACCGCGGTCACCGCCGGCGGGGTGCACGAGCTGCTGCGCGAGGCCTACCGCCTGCTCCCCGAGGTCGCCGAGATGGAGCTGGTCGAGGCGATGGCGGGCCTGCGCCCCGGGACGCCGGACAACCTGCCGATCGTCGGCCCCGGCGAGCTCGAGGGCCTCGTCCTCGCCACCGGCCACTACCGCAACGGCATCCTGCTCGCCCCGCTGGCCGCGGACCTCGTCGCCGACCTGCTCGCCGACCCACCCCTCCAGGCCCCGCTGAGTTCGCACTTATCCGCGAATGGGGCGGATAAACGCGAACTCAGCGGGAGGAGGGGCGGATGATGAGGATCAGCCTCAACGGGGTTTCGATGGACCTGCCGGACGGCGCCCTCCTGGCAGACGCGGTGAGGGAGGCGGGCGCAGAGCCCGCCGAGGGTGCGCGGGGCGTCGCCGTCGCCCTCGACGGCGAGGTCGTTCCGCGCGCCGAGTGGCCCTCGACCCCCCTTGCCGAGGGGCAGAGCGTCGAGATCCTCGCCGCGATCCAGGGCGGCGCCGAAGCCTGGGAGCTCGGCGGTCGCGAGTGGTCCTCGCGGCTGATCGCCGGCACCGGCGGCTTCCGCTCGCTCGAGCAGATGGAGGAGGCGCTCGCCGCCTCCGGCGCGGAGATCGTCACGGTCGCCCTGCGCCGCATCGACCCCGCCGCGAAGGGCTCTGTCCTCGACGTCCTCGACCGCCTCGGCCTCTTCGCCCTCCCCAACACGGCCGGCTGCTTCACCGCGCGCGACGCGGTCGCCACCGCCCGCCTCGCGCGGGAGGCCTTCCAGACCGACTGGATAAAGCTCGAGGTGATCGGCGACGACCGCACCCTCTATCCCGACGCCGTCGAGCTGCTCGACGCGGCCGAGACGCTGGTCGGCGAGGGCTTCACCGTCCTCCCATACACGAACGACGACCCGATCCTCGCCCGCCGGCTCGAGGACGTCGGCTGCGCGGCCGTGATGCCGCTTGGCTCGCCGATCGGGTCCGGCGCGGGCATCCGCAACCCCTACAACCTCGCGATCATCGTCGAGCGTGCCGGCGTGCCCGTGATCCTCGACGCGGGCGTCGGAACCGCCTCCGACGCGGCGCTGGCGATGGAGCTCGGCTGCTCGGCGGTGATGGCGGCCAGCTCGATATTCGGCGCCGAGGACCCGGCGGCGATGGCCGGGGCGCTCCGCGGGGCGGTCGAGGCCGGCCTCGCCGCCAGCCGGGCGGGCCGCATCCCACGCCGCCTGCACGCCGAGGCGTCGACTTCGGCGGAGGGCCTTCCCGAGCTCTCCTGAGGCCCGGTGGGCGACTACCATGACCCCCTCGCCCCTGTAGCTCAGTTGGTTAGAGCGGCGGCCTTTTAAGCCGCGCGGCCCGGGTTCGAATCCCGGCGGGGGCACTGACCTTGACGGTGGTCGAACCGCGGTCAAAGCAAAGACGGATAGACCTCCGCGCGGCTGATCACCCGGATCTCCTCGGCCAGCGATTGCAGCAGCGGCTTGCGGGGCGGCGAGGGCGGTGCGGCGCGAGCCGGACTGCGGCAACTGACACGAGAGGGAGATCGACCCACCGCAACTGGACCGCGAGCAAGGTGGGCAGAGAGTCGGGCGCGAGGGAGGGGCCGTGACCTCGCGGCGTCAAGCGGGAACTGCGGACTCACAGGTTGCCAGCCGGGGTCTGGGCGGCCGGCAGGGTCGGGGAGGCGATCAGACTCGCGATCGATGTGGGTGCCGATGCCTCGGTATTGCCGTCGCGCTCAGCGACGGCGCGAAACGGGGCGGGCTCCATATATGCGGCAACCGTTTCCCTTGGAACCCCTTTCATAATGCCTCTGAGCGAGAATGCCGCCGATGCCTGACGAGCTGCCCACCCTGCTCTTCGCCACGCCGGCCGAGCTCGAGGCCTGGCTGGAGGAGAGCCACGCCGAGTCCCGGGGGCTCTGGCTGAAGATCGCCAAGAAGGGGACCGAGCCGCCGAGCGTCACCTATGCAGAGGCATTGGAGTTGGCGCTCTGCTTCGGCTGGATTGACAGCCAGAAGCGCGGCCTCGACGAGCGCCACTTCCTGCAGCGGTTCACACCGCGCCGCCCCGGCGGCCGCTGGTCGAAGATCAACCGCGAGAAGGCGGAAGCACTGCTCGCAGCCGGCGCGATGCGACCGGCGGGGCTGGCCGAGGTCGAAGCGGCCAAAGCCGATGGTCGCTGGGAGGCCGCCTACGAGGGCCAGCGCGCGGCGGAGGTGCCGGGTGACCTGCGGCGCGAGCTCGACGCCAATCCCGCCGCGGCCGAGTTCTTCGCCGAGCTCGACAGCGCCAACCGCTACGCGATCGTCTACCGCCTCGGCGACGCGAAGAAGCCGGAGACGCGCGAGCGGCGGCTGCGCGAGTTCGTCGGCATGCTTGAGCGCGGCGAGAAGATCCACCCCTGATTCAGGCTCTTGCCCGGGGTAAGCGGTGCGGGCTCGCCCGCCGCAGGGTCAATGTGAGGTCGCGAGGCCTGGCGATCCGCACGACTCCGGCCTCGGCCGCAAGCGCTGGCTGATCGAGCGCCCTCACTCCCCTGGCTTCACCTGTACCGGCGCGTGCGCTACGAGCGTCGCGCCGGCATCCACGAGGCCTATTCGCCGATTGACACCCGAGAGGTCGGCGACGCGGTTCGTCTTGTGTTCGGCTGGGGGCATCAAGATCATCATGGGTCGCACGCCACTCGCAGCTCTGGTCGCTGCTGGGCTCCTCCGTGTCCCCAAACCCGCCTTTCGAAGGGCCCGTTGGCCCCAGGCCCTCGGCCGCATTGGTCACGACGCCTTAATTAGGCTACCCTAATAGCGGTCGACGCGGCCGGCGACCCGCAATGGGGAGTAGACGAACCCGAAGGAGGTCTCACGTTGACGAAGCGAGCGGCAGCAGTAGGCGCCACGGTGATCTGCCTGGTGTTGGGAGCGGCCTCAGTAGCCTCAGCCGAAGCTCCCGATCGAGGCAATCACCAGGCGATCTGGAAGTTCGAACAGCATCACAATGAAGATGAAGGAACCATCGAATACCTCGAATCTGGGTCCGAATGGGGTGAATACGTCAGTTACGTGACGCCCGAATACGTGAATCCCAACAGCGCCTGCGACGGATTCGACTCATGCGGGCCAGGCATTTCTCCAGGGGTCCATTACCAAAAGGGAAACGGGCCCGACAACCCCGAGCCCGAAAGCGCGCCGGGACAGAACAGGTAGGACTGCAAGCTTGTCCCGCGCGAGCGTTCGCGCTCACGGCGAAGCCCACGACCGGTGACTACGGGCAAGGAGGGCCCCGCTGAGCGGGGCCTTTCCGTTTGCCCGTTTACGGGCCCGACGGCCGCTGACCACCGCAACTCGCACCGCCAATCCAAGCCGAGCCGTCGGTTTCGAGCCTGGGCCGGGGACGCTCTCCCTTCACTCGCAGAAGCTGGGCGAGGGGAGCGCGATCGCGGAGACGCGGTGGGAGCGGGAGTCGATCACGAACGTCATCTTCGGACGGCGGATCCGGTTGACCCAGATGAAGCCCTGGGCAAAGGGCTCGAGCGTCCCGGGCCGGTCGTAGCGGGCCTTCGGGTAGGCCCTCCTGGCCGCGCGCGCGGTCGAGCCGACGCGGATGCCCCTTGCCGTCTCGACACCGCCCGCGAGGTTGAGAGCCGAGAGTCGCCGTCCCCCGTGGAAGAAGATCGCGAAGCCCTTGAGCGGTGGGCGCAGGCGGGCGACGCGCTGTCCAGGGTCGAGCTCGCAACCCGGCCTCAGTCGACGGATCAGCCGGCGGCGATGGAGGGAGCGGACCGTGTCCCCGAGCCTCACCGGGCCGGCGTGCCCCGGTCCGGCGAGCACCAGGTGGCGGCCTCGCGCGCCGCCGGCCCCGGGCGCCAGCGCCCCGGCAAGCAGCGCGACAAGCGCGACGACGATCGGGACGATCGCAACGCGGGACGATTCGGACACACCCGGAATCATAGGATCGTGGCGGTGGAGCGCAATGGCCGAATGGAGCACCTGCTCCGAGTTCCCTGCGACGTCGTCGAAGCCGAGGACGAGGTTCGCCTCGCGCGCATCCACGACGAGATCGACCGCGGCTTCGATGCGCTGCGCGACGTCGATGACGGGGTCTCGGTCTTCGGATCGTCCCGGATCCCAGAGGGCGACCCCTGGTACGAGCTCTGTCGCGAGACCGCAGCGTGCCTGGCCGACCACGGCTTCTCGGTGATCACCGGCGGCGGCCCCGGGATGATGGAGGCCGCCAACCGCGGCGCGGCCGAGGCGGGAGGCATCTCGATCGGGCTCAACATCGAGCTGCCGATGGAGCAGAAGCCGAACCCCTACGCCAACCGCAGGCTCGACTTCCACTACTTCTTCGCCCGCAAGCTGATGTTCGTCCGCTACGCGCGCGCCTTTGTGATCTTCCCGGGCGGCTTCGGGACCCTCGACGAGCTCTTCGAGAGCCTGACGCTGATCGAGACCGAGCGGATCAGGCATTTCCCGGCGATCCTCGTCGGCTCCGAGTTCTGGAGGCCGATGCTCACCTGGGTCGACGGGGTGCTGGTCGGCGAGGGGATGATCTCGGCCGGTGACCGGCGGCTGCTCACACTCGCCGACACGCCGGAAGAGGTCTGCGACCATGCGAGGCGGGCGAGCATCAGGCAGAGGGAGATGGTGGGCCGCTGAACGCCTGGAGGCCATCGGCCGCGGCCCTCGTCCTCGCCGCCCTCGCCCTGCCCCCGCCGCCGGCTGGGGCCACCCGGAGGCCCGCCTGGATACACCGGACGCCGATCCCGTTCGGCCCGCGGCGCAAGCAGGAGATGGCCGCCTACTCGGCCCGACATTACGGCGAACGCACATGGAGGCTGCGCCGACCGCGGGTGATCGTCGAGCACGTCGCCCTCGCCGGCAGCGCCGCCGCGGTGTTCAACACCTTCGCCCCCGACTTCCCCGACCCGGAGCTCGGAGAGCTCCCCAACGTCTGCGCCCACTTCGTCGTCGACTCGGACGGCCGGGTCCGCCAGCTCGTCGGCCTGCGCGTTCGCTGCCGCCACACGGTCGGCCTCAACTGGACGGCGATCGGGATCGAGCACACCGGCTACCGCGACGCCGACGTGCTCGGCGACCGGGCGCAGATGCGGGCCTCGCTGCGGCTCACCCGCTACCTGCGCTGTCGCTTCCGCATCCGGGTGCGTGACGTGATCGGCCATAGCGAGAGCCTTCGCTCCCCCTACCACCGCGAGCGGGTTCCCGCCCTCCGCCGCCAGACGCATGGCGACTGGCGGCACCGCTCGATGCGGGTCTACCGCCGTCGGCTCCGCCGCCTTCCCGCCTGCCCTCACCGGGGCGGCCGGAGTCGCTTGGCCCGCCACCCCCTGTCTCCGGCCGGCCCCTGACTCGTCGCGGAACAGCTAATGTCGAAAATGCCGGTGCTTGGTGAAGACCATCGGGATGGCGGCGGCGTCGCAGGCCTCGATCACCTCGGCGTCGCGTTTCGAGCCGCCGGGCTGGATCACGCAGTTGGCGCCGGCGTCGATCGCTGCCTGGGGGCCGTCGGCGAAGGGGAAGAAGGCGTCTGAGGCGACGGCGGAGCCGGCGAGCAGGGCGTCGGCCTCCTCGCCCCGCGCGTCGCGGCACTTCTCGACCGCGAGGCGGACCGAGTCGACGCGGCTCATCTGGCCGGCGCCGATGCCGAGCGTCGCGCCGCCCTTGGCGATCACGATCGCGTTCGAGCGCACGTGCCGCACGACCGTCCAGGCGAACAGCATGTCCCCCCACTGCTGCTCGCTCGGCTCGGTCTTCGTCACCGTCTCCATGATCTGGCGCGGCTCGGGGTCGCCGTCGCGGTCCTGGATCAGCAGCCCGCCGCGCACCCGCTTCACATCGCGTTCGGCCGGGTCGGCCTGGCGCCGCTCCTCGTCGCAGAGGATGCGGATCGACTGCTTCTGCTGCAGGACCTCCAGCGCCCCGTCCTCGAAGCCGGGCGCCAGCAGCACCTCGACGAAGTTCTCGTGCAGCGCCTCGGCCAGCGCCACGTCGATCGGCCTGTTGATCGCGATCACGCTGCCGTAGGCGGAGACCGGGTCGCAGGCGAGCGCCTTGCGGTAGGCGTCGAGCGCGTCCTCGCCGATCGCCACCCCGCAGGGGTTGTTGTGCTTGACGATCGTGCAGGCGGGCGGCTCGAAGTCCTCGTTCAGCCGCCGCGCCGAGTCGAGGTCGAGCACGTTGTTGAACGAGAGCGCCTTGCCGTGCAGCTTCGCCACGCCGGAGAGGATGTGGCTGCGCACGCCGACCTCCGAGTAGAGCGCCGCCCGCTGGTGCGGGTTCTCGCCGTAGGCGAGGTCGAGCTCCTTCTCGTAGGAGACCGTCAGGTGTTCGGGGAAGTCCTCGTAGGAGGCCGAGAACCAGCGGCTGATCGCCGCGTCGTAGCGGGCGACATGGGTGAAGGCCTCGTTGGCCAGCCAGTGGCTGGTCGCCGCGGAGAGCTCGCCGCCGCTCTCCTCGAGCTCGGCGCAGACCGCGTCGTAGGCCTCCGGCTTGACGACCACGGCGACGCCCTCGTGGTTCTTCGCCGCCGCGCGCAGCATCGTCGGCCCGCCGATGTCGATGTTCTCGATCGCCACCTGCGGGTCGACCTCGTGCGCGGCGACCGCCTGCTCGAAGGGGTAGAGGTTGACGCAGACCAGGTCGATCGGCTCGATCCCCTCGCGCTCCAGGGTCGCCATGTGCTCGGGCTCGTCGCGCCGCGCCAGCAGCGCCGCGTGCAGCCGCGGGTGCAGCGTCTTCACCCGCCCGTCGAGGATCTCCTCCTGGCCGGTGAACTCGGAGACGTCGGTCACCTCGAGCCCGGCCTCGCGCAGGGCGCTCGCCGTGCCGCCGGTGGAGAGGATCTCGACCCCGTGGCCCGCCAGGGTCCGCGCGAAGTCGGCGACGCCGGTCTTGTCGGAGACCGAGATCAGCGCCCGGCGCACCCGGATCGCGGCGCCGTCGAGCGCCTCGGGTCGGGTGTCTGCGGGAGCCTCACTCATCGCTGGCGACGACGCGGGGGTCGTCCGCGTCGATCCTAACCGTGCCCCGCGCGATCATGCGGATCGCCTCCGGGTAGAGCTCGTGCTCGACCGCATGGATCGCCTTCTCCAGTTGCTCCCGGTCGCGGCCGGCGGGCACCGGCACCTCGCGCTGGACGATCGGCGGCCCGGTGTCGACGCCCTCGTCGACGAAGTGGACGGTCACGCCGGTCGTCTCGACCCCGGCGTCGAGCGCCTGGCCGATCGCGTCGAGCCCCGGGAAGGCCGGCAGCAGCGCCGGGTGGATGTTGACGATGCGCTCGCGGAAGCGGGCGACGAAGGCGGGGGAGAGAAGCTGCATGTAGCCGGCGAGCACGACGAGGTCGGCGCCCCGCGCCTCGATCCACTCGGCGATCGCCGCGTCCCGCGCGTCCCGCCCCGTGTACTCGTCGCGCGGGAAGACCGCCGTCTCGACGCCGGCGCCCCGGCCCGCTCCAGCGCCCGCGCGCCGGGCTTGTCCGACCCGACGCCGACCACCTCGATCCCCTCACGCCCGTGCAGCGTGTCGAGGATCGCCTGGAGATTCGTCCCGGACCCGGACGCCAGGACAACGATGCGGAAGCCGCTCACGACGCCACCGCGGTCGAGGTTTGCGTCGGTATGCGAACCAAAGCTCTACCGCGCCCTGGCTACGGGGCCGCCGGGACGGTCTCCAGGGCGAATTTGCCGTTCGCGTCCTCGGGGTCGCCCAACGGGTACCGCCCCGTGAAGCAGGCGTCGCAGTGGTCCTCGGGCCGCGTGCCGACCGCCTCGTAGACGCCGTCCATCGAGAGGTAGGCGAGCGAGTCGGCGCCGAGCTCGTCGGCGATCTCCTCGATCGTCCGCTCGTGGGCGATCATCTCCTCGCGGGTCGACATGTCGACGCCGTAGTGGCAGGGGTGGCGGATCGGCGGCGCCGAGATCCGCAGGTGCACCTCGCCGGCGCCCGCGTCGCGCAGCATGCCGACGATCTGCCGCGTCGTGTTGCCGCGCACGATCGAATCGTCGACGACGACCAGTCGCCGGCCGGCGACGATCTCCGGCAGCGGGTTGAACTTGAGCCGCAGGCCGCGCTTGCGCAGCTCCTGCCCGGGCTGGATGAAGGTGCGGGCGACGTAGCGGTTCTTGATCAGGCCGTCGTCGCGCGGCAGCCCCGAGGCGCGCGCGAACCCGGCCGCCGCCGGGTTGCCCGAGTCGGGCACCGCGATCACCAGGTCGGCCTCGACCGGCGCCTCGCGCCAGAGGATCTCGCCCATCTTGCCGCGCACCTGCTGCAGCACCTTGCCCTCGAGGCGGCTGTCGGGGCGGGAGAAGTAGATGTGCTCGAAGACGCAGTGCGCCGGCCGCCCGGCCTTGACGATCTGGCGCGTGTCGAGGCCGCGCTCGGTCAGCGAGACCATCTCGCCCGGGCGAACCTCGCGCAGCAGCTCGGCGCCGACGATGTCGAAGGCGCAGCTCTCCGAGGCGACGACGAAGCGCTGCCCGAGCCGCCCCAGCGAGAGCGGCCGCACCCCGTGCGGGTCGCGGAAGGCGACCACCGCGTGCTTGGTCATCGCCACGGTCGAGTAGGCGCCCTCGAGCCGCGGCATCACCGCCGCCACCGCGTCCTCGACGAAGCGCCCCTCGTGCGAGGAGATCAGCGCCGCGATGATCTCCGAGTCCGAGGTGCCGCGGAAGGCGACGCCGTCCTCCTTCAGCTCGCTCCACAGCTCGACCGCGTTGGTCAGGTTGCCGTTGTGGGCGAGCGCCAGCTCGCGGCCGTCGTCGCGCCAGACCGGCTGCGCGTTCTCCCACGAGCCGCCGCCGGTGGTCGAGTAGCGCACGTGGCCGATCGCCATGTCGCCGGCCAGCGCCCGCAGCTTCTCCTCATCGAAGACCTGGGAGACGAGGCCGGAGTCGCGCATCGTGGTGATGTGGCCGCCCTCGCAGGTGGCGATCCCGGCCGACTCCTGGCCGCGGTGCTGCAGCGCGTAGAGGCCGAAGTAGGCGAGCCGGGCGACATCGTGCCCCGGCGCGTATACGCCGAACACCCCGCATTCCTCGCGCGGGCCATCGCGATCTATCGGCTGCCCCTCGGGCGGAGTCAAAGCGCGTGTTCCTCGCGTTGGAAAAGGACATGACGCGCAGGCGGACTGCCTACCCCGGCAGGGTAGCAGCGAGCCCGGGCGCGGCCCGTGATCGATCCCCTGACCCACCCTCATCCAGAAGTCAGCGCCGGGTGGTGCTCGGTGCCGGGTGTGCGTTGCCCGATGCCCGATGCTGGGCTGACGGTGCACGTATTGCGCCGCCCCGGCGCAACCGGTAGGGGTTCCGATTCCCTTGGATGCGATCCATTTGGCCGGATCTAGCCTTGGCGCTCGCCCTTCGGGACTACCGACTTGCCGTTACTCGATCAGCGGCGTGGTCCAGTTGTGGGCCTGGAGCTGGGTGTCCAGCCCGCGCCGCTCTTTGGCCAGCTGGTCGAGCTGCGCCTGCAGCTCGCCGACCGAGACCTGGCGGACCATGCGGATCTCCGAACGGCCGTAGCGGAAGAGGCCCCGGCCACCCTCGTTCGTCGCCGTCCTGATCACGCTCCGCAGCCCTCCCTGGCGCAGGTCGAGGACGTCGCGGCGAGCGAGGCCTTCGGTGACCGTCTCCCCGCCAGGCAGCCGCGTGCCCGCATTGGTGTGGTTGATGCTGCGCGATCAGTTCCTCCAGCTCGTCGCACACCGCGCCGAGCTCGGCCAGCAGCTCGTCCGGGCTCTCGGGCGGTTCGTCCCCCTCCTGCACCAGCGCGCTTGCCTGCAACCGATCTTGAATTTGCCCGACCCGCTTCTGCAGGTCGGCCCGACGAGCTGAGCGCTTCTCCAACGATCATGGTGCCAGTGTAGCAGACAAAACCATGCGTCAGGCCGTCTTACGGCAGAAGTGGGGATTTGGCTTATTGAAGGGAAATCCGAGGCTTCAACCAGCAAAATAGAAGATTTTCAACGGGCAAAATGTAAGACCAGCTGTCAGCTGCCAACCTCTACCCGCTCGCCGAGCGAGCGCCAGGCGGTCTCGGCATCGGCGAGCGGAATGGAGAGGCTGCGGTCGCCGGCGGCGATCTCGATCGTCTCGCCGCCGACCTTGCCCAGGTAGAGGACGGCGGCGCCGTCGCCGGCCAGCGCTTCGAGCCGCTCGCGCTTGCCGCTGACGACGAAGCCGCCGCTGCCCTCGCCGAACAGGGCCTCCTCCGGAGTGCAGCCGCGCTCGCGCAGGTGCTGGAGGTCGACCTGGCAGCCGAGACCGGATCCGATCGCGCACTCGGCGAGCGCGCAGGCGAGGCCGCCGTCGCTGACGTCGTGGGCGGAGGAGAGCGCCCCGGCGCGGACGGCCTCGCGCAGCGCCGTGCAGGCCGCGGCGACCGCGGCGACGTCGGGCTGCGGAAGGCCCGGGCCGAGCTCACCGCGCTGCTTCGCCAGCTCGCTGCCCTCGAGCGTCGGTTCGAAGGGACCGACGAGGGCGATCGCGTCGCCCTCGGCGGCGAAGGCGCTCGGCGCCGCGCCGCCCGCGTCGGGCAGCTCGCCGACCATGCCGACGACCGGGGTCGGGTAGATCGGCCCTTCGGGCCCCTCGTTGTAGAGCGAGACGTTGCCGCCGACGACCGGCACGCCGAGCGCCTCGCAGGCGTCGGCCAGCGCCTCGGTCGCACGGTCGAGCTGCCAGGCGGGCGCCGGCTTCTCCGGGTTGCCGAAGTTGAGGCAGTTGGTCAGGCCGAGCGGCTCGGCACCGGCGCAGGCGAGGTTCTGGGCGCACTCGAGCACCGCCTCGACCGTGCCGGCGTAGGGGTCGCAGGCGACGCGCCGCCCGTTGCCGTCGATCGAGATCGCGATCGCCGTCTCGGCCTCGGGGATCGCCAGCACCGCCGCGTCGCAGCTCTCCGGCCGCCGCGCCGTGCGCGAGCCGACGATCGAGTCGTACTGCTCGAAGGCCCAGCGCTTCGAGGCGACGCTGGGCGCCGCGAGCAGCGCCAGCAGCGTCTGCGCCGCGCTCGCGCCGAGGTCGAGCGTCGCCCGGTTGCCGTAGATCCACTCCGCCGGCGCCGCCGGCTCCAGGTCGTACAGCGGGCAGCCGTCGACCAGCGCCTCGACCGGCATCTCGCCCGCGACCTCCGCACCGCGCAGCACCCGCACCACCCCGTCGTCGGTGACCTTGCCGATCTCGGCCGCGCCGGTCTGCCATTTCTCGCAGACGGCGATCACCTCGCCGACCCGGTCGGGCTCGACCACGGCCAGCATCCGCTCCTGGGACTCGGAGACCATGATCTCGAAGGGCTCCATGTCGGTCTCGCGCAGCGGCACCCGCGCGACGTCGATCTCGATCCCGACCCCGCCGGCCGAGGCCATCTCGCTCGCCGAGGAGGTCAGCCCCGCCGCGCCGAGGTCCTGCAGCGAGACGAGCAGCCCCTTGCCGAGCAGCTCGAGGCAGCACTCCAGCACCTTGGACTCCTCGAAGGGGTCGCCGATCTGCACCGTCGGCCGCTTCGCCGCGTCGCCCTCGCCGAGCTCGGCCGAGGCGAGCACCGAGGCGCCGCCGATCCCGTCGCGGCCGGTCGAGGCCCCGATCAGGACGACGGCGTTGCCGACCCCGGCCGCCGCCGCGCGCACCATGTCCTCCTGCCGGGCGATGCCGACGCACATCGCGTTGACCAGGCAGTTGTGCTCGTAGGGCGCCTCGAAGTAGATCTCGCCGCCGACGTTGGGCACGCCGATCGAGTTGCCGTAGTGGCCGATCCCGCGCACCGCCCCGTCGAGCAGGTGGCGCGAGCGCACGGAGTCGAGCTCGCCGAAGCGCAGCGAGTCGAGGATCGCGATCGGCCGCGCGCCGAGCGCGAAGACGTCGCGCAGGATGCCGCCGACCCCCGTCGCCGCGCCCTCGAACGGTTCGACCGCGCTCGGGTGGTTGTGCGACTCGACCTTGAAGGCGACCGCGTGGCCGCCGCCGACGTCGACCGCGCCGGCGTTCTCGCCCGGCCCCATCACCACCCGCTCGCCCTCGGTCGGCAGCCGCCGCAGCAGCTTGCGCGAGTGCTTGTAGGCGCAGTGCTCGGACCAGAGCAGGCTGAACATCGCCAGCTCGACCCCGTTCGGCTCGCGCCCGAGCTTCTCGCAGATCAGGTCGAACTCGGAGTCGTTAAGCCCGAGCTCGCGGTGCGGGGGAGCATGCGGCCGCCCTCCGCGCCGCTCACGCCCGCGGCCCCCGCGACCGCCTCGAAGACCCGCAATCCATCCGTCGAGCCGCTCAGCTCGTCGACCGCGTGCTCGGGGTGCGGCATCAGGCCGAGCACGTTGCCCGCCTCGTTGCGCACCCCGGCGATCTCGCGCGCCGACCCGTTCGGGTTCTGCCCCGGCGCGTAGCGGAACGCCACCTGCCCGCTCGCCTCCAGCGCGTCGAGCATCTCATCGGGCGCCCAGTACCTGCCTTCCCCGTGCTTCGCCGGAATCGACAGCCGCGCCCCCGCGATGTTGCTGCGTCGTCCCCCCTCTGGCGGGGAAAATTCAGCAACTTCCAGTTCGACCTGGCGGCAGACGAAGCGCATGCCCTCGTTGACGAGCAGGGCGCCGGGGAGGAGCCCCGCCTCGCAGAGCACCTGAAAGCCGTTGCAGATCCCCAGCACCGGCCCGCCGGCCGCCGCGAACTCGCCGACCGCCTCCATCGCCGGCGAGAAGCGGGCGATCGCGCCCGCCCGCAGGTAGTCGCCGTAGGAGAAGCCGCCGGGGACGACGACCGCGTCGACGCCGCCCAGCTCGCGCTCCTCGTGCCAGACCAGCCGTGCCTTGCCGCCCGCCAGCTCGCAGGCGCGCAGGGCGTCCCGCTCGTCGCAGGAGCCGGGGAACTGCAGAACTCCCCACCTCATAGATGGTGTCTCCTCTGCTCCCGCTCGGGCCGGAGGAAACAGATATGGACCGGCCCTCGCTCCCGCGTCCGGGGGCAGCTATATCTCTTCGATCTCGAAGTCCTCGATCAGCGGGTTGGCGAGCAGCTTCTCGCAGAGCTCCGGCAGCCGCGCCGGGTCGTCCGCCTCCAGCTCGACCATCCGCCCGACCCGCACCTGTCCGACCCCCTCGAAGCCGAGCGCCGGCAGCGCCCGCTCGACCGCCTTGCCCTGCGGGTCGAGGATCCCCTCCTTCGGGCGGATCAGCACGCGAGCCCTGGCCATCACCGCACCGTTGCCACGCCGAGGCTCAGAAGGGACGCTCCGTGATCCGCTCGTAGGCCTCGATGTATTTCGCCCGCGTCTGCTCGACCACGTCGGGCGGCAGCTCGGGGGCGGGCGGTTTCTTGTCCCAGCCGGTCTCGGTCGCCCAGTCGCGCACGTACTGCTTGTCGAAGGAGGGCGGGGTGCTGCCCGGGCTGTGGCGGTCGGCGGGCCAGAAGCGCGAGGAGTCGGGGGTGAGGACCTCGTCGCCGAGCACGATCTCGGCACCGGCGTGGCGGCCGAACTCGAACTTGGTGTCGGCGAGGATGATCCCCCGCTCGGCTGCGTGGTCGGCGCCGCGCCGGTAGACCTCGATCGAGATCCGCCGCAGCTCCTCCATCAGCGCCCGGTCGCCGACGATCTCAGCCGCCCGGTCGAAGTCGACGTTCTCGTCGTGGTCGCCGATCTCGGCCTTGGTCGCGGGAGTGAAGATCGGCTCCGGCAGCCTGTCGGACTCGAGCAGGCCCGCCGGAAGCTCGATCCCGCAGACGGCGCCCCCCTCGCGGTATTCCTTCCAGCCAGATCCCGAGAGGTAGCCCCGCACCACGCACTCGACCGGGTACATCTCCAGCCGCCGCACCCGCATCGCCCGTTCGGCGACCTCCTCGGGCACGTCGTCTGAGAGGAAGTGGTTCGGGACGATGTCCTCGGTCAGCTCGAACCAGAATTCCGACATCCGGTTCAGCACCTTGCCCTTGTCGGGCACCGGGGTCGGCATCACCACGTCGTAGGTGGAGATGCGGTCCGAGGCGACGAGCAGCAGGTCCTCGTCCCACTCGTAGATCTCGCGGACCTTCCCCGAGGAGTGCAGCTTGAGATCGGCGACAGTCGGCATCGGAGCCGATGCTAACCGTCCGCGCAGCGGACCGCCCTTCCGGGTCTGCGAAGCTTCGCGCATGGCCCTTCCTCCCGAACCGGAGATCGGCCCGCTGCGGCAGACGCTGAGATGGGCGAGCCGCCCACTTGCCTTCCTCGAGGACTGCCGCCGGCGGCTGGGCGACTCCTTCAGCCTCCGCTTCCTGGGCTTCGAGCGGCCGATGGTGATGATCTCCGACCCCGAGGCGGTCAAGGCCCTCTACCGCGAGCCCGCCCACGGCCTGCCGCCGGGTCGCAACATCTTCCTCGAGCCGATTCTCGGCGGCCGCTCTCTGCTGCTGCTCGAGGGCGCCGACCACCTCGCCCACCGCAGGCTGATGCTGCCGCCCTTCCACGGTGAGCGGATGCGCTCCTTCGAGCCGATGGTCGAGGCGATCGTCGACGCCGAGATCGACTCCTGGCCGCTCGGCGAGGAGCTGCCGCTGCACCCGAGGATGCAGGCCGTCACCCTGGAGGTGATCCTGCGGGTCGTCTTCGGCGTCTCCGAAGGCCCCCGCCTCGACCGGCTCAGGGGCCTGCTCTCCGGCATCCTCGCCGAGACCGGCACCAGCTCGACCCAGCTCCTCGCCCTCGCCTCGCGCCGCTTCGGCGGCTCGATGAGCGTCTGGCGGCGCTTCGAGGGCCGGCTGCGCGAGGTCGACGAGCTGCTCCTCGCCGAGATCGCCGACCATCGCTCTCGGGAAGACCTCGCCGACCGCGAGGACATCCTCTCCTCGCTGATCCTCGCCCGCTTCGAGGACACGGGCGAGGGGCTCGACGACCGCGACCTGCGCGACCAGCTGATGACCCTGCTGCTCGCCGGCCACGAGACGACGGCGACCGCCCTCGCCTGGGCCTTCGACCTGATCCTCCGCCACCCCCCGGCCCACGGGCGCCTGCGCGAGAGCCTCCGCGACGGGGACGAGGCCTACCTGCGGGCGACGATCGCCGAGTCCCTGCGCCTGCGTCCCGTGGTCCCGGTCGCCGGCCGCCGCCTGAGGGCGGAGCTCGTCGCGGGCGAGCTCTCGCTGCCCCCGGGGACCGACGTGACCCCGGCGATCTGGCTCACCCACACCCGTCCGGAGCAGTACCCGGAGCCGTATGCCTTCCGCCCCGAGCGCTTCATCGACGAGGCCCCCGACACCTACGCCTGGATCCCGTTCGGCGGTGGGGTCCGCCGCTGCATCGGCGGGGCCTTCGCCGAGTTCGAGATGAGGATCGCGATGCGCGCGATCCTCGCTCGCTGCGACCTCCACAAGGCGGACCCGAGGCCGGAGCGGATTGCGCGGCGCAACATCACCCTCTCGCCGCGCGACGGGACGCCCGTCGTCCTCACCGCCCGCCACCCGGCCCGCGAGCGCGAGCCGGCCCTCGCTTAACTCGTCTTCCCGGCCGCCTCGCCCGTCGCCTTCGCTGCCGCCCGGGCTGCCGGGTGTTCCTTCGCCCAGCGGGCGATCGTGCCCGAGCCGGAGATCACTTCGCCGTCCTCGAGGACGAGGATCGGGACCTCGTTGGTGCCGCTCAGCCGCTTCACCTCGGCGCGCTCCTCGTCGCGGCTGGCCCAAGTCCAGGGCACCATCCTGTAGCCGCCGACGACCTTGATCTCGTACTGGTACCCGGCCGCGTCGAGCGCCTTCCCGGCTTTCGCGCACGGGTGCAGGGCGGCCGGGCCGTGCGTCTTCTGCCCGCAGGTGTAGAGGACCATCGACACAGAGCCTATCGCCAGCTCCGCGGGGTCAGCCGCGCAGCGCTTCCAGGCGCTCGAGGACCTCGGGCACGTGGGTGAGGTAGGCGCCGTGGTCGAAGACCGCGTCGAGGTCGAGCTCCGGCGCGGCCTCGGCCAGCAGCTCGCGGAACTCGGTTCCGGTGTCCCAGGCCCGCTGCGCGTTCTCCTGCACCACCCGGTAGGCGTCGTCCCGGGGCATGCCAGACTCGACCAGCGCGGTCAGCGCCCGCTGGCTGAAGAGGGCGCCGTGGGTCACCTCCAGGTTGTGGCGCATGCGGTCCTCGCGGATCGTCATCCCGGCGGCGACGCCGGCGGCCAGGTCCTGCGCGTAGTCGAGCGCGGTGGTCGAGTCGGGGAGGATCACCCGCTCGGCGCCGGAGTGGGAGATGTCGCGCTCATGCCAGAGGGCGATGTTCTCCAGCCCGGCCTGGGCATAGCCGCGCAGCACCCGGGAGAGGCCGGTTATCCGCTCGGTGCGGATCGGGTTGCGCTTGTGGGGCATCGCCGAGGAGCCCTTCTGGCCGGAGCCGAACGGCTCCTCGACCTCGCGCACCTCGGTGCGCTGGAGGTTGCGGACCTCGGTCGCGAAGCGCTCCAGGCCGCCGCCGGCGATCGCGATTCGCGAGGTCAGAACCGCATGGCGGTCGCGGGGGATGACCTGGGTGGCGACGTCCTCCCGGCGCAGCTCCAGCCGCTCCATCACCCGCGCCTCGACCGAGGGCGGGACAGAGGCGTAGGTTCCCACCGCGCCGGAGAGCTTGCCGAAGCGGAGCTGCTCGAAGGCGTCGGCGAGCCGCCCGAGGTTGCGGTCCGCCTCGAAGGCGAACCCGGCGAGCCGCAGGCCGAAGCTGGTCGGCTCGGCGTGGACCCCGTGGGTGCGCCCGACGCAGAGCGTGTCGCGCTGCTCGAGGGCGCGGTCGATGAGCGCGTCGCGATAGGCGCGGGCGCTCTCCAGCACCACGTCCCCGGCGCTGCGCAGCTGCACCGCGAGGGCCGTGTCGAGGACGTCGGATGAGGTGAGCCCGTAGTGGATCCAGCGGCCGTGCTCGCCGACCGAGTCGGCGACGACGTCGACGAAGGCGGCGACGTCGTGGTCGGTCACCCGCTCGCGCTCCTCGACCGCCTCGACCGTGAACGCGGCCCGCTCGCGGCAGGCCGCCGCGGCCTCGGCCGGAACCACGCCCTCCTCGGCCCAGGCCTCCGTCGCCGCCAGCTCAACCTCCAGCCAGGATTCCATCTTGCGGCGCGGCGACCAGACCTCGGCCATCGCGGGGCGGGTGTAGCGGGGGATCATCCTCCGCCGCCTCCTCTGCTCCCGCTCGGGCCAGAAAAGACAGATATGGACTGGCCCTCGCTCCCGCGTCCGGGGGCGGCGGGGGAGGCCCTGAGGGCGGACCGCCTAGGCATTGATTATCCGCGCCGCGAGCACGCCCGCGTTCTTGGCGCCGTCGATCGCGACGCAGGCAACGGGGATCCCGGGGGGCATCTGCACCGCGGAGAGCAGCGCGTCGAGCCCGCCAAGGCTCTTGCCGAGAATCGGCACCCCGATCACGGGCAGGTCGGTGTGGGCGGCGGCGACGCCGGGCAGTGCCGCCGACATGCCCGCGCCGGCGATGATCACCCGCAGCCCCCGCATGCGGGCGTTGGTGCAGTACTCGCGGACCATCTCCGGGTCGCGGTGGGCGCTCATCACCCGCACCTCGTAGCGGATTCCGGCGTCCTGGAGGGCCGCGCCGGCGGGCTGCATCTTGGGCTTGTCGTTCTTGGAGCCCATGATGATCCCGACCAGTGGCTCGGCCACGTCGATTTCGTCGAAGGCCTCCTCGACGGCGGGCATCTCCGTCGGCGCCTGTCCCTCGCTGGAATTCGGGTCCTCTGAGATCTCGCTCACTCTGGTCCTCTCTGCTTATCCGGGCACGCGCTCGGCGGCACGCGCGGCGATGTCGTTGCGGATCTGCATTCCATCGAATGAGATCCGGCCGGCCGCATCGTATGCGCGGGCGCGGGCGTCGGCCGGCGTCGGCCCGAGCGCGGTCACGTTGAGCACCCGTCCTCCCGCGGTGACGATCTCGCCGTCGCGCTCGGCGGTGCCGGCATGGGTCACCTCGGCCAGCTCCGCGGCAGCGTCGAGCCCGTGGATCACGTCGCCCTTCGAGGAGGACGCGGGGTAGCCCGCGGAGGCGAGCACCAGGGTCACCGCCCAGTCCTCGGCGAACTCGGCGCGCCGCCCGGCGAGGCCGCCCGGCTCGCGGGCGGCGAGCATCAGCTCGAGCAGGTCGGAGCGCAGCCGCGGCAGGACGGCCTGGGTCTCGGGGTCGCCGAAGCGCACGTTGAACTCGAGCACCCTGGGCCCCTCGGCGCCGATCATCAGGCCCGCATAGAGGACGCCGTGGAAGGGCGTCCCGCGGTCCGCCAAAGCGGCGAGCACCGGGCGGTGCACGGCGTCGACGATCTCCTCGACCTCGCTCGGGCCGAAGCCCGGGACCGGCGAGTAGCTGCCCATCCCGCCCGTGTTGGGCCCCCGGTCGCCGTCGAAGATCCGCTTGTAGTCCTGGGCGGGGGCGAGCGGCAGGGCGTTCTCGCCGTCGCAGAGCGCCAGCAGCGAGAGCTCTTCGCCCTCGAGGAACTCCTCGAGCACGACCGCCATATTGGCGCCGAAGCGGCGCTCGGTGAAGAAGACGTCGACCGCCTCGCGGGCCTCCGCCTCGCTCGCGCAGACGATCACCCCCTTGCCGGCCGCCAGGCCGTCCGCCTTGAGCACCGCCGGGAAGCTCGTCTCGGCCAGCCGCTCGGCCGCCTCACCGGCGCTGCGCAGCAGGACGTGCGAGGCGGTCGGCACCCCCGCCTCCCGCATCAGCTCCTTGGCGAAGGCCTTCGAGCCCTCGAGCTCGGCCGCCGCGGCGCCCGGGCCGAAGGCGGGCACGCCGGCCTCGGCGAGGGCGTCCACCGCGCCGGCGACCAGCGCCGCCTCGGGCCCGATCGCGACCAGGTCCACGGCACGCTCGCGCGCCGTGGAGACGATCGCCTCGACGTCCTCGGCGCCGACCTCCGGCAGGCACTCGGCGTCCGCCGCGATGCCCGCGTTGCCGGGCGCGCAGAGCAGCTCGGGACCGCGGCCGGAGCGAGCCAGAGCGCGGACGATCGCATGCTCGCGGCCGCCGCCGCCGACGACCAGGACCCTCATCTCGCTCGGCCCGACGCCTATATGGAGCTCGCGAAGTCCTCGGCGGGGATCGCGCTCAGGGTCTGGCTGGTCATCGTTCCCCGCGAGCCGAGCTCGACCGAGACCTTGGCCATCGTCTGCTCATCGGGAGCCTCGACGATCGTGATGAAGTCGTACTGGCCCAGCGTCGCGTACTGGGTGAGCACCTTGGCGCCGATCTGTTCGACCTCCTTGTTCACCTCGGAGACGCGGCCCGGGTTGTTCTTCAGCGTCCGGACGCCGTCGGCGGTCAGGTTGGTGAGCATCACGTAGGTCGGCATGGAGATCTCCTTCCGGGGGGGTTCCCCGGGAGTCTGTCATGCGCGATCCGGCCGGGCCAGTCGGCTGGGGAGCGCTAGCCGTAGAAGCCGGCGTGGACGTGGTCGCAGTGGTCGGGGAGGGCGAAGGCTGGGCCCGGGCCGTCGACGTCGAAGCAGTAGATCAGCTCGGTGGGGTGGACCGGCGCCGGCAGGTAGGCCAGGGTGCGGGCCAGGCTCGCGCAGGGCGCGTCGATCGCGGTGTCGGTGCAGGGGACGCCGTCGACCGCGGCGATGTCCATCGCTCGACCGAAGTAGTGGTTGGAGACGTTGCCGCTGGCGGTGAGCCGCGAGTGGTCGGAGCGCAGGGCGGAGATCGTCAGTTCGTGTTCCTGTGTGATCGCGGCGATCAGGGCGACGATCCGCGGGTCGATCGCGCCGTCGGCCAAGTCCCGTGCCTCGAGTTCGTTGGAGAGGTGCAGGTTCTGCCAGTTGATCGCCGCCGGCGCCGATGCGGGCAGGGCGATCGACCAGTCGACCGTGCGCAGCTTGCAGCCGCCCTTCACTTCCTCCGCCTGGGCCATCACGGCTTCCACGTACCAGTGGGCCTGGTTGTGGGTGAAGATCCCTGCGCGCAGCCCGCCGCGCGACCAGATCAGCCGCGCCAGGGTGGCGGCCGAGTCGGCGGGGTCGGCGCGCCTGATGTGACCGTCTTCGTCGCCGTCGACCGCGTAGGTGCGCCACTCGGAGCCGTCGAGCCCGAGCGGGCCGAACTTCTGCAGCTGCCTGCGGTCCATGCCGCGCCCGAAGTTGGACTCCAGCCGGGCGACCGCGGCCAGCGCCCAGACGCCCTTGCGACCCAGTTCGTAGCGGGCGGCCGCGGTCTCGAAGGCGGCCATGTAGCTCTCCGGCACGGTCTTTCGCCACTCCTCCGCCGGGCGGCAGCTGAGCACCTGCAGCTGCGGTTCGAGCGAGAAGCCGCCGACCGGCGCCGCGCCGCCGATGCCGCTGTAGCAGGCAGCGTTGGCTAGCACCTCGGCGACGTACCAATCGGCGTGGTTGTAGGCGTAGATCGCGCCGTAGGTGTCTGCCGGCATTCCGGCGGCGCTCAGGTAGTTTGCGGCGGCGAAGATCGCGTCTTCGGGGTTGTAGGGGTCGCGGACGCCGTCGCCGTTGGCGTCGACCCCGTAGCCCTCCCAGGTCGAGGGGATGAACTGCATCCAGCCCATCGCGCCGGCCGAGGAGACGTTGAGGTTGGAGCCGAAGGCGGTCTCGATCTCGTTGATCCCGGCCAGCACGGCGGGCCCCTGCGGCCCGAGGCCATAGGCGGCGGCCGCGCGCTGGTAGATCGGGATCAGGACCGGGGGGACGCCGGACCCCGCGCAGCTCGAGCTCGGGATCGAGGGGATCTGGAACGGTTCGCTCGGTGGCGGCAGGGCGCCTTCGGTCCCTCCGCCTTCGGTTGCGGGCTGGGCGGGCTTTCCGGGAGCCTGCCCGGCGCCGGTGCCTCCGGTGCTCTCCTTGCCGTTGGATCCGCCGCTCTGCGGCGCGCTCGCGGGGGGCGCTTCGAGCGTCGCCCCCTTCTTCACCGAGGAGCCCCCTTCCTCTGCCTCCTTCGCCCCCGAGCCCTGCTGTGCGGGGGCGCCGGCCTGTCCTCCTGCCGTCGAGCCGGCCAGGCCCGTCGCCGCGCTCGGTGCCTGGGTCGCCGGCGCCACCGGGTCGGCGGGACCGGTCGCCGGAGCCGTCGCCGAGCTGGCCGGAGGCATCGCCGGGTCGGCGGGGCCGGGCATTTCGGCGGCCAGTGCCGAGGACGCGGCGAGCAGGGCTGCGAAGGCCACCAGCGCGAATGTCCCCCTCAGCCTGCTCATCGTTCCCTCAGCCGAGGATGTCGCTGACCTTCCAGCGAGCCTTCTTCGAGCCTTCCCCGAGCCGGGCGCGTTCGCGATGGAGCCTGCACCGCCGGGGCGGGTCTTGGTCATGTCGATTTTGAGCTCGCTGGTCACGCCGACGCGCAGCAGCGAGGCACTGAGGGTGTAGGCGTCGCCGTGCCGCGGGCCGGCGACGATGTTGAGCACCTTGGCCTTCGGGACCTTCGCGTCGGCCGGCAGGCGGGGTGGGCGCTTGAGCAGCGCCTTGGCGAGGTCGGAAGTGGCGGTGCGGCGGATCGTCGCCTTCGCGTTGGAGTCGGCGCGCCCCGTCTCGTAGAGGACGAAGGCGCCGGCGAACTTCCGCGCCACCTTGATCGCGCCCGGCCCGGCGATGTCGGAGCCGGAGCCCGTGTTCGGGCGGGCGGCGGCTACCGATGACGCTGAGGCGGAGGCAGTGGAGGAGGCGGAGCTCGAGGCGGTGTCGCCGGAGCTCGAGGAGCCCTGCGCTTCGCTCGACGCCTGCGCCGGGGAGACCCCGCCGCCGCCCTCGGGGACGAAGTCGGGCTTCGCCCCGTGCAGCACCGCGGCGCCGGCGCCGACCGCCGCCACCTTCGGGGCCTTGGCCCGCCTCGCCGAAGAGGGGGAGCCGGTGGTCACCGCGGCCGCGCTGCCGAGCGCCTCCCGCTCGGGGGAGGCGGTACCGCTCGAGGAGCCGGAGACGGCAATCCCGGCGGCGAGGCCGGCGGCTGCGAGGATGATCGCCAGGGCGGCGGCCCCGACCCTGGCCGGCCTGCCCCAGAGGGCGGCCTCCTCGCGAATCGGCCAGACCAGCCGCTCCTCGGTGGCCCAGGCGACCCGCTCCAGCGGTCCCCTGACGACGTCGCCGAGGTCGCGGAGCCGATCGGCCCCACCCCAGACCACGCGGTCCTCGACCGTCCAGGCGGCATCGGCCAACGATGAGCGCACGCGCGCCCTCCCCTCGGCCTCTCGACGGGTGTCTCGTCTACGTGGTTTCAGCATGCTGCGAGCTCACGGCAGGTTACGTCGATCATCGGCAACGCCGGCAGATTCCTCTCCATCTGGACCATCGTTCCCAACCCCGAGTACCTTGAAATAACAGCCGACCATTAGCACCACCTAAGTAACAAGGCTGTCAACCCGTCGATTTGGTCGCATCGCCCGTCGACCGCGGCCGGTCGCGCGCAGTCGGGCGACCTCGCGGCATAGTGAGCGGGAAAGGCGGCCGGAGGCAGATATCTAACCCTCAACCTTAGCCTTAGTGTAAGCCCAGAGCGGCTATGCGGTTGCGGCCGCGGGCTCGGCGGCCTTCTCGAAGACCAGCTCCCCGTCGGCGGCGTCGACGCGGACCACGTCGCCCTCGACGAAGCCGCCCTCGAGGATCGCCAGGGCCAGGCGGTCGACCAGCTGCTTCTGGATCACCCGCTTCAGCGGGCGCGCCCCGTAGGTCGGGTCGTACCCGAGGTTGCCGAGCAGCGTGCGGGCATCGTCGCTGAGGTCGACCTCGATCCCCCTCTCGCGCACCCGGCCGACCAACTGCCCGACCTGGAGCTCGACGATCCGGCCGATGTCCTCCTTGGAGAGCCGGTGGAAGATCACCGTGTCGTCGATCCGGTTGAGGAACTCCGGCTTGAAGGTCGAGGCGAGCACCTCTTCGATCTTCAGCCGTACGCCCTCGTCTATTGCTCCCACCGCCGCCCCCGGACGCGAGAGCGAGTCCCGATCCATATCTGATTCCCCGGGGCTCGCGGGAGCAGAGGAGGCGGCGGCAATGTGCTCGCTGCCCACGTTGGAGGTCATGATCAGCACCGTGTTGGTGAAGGAGACGGTGCGGCCCTGTCCGTCGGTGAGGCGGCCGTCGTCCATGATCTGGAGCAGCGTGTTGAAGACGTCTGGGTGGGCCTTCTCGATCTCGTCGAGGAGGACGACCGCGTAGGGCCGGCGGCGGACGGCCTCCGTCAGCTGCCCGCCCTCCTCGTAGCCGACGTAGCCGGGCGGCGCGCCGATCAGCCGGGCCACGGTGTGCTTCTCCATGTACTCCGACATGTCGAGCCGCACGATCGCCCCTTCGGAGTCGAACATGAACTCGGCCAAGGCCTTCGCCAACTCCGTCTTGCCGACCCCGGTCGGGCCGAGGAAGAGGAAGCTGCCGATCGGCCGGTCGGGGTCGGAGAGGCCGGCCCGGGAGCGGCGCAGAGCGTTGGAGACCGCCGAGATCGCCTCCTCCTGGCCGATCACCCGGTCGTGCAGCCGGTCCTCCATCTGGATCAGCTTCTCGACCTCGCCCTCCATCAACCGGCTGACCGGGATCCCGGTCCATTTGGCGACCACCTCGGCGACGTCCTCCTCGGTCACCTCGTCGGCGAGCATCGTGCCCCCGCCGGCGTGCAGCTCCTCCAGTCGCGCCTCCTGCTCGCCGACCTCCTTCTCGAGCTCCGGGATCTCGGCGTAGCGCAGCTTCGCTGCCCGTTCGAGGTCGGCCTCGCGCTCCGCCCTCTCCGCCTCGCGCTCCGCCTCCCCGAGCCTTTCCTTGGTCTCCTTGATCGCCTCGATCGCCTCCTTCTCGTTCTGCCAGCGGGCGCGCATCTCACCCGCCTGCTCGGCGAGCTCGGCGAGCTCGGCCTCGAGCGCCTCGAGGCGCGCCCTGGAGGCCTCGTCGCTCTCCTTCTTCAGCGCCTCGCGCTCGATCTCCAGCTGCTGCTCGCGGCGCTGGACCTCGTCGATCTCGGTCGGCACCGAGTCGATCTCGATCTTCAGCCGCGAGGCGGCCTCGTCGATCAGGTCGATCGCCTTGTCGGGCAGGAAGCGGTCGGCGATGTAGCGCTCGGAGAGGGTGGCGGCGGCCACGATCGCCGAGTCGGCGATCCGCACGCCGTGGTGTTCCTCGTAGCTGCCCTTGAGCCCGCGCAGGATCGCGATCGTGTCGGCGATGTCCGGCTCGTCGACGAGCACCGGCTGGAAGCGCCGCTCCAGCGCCGCGTCCTTCTCGATGTGCTTGCGGTACTCGTCGAGAGTCGTCGCGCCGACCGCGCGCAGCTGGCCGCGGGCCAGCATCGGCTTCAGCAGGTTGGCGGCGTCCACGGCCCCCTCTGCGGCGCCGGCGCCGACAATCGTGTGCAGCTCGTCGAGGAAGAGGACGATCTGGCCCTCTGCGTCCTGGACCTCGGAGAGCACCGCTTTCAGGCGCTCCTCGAACTCGCCCCTGTATTTGGAGCCGGCCAGCAGCGAGCCGATGTCGAGGGCGATCACGCGCCGGTCGCGGAGGCTCTCGGGCACGTCCCCGGCGACGATCCGCTGCGCCAGGCCCTCGGCGATCGCCGTCTTGCCGACGCCTGGGTCGCCGATCAGCACCGGGTTGTTCTTGGTGCGGCGGGAGAGGACCTGGATCACGCGGCGGATCTCCTCGTCGCGGCCGATCACCGGGTCGAGCTTTCCCTCCCTCGCCTCCGCCGTCAGGTCGCGGCCGAATTTGTCCAGCGCCTGGACGCTGTCCTCCGGATTGGGCGAGGTGACCCGGTGCGGGCCGCGCACCTCGGCGATCGCCTTCTCCAGCGAGGCGCGGTCGGGGAGCAGGTCGTCGACGCCGGAGGCGGAGTCGGCCAGCGCCAGCAGCACGTGCTCGGTCGAGATGTACTCGTCGCCCATCGCGCCCATCTCGCGTTCGGCCTGCTGGAGCGTGTTGACGAAGGCCGAGGAGGGCCGTACCTCGGCCGTCTCGCCGAGTTTCGGCAGATCCTCGACCGCTGAGACGGCGCGGGCCGTGAGGCCGTCGACGTCGGCCCCGAGCTTCTGCAGGATCGGGACGACGAGGCCGTCGCTCTGCCGCAGCAGCGCGACCAGGAGGTGCTTGGGGGTCACCTCCGCGTTGCGCCGCTCGGCGGCCAGCGCCTGCGCCGCGGCAACGGCTTCCTGCGATTTGACGGTGAAGCGGTCCGGCTGCATCAGCTCTTCCTTCCTGTCGCGCGGGCGCCGTTTTCGAGCTTCTCGAGGCGTCGCTCAAGGGCGAGGACCCGCTCGACGCCGGCGAGGTTCAGGCCTTCTGCGGTCAGCTCCTGGATGCGGCGGAGCCGCCTCACGTCACGTTGCGAGTAGAGGCGCGTGTTCTTCGGCGAGCGCTGCGGCGCGATCAGCCCGCGCGCCTCGTAGGTCCGCAGGGTCTGCGGATGCATGTGGGCGAGCTCGGCGGCGACCGAGATCATGTAGACGCCGCGTTCCTCGTCGACCACGATGTCCACCCGTTCGCGTCGCGGGCTCATCGCGCCCTCGCCTTCCGCAGCAGCTCGGCGCGGGGGTCGGAGCCGTTCATCGCCTCGTCCAGCTTCTCCACCGCCTCCCGCTGCTCCTCGGAGAGCTCTCCGGGTACGTCGATCTCCATCCGATAGCGGATGTCGGCGTTGCCCTTGCCCCCCCCGGGCCGCGGCGGGCCCTCGCCGCGCAGGCGCTGGACCGTGCCGTGCGCCGTGCCGGGCGGGATCTTGATCCTCTTGGTGGCTGCGAGGGTCGGCACCTCGATCGTCGCCCCGCGCAGCGCCTCGGCGACGGTGATCGGAACCGCGACCTCTAGGTTGCCGCCCTCGAGGCGCTTGAAGACGGGCGAGGTGGCGACCCTGGTTGTCACGAACAGATCGCCGGGCGGCCCCCCGCGAGGCCCGGCCTCGCCCTTGCCGGCGAGCCTGATCCGGGTCCCGTCCTTGACCCCGGCGGGGACGTTCACCCGGTAGCGCTTGGTCTGGTGGGTCAGCCCCGATCCGCCGCAGGTCTCGCAGGGATCCTCGATCACCTGTCCCGAGCCACCGCACTGCGGGCAGGGGCGGCTGATCGAGAAGATCCCCTGGCTCTCCGCGTCCACGCCCGTGCCCTCGCAGCGCGGGCAGGTCTTCGGCGCGGTGCCCGGCTTGGCGCCACTGCCGTGGCAGGTCGGGCAGCGTTCCTCCTTGGGGACTGTGACGCTGACCTGGGCGCCGTTCACCGCCTGGTCGAAGCTCAGCCGGAGCTCCGTTTCGAGGTCGCGACCGCGGGGCTGCTGGGGCCGGCCGCGGCGGCCGCCGCGGCCGAACATGCCGCCGAGGATGTCGCCGAGGTCGACGCCGCCGAAGCCCCCTCCGGCGTGGGCGGCGCCCGGCCCGAACGGCCCCGAGCCCTGGCCGCCGAAGCCGCCGAACATTCCGCCCGCGTCGTACTCCTTGCGCTTCTCCGGGTCGGAGAGCGTGTCGTATGCCCCCTGGACCTCCTTGAAGCGCTCCTCGGCCTCGGAGTCGCCGGGGTTGCGGTCCGGGTGGTACTCGCGGGCCAGCTTGCGGTACGCCTTCTTGATCTCGTCCTGGGAGGCGTCCTTCGAGACGCCCAGCACCTTGTAGAGCTCGTCGGCCAAGTCCCGCCTCTCTACTCGCTCACCACTACCCTGGCCGGGCGGATCAGGTGATCGCCCAGGCGGTATCCGGTCTGCATCACCTCGACCACGGTCCCCCCCTCGGCGCCGTCGGCGGGGACCTTCTGGAGCGCCTCGTGCAGGTTGGGGTCGAAGCGCTCTCCGGCCGGGTGGAAGGACTCGACGCCGGCGCGCTCCAGCGCCGCGCGGAGCTCTCGATAGGTGAGGAAGAACCCCTCGGCGAGCGGCTCGGCCGGCGTCTTCTCGCCCCCGGCATCGATTCCGGCCGCCTCCAGCGCCCGCTCGAGGTTGTCGAGCACGCCTATCAGTTGCGCGGTCAACTCGACCTTGGCGCGGACCGCGGCGCTCTGTGCCTCGGCGGCCATTCGCTTGCGGTAGTTCTCGAAGTCGGCCTGCGTCCGCTTCGCCAGTTCCAGGTACTCGTCCTTCTTCTGCTCTGCGTCCTCGAGCAGCTCCTTCAGGTCCGCATCGACCCTCTCGGAGTCGACAGGGCCCTCGCCCCCCCCGCTCTCGTCGGCGGACGGGGAATTGCCGGGGTTCGCTCCTGGGGCGTCACCCTCTGCGTCCCCTGCCGTGGGTGGCGAGGATGTCGGGGGGGTCGAGGACAGCTTGTCCCGCAGCGCCCCCCCGGCATCCTCGTCAGGTCCCGCGGGCTGGCGCCCGCGGGAATCGTCCTGAGGAGGGCTCATTTGTCCTCACCCTCGTCGACCACCTCGGCGTCGACGACCTCCTCCTCGTCGCCCCCCTCCGACTCGGCGGAGGCGCCGTCGGGCGAGGCCTGCTCCTGCGCGGCCGCGTAGATCTGCTCGGAGATCTTCTGCATCGCGGCGGTCAGCGCCTCGGCCTTCGAGTTGACCTCCTCGGCGGAGCCGGACTCCAGCGAATCGCGGACCTCCTTTATCGCCGCCTCGATCTCCTCCTTGCTGGAGGCGTCGACCTTGTCGCCCAGCTCCTCCAGCTGTTTCTCGGACTGATAGGCCATGTTCTCGGCGAGGTTGCGGGCCTCGGCGAGCTCCCGCTGCTTGCGGTCCTCGTCCGCGTGCGCCTCGGCGTCGGAGACCATGCTCTGGATTTCCTCCTCGGAGAGCCCCGAGCCCGATTTGATCTCGATCTTCTGCTCTTTGCCCGTCCCCAGGTCCTTGGCGGCCACATTGAGGATGCCGTTCGCGTCGATGTCGAAGGTGACCTCGATCTGCGGCATGCCGCGCGGCGCAGGGGGAATGCCGGTGAGCTGGAACTTGCCCAGGCTCTTGTTGCCGCCGGCCATCTCCCGCTCGCCCTGGAGGACGTGGATCTCGACCGAGGGCTGGTTGTCCTCGGCGGTCGAGAAGGTCTCCGACTTCTTGGTCGGGATCGTCGTGTTGCGCTCGATCAGCCTCGTCATCACGCCGCCTTTGGTCTCGATGCCGAGCGTCAGCGGCGTGACGTCGAGCAGCAGCACGTCCTTGACGTCGCCCGCCAGGACCCCGGCCTGGATGCCGGCGCCAACGGCGACGACCTCGTCGGGGTTGACTCCCTGGTGGGGATCCTTGCCGGTCAGCTCCTTGACCCGGTCGCGGACCGCCGGCATGCGGGTCATGCCGCCGACGAGGACGACGTGGTCGATGCTCGCCTCGGCGTCGTCGAGCGCCCGTTTGACCGGCCCCACGATCCGCTCCAGCAGGTCGGCGGTCAGTTCGTTGAGCTTCGAGCGGCTGAGTTTCAGGTCGAGGTGCTTCGGCTGCCCCTCGACCGCCGTTATGAAGGGCAGGTTGATCTGCGTCTCCTGGGTGGAGGAGAGCTCGATCTTCGCCTTCTCGGCCGCCTCGTAGAGGCGCTGGAGGGAGTTCTTGTCCTGGGAGAGGTCGACGCCCTGGTCCCTCTTGAACTCGGCGACCAGCCACTCGACGATCGCTTTGTCCCAGTTGTCGCCGCCGAGGTGGTTGTCGCCTGCGGTCGCCTTAACCTCGAAGACCCCGTCGCCGATTTCCAGCACCGAGACGTCGAAGGTGCCGCCGCCGAGGTCGAAGACGAGGATCGTCTGGTCGGCCTTCTCTTTGTCGAGCCCGTAGGCGAGCGAGGCGGCGGTCGGCTCGTTGATGATGCGCTTGACGTCGAGGCCGGCGATCTTGCCGGCGTCCTTGGTCGCCTGGCGCTGGTCGTCGTTGAAGTAGGCGGGGACGGTGATCACGGCACTGTCGACGGTGTCCCCGAGCTTCGCTTCGGCGTCGGTCTTCAGCTTCTGGAGGATCATCGCGCTGATCTCCGGCGGGCTGTACTGCTTGCCGCGCACGTCGACGCGGACGTCGCCGTTGGGGCCGGCGACGACCTCGTAGGGGACGATCGTCTCCTCCTCTTTGACCTCGGCCTCCTTGCGTCCCATGAACCGCTTGATCGAGAAGATCGTGTTCTCGGGGTTCATCACGGCCTGGCGCTTGGCCACCGTCCCGACCAGGCGCTCGCCCGACTCGGTGAAGGCAACCACCGAGGGGGTCGTCCGGCCTCCCTCGGCGTTCTCGAGGACCGTCGGCTCACCGCCCTCCAGCACCGCCACGCACGAGTTGGTCGTGCCAAGATCGATTCCGATCGTCTTACCCACTATTAGCTACCTCCGGCTTTGAAGTCGACTGGCAAAAAATCTAAGTGTCAGTATGGCAGATTTGAAATGCGATGCAAGAGCGGCAATCAAGGCTACGCCTGTCGGGCGAGCGGCGAGGACGGGGCGAGCGAAGCCTCCCCGACGCAATCCCCACCTCACCGGCGCCGGGGGGCCGAACGGACAAGCCGCCTTCTCTGCCCTCGCGTTTGGCCAAGCCGCTCCCGGACGCGGGAGCGAGGTCGCGAGATCGCCGGTGAAGGTGAGCGCGACCTCGCGGGAGCGGAGGAAGCGGCGTTTGTTATCCCTCGCCCGCGGTGGTCGCCACGAATTCGGCGACCTCTTCGGCCTGTTTGCCGTCGATGATTCCCGCCGGCATCCGCCCCGGCGTGGTGGTGCTGTCGACGCCGTGTTCGACTGCGTTGAGCACCCGTTCCTTGGTCGCTTCGATCCCCGATTCGGTGGTCGGCGGGCCTGAGGGAGCGAGGAGCTCGTCGAGGTTCGGCGCGAAGTTGCCGTCGGTGCCCGCCGCATACAGCGTGTGGCAGTTGCCGCAGTTGGTCTGGAAGAGGCTCTGGCCTTCCTCCAGGCGGGAGGGAACCTTCTGCGCGCCGCGCGCCGCATCGCCGTCGGAGCGGAAGGCGAGCCACGGGATCAGGACCGCGAGGACGAGGACCAGAACCCCGAAGGAGATGAAGATCTTCCGGCTCACTTTTGCGCCCTCGCACTCATTTTGCGCTCGGCACGGTACCAGGGGCACATCCGGCGTAGCGCGCACTCCCCGCAGCGTGGCTTGGGGCGGCAGGTCTCGCGACCGTGGCGGATCAGGTTCATGTGCAGCTCGTAGGCGTCCGCGGGGTCGACGATCGCGAGCATCTCGTCGTGCGCCTTCGTCAGCGAGGCGTCTTTCGGGAAGAGGCCGAGCCGGGCGCCGACCCGGTGGATGTGCACGTCGACGGGGATCTCCGGGATGCCCCAGGTGAAGATCAGGACGCAGGCGGCGGTTTTCCTGCCCACACCGGGCAGGTCGAGGAGGAAGTCCAGCGACTCCTCGCGATCGGCGTCCTCGGTCCAGTCGAGGTCGGGTGGATCCCCGAGCCGCTCGAGGATCGCCTGAATCCGCGGCGCCTTCTGTTGCGCCAGGCCGCCCGGCCGGATCGCCTCCTCGACCTCCTGCACGGGGGCGTCCCGGACTGCCTCCCAGGTCGGGAAGCGCTCGCGCAGGGCGGCGAAGGACCGGTCCCGGTTGCGGTCGTTGGTGTGCTGGGAGAGGACGGTCTTGACCAGCTCGGCGATCGGGTGACCGTGCGGCTCGTTGACCGGCTGCCCGTACATCTCTCGCAGGCGGTCGCGGATCGCTCGCACCCGCTTCCTTGCCGGCCGCCGCCACGCCGTCCCCGGTCGCCCCGTCCTCGTCGCCATCGCGGCGGCACGCTACCGCCCCCCAAACCGCCGATGGGCCGATTCCCGTCGCTTAGCGTCGGGAATCGGCCCATCGGCGGGAGCGGGATATGGTGGAGGTGGTGGCGCCGATCGAAGAGGGGGAGCTGGTCGTCGACGGGGTCAGGACCTTCTTCCGGCGCGTGTCCGGCGGGGGGACGCCGACCGTCTATTGCCACGGCAACCCGACCCATGGCGGGGAATGGGTTCCGTTCATGGAGCGCGGCGGCCCGTCGATCGCGATCGACATGCCCGGCTGGGGCCGCTCGGACCGCCCGCGGCACTTCGACTACTCGATGTACGGGCTCTCCGCATTCCTCGAGCGCTGCCTCGACGAGCTCGAGGTCGGCCCTCGGAAGCTCGTCGTCCACGATTGGGGGAGCCTGGCGCTGATCGGCGCGCAGCGGCGCCCCGAGCTGGTCGAGAAGCTGGTCGTCGCCGACGCCGTGCCGCTGCTGCCCGGCTACCGCTGGCACCCGATAGCGCGAATCTGGCGTCGCCGGCCGTGGGGAGAGGTCTTCAACCGACTCACCAGCCGCTCCGGGATCGCCCTCCTGCTGCGCCAGGCCAGCGGCGACCGCGGCCCGATGCCACCCGAGTTCGTCGACGGGATCTGGGAGCACTGGGACCGCGGCACGGGCCGGGCAGTGCTGGCCCTCTATCGTCATGCCGACCCCGCCCGCCTCGCCGCGGCCGGCGCCGAGCTGGGCCGCCTGTGCTGCCCGGCCCTGGTCCTATGGGGCGAGCGCGATCCCTACCTGCCGAGCGACTTCGCCCAGGCCTACGCCGAAGCGCTGCCGGACGCGGAGCTCGACCTGGTCGCCGGCGGGGGACACTGGCCCTGGGTCGACGACCCCGGCATCATCGAGCGCATCCTCGGTTTCCTCGATTAGGTACCGCCACTCGGCGATTACAATGGCGCCCATGGTGTCTCGGGCCCTCAGCGAGGTCGGCTCCCGCCTTCCCAAAGGCTGGGGGGACCTGGGCAAGCAGCTGGGCCTGCTGATGCTGGTCGACATCGTCTACGAGACGGTCCGCGGAGTGGCCGACGGAGAGCGCGCCGTCGCGTTCGCCCACGGGCAGCAGGTGATCGATTTCGAGCGCTCCACCCATACTTTCTTCGAGCCGAGCCTGCAGGCATTCTTCGTGCCGGCCACGTGGATCATCGACTTCGCGAACCAGGTCTACATGAACAGCCAGTTCGCGATCGTGCTCGGCTTCTTCTTCTGGATCTACTTCTTCCGCAACGAGTCGTTCTACTTCGTGCGCAACATGTTCATCGTCTCGATGGGCCTGGCCGCGCTCGGATACACCCTGTTCCCGACCGCGCCGCCGCGGATGTTCCCCCACTACGGCTTCATCGACACGATCAACGACTTCTCCAGCGTCAACCATGACTCGGCGCTGGTCAAGGTCTTCATCAACCCCTACGCCGCCGTGCCCAGCATGCACTGCGCCTTCG
Organism: uncultured Solirubrobacterales bacterium; assembly: GCA_963712325.1. GTDB lineage: Bacteria > Actinomycetota > Thermoleophilia > Solirubrobacterales > 70-9 > VRUE01. Next base: position 84,527 of record CAVQHG010000004.1, read on the forward strand.
CGATGATGATCGGCGTCAGCGGGGCGCTGATCTCGCGGAACCGGCTCGCAAAGGCCTTCTGGGGCCTCTGGCCGCTGCTCGTCGCCTGGGTCGTGATCGTCACCGGCAACCACTACTGGGTCGACGTCTTCCTCGGGTGGGGAGTCGCACTCACCTCCGCCCTGGTCGCCGGGCGGCTGCTGGCCCGCGCGGGCCCCGAAGCCTGGTCTTGGCGGGCGGGGTCGCCGCAAGAGGCCGAGGCCTGACGGGGCAGGCCGGCTCGTGATGGAACCTTCGGCGCCCCCCAGGGCCCCGGGCGGACGGCGCAACGGGAGACAGGGCCCGCGCTCGGGGCAGGAGCTCAGGGCCTATGCCCGCGACCGGCTGATCGAGTCCCGGCTGACGCCGAACGCGATCTCGATGGTCGGCCTCGCCGGCAACCTGGTCGCGGCGGCGCTGGTCACCCAGCGGCTCTTCTTCCTCGCCGGCGTCGCCTTCGTGCTCGGCTCCGTGATGGACACTCTCGACGGCCGGTACTCGCGGATGTCGGGCAAGGGGACGCTTTTCGGCGCATTCCTCGACTCCACCCTGGACAGGATCGAGGAGGGCGTCGTTCTTGCCGCCGTCGCCGGCTACTTCGCAGCCACCGGGCACGACTTCGCGGCCGCGATGTGCGTGGTCGCGGTGCTCGGCTCGCTGATGGTCTCCTACACGCGGGCGCGGGCCGAGGCGCTCGGGGTCGAATGCAAGGTCGGCCTGGCGACGCGCCCGGTCAGAGTGGTCATACTCTCTGCAGGATTGATCCTGGCCAAGGGCGCCGGCCTGTTCGACGTCGAGCTGCTTGCGCCGGCGGTCTACCTGATCGCCGCCCTGACGATCATCACGACCATCCAGCGCGTATGGCATGTGCGAAACGAGCTATCGGGCGAGTCAGCAGGCACACCGGACCTGTAACCGGCGCCGGGCCGGGGTGTGATTTGCCTTCCAGACAGCCCCAGAGAGGACTTCGAATCAAATGAGTGACAGCAACGGAGCAACCGGCGGCAACGGAGCCGCCCGCACCGACGACAAGGTCCGCGTCGCGATCGTCGGCGTCGGCAACTGCGCCAACTCCTTCATCCAGGGCGTCCACTACTACCGCGACGCCGACCCCGCCGACCAGGTCCCAGGGCTGATGCACGTCGACCTCGGGGGCTACCACGTGAGCGACGTCGAGTTCGTCGCCGCCTTCGACATCGACGCCGAGAAGGTCGGCAAGGACCTCTCGGAGGCGATCTGGTCGGGCCAGAACGACACGATCAAGTTCGCCGACGTGCCGGAGCTCGGCGTCAGGGTCGAGCGCGGCATGACCCACGACGGCCTCGGCAAGTACCTGAAGGAGAAGATCACCAAAGCCCCCGGGGAAACGGCGGACATCGTCGGCATCCTCAAGGAGACGAGGGCGGACGTCCTGGTCTGCTACCTGCCGGTCGGCTCCGAGCAGGCGACCAAGTGGTACGTCGAGCAGGCGCTCAAGGCCGGTGTGGGCTTCGTCAACTGCCTTCCCGTCTTCATCGCCCGCGAGGACTACTGGGACAAGCGCTTCGAGGAGGCCGGGCTGCCGATCATCGGCGACGACATCAAGTCCCAGGTCGGCGCGACGATCGTCCACCGCCAGCTCGCCCGCCTCTTCCACGATCGCGGCGTGCTCATGGAGCGGACCTCGCAGCTGAACGTCGGCGGCAACATGGACTTCTACAACATGCTCGAGCGCGAGCGGCTGGCCTCGAAGAAGATCTCGAAGACCAACGCGGTCACCTCGATCATGGGCCACGAGCTGCCCGATGAGGACGTCCACGTCGGACCCTCGGACTACGTCGCATGGCTCACCGACCGCAAGTGGGCGCACATCCGCCTCGAGGGCAAGGCGTTCGGCGACGTCCCGCTCAACGTCGAGCTGAAGCTCGAGGTCTGGGATTCGCCGAACTCGGCCGGCGTCGTGATCGACGCGGTCCGCATCCTCAAGCTGGCGCTCAACAACGGGATCGCCGGGCAGCTGGACGGTCCGTCCAGCTACCTGATGAAGTCGCCCCACACGCAGCGTCCCGACGACGAGGCCCGCGAGAGGACCGAGGAGTTCATCGCCGACCACGCGCGCTCGAAGAGCCCGGTGGCCGGCGCGGCCGAGTCGTCGCGGTCGAAGACCGGAGCCTGACCCGGCACACGGAGACACCGGGTGGCGCGCACGTCGTACGGACGTGCGGGGATTGGGGATCGATCATCTAGCCTGGGGTCGGTGCCCCCGGCGCGACGCCTCTCGATAGCCCAGGTCACCCCGCACCGGCGGGCCACGAGGAATGCCGTCAACGAGTACGTCTCCCGGGTCGCCGAGGAGCTCCGGGCACAGGGCCACGAGGTCCTCGTGCTCGGCTCCGGCGACCCGGTGAAGAGGACGCTGGCCTCGACCGAGCTCGACGTCGTCCACGTCCACGAGCCCTTCGCCCCGCGGATCTCCTCCACCGCGCTTCGCCACTCCGTCTCGCTCAACGTCGCCACCTTCCACGCGCCCCAGGAGCGCGTCCTCTCGACCCAGGTGGCGCGGCCCCTGGTCGAGATCTTCTTCGGCAGGCTCGACGCGCGCACGGTCAGCTCGCCGGCTACCGCCGACCTGCTCGAGCGCTACTTCCCGGGCCCCTACGAGGTCGTCGCGGGCGCCGGGGGGATCGCGACTGGGCGGCGGTCGCTGAGGAGCTCGAGGCGATCTACATGCGCCTCGTCTCCCGCCGCCACGACGGGGCCGGAGACGAGGCGGCGCGGCGCCGGATCGCCGGCAGGCCGTTGATCGAGGTCGACCTGCACATGCACACCGACCACTCGACCGACTGCGCGACCCCGGTCGACGTGCTGCTCGAGACGGCCCGCGATCGCGGCCTGGGAGCGATCGCGATCACCGACCACAACGAGATCTCCGGGGCGCTCGAGGCGCGTGAGGTCGCCGAGGAGATGGACGACCTCAAGGTGATCGTCGGCGAGGAGGTGAAGACCGCCGAGCAGGGCGAGGTGATCGGCCTCTTCCTCGAGGAGAGGATCCCCAAGGGGCTGACGATGGCGGAGACGATCGCCGAGATCCGGCGCCAGGGGGGCCTCGTCTACGTGCCCCACCCTTTCGACCGCTTCCACTCCGTGCCCGACTACGAGCACCTGCTCGACATCGTCGAGGAGATCGACGTGCTCGAGGTCTTCAACCCGCGGGTCGCGGTGACCGCATTCAACGAGGAGGCCGAGCGCTTCGCCCGCAAGTACCGGATCGTGCCCGGTGCCGGCTCCGACAGCCACGTTGCCCAGGGGCTCGGCAGCGTCCGGGTCAGGATCCACGACTTCGAGGGCCCTGCCGAGTTCCTCGAGGCGATGCGGGATGCGGACATCACCCGCAAGCACAAGAACCTCGTCTACGTGCAGGCGCTCAAGCTCTTGCAGACGAAGGGGCGGCAGAAGGCCGCGAAGCGCAGGGTCCCCGGCGCGAAGCCCGTGCGAGGGGGCCGGCCCCGTCGCAAGCGCTCGGCGAGCAAGAGCTGATGCAGGAGCGCCGGGCGAAAGGAGCCGCGCCGGTGCCGTCAAAGAGATCGCCGACAGTGCCGGCGACCGACGACGAGATACGCGAGAAGTACCTCGAGCGCGCGATCCGCGAGCTCAACCACCTGAACCACGAGCTGCAGGAGTGCCCCCACTGCCCGCGCGGCAAGCTGATGCCGGTGCTCGGCTCGGGCCACCCGCAGGCCGACGTCTTCATGATCAAGCACGCGGCCGGGGTGGCGGAGATCGAAGAGGGCGTCGCCTTCTACGGGCGCTCCGGCAATGCGCTGATGAAAAGCTTCAAGCGGCTCGGGATCGACCCACTGGTCGTCTACGGGACCCTCTGCGTCAAGTGTCCGATCGCCGAGCCCGACCTGGCGCCACGCGAGTGCGTGCGGCGGCTGGTCGAGGAGATCGCGATCGTGCAGCCGAAGATCGTCGTCGTCATGGGGGAGCCCGCGCTGCGCGTCCTCAACGACATGGAGATGCCGCTGTCCCGATCGGTCGAGCCGCGTGAGGGAGCGGTCCAGGCCTTCACCCCGACGGTCGACGCCCTCTACACGCCCGACATCGACGACTCGCTCGACGAAGAGGCCGCCAAGCAGCGCTTCTGGCGCTCCTTCAAGGTCCTCGGCCAGTGGTACGAGGACCTGCCGCCGTACTAGAGAGCGACGGGGACACCCTCGCCCCGACAAACGGCGGTCTAATCAGACCGCCGTTTTGAGTATCCGCCGGTTCGAGGGTGTCCCCGTCGCTCTCGCTGCGCAGCAGCGGAGGCGAGGGCATCCCCGCCTCTCTGAGCATCCCGTCGGGCGGCAGAGCTACGGAGCCGCGGCAGTAGCGACGGAGGTCATCGCGTCCACGGTGGCCGAGGCGAGGCCTCGAACGACCACCGTGTCGAGAGCGGAGTAGGCGGTGAGTTGCTCTTGGGCGCCCTCGGCATCGGACGCGGCGACGCCGACGGTGCCCTCCGGCTCGCCGAGGCGTGCGAAGTGGTTGCGGTAGCCGTCGTGCAGGTCGCGGTAGAAGGATTCCTCCTTGGCCAGTCGTTCGGCGGCATCTGAGCCGACCGCGGTGCGCACGTAGCCGAGGACGGGCGGGGCCTCGCGGCCGGCGTCCATCGCGCCGGCCTCGACCTGCTTCGCGGGCCACGGTGGCGAACTCCGGGGTCATCCAGTTGAAGAAGGCGCCGTCGTAGGCGCCGCCCGCCAGCGCGCACATCTTCGGGCCCATCGCGGCGAGCACGAGCCGCACTCCGGGCAGCCTCTCGCGGAGCTCGGGCAGGGCCTCCCTCATGCGCGTGAGCGGCTTCTCCGAGAAGCCCGCGCCGACCCCGAGCCAGAGCCTCGCCGGGTCGAGGCCGAGGCGGTCGAAGTCGGCAGCGATCTGCTCCGGCGGGGTGCGGTCGAGCGCGATCACCGCCACGCCAACTCGATCCCCGGCGCCGCCTCGGCGAACTCGGCCAGCGTCTCGAGCCCCTTGGCGCCGGGGTGGTCGTTGGACCAAGCGGACGCGTAGCCGAGCTCGGCGCAGCGGGCGGCCAGCGGCCGCGCGACGTCGGGGTCGAGGCCGGCGGCGACGCCGAAGTCCTCGCCCGCTCACTCTCGAGCAGGGCGACGCACTCGATGTGCGGGGTCTGGGGAAACATGTCGACCGGCCTCACGCGTGTCAGCCTATAGCCGGCCTCGACCAGCTGGGCGGCGTTCGGGGCGAGCGTCGTCGGGTTGCAGGAGACGTAGACGATCCGCTTAGCCTCGCACTCGATCACCCTGCGGACGATCTTCTTGGAGAGCCCGGCGCGGGGGGGGTCGACGACGAGGACGTCGGGTCGGCCGGCCGCCTCGAGCAGCGGCCGCACGCCGGTGCGGGCGCTGCCGGCGACGAACCTCGCGTTCTCGATCCCGTTGCGGCGCGCGTTGCGCTCGGCGTCGGCGATCGCCTCGGGGACGATCTCGAGCCCCCACACCTCGCCTGCGTCCGCCGCGAGGGTCAGACCGATCGTGCCGATCCCGCAGTAGAGGTCGAAGAGCCGCTCCCCGTCGCGGAGCGAGGCGAACTCGCGCGCGACGGCGTAGAGGCGCTCGGCCATCTCGGTGTTGGTCTGGAAGAAGGCGCCGTGCGAGATCTCCAGCTCCAGTCCGCAGAGGCTCTCGCGCAGGCGTTCCTCGCCGAGCACTCCGGTCGGCCCCTCGGTTCCGCCCGAGTCGCCCTCGATCACCGTGTGCAGGTCGACCGGAGGCTTGGCGAAGCGGGCCGGCGAGGTGACCAGCCGCGTCTGGATCTGGCCGGTGCGCCGCCCCTCGCGGACGACGAGGTTGCGGAGGATGCCGCTCGCGAGCCCGCCGATCGTAGGCGGGTATCCCCTCGCGCCTTGCCCAGCCGCGGACCTCGTTGCGGGCATGGTTGCCGGCCTCCGAGGCGAGCAGGCAGTCCTCGACCCCGACGATCCGGTCCCAGCGGCCCGGGCATGAAATCCGAGCGTCGTCTCTCCCTCGAACTCGCCGAAGGAGTACTCGAGCTTGTTGCGGTACCTCCACTGCTCCAGAGCCGGGACGATCTGCTCCATCGCGAACCCATCGAGGCCGCCGATCCGCCGCAGGGCGTCGTCAACCTGATCCTGCTTGTGGGCGAGCTGGCGCTCGTAGGGCGAGCCTGCCATGGGGCACCGGGACAGGGCTCTCCTTCGTGGACGCAGCGCTCCGCCAGCCGGTCGGCGGCGGGCTCGAGCAGCTCGACCGCCCGCGCCTCCGCGAAGCGCCGCTTCCTCTTCGTCACCTCCGCCCGCACGCGGTCGCCCGGCAGGGCGCCGGCGACGAAGACGACCAGCCCATCGGCTCGGGCGACTCCTCGCCCGCCGTGCGCGAGCGAGTCGATCTCCAGCTCGAGGCTGTCCGAGCTCAGCTGAGTTTCCTGGCTGCCCGGCGTGCCGCTTGGGTGGCGGATTTCTGCACCGGTTTGGCCCGGCCCTCGACCTCGCGACGGGCCTGCCGAACCAGGCGTTCGAGCTCTTTGAGCAGGGAGTCGGTCTGGCGACGTCCGCGTTTGATCAGGTCGGAGAGCATCTTCTCCGCGTCGCCACGGGTCATCCGGCCGCGCTTGACCGCGTCGTCGACGACCTCCTGCAGCCGGTCACGGCTCAGATTGACGTTTCGCTCGAGGTTGGCGCGGAACTCCTCGACGCTCTTGTCGAGGCCCGTGGTCTTCCGACCACCGGCTTTTTTCGTTTTCGCTTTCGCTTTCGATTTGGCGGCCGGTTTTTTCGCCGCTTTCCGTTTTTTCCTCGGAGCGGCTTTCTGTTTCGTGCCTTTTTTCGCTTTCGCTTTCGATTTGGCGGCCGGTTTTTTCGCCGCTTTCCCTTTTTTCTGTTTTTTCGAGGATTTTTTCTCGGCCATATCGATGTCTCCTGATCGCTGGTCGGTTGAGGTGACTATCGCAGTTCCGCACGGCCTAACCTACGCGCCGGCTTCGAATCTTGCCTGGATCGGGGCATGGTCGGAGAGCCGCAGCGCCCGTCCGTCCTCGGTCAGCTCTCGCCGCCCGGCCTCGAGCGCCCGCGAGGGCTCGATTGCCTCCAGCCCGCGTGCCAGCAGGTGGTCGATCGCGCCCGCCGAGGTCGGACCGGCCAGGCCGTGCTCGGACTCGAGCCAGGCGAAGGCGTCCGGATTCTGCCCTGGGCGGAGGTTGAGGTCGCCGCCGAACAGCAGCGGCTCGGGCCCGGCGAAGGCGACGGCCTCGCGGGCGGCGAGCATCACGTCCGCGGTCGCCAGCTCCGGGGCGTCGTTGGTGGCGTGCAGGTTGGCGACGCAGACGCCGGAAGCGGTGCGCGTCAGGGCCATCGCCCGCCGCTCGGGGCGGCCGGCGTGGATCGCCACCTCCTCGCGCTCGACGATCTTCCCGAGCGGGCCCGCGCGGCGGACGGCGGTCAGGTTCGATCCTCCCTCGGCGGAGGCGACCAGGTCCGGGTTGAGCCGGGCCGCAGCGGCGCGCAGCCTGCCGAGCCCGTTGCGCGAGGTCAGCGCCCGGTGGGTCTCGGCGCCCGCCGCGGTCCCGATCGCGCCCTCGAATCGCGGCGGGCACTCCTGGAGCAGGGCCACGTCCCAGCTCCATCCCGCCAGGGTCGCTGCGAACTCCGCCCGCAGGTCGCGATTCACCTGCACGTGCGTCTGGTCGCGCTCGGTGACCCGCAGCAGCCGCGAGCGCCACGTGAAGAGCGCGGGGTTGGGCGGGAAGTCGCGTCCGTGGAAGAGGTTCCAGGCGAGGGCGGCGAGTTGCACGCCCGTAGTATCCGCGGACTGATCGATGTCGGAGAAGCGCGACTTCCTCACAGGCGAAGAGCTGGGCGCTCACGGGCTCCGCGAGCTGCTCGAGCGCGCGCTCGAGCTGAAAGCCGGCCGGCGCGAGGGCGCCGGCTCCGACGCCCTCGCCGGGCGCAGCATCGGGCTGGTCTTCGAGCGCCCCTCGACCAGGACACGGATCTCCTTCGAGGTGGGCGTCGCCGAGCTGGGCGCCACGCCGATCGTCCTCCGCGGCGACGAAATGCAGCTCTCGCGCGGCGAGTCGGCCCTCGACACGGGCCGGGTCCTCTCACGCTACCTCGATGCGATCGCGATCCGCTCCGGCTCCCACGAGAGCGTCGCCGAGCTCGCGGACGGCGCCGAGATCCCCGTCGTCAACGCGCTGACGCCGCTCCACCATCCCTGCCAGGCGCTCGCCGACCTGCTCACCCTGCGCGAGCGGTTCGGCGACCTCGACGGGCTGCGCCTCGCCTATGTCGGCGACGGCAACAACGTCGCGCGCTCGCTGGCGATCGCCTGCGAGCTGACCGGCGTAGAGCTGGTCGTCGCCGCCCCCGAGGGCTATCAGCTCGAGCAGGGGCATGGGGCGAAGCTGACCGTGGACCCGCGGGCGGCGGCCGAGGGCGCCGACGCGATCTACACCGACGTCTGGGTCAGCATGGGCGACGAGGACCAGGCCGAGCGCCGCCGCCGCGACCTCGCCCCCTACCGGATCGACGCCGATCTGCTGGGCGCCGCCAAGGACGAGGCGGTCGTCCTGCACTGCCTTCCCGCCCACCCGGGCGAGGAGATCAGCGCCGAGGTCCTCTACGGCGGGCGCTCGGCGGTCTGGGACCAGGCCGAGAACAGGCTCCACACGCAGAAGGCACTGCTGCGCGAGCTGGTCGGCGAGGACGGGTGAGCGCGGTCCGCACCCGGCCGGCGGGATAGGGGGTGTATCCGGAGATAAACATAGGGCCGCTCACCCTGCAGACCTTCGGCCTGATGTTCGCGCTCGCCTTCCTCGCCGCCGGCGCGCTCATCGCCAGGCGGCTGGGGGAGATCGGCAGGCGCCCGGACTGGGCCTACGAGATGGGCTTCGCGGCGCTCGCCGGGGGCATCGTCGGCTCCCGTGTCTACTTCATCGTCCAGAACTACGACAGCGTCAAGGACGACCTGCTCGGAAACCTCTTCTCCGGCGCCGGGCTCGTCTGGTACGGAGGAGCGATCGGCGGCGCCCTCGCGGTCCTGCTCTGGGCGCGCTTCCGCGGCTTCCTCGGGCTCGCCCTGCTCGACCTCGCCGCCCCCGCCCTCGCGCTCGGATACGCGATCGGGCGCTGCGGCTGCCAGCTCTCCGGCGACGGCGACTACGGCAAGCCGTGGCACGGGCCCTGGGCGATGTCCTATCCCGATGGCACCGTCCCCACCGAGGAAACCGTCCACCCGACCCCGGTCTACGAGACCCTGGCGATGGGCCTCGGCGCATGGCTGCTCTGGCAGCTGCGCGACCGCCTCCGTACCGGGGTTCTGTTCGCGGTCTACCTCGTCTACGCGGGAGCCGAGCGCTTCCTGATCGAGTTCCTGCGGCGCAACGACGTCGTCGCCGCCGGCCTCACCGCGCCGCAGCTCGAGAGCCTCGCGATGATGTTCGCGGGGGTCGTCTGGATCTACGCCGTGAAGCGCCGTCACGGTAGACCTCGGGCGCGATGGCGCGCCCGCGATGGCGCCCCAGGAAACCTAGAGAGACGAGGTAGGGTCGCGGCCCGTGACAGCTGACGGTCAGAGCGGAGACGGTTCCACGCGCACTGTGCGCGAGGCCGTCGACAGCGCCGAGGCGGCGATCGCCGCCGCCGGCTGCGAGCGCCCGCGCGGGGACGCCGAGGCGCTCGTCGCCGACGCGCTCGGGATCGGCGTCGAGGAGCTTTCCCAGGACGGCGCCGGAGAGCTCTCCCCGGAGCTCGCGGCGGAGGTCGAGTCCCGGGTCGCGCGCCGCGCCGAGCACGAGCCCCTCGCCTACATCCTCGGTCGCGAGGTCTTCCGCGGCCTGGAGATCGCCGTCGATCCGCGGGTCCTGATCCCGCGCCGGGAGACGGGGCTGCTGGTCGAGGTCGCCCTCGAGCTTCCCGAGGGCGCCCGCGTGCACGAGATCGGCACCGGCTCCGGGGCCGTCGCCCTCGCCCTGCTCAACGAGCGCCCCGACCTTCGCGTCACCGCCTCGGACCTCTCCCCGGAGGCCGCCGAGGTCGCTCGCGAGAACGCGGCGCGCCTGGGGGTCGAGCTCGAGGTCACGGTCGAGGAGGGCCTCCCCGACGAGGACCTCGAGCAGCAGGTGGACCTGGTGCTCGCCAACCTTCCCTACGTCACCGACTCGACGATCTTCGAGCGCTCGCCGGAGATCCGTCGCGAGCCGAGGATCGCGGTCACCGGCGACTGCGGCGAGGACGGCCTCGGGGTGATCCGCGGCGTGCTCGCCGAGATCCCCTCCGGCTGGGGCGCGGCCTTCGAGCACGACACCCATCACGGGCCGGCGATGCGCGAGATGCTCGCCGAGGCCCGCACCCTGACCGACTACATGGGGGGCGAGCGGGTCACGGTCGGCCGCGTCCGATGAGTGAGGAGGCCCGGGCGCGGCCCGGGCTCCACCGAGGCCGAGCGCCGCGCGAAGGCGGAGCGGCTGCGCGCCGAAGGCGTCGACCCCTTCCCCGCGAGTTCCCCGGCCGCGCGCGGATCGCCGAGGTGCTCGCCTCCCACGACCCGGCCGACCTGGGGAGGGGGAGCACGACGAGCATCCCTACCGCGTCGCCGGGAGGGTGACCGGCAAGCGCGGCCACGGCAGGACCGCCTTCCTCGACGTCCGCGACCTATCGGGAACGATCCAGGCCTACGCTCGCCTCGATGCCCTGGGCGAGGAGGCGTTCGGGCGGCTCGAGGACCTCGACATCGGCGACATCGTCGGCATCGACGGCGTCCTCCACGTCACCAAGCGCGGCCAGCTGGCGCTCGCGGTGCGCGAGGCGACGCTGCTTGCGAAGGCGCTGCGCGACCCCCCGGATCTCTTCCACGGCATCTCCGACACCGAGACCCGCTACCGGCGGCGGGAGCTCGACCTGATGGCGAACGAGCGCTCCCGCGAGGTGTTCAAGCTGCGCGCCAGGGTGCTGGCGGCGATCCGCGAGCACATGAACGAGAGCGGCTTCGTCGAGCTGGAAACGCCGATCCTCCAGCGGCTCACCGGGGGCGCCGCCGCCCGCCCCTTCAAGACCTACCACCACGCGCTCGACCGCCATCTCTTCCTGCGGATCGCGACCGAGCTCTATCTGAAGCGGGCGATCGTCGGTGGCTTCGAGGACGTCTACGAGCTGGGCAAGTTCTTCCGCAACGAGGGCATGTCGCCCGAGCACAACCCCGAGTTCACGATGCTCGAGTGGTTCGTGAGCGGGGTCGACTACAACGGCGTGATGGACTTCGCCGAGGGCCTGGTCGCCGATGTCGTCGAGCGGGTCACCGGCGGCACGAGGATCACCTTCCGGGGACAGGAGATCGACTTCGCCACGCCGTGGAGGCGGGTCTCCCTGCGCGATGCCCTGCTCGAGGAGACCGGCGAGGACATCGTCGAGCTGAGCCGCGACGAGCTGGCCGAGCTGGCCGGGGACGACGCCGACCCCGACGACGACTGGGCGGCGCTCGCCGACCGCCTGCAGGGCAAGCTGGTCGAGCCGAAGCTCGATGCAGCCGACCTTCGTCTACGACCTGCCGCTCGACATCTGGCCGCTGGTCAAGCCGGTGCGCTCGGCGCCCGAGCGGCTCGGGGAGGCGTTCGACGGGATCGTCGCCGGGATGGAGATCACCGGCGGCGGCACCGATATCAACGACCCGATCGAGCAGCGGCGCCGCTTCGTCGAACAGCGCGAGCGGCAGGAGTCGGGGGCCGAGGAGAACCCGCACGAGCACGACGAGGAGTTCGTCCGCGCGCTCGAATACGGGATGCTGACCGCGAGCGGCTGCGGCCTCGGGGTCGACCGGCTGATGATGATCCTCAGCGACTCGCAGACGCTGCGCGACGTGATCCTCTTCCCCTCGATGCGGGAGAAGCCCGCCAACGGCGCGGGTCGACCGAGCTCGGCTCCAGCCGAGAAGGCGTCGACGGCTAGAAGGCTGAGCGGAGCAGGCCGCCGTCGAGCGGGATCACGGCGCCGGTCAGGTAGGCGGCGCGCTCGGAGCAGAGGAAGGCGACCAGGTCGCCGTACTCCTCGGGCCGGCCGAGGCGGCCGGCCGGCACTTCGGTCCGCGCGGCCTCCTCGGCCGCCTCGAGCGAGCCGTCGGGGTCGGCCAGCCGCTCGGTGGCGAAGCGCCCGGTGGCGACCGTGTTGACGGTGACCCCGTCGGCGGCGACCTCGCGGGCGAGCGTCTTGAGGAAGCCGACCGCGGCCATCCGGTGGGCGTTGGAGAGGTTGAGGCCGGGGATCGGCTCGCGGGTCGAGCTGGAGCCGACGTTGACGATCCGGCCCCAGCCGCGCTCCCGCATGCCCGGTACGACCGCGCCGGCGAGCACCATCGGCGCAAGGACCAGCGAGCGGTAGGCGGCCTCCCACTCATCGAGTGTCGTGCTCGAGCGCTCCGCCGAACGGCGGGCCGCCGGTGTTGGCGACGAGGATCTCGACCGGCGCCGAGCGCCTCGGCGACCTCGCTCGGCAGCGCCGCGAGGCGCTCGGGATGGCCGGCGTCGGCGACGAACGGAGACGGCCGCGGCAGCCGATCGCCGCGGCCGCCTCCTCGATCCGCTCCCGCGAGCGGCTGGCGATCGCGACCCGGCATCCTTCACGGGCCAGGGCGGCGGCGATCGCCCTGCCGATCCCGCGGCTGGCGCCCATCACCAGGCGCCGTTCCGCCCCTGGATCCCCTAGATCCATCGCGCTCTCGTTAAAGTGCCCGGTGCAGGCGCCCGTAGCTCAGTGGTCAACGCTGCTTTAACGAGTGGCAAAGAGCGTCGGTCTTTCAAGCCGAAGGTCGCGAGTTCGATTCTCGTCGGGCGCATTTCCGGGGTTTGCGTGGGGTGCCTGGCTTTTCGTTTTTGGAGCGGAAAGCTCGGCTTCGCCGCCGGCGGACGTTTCCGACGGGGACCGGTCGATTCTGCAGGGTTCCGGGGGGTGAGTCTCTCATTTCTGTCTCACTTCTCGGCCGTTTCCGCCGGCTCGGTGACCGAGACACCCGGACCCTGCAACTACGGGATTGCCTCACGCACCTCGCCCCCTGAACCTCGAAGTCGGATAAAGAATCACTTGCGTCAATTCACGACAGCGCCTATAGTGCACGCGTCGCAATGTGGCCCGTAGGGGGGCACAGGGAAAGCGCGGCACAGGGAAGCGCTGGGAATCGAGATCGACCAAGCCGGGACCCGTGTTTGGGGAGCCCGTAAAAGGCGTCGGTCGCGAAGGAGGGCGAGTGGGGAAACGCGAAGACTTCGTTGCCGACCGGGCTACTCGGCAGCTCGGATGCGTCTGCTCGCGGGCAAGCTTGCGCGCCCACGATGTCGCGCGCACGACGTCATTCATCGATGAACCGAAGGGCGGGGTGCAGGTCCGCCTCACGGGGATACAGGAGGAGAAGAGTGAGACACGGCGGATCGCGGTTCGCGGTATCGGCTGGACGTGCTGGCACAGGCCGGATGCTGAAGGTCTTCCGCCGCAGCCCCGCCACGACCGGGGTTGACGGGAGTGGTGCGTCCGAAGCCGCCCCTCGCGTCGCCTCGAGGACCCGAATCGGACTCGCGGGGCTGGCAACCGCTGCGCTTCTGCTCCTCGTCGTCTCCCAGCTCGCCCAGGGCAAAGAGGTGATCGGCTGGTTCGGCAACGAAAGCGGAAGCGGCAGCGCCGGCGGCGAATTCAGCTCACAAAGTCCCCGCGACATCGGCGTCAACCGCTCGGGGGCGGGACCCGCCAACCAGGGCGACATCTACGTCGCCGACTACAACAACCACCGCATCCAGCGCTTCGACTCCGAAGGCAACTTCATCAGCGCGTGGGGCGGCGACGTCGTCTCCGAAGGCGGGACCGGCGACGTCGACACGAGGTCCTTCGAGATTTGCACCGTCGCCTCGGAGTGCAAAGCCGGCAAGGGCGAGGGCGACAACGCAACGGTGGCAACCAACGAGCACAAGACAATCACCTTCAACCAGGCGGGACCCTCATTCGTCGCAGGCGACACGTTCAAGCTCGGCAACCTGCCCGGCTCCTGTTCGGAATCCGAAACCGAAACGATCGAATTCGTGCAGAACGCCGGACAGATGGTGTCGCGCATTGTTGAAGCGTGGGAAGCAAAATGCGGCGCCGGCGGCATCAGCGGCTTCAGCGGACCGTTCAACCCACAATTCGACTTCAGCGGCCCATGGGCCGAAACCAACATTCCGACGCTGAGCTGCACCACGATCAGCGGAGGCGGCGTCTGCGCGGACGTCAACGATACGGACGGTACCCCCGCCGGCCCCGCCTCCCTGCCCGGCAACGGCGTCCTCAACCACCCCGAATCCGTCGCCGTCGACAACGACACCGGCAACGTCTATGTCTCCGACCGCGACAACAAGCGCGTCGACGAGTACAGCGGCGTCGGAACCTTCATCCGCTCCTTCGGCTGGGACGTGGTCGCATCGGGCCCCGACGACACCGGCACCGAATACGAGATCTGCGAACAAGAAGAAGGCGACCTCTGCAAGGCAGGGGTGGGCGGCGCAACGGGCACCAACGAGTCCCAGACAGTCCACTTCGCAGGCTTCTTCGCGAACGACACCTTCACGCTCGGCAACCTGCCCGGCTCCTGCAGCTCCTCGAGCACCGAACCGATCACCTTCACCGGCAGCGCCGCATCGGGCCGCGAAAACCTGCAGGCAGCCCTCGAGGAAAAATGCGGCGCCGGCAACTTCTCCCTCACCAGCGGTCCCCTCAACCCCGTCGTGCACTTCGAAGGGATCTTCGCCGAAACCAATGTGTCGGAAATGAGCTGCACCACGGTGACCGGCGGCGGCACCTGCGAAATCACGAATGAAATAGACGGCCAAGCCAGCGCCTCGGGTACCGGCCAGTTCGGCGTTGGCACCACGAGCGAAGCCTGGGGCATCGCGGTCAGCCCCCCGACGGCGAAGCCTCCAGCGGCACCGTCTTCGTCGCCGACACCACCGACACGCGCATCAACACCTACGCGCTGGACGGCAGCTCGCCCGGCAGCATCGGCTCCGGAGCAGTGTTCTCCTCCAGCCAGCCGCGTTCGATCGCCGTCGACTCGCGCGGCATCGTCTATGCCACTGACAACCCCGGCTCCATCGAGCGCTACGACTCCGAAAACGCGAACGGGGGCGGCGTGGGCTTCCTCGAACCCCTGACCGAACGCAAACAGGAGAGCCAGACGGTCGGCTTCCTGAGCTTCAACGGTGGCGACCAGTTCACGCTGACCTGCCCCGGCGGGGAAACGACGGATCCGATCACCTGGCAGACGAACAACATTATCCTCGGCGAAAACATGGTCGCTGCCCTCCAGGCCAAATGCGGCGGCGATTTCTTCACCACCGGGCCGAATGACGAACGGGAAGTGATCTTCGGCGGGAGCTTCGAAGGCACGAACGTTCCGCAGATGACCTGCACCGTGGTCAGTGGAAACGGCTCCTGCGAAATCATCGCCGAAAGCGACGGAGCCCCCGGAGCGCTCCTTCCCGGCACCGGCCAAGCTACGGAGGGCATGGCCGTCGACCCGGACCTCGACGGAGCGGGGCCGGAAAAAGACATCCTCTACATCCTGCGCGACCCCTCCGGGAACGGGAACGGCACCACCAGGGTGGAGCAGATCGGCCCCGTCAACGCCCCTGGCCTCACGGCGGCGCCGACCGACGACGACGCACAGCACGGCGGCAAGTTCGGCTTCAATAACACGATAGGTTTCGGACTCGACCCGGTAGCGGGCCACCTCTTCGTCTCCTCCACCGATAACCCCCCCGGTCCGCTGCCCGGGGGATCGCGCGTCTACATCGTCGGCGACCTGCCCGTGGAACCGGTCGCAGAAATCGACTCGATCACCGAAATCGGGAAGACATCCGCGAAGGTCAGCGCGACGATCAACCCGAAGACCTCGCCGTCGGTTCCCAATCCTCCGGCCTCGACCGCCCAACTCGAATACAGGCTGACCACCGACTCAGGGTGGAAAAAATACGGCCCTGAGGTCGACCTCCCGGCCGAAGACGCGGACACCAACACCTCGCTCATCCTCGGCGGCCTGGTCCCCAACCGTGAATACGAAGTCCGCTATTCGTTGACCAACGAATACGGGGGGGAAACGTTCGGGGCGCCGGAAACCTTCCTCACGCTTCCGGCCCCGCCGCAGATCGAAGGCTTCTTCGCCACCAACGTGCAGAAATCGACCGCCGACCTGGTTGCGGTGATCAATCCGCTCGGCCAGGCCACCAACTACCGGTTCGAGTACGGGACGACGCCCGAATTCGGCAGCGTCGCCCCGGTGCCCGACGGAGAAATAACGACCGACCTTCTGAAATCCACGAAAGTGATCACGAGCCTCGAAGGCCTCCAAGGCGTGCCCTACTACTTCCGCGTAATCGCGGAAAACGAAGCCGGGACCACCACCTCGGCCGAGCAGACATTCACCTTCTATCCGCCCGCCTGCCCCAACTCCCAGCTGCGTCAGCAGACCAGCTCGGCCTACTTGCCGGACTGCCGGGCCTACGAGCTCGTTTCACCGCCCAGGGCGGAAAGCACGATCCTCACCTACGAGGGCCCGGTATCCCCGACGGCGTCCAACCCGTCCCGCTTCGGCTTCACGGGCCTACTCGGCCTCCTGCCCGGCACCGGCGAACCGCTGGGAATCTTCGGCGACGTCTACATCTCGACCAGGACGAGCACCGGGTGGGTCACGCACTATGTCGGGATCCGCGGCAGCGAAGGCGCCGTCGTCGGCGGACCGCCCAACCTCGGCGGTGGGCCCAATGGCACCTTCGCCAGCAATGACCTCGGCAAGTTGATCGACTGGGATAACGGACAGCAGGGATACATCTGCTGCGGCGCGGACGGCTCGTTCGCGGGTACCTGTGGAACGCCGAAGGAAACGAATTCCTCGGCCGGCTGCCCACGAACATCGAAGAAATCGAAGACGAAGGGATCAAAGACGTCACCGAAGGTGGCTTCGAAGGAGCCGCTCGGCCATCGCCCGACTTCAGCCATTACTTCTTCTCCTCCTCCAATGTGCCCTTCACCCCCGACGGCCAGACGGCCGGCGAAGGGATCGCCGGCTCCCTCTACGACAATGACCTGGAAACCGAAACGGTGGTCCTGGCCTCGCGGACGCCGAGCGGGGAACACATCCCGATCGATTCCGGCCCACCCAATGAGTACGTCAACTTCGCGCATCCAGCTGCGGGATCGAACCAGGGCGTCTCGACGGATGGCTCACACGTCCTGATGACGACCCAGGCGCCGGGGAACCTGACGCACCTCTACATGCGGGTCGACGCGTCGGTTACGTATGACGTATCGATCGGTCAGGACGGCCTCAACCATCCTGCGCAGTACGAAGGGATGACGCCCGACGGAGAAACCGTCTTCATCACGTCGACGGAACAGCTGACCGCCGATGACGAAGACGAAAGCAAGGACCTCTTCATGTGGACCGAGAAACCCACCCCGACCCTGACTCGGATCTCGAAAGGCACCGGAGGGACCGGGAACGAAGACGGCTGCGGAGCCGACTGGATCGCCGGTTGCGGGGCCGAAGTCGTCGACTTCCTGAGCCAGACGGGCGAATTCTCGGGAGAAGCCGGCTTTGCGACCGACAACTCGATCGCGGCCAACAACGGCGACGTCTACTTCTACTCACCGGAGCTGCTCGACAACGGTCAGGGCACCTACGGGCAGCGCAATCTCTACGACTATCGGGAAGGAAAAGCGCAGTACGTGGCGACCTTCTTCGACGAAAACCTCGCCAACCGGATCCAGGTCTCGCCGGACGACAACCATGCCGCGTTCCTGACGGCTCAGAAACTGACCACCTACGACAACAAAGGCTTCCTGGAGATGTACCACTACTCGCCCGCGACGGGAGAGATCATTTGCGTGTCGTGCAAGCCGGACGGGAGCCCGCCGAAAGCGGATGTCGAAGCCAGCCAGAACGGCCTCTTCATGAGCGACGACGGCCGGACCTTCTTCTCGACGCCGGATGCGCTTGTCGAGAAGGACGTCAACGGTCTCTGGGACACCTACGAGTACGTCGAGAACCGACCGCAACTGATCTCAACCGGCACGGCCGACCGCGACCAAGGGCGGATCGCTCATGCCGGGCTGCAGGGAGTGAGTGCCGACGGTGTGGACGTCTACTTCTCGACCCTGGACACGATGGTCGGGCAGGACCTCAACGGACCGTTCTACAAGTTCTATGACGCCCGCACCAACGGTGGCTTCCCGTTCGCTCCCAAACCGGCCGCCTGTGCCGCTGCCGACGAGTGCCACGGACCCGACAGCGAAGCGCCCCCGGCGGCGCCCACTGGCACCGGCGTGGCACTGGGGAGTGGCGGCAACGTCAAGTACGACCCGTGCGTCCGCTTCGCTCGCCAGGCCAAGAAGCTCTCGAGGCGCGCCAGGGCACTGCGCCGTCGGGGGAAGAAGTCGTCCGGGAAGAGCTCGCGCCGCATTGAGAAGCGTTCCCGCCGTTTCGCCAAGCGCGCCAAGAACAAGAGCCGCCAGGCCAAGCGCTGCCGCGGCGCGAGGCGAGCTAGCGGCTCGAACAGGAGGGCAGACCGATGACCGCGCGGGCACCGCGAGATCTCGCGACGAACATGGAGGCGGCGATGAGGTTCACTCCAAAGGCATGGTCGCGCCGAATGCGGCTGGCCGTCATCTCGCTCGGTGCTCTGGGCGCAGCCCTGTTGATGGGGACGGTCCACTCGCAGCAGGCGAGCGCGAAATCCCCAATCGAATTCTTCAGCACTACCGCGAGCAGCCAGCAGGCCGGTGGCCATCCCGACATCTTCGTCGAGTTCGTGGCCGGCAACCGCGCCTCCCAGGGCTACAACAAGCCGTGCTTCTGCAATGACCCGAAAGAAGTCAAAGTCAGCCTCCCCCCGGCGTGATCGGCAACCCCCACGTTACGCCGCAGTGCACGGAGGAGGATTTCGCTCAGTTCAATTGTCCGAAGGACTCCCAGGTCGGCATCGTCGGCACCACTCTCTATCTGAAAGCCGAAGAAGGTGGACTTGTCGGTGTCAGCGCTCTCTACAACATGGAGCCGCCGCCGAACACGGCCGGGCTGCTCGCCTTCGCCGCGCCCCTGGTTGCCAACCCGATCTACATCGAGCTGAGCGCCCGCACCGAAAGTGACTACGGCCTCAACGCCGTGACGAAGGGCATCGAGCGCCTGATCCCCGTGATCGAAATCCATCAGCTGATGTGGGGCGTGCCGGCAGCCCACGTCCACGATGCGCAGCGCTTCAACCCGGAAATCGGAGACCAGTTTTCCGTTCAGGTCCTTTGCGGAGGGGGCGTGGATCCGACCCCGGCGCTGAAAGAAGGCCTCTGGCCATGTCCCGGGACGGTGGGCGCGGTCTCGAACAGCCCGGAACTGCCGTTCCTCTCCAATCCGACCGTCTGCTCCGGACCGCTCACGTCGTCGATGGAAACCTATTCGTTCGACAACGAAACCGATTTCGCGGAAACCGTGTATCCGGAAATAACGGGTTGTCAGCAGCTCGAATTCAACCCGAGCCTGAGCGCGAAGCCGACCACCACCCAGTCCGACACCGCGAGTGGCCTCGACGTCGAGCTGAACGTGCCGCAGGCCCAGAGCGCCGGCACCCCGTCGCCGTCGCAGATCAAGGCGACGACGGTGACGCTGCCGCCCGGTTTCTCGATCCAGCCGAATGCTGCCGACGGCAAGGTGTCCTGCTCGGACGCGCAGGCCAGGATCGGGACCAACCAGGAAGCCCAGTGCCCGGAGTTCTCGAAGGTGGGCACGCTCGAAATCGACAGCTCGGCCCTTCCGGGTCCCCTGCCGGGAGCGATCTACCTCGGTGACCCACTGCCGGGTGAACGCTATCGCCTGATCCTCGCGGCCAACGGATTCGCCACACACATCAAAATTCTCGGCGTCGCCAAGCCCGACCCGGTCACGGGGCAGGTCGTGACGACGTTCCCCGATCTGCCCCAGAGCCCGCTGACCCGGTTCAGCATGCACTTCTTCGGCTCCGAGCGCGGCCTGCTCGCGACGCCCACCCAGTGCGGCACATATCCGGTTCACAGCACCTTCACCCCATGGGACGACGAATTGCCCAAACAGACGGCGACGCAGTTCTTCACCATCGCATCGGGCCCCGAGGGGAGGCCGTGTCCGGGCAAACCGCGTCCGTTCAACCCGCGCTTCTTCGCGGCGAGCGCCGGCAACACCGCGGGCGCCCACAGCCCCTTCAGCATGACGGCGGTCCGCGACGACGGCGACCAGAACGCGACCGCCCTGAACGTCGCCACGCCGCCTGGCTTCGCGGCGACCCTGAAGGGAATCCCCTACTGTCCCGAGTCCGCGATCGCCGCGGCCTCGGCGCCCGGCCACACGGGCCTGCGCGGAGATCGCCGCCCCGGCCTGCCCGGCGGCGAGTCAGGTCGGCACGACCGTCGCCGGCACCGGGGCGGGCACCCATCCGCTGTACAACACCGGAAAGGTCTACCTCGCCGGCCCGTACAAGGGCGCGCCGCTCAGCCTTCTGGTCGTGGTCCCTGCGGTCGCCGGCCCCTACGACCTCGGCAACGTCGTCGTCCGGGCCGCCGTCCATGTCGACCCCGTCACGGCCCGCGTGTCGGTGATCTCGGACCCGATCCCGCAGATCCTCGAAGGGGTCGTCCTGCGCACCCGCTCGGTCCGCGTCGACCTGAACCGGCCGAATTTCACGCTCAACCCGACCAACTGCAGGCGGTTCTCGATCTTCGCAAGCATCTTCGGCGACGAAGGCGGGCTCGCGACACCGAGCGCCCTCTTCCAGGTCGCGAACTGCGCCACCCTCGATTTCGGCCCGAAGCTCGGCATAAAGCTTCGGGGCTCGACCAAGCGTCGCGGCCATCCGCGCCTACGGGCCGTCTACAGGACCGCTGCCGGGGACGCGAACCTGGCCCGGACGGTGGTCGTGATGCCGAAGAACGAGCTGCTCGACAACAGCCATATCGGTACCGTCTGCACCAGGGTCCAGTTCGCGGCGAACGCGTGTCCCGGCGGACTCGATCTACGGCTCCGCGGTGGCGGAGACCCCGCTTCTCGACCAACCGCTGAGGGGACCGGTCTATCTGCGCTCCTCGAGCCACAAGCTGCCGGATCTCGTCGTCGACCTGCACGGACAGTTCGACATCGAGCTCTCTGCCCGGATCGACAGCGCCAAGTCGGGCGGCCTGCGGGCCCGCTTCGAAGGGGTGCCGGACGCTCCGGTCAGCAAGTTCGTACTGGACATGAAGGGCGGGAGCAAGGGCCTGCTGCAGAACAGCAGGGACCTCTGCAAGATCGGCAAGCGAGCGACGGTGAAGCTGATCGGGCAGAACGGCAAGCGCGACAACCCCCGTACCAAGTTGCAGACGCGCTGCGGCTCCAAGGCGTCGAGGTACAAGCGCCATCGCCGCCATCTCAGTCTCGACCTGTCGAGGGAGGTGCGGTAGGCGATGAGGACTACGAACAGGGGGCCAGAGACAGTGCAGCTCAAGGGGAACAGGGGAGAAGAGGTGAGTCGTAGGCACGCTGGAACAGGAAGGTCCAAGGGCCTGCGGCGCGAGATGATTCCCTGCGCCCTGGCAGCTTCGATAGCCGCTTTGATGCTGCTTGCCGGGAGCGCCGCTGCGCGGACCGTTGTGCCCTACACGTACTCGGGCAACGTCTTTCGACGCGGGGACTTCGGAACTCGGCTCCTTCCAAACCCTTCAAAAAATCGGCATCGACGAAACCAACCGCGAACGTCTACACACTCGATACCAGAAATGTCACCGGACGGGGCACCGCATCGGCCGCTTCAACATGACCGGGCTCCGACCCTGTTCAGCGGCCTCGGCACGGATTATGCCGCGATCGCCCGAGTCCGTTCAGAACGGCCACAACGCGCTCGCCGTCGACAACTCGCCGCGCGTCCTCCGGCGATTTCTACGTGATGCCCGGCGTCGGACGGGCCGATACGCGATTCACGGCTGGATCGACGGGATCGAGAAGAGCGATGGCGAATTTCCGCTCCAAGTCGGCAACGTCTCTGCGACGTCGCCGTCAACCCCCAGGGTGACCTCTGGTACGGCGACGCAGCCAGGGCAAGAATGTTTGAGATCGACGGCGAAACCGGGATGCCAACTGGTGAAGAAGATCGCCACCCGGCCGTTGCGATCCATGCAAGATCGCGATCGACTCAGAGGGCAACTTCTACATGGCGGAAAGAACGGGCAGCGCTGACAGCGCCCCGGTGAGGAAATTCGATCCCGAAGGGAACATGCTGTACGACCTCGAATGCTCGAAGACCGGCTTTCCACGGCTCGATAGACGACATCGCCGTCGATCCCGTGACGGAAGGGTGTTCGTGGCCTTCGGCAACTTCGACCAGGTCGGCGGAAAAACGGTCTACGTGTTCGAGCCCGAACTCACCCGACGTATCGCTTCGAATTCGAACTCGGCGGACCAGGGGCCAGGAGTCTCGCAGTCGACGGCGTCACCCACGACGTCTACGTTCCTCGTACGGTTCAACCTCGACAGTGCAGATCTGGAACCAGGGCCCGCCGACCGTCGTCCCGGATGTGACCACGGAACCGCCGGTGCCGACGCCGACCGAAGCGACGCTGCACGGTCTCTTGAATCCCGATGGCGTCGCAACCACCGAATGCTGCTTCCAGTGGGGTCCACGACGAAAGCTACGGGATATCCAACTCGCACCCGTGCAACGAGGGCAACATTCACGAAGGCAGTGCCGACATTCCGGTAACGGCGAACATCGCCGGCCTGGCAAGGGCATCACCTATCACTTCCGGCTGATCGGCGAAGAACGGCAGCGAATATCCTCCAGAAGGGCGATGATGTCGAATTCACCGCGCAGGATTTGCCGAAAATCGAAGACGAGTTCGTCGATGAAGTGAACACGCGACTCCACCTTCGTGAACGCCACGATCAATCCGGAATCGGGCTTCACGTCGGTGCAGATCGAATACGGACTCACCAGCGGCTACGGCAACCTCGCCCCGGAACCGCCGATCGAACTCGTCTCGAACACCCAGGTGAAGGACGTGAGGTTCCAGGTCGGCGGGCTCGAACCGGGAACGAACTACCACTATCGCGTCGTCGCAACCAACCTGGCGGGCGTGACGAAAAGCTCGAGCGACCTGACCTTCAGGACGTTCGACTTCAGCCCTGTCCTTGAAGATCCGTGCCCAAACGCGCTGGCCAGGCAGCAGACCGGGGCGGCCCTGCTGCTCGACTGCCGCGGCTACGAGCTGGTCTCGGCCGCCAACGCCGGCGGCTACAACGTGGAGTCCGACCTGATTCCGGGTCAGGAACCGTTCGCGCGGGTATCCGCGTGCGGACGACCGCGTCCTGTACGGGATGCACAACGGTGGCCTCTCGGGCGCGGGAAGCCCGACGAACTTCGGCGTCGATCCCTACGTCGCGACGCGCAGCAGCGGCGGCTGGAGCACCCAGTACGTCGGCATGCCGTCCGACGGAACGCCGTCCGACGGCTCCGTTCGCGTCGCCGTTGAGCCGGCTCGAGCGACGGTCTCGGCACGTTCGCATTCGGCGGTGAAGACCTCTGCGATCCGTGCTTCGCCGACGGCTCGACCGGCATCCCCGTCCGGATGCCCGACGGCGCTCTGGTCCAGGGAATGCGGGGCTCGCTCGACCCGGGCGCGGGGGCCGAACCCGCTGGATACGTGGGCAAGGCCGCTTTCCGACGACGGCAACCACCTGATCTTCGGCTCGACCTCGCGGTTCGAGCCCGCCGGCAACGAACGGCAGCCTGACGATCTACGACCGCAACCTGACCACGGGGACGACCCAGGTCGCCTCGACGATGCCCAATGGCGCGACGATGACCGGCACGGTGGCGGCGCTTGACGTCTCGGCCGACGGGTCCCGCGTCCTGATCGGCAAACAGGTTGGCGAACCCGATGCAGCGGGCAACGTCTACTACGACCTCTACATGCACGTGGGCACGAGCGCCAGCTCGGTCGAGGTTGCCGACACCACAAGCGGCGTCCTCTTCAACGGCATGACGAGCGACGGGAGCAGCGTCTTCTTCACCACGCCCGATGCCCTCGCCGGGGACGGGGACACCAGCGCGGATCTCTTCCGCGCAGACGTAGGCGCGTCGAGCGCCACCGTCCACCGAGTCTCGACCGGGAGCAGCGCAGGCGACACCGACGCCTGCAACCCGGTAGGCAGCAGCTACAACGGCGAAGACTGGAACGTGGTGCCCGGCGGTCCCACGGACTGTTCGGTGGTCGGGCTGCGGTGGCGGAGGCGGCGTCGCCTCCGAAAGCGGCGCGGCCTTCTTCCTCTCACCCGAGCTGCTCGATGCGGCCGCGGTGTCGGAAGGAACCGCGGGCGAGCCAAACCTATACATCGCCGAGCCGGGCTCGGCCCCGCACTTCATCAAGACCCTGGAGGCGGACAACCCACTCGTGATGCACAGCGTCAGCGAGGCCCGGGTCCGGCACACGGCCGACTTCCAGACGACCCCGGCGGGCGATGCGTCGGTATTCGCATCCACCCTGCCGCTGACCGGGTACGCGAACGAAGGCCACTTCGAGGTCTTCCGCTACGACGCCGCGGCGGACGAAGTCGTTTGCGTGTCGTGCGCGATCACCAACGCGCCTGCAAAGGGGGACGCCAGCCTGGCCCTCAACGGGCTCAGCATCACCGACGACGGGCGGGTGTTCTTCTCCTCGACCGATGCCCTGGTCCTGCGGGACACGAACGGCAAGAAGGACGCATACCAGTGGAGCGGGCCCGCTGACGTGCAGCTGATCTCCGGGGGCACGGGCGGATTCGACTCGGGCCTGCTCTCCGTGACCGCCGATGGCCGGGACGCCTACTTCTTCACCCGGGACACCCTTGCGGAGTCCGACGGGAACGGAGCGGTGATGAAGATCTACGACGCACGTGAACTCGGCGGCTTCTTCGTGATCCCGCCGCCCCCCGGGTGCGCGGCATCGGACGAGTGCCACGGGCCCGGGACCGAAGCCTCGCCGCCGCCGCCGATCGCGACCCTTGCCGGCACGCCCGGGAACAAGTCACCCGACTGCAAGAACTTCGCTCGCCTTGCGAAGAAGAACAGCAATCGCGCCAAGCGGCTGCGGCGGGAAGCGAAGAGCTCCTCGAACCGGAGGCGCTCGCAGAAGCTTCGCCGTCGCGCGAAGCGCTCGGCGAAGAAGGCGAGGCGCCTCAGCAAACGAGCCAAGGGATGTAGGCGCTCGAGCAGGGGGAATGGCTGATGAGGGGGCATGAGACCGCCAGCAAGGAGATGGGGAAGATGACCACGCCGCCAGCAGACCGGAACCCGAATTCTGCCCGCTGGATTCGGCGCGCCATCCTGGCCGGGCTCGCCGGCATCTTGGCGGTCGCGGCATTCGCAGCTTCGGCCCAAGCGAACCTGAAAATTGAGGAATTCACGGTCAGTACGTCAACGACGGTGACGGGCGGCCATCCGGATCTCAGCACCAGCTTCTCGCTCGAAGACGCCGGCGTCGAAGAGTCCGCGCGCACGGTCACATTCAACGCTCCCGAGGGGCTGTTCGGCAACCCGAACGCGATTCCTCGCTGCACCTCCTCCGACTTCGCGCTTGAACAGTGCCCGTCCAACTCGCAGGCCGGCCTGGCGACGATCCGCGCCAACTACGGAGGGGAACCCGAAAAACTGCTCGGCACGGCGCCGCTATACGACCTGGCGCCGGGTCCCGGCCAGACGGGCCTGTTCGGGCTGATCGTCCCGATGCTCAACATCCCGATCCAGATTCCGGTGGCGGTCCGCACGGGCTCCGACTACGGCCTTCGCTTCTCTGTCGCGGAGCTGACGCAGACCGCGCCCCTCGCCGCGGCCGACCTCACCTTCTGGGGATTCCCGGCTTCGACGAGCCACAACTCTGAAAGGTTCCCGAAAGGCGCACCGACGGAACCGGCGGGCTGCGTCGGCCTCGCCGACGCGAGCTGCACCGGAGGTGCCGAAGCGAGCACGCCCAACAAGCCGCTGATCAACAACCCGACCGTCTGCACCGGCGAACCGCTGGTCACCTCGTTGAAAGTCTGGACCTATCAGGATCCCGGCAATCCAACCAGCGAAACCAGCGCATACCCGGCCACCGAAAACTGCGACCAGCAGGTATTCAAACCTGTCCTCTTCGCCAGCCTGACGACCAATGAGACCGATGCGCCCACGGGTTTGAGTATCGAGTTGAGAGTCCCGCAATCATTCGGATTCTCCCCGTCGCCATCGCAGCTGCGTACGGCGTCGATCGAGTTGCCCCCAGGACTGACCGTCAATCCGGACGCCGCGGACGGGCAGACGTCCTGCCCAGACGCACTTGCCCACTTCGACTCCGAGGCGCCGGCCAGCTGCCCGGACAGCTCGAAAATCGGGACCTTCAGGCTGAACACCGCCGCTCTCGACGGGCCGCTGCTGGGCTCCATCTACATCGGCCAGCCTCTGCCGGGGCAGCAGTACCGCCTGTTCCTCGTGGCGGACGGCTTTGGCGTTCATGCCAAGCTGGAAGGCTCTGGTCCTCCCGAACGCGATTGACGGCCAGGTGACGTTCCTGATCGCGGATCTGCCGCAGGTGCCCTTCGACAACATCCAGATCCACCTCTTCGCTTCGGATCGCGGGCTGCTGGCGACACCGACCCAATGCACGGTCCACGAGATAAGGGGTCACCTCTTCCCCTGGAACTCGAGGCTGCCGGACGTCATCTCAAGCGATCTCGCAAGTCTCACCTCCGGTCCGCATGGTGCTCCGTGCCCCAGTTCGATCCGGCCCTTCCATCCGCGTCTGGCGGCGGGGACGTCGAATCCGGTGGCCGGGGGATTCAGCGCCTTCCACCTCAAACTCGATCGTGACGACGGCGACCAGTTCCTGGGCGATCTGAACTTCAGGATGCCGCCGGGCTTCACCGGTGACCTGCGTGGGATCTCCTATTGCCCGGAGATCTCGATCATCCTGGCGGCGCAGAAGCCGGGACGGCTCGAGCAGACGTTCCCGAGCTGCCCCGTGACGAGTCAGATCGGTACGACCAACGTCGCCGCGGGACCGGGGAGCCATCCGTTCCACGCGGTCGGGAGGATGTACCTGGCCGGACCGTTCAGGGGCGCTCCTCTCTCGCTGGTGGCGATCACACCCGCGCTGGCCGGGCCCTATGACTACGGGGTAGTGGTCGTGCGCGTCGCCCTCCATGTCGACCGGCGGACCGCCCAGGTCACGGCCGTGTCGGACACCGTGCCGTCGATCATCGGCGGTATCCCGATCCGGATGCGATCGATCCAGGTCAACATCGACAGGCCGGGGTTCACGATCAATCCGACCAACTGCTCGCCGCTGACGGTGGACTCACAGGGAATCGGCGACCAGGGGACCATCAGCAACTTCTCCTCCTACTTCCAGGTGGTGAACTGCGCCACGCTCCAGTTCAAGCCGAAGATGGCGATCAGGCAGCTGGGCAAGCGGGGCCAGACCAAGCGGTCGCAGAATCCGCGGCTGCGCTTCGACCTCTGGACCCGCCGTGGGGACGCCAATATCGGACGACTCGCCGTGACGCTGCCGAAGGCGTTCGCGATCGACCAGCGCCACCTGGGCAATCTCTGCGCAAAAGCACAGCTGGAGAGGGAACTCTGCAAGGGCCGCCAGCCGGTGGGCAGCGCGTGGGTCAGGACACCGCTGCTCGATCAGCCGCTGCGTGGCCCCGTCTACGCGGTTTCCGGCTACGGCAATCTGCCTCGCATCGCCTTCATCCTGAACGGTCAGGTGACGCTGATCCCGGAGGCCGAATCCACCTCGGTCAGGGGGGGACACCTGAAGACGGTCGTGCCGGTCGTGCCGGACGCGCCGATCGGCCACTTCCGGCTGACGTTGCTGGGTGGCAAACGGGGCTACCTCGTCAACACGAGGGACCTCTGCGCCTCCAGCGTCGTGACCGGAGTGCACTTCGTCGGCCAACACGGCGGCAAGCTCAATCAGCGAGTCCGCGTGAAGGCGCCGTGCGGCAACAAGCGACGCGCGAAGCGCAGCAGCCACCGCAGGGGCTGAGCTGCACAGGCTCTTCGCCACCGTGACCCGCGGCTGCGGCCCGACCCGTTTCCGTTGCTGCCATTTCAACCTGGCGAACGTCATCTGAGGCAACACTGGTCAGGCCCTCCACTTCCGCCATCCTGCTCTGCCTCTCGGCGCTTGTGATGGCCGGATGCGGAGACGGAGGCTCGGACACCGAGGCTTCGGGCGGCGGGGTCGGCGTGGTCACGAAGCCGTCCGAACTCGCCGAACCCCCTCCAAGGGGGGCGTCCCCCCTCCTGAAGCAGGTGTACCGGCAGTTCCAGCCCCCGAAACCCGATCCCGAAATGAGAAGGCGCACGACAAAGGCGATCAAGGCTGGGGAACGGGCCTGCCGCGGAAAGAGGCCAGTCGAGGTGCGCGAAGAGTTCCTCCCCAAGAGCTCTCTGCTCGACGAGCAGAAGAAGGCTGTCGGGACGACGTTGGAGGAGGCCGAAAGGCATCCGAGCGGGGACTTCGCCGCCGGCCAGCTGGCCGCGCTCGTGTACGAAGGAACCCTGCCAGACAAGATCGCCCTCTATGGCTACGAGGGCTGCGTCTATGCGTTGTCCCAGGTCTACAAACGGCAGCTGGAACGCGAAGAACGGCGTTGATTTCACCATCTCGCCGCGCCGGACCCGTCGCCAACCGACCCGCGTAGTGGGAGCATGTCAGGCCTGGGGATCGAGGGCGCGGAACGCGAGGAGGGCGGGACCGCGAGCGCATTACGCCAGCATGGAGTCATGCAGAGAGGGCCGGGATCGGGTCGAGCCGGTCGCGTCGTCATCGGCGTACCGAGCGGATAGGGTTGGAATGTGGCCACGGTCGACGACTGGACCTTCGACGGGACATGGCCCTACGAGCCGCGTTGGTTCGACTCCCAGGATGGCCGCATGCACTACGTCGACGAGGGGCCGCGCGACGGCCGCCCGGTGGTGATGGTGCACGGCAATCCCACCTGGGGGTACCTGTATCGCAACTTCATCCCGCCGCTCGTCGAGGCGGGGCACCGCGCGATCGTGCCCGATCATCTCGGCTTCGGCCGCTCCGAGAAGCCCCGCGATCCGGAGCTCTACCACGTTCCCCGGCACGCTGAGCGCCTCGATGCGCTGCTCGAGTCACTCGAGCTGAGCGGCGCCACCGTCGTCCCGCAGGACTGGGGCGGCCCGACCGGGCTTCAGTGGGCCAGCCGCCACCCCGAGCGGGTCGATGGCCTCTTCATACTCAACACGTTCGCACACGGCTGGCGGGCCGACGCGCTGCCGGAGGGAAGGGACACGGTTCCGCTCCCCCTGGCCCTGCGGCTCTTTCGCACGCCCGGGGTGGGGGAGGTGCTGGTCAAGGGCCTGGACGTCTTCAAGCGCGGCTTCCTCTTCCGGCAGGGCGTGGTCCATCGCGACCGCCTCACACCGACCGTCAGGCGCGCCTACCGGTCCGTCCATGCGGGCTGGGCCGATCGCACCCCGATCCTCGTCTTTCCCCGCGACATCCCGGTTCGCGCCGGGGGGCCGGTGCTCGAGATGACGGCCGCGATCGAGGAGGGACTCAAGCGGCACTTCCGCTCCAAGCCAGTCCACATCTCCTGGGGGATGAAGGATCCGGTCTTCCTGCCGGAATACCTCGACAACCTGTGGTCCGACACCTTCCCCGAGGCCTCGGTGACGAGGCTCGAGGAGGCGGGGCACTATCTACAGGAGGACGCGCACGAGCGCATCGCTCCGGAACTCGTCGAGTTCGTCAGCGCCCTCTGAGGGGTCGGGCACGGCTCGATCCGGGGTCGCCCGCCGGCCCTAAGCCACCCTTTAGGTAGCCTGGGGACAATGTCGTCCGTGAAGGGAACTTTCGCGCTCGTCGGCATGGTCGGCTGCCTGGCGCTCGTCGCGACCGGCTGCGGTTCCTCCCCGGATTCGACCTCGTCGATCCCTGCCGAAAACGGCGACCTCGTCCTCGCCGGCGGCTCCAGGGGCGGGTCGGGCGGTTCGTCGAGCTTGCCTTCAGGCGGCACCCCATCGTCTGCTCCATAGCATGATCTTCGGCAGGGCAGCGGTCGCCGCTTTGATCGGCATCGTCGCATTTGCGACGGTCGGGTGTGGGGGCGGCGGAGAAGACGGTTATGCGACGAGGACCCTGCCCAACGGCGAAACCGTGAAGGAATCGACGCGAACGACCGATGAGACCTTTCCCGAGCCACGGCCCCCGAAGGGCGCCCCGCAGGCCCCGAAGGGAGCGTCTCCCGTGCTGAAGGAGATCTACCGACAGTTCCCTCCGCCGAAGCCCGACCCTCGCGTCAAGGCGTCGGGGAAGGCGATCGCGGCGGGCAAGGCGGCGTGCTCCGGCAAGACGCCGATCCAGGTCGAGAGTCACTACTACCCGATCGCCGTCGGCAAGGGCATGCTCGACCCGAGCAGCCCGCAGGCGAAGACGATCGCCGAAATCGGCAAGTATGCGAAGCACGCCTCCGGAGACGCGAGCTTCGTCGCCGGGCAACTCGCCGCGGGTGCCTACCAGGCGACTCTGCCTCCGCGTATTGCCGCCTACGGATACCAGGGCTGCGTCTACGCCCTGGCCCGCGAGCTCGAGCAGCGCCTGGCCCCTTCCAAGTAGTCGATTGGGACGCTGGCCGGTGTTCCGGCGACCGGCATCGGCGGGGGCTCAGCGGTTCCGGGGTTGCTCGTCGGCAACTCGGGCGCACCACGCGGAGAAGAGGAGGACGGCGATCGCCGCTCCCAGCCAGTGCAGGCCGACCAGGACGGCGAGGGCGCTGGGGAGGCCGGCGAGCGCGGCCCCGAGAAGCGTCCGGGCCTGAGGCAGCCGCAGCGCCGCCGCCGTCAGCGCCGCGCAGGCCATCCAGGCGGCGGGCCCGACCAGCCAGCCCCAGTCTTCGAAGAAGCCGTGGCTGAGGGCGAGGGCGAGGGCCACGGAGAGCGCCGCGACGGCAAGCAGCTGGACGAGGGCGGCTCGCCAGAAGACAGGAATGCTCATCCACCGGAGCCTATGGACCCGAGCGCCCGGCCGGGCTAGGCTCTTTCTCGATGAGCCTCCTCAGCCAGGTCCTGCGCGTTCACGAGGCGATCTACAAGTCGACCGACGGGCGGCTCGGCCACCGGCTGATCGGCGTCCCGACGCTGCTGCTGCGGACCACCGGCCGACGCTCGGGCGAGACACGGACCTGCGGCCTGGTGTATGCGCGCGACGGCGGCGACTACCTGGTCGTCGCCTCGAAAGGAGGCGCCGACGAGGCCCCCGCCTGGTTCCACAACCTGGAGGCGAAGCCCGAGGTCGAGATTCAGATCGGCCGCCGGCGCCAGGCGGCGACGAGCAGGGTCGTCACCCCGACGGATCCCGACTACCGGCGCCTATGGAAGATCGTCAACGAGAACAACGGCGATCGCTATACCGCCTACCAGAAGCTGACCGAGAGGCCGATCCCGGTCGTCGTCATCAGCCCCGCCTGAGCCCTACCCGCGTAGAGCGGCGCTTCCGTCGCGGGATCTGCCTAGCGATCGGGCCGCAGGTCGAGGAGCCTGATCTCGTAGCGCTCGACGTAGTCGGCGGCGACGGCGCCGCCGGAGCGGGCGTCGGTTCGCGAGAGCCGCCGCAGCAGGAGGCCGTCGCTGCGTCGACGCCATTCCTCTTCGCCGGCGGAGCCGGAGTAGGTGCCGCGCAGGCGCAGGTCGGTGCGGGTGTGGACGGCCTCGACCCGCCTGCCGCCGACCCTCACCGGCCCGATGCCGACCACGCGGAGGCGGCTCTCCCTGGAGCTGTTCTCGGTCGCGCACCGTCCCCGCCACGCCATCCCGGGCCTTAGCATGCTCGCGGCCGGGCGCACCGGTTCAGGACGGCACCTGTACACGACCCTGCGGTGGACGCCGAAGAATTCGTGCAGTTCGTCGACGGAGAGGAGCCGGTATCCGCCGGGCTCGCTGCAGCTTGCGACCTCCGTCCACCGGCTCGCGAGGACCTGCCAGCGCTCGACGCTGCCGCACCGGGTCGGGATCACCGAGACCGTCGAGGTCCCGCGGTAGCGGTGGCTGGTGCCGAGGATGCCGAGCGCCGCATCGACCGACTCCTCGCCGCGGGTGGAGTAACGGTAGACCCCGGGCGGCGGCTCCCCCGGGCGGGCGGTGAGCGGCGCGACCGCACGCTGCCGGAAGACGCGCACGGCTTCGCCCGCCGCCACCGGGGCGGCGGTGTCCCGCGGGAGCGCCCGCCAGACCAGGTAGCCGGCGACGACCACGCATGGGATCGCCAATATGGCGATGTACCGGCGCCGGCTCACAGTCGTGATTGAACCAGCCGACGAGGCCGTCGTGCCCGGCATCCGCTGGACATCCATACCTCGCGCGGTAATGTCACTCCCAGGTCCGTGCCGTAGACGGGGATTAGAGGAAATGGGCGAGCAGCTCAGCATGCTGGACACGATGTTCCTCGAGCTCGAGCAGTCCGACGAGAGCGCCCACATGCACATCGGCGGGGCGCTGATATTCGACCCGCTTCCCGGTGGCGGGACGCCGGACATCGCCGAGCTCCGCGACCACCTGCGCGGGAGGCTGGGCGCCCTGCCGCGCTTCTCCCAAAAACTCTCCGATCCGCATGCGGGCCGGCTCTCGTGGTTGACCTGGGAGCCCGCGACCTCGTTCGACCTCGATGCCCACGTGCAGCACGCGACCCTGCCCTCGCCGGGGGGCGAGGCCGAGCTGCACGGATGGCTCGGCGACTTCTGGTCGCACCGCCTGGACCGCCACCGACCGCTCTGGGAGATGGCGCTGCTCGACGGGCTCGAGGGAGGGCGCTGGGCGCTGGCGACCAAGACGCATCACTGCCTCGTGGACGGGGTCGGCTCGGTCGACATCGGCAACGCCCTCCTCGACCCGTCCCCCGAGGCTCCGCCGCCCGCCTCGCAGCCGAAGCGAGGTGGGGAGGAGGGGCCCGAGGAGCGAGCCCGGGGCCGGTTCTGGCTCTCACCCGGCCTGATCCTGCGAGGAGCGCGGGCCGGCGTCGGGGCCGCGCTGCACCCGCGCGAATCGTTCGAACGCGTGCAGGCCGCCGCGGAGCTGATCCTCCGTGAGGAGCTGATCGGGGCGCCGCGGTCCAGCCTCAACGGGCCGATGAGCGGGACCCGGCTGTTCGCCACCGCGCGGTTCGACCTCGCCGAGATCAGGGAGGCGAAGTCTCGTCTCGGCGGCACGGTCAACGACGTTGTGCTGGCGCTCTGCGCGGGCGGGCTGCGACACCTGCTGCTCTCCCGCGGCGACGCCCTGCCCGAGCGGAGCCTGCGGGCACAGGTGCCCGTCAACATCCGGGGCGAGGACCGCGAGCACGCGCTCGGCAACGAGCTGACCTCCCTGTTCGTCGAGCTGCCGGTTGCCGAGGAGGACCCGATCGCGCGCTACCGGCAGGTCGTCGAGCGCGCCGAGGAGCTGAAGGCCGGCTCGCAACGGAGCGGGGGCAGGACGATCGTCGAGATGGCCGACATGGGCCCGCCGCTCGCCGGGGCGCTGCTTGCGCGCTCGATGTTCGGCGGCACCAGGATGTTCAACCTGACGATCACCAACGTCCCCGCGTCCCCGCAGCGGCTCTATGCGTTCGGCGCCCCTCTCGTCGAGGTCCTCCCCCTGGTGCCGCTGTTCGCCGGGCACACGATCGGCATCGCCGTCCTCAGCTACGCCGGGCATATGGTCTTCGGCCTCAACGCCGATCGCGTGGCCGCGTCCGACGTCGGGGTGCTCGCCGAGGGCATCGAGCGCGCCTTCTCCGAGCTGCAGCCCGCCGAGCCGAAGAGACATGCGCGTCGGCCCGGGGTCGGCGCCGATTCATGAGGCGCGGCTCTCCCCGCGGCCGGCCCGCGCGGGCTCCCGGTCGTCCGATCCAGCTGCCGGCGGCGTCGCCGGCCGTGCCGGGCGGCAGTCCCGGTTGGCTATCCTCGTGGGAAAGATGGTGACGGTCCGCGAGGTGGAGGTCCCGCCGCTGTCGTTGGAGCGGATGAGGGCCCTGATCGAGCCTCCGGACTGGAGGCGGCTGGAGACGGGCATCGGCCTGGCCCGGGCGATGCTCTCAGGGCGGCAGCTGTGGAACTTCAACTCGACCGCGGCGGGCGGGGGCGTGGCCGAGATGCTCTGGTCCTGGGTTGGCCTGGCGCGGGGCCTCGACATCGGGATGCGCTGGCTGACGATCTCCGGCAGCCCGGAGTTCTTCGCCCTGACCAAGCGCCTCCACAACCGCCTGCACGGCGAGCTCGGCGACGGTGGCGAGCTGGGGAAGCGCGAGCACAAGCTGTACGAGCGGACCGCGCGCGAGAACGCCGCGGCCGCCCTCGAGGAGATCGGCCGCGATGACGTGGTCTTCCTCCACGACCCGCAGACAGCCGGCCTGATTCCCCACCTCACGGGCAGCGGCCGCACCGTCGTCTGGCGCTGCCACGTCGGCGCCGACGAGACGAACGAGCTGAGCGGGGAAGCGTGGGACTTCCTGGGCCCCTACCTCGCCGATGCCGACGCCTGCGTCTTCTCGCGCGAGGCCTACGTCCCCGAGGTATGCCGCCAGAGCGGGCGTCACGATCGCGATCGTGCCGCCCTCGATCGACGGCCTCTCGCCGAAGAACCAGGAGATGACCCCGCCGCAGGTCGAGGCGATCCTGCGCAGCGCCGGGCTGCTCGCCGAGGATCGGCGCAACGGCGGCGAGCCCTCCTTCACCCGGCCGGTCGGGGGGACCGCCTGGGTCAGGCGCCGCTGCGACCTGGTCAGCGACGGACTGCTGCCGACGCCCGAGACGCCGCTCGTGGTGCAGGTCTCGCGCTGGGATCGGCTCAAGGACCCGATCGGGGTGATGCGGGGGTTTGCCGATGCGATTCCCGGTGACGCCCCCCCGCACCTGGTCCTCGCCGGTCCCAGCCTCGGCTCGGTCGCCGACGATCCCGACGGCGTCGCCGTGCTGGGCGAGACGGGGCGGGCGTGGCGCCTGCTCGACCCCAGTGTGCGCAGCCGGGTCCACCTCGCCTGCCTGCCGATGGACGACCTGGAGGAGAACGCGGCGATCGTCAACGCCCTGCAAAGGCAATCCGCCGTGGTCGTCCAGAAGAGCCTCAAGGAGGGCTTCGGCCTGACCGTCACCGAGGCGATGTGGAAGGCACGGCCCGTCGTCGCCAGCGCGACGGGGGGCATCCGCGACCAGATCGTCGACGGCGTGACCGGGGTGCTGCTCCCCAATCCGGTCGACCTCGGCGCCTTCGGCACCGCGGTGTCGGGCCTGCTCTCAGCGCCCGAGCACGCCCGGAAGATCGGCGACGCGGCGCGTGAGAGCGTGCGGGCCTCCTTCCTGGAGAATCGCCACACGCTCCAGTACGTCGAGCTGCTCGGGCGGCTGCTATCCAGGTGACCGTTCCCAGGTACGTCTACGGGTTCGCCGAAGGCTCGAGGGAGATGCGCGAGCTGCTCGGCGGCAAGGGCGCGAACATCGCCGAGATGGCCCGGCTCGGGCCGCCGATCTCGGTGCCGCCCGGGTTCACGGTGACGACCGAGGCCTGCGTCGCCTTCCTGGCGCAGGGCGGCGCCTTTCCGGCCGGCCTGGAGGAGCAGCTCGACGCAGCTCTGGCTGGGCTCGAGTCCGAGGCGGGAAGGCGGGTCGGCGACCCCGACGACCCCCTCCTGGTGTCCGTCCGCTCGGGCGCGCGCGAGTCGATGCCGGGGATGATGGACACCGTGCTCAACCTCGGCCTCGGCGACGAGGTCGTCGGCGGGCTCGCGGCACGGACCGGCAACGACCGCTTCGCATGGGACTCTTACCGGCGCTTCGCGCAGATGTTCGGCGGGGTCGTCTGCGGGATCGACTCGATGCTGTTCGAGGAGGCGATCCGCGCGGTCAAGGCCGAGCGTGGGGTCTCGCTCGACACCGAGCTCGACGCCGCCGACCTGCGGCGGCTGGTCGATGACTTCAAGCGGATCTTCGTCGAGCGGACCGGTGAAGATCTGCCCCAGGAGCCCCGCGAGCAGCTCCTGCGCGCGGTCGCGGCGGTGTTCGCCTCCTGGAACGGCGCCCGGGCGATCGAGTACCGGCGGCTCAACCGGATCCCCGACGACTGGGGCACCGCGGTCAATGTGCAGCAGATGGTCTTCGGAAACAGGGGAGAGGCGTCGGGGTCCGGAGTCGCCTTCAGCCGTGACGAAATCACGGGCGAGCCGCGGCCCTCGGGGGACTTCCTGCTCAACGCCCAGGGCGAGGATGTCGTCTCCGGCACTCGCGACACGGCCGACCTGGCCGAGATGGCCGCGATCCTGCCCGAGGCCCACGCCCGGCTGCTCGAGATCCTCGCCGCGCTCGAGCGCCATTTCGGCGACATGCAGGACGTCGAGTTCACGGTCGAGGAGGGGACGCTCTACATGCTCCAGGCGCGCTCGGCCAAGCGCCCTCCGCACGCGGCCGTGCGGGTCGCCGTCGACATGGTCGCCGAAGGCCTGCTCGATCGCGAGCAGGCCTTGGCGAAGATCGATGCCTCGAAGCTCGAGGCCCTGCTGCATCCGTCCTTCGACCCCTCCTTCGAGCTGCGGCCGCTGGCCCGCGGGGTCGCCGCCTCGCCGGGGGCGGCGAAGGGAGCGATCGCCTTCACGGCCGAGCGGGCGGTCGAGCGGTTCTCGGAGGGGGAGGACGTGATCCTCGTCCGGCCCTTCACCGAGGCCGACGACGTGGCCGGGTTCAACGCCGCGCGAGGCATCCTCACCTCCGAGGGGGGCAAGGCCTCGCACGCGGCGCTGGTGGCCCGCGGAATGGGGCGTCCCTGTGTTTGCGGCGCCTCGGACCTCGACATCGACCTCGAGGCCGGAGAGGTGCGCGTCGGGGAGACGCTCCTGCGGGAAGGCGATCGGATCGCGATCGACGGCTCGGCGGGAACGGTCACCGCCCAGGACGTGCCGCTGGTGCCGGCCGAGGTCGACGAGCACTTCCAGGTCGTGCTCGCCTGGTCCGACGAGCTGCGAGGGCTGGGTGTGCGCGCCAACGCCGACCGCCCCGTGGACGCGGAGACGGCGCGGAGGTTCGGCGCGGAGGGGATCGGCCTCTGCCGCACCGAGCACATGTTCCTCGGCGAGCGCCAGCCGAAGATGCAGGCGATGATCATGGCCGAGGACGAGGCCGAGCGCCGCGAGGCCCTGGCCGAGCTCGAGCCGCTTCAACGGGCCGACTTCGAGGGGCTGTTCGCGCAGATGTCGGGATTGCCGGTGACGATCAGGCTGCTCGACCCGCCGCTGCACGAGTTCCTGCCCAGAGCGGAGGACCTGGTGGTCGAGATCGAGCGCCGCCTGACCACGCCGGGCAGCGAGCCGGTGTCCCGGCTCGAGCGCGAACTGCACCGGGTCCGCCAGCTCGAGGAGGCGAACCCGATGCTTGGCACGCGAGGTTGTCGGGTCGGCCTGCTCTTCCCGGAGGTCTACGAGATGCAGGTCAGGGCGATCGCCGAGGCGGCCGCCGCGGTGCGCGAGCGCGACGGCGAGGTCCCGCGGCTGGAGGTGATGATCCCGCTGATCGACTTCGAGAGCGAGCTGATCGAGATCCGCGAGCTGGTGGAGAGGGTCGCGGCCGAGGCGATCTCGGAGCTCGGCGTCGAGCCGCTGCCGTTCGCCGTCGGCACGATGATCGAGCTGCCCCGGGCCTGCCTTGTCGCCGAGCGGCTGGCAGCCGCCGCCGACTTCTTCAGCTTCGGCACCAACGACCTCACGCAGACCGCGCTCGGCTTCTCGCGCGACGACTCAGAGGGCCGCTTCCTCACCGAGTACCTGCGGCGCAAGATCGTCGAGCGCAGCCCCTTCGAGACGATCGACGTCGAGGGCGTCGGCGAGCTGGTCAGGACCGCGATCGAGCGCGGTCGGCGCGGCCGCCCCGACCTCGCCCTCGGCATCTGCGGGGAGCACGGCGGCGACCCCGACAGCATCGCCTTCTTCGACGAGGTCGGCCTCGACTACGTCAGCTGCTCGCCCTTCCGGGTGCCGATCGCCCGAGTTGCGGCGGCACAGGCGGCGATCGCCTCCCGAGCAGCAGGTAGGTCGTCATCGGCTCCTTCCCCTTCACCTCGATCGTCCCCCGCCGGCGCAGGCGATAGCGATCGCGCAGTACCTCGTACACGCGCTCGGTGACCTGGATCTGGCCGGGCAGGCCGTGGGACTCCATGCGGCTCGCCGTGTTGACGGTGTCGCCCCACAGGTCGTAGCTGAACTTGGAGCGGCCGATCACGCCGGCGACCACCGGGCCGGTGTCGATGCCGGTGCGGACCTCGAGCGCGACGCCGCTCTCCTCCGCGCAGCGCTCGAGCTCGCCGCCCATCTCCAGCGCCATCTCGGCGATCGCCTCGGCGTGGTCGGCGCGCGGCCTGGGCAGTCCGCCGGCGACCATGTAGGCGTCCCCGATCGTCTTGATTTTCTCCACGCCGTGGCGGGCGGCGAGCTCGTCCCAGCGGGCGAAGATCCGGTCAAGCAGGTCGACGGTGTCCTCAGGCGCGAGGCGCTGCGCGAGGGGAGTGAAGCCGACGATGTCCGCGAACAGCACCGTCGCCGAGGCAAAGCCCTCCGCGATCACCTCCTCGGAGTCCTTGAGGCGGCTCGCCACCGACGCCGGCAGCACGTTGAGCAGCAGGCGCTCGGACTTCTCCCGCTCGACGCCGAGTTCGGCCAGGGCGCGCTCGCGTGCCCGCACAAAGTACTGGAGCAGCACGTAGGCTGTGGCCGAGACGCCGAGGACGTTCATCACGAAGAACGCCACGACCACGCCGCTCGGGATGTGGGGCGCGCCCGCGGAGAGCGCCGGGTCGATCGCGCCCGAGACCCCGACCAGCGCTCCGAAGGCGACGAACCACGGGACCGCCTGGCGCGCGCCGACGAACAGCAGGGCGCCGATCGGGGAGGTGAAGGCCCAGAGCGAGACCGCCGAGGAGTTCGCGAAGCCGCCCAGGCTCCATTGCAGGGCGAACGGGAGGATCAGGCTCATCCACAGCTGGCTGATCCGGAACAGGCGGTAGCGGCGCGTGCGCGCGAAGGTGTAGACGCTGGCCGCCGAGGCCAGCTGATAGGCGAACGGAATCGCCGCCGAGAGCCAGAGGCCGAGCGCCGCGTACGTTCCCACCCAGGCGAAGGCGAGGGTGGCCATCAGCACCGTCGACAGCGTCAGCACCGCCTTGCGGAGGCGGACCTCGTCGGAGTCCGACGAGAGGACGCCGAGGTCGGTGAGCCGGCGAAGCCAGCCGGGCAGTCGCCACCTGCCCGGGCGGCGCTGAAGCGCGTCCTCGAGCACGTTTGGAGGATATGGCTCGCGCCCGGGCCGCAGCGGACGGCGACCAGTCAGGCCAGCCGGCGGCTGAAACGCTCGCGCAGCGCCGGCCGGCGGTAGTCGGACCCGACGGTCGTCTCGACGCCCAGGGTCGCGCCCTCGCTCGAGATCTGGAGCACGCCGGCATGTCTAGGGTAGGTATTCCGCCACCGGGTGCGGATGAGACATCCGCCCGCGCTTCTCGATCCGCCCGGCAAGGCAAGGTGCTCAAGGTCAGGCTTCGCGGCAAGGGCAAGGCCGCTGGTCCGGAAGGCGGGGAAGCGCGGGTTCAAGGTGAAGCTCATCGGGACCGGTGTCAAGCGCCGCACGATCCCGCTGAACGGATAGGGCAGCGCGGCGGCCAGGAACGAGCAGCGAAGTGATTGCGAGGTTGGACGCTTCGCCGATTACGTCCTTCATGGCTCGACAGCACCGCTCAGGGTATGTAGGTCAACTGCAGGGTGGCCAGGTCGTGGCGGCTCTGCTGCGACTTCGAGTTGCTCACATAGAGCCTCACGCGCAGGTCGTTGGCCTGCGCCGGCGTCGTGACCTCTTCCAACGGCACCTCGTCGGTGACCCAGCTCGTGTCCGAGTCATTGCAGGAGAGTGGGCTCGCCCCGCTGCCATGGGTGCCGATCAGGCTGGTACCGGAGTAGATCGCCAGGTAGTAGCAGGTGGTGGAGTTCTTCTTTGCGGAGCTGTAGGCCTGGGAGAGGCTCGCGCCGACGACCGTGGCACCGCTGGGCACGTAGGCCGGAAAGATCAGTTCGAGGTAGCGGGATCCGTCGAAAGCGCTGTCCCAGCGCTGGGCGCTGGTGTAGTCCGCTTCGTCTTCTCCGGCGGCCAGGCTCCACGGAGCGGTGAGCGGGGAGGATGAGGCCGTCGTCGTGGCCTTCTCATAGAGCGTGAAGGGCTGGGACGTGCCGAGCGTGCCGCTGACCGTCGCCATGTCGATCGCGATAGTCCCTTGGTGCGAGTCCATCCCGTACACCTTCACTTCGAGTTCGTCGGCGATCGTCGAGTTGGTCACCTCGGGAAGCGGGGTGGACGTCGTCTGGAAGCTCGCGTTACCGGTCTTGCAGGCGAGCGGGGAGGAGCTCGATCCATGGGTCCCGATCAGCGCTGTGCCTGCGTAGACCTCAAAGTAGACGCAGGCGGTGCTGGCGTTGCGGCTCGGCGCGAAGTCGAGGTCGAAGCTGAGCGATGAGGAGGCCAGGCTCGCTGCCAGCGGGGAGTTGAAGGCGAAGTCGACGTGGTGATCGGCGTCGAAGGTTTTCGCGAGCCGCCCGCTGTCGAGGGTCAGCCCGTCGCCGGCGAAGGCGCTGGGGTCCGAGTTGTCGGACACCGTGCCCGAGGATGCGTCGCGCAGACCCCAGGCGGAGGCGCTGACGGTAACCGGGGCCGAGGCCGTGAGCTCCGTGCTGGCGAGATCTCCCCGGGCCCCGATCGCATAGATGGAGTGTGAGCCCGCGGCGACCCCCACCGGCACGGTCAGTTCTACGTCGGCCGCGCCATTGGCGGGTACGGTGCCCGGGGAGACCTGGCCGGAGAGGAGCTGGCCGGTTTCCGGGTCATCGAGGCGGAACTCAACCTGCTCTCCGGCAATGAAGCTCGCGATCTGGCCGGTCACGGTCGCCGGCAGGGCGCCGACTCCCGCTGCGTCGAGGCCGAGGCTTGGCTGTGCGATGGAGACCGCGCTGCTGGGGACGCTCTCGGCCCCGCGCCAGTTGGCATTGACCGGGGTGACCGAGTAGGTCCATTCGCCGGGCGCGAGGGCGTCCTCGCTGCAGGATAAGCCGGTGATCAGTCCCGCACAGGCATCCCCGACGGGCTGCTGTTGGCCGCCGTCGTCGTAGCGCTTGACCACGTAGCCGTCGACGGGTTTGGTGTTCCCGCTCTGCTGCCAGCTGACGATCGCGCTTCGCCCCGATGCCTCGGCATCGGGTTGGCTGCCGGCCGGCATCGTCGTCGCCACCGAATATCCAAAGCCGAATTCTGCCGCTTCCCACTGTGCCGCCGCGGCCACCGGCCAGGCGGAGGCGACCACGCCGAACGCCACGACGATCAGGCTTCGACATCTCATCGATGATGCCGCCGCCTTCTCGCGTGGCGTTTCTTGGCACGGAAGGTTGTGCGGGCCTGGAAACGCAGTGCGAAGCTGGCCCCCTGGCACTGGTCGGGAGTGTCGGGGCGCATGACCACCCGCAACCAGACGCGGCGCGACCGCCGGGCGGGAATCCGAGGGTGGCGCCTGCTGGGAACGATGATGAGGTACTCGCCGGGGCAGCTGGGGGCCTTGGACTGCACCTGAGCCCGAACGAACCGCAGCCTGACGGGATGGTGGTGCGGGTTTCTCACCCTGACCTGCATCCAGGTGTCGGCACCGGGAAAGAGCCCGGTGAGGTGGCCGGAGAGCCGCACGGGCCGGGGCGTTGGGTGACCGGTGCCGACGTGAACCGCGGCGTAGGCCACGCACGTGCCCACTCCCGAAGCAAGGGCCGCCGAGACGGCAAGCTGTGCCCACCTGGTCTTCATCACTCTCCGGTTTCGATCGAACGCCCGGACCGACCGCTGGAGCCGGCCCGGGGTCGGATCGGTGGGTTCCCTTGTCTTAGGAGGCGTTGCTGTTGCCGGTCAGGCTAACCGGAATCGTGAACGTCGCGCCCTGGCAGCTGTCGTCCGAGGTGTTGGACATGTGAACAGCGCCGACAAGCGTCGTCTGGGTGCTCGATTCGGCTGCGATGTCGATCGTCTGCCCGGTCTGGTCAGTGAACGTCACCCCGGTGGGATGGGATCCGTCGGACCCGCAGGTTGCATGGCCAGCGTCCGCAACGATCGCCCCGTTTCCGGTCACAGCGGTGACGCGAACCGGGTAGGGGTTCGGATTGCTGACTTTGACCAGGACGTCGCCGTCCGCCCCCGGATAGAGGCTGGCGGAGGTGCTGGCCGAGACGTCGACCGTGCTCAGTGCCTGGGCCGAGGTGGCTTTCGCGTAGCCCGAGCCGGTGCCGCTGGAGGTCCAAGCGGCGTAGGCGAGGGCGGCGGCCCCCAGGGCGAGCAGAGCGGTGGTGCCTAGGATGATTCGGCGCTTGACGAACATGTCGCTCACTTTCGTGATCTTCTTTCTGATGGATTTCCGGATCGCTGCGTCGCCTAATCCGGATCGGTGCCACCGGGCGTTTGGTGAGAGATGGGATCTGAGTTGCGTGCCGTGCGTACAGACTCGTCTTCCCTACTCCAAATTGGCAGGCGGTCGGGCGGGAGGTCGTACATTTCGGGGTAGGGACAATCCGAACCCTCGCTCCAGGAGTCTGAGTCCAACTGAGCGCAAGCTCCTATTGCGTACTTAGTTCAAGCGCCGTGGGCTGGAGCTCACGGAAGACACCAACGCCCGGCACTGAGAATCAATCCGCTTTGGTGGACCGGTCTTCGGGGGGCGAGGATGCTGCTGGCAGTCGCCATGTCAATCCCGATCGGCTGTCGGCTGGAGTTCATCCGCAGGCAGGTAGCGGCGCGCGGTGACGTATTGGCCGCCTCGGGCGGAGAGAGGGATGACGCGCACCGCTGAGGCCGAGTTCGGGGACTCGACGATGCGCCCCCGGCCTGCGTACATGGCGACGTGCGTGATCGCCCGCGACGGGGGGTCGGTGGCGAAGAACACCAGGTCGCCCGGTCTCAGCTGCCTTGAAGTGACCGGCCGGCCGACCCGGGCCTGCAGCGCGGCGGTGCGGGGCAGCAGGACGCCGAAGGCGTCATAGACACTGTACGTCAGTCCGGAGCAGTCAAAGCCGAAGGCTGAGGTCCCCGCCCACAGGTAGCGCACCCCGATGAACTGCTTTGCGGCACGCACCAGCTCCCCGCCGCTCGGCATCGGCGCTGCCCGATGACCCCTCACCGCGACAGCCGTGTTGCGAAGCAGTGCGGAGTCTCCAGCCGGCGTCTGCACGACGGTGAAGGCTCCCTCCCGGTCGAGCACGGGCAGCCTTGTGTTGAAGCTCAGACGCAGCAGGCGGCGCCCGGCCCCCCCATTTGCCTTGCGCCTGAAGAGCTCGGTCGCGCGCTCGGTCACGATCGCCACCCGCGTTGGGGTCGCGACGGGCAAGGCGTCAGTCGACCGGGGACGACCGTCGGAGGCGCTCGGCGCAATGGGAGCAGCCGCCCGCCGTGCCATCACCAGCTGGCGGGCGGGCAGCCAGCCCGGGTAGCTGAGGTGGTCGGGGGTCGGCTGCCCGGTGAGCGAGACCTCGACCCAGGCTCTGCGGCGAGCGAGCACCACGACCTCCTGCCCATAGAGGGCTTGGGTGACCAACCGACCGACCAGCCAGCGCCGCCGGGCCGTGCTCATCGAAGAGAGCCAAGCCTTCAGTCGCACCGGGTTGGCGAGCGAGGGCCTGTCCAACGGCCGCGTGCGTTCGGGTTGCATCCACAGGGTCGCCACCGCAACGTCGACCAGCGCCCGCTGCTTGCCGGCCGCCGCCGCCGGCCCACTCGCCAGCAGGGCGAATGCGAGCACGAGGCCGGCCGCCGAACCGATCAGACGCAACGACCGGCCTTTGCCCCTGCGCCTCGGCCTCGGCGGCGATCCAGGGGGAATGCGAGCCCACCCCACACAGCGGCCCGAGGCTTCCGCATCTCTCGGCATGCGTCTGATGGTAGAGCGAGCCGAGATGGTCAGCCCGCGTTCTCGAGTTCGATCAGATCCATCGAGAACCAAACGCTCTCCTCCCAAGGCGCGGCCGACATTACGGTTAGCTCAGCTGGGAGAGCGCCTGCCTTACAAGCCTCCACGAGCAGACCGCTCTCGACTGCACTTTTGGCTTTCTCCGTCCATGGTCCTAGGACCAATGTCTTCTTGTGGACGCGACCGCGACGGGCGCATCCTGACTCGCGTGAACACCAACCACGACAAAGGAGTCACGATGAACAGGTTCACACGAGTCCTCGCGGTCGCCGGAATCGCCGGAGCCCTGGCGGTGGGCGGAGCCGGCGCGGCCCAGGCGAGCACAGCCCATGGCAAGCAGGTCACCCCTGACAGGTCCCAGGCCGTCAGTCGCGACCTCGGCAAGTCCAAGGACAAGAACCGGTCCCGCGACAAGAGCCATTCGAGGGACAAGAGCCGCTCCAAGGACAAGAGCCGCTCCAAGGACAGGAGCAAGTCCAAAGACAAGAGCAAGTCCAAGCGGCACCGGTAGACGTCGATGGGTGCCGATCGGGCGGCCTCGCCTGCGGGCGGGGCCGTTCGTCGTTCAGGAGGGGGTGCCCCCGATCCCGTGGCGCTCCGCCCAGAGCGCGGCCTGGGTTCGATCGGAGACGCCGATCCGCTCGAAGACGCGCGTCAGGTGCGCCTTCACCGTCTTCTCGCTTATCTCCAGGCGCCTGGCGAT
Organism: uncultured Solirubrobacterales bacterium; assembly: GCA_963712325.1. Taxonomy (GTDB): domain Bacteria; phylum Actinomycetota; class Thermoleophilia; order Solirubrobacterales; family 70-9; genus VRUE01. The sequence continues at coordinate 129,276 of CAVQHG010000004.1, forward strand.
GACCTTGTTCGGCAGCCCCTCGGCGACAAGGCCGAGGACCTCGAGCTCCCGGTCGGTGAGGTCGGCATCCCGCCGCCCGGCACGGGCCGCGAGGATCTCGGTGGCGGCCTTCGGGGCCAGCGGCGCCTCCCCGCGAGAGGCGGCGCGGATCGCCGCCAGCAGCTCCTCCGGCGCGGCGTCCTTGAGCAGGTAGCCGAGGGCGCCGGCATCGAGGGCGCCCAGGATCCTCTCGCGGTCCGAGAAGGCGGTGAGGACCACGACGCGCGCCTCCGGGTCGCCGGCGATGATTCTGCGGGTCGCCTCGATGCCGTTCACCTTCGGCATCGAGAGATCGATGAGGACCACATCCGGGCTCTTCTCGGCGGCCAGGGCGGCGGCCTCTTCGCCGTCGGCGGCGGCGCCCACCAGCTCGATGTCCTCTGCGTTCTCGAGCAGCGCCTCGAGTCCGGCCCGGACCACCGGATGGTCCTCGCCCAAGACGACTCTGATCATCCTCGCGGCACCTCGACGGTGACCCGCGTGCCGGTTCCCGGCCTCGACTCGACGCTGAGCCCGGCGCCGCGCTGCTCGGCGAGATCGCGCAGGAGGGCGAGGCCGAAGTGCCCCCCGCCGACTCCGTCGCCAGACGCCGCGTCGAACCCACGACCGTCGTCGGAGACGGTCAGGGAAACGTCGCCGGGACCTGTTTCGACCACCACCTCGAGGTTATTCGGTTCGGCGTGCGCGGCAGCGTTTCGGACGGTCTCCTGGGCAACTCGGAAGAGCAGCGCCTCGTCCTCGGTGCTCAGGTCCACGGGCTCGGGAACCTCAACCCGTGTAGCGATCCCGCGCGCCTCCAGTGGCGCGACCAGATCGGACAGCGCAGCCGCGAGCCCGGCCTGCTGCAGGGTCGGCGGATAGATCTCGACCAGCAGGTTGCGTATCGCCCGCACGCTGCGGCGGGTGTGCTCGGCGTCGCGCCGGAGGTCCGCGGCCGCCGCCGCGTCGCCCCTCGCCGAGGCGCGGTCGGCCGCCGCCGCGAGGCTGAACGAGAGGCCGGCCATGTCCTGGACGATGCCGTCGTGGAGATCCGCCGCTATCCGCCGGCGCTCCTCGGCCGAGGCGTCGACTGCGCGCTCGAGCAGCTGCTCGCGCTCGCGACTCCCGCGCCGCAGCCTGCGGGCGAGCGATGCGGCAAGGGGAAGCTGCACCAGGTAGAGGACCACCAGGGCCGCGAGCAGGGCGGGGAGGAACGCGAGCCACACGTCGCGTGCGCTGGCGACGACCGAGCTGAAGTGCTGATAGGCCTCGAGGAGAAGGGGTTGCCCGGACCGGGTCCGAACCGGGAGGTAGACCTCGAGCAACTTCCCCCGGCCTCGCTCGGACCGATTCTCGGGCAGGGAGAGGTCGCTGACCCCGGAGTCCACCTTACCCGTGCGCAGCGAGGCGATCTCGTCTTTGCCCAGTGGGAATCGGCGTCCGATCAACTGGGGGTCGTCGGAATACACGACCCTGCCCGACGGCGTCCACAGCTTCACCCGCACGATCGGGCTGCGCAGGACCCGTTCCCGCATCACGCGGTCGAGCCGATGAAGCGCTGCGGGCCTTTCCCTTACGACCCCCTCGCCGAGGTTCGGTTCGACGATTCCCCGGCCCACGATGCGGGTCACCTCGCGGGCGTTCTTCAGTGCCTCGGTCGTGCCGACGTTGCGCAGGATCAGGAAGCTGACGACGGCGACGACGGCGAGCGCGACAAGCCCGGCCGCTGCGAATCTGGCGACGGCGCCGCCGACGGACGGGGCGGCGCCGGGCGGCCGCTGCGAGTCGATGCGCTTCGCTCTTCTCACCATCGGTGTATGCGCCGCTCAGCGTAGCCGGGGACGAGGGCAGGATCCCAACCGGTCGCGCATGAACGCGTGGCAGACCTCCTAATCTTGACGCGGAGGGATTCGGCAAGCAGGCCACCCACGCGAAGCCGACCTCGCTTTCACATTTCGTTTCTCCCATCCGGCGCCCTGCCGAGAATCGATGGCGAAGGGCCCAATAGGAAGGCTGCGACAACTCCATCTTGACCTCGATCGTCGACTCGAAAAGCGGAGCATCGCCCGTGGTGGAGCGCGGAGCCGATGCGCCCGCGCCCGGCGGGAGGTGAGCGCGGTCGGCCGACAGGTGCGCCGGGCTCTCCGCCGGGGGGCTCGGTTCTGGCGCCGGCGCAGGCGGCTGGCGGTGGGCCTGATCGCCGGCGGCGTCATGGCGTTCGCGGCCGCCGCGCTCGTGGCCTATGAGCTTCTGAAGCGCCCGCCCGACATCCACAACGCGAGCGTCGCGTTCAAGCCGCAGAAGCCGAAGAAGCCACGGAATCGGAAGAAGGCGGTGAATTGGCCCATGTTCGGCCTCGACCGCGCCCGCACGCGCTATTTGCCGGCAAAGGGGGTGAAGCCGCCGTTCAAGCTGATCTGGAACTACAACGACAAGCCGCTGATCGAGTTCCCGCCCGTGTACGCCCGCGGAAGGCTGTATTTCGTCAACAACAACGGATATGCCTACTCGCTCGCGGCCGACACGGGGAAGGTGCTGTGGGAACGGCGGATCGGCCGCCTGAACGCATCCTCGCCGACCTACCACCGGGGTCGCCTGTACATCGTCAACCTCGAGCCCGGCCACATCGTGAAGCTGGACGCGAAGACCGGGCGGTTGCTCTGGAAGCACTCCCTGCCGGGACGCGCCGAGTCGTCGCCCCTGGTGATCGGGAGGACCGTCTACTTCGGCTGCGAAGACGGCGAGTTGTTCGCGCTCAGCACCCGCAACGGCCACGTCCGGTGGGCGACGACGCTGGGCGGCGCGGTCAAGTCGGCGCCCGCCTACCAGGACGGCGTCCTCTATGTGGGTGACTACGGCGGCTATATGAACGCCGTCGACGCCAGGACGGGCAGGATCAGGTGGCAAACCGGCTCGCTCGGCCAGGGCTTCGGCACCTCGGGAGAGTTCTACTCGACGCCCGCCGTCGCCTTCGGCCGCGTCTACGCGGGCAACAACGACCACCGCGTGTACAGCTTCGACAAGGCGACCGGCGAAACGGCGTGGTCATACTCGACCGGCGGCTACGTCTACTCGGGCCCCGTGGTCGCCCGTACCCGCCACACCGGGCCCACCGTGTACATCGGCTCCTTCGACGGCAACATCTACGCGCTCAACGCCCGGACCGGAGAGCCGCGCTGGGTCCGCTCAGCAGGAGGCTCGGTGATCGGCTCGCTCTCGGCGGTCGGCGACATCGTCTACGCCGCCGAGTTCACCAATGGGTCGACCAACGGCTATGCGATGAAGACCGGGCGCAGGGTCTTCCACTACAGGACCGGCACATACACGCCGGTGGTCTCGGACGGCCGGCGCATCTACCTGGTCGGGTACTCGAGCATCAATGCGCTGCAGCCCTACAAGTACAGGGCCGCGGTGGCGGACAACATAAAGGCGCCGTCTGCCAACCCCGGCCGGGAGAAGAAGCCCTCGAGCGCCCGTTAGCCGGGCCCCGCGACCAGCACCGAGGCGCGGTTCCCGCCGCCGACCAGAGACCCGCGTTCGAGCCGTCGCAGCGGCACGCGTCGCGGTCGCGCCGAGAGATACCGGGTCAGCGTGAAATCATAGGACACCGGGATCGATTCGACCTGGTGAAAGGTGGGCGGCAGAACGCGCCGTGCGTTCCGGCGGGCGGCGAGCCTCGAGCCGACGAGGTCGATCTCGCGAAGGGGCGGAAGTGGTCCACGTGCGGGCTCGGCGTCCAGGTAGTAGCGGAGCGGCTGGCTGGCGGCGTAGCGGATGGTGACCAGCGCCTTGCCCGGCCGGAGGGGGCCGACCCGCTCGGCGGCATTGCGCAGGTCCTCCCTCTGCAGTCGCGGCAGCCGGTCGATCTCCAGCGTGAAGATCAGAGCGCAGGCGCAGAACGCCCCGGCCAGGCCGAGGCCCACCCAGCCCGCGCGCCGCACCCCGAAGCCGGCTCCGAGCAGGACGATCAGCGGCACGAAGACGGGAATCAGGTTCCGCCCGTCGAGGTAGTCGGCCCCCAGCAGGGCGAGCAGAAGGGGGATCACGACGCCGAGCGCGCCGACGGCCGCCGCCACCGCGGCGCCGCCTCGCTCCGACGGCTCGGCGCCCCAGATCAGCAGGGCAAGCGCGGCGACCGCGAGGGCGGCCGGCAGACCGAGTGGCAGCGGGCCCGGTTGACGCACCCCGTGCTCGTCGCCGTTGTCGTTTCCGACCAGCTTCGCCCCCGCCCGTTCGAGGCGCTGGCCGAGCGGCTGTTCGGCGATCCAGGCGGCGTGCCGGTTCTCCGCCTGGCGCAGGGCGACGGGGAGCAGGAGCGCACAGGCGGCTCCCACAGCGGCGATCGCGATCAGCACCCGGCGCCGGTCGGGCGCCCCGAGCAGGAGCAGCGCCGCCTCGGCGACGACGGCGAAGCCTGCGAAGTAGTGAGTCGCGATCGCCAGGGCCGAGGCGAGCGCCCACCAGATCAGGTCCCACCCCGATCCACCGCTCCTGTAGCGCGCGAAGAAGAGGAAGGAGACCGCGGTCAGCAGAAAGGCGAGCGCGTAGGCCCGCGCATCCTGGGAGAACCAGATCAGCACGGGGTTGACGGCGACGATCGCCGCGGCGACGAGAGCCCCGCGCCGGGGCAGGGCGAGGGCGCGCGCGCCCAGGTAGACGACGACTATCGACGTCGTGCCCGCCAACGCCGAGAGCGAGCGCATCGCGACCTCGCCGGTGCCGAGCGCGACCGACCACAACCAGGCGAGCATGTAGTACAGGGGCGGCGTCGACTCGCTGCCCGGGACAGCGGCAACGGTGTCGAAGAAGCTCGGATGCAGGATGCGCACGACCGTGACCGCCTCGTCGTAGCGGTAGCTCTGCAGGTCGAGCGTCGCGAAACGCAACGCCGCGCCGAGGGCGACGACGGCGCACAGGATCAGGATCGAGGGTGACCCGGCGAGGCCGCGCCAGGCCACGTTGAGGCGATCCACGGAGCCGCCTCGTCGAGGCTGGGTCCTGGGTCCTGGCGGTTCGAAAAGGGAGTCGGGCAAGCGCGCGGTCTCCGAGAGTTAACCAGCAACACGGCGCCTCGACGAGCTGACCGGCACAGAACCCCCGGGTTTCAAGGCCCCGGCTTCGCGCCCAAACGGCGGCGCCAGGTGCAGGAGCGGCTGACGGCCCCATCGCCTCCTTGTCAGAAGCGTGCAAATTTCCGCGAACGGCATGAACAAGCCATAATTCTTGCCCGGGCGGTTAGCTCAGCTGGGAGAGCGCCTGCCTTACAAGCAGGAGGTCGCGTGTTCGAGCCACGCACCGCCCATCGCCACAGGCCCCTATGCAGAGTGGTTTGTGGTGCCGGCGATTCGAGCCGCAGTCGTTCCCGCAGATGGCATGGAGGGCCGCGGCCATCGTGGCCGGAGCCCTCCTCGCCATCGGCAACTGCCTGGCGGGCGCGATTCTCGTAATTGTCTCTCTGGTGCCGGCTGGGGCGCGCTGGATCGTCGATAGGCGGGGGGCGAGGACGAAACCTTCGCGCTCTGGCAGCTCCTGACGGCCTCTCCATGCAGTGGCAAAACCGCGGCATGACGCCTCGACCCCTGTCCCATCCGGCCCGCGGCGGGCAGGCGCTACGGTCGTTTGTCGAGGTGAAGCCCGTGATGACCGAAAGACTGCTGGCGCGCCCCCCGCTGTCGTCGGACCTCGGCGGCTACGCCGAGCTGCTGCTCGACCCCGAGGTGGAGTCGCGCCTGCGCGCCGCCGGGGCGCCCCCTATGGACGCGCGCGGGGTGGCCGACCGGCTGGCGGCCGACGTAGCTCACTGGGGAGAGCACGGGTTCGGGCCCTGGGCCCTGCTCGAGCGCGGCGGCGGCCTGGTCGGCCGCGGCGGGCTGCAGTGGACCCGGGTCGGCGGCCGCAGGGCGGTCGAGCTGCCCTGGGCGATCGCCTCGGCCCATTGGAACCGCGGCTTCGCGACCGAGGCCGCCGAGGCGGCTCTGGAGGCGGCGAGGACTCGCTCGCTGCCCGAGGTGGTGGCCCTGATCGTCGCCGAGAACGCCGCCTCGCGCCGCGTCGCCGAGAAGATCGGGATGCGCGAGGACGGCAGCACGGTCGTGCACGGCGGCCTGCCCCACCTGGTCTACCGGGCGACGCTTCGCTGACCGTTAACGCCGCGCCGATTGCCTGGCGGAGGTGTTCCAGTACGCTAGGAGGGTCACTTCGGGAGAGGAGATGAGGCACTCGTGATGCGCAGGAAGCTCGTGGTCGTCGCCCTGGCCGCGCTGACGGTGTTGACCGCGGTCGGCACGGCGCAGGCGATCAGGCTGCGCGCCGGCAACATCATCATCATCGCCGACGGCGGCTTCGCGCCGACCAAGCTGCCGCGCCACAAGAACGCGCCGATCACGATCCACGGCGGCGGCAAGATCAAGACCGTGACCGGGGAACTTCCGCCGATCCTCGAAACGATCGACATCGAATACGACCGTCACGGCGCGGTCGACACCAAGGGCCTGCCCGTCTGCCGCCAGGGCCAGCTGGAAGCGACCACGGTCGAACAGGCCCGCAAGAAGTGCGGCAAGGCGATCGTCGGCAGGGGCAAGGGCTCGGCGATAGTCAAGTTCCCCGAACAGGCGCCGATCCCGGCCTCCTCGCCGATCACGATCTTCAACGGGCCGAAGAAGCACGGCAACCCGACGGTCCTCGCCCACGCCTACCTCAAGTACCCGGTGGTGACCACGTTCATCGTCCCGGTCGTGATCGAAAAGATCCACAAGGGGATCTACGGCTACCGCACCAAAGGCCGGATCCCGAAGATCGCCAACGGCGCCGGGGTGCCGATCAAGGGCTTCCTCAAGATCGGCAAAAAATGGACCTTCAAGGGCAAGCGCCACTCCTACATCAGCGCCCGCTGCGAGAACGGCCGCTTGCAGGCACGCGGCAAATTCCGCTTCAAAGACGGAACCTACCTGTCGGGTACGTTCCTGCGCCCCTGTCAGGTGCGCAAGTAGCGCTCAGCCGGCGCCCAGCTCTGGCATCGCCGTGCCGCCGCGTCGGCGCTCGCTCTCGCTGACGACGTCGAAGAAGTAGTCGTTGCGCCCGCGCCGGGCCGCGTGGGGGAGGGCGTGCCGGACACGCCGGTGGGCGGCGGCAATTCCCCGGAAGGCGAGCTCGTGGGCGCGGCTCCAGGGGATCCCGAAGATGCGGCGCACGCGGGGCGGCAGGGTTCCCTTGATGAGGTGGTTCTGAACCGCGAGGTTGCCCCGCGCGGGGGCGGGGACGGGCTGGCGGAAGGCGACCAGCGGGGCCATCTCGAGGGCGTGCTCGGTGGGATGCATGTCCGGCGAGCGCAGCCTCTCCCCGAACCAGGCCTCGAACTCGCGGTGGCTGCCGGGGACCGCGGAGCGCGGCAACCCGAACAGCTCGCCGAAGCGGACGTAGTCCTGCCAGAGCCCCTCGCGCTCGTCCTCGCTCAGCGGGCGCACCATCGTCTCGTACATCGCCCTGCCGGAATCGGCGATCACCGCCAGCGTCCAGAGCATCAGCTCCGGGTCGAAGGCCGAGTAGGCGGTGCCCGCCGGGTGGCGGCCGGCGGCGGCCGGCAGCTCGCCCCGGATCCTCTCGTGGAGGGCGCGCACCCCGGCCAGTGCCGCGTCGGCCTCGGCGCGGGTGCCGAGCAGCACCGTCTCCTGGATCTTCGCGGTGCGGGCGAGGCGCGCGAAGGGCCGGTCGGAGGCGCGGGTGCTGAGCATCGTGCCCGTGTAGGTGAGCGGCTCGAGCGCCCCGATCAGCAGCGCCCGCTGCCCGTAGAGGAGGCCGACCGAGCGCTCGCCGTGCACCATCCGGGCGAGCGAGCGGCCGGGAGGGAAGTAGTGGTCGTCTTCGCCGGCGCCGGTCACCGCCGCCAAAGCCTAGCTCGGCGCCGGCTCCTCGGCTGGCTCGCGGCGCGTCGCGTGGGCGGCGAAGACCTCGGCCAGGTCCTCGCGCGAGAGGGTCTCCCGCTCCAGGGCATTGGCGGCCAGGTCGTCGAGGCACTCGCGGTTCTCGGTGAGCAGGGCGCGGGCGCGCCGGTGGGCATCCCGGGCCAGCATCATCGCTGCGACGTCGACGTCACGGCGGGTCCGATCGGAGAGGGCGTAGTCGGAGGTCGGCAGGGCGATCGGCGGCGCCCCCTCGGCGTCCAGCGAGACCCCCATCCCGAACTCGCGAACCATCTGTTTGCAGATCGCGTGGACGCGGGCGAGGTCGTCGACGGCACCCGAGTAGGAGGTGCCGAAGACCTCTTCCTCCGCGGCGCGCCCCCCGAGCAGGGTGACGATCTCCTTGCGCAGCTCGTCCCGGGAGCGCAGGTAGCTGTCCTCCTCGGGGGAGTGACCGACGAAGCCGAGCGCCGGCCCGCGGGGGACGATGCTGAGGATCTCGGGAGGGTCGAGACCGAGCAGCTGGCGGCATAGCGCGTGGCCGGCCTCGTGGTAGGCGACGATCCGCCGCTCCCTTGCGTTCAGCCGCCGGGCCTGCTGGGAGCCGACCGACTGCCGCAGCAGCGCCTCGTCGAGGTCGGCACGGGAGATGTCGCCGCGCTTGTCGCGTCCGGCGATGATCGCCGCCTCGTTGAGCGCGTTGGCGAGCTGGGCACCGGTCATCCCGGTGGTCTTGCGGGCGACGTCGCGCAGGTCGAGGTCGGCGCCGAGCGGCTTGTCGCCCGAGTGGGCGCGGAGGATCGCCTCGCGCCCGGCGCGGTCCGGCGGGGCGACTAGCACCTGGCGGTCGAAGCGGCCCGGGCGCAGCAGCGCCCGGTCGAGCTTGTCGACGTGGTTGGAGGCGGCGATCACGATCACCGTCCCGGACTCGCGCTCGAAGCCGTCGAGCTCGACCAGCAGCTGGTTGAGGGCCTGCTCGCGCTCGCTGGTCCCCCCGTCGCCGCCCTCGCTGCCCCGTGCGCCGCCGATCGCGTCGAGCTCGTCGATGAAGATCACCGCGCGCCCCGACCTGCGCGCCTCCTTGAACAGCCTGCGGATGCGGGCGGCCCCGCGGCCGACGAACATCTCGACGAAGCTCGAGCCGGAGGCCGAGAAGAAGTCCACCCCGGCCTGCGCGGCGACCGCCCGCGCCAGCATCGTCTTCCCCGTCCCCGGCGGCCCGAAGAGCAGCACGCCGCGCGGCGCCCTGGCCCCCAGCGCCGAAAAGCGGTCCGGGTCCCGCAGCCAGGCGGTGACGTCCATCAGCTCGTCCTTGGCCGCGTCCACTCCCTGCACCTCCTCCCAGAGCACGGGCTCGGTCTTGCTCGCCTTGATCGTTTCCGGCTTGGTCGAGCCGACCGTACTGCGCAGCAGCGAGACGAAGACGACGAGCAGCGCCGCCATGAAGAAGACCCCGAAGACCGGGTACCAGTCGAAGAAGAACCCCTTGACGTCACCCAGCGGTAGCTGCGCCAGCTCCATGCGCAACCACGCTAGTCCAACGCCGGCCTAAATCAAGAAAATCGATCAGTACCCGGGTCGCATATCCGTCCACTTGGGCATCGGAAGCTCAAGCTCGCTCGACCTGGGACCCTCCGACGATCGCCTCCTCACCCGAGTCTGCGAACACGACCCAGGCCTTGTTGCCGCCGTCGTAGTCGGGCGCCCACAGCCGCAGGGTGGCATCGCGGCCCCAGACGGTCACCTCCTCCTCGCCGGTCTCGGACTCGCCCCGCCAGACTCGGACGAAGGGGTTGCGCTCGAGCTCGTCGCCGATCGTCGACGGCTCGCGGTGGCCGGGGTGGACCCGCGTCTCCGGCGGCAGCTCGAGGAGGCGCATGACCGAGGACCGGAGGTCGTCGAAGCCGCTGGCGCCGGGCGCCATCGTGCCGCCCACGGTGCCCTTGAAGAGGACGTCGGCGGTGAACACGTCGGTCCCGTTCACCAGGTAGGCGAGGTGGCCCGCGGCGTGGCCGGGGGTGGAGAGGGCCTCGATCTCGAGGCCGCCCGTCTGCAGGGACTCGCCATCGCCGATCGTCCGCGTGACCTCGAGCCCTTCGATTTCCGCCGTCGCGTCGGGATGGGCGACGACCGGCACGCCGCCAAGCCGCTCGCGCGCCTCCTCCAGCCCGGCGACGTGGTCGAGGTGCGGATGGGTGACGAGGATGTGGGTGATCTCGATCCCCTCCCGCTCGGCTCGCTCGAGCAGGGGGCCGATCTCGTCGTTGCCGTCGATCAGCACCCCGCTGCCGCCCGGCTCGTCGGCGACCAGGTAGGCGTTCGACAGCCACATCGGATTCTCCGTCCTCTCGACGATCATCGCGGTCCTCCTCGGGTCGGGGCCTGTCGTCCCACTCTTCCAGACTCGGGCCCCCGGCCGTCAGGCCGCCGCCGGCTTCTCGTAGAGGACCTGGATGTCGCCGATCCGGCGCTCGCGGAAGCCGGCCTCCGACGAGCTCAGGTAGAAGCACCAGAGGCGGCGGAAGCGCTCGTCGTAGCCGCGGCCGCGCAGTCGCTCCCAGGCTGCCAGGAAGCGCTCTCGCCAGGCGGCGAGGGTGGGCGGGTAGTGGGCCGTGATGTCCGCGGACCAGAGCGGGCGCAGCCCCGTGTCCCGCTCGATGCAGGCGGCGATCTGCCGCTCGGAGGGCAGGCAGCCGCCGGGGAAGACGTGGGTGTTGGCGAAGCTGCGCGCGCCCTTCTCGATCTCGTAGAGGTCGTCGTCGATCGTGATCGCCTGCAGGAACATCAGCCCGCCGGGGGCGAGCAGCCTGTCGCAGCTGCGGAAGAACTCGTCGAAGTGCTGCCAGCCGACAGCCTCGATCATCTCGATCGAGGCGAGCCGGTCATAGCGACCGCGCAGGTCGCGGTAGTCCTCGAAGAGCACGGTCACGCGGCCCTCCAGGCCGGCCTCGGCGATCCGCCGCTCGGCCAGCTCCCGCTGCGCGCGCGAGATCGTCGTCGTCGTCACCCGGCATCCGTGCTCGCGGGCGGCGTGCAGCGCCAGGCCGCCCCAGCCGGAGCCGATCTCGAGCAGGTGGTTGTCGGGACCGAGGCGCAGCCGCCCGCAGATCCGCCGCAGCTTCTCGAGCTGCGCCCGCTCGAGGCTCGCCCCGGGCTCCGGGAAGCAGGCGCACGAGTACATCATCCGCTCGTCGAGGAAGGCGGCGAAGAGGTCGTTGCCGAGGTCGTAGTGGGCGGAGATGTGGCGGCGGGCGCCGGCGCGGGTGTTGTCGGGGACGAGCCGGCGCAGGCGATGGGCGAGCCCCCGCGGCCGGGCGACGGCGCCCCGCAGGCCGTCGAGGTGGCGCAGCTCGCGGGCGCCGATCCGCATCAGGGCGAGCAGGTCGTCGGTGTCCCAGAGTCCGTCGACATAGGCCTCGCCGAGCCCGAGGCTGCCGCCCAGGAGAGCCCGCCAGGCGGCGCCGTCGTGGATCGTGACCGTCGCCCGCAGGTCGGCGTCGGTCGGGCCGTGGACACGGCGGCGGCCGTCTTCGACGATCTCGATCCTGCCCGCCCGAAGGCGCCGCAGGGCGAGGGAGAAGAGGGTGCGGCAGGCCCTGTCGGTGAGGTTGGTCCGCACCCCGGCCCACTACCCGTAGGGGCGGTAGGTGAGCCGCTCGCCGAGCAGCTCGCTGACGGTGGCGAAGCGATATCCGCGCGTGCGCAGGGTGTCGACGATCGCCGGCAGCGCCGCGAGCGTCCCACCGCGGTAGCCGCCGCCGTCGTGCATGAGGATGATCGAGCCGGGCCGGGCGGCGCCGACGACGCGGCTGTAGACCGCGCCGCTTCCCGGGTCGCTCCAGTCGCTGGGGTCGACGTCCCAGGTGATCGTTCGCATGCCCAGCGAGGCGGCGGTCGAGATCACCGCCGAGTCGACCCCGCCGCCGGGGGGCCGGAAGAGGCAGGGCCTGAAGTGCGTGTAGGCCTCGATCAGCCTGCTGGCACCGGCGATTTCCGAGAAGCCCGGATAGAAGGCGTGGTGCATCGTGTGGTTGCCGATCTCGCTGCCCTCGCGGAGGATGCTCCGCATCGCCGCCTCGCGGCCGGGCATCTCCTGGCCGACCTCGAAGAAGGTGCCGACCGCGTGCTTTCGTCGCAGCACGTCGAGGAAGGCGGGCGTGAGCGGGCTGGGCCCGTCGTCGAAGGTGAGGGCGACGACGTCGCGCCCGCGAGGCCCGTTGCGCTCGAGCACGGGCGCCGCCCCGGTGCAGCCCACGGCGCGCACGGGTCGCAGGCGGAAGGTGTCCGAACCGCGCGCCGGCAGCGCCTCGGCACAGGTGCGGGCGCCACAGCCCCCGCGACTCTCGATCGCCCGCCAGCGGTAGCGCCGCGGCGAGAGCCCGGCGTGATCGGGGTCGAGGGCGAGGACGAGCCCGTCGGGACCGCGCCGCCTGACCCTGGCGCGCAGCCGGCGCTTCCACTTCGCCTGCCCGGCGGCGTTGATCAGCTCCAGGCCGGCGCGCCGGTGGGCCTCGTCGCCCCCGATGCAGATGCGCCGCCCGCCTCCGCCCCGCCCGAGCAGCTCGAGGCATAGGTAGGCGCCGCCGGCGGCGCGCACGTTGGGCAGCGGATCGAGGCGCCTGAGCGCCGCCGTCCTGCGGGTGCGGACGGTGAGGATCAGGTCGCGGCCGGCCTGGGAGAGCCCGGCGCGAACGAGGTCGGGCGCCGGCTTCGCCCGCGCGGCCGGAGCGAGGCCGGCGAGGGCGCATGCGGCGAGCGCGAGAATGCACGAGATCTTGCGAGATGCGCCCATATGCGTCGCTCGGTGGCCCGCTTGGCGAGGAGGTCCCATACTAGCCCGGTGGCCTCCCAGCCTTTAGCTTTCCGCACCGAAGCGGTGGCGGGGATACCGTGTTCTGGACGATTGTGAGGGCCGGACGCACTCCGCCGTCGGGCGCGCGCCCGACGCTGCTGGCGATCCTCGCGACGCTGGCGATCGCCTGCCTCCCCTCCGCGGCCTCCGCCGAAACCGGCGGCGCGGGGGAAGTCGGCGAACCGCCGCCCGTCGCGCCAGCCGCCGCTCCCGCGGGCAGCACTCCGTTCGACCGGCACGGAATGTGGATCTGGTACATCTCGCGCTCGGAGGGGGGCAGCCTGCCGCGGATCATCGCCAAGGCCCGCCGCTTCGGGATCGGCACCCTCTATGTGAAGTCGGGCGACGCCGGCTCGGTCTGGAGCCAATTCACGACCTCGATGGTGCAGACCTTCCACCGGGCGGGCATCGACGTCTGTGCCTGGCAGTTCGTCTACGGCGACCACCCGGTGGCCGAGGCGAGGGTGGGCGCTACCTCGGTCAGGCGCGGGGCCGACTGCCTGGTGATCGATGCCGAGGGCCAGTACGAGGGCAAGTACGCGGCCGCCGACCGCTACGTGCGTGCCCTGCGCGCCCGCATCGGTCCCGACTACCCGCTCTCGCTGGCCGGCTTCCCCTACGTCGACTACCACCCGGCCTTCCCCTATTCGGTCTTCTTCGGCCCCGGCGGCGCCACCTACAACCAGCCGCAGATGTACTGGAAGGCGATCGAAACCTCGGTGCGCGCCGTCTACGAGCACACCTACCTCTACAACCGTGTCTGGGGCCACCCGATCTACCCGCTCGGCCAGACCTACGGCGGGGTCGGGCCGCGGGCGATCAACCGCTTCCGCCGCTTCGTCGTCAGCTACGGCAACCTGGCGCCGAGCTGGTGGGACTGGCAGGAGACGACGCGCGCCGGCTGGCGGTCGCTGGGCAGGACGATCGACAAGCCCGTCTTCGGCTACCGCCCGGTGGTCTCCCATCCGCTGTTGAAGCGCGGCAGCCGGGGCGACCTGGTCGTCTGGGCGCAGGAGCACCTGCGCGCCGCCGGCGAGCGGGTTCCGGTCACCGGCGTCTTCGGCAGGATCACCCGCGCCGCGGTCCGCGACTTCCAGAAGCAGCTGGGCCTGCCCGTCGACGGCGCCCTCGGCACCAGGACCTGGCGCGCCCTGCTGCGCTACGAACCGGTCCGCTGGCGCTGGGCCGGCCGCCGCGCCAAGAAGCACAGGCGCGGCGGCAGGCGGGGCGGGTCAGCTGCTCGGGCGCTGCCGCCTCGCCGACCGCTCTCGGCCTCGCTGCCCGCGAAGGCCTACGAGATCCCGCCCGGCCCGCGGCATTAGAGCTCACCGCTCAGGCTCGGGCGGGCTCAGGCTCGGGCGGGCTCAGGCTCGAGCTTCACGTCCGCCACGGGCTCGCGCTCGATCTCGCCCTCGCGGACCAGCCACAGCGCCAGGATCGCGCCCGCGAAGGAGAGCAGCCCACCGAGCAGGATGATCTCGTTGAGCCCGTGCACGAAGCCCGCTTCGGCCGCCTCGCGCGCCGATTCCCGAAGCGGTCCCGGCATCCCGGCGACCGCTTCGGGGAGGGCTCCGGCCGAGGTCGCTTCCACCAGGTGACGCGCCTCGGCGCCGCTCAGCGAGCCGGCGAGCTGCTCGGTCCGCCCGGCCCCGGTGCCGAGGAAGATCGCACCCCACGCCGCGATCCCGACGGCGATCCCGACCTGGCGGAAGGTGTCGTTGATCCCGGCCGCCATCCCGCTCTGCTCCTTGGGGACGACGCTGAGCGCGACGTCGGCGACCACCGGGTTGATCAGGCCGACGCCGATCCCGGAGAGGACGAAGCCGAGCAGCAGCGCCGTCCACTGCGAGTGCACGCCGAGCCCGCCCATCGCGATCAGCCCGAGGCCGGTCAGCGCCAGGCCGGCGCTCATCAGGTAGCGGGCCTGCACCCGCGCCAGCGCGAGGCCGGCGAGCGGAGCGACGAGGAACGCCCCCAGCGTGATCGGCAGGTAGCGCACACCAGCCTCGACCGGCGAGTAGCCGAGGAAGCCCTGCAGGTAGAGGGTCAGGTAGAGGAACAGCGCGAACATCGAGCCGGAGACCGCGAACGCCGCCAGCTGCACGCCGGTGAAGGCCCCCCTGCGGAAGAGGTGGAGCGGCAGCATCGGCTCAGCGACCCGCCGCTCGACCGCGACGAAGGCAATCAGCAGCGATGCCGCGGCGGCGAAGAGGGAGAGGATCAGGCCGCTGCCCCATCCCTCGTCGTTGCCGCGCACCAGCGCCAGGACCAGCAGGAAGAGCCCCGCCGAGAAGCTCGCCAGCCCGCCCCAGTCGATCCTGGTCGCGTCGGGATCGCGCGACTCGGCGACCTTCCAGTAGGTGACGGCGAGCGCGGCGAGCCCGATCGGCACGTTGAGCAGGAAGACCGACTCCCAGCCGAGGCCGTCGGTGAGCAGGCCGCCGACCAGCGGGCCGATCGCCACGGCGATTCCGATCGTCGCCCCGTATATGCCCATCGCCATCCCCCGCTCCGAGCCGCTCGGGAACTCCTGGGCGACGAGGGCAAGGGAGACGGCGAACATGATCGCACCGCCTATTCCCTGCAGGCCGCGGTCGAGGTTGAGGAGGGTCGGGTCGGGCGCCAGCGCGCAGAGCAGCGAGGCGGCCGAGAAGATCGCGAGGCCGGTCGCGAAGACGCGGCGGCGGCCGAGGCGGTCGGCCAGCGAGCCCGCCGTGAGGACGAGCGCCGCGAGGGAGAGGGCGTAGGCGTCGATCACCCACTGCAGGTCGGTGAAGCTGCCGCCGAGGTCGCGCTGGATCGCGGGCAGGGCGGTGTTGACCACGGTGATGTCGAGGAGCAGCATGAAGGTGGCTACGCAGACCACGCCCAGCGTCCACCACCTGCGGCTAACATCGGCTTGCATTGAAGTCTCCAATCCGTCGGGTAGAATTGATCAGGCAAACTTGTAAGACCATCTGACCAGGCAACCTTATCAGGCTTCCTGACAAAATGACGCCCGATTCGAAACCAGCTGCACGGATCCCTCTGACGGGGCTGCTCGAGGTGGCAATGGAGGCGATGCTGGCCGAGTTCCGCGACGACCTGGCGAAGTCGGAGTTCGGCGACGTGCGTCCCACCCATGGCTGCGTGTTCCGCTTCGTGAAAGGCGAGGATGGGATGCGGCTGACGCGGCTGGCGGACCTGGCCAACATCACCAAGCAGTCGGCGGGCGAGATCGTCGACGACCTCGTCGACCTCGGCTACGTGAAGCGCATCCCCGATCCCGACGACCGCCGCGCGAAGCTGATCTGCCTCACCGAGCGGGGAGAAGAGGCCCAGCGCTTCGGCTTCGGAATCTTCGCCGAGGTCGAACGGCGCTGGATGGAGCGCTACGGCCGCGAGAGGATCGACCGGCTCCGCGAGGTGCTCGAGGAGATCGCCCTGAGGGAGGCCCCGGACGCGGTCCCCGAGCTCGAGCGCCCGGAGCTCGCGAACGTCTAGAACCGCTAGATTTGGCGGCCGGGCCGCGCCCAGCCGGCCCATCCCCTGGGGGCGTAGCTCAGTTGGTTAGAGCGCCGGCCTGTCACGCCGGAGGTCGCGGGTTCGAGTCCCGTCGCTCCCGTATAGCGGTGGCTGCTGCGGGACGGAATCGCGGGGCTGCCCGTCCCGATTCCGACCCCCCGGCGTCCCCGGTCTGCTTGGCGCGTGCGACGCGTTGGGTGGCGCCCGGGTCGTGGAATCGACCGTCTAGCGGTCCGGGATGCCCTCGAACTGCGTGGCGTGCTCGAAATGGGGCGCCCATGGCTGCGCCGAGGCTGTCCAGATCTCAGCCGTCGGCTCGAACCAGGACGGGTCGTCGATCGTCCCAACCTTCAGGAAGGACACTCCCGGCATCGACTCGATGATGCTGAACATGGGCGACCCGCAGGCTGAGCAGAAGCGCCGCTCTGTGGTGCTCCGGTAGCCCTCGCTGACGGTCTCGAAAGAGGCGAGCGTGTCCCCTGCGACCTCGAGTGCGTCGCTCGGTACGCCGACGATCGGCGAGAACGCCGAAGCGGTCTGTCGTTGGCAGTTCGAGCAGTGGCAGACCCCCTGCCAGACCGGCTCCGCGTCGACGCTGTAGGTCACGCCGCCGCAGAGACAGCGGCCGGTGATGGGTCTGGGCGCATCGGCCACGCCCGAGACTCTATGCCGTCCCCGCCGCCCCCGCTCGGCGACCGGAGTCAGCCGGCCGAGCTCGGAGCTTCCTCGCCGGGCCAGCTGCCGGTCAGCTTGGCGAAGGCGCGCCGGGCGCCGTGGTCGGCGAGGCCTTTGACGAGCCGGAAGATCGCGCCCTCCACCAGCAGGGCCGCGAGCAGCTTCGGCCAGGAGAGCTCACGGTGCTCGGGACTGGGCGCCTCCTGGTCGTCGATGAGGCTCCAGACCTTCTCGAAGGCCTTTTGGCCGATGAGGCCGGCGATCAGGCCGAATGCGACGGCGAAGGGGGCGAACAGGAGCTTCACGGCGCGCTCCCACCGGAGCCGTCCTGCTCGGGCGCGCCGGAGGCCGCCCCGCCCAGCGCCCTCGCCGAGCCGAGGACGGAGTGGCGCAGCTCCTCGTTCAGCGCCAGGGCCGCCGCGGCTCCCGCTGCGGCCAGCACCAGCAGCGACAGGGCGACCCTGCGCCCGGTCCGCCTCGGCTTGCGACGGCCGCCGGCCAGCGCCGCCGTGCCCTCGTCGAGGGCCGTGATCGCGGCCTCCAGCTGCCGTCGCAGCTTTCGGTCCCGAGAAGGCCTCACCCTCCTCTTCTGCGCTCGCCGGTAGGCATCCCGCAGCTTCTCCCCTCCCGTGCGGAGATTCTCGCGCGCGTAGCGATTTTCCAGCAGCTCCTCCGCGATCGGGGGCAATCGTGACGGCGCTTCGGAGATGTCCATCAGCTCCTCCTTCGAGTGGGGTCGGGTCATCCTCTCCTTGTTGGCATCTCTTCCCGTTCGACCGACATCTGCAACACGATTGGCTCCTCCCGGGCGCCGATTGACCGCGAGACGTCGGGGTACGGGGTAGACATGGAGGAGTCCCCGTGAGCCTGGTCGATTCCATAGACGGCGCGCAGAAGCGGCGCAAGCTCAGCTCCGTCCCCGTCGCCACCTTCAAGAAGTTCTCCGAGGACAAGACGACCAACCTCGCCGCGATGATCGCCTTCTGGGCGTTCTTCTCGATCTTCCCCCTGTTCCTGATCCTGGTCACCGTGCTCGGCTGGGTGCTGCCGGAGGGCTCCAAGGAGAGCGTGCTCGGCAACGTCTCGGAAATGCTCCCCCTGCTCGACCCCTCCACCGTCGGCACGCTGAGCGGATCGTGGTGGGCGCTGGCGATCGGCATCGTCACGGCGCTGTGGAGCGGCTCCGGCGTGGTGCGCACGGTCCAGTTCGCCTTCAACTCGGTGTGGGAGATCCCCTACCACGAACGGCCGAACATGATCGAGAAGCTGGGGCGCAGCGTCTGGGTGCTCGCCACCATCGGCCTCGGACTGGTCGTCTCCACCGCGGTCTCCAGCTTCGTCGTCACCTCGGCGAGCGGCATCGACCTCGGCGCCGCCGGCCGGGTGTGGGGCTACGTGATCAGCGCCGCGCTCGACGTCGGCATCTTCATTGCCGCCTTCCGCATCCTCACGGACCGGGAGATATCCACGCGCCAGGTGCTCCCCGGGGCGCTGCTCGCGGGGGTCGCGTTCTTCATCCTCCAGCAGCTCTCCGCCCTGATCGTCTCCCGCTACCTGAACAACGCCGAATCGACCTACGGGCACTTCGCCACCGTGATCACGATCCTCTGGTGGTTCTACCTCCAGTCGATCGTCACCCTGCTCGGCGCGCAGCTCAACGTGGTCCTCGAGGAGCGCCTCTATCCGCGCTCGCTCGTCGACGCCCCGCGGACCGATGCCGACCACCGCGCGCTCCAGGCCTACGCCGCGGAGCGCGCCTACCGGCCCGAGGAGGAGGTCCGGGCCCGGGTCAGGGGCCAACCCCGTCCCCGGTTGTGAGGCCGTCGCCGCCCGGGGGCGCGGGTTCGAGTACCGTCGCTGCCGCAGCGTGTCGACCATCGACCACAGGCCGGGCGAGGAGTGGAGGCTCGACGCCGAGCGGGTCGCCCGCTACCGCGCACGGGCCGACCGCTTCCCTCACCGGCTCGAGGGCGAGCGCGTCCTCCTCGACCTGATCCCCCGCGACGCTCGCCGGGTGCTCGACCTGGGCACCGGCGACGGGCGCCTGCTCGCCCTGCTGAGGGCGGACCGTCCCGCGATGTCCTGCGTCGGCCTCGACTTCTCCGAGCCGATGCTGGAGGCGGCGCGCGAGCGGTTCGCCGGGGAGGGCGTCGAGCTGGTCAGCCACGACCTCGGCGAGCCGCTGCCCGACCTCGGCAGCTTCGACGCCATCGTCTCCTCGTTCGTCATCCATCACCTCGAGCACGAGCGCAAGCGCTCCCTGTGCGCGGAGGTGTTCGACCTGCTCGAGCCCGGCGGCGCGTTCGCCAACTTCGAGCACGTGGCCTCGCCGACGGAGCGCCTGCACCGGGCCTTCTTCGCGGCGATCGGGGAGCCGATCGAGAACGAGGACCCCTCCGACCGGCTGCTCGACGTGGAGGCCCAGCTCGCCTGGCTGCGGGAGCTCGGCTTCGAGGACGTCGACTGCTACTGGAAGTGGAGGGAGATGGCGCTGCTGGCCGGGATCAGGCCGGAGTAGGTCGGCGCTAGCCGCTCGGCGTGCAGGGCAGGACGTGGGTTATCTGCAGCGCTGTGCCGTCCGCGAACCGGACCGTGCCTTCGGTGAAGTAGTGGCCGCTGGGGCAGCTCGCCGTCAGGTAGCTCCGCCTCGCGCCCCTGGAGGCGAAGCTCCTGTCGATCTTCAGTCTGAAGTCCGTGACCGACCCCGACCCTCCGGCGATCGTCGGGATCGCGGCGACCGCATGGATCCCGAAATGGCCGCGATGGATGCGGGTCAGCTTGACCCGGGCGACGACGGCGGTCGGCGCCGGGACCGCGACGTAGGTGTGGATCAGCAGGCGCGTGGTCCTGCCGCGGACGCCGCCGTTGAAGAGCACTATCGGCCCCCTGGCGCCGAACGGCCGCTGTTCCGGGAAGGCGACCTCGACCTTCCCCTCCCCGGAGCCGACTATCGAGCCCCGGCAGGCGCTCTTCGCCGCCGCGGTCGGGCGAGCGGTCAGGCGGCCCAAGCTGCAGGTCGGCAGCCCCCTGGCGTCGACTCGGATCGTCCTGTCGAAATCCGCGATCACCGACCTGATCGCAGGTGGGTGCGCCCCGTCGACCGTGCCGATGTGCGCGTTGAGGAGCGCCGAGATCGGAGCCCGCCGGTGCCTTGGCAGCTTCGTCGGGCGGATTCCGCCGTTGTCCCTGAGGACCAGGTTGCCGACCCGGACGGTCTCGGGCTTCGCCAGGGCGCTCGCCGCGACGAGGAGAGGGAGCCCGATGGCGAGGGTCGCGATGCGAGCCGGCGTGTGTGTTCATGGTCTCCCCTTGCCTCCGTGTGATCGATCGAGTGGATGTTCGCGCCGGCGGGCGGGGGCGACGTTCCCCAATCTGGGGCGAGTCGCGAGGCGGATTCAGCAATGTGGGAAATGCAGCGCGCCGGGCTGCCGTCCGGTAGCGGCCTGCGTCGAGCCCGACTCAGCCCTCCAGTCGCAGCGCCGTCTCCAGGTCCGTCGCGATCTCGGCGAGCGGGCGGCCGAGGAGGCCCTCGACGGCGCGAATCCGATTCGTGACGGTACGCCGGTCGACGCCGAGCGCGGCGGCCGTCGAGGAGACGTTGCGGCCGGCGGCGAAGTAGGCGCGCAGGGTCTCCCGCGCGACCCTGCCGCCGTCGCGGCCGCCATCGAGCGGCTCCAGGTAGAGCCGGCGCAGCGAGGTCGTGAGCAGGTCGTCGCGGAGCATCGATGCGAGCACGGCGACGTCGGCATAGCGGAGGACCGGCTGCTCGCGGCGCTCGGCGATCGGCAGCGCCGCCTTCGCCTGCCGGTGGCTGAGTCGCCAGCCCGACAGCCCTTCTCCCGGCTCGCCGATGGTCACGAAGACCCCGTCGAGGGACATCTCGCCGAGAGCGCCAGCGGCGCGCTCGGCATCGAGGGGGCGGGTGCCGCCGAGCCAGCAGGCCCAGACCGGCTCCTCCTCGCGCCGCACCGCGAGCAGCCGGCGGTCGAGCCCCCCGGCCAGTGCGCGCAGCGCGTCCGGAGACCCTTCGCCCCTGGCCATCAGCGCGAGGTGATGGCCGTCGAGGTCGTAGCCGAGCTCCGAGCCGTCGACGAGCTCCCCGGCGAGCAGGCTCTTCACGCGCTCGCGTCGCCGCTCCGCGGAGCTGCTCGGCCAGCTCTTCGCCTCGCGGGCGTGCTCGTCGGCGACCGCCTCGAGAAGGCGGTCGTGGGCGGTCGCGTGCCTGCGCAGCAGACGGCGGAGGGCGGAGCCGGGAGCGTCGACCGCCTCCGCCTGCTCGATCAGCGCGTCGCCGAGCAGCGCGTTGGCGGCCGAGTGGCGACGCAGCAACGTCTCCAGGGCGACGCCGGCGCGAGCGGACTGGCGGGCCTCCGCCAGCAGGGCCGGCGGGACCTCGGGCGCGTGCCGCTCGCCGAGCTCGATCGCGGCGAGCCCGTACTCGAGGCCTTCGGGAAGGGCTGTCCGCAGGCTGTGGAGGTAGGTGGGGTCGGCGACCTCACGAGGGCTCGCAATCGCCTCGACCCGGGTGGCGAGCTCCGCCTCCAGCTCGGAAAGCCGCTCGCGCAGGCCTGACGCGAGCTGCGAGCACGCGTCCTCGACCGAGCGCAGCGACTTCGACGCCCGACGAGGCCGCCTCGAGGCGGCCCCGGCGGGCGGGCCGCCGGCGTGTGGGCGCGAGCCGCGGTAGCTCACGCGTTCAGCCTAGCGGCCCTGCGCCGGCCTCATCGCGCCGGGGGCGATCCCTCTGGCTGTATCTGGGGCGGTCCCACGACTCGCGTCAGCGAGGGCTCTTCGCCGGCCCTTCCCAGCCACCGCAACACGAGCAGCAGCGCGGCGGGTACGACCAGGGCGCCGGTGATCGCGATGAACCAGAGCTGGCGGGCGTCGCTGCCGGCCCCGAAGGTGTGGGCGATCGCGAGCAGCCAGAACGCCGCGGTCAGCCTGTGGACTCGGCGCCAGCGGGCGGCACCGAGCCGATCGCGCGCGTAGTAGGAGAGGCCGAGCGCGGCGAGGCCGTAGCCGGCGACGATCCCGAACCCGGTCCAGAGCGGCCGGTAGGCGCCGGCGAAGGGGACGGCGATTCCCCCGAGCCCGGGATGCAGGAAGGAGTCGCCGAGCAGCGCGACGCCGTGCAGCGCCACCATCGCCAGGGCCGAGAGCGACAGCGCCTCGTGGATCGCGCGCAGGTCCCGCTTGTTGGCTCCCTTGCGCGGGCCGCTCATCATCAGCCCGACCGTGACGCTGGCGCTCGCCAGCAGCATCGCCACGCCTCCGGCTGCCCGGCTGGTGATCCAGAAAAGGTGGGGGGCGACGTTCACGCCGCCTGCAGGGGTTGCTCGCTCGCCTCGGGCTCGACCACCAAGACGGACCCATCCTCGAGCACGAGCACGCCGCCGCCGGGGAGCCGGGCCCGCCCCAGCTCGGGCCCGGAGAGCAGGGCGTGCTTGGCGCGGACCTCGGCGAGCAGGGCGGTCGGCGCCAGGGCCGTCGCCTGGACGACACCGGTGAAGGCGGGCCTGCCGGTCACGGGGTCGAGGAGGTGGTGGGCGGCACCCCCGCCGGGCACCTGCCAGGAGCGGCGCCAGATCCCGCTGGTCGCGACGCCGCCGTCGACGACGGTGAGCTCGTGGAGCGGCTCGCCGCCGGCCGGATCGTCGACCAGCACCCTGCGGGGCCGGCGGGCCGCGCCGCCGATCCGGACGTCGCCGCAGCAGTCCACCGCGTAGGCGGGGTGCCCTGCGAGGACCTCCCCGACGACGTCGGCGAGCAGCCCCTTGCCGAGACCGCCGCTGTCGATCCGGACCCCCGGGGGCCGCGAGACCGTCCCGTCTGCGCGGTCGACGGAGATCCGGCTCCAGTCCCGGCGCGGGCTGGCCGAGGCGGGCCTCGCCGATTCGCTCGCCGGGGCCCTGCCCGGCCCGGGCCGGTCGCGGTTCCCGGCGAGCGAATCGGCGTAGCCCGCGCGCTCTATGTCGCCGAGCAAAGTGGCGTCGACCAGGCCGCCGCTGACCGTTCCCGCCCAGTGAGCCGCCGCCGCCACCTTGAGCATCAGGGCGCTGACGGGCACCGTCCGCCGGGAGTCGGAGTTGAGCCTCACGAGCTCGCTGTCGGGGAGGAACCGCGAGAGGCGACGGTGTGCATCGAGCAGCATCGCCTGGGCCCGATCGACGGCCTCCTCGGCGCTCTGCCCCCCGCTCGAGCCGGCGACGCGGACGCTCACCGTGCCCCCGAAGCAGGGGAAGCTGCGCTTCGCTTCGGCACTCACGACTGGCCCGTGATCACCGGTTCGGGTTCGACGTATTCCGGTTCCGCGTATTCCGGTTCCGCGTATTCGGGTTCCGCATATTCCGATTCCGCATATTCCGATTCTTCGTATTCCGGTTCGACGTATTCCGGTTCCGCTTCCTCCGGGACGTTTTCTTCGGGTTCCACCGGTTCCGTTTCCGCAGACCCGGCCGGCTGCGCGGCCCGTTCGCCCGCCGCCCGTTCGCGCCCGGCGGTGCCCTTGCCGGCCGCGCCCAGCACGGGGTCGTTGCCGGTCGCCATCTGTGCGAAGACGACCCCCCAGAGCAGCGCGAAGGCGATCGCGGTGATCGCCACCACGCGAACCCGCAGCCGTCCGGCCCGCCGCTTCTGGGCGGCGAGCCGGCGGCGCGCCTCCCGCCTGCGGTGGTGAAGCTGCTCGGGCTCCATCGACTCAGGGTCGCCGGGGGTGGAAAACGCCCGCTAAACGGAGCCTGAGAGAACTCTTAGAGCTGCAGCCACGGCTGCGCGATCGAGATCGAGGCGAAGGCCAGCAGCGTGCCGGCCGCGACCGAGAAGCCGAGCGCCATGGTCCGCAGCCGGGCGCCCGCCAGCCGGGCGTCGCGCCGGGCCGTGCGACGCCAGTCGGGGAGCACCAGCCTGGGCATCTCGAGGATGTGACCGAGGACGTGCAGGGTCATCAGCGCGAACCAGGCGATGAAGCTGGCCTTGTGGGCGAATACCAGGGTGTTGCTCGGAGGCCCTGTGAAGACGAGCGCGACCCCGGTGCCGAACAGGGCCAGCGTGGTCGCCACGACACCCGGGGCGAGCAGGCGCAGGCCGAGCTGCGGCGGCCCCTTGCGCACGTACGGCGGGCTTCCGGTGTAGTAGCGGGCGAAGCGATACCCGGTGCTCGCCATCTTCGCCAGCACAGGCGGGATCAGCATCAGGCCGATGAAGATGTGCGGGCCGACCAGCTGCCCGATGAAGGGGATCGTCGCACCCTCGGCGGCGAGCAGCACGAGCAGGGCGACGGCGATCCCCGCGGTGAGGCGCGCGTTGGCCGCGACTCCGTCGCGGATCGGGGTGGTGGTCTCGGAGTGCATCGCGGCGATGCTTTCCGGCTACGGTTACGGCTCCCTAACGCTCGCGTGAGAACTCTCTCATCCGGCTCTTAGCGGTGACTTAGCCGCCGACTCAAGGCTCTGGGGCGATGAGCTCGCCGAGGATTCCGAGGGTTGCTCCGGCGATGGCGCTCTTTCCCCTGCGCCTCTTCCTCGGCGTCACCTTCCTCTACGCGGGCATCCAGAAGCTCAGCGACCCGGGCTTCCTCCACGCCGGCGCGCCCTCCTACATCGGCTCGCAGCTGAGCGCCTTCGCCTCCGGCACGCCCGGCGGCTTCATCCTGCGTGCCTTCGCCCTTCCCCATCCGGAGCTGGCCGGGATCGGCGTCGCGATCCTCGAGATCCTCGTCGGCCTGCTGGTCACCCTGGGCGTGCTGACCCGGGCGGCGGCTGCCGCCGGGCTGGCGCTCAACCTGCTCCTCTTCCTCACCGCGAGCTGGCATACCACCCCCTACTTCCT
The DNA here is from genome assembly GCA_963712325.1 of uncultured Solirubrobacterales bacterium. Classification (GTDB taxonomy): domain Bacteria; phylum Actinomycetota; class Thermoleophilia; order Solirubrobacterales; family 70-9; genus VRUE01. The sequence goes on from CAVQHG010000004.1 coordinate 154,050, forward strand.
CGGCCCGGACCTCGTCTTCACCTTCGCCTGGCTGCCGATCGCGCTCGCCGGCTCGGAGGGGCAGCCGGCGCTCGACGACGTCCTCGACCGCCCTTCGCCGGCGTTCGCCCGGCGGGCCCGGCTGCGCCCGCCCGAGGAATGGGCTGAGGACGACGGGGCGATGGCGAGGTCGACCCGTCGGGTCGTGCTTGCCGAGATCGGGACGATGGCGCTGGCGATCGCCGGCGTCTCGGCCCTCGCCAGGGGTGGCTACTCCGGGGCGAAGGTGCTGGCCGCGAGCAGCGGCGGCCCCGGGTCCGGTCCTCCGCCCGGAGGCGGCGCAGATGGCGGAGCGGCGGCCCATTCCGGCGGGGGCCGGGGGGCGTCCGCGGCAAAGGGCTCGCACGCCGGCGCGGTTCCCGGCGACGCGGTCAGGCTCGGCCCCGGCAGGCGGTTGCCGGCCGGCAAGGCCGCCACCTACGGAGACCCCTTCGACGGCTCCCCTGACATCCTGATCCGGGGGAGCGACGGCAGCCTGAAGGCGTTCAGCGCGGTCTGCACCCACGCCGGCTGCACGGTCGGCTACGAGGGCGGGGTGATCGTCTGCCCCTGCCACGGCGGCGAGTACAGCGCCCAGACAGGGGAAGTGATCGCCGGCCCGCCGCCCACCGGTCTGGCGCCGAAGCGGGTCGTCGAATCCCACGGCCAGATCTACGCGCTGCCCACCTAGCCCGTGCTCGGATGGGTCGGCGTCGTCCCGTCCGGGGCCAGCAGGTCGAAGCCATCCGGTATGCGGAGCCGGTCGGGCCCCCGCCCGGGCCGATCGGTATGCCCGTACTGCCAGACGATTTTCCTGCTCCGCGGGTCGATGATCACGATCCGGTGGCGGTAGTCGTCGTTGACGGCGATCAGGCCCCCGGGCAGCCGCTCGGCGAGGCTCGGATGGTCGAGCATGCGCTCGCCCGAGGCGGGGTGGTAGGCCCAGAGGATGCGGCCCGCCCGGTTGAACTCGTAGATGCCGCCGGGTCGCGCGTAGTCGGCGACCAGATAGCGGTCGGGGCCGAGCTGCTGGGGATCCGACGGATATGAGATCGGTAGCTCGACGCTCCACACCAGCCTCCCCGAGCGGGTGAGCTCGTCGATGTAGGAGCCATTGACCTCGGAGACGAGGATGTCGCCGTTGGCGAGCGGCGTGTCGCCGTTCGGCGAGCCGAGCGCTCGCGGCGGGTCGTGTTCGCAGCGCGAGGGATCGCCGAAGCGGCGCCGTACCCCGCCCCGCGGCGAGATCAGCAGCACCCGGCAGTTCTGGGCGTCGGCGACGGAGACGGTCCCGTCCCGCAGGAGGTAGGCGTCGTCGGGCTCGTGCAGGTAGCCGGGTTCGGAGCCGGTGACCCCGGGATGCCCGTAGGACCAGGTCAGCTTCCCGGACGGGAAGCGGAGCTGGACGATGCGCTCGTTCTGCTCCTCGTTGGAGATGATCCCGGTGCCTCCGTGGACGAAGAAGGCGTCGTCCGGGAAGTAGAAGCCGCCCGGGGGCGCCGGGTGGGCCCGGGAGGGAAACCGCCACAGCACCCGCTTGCGGGCGTCGACGACGATCAGCCTGTCGTTGCCCCGGTCGGCGATCATCAGCCGGCCCGAGAAGGGCGGGTCCGCCGACCCGCGCCGCGTCCGGCGATGCGCACGCACGACGGTGCCCCCATGAGAGGCGGGGCGCCGGCGCGCCCGCAGCGCGATCACGCTTCGCAGCGGCGCCCCCGCCCTTCCTTCGCCGCCGATCAGGTAGGCGGTGCCGCCGGACGTGGCGGCGGCGGCGGTGGAGACCGGCTGCGGCAGCCGCCCGGCCCCCTCGACCGTTCGGCCGCCCGGGTCGAAGCGCCAGATCGCCGCGCTCGGCCGGCCGTCGATCTGTCCCCCCAGCACGTACGCGTGCCCGCCCAGCGCGACCGCGGTGGCGTGGGATAGCGCATTGGGCAGGCGACCGACCAGCCGGGCGGTGCCCGATCGCGGGTCGACCTCCCGGATCGCGTCGCTGGCGCTCCCGGTGGCCGTCTCGCCGCCGAAGGCATAGATGCGGCCGCCGAGGGCGACGGCCGCCATGTACCTGGCCGGGACCGGGAGGTCGGCGACGTGGCTGAATTGCCGACCGTCGGCCGTGGCCAGGACCGACGCGTCGAGCCTGCTCCCGTCGTATCCGCCGAGCACGTAGGCGCGGTCGCCGATCGCCACGGCGCTGAGATCCGACCGCGGCCTGGGCAGGCGGCCCACGGAGCGTGCGGCACCGGACGACCCCGAACCGCGTGCCGGCAGCTCCTGGACGACGTCCGTGCTCGCTTCGGAGCCACCGCCGAAGACGAGAACCCTGCTCCCCAGGGCCACCGCGGCGGCGTCGTGCAGGGGCGAGGAGAGGACGCCTGAGGCGTGCAGGGCGCCGCTTGCGGGGTCGAGCTGGAAGACTCCGGAGGCCGAGGCGCCCGACGAGTCGAGGCCGCCCAGGATCAGCGGCCCGCCGGGAAGCCCGACGACCGCCTCCGCTGATACCGGCTCCGGCAGGCGCCGGGACGGCCCGCGGGCGACCAGGGTCGTCCTCACCTGCGCCGCCTCGGCGGCCGCCTGCCGGTGCCCGCCCGATCCGCGCACTGCGACCGTCGCGACCGCGACCAGGGCGGCCAGCGCTGCGATCGAAAGGGCGAGTCGGCGCCGGCGGCGGGCGTGCACGTCCGCGAGCATCGGTGCCTGCGGTTAGCGCCGGCTAAAGGCCGCCGAAGAGAATTCTCACTCGGCGCTTCGGCCCGCCGGGCGGCCGGTCGACCGGCCGGGCCCGGCAAGGCCGGGTAGCGAGAAGCAGAATCGCGCCCCGCTGAGCGGTGAGTCCTCGGCCCAGATCCGGCCGCCGTGCTGGGCGACGATCGCGCGGGCGATGGCGAGGCCGAGCCCGCTGCCTCCGGTGGACCGGTCGCGCGAGCCCTCGCTGCGATGGAAGCGGTCGAAGACCCGCTCGCGCTCGGCGGCCGCCACGCCCGGCCCGTCGTCGTCGACGGCGACCAGGAGGCTGCCGCCCTCCGCCCGCGAGGAGAGCACCACCCGGCCCCTGGGGCCGGCGTGCCGGCGGGCGTTGGCCAGCAGGTTGCGGACCACCTGCGCGACCAGGTCGGAGTCGAGCCGGATCGTCCCGTCGGCCAGCTCGCCGAGCTCCGCCGCCCCCTCGACCAGGCCGCGCAGGAAGGGCGCGGCCCGCACCTCGGCGAGCGCCGGGCGCACGCCCTCGTCGAAGCGGGCGAGGGCCAGCATGTCGTCGACGAGCCGTTCGACGCGGCGCATCTCGGTCAGGGTCGCCGCCTCGACCCGGCGCACTTCCTCGACGGCCGGGTCCGGGTCGTTGGCCAGCACTTCGAGCTGCCCGCGGATCGCGGTCAGCGGGCTGCGCAGCTCGTGCGAGGCGTCGGAGACGAAGCGGCGCTGTCGCGCGAAGGCGTCGTCGAGGCGGTCGAGCATGTGGTTGAAGGCGTCGGCGAGGACGCGCAGCTCGGATGCGGCGCCGGGATCGACCTCCAGCCGCGGCGTCAGGTCGCCGGCGTCGACCTCGGCTGCGGTGGCGGCGAAGCGGCGCAGGGGGGAGGCGGTGCGCGCCGCGAGCAGGTAGCCGGCCAGCAGGGCCAGCAGCAGCGAGGCGCCGCCGACCGCCAGGAAGGTCTTCTCGACGTCGGATTGCGCGTCGCTGATCGGCGAGATCGCCGACCCCGCCTCCCCGGGCCGGTCGGCCGATCCCACGTCGCGCGCCTCCTCGCGCTCGATCACCCGCGACTCGCGCGCCATCTGTGCGCGGACGGCGACGAAGACGGCGCCGAAGGCGAGCACGACTATCGCGCCGATCGAGAGCGCCAGCCTGCCGCGCAGCCCGAGCCTGGACCAGTGGCTCATCCGTCCTCGCGCAGCCTGTAGCCGACCGAGCGCACGGTCTCGATCGGGTCCGGAGAGCCCGGCCGCTCGAGCTTGCGGCGCAGGTAGCCGACGTAGACCTGGACGACGTTGGTCCCGGGATCGTGCTCGTAGCCCCAGACCGACGCCAGTATGCGCTCGCGGGCGCAGACCCGCCCCGCATGCCTCATCAGGTAGGCGAGGAGCTTGGCCTCGCGCTCGGCGAGCCCCACCGCGACGCCCCCCCGGGTCGCCTCGCGGCTGAGCAGGTCGAGGCGTATCCCGCCCACCTCGAGCACCGCGTCGGAGGAGCCGCCGGCATCGCGCAGGCGGGCCCGCACCCGGGCGAGCAGCTCGTCGAAGGCGAAGGGCTTGGTGACGTAGTCGGTGGCGCCGCGGTCCAGCCCTTCGACCCGGTCGGCGACCTCGGCCCGGGCCGTGAGCAGGATCACCGGCAGGGCCGGCTTCGCCCGCCTGATCGAGCCCAGCACCTCGATGCCGTCGAGCCCGGGGAGCATGCGGTCGAGGATCACCAGGTCGACCTCGGAGTCGAGCGCCAGGCGCTCGCCGGCGGGGCCGTCGGCGGCGACGGTCACGCCGTAACCCTCGGCCTCGAGCCCCCGCGCCAGGAAGTCGGCGATCCCCGCCTCGTCCTCGACGACCAGGATCTCCATGCCCCGATGCTACGGGCTGGGCGAGGCGGCGAGGGCGGACGGATGCCCGAATCGGTCGGCAGCCCGTGCAAAGGTGTGCCCGCCCAACCCCCGCCCGGACCCGAGGAGGAACGATGAAGATCAGGCCGCGGGCCGCGCCTCAGCTATGCCAACGTGGTCTCGACGCTCTGCCTCGTCCTGCTCCTGGGGGGCGGCGCCGCGTTCGCGGCCTCGAAGCTGCCCAAGAACAGCGTCGGCACGAAGCAGCTGCGCAAGAACGCGGTGACGAGGGCGAAGATCAGGAAGAGCGCCGTCGACGGCTCGAAGGTCGCGAATCATTCGCTGCGCGCGGTGGACTTCAAGAAGGGCCAGCTCCCGGCCGGGCCGCAGGGGGACAGGGGGCCGGTCGGGCCCCCGGGGCCATCGGGGGCGACGAGCGTGGTGATGCGCACCGGCGCTCCTTTCGTCGCCTATAAGCACAACAGCCAGGAAGGGACGGCGGCGTGCGACCCCGGTGAGCGGGCGACCGGCGGCGGCGTGTACCCCAACGACGGGGTCACGCCGACGGGCTGGCGCGTCTGGGTCGCCAATCCCGATGAAATCGCGACTGAAACGGTCGAAGCGACGCCCTACGTGATCTGCGTGGCGCCCTGAGCGCAGCACTCGCTGCGCGCTGCTGGGCAGCCCACCGGCTCCGCGCAGTAGGCTCGACGCCAAACCCGGACGAGGGGAGCGAGATGAGCGAGCGCGAGAGGGTCGAGCAGAACGTGACCGGGGCCTCGGGGGAGGTCGAGCCGGCCGAGGCTCTTTTCGGCAACCGCTTCCTGCTCGAGGAAGCGCCCGACAACGAGTTCCCCGCCGACGGCATGCGCGCCGTCGACGCGATGCGGCTCGTCGCCGAGGAACTGATGCTCGAGGGCGAGCCGTTCAAAAACCTCGCCACCTTCGTCACCACCTGGATGGAGCCGGAGGCCCAGCGGGTCATCTCCGAGAACCTCTACCGCAACTTCATCGACCACGCGGAGTACCCGATCACGGCCGAGATCGAGCAGCGCTGCATCCGCATGCTCGCCGACCTCTACAACGCTCCCGGGGAGACGACGGGCGCCCGCACCCAGGGCTCCTCGGAGGCGATCATGCTCGGGGCGCTGTCGCTGAAGTGGAAGTGGAAGGAGCGGCGCGAGGCCGAATCGAAGCCGGTCGACGGGCCGAACCTCGTCTTCGGCGGCGACGTGCACGTGGTTTGGGAGAAGTTCTGCCGCTACTTCGACGTCGAGCCGCGGATCGTGCCGCTGCAGCCGGGCAAGTACACGATCGGACCCGAGGACGTCGAGCCTCACGTCGACGAGAACACGATCGGCGTCGCCGCGGTGCTCGGCACCACCTTCACCGGCCACCGCGATGACATCGTCGGCATCAACGAGCTGCTCGTCGGCCTAAAGGGGGAGCGGGGGCTGGACGTCCCGCTTCATGTCGACGCCGCCTCGGGCGGCTTCGTCTGGCCCTTTCTCTACCCGGACTCCGAGTGGGACTTCCGCCTCGAGCAGGTGCGGTCGATCAACGTCTCCGGCCACAAGTTCGGGCTCGTCTACCCGGGAATCGGCTGGCTGATCTTCCGCGAGAAGGCCGACCTCGCCGAGGACCTCGTCTTCTACGAGAACTATCTGGGCAAGACCGACGCGACCTTCACCCTCAACTTCTCCACCGGGGCGGCGATGGTGCTGGCCCAGTACTACAACCTGGTCCGCTTCGGGCGCCGGGGGTACCGGTACGTGATGGAGACCATGCAGGGCAACGCCCGGGCGCTGGCGGGGAAGCTCGAGGCGATGGGCCACTTCGAGCTGATCGGGGCCGAGGAGGAGCAGCTGCCGCTCGTCGCCTTCAAGCTCGCCGGCGATAGGCCGTACGACGAGTTCGACGTCTCCTGGCAGCTCTCGGCCGAGCGCGGCTGGATGCTTCCCGCCTACACGATGCCTCCCAAGGCCGAAGACGTGAAGGTGTTGAGGGCCCTGGTGAAGCTGACGCTCGACCGGGCGCGCATCGACCACCTCGCCGTCGACATCGAACAGGCCTGCGCGACGCTGGAGAAGAAGGGCGCTGCGGAGCCCTCGGAGCGCAGCAAGGCCAAACGCACGCCCGGCTACTGAGCGCCGCCGGGGCTCGGAGCCGGATGGGCGCCGGCGAGGCGGAGCCTGCGGCTCAGCCGCCCGCCGCGGGCGGCGCGGTCGGGTCGGCGCCCCCTTCGCCGAGGCTCTCGCGGGCGATGTATTCCTCCGCCAGCAGCAGGTTCTCCTGCGAGCGCTCGACCACGTTGAGGAGGTCGCCCATCAGCGCCACCTCCTCCACCTGCTCCTTGACGAACCACTGCATGAACTGCTCGGCCCGATAGTCCTTGAGCTCGCGGGCGAGCTCGAAGAGGGCGAAGATCTCCTCGCCGACCCGGCGCTCCTGGTCGAGCGCCATCTTCACCGGCGCCACCCCGTCCTGGAAGCTGGTCTGCTGGGCCTTGATGTCGGGGATGCGCACCTCCTCGTCGACGTCGAGCAGGTACTGCACCATCATCATCGCGTGCTCGCGCTCCTCGAGCGCCTGGCGGTAGAAGAAGGCGGCGAGCCGGGGCAGGGTCTCGGCGTCGTAGTAGGCGGCGGCCCCGACGTACTGCTGGGAGGCTGCGAACTCGTTGGCGATCTGTTCGTTGAGGGCGTCGGCGAAGCTCTTCTCGGCCACTGCTGCTCCTTGATCTGTCGGCGATGAACGCTGCTGGCTGGATCGTCTGCGATGAAAGCTGGCTGGGTCGACCGTAGCCGAATCCCCGAATTCGGCCGGCCGAAGCGGAGATCAGGCGGTCAAGGGCCTCGCCGCACGCTCAGCCCTCCCAGCGGAAGCCGGTCGGGGAGAGCGCCGGCTCGAGCGGGCTGGTCGGCAGGCCCGGCTCCGGGTCGGCCTCGTTGTAGCCGCGCGGGGCGGTGTCGTTGGGCGTGTCGGGGTGGAAGAGGGAGGCGAGGGCCTGGATCTGCCCGCGGCCGACGCCGAGCTCCCACTGGCCGCCGCCGTAGGCGCCGATCCCGTGCTCCCGGCAGTGGTCGTAGGTGGCGAAGAGGTCGCGCAGGCCGCCGATCCGCGACGGCTTGACGTTGACCATCTTCGGCTGCCAGGGCAGGGACTCGATGTCCTCGATCGAGTGGATCGGCGCATCCCAGGTGAGCCGGTCGCGGGCCGGCTCGAGGATCGGCCGCGTCTCCTCGTTGACGTCGGGGTCCTCCAGCCAGGCGTCGGGGAAGGCCTCGATCAGCTTCGCGTAGAGCTCGGGGTCGGTCTCGACGTCGACCGGGGTGCCCTTGTAGAAGCCCTTCAGGTCGAGCGAGTCGACGGCGCCGGTCTCGACCAGCGCCGCGATCAGCTCGTCGGTCCAGTCGTTGGTCGGGTCGAGCTTGAAGCGCAGCCCCGGGTAGGGGTCGAGCTTGCGGCGCAGGGTCTCGATCGTCGAGGGCTCCCCCTCGCCGCGGCGAGAGCCGCATCGAGCAGACGAAGCTGACCGGTTGCGGCTCGCGGCCGAGCGCCTCGGCGAGGCCGACTGCCGGACTGGCGCAGGGCGAGGTCGAGCGCCGCCGACTCGAAGGCCCAGCGCCGGTAGCGGCGCGAGACCTCGCGCTGGGGCTCGGCCGGGAAGGTGTCCTCGGTGCCCATGTAGTCGCAGAACTCGCCGAGGGTCGCGTAGCCGGTCAGGTCGAGGCGGGCGCCCGCATCCTGGAGGGCGACGTGGTCGACCGCGTCGTAGGTGACGTCCTCGCCGAGGCCGTCCTCGCCGCCGCCCCACATGTGGATCACGGTCGAGAGCCGTTCGAAGCCCGGGATCACGTACTCGAGGCCCTGGAGCTCGTATCCCTCGATCTCCAGCGGCAGGTCCGTGAGGCGATCGAAGGTTGCCATCGGCGCTGAGACTAGACGATTCCCTGCGGCCGCTCAGCGGGCGACGCGCACCGTCCTCAGCTGCCTGTCGCTGCCGCCGCGCACGTGGCCGCCGTGCCTGACGCTCTCGGCGATGTAGTCGAGGGTCTCTCGCGTCAGCCGCTCGCCGGGGAGGACGTTGGGGATCCCGGGCGGGTAGGCGGCGAGCGACTCGGCGGCGATCCGGTCCACGGCCCGCTCGAAGGGGACGACCTCCTGGGGGCCGAGGAAGGCCTCGCGCGGGGTCCTCGCCAGCTCCCCCCAGGGGGGCGGTGGAGCCAGGGGCTCGTGCGCTCGCTCGGGATCGGTCCCCCCGAGGCGCTCGACCGCGGCGCGCAGGGCGGAGACCAGGCGCTCGCCGGCGAGCGCCGCCGGCTCCCCGAGCCCGAAGATCGCGACGACGAGGTTCTCCGCGGCGAGCTCGAAGTCGACCGCGTCGTCGAGCTCGAAGGCGACCCTGGCGAGCCGGTAGCCGGTCGAGCCGGTGCCGCGCACGTCGATCGCCAGGCGCAGCGGGTCCCAACCGGCGATCCCGGCGTCTCCCACCATGCTCGTCGTCGAGCACCGCCAGGCCGGGGATCGAGGCCACCGCGGCGCGGGTCGCGGCCACCCCCGCCAGCGTCTCGTCGAGCAGCCGCCTGCCATGCACGGCGGCGAGGCGGCGGCCGGCGTCGAGGGAGCCGGAGAGCAGGGCGCTGGGGCTGGTCGTTTCCACCAGGCTCACGCAGCGGTCGACCACAGCCTCGTCGAGGCGGTCACCGGCGCCGAGGTGGAGCATCGCCGCCTGGGTGAGGCTGCCGACGATCTTGTGGGTCGAGGAGACGACGACGTCGGCGCCGCCGGCGATCGCGTCGGCGGGGAGGTCGGGATGGAAGCGCAGGTGCGCCCCCCAGGCCTCGTCGACCGCGAGCGGAACGCCGCGGGCGTGGGCGACCTCGGCGAGGCCGGCGATATCCGCGCAGGCGCCGAAGTAGGTGGGCGAGACGACCATCGCGCCGACCGCCCCCGGCGTCTCGTCGAGGGCCCCGGCGAGCGCCGCCGGGGTAAGGCAGTGGGCGATCCCGAGGCCGGGGTCGAGCTCGGGGGCCGCGAAGGCGGGCCGCAGCCCGCTGAGCACCAGCCCGTCGATCACGGAGGAGTGGACGTTGCGCTGCACGACCACCTCGCCGCCGCCGTGGGCGAGCGCCAGGCAGATCGTGTGGTTGCCCTGCGAGGCGCCGTTGACCAGGAACCAGCTGCGGCGCGCGCCCCAGGCGCCGGCGGCGAGCCGCTGGGCCCGCTGGAACGCGGTCGGCTCCGGGCCGACGTCGACGCCCTCGGTGATCGAGGGGATGTCGTTGCGGATGCCGACCTCGCCGACCAGCTCGCGCATCTTCGGGTCGGCACCCGGCCCGCCCTTGTGCCCGGGCACCTGGAACCGGCCGGGATTGCGGGCGGAGTAGGCGAGCAGCGCGTCGACGTAGGGGGTCGAGTCCTGGCCCTCGTCGCTCGGCTCTTGGCCCGCGCCAGCCATCCGGTTCGAGTCTACGCCCGCCCCGGGGCGCACTTCGGGGAAGATCCGGGGGCGATGGAGCACACGCCCCACGGCTACTGGCTCGAGGAGGCCGGAGCGGTCGAGCCGCTCGCGCCGCTGCGCGGCGAGCGCGACGCCGACCTGGTCGTGGTCGGCGGCGGCTACACGGGAATGTGGACCGCCTGGCACGCGAAGGCGCTCGAGCCCGAGGCACGGGTCGTCCTGCTCGAGGCCGGCGAGCGCTGCGGACGCGGCCCGAGCGGGCGCAACGGCGGCTTCTGCAACGTGATGTGGCTCTCTCTGCCGAACATGCGGGAGCGCTGGGGAACCGAGGGAGCGCTGGCCGTCGCCCGCGCCGCCCAGGCCGCGGTCGCCGGAATCGAGGACTTCTGCGAGCGGGAGGGGGTGGACGCCTGGTTCAGGCGGGGCGGCTACCTGAAGGTGTCGACCGCGCCGGCCTTCGACGACTCGACCGAGGAGGCGCTCGCCGCCTGCCGCGAGCTCGGCGAGGGGGACGCGGCCGTGGAGCTGAGCGCCGAGCAGGTCGCCGGGATCTGCTCCTCGCCCGTCTTCCGCGGCGGGGTGCTCTTCCCCGACGCCGCCACCGTGCAGCCGGCACGCCTGGCGCTCGGCCTGCGCGAGCGGCTGCTCGCCGCCGGGGTCGAGGTCTTCGAGTCCTCGCCGATGCGCCGGCTGCGGCGGCACCGGGATGGGGTCGAGGCGCGCACCGCAAACGGAGCCATCCGCGCCGAGAGCGCGGTGATCGCGATCGGCGGCGCGGCCAAGGCCCTCGGCCGGCCGCTCCAGGGCCGGCTCTCGGTCGCCTCCTCGCACATGGTGATCACCGAGCCGGTCCCCGAGCTGCTCGAGGAGATCGGCTGGACCGGGGGCGAGTCGATCACCGACAGCCGCGCCCTGGTCGACTACTTCCGCACCACCCCCGACGGGCGGATCGCCTTCGGCTGGGGGGGCGGCAGGATTCAGCTAGGTGCACGGCTCGGGGACCGCGCCGAGCTCGACCGCGAGGTCGTCGACCGGGTGATCGCCCACCTGCGCGCGATCTTCCCCGGCCTCGAGGGGAGGGAGATCATCCACGCCTGGGGCGGGCCGATCGACGCCTCCCCGACCCACCTCCCCTTCGTCCGCGCCCTTCCCGGGGACCGCGCCTTCGCCGCCGCCGGCTACACCGGCAACGGCGTCGGCCCCTCCCACATGGTCGGCCGCACGCTCGCCTCGCTCGCCCTCGGGCGTCGTGACGAGGCCTCGCGGCTCGCCTTCGTCGAACGCTCCCCAGGGCGCGTCCCCCCGGAGCCCTTCCACTGGCTGGGCGGCGAAGCGATCCGCCGCGGGATCATGGCCAAGGAGGAGGCCCAGCTCGCCGGCCGCGAGCCGAGTTGGCTGAGCTCCAGGGTGGCGGCGGTTCCGGACCTGATCGGCTTCCACATTGGCCGATAGCCGTCCGCTGCGTGGCCGCGGTCTTGGGGCGGGTCGGGTGCCCCTCGAACGGGCGGATACTCAAAGCGACGACCTGATCAGGTCGTCGCTTGTCCGGGCGAGGGGCACCCGACCCGCCCCATCACCTGGAGGTCACGGCGAGGGGCACCCGACCCGCCCTACCACCTGGAGGTCACGACCTTGGCGCGCGTGTAGAAGCGGACGGCGTCGGTGCCGTTCGCGTGCAGGTCGCCGTCGATCGAGTCCTTCCAGCCCGAGAAGGGGAACCAGGCGACCGGGGCGGGGACGCCGACGTTGACGCCGAGCATTCCCGCCTGCGCACCACGGCGGTAGGCGCGGGCGGCGGCGCCGGAGCGGGTGAAGATCGCCCCCGCGTTGCCGTAGCGCGAGCCGTTTAGGAACTCCAGTGCGGCCTCCAGGTCGCCCACCTCGACGATCGTCAGGAGCGGGCCGAAGAGCTCCTCGCGGGCGAGCTCGCACTCGGCGTCGGAGACCGCCGCGATCGTCGGGCCGAGCAGGGTCCCGGCGGCGCCCGGATCGCCGCGGCCGTCGAGCAGGACCTCGGCGCCGTCGGCCTCCCCCCGCTCGATCGCCGCGGCGACCTTCTCGCGGGCCGCGGCTGAGACCATCGGGCAGACGTCGGTACCCGGGTCGCGGCCGTCGCCGAGGACCAGCTCCGAGGCCGCCGAGACCAGCGCCTCGCGCAGGCGCGCGTGCTCGTCGGCGTCACCGACCGATACGCACACCGACCCGGCCAGGCAGCGCTGGCCGGCGGCGCCGAAGGCGGAGCCCATGATCGCCGGCAGAGCCCGCTCGAAATCGGCGTCGGGCATCACCACCAGCGAGTTCTTGGCCCCCCCGAGGGCCTGGACGCGCTTGCCGTGCCCGGCCGCTTCGCGGGCGATGAACCTGGCCGTCTCGGCGCGGCCGACGAAGGAGATCGCGTCGATCCCGGAGTGCTCGAGGATCGCGGTGACCGCGTCGCGGCCGCCGTGGACGAGGTTGACGACTCCGGGCGGGATCTCGTCGATCCCCCCGGCGATCTCGGCGATCAGCGCCGCCGGCCGCGGGTCGAGCTCGGAGGGCTTGAGGATGAGGGAGTTGCCGCAGGCCAGCGCGTAGGGCAGGAACCAGAGCGGGATCATCGCCGGGAAGTTGAATGGCGTGATCGCGGCGACCACGCCGACCGGCTGGCGGACCATTTCCACGTCGACGCCCTCGGCGACCCCTTCCAGCGTCTCCCCCTTGAGCAGGTGGGGGGCCGCCGCGGCGGACTCGACCGACTCGATCCCGCGGCCGACCTCGCCGTCGGCGTCGACCAGGGTCTTGCCCATGTCGGCGCTGACCAGCTCGACCAGCTCGGCGCGGCGGCGCAGCAGCTCCTCGCGCAGGGCGAGCAGCGCCCGCGCCCGGCGCTGCGGCGGCACGTCCGCCCAGCCGGGCTGTGCGGCGCGCGCGGCCGCGACCGCGGCGTCCACCTGCTCGGGGCCGGAGAGCGGCACCCGCGCCGCCACCTCGCCGGTCGCCGGGTCGACGTCATCGAGCTCCTCGACGCCGCCGGCCTCCAGCCACTCGCCGCCGATCAGGTTGCGCAGCACCTCAGGCCCCCGCCGCGGCGCCGACCGGCGCCGGCGCCGCCTCCTGTGCGGGGCGGATCTCGGCCATCCGCTCGGCCCGGCGCTGCTGCCAGACGGTGAAGCCCATCGCCAGCACCGTGGTCCCGAAGAGGATCATCGCGATCACGTTGACCTCGACCGGGATGCCGCGCTGCGCCGCCCCGTAGATGTAGAGCGGGAAGGTCACCGTCGTCCCCGAGTTGAAGTTGGAGATCACGAAGTCGTCGATCGAGAGCGCGAAGGAGAGCAGCGCCCCGCCGAGGATGCCGGGCATGATCAGCGGCAGGGTGATCAGCCGGAAGGTCTGGAGCGGGCTCGCGTAGAGGTCGCGGGCGGCGTCCTCGAGGTTGCGGTCGAAGCCGATCAGGCGCGAGCGGACGACGACGACGACGAAGCTGATGCAGAACATCACGTGGGCGATCAACAGGGTCTGGAAGCCGAGCGCCGGCGCGCCGAGGATCAGGAAGAAGGAGAGCAGCGAGGCGCCCATGACGATCTCCGGGGTCGCCATCGGCACGACGATCAGCAGGTTGGCGCCGCGCCGGCCGTGGAACTGGTGGCGGACCAGCGCGAGGGCCATCAGCGTGCCGATCGCGGTCGCGATCACGGTCGCCAGCAGGGCGAGCTTGAGGCTGGTGAGCAGGGCCGAGTTGAGCTCTTCGATCCCGAACGCGTTGCCCCAGTGTTCGAGCGTGAAGCCGACCCAGGTGAAGTTGTACTTGCCGGCCGGGTCGTTGAAGGAGAAGACGAAGATGACCGCGATCGGGATCAGCATGTAGACGACGACCAGCGCGGCGAAGATGTTCACCGCGTGCTCGCGCAGCCAGCGCCAGGCGGTCACTACCGGACCTCCTCCCCCATCAGCGACTCGGAGCCGGCGAAGCGGATGTAGACGAGGACGATCACCATGATCAGCGCCATCAGCACGAAGGAGAGCGCCGCCGCCGCCGGGTAGTCGAGCTGCGTCTTGTACAGGGCCTGGATCACGTTGCCGATCATCTGGTTGTTGGCGCTGCCCAGGAACTGGGCGTTGATGTAGTCGCCGGAGGCGGGGATGAAGGTGAGCAGCGTGCCGGCGACGATGCCCGGCGCCGAGAGCGGCAGGGTGACGCGCAGGAAGGCAGCGCGAGAGGAGGCGTAGAGGTCCTTCGCCGCCTCGATCAGGCGCTCGTCGATCTGCTCGAGGCTGGCGTAGATCGGCAGCACCATGAAGGGCAGGAAGTTGTAGGTGATGCCCGCGATCACCGCCGTCCCGGTCGCCAGCACGTGTCCGTTCTCAGGCACCACGCCGACGAACTGGAGCGCTTCGACGACCGGGCTCTGGTCGGAGAGGATCGTCTCCCAGGCGATGGTGCGGATCAGGTAGGTGGTGAAGAACGGCGCCACCACCGCGAACAGCATCGCGTTGCGCCATTTGCCGGCCCGGAAGGCGATCGTGTATGCGAGCGGGTAGGAGATCAGCAGGCAGAGGATCGTCGCCGTCCCCGCGTAGAAGAACGAGCGCACGAACTGGGTGTCGTACAGCGAGAGGGCGTCGGAGTAGTTGCTCCAGTTCCAGGTGAAGCTGAGGTTGCCGACCACCCCCGACCTCAGCGACATGTACCCCATGTAGAACATGGGGACGACGAAGAAGAGCAGCAGCCAGATCGTCCCCGGCCCGAGCAGGAGGTAGGGGACGATCCGGCGGCCGCTCGTCATCTCAGCCGTTCAGCACGGCGTTCCAGGCCCGCGTCACTGCCGGTTCTTCTTCTTCCCCGAGCTGCGCCTGGCTGAAGCAGTTCTTGGTGAACTGCTCGCTGGGGAAGATCAGGTTGCTTTCCGTCAGTTCCGGTTCGGTCTTGGCGAGCACCTGTTTCACCCCTTCGACCGGGGAGACATAGTTGACGTAGGCGGTGATCTGCGCCTGGTGCTGCGGGTCGTAGACGTAGTTCATCCACGCCTCGGCGGCGGTCGGGTTGGGCGCCCCGATCGGGATCACCATGTTGTCCGACCAGAGGCTGCAGCCCTCGGTCGGCATCCGCCATTCGATGTTGGGGTTGTCGGCCTGGAGCTGGACCGCGTCGCCCGACCAGCCGATCACCGCGACCGCGTCGCCGCTGGTCAGGTCGCGCGCGTAGTCGTTGCCGGTGAAGCGGCGGATCTGGCCGGATTCGGCCGCCCCCTTGATTTTTTCGATCGTCTTCATCCAGTCTTCTTCGGTCGCTTCTTCGGGGTTGATCCCGTCGCAGGTCATCACCAGCGGCACCGTTTCCCGCAATTCGCTGAGGAAGTCGACCTTGCCCTTGTATTTGGGGTTGAAGAGTTCGCAGATCGAGCGGATCTCGGGCGCGAGGTCGGTGCGCACGATCACGCCGCCCATGCCGCTCTGCCACGGCACCGTGAATTCGCGTTCCGGGTCGAAGCCCGGGTGGCGGAGGGAGGGAACCAGGTTTTCCTGCACGTTCGGGATCCCCGACTTGTCGATCGTCTGCAGGTAGCCGAGCTCGTGCATTTTGTTCGCCATCCAGTCGGTGACGACGAAGATGCTGCGGCCGCCGGATTCGCCCTTTTCGAGCAGCGGCTGCATCTTGCCGAAGAATTCGGCGTTGTCGTTGACGTCTTCGATGTAGTTGACGTCGATGCCGGTCGCCTTTTCGAAGTCGGCGACGGTCCCGTTCTTGCCCGGGTCGATGTACAGCGGCCAGTTCGAGATCGTCAGCTTGCCGGAGGGCTTGCCTTCCAGTTCCACCGTCCCGCCACCGCCGCCACCGCCGCTCCCGCAGGCCGCCAGGCCCAGGGAGATCGCCAGCACGGCGACCGCGACCGCGATCGCGCTCCTCGATCCTCTTCTCCTCACTGCACTTTGCATCTGGCTCACCCTCTCGTTGTCGTTTCAAGCTCTTGTGGCGCTTCGCCCCCGCCGCCGGGCCGGGAGGGGCTCTCACCGGGGGACTCGCGGACCACGTGCATGTGCTCCGGCTCCCAGCTCAGGGCCACCCGCGCCCCACCGCCCGGCAGGCGCTGGCGCTCGGACTCGTCGGCATTGGGCACGAGCACCGTCATCCGCACGTTCTCACCGAGGTCGACGACGATCTGAGTCGACGTGCCCAGGTAGATCGAGCTCTCGACCACGCCCTCGACCCGCGGCCCGTCGGCCTGGACCCCGTTGCCGCCCGGGGCCTCGATCCGCAGCTTCTCGGGGCGCACCACCGCGTGGCAGCGCTCCCCATTGCCCAGCCCGTGGGTCAGCGCGGGCAGGGTGGGGCCGCGGTCGAGCTGCACCTCGCCCGGCCCCGAGACCACCGCCGGGATCAGGTTCGAGACCCCGATGAAGCCGGCGACGAAGGTGGTGGCGGGACGCTCGTAGACCTCCTCCGGGCTGCCCATCTGCTCGACCCGGCCGCGGTTCATCACCGCGATCCGGTCGCTCATCGTCAACGCCTCCTCCTGGTCGTGGGTGACGTAGACGAAGGTGATGCCGACCTCGCGCTGGATCCGCTTCAGCTCGACCTGGAGCCCCTTGCGCAGCTTCAGGTCGAGAGCGCCGAGCGGCTCGTCGAGCAGCAGCACCTTGGGCAGGTTGACCAGGGCCCGGGCGAGCGCCACCCGCTGCTGCATCCCGCCGGAGAGCTGGGCGGGGCGGCGCCGCGCCTCGGCCGCCAGGCCGACGCGCTCGAGCTCGGCGGCGACCCGCTGCTTGATCTCGGCCTTGGACACGCGCTTGCGCCTGAGGCCGAAGGCGACATTGTCGGTGACGTTCAGGTGCGGGAAGAGCGCGTAGCTCTGGAAGACGGTGTTGGTCGGCCGGCGGTGGGGCGGAAGCGCCTCGACGTCGGCGCCGTCGATCCGCACCGTGCCCTCGCTGGGCTGCTCGAAGCCGGCGATCATCCGCAGGGTCGTCGTCTTGCCGCAGCCGCTCGGCCCGAGCAGGGTGAAGAACTCACCCGGCTCGAGCTCGAGGCTGAGGTCGTCCACGGCGACGAAATCGCCGAAGCGCTTCGTAACCCCCTCAAGCTCGACGCTCGGCGTTCCCATGCTCAACCGACGGTACCGGTACCCCTTGGGCAACTTTCCCTAACCGGTCGTCTGCGGGTCCCCGTCATGTATGTCCGGTCCATACAACCACCACGCTAAGCGCCGATCCGGAGTCGGGCAAGGGCCAAATGCCCAAGACGGGACCGCGGCTCTTGTACATTTTGTACATGTGTTCCTCGGTTGCTTCGCCCGATGATCCCTTGCGCCTTGGATCCCATGAGGCTAGCGTTGTCCATAACGTCGTAGCAAGAGAGGAGTAGGGAATGGCCGTCGCGCCGCACTCGAGCGCTCAAGTGGACACCGGGTTGCAGGAGCTGGCCAGGCGCCATCTCTGGATGCACTTCTCGCGGATGGGCTCCTACAGCGACGAGCATGAGATCCCGGTGATCGTCCGCGGCGACGGCTGCTACGTCTACGACGAGCACGGCAACCGCTATCTGGACGGCCTCTCGGCGCTCTTCTGCGTGAACTCGGGCCATGGCCGCACCGAGCTCGGCGAGGCCGCCGCGCGACAGGTCGAGGAGCTCGACTTCTACACGCTGTGGAGCTACGCCCACCCGCGTGCGATCGAACTGGCGGCTCGCCTCGCCTCGCTGGCCCCGGAGGGCCTCGACCGCGTCTTCTTCACCAACGGCGGCTCGGAGGCGGTCGAGTCGGCGCTGAAGCTGGCCCGCAACTACCACCGCATGCTCGGCAAAGGCCAGAAGCACAAGGTGATCGCGCGGGAGATCGCCTACCACGGCACCTCGCTGGGGGCGCTCTCGGCGACCGGGATCACCGACCTGCGCTCCCAGTTCGAGCCGCTCGCGCCCGGAGGCTGCCACGTGCCGAACACCAACGTCTATCGCTGGCCGGTCGACCGCCACCCGCTCTGGGCGGCGACGGCGATCGAGGAGCGGATCGAATTCGAGGGCCCGGAGACGGTCGCCGCCGTGATCCTCGAGCCGGTCCAGAACGCCGGCGGCTGCTTCGTCCCGCCGGAGGGCTACTTCCAGCAGGTGCGCGAGATCTGCGACCGCCACGACGTGCTGATGATCTCCGATGAGGTGATCTGCGCAATGGGGCGCCTCGGCCACTACTTCGGCTGCGAGCGCTTCGATTACGTGCCCGACATGGTCACGATGGCGAAGGCGATGACCTCCGCCTACGCGCCGATGGGGGCGGTGGTCGCCTCCGAGCGGATCGCCGAGCCCTTCATGCAGGGCACCGCGTCCTTCGCCCACGGCTTCACCTTCGCCGGCCACCCGGTGGCCTCCGCGATCGCGCTGGCCAACCTGGACGTCTACGAGCGCGAGGACCTCTGCGGCCACGTGCTGGACAAGGAGGGCGAGTTCCGCGAGATGCTGGAGAGCCTCCGGGACCTGCCGATCGTCGGCGACGTGCGGGGGGCCGGCTACTTCCACGCGATCGAGCTGGTCAAGGACAAGGAGACCAAGGAGAGCTTCGACGACGAGGAGTCGGAGAAGCTGCTGCGCGGCTTCCTCTCCGGCGAGCTCTACCGCCGCGGCCTGATCTGCCGCGCCGACGACCGCGGCGACCCGGTGATCCAGCTGGCGCCGCCGCTGATCGCCGACAGCGAGCAGTTCGAGGAGATCCACGACGTGCTGCGCGACGTGCTCGGCGAGGCCGGCAGGCGGATCCGTAGCTAGGAGCCGGATGCTCACCGTCCATAGCCTGCTCGACGAACTGGGTCTCGACCTGGTCGCGGGCTCGCAGTCGGCGGAGGCGCCGGTGCGCTGGGTGCACATCTCCGAGCTCGAGGACCCGACGCCCTGGCTGTCCGGCGGCGAGTTGATGCTGACCACCGGGATCCCGCTCGACACCACGGCGAAGCAGCGGGCGTTCGTCCGCCGCCTCGCCGACCACAACCTCGCCGGGCTCGGCTTCGGCACCGGCTTCAGCCACTCGGAGGTCCCGAAGGGAATTGCCGAGGAGGCCGAGAAGCGCGACTTCCCGCTCTTCGAGGTCCCCTACTCCACCCCGTTCATCGCGATCACCGAGAAGGCCTTCGCCCGCCTCGTCAACGAGCAGTACGAGGTGCTCCAGCGGGGGATCGCCGTCCAGCGCCGGCTCGAGCGCCTGGTCCTCGAAGAGCGGGGCCTGGAGGAGATCGTCGCGACGATCGCCTCAGCGGTCGGCGGCACGGTCGCGATCCTCGGCGCCCGCGGCGAACGTCTCGCCGGGCGCGGGTTCCGTCGCCAGCTCTCGCCGGAGGCGGTGAGCGCGATCCGCGAGGAAGCGCTCGCCCACACCGGCGACGGGCATCCCTTCGTCCCCACCCATCCGGCTGTGGCCGGACGGGCGCTGGCGCACCCGGTGATCTCCCCGGGCGGGGGCCCGCCCCAGGCATGGGTGGTCATCGTTCGCGACTCCGGCGGGCTCGGGGACTTCGAGCGGCTGATCCTGCAGCAGGCCGTCGCCGTCGTCGCGCTCGAGCTGATGCGCCGCCGCGTCGCCCGGGAGACGGAGCGGCGCCTCGCGGGCGACGTCCTCGCCGGCGCCCTCGGCGGCCTGCTCGAGCCCTCCGAGCTGCGCCGGCGGCTGGAGCCGTTCGGGATCGGCGAGGAGGCGGCGGTCCTCGTCTTCTCCCTCGACGACCCCTCCTCCGCCGAGCCGGCGCTCGAGCGAGCGCTGGCCGCGGACGCCTGCCCGGCGGTCGTCGCCCCTCACGCGAGCGGCGGGCGCGAGCTGCTCTGCGCCGTCGTCGACGCCGCCGACCGCGATCCGGTCGACGTTGCCGCCGACGCCCGCAAGGCCCTGATCAGGGACCGCGGCGCGGTGCGGGCGGCGGCGAGCAGGCCGGCCCCGCCCGAGCAGCTGCGCCGCTCCTTCCACGAGGCGCGCTGCGCGCTCGAGGCGACCGCGTTCGACAACGGGGGCAGCCCCGAGGTTGCCTCCTGGCGGGACCTCGGCGCCTTCACCCTGCTGCTCTCCCTCCAGGACGATGAGGCGCTGAGGCTCTACTGCGACAGCGTGCTCGGGCCGATCGAGGCCGGCGACGAGGAGTACGGCGGCGAGCTGCTGCGCTCGCTGGAGGCCTTCATCGAGCAGAACGGCCAGTGGGAGCGTGCCGCGCGACAGGTTTACTGTCACCGCCACACCCTGCGCTACCGGATGCGCAAGGTCGAAGAGCTGACCGGCCGCGATCTCTCGCGCGCCCACGACAGGATCGAGTTCTGGCTCGCCCTCCGCGCCCGGGAGCTCGTATGAGCGCAACGGCATCAGGGTGGGCGACGGCCGCCCGCTCAGGGTTCGCCCGCCGCCCCCGGACGCGGGAGCGAGGGCGCTGCGTTCGCGCGCGCGCTATCCGGTGAGCGCGCTCTCCCGAGCGGGGGCAGAGGAGGCGGCGGAAATATGAGGATCGGGGTGCCGACGGAGGTCAAGGCCGACGAGTACCGGGTCGCGATCACGCCCGCCGGGGTGCGGGAGGTGGTCGAGCACGGCCACGAGGTGCTGATCGAGGCGGGGGCGGGCGAGGGAAGCGCGATTCGCGACGAGGACTTCGAGTCCCAGGGCGCGCGGATCGTGCCCGCCGCGGCCGACGTCTTCGGCGAGGCCGAGATGGTGCTCAAGGTCAAGGAGCCGCAGGCGACGGAGATCGAGATGCTGCGCCCCGACCACCTGCTCTTCACCTACCTGCACCTGGCGCCCGACCCCGAGCAGACCAGGGGGCTGTGCGGGTCGCGGGCGACGTGTGTGGCCTACGAGACGGTCGAGGACTCGCGCGGGCGGCTGCCGCTGCTCGCCCCGATGAGCGAGATCGCCGGCAAGATCGCCACCCAGGCCGGGGCCTTCATGCTCGAGAAGCCGCTCGGCGGCCGCGGCATCCTGCTCGGCGGGGTCCCAGGGGTCGCCGCAGCGAACGTGATGGTGATCGGCGGCGGGGTGGTCGGAATGAACGCCGCCTTCATCGCGATCGGCATGGAGGCCGACGTCTTCGTCTACGACAAGTCGATCGATCGCCTGCGGGAGCTCGACGTGGTCTTCGCCGGGCGCTGCTCGACCGTCTACTCGACCTCGCTGGCGATCGAAGAGATGCTGCCGTGGGCCGACCTGGTGATCGGCGCCGTCCTCGTCCACGGCGCCCGCGCCCCGTTCGTGGTCAAGCGCCAGCAGCTGGCGCTGATGAAGCCGGGCGCAGTGCTGGTCGACGTCGCGATCGACCAGGGCGGCTGCTTCGAGACCTCGCGCCCAACCACGCACCGAGACCCCACCTTCGAGGTCGATGGGATCACCCACTACTGCGTCGCCAACATGCCCGGCGCGGTGCCGATCACCTCGACCCATGCGCTGACCAACGCGACCCTTCCCT
The DNA here is from genome assembly GCA_963712325.1 of uncultured Solirubrobacterales bacterium. GTDB lineage: Bacteria > Actinomycetota > Thermoleophilia > Solirubrobacterales > 70-9 > VRUE01. Next base: position 175,455 of record CAVQHG010000004.1, read on the forward strand.
ATGCGATCGCGCTCGCCGATCTCGGCGTCGCCGAGGCGGTCCGGCGGGACCCGGGCCTGCGCCCCGGGGTCAACGTCGCCGGCGGCTCGGTCACCCACCCGGCGGTGGCCGAGGCAGTCGGCGTCGAATACGTTCCGCTCGAGCAGGCCCTTGAGACCGAGCCCGTGGGACGCCCAAGTTGACACCCGCTCGGGTAATTCCGCCGCCTCCTCTGCTCCCGCTCGGGCGCGCTGATCGCACCCGCGATGCTCGCGCCCTCGCCACCAGAATCGCGCTTCCCTCCCTCGCGCCAACCACCACCGGTCGTCTCGCTCACTCGCTCCGCGCTCATGCCGCGTCCGGGGGCGGCGGGTGGTGGTTCGGGAGCGGCGGAGTTATAAGGGGGGGCCGAAGCACACGGGCGGAATCCGACAAAGGAGGGCTTGAATGAGCAGCTACGCAGTCGTCAACCCAGCCACCGGGGAGAAGGTCAAGGAGTACCCGGAGATCTCCGACGAGGAGCTCCGCGCCGCGATCGGGCGGGCCGACGAGGCCTCCCGCACATGGCCGGGCTCGACCAGCGTGGCGGAGCGTGGGGCGCTCGTGCGCAGGGTCGGCGAGCTGCACTCCGAGCGCCGCGAGCAGCTGGCCGAGATCATCGTCCGTGAGATGGGGAAGCCGATCGAGCAGGCGCTCGGCGAGGTCGACTTCACGGCCGAAATCTACGATTTCTACGCCGAGAACGCCGAGAGCCTGATGGCTGACGAGCCGATCGAGCTTCTCGGCGGCGAGGGCACCGCGGTGATCCGTCGCAGCCCCTTCGGGGTCCTGATCGGGATCATGCCCTGGAACTTCCCCTACTACCAGGTGGCCCGCTTCGCCGGGCCGAATCTGGTGATCGGCAACACGATCCTGCTCAAGCACGCGCCGCAGTGCCCCGAATCGGCGCAGGCGATGCAGCAGATCTTCGATGACGCCGGCGCCCCCGAGGGCGTCTACCAGAACATCTACGCGACCAACGAGCAGATCGCCTGGGCGATCGCCGACCCGCGGGTGCACGGCGTCTCGGTCACCGGGTCAGAGCGCGCCGGGGCGGCGGTCGCCGAGGTCGCCGGCCGCAACCTGAAGAAGGTGGTGCTCGAGCTCGGCGGCTCGGACCCGTTCATCCTGCTCGGCAGCGACGACGTCGACGGCGCCGCCCAGCAGGCGGTCGAAGCGCGGCTCGACAACGCCGGCCAGTCCTGCAACGCGGCGAAGCGGTTCATCGTCGCCGACGAGCTCTACGACGAGTTCGTCGAGAGCTTCCGCGAGAAGCTCGCCGCGGCGAAGCCCGGCGACCCGACCTCCGAGGACACCGAGGTCGGCCCGCTCTCCTCGCAGACGGCCGCCGAGCGGCTCGAGGACCAGGTCAGGCGCGCGGTCGAGAACGGCGCCGAGGTCCTGGTCGGCGGAAAGCGCGAAGGCAACTACTTCGAACCCACGATCCTGGCCGGGATCGAGCCGGGCGACGAGGCCTCCCAGGAAGAGTTCTTCGGCCCCGTCGCCCAGGTCTACAGGGTCGCCTCCGAGGAGGAGGCGGTCGCCCTCGCCAACCAGACCCCGTTCGGCCTCGGGTCCTACCTGATGACCACCGACCCCGAGCAGGCCGAGCGGATCGCCGACAGGATCGAAGCCGGGATGGTCTACGTCAACCTGGTCGGGGCCGACAGCCCGGAGCTGCCGTTCGGGGGGTTCAAGCGCTCCGGATTCGGCCGCGAGCTGGGCCGCTACGGCGCCGACGAGTTCGTCAACAAGAAGCTGATCCGCAGCGCCTGACCGATCCCCCGGCCGCCGGCGAGGGTTACCCGTCTGGATGGCGAACCAACCGGGCATGAGAGCGGCCGCCGCGGCGGCGGTGCTCGCGGCGCTGCTCCTGACAGGGAACGCGCTGGGCGCCGACTCGCCGAACGACGAAGGAGAAGTGCCGCGCTGCCATGGGGCGAAGGCGACGATCGTCGGCACCGACGGCCCCGACCGGCTGCGGGGCACCCCGAGCCGCGACGTGATCGTCGGCCTCGGCGGGGACGACGAGATCACCGGCGGCCTCGGCAACGACTACATCTGCGGAGGGCCCGGCAGCGATTTGATCCATGGCGGCCGGGGCAACGACATCGTCGACGGCGGGCCGGGTGATCGGGACAGGGTGATCGGAGACCTCGGCGACGACACCGTGATCGGCGGCCCCGGCAACGAAGACGAGGCGGCCGGCAGCCTCGGCATCGACACGGTCACCGGCGGCCCCGGGGACCGTGATCTCGTCCACGGCGACTACGGCTACGACCGCATGGACGGCGGTGCCGGCAGGGGCGACATCGCCTCCTTCGCGACCGACGTCGGCGCCGGCAAGGGGGGCGGCGTCTGGGTATCGCTGCCGAAGCACATGGCCCGCGGCGACGGGCACGACAGGCTGTTCCGCTTCGACCACGTCGAGGGCTCCGCCTTCGACGACGTGCTGATCGGCGACAGGCGGGCGAACGTGCTCGACGGCGGCCCCGGGAACGACACGCTGCGCGGCGGCGGCGGCCGCGACACGATCGACGGCGGTCAGGGCTCCGACCGCTGTCGTGGCGGGGTGCGGCGCGTCTCCTGCGGGCGCGAACGCAAGCTGCATGCCTCGGCCTACGTCACCGTGGACCCGACCGTCGGCGGCGGCGGCGGGCTCCAGGTCGTCGGCGGCGGCGGGCCCGACGACTTCCACGTCGCCTACGACCCGGCCACCGGCGCCTTCGGGGTCGGCGCCCGCAGGGGAATCGCGCACGGCCCGGGCTGCGAACGCCCGGGCGGTCTGCCCGACCAGGTCCGCTGCGTCATCGACGGGCCGGCGCGCTGGCTGATGGCCGATCTCGGCCCCGGCGACGACAGCCTGCGGGTCGAAGGCTCGCTGGCCGCGGTCGGCTTCGTCCGGCTCGCCGGCGGCACCGGGGACGATCTGATCAAGGGCGGCCCGGAGGATGACCTGATCGAGGCCGGCTTCGGCGCCGACCGCCTCTATGGCGGCGACGGCTCCGACGGGCTGATCGGCAGCGTCCCCGGACCGACCTTCCTCTACGGAGGCGGCGACGGGGACCTGCTGGCGGCCGGCGGCGGCTGCGCGGGCGGCCGCCTGGTCGGCGGCCCCGGCCGCGACGACGCCTCCTTCGCCGAGACGCAGGCCCACCCGGGGACCCTCTACGTCTCCTTCCCGAAGGGGAAGGCCTGGATCGACGCGATTCCCGGCTGCCATCCGGTGCGACTCGCCAATTCCAACGAGGACATGGAGGGCTCCTTCGACAACGACGTGCTGATCGGGGACGCGGGCAGAAACGCGATCCTCGGCCAGCCGGGCGTCGACCGCATCTACGGCGGCGGCGGAGACGACGTACTCGACGCTCGCGACGGCGTCCGCGACGCGGCGATCCGCTGCGGGCCACCGGGGCCTTCCCCGGCCCGGAAGCACTCCAACGGGCCCCGGCGGGGACCTCGGGCCGAAGGCCGCGCCTTCGTCGACCCATTCGACCCGCGGCCGGTCGGCTGCTCCAAGACGAAGGACGGGCACCCGGTCAAGGGCCTCGGCAAGACGGGCGAGCACTCGCCCAGCCAATAGGCTTTGGCGATGGAGCCAAGCGCCAGCGCCACCCCTGAGGAGGCGGCCGCGATCGCGGCCGCGGTGGAGCGGTTTCTCGCCGAGACCGCGCCCTCGCCCCAGCCGGCCGCCGACGGCGTCGACCCGTGGACGCGGGCGGCACTGCTCGAAGGCGTCAGCTCGAAGCGGACGATCAAGGACCTGGAAGGTGGTATGCGATGACCGTGGTGAAGATCATCGAGCTCGTCGGGAGCTCAAAGACGTCGACCGACGACGCGGCGCGGCAGGCGCTCGCCCAGGCGCAGGGGACGCTTCGCAACGTCCGCGCCGTGGACATCGTCTCGACCGGGATCCGTGGAGAGAACCTCGACGAGTACCGGGCCCACGTGCGCGTCGCGTTCCTGATCGAGGGGACCGAGGTTGACTGAGGAAGCCACGGACGGCGCGAAGGAGGTCACCCGCGACGAAGCGCAGGTCCTCCTCGACGACGACGCCCAGCTCGTCGACGTGCGGGTCGGCCACGAGTGGGAGGCAGGACGAATCCCGGGGGCGACGCACCTGCCCCTTGAGGAGCTGTCGCAGCGCAGCGCCGAGCTCGACCCCGAGCGTCCGATCGTCCTCTATTGCCGTGGCGGCAGCCGCTCCTCGATGGCCGCCGAGGCGCTGTCCGGCGCCGGCTTCGACGCGGTCAAGCTCAGCGAGGGGATAGTCGGCTGGCAGGAGGCGGGGATGCCGCTCGACCCCGACGGCGGCTACGTCGCCGAGTCGGGCGAGGTCGCGGCGGAGCTGCAGGCGCGAAAGCGCTCCTCGTAGCCCTTTATCCGATAAATACCTAAATCCCTGTCAGGTTTTGCTATTTTCGTCCGCGTGGAGGTCGTCGAGGACGCGGAGAAGCAGCAGCGCGGCAAGGGCCGGGCGGGAACGCTCGAGAACCCGGAGACCTACGAGAACGTCCCCGGGCACGTGATCCCGATCATCGAGCGCGAGTTCGACGACTTCGACAGCGAAGCCGAGCAATTCCTCTCCGGGGAGCTGGCCGAGGACCGGTTCATCGGCTTCCGCCTCAAGCAGGGCGTGTACGGGCAGCGCCAGCCCGACGTGCAGATGATCCGCGTCAAGCTCCCCTTCGGCGGCGTCACGCCGGAGCAGATGGAGGCCTTCGCGGGTGTGGTCGAGCGCTACGCGCCCCTGGGCAAGGGCCACATCACCACCAGGCAGAACATCCAGATCCACCACGTGCCGCTGCGCGACGCCGAGCGGCTGCTGCGGGAGATCGCCGAGGCCGGGCTCTCCTCGCGCGAGGGCTGCGGCAACACGGTCCGCAACGTCACCGGCGACCCCTGGGCGGGCGTCGCCCCGGATGAGGTCTTCGATCCGACCCCCTTCGCCGGCGCATACGTCCGCTACTTCGTCCGCCACCCGACCACACAGCTGATGCCCCGCAAGATCAAGACCGCGTTCTCCGGCTCCGAGGAGGACCGGGCGATCACCGGCATCCACGACATCGCCTTCATCTCCCGCGAGCGGGCCGGAGTCCGGGGCTTCGAGATCCGGGTCGGCGGTGGCACCGCGATCATGGCCCGCGTCGCCCCCACCTTGTACGAGTTCGTCGAGGCGGACAACGGCGACTACCTGAAGGTGGCCGAGGCGGTGCTGAGGATCTTCGACCGCCAGGAGTGGCTGCGGGTCAACCGCGCCCGGGCGAGGATCAAGGTGCTGATCGACAAGATCGGCATCGACGCCTTCCGCGAGCAGGTCGAGGAGGAGCTCGAGGGCGACTGGGTCGAGGAGCGGGAATTCGATGCCGAGCTGGTCGAGCGGCTCCGCTACGAGGACGACGAGGAGGCGAGCGCCCCGGCCGAGCCGAGCGAGTCCGCGTCCCCGAACGGCGACCGCACCGAGTTCGACCGCTTCGTCGAAGCGAACGTGCAGGAGCAGCGCCAGGCCGGCTTCTCCTCGGTCGAGGTGAAGATCACCCGCGGCGACCTCACCCCGGAGCAGTTTCGCGGGCTGGCGTCGATCATGCGCGACCACACCGGCGGCTACGCGCGCAGCACCGTGCAGCAGAACCTCGTCCTGCGCTGGGTCCGCGACGGCTCCCTCTACGAGGTCTGGCGGCGGCTGACCGAGCTCGGCCTCGGCGGGCCCGGCCCGCGCGAGATCGGCGACGTGGTCAGCTGCCCCGGCACCGACAGCTGCAAACTCGGGATCACCAGCTCGATGGGCCTCAACCGCGCGATCCAGGAGCGGGTCGAGGAGATGGGGATCTCGGACGAGCTGACCAGGCGGATCCAGATCAAGATGAGCGGCTGCCCGAACGGGTGCAGCCAGCACCACATCGCCAACATCGGCTTCTACGGCGCCTCGCTGAAGGTGGGCGAGCGGCAGATGCCCGCCTACATCCCGCACGTCGGCGGCACCTACGAGGGCGGCGAGGTCGTCTTCGGCAAGCGGCTCAAGTCGCGCCTGCCGGCCAAACGGGTGCCCGAGGCGGTCGAGCGCTGGGTGCGGATGTATGAGGCCGAGCGCGCCGAGGGCGAGGAGTTCAACGCCTTCGCCGAGCGGATCGGCGGCGGGCGCTTCGAAGCCGAGGTCAAGGACCTCACCCTGCCGGCCGATTTCAGCCTCGAGACCATGCAGCAGTTCATCGACTGGAACCGATCCGGGCCGTACAAGGTGGAGCGCGGCGAGGGCGAGTGCGCGATATGAGCGCGGAGCGAGCAAGCGTCCATCGCCGGCCCTCCTCGCCGCGAGCAGAGCGCGAGGACTTGACATGAGCGGAGCGGCGACCCTCTCGATCCCGACCTCGCAGGAGTGGGCCGCGGGGATCGCCTCCGAGCTCGAGGGACGCCCCCCTCGGGAGGCGCTCGAGTGGATGTTCGACACCTTCGGCGAGCGCCATTACATCGCCTGCTCGTTCCAGAAGACCAGCTCGGTCACCGCCCACATGGCATCCCGGATCAATCCCGAGGCGCGCTTCTTCTACCTGGACACCGACGTCCTCTTCGAGGAGACCTACGAGACGCGGGACCGCCTCTCCGAGCATCTCGGGGTCGAGTTCGAGCGCTTCGGGAGCCTCAGCCTGGCCGAGCAGGCCGAGCGCTACGGCGAGGAGCTGTGGAAGGGGGACCCCGACTCCTGCTGCGGATTGCGCAAGGTCGAGCCGATGCGCCGCGCCCTATCTTCCGTAGACTGCTGGGCCGCCGGCGTCCGCCGAGGGGACTCGGCCGACCGTTCCAAGACCCCCAAGTTCGGCTGGGACGGCAAATTCAACGTATGGAAGCTGAATCCCCTGGCGGACTGGTCCGAGCGCGACGTCTGGAACTACATCCGTGAGCACCATCTCCCGTACAACCCCCTCCACGATCACGGCTACCCGTCGATCGGCTGCACGCACTGCACGAAGCCGGTCGAGCCGGGCGGCTCGCCGCGCGACGGCCGCTGGGCGGGGCTCTCGAAGACCGAGTGCGGGATCAACTGAGCGCCGGACGCTCACCCCTCCGAAGCAAAGCTGAGTGTCCGGCCGAGCGCGAAAGGCATCCATGAGCGAGACCATGACCGAGCTTTCCCTGACCCTCGACGAGCGCCACACCGCCGACTTCGAGATGATCGCCAACGGCGGCTTCGCACCGCTCGCCGGCTTCCAGGGCTCCGCCGACTGGGAGCGCGTCTGCGAGGAGATGCGCACCACCGACGGCGCCTACTGGCCGATCCCGATCACCCTCGCCACCGAGTTGGAGTGCGCGGTCGGCGACTCGATCGCGCTCTCCAGCGACGAAGGCAAGCACCTCGGCCGGATCACGGTTGAGGAGATCTGGGAGCGCGATGCCAGGCGCGAGGCTGAGCGTGTCTACGGGACCACCGACTCCGAGCATCCCGGCGTGGCCGCGATCTATGCCGAGGGCGACCGGATGATCGCCGGGCCGATCGACGTCGACGCGCTGCCCGATCACGAGGAGGCCTTCATGCGCCGCTACAGGACGGCGCCCGAGACCAAGGCCGAGTTCGAGGAGCGCGGCTGGAAGCGGATCGTCGCCTTCCAGACCCGCAATCCGATCCACCGCGCCCACGAGTACCTGACCAAGGCGGCGCTCGAGACCTGCGACGGCCTCTTCATCCAGCCGCTGATCGGCAAGACCAAGGCCGGCGACATCCCCGCCGACGTGCGCATGCGCTGCTATGAGGTGCTGATGGAGAAGTACTACCCCTCCGACCGGGTGATGCTCGGGGTGAAGCCGGCGAAGATGCACTACGCCGGCCCCCGCGAGGCCGTCCTGCACGCGATCGTGCGGCGCAACTACGGCGCCACCCACTTCATCGTCGGCCGCGACCATGCCGGCGTCGGCGACTACTACGGCACCTATGACGCGCAGAAGATCTTCGACGAGATCGACATCGAGGAGCTGGGCATCGAACCGCTGTTCTTCGAGCACAGCTTCTGGTGCGACGAGTGCGAGGGGATGGCCTCGGGCAAGACCTGCCCGCACGGCTCCGAGTCCCACGTCTTCCTCAGCGGCACGAAGGTGCGCGAGATGCTCGGCAACGGCGAACGGCCGCCGCAGGAGTTCTCGCGCAACGAGGTCGCCGACATCCTGATCGACGCCTACAAGGAGGAAATGAACGACTGATGGCTTCCGAGAAGGGATTCACCCTCTGGTTCACCGGGCTCTCCGGAGCCGGCAAGACGACGATCTCGAGGCTGCTCGAGGGGCACCTGCGCGAGCGCGGCTCGCGCCTGGAGATCCTCGACGGCGACATCGTCCGCGAAAACCTCTCCAAGGGCCTGGGCTTCTCCAAAGAGGACCGCGACACCAACATCCGCCGCATCGCCTTCGTCGCCGACCTGCTCTCCCGCAACGGCGTGCCGGTGATCACCGCGGCGATCTCCCCCTACGCCGAGATCCGCGCCGAGGCCCGCGAGCAGATGGGCGAGCGCTTCATCGAGGTCTACGTCAAGGCCTCCGTGGACACCTGCGCCGAGCGCGACGTCAAGGGCCTCTACGCGAAGGCCTTCGCCGGCGAGATCAAGGAATTCACCGGCGTCTCGGATCCCTACGAAGCACCCGAGAACCCCGAGGTGGTCTGTGACACCGAGGCAGAAACGGCCGAGGACTCGGCGCAGAAGCTGATCGAGTATCTCGAGTCGCGCGACCTGATCCCGGCCTCCGCCGTCACGGCCTGACCTCGACGGATAGGAAGGCGGGGGTCATTCCGCCTGACAAGTCGCGGCGCTGATGGGCGCCGCGACTTTGAGTATCCGCCAGTCGGAATGACCCCCGCCTTCCATCACCGACGCCCGACCGCCACGGCCGGCGCCGCGGATCGGGGTCGCGCAGCGGTCGGGTGACCGGTGCCGCTATCGGGGTCGCGCAGCGATCGGGTGGCCGGCGCCGCGGATCGGGGTCGCGGGGATATCGGATGGCCCGCTCCGGGATCGGGGTCGCGCAGCGATCGGGTCGCTTTGCTTCCGGTTTGACAGTTGACCCCGCTCCGGGAGGGTCAAGTGTCAAACCGTTCCTCGAGCCCCGCCTGTGGAGCATCAGGAAGCGGCATTGGGCCGAAGCCGGGCTGCGGTGCTGCGGAGGATCGCGACGACCCGTGCGCTTTCGTACTTGATCTGGAAATGGGTGAAGCGGAGCGGGGTCAGACCGGCCGCCGTGTGGGTCTGGTCCCTGAGGCGATCCCGCGCCTGGGCGGCGGCAGTGCGGTGGTAGCGCAACCCGTCGGTCTCGACGACCAGGCTGAGGCCGGGCCAGAAGAAGTCGACCTCGAACCCGTTCACCTCCGCTTTGCTGCGCGGCAGCGGCAGCCCCGCCCGCTTCGAGATCGGATGGAAGAGGATTTCCAGGTCGGAATCGGAGAGTAGGAACGAGTCGCGGTCGAGCAGCGCTCGGAGCACGGCCACGCCGGGCTGGCCGCGGTGCTCGCCGACGTCCGCCTTCGCTCGGACATCGAGGCGCGATCACGGGTAGCGGTCGGCCTGCATCTCGCCCGGATCCCCGGCCGGCGGTGATTGCAGCGCCTCCGCACGCTGACTTCCACGACCGCCGTTTCCCTGCCGATCCCCCAAAGCGCCGCGGCGCTGCCGTGACTGAGGGCGGCGCCCTCCCCACAGGCGAGCACGGCGGCCATCCAGCGCCTCTCCGGCGTCATCCCGGGCCAGCCCACCGCGTACACGCCGCGACCGAGGACGTGTAGCCGGCCGGTCGCGATCCTGTTTTCGACCGCGGCCGGCGTGAAGCCCAGTCCCAGCAGGTCGCGACGGGTGAGCAGCCCGTGCTGCCTTCCGGCAAGCGCCTGCCGCCCGCCACCTTCGGCGCGTTTCGACGTTTGACCCGCCCATGGCCGGGTCAAGTGTCGAAGCGGCGGGGTCTCGCCCCCTTTTGGGGAGCAGCCGGGGTTAATACGGTGCCGGTGCGGATGTCTTTGTGCGGCGCTGGCCTCGACGTCTACGGCGCGGGCCGCGGGGGGACCTGGGGCTCGGCGAGGCCGTAGGTGTCGTAGGCGCCGAACTCCGAGAACGTCCTGTGGGTAGGCCCGTGGTAGTCGGAGGAGGCGGTCGGGACCAGGCCGAGCTCCTCGCAGAGCTCCAGCAGGTGGGCGGTCTGCTCGCGGTCGTGGGTGGGGTAGAAGGCCTCGACGCCGTCCGGTTGCAGCGAGCGGATCAGGTCGTCGACCTGGCCGCGCTGGAAGACGTCCCAGTAGGGATGGGCGACGACCGCGACGCCGCCCGCCTCGCGGATCAGCCCGACCGCCTGCTCGGCGGTCGGCCAGCGGCGGGGGACGAAGGCCCTGGCGCCAGGCACCAGGTACTCCTCGAAGAAGGGCCCGAGGTCGCCCGTCGCCCCCGCTGCCCGGGCGATGTGGGCCTGCCGATCGAGAGCGCGTCGCCGGCCTCGCGCACGGCGTCCTCCAGGCGCAGGTCGAAGCCCTCGCCCCGCAGCCTCTCGACGATCTCGCCCGCCCGCGCGACGCGCTCGTGTTGAGCGCGCTCGCAGGCCGGGGCGATCCTGCCGAGGTCGACCCAGTAGCCGCAGACATGGAGGTCTTCGGCGTATTCGTGGACGCAGGACATCTCGATCGCGGGAACCAGCTCGATGCCGACCCGCTCGGCCGCCTCCGCCGCCTCCGGGACGCCGGCGATCGCGTCGTGGTCGGTCAGGGCCAGGGTCGTCACCCCGCCTCGGCCGCCCTGGAGACCACCTCGCCAGGGCGCCAGCTGTCCGTCGGAGACGGTCGAGTGGCTCTGGAGCTCGATCAGCATGAGCGCGGCAGACTAGCCGGTGCCGGAGGCCGGGGCCTCGATGCGCCGCCGGGCACGGAGATCGCGCCGCGCCTGGGGGCCGCGCCCGCTACGGTCTGAATGCGCATCTGGCGGGTTTGTGTGGATACCCGTCTCGGCCCGGGGAGGGAATTCGAGGGGATGGCACGACGCCGACTCGCAAACGCGGAACCGCGCCGGCCGGGGGCTGGCGGCCATCGCTGCTCTCGTCGTGCTCTCGCTTCCCGCCGGGGCCTCGGCCGCTCCGCCCAACTGGATCGGCCCCGTCACCCTCTCCCAGCCCGTCAGCGACGCGAGCAACCCCGAAGCCGCGATGGACGCGGCCGGCGGCGCGGTCGCGCTCTGGGAGCAGCGGATCACGACCGGCGTGGGCACGGCGCTGAACGCGACGGCCCGTGCCGCGGGGGCCCCGTTGGGCGCCCCGTTCGCTCTCGCACCGCGAGGGGAGCATCCGATGCTCGCGATGACGCCGGGCGGCGTGGCGGTGGCGGCATGGCGGCAGCTCGACCTGACCCTCGGCACCTACGTGATCGTTGTGGCGACCAGGCCCCCCGGCGGCTCCTTCTCGCCACCGGTCACCGTCTGGGCGGCGCCGCCCGGAGAGATCCCGCAGGGCGCCCAAATCGCGATCGGAGCCGGAGGCGACGTCGTCGTGACCTGGCTGACCCGAGACCCGAATGCGAAATTCCAGGAACTGACCTGCGGGACCAAAGAAGAAGGAATCTTGGAAGAAGAAGAACCCTACAAATGCTCGAACCCCTACTTCGTGATGGGATCCGTGCGGCCCGCCGGCGGGGTCTTCTCCACACCTGAGCGGGTCTCACCGCCCCGTGGTTCCGGGGAAGGCGCGACCCAGGAAGAAAAAGAAATTGCCGAATCGCAGATGAGCGCTGCGGAACCGCTCGGGGTCGCCGGCCCCGCCGGGAACGTTACCGTCGCCTGGACCTATTTCGACGGTGAGAACAGGGTGATCCAGGCGGCGACTCGCGCCCCCGGGGGGGGATGGACCACGCCTGAAACGATCTCCGAAGCCTCCGAACCCGAAGAACCCGCCGGATCACTCGACCTCGGCGTCGACGGTGCCGGCAACGTGATCGCCTCCTGGGCGCTGAGCGAGGGCTCGGAAGAACCTCGGATCGTGCAGGTGGCGGTGAAGTCGCCAGGCGGGTCGTTCTCCACGCCCTCCGACGTTTCGGCCCCCGGCCAGGTCGCTCTGAGCCCGGTGCTCGGGGTCTCGCCGGATGGTCTGGCGACGGTGGTTTGGCGGGCATCGGGCACCACGGCAAGCCCCGTGCTGTCCTCGACCCGCCCCCCGGGCGGGGGGTTCTCGTCACCGGTGGAGGTGACCGCCGGCACCGACCATCCCGAATACCAACAGGTGGCCGTCGGGAACGGCGGCAGCTCGATCGTCGCCTGGTCCGGAAACCAGGGGCCGGAAGAGGTTGTGAGGGCCGCTGTGCGGCCCGCCGGCGCGGTTGCATACGGGCCACCCGTGGCGATCTCGAATTCCCTGGGCGGAGAATTTCCCACGTTCCATCCGAAGCCGACGATGGACGCGGCGGGAGACGCAGCGGTCGTCTGGGAGCGCGGTGACGGCCTCCACCGCGCGGTTGAGATGGCCGGCTACGACGCCGCGCCGCCGGTGCTCGGCACCGTCTCGGTGCCCCCGACGGCGACCGTCGCCGAGCCCCTCACCTTCTCCGCCGGCAGCTTCGACGTCTGGCCGGCGGGGCCGCCGGTCTTCAACTTCGGCGACGGCTCGGCGGCCGCCGGCGGCGCGGTCACGCATGCCTTCGGCGCGCCGGGCACCTATCCGGTAACCGTCTCGGCGACCGACTCGGCGGGGAAGACGACCTCGACCGTCCGCTCGGTGCTGGTCAAGGCGCGCAACGACTTCCGGATTCGCAAGCTGAAGCGGAACCGCAGGAAGGGCACCGCGACCCTTCTGGTCTGGGTGCCCGAACCGGGCAGGCTCACGGTCAACGGGCGCTGGGTCAGGAAGGTGGGCAAGCGGGTGCGGCCGGGAACGGCGAAGATCCCGCTGCGGGCCACGGGCAAGGGCCTGCGGCGGCTCAGGGCCCACGGCAAGCTCAGGGTCCGCATCCGGATCGCCTACGCGCCCGTCGGCGGCGATCGGCGGGTGAGGCACCGCCGGGTCACCCTGCGCTCGAAGCCGCGGCACTCGCACAGGTCGCGACGCCACGATCGCCGCCCCCGGCAGCGCTGACCCGGGCCGCCTCGCCGCCGGGCCTTCTCAATAGACTGCGCCGCCGTGCGTCCGAGCGAGCAGGCATCCATCTCTGACTCATCCCCGTCGGGGGCGCGCGGCGGGGGTTCGTGATGTTCGAGAAGGTCCTGATCGCAAATCGCGGCGAGATCGCGATCCGCGTCGCCCGCACGCTGAAGGAGATGGGCATCGGCTCGGTCGCCGTCTACTCGGAGATCGACCGTGACGCCCCGCACGTGCGCGAGGCGGACGAGGCGTTCCTGATCGGTCCCGCGCGTTCCCGCCGAGAGCTACCTGAACATCCTCAAGATCATCGACACCGCGAAGCAGGCGGGGGCGAAGGCGATCCATCCCGGCTACGGGTTCCTCGCCGAGAACGCCGACTTCGCCCGCGCCTGCGCCGAGGTCGGAGATCGTCTTCATCGGGCCGCCGGCCGGAGGCGATCGAGGCGATGGGCTCGAAGACGCGGGCGCGGGAGATCATGGCCGAGGCGGGGGTGCCGATCGTGCCCGGCGCGACCGAGCCGGCCGCCGACCTCGACGGCCGCCCGCAAGCAGGCCGAGGACGCCGGCTACCCGGTCGCCTGCAAGGCCGCCGGCGGCGGGGGCGGCAAGGGGTTCCGGGTCGCGATGAGCCCCGACGACCTCGCCGAGGCCTTCGAGGGCGCCGCCCGCGAAGGCGAGAAGTTCTTCTCCGACTCCCGCGTCTACGTCGAGCGCTATCTGGAGGACCCGCGCCACGTCGAGGTCCAGGTGCTCGCCGACTCGCACGGCAACGTGATCCACCTCGGCGAGCGCGACTGCTCGATCCAGCGCCGCCACCAGAAGGTGATCGAGGAGGCGCCGGGCCCCCACGTCGACGACGAGATGCGCGAGCGGATCGGCAGGATCGCCACCGACGCGGCCGCCGCGGTCGGCTACCGCGGCGCCGGCACCGTCGAGGGCATGCAGGTCGGCGAGGAGTACTTCTTCCTCGAGATGAACACCCGCGTGCAGGTCGAGCACTGCGTGACCGAGATGGTCACCGGCATCGACATCGTCCGCGAGCAGGTGCTGGTCGCGGCCGGCGAGGAGCTCTCGATCGCCCAGGAGGACGTCGAGCTGCGCGGCCACGCGATCGAGTGCCGGATCAACGCCGAGGCCGCCCACAAGAAGTTCGCCCCGGCGCCTGGCGCGATCACCACCTACCGCGAGCCGGCCGGCCCCGGCGTGCGGGTCGACTCCGGCGTCGAGGCGGGCTCCGAGGTGACGCCGATGTACGACCCGATGGTCGCCAAGCTGATCGTCTGGGACGTCGACCGCGAGAAGGCGACGCGCCGCATGCTCCGCGCCCTCGGCGAGTACGAGGTCGGCGGCCTGACCACCCTGATCCCCTTCCACAGCGCGATCCTCGCCACCGAGGAGTGGGCGCGCGGCGAGACCTGCCGGGATCTGATGGAGGACCGCGACTGGCTCAAGTCGACCGCCCCCGAGCAGGCTCCGCCGCGCCGCGGAGGCGGAGGAGGGTGGCGAGCAGGTCGCCCGCGACTACAAGGTCGAGGTCTCCGGCAAGCTCTTCGACGTCAGGGTGTCGGCGAGGCGGTCGCGGCGGCGGCTCCCGCCGCCGCGGGCGGCGCCGGCGCCCGCCGAAGCGCGAGCGCAAGGGCGGCGGCGGGCCCAGCGCCTCGAGCGAGGCGCTGCCCTCGCCGCTGCAGGGCACGGTGTTCAAGGTCGCCGTCGAGCAGGGCGCCGAGGTCGACGAGGGCGACCTGATCTGCGTGATCGAGGCGATGAAGATGGAGAACGAGATCGCCGCCCACCGGGCCGGCAAGGTCGAGGAGCTGAACGTCGCCGAGGGCGCCTCCGTCTCCAGCGGGGACGTCCTCGCGGTGATCAAGTAGGCGGGCCGCGCCCGCCGCTCAGCGGTGGTGTCTTCCCCTTGTTCTTTTCCTTGCGTTCCTTTTCCCGCTGTTCCTTTTCCTTGCGCCGTTCTTCGCGCTTTTCGCGCCGTTCGCGCTTGCGCTGGCGCAGGAGTTCCTTGCGGTTGAGCGGGATTTTCGCCGCCGGCTCCGGCACTCGCGGCCGACGCAGTCCTCAGGCCGCCTTCTTCGTCGGCGCCGCCGGTGAGCAGCGTGTGCAGGTAGTTGCGGACCGGGAAGAAGTTGGGCTTCTTGGCGCAGGTTGTTGAGCTCGTAGGGGTCCTTGTTGATGTCGTAGAGCTCCTTCTCCCCGGTCGGCCAGGCGATGTACTTGTAGGGGCCGAGGCGGATCCCCTCGTAGTCCTTGGGCGGCGCCAGGATCGAGGCCTTGGCCCGCCGCCTCGGCCGGGCTCTGGCGCGCCGCCGGCCGGCGGGTCGTAGGGCGCCGGCCGTTCGCCGTTGTCGCCGCCGTTCTGTTCGACGTCGCTCGTTTCGACGAACGACTCGAAGAGGAGCGGCCGCCGGGTGCGCAGGTTCGGGGTCGTGCAGGAAGGGGACGATCGAGCGCCCGTCGATGCTCTTGTCGGCTTCGGCGCCGGCGAGTTCGAGGACGGTCGGCGCGATGTCGATCTGCGAGGCCAGCTCGCCCGTCTTGGTGTCCGGGCTTGATCCCCGGGCCGCGGATCAGGAAGGGCAGGTGGGTGGCCGGCTCGTAGGCGAGGAACTTGCCGCCGATCAGCCGGTGCTCGCCGAAGAAGAAGCCGTTGTCGGAGGTGAAGATCACGTAGGTGTTGCGCAGCCGCCGGGCTGCGCCCAGGGTCTGATGATCTGCCTGACGCCGTCGTCGATCGCGCGCAGCGCGTCGAGCTGCTTCTGCCAGTAGACGCGGTAGATGTGCTTGTCGGTCGGGCTCAGGTGCTCCGCTTCGCGGATGAAGCGCGGCTTGTCGCGGACGTTGCCCTCGTCGAAGCCTTCGGAGCGGTCGTGCGGCAGCCGCGCGCCCTTGAACCAGTCGTAGTGGCGGGGCGGCGGCTCGGGGCCGGCCGGGCGGCGGAAGTCGCCGTGCGGCGCCGTGTAGTCGAGCTGCAGGTAGAAGGGCTGGCCGGCGGGGTGGCGGAGATCTCCGCGTCGCGATCTGGTTCAGGGCGTCGGTCTCGTAGTGCAGGGCTGCCCGTTGGCCGGCGCGAAGGGGCAGCCGATGTCGTCGCGGGCGCCGTATTCGCGCGTGTCCCAGCTGCCCGAGTCGCCGTAGGGCCCTCGATCATGGCCGTTGTTGTTGAGCCGGTAGCCGTAGTAGTAGTGGTCGGTGTCGGCTTTGACCACCGTGTGCCAGGCGCTCCAGCCGGGGGGCACGCTCGTGCCGTCGCTGAGCGGCTGTCGCCGTAGCCGTTGAGGAACTTGCCGATGTGGATGGTGCGGTAGCCGGCGCCGCTGCAGCCAGGCCGCCAGGTTGTGGGTCATCGCGGCCCGCTGGGAGAAGCCGTAGAAGCCGCCGTCGGGCTGGATGTTCCCTTGCACGTTGTGGTTGTGGGCGTAGCGCCCGGTGAGCAGGCTGACCCGCGAGGGGCAGCAGAGCGGGTAGGAGATGTAGTAGCGGTCGAAGGTCATCCCCCGTTTGGCGATCAGGTCGAGCGTGTTCGGCATCGCCCGGGTCTTGCCGCGGCCCCGGGCAGGCGCGGTAGGTGGCGTAGAGGCCGTCGAGCGTCTGGTCGTCGGTCTGGATCACGACGAAGCTCGGCTTTTCCCCGTCGGCGAGCCTTGCCGCGGCGGCCGACGCCGTGCCGGCGGCGAGCGAGATCGAGTCAGCGCGAGCAGGGCAGCGCGCCGACGGCGATCGGCAGGCGCGCGCGCGCAGGCGCGGGTGCTTTGTCTCGGCGTTGCTGTGCATCGGTTGCGAGGCGGCCCCACTGGGTTTCGAAAACCCGGCGGACGGCGAAGTTGCGAAACGCTAGAAGATCGCTCAGGACGCGCCGAGCTTTTTCGCCGCGTCGCGGAAGTTCTTCACCGTCGCTCCCGGCGCTTTGCGGCCCTCGAGCTTCTCGCCGTGGCGGTTGACCCAGATCACCGGCACGTTCATCTTCAGCAGCGGCGCGACGTCGGTCGCGTAGCTGGAGCCGATGTGGACCCAGCCTTTCTTGCCGCCGATCCGCCGCGCGCACTCTTTGAAGTGGACCGGGTCGGGCTTGTAGCTGCGCACCTGCTGGGCGGTGACGACGAGGTCGAGTTCGGTGCGCAGGTGGCGGCGCGAGACGCCGAGCAGCTTGTCGTCGATGTTGGAGACGATCCCGACCTCGTAGCGCTTCGCCGAGCCGGTCCATCGCCGCGTTCGCCTCGCGGAAGGGCAGCCAGTAGGCGACGCTGTCGGGCAGGAACTGGGCCCGCGAGGGCTCGATTTCCCAGCCCACCTCGCCGGCGACCTTGACGATCGTGCGCCGCAGGACCTCCGCGTAGAGTTCGTAGGAGCCGGCCATGATCTCGGCCTGGACCTCCATGAAGCGGGCGAGGAAGGCGTCCTCGTCGAAGCTGAAGCCGTCCTTCTCCGCCTCTTTCCTGCAGGCGTCGACGATCCCCTTCTCCCAATCGATCAGGGTGCCGTAGCAGTCGGTGGTCACCCACTCGATGGATTTGAGGCTGGGAAGAGGCATCGCGGAGCCGCGGCATTATAGGCTGCCGCCCGCGCCGTGCGGCGCGTCTACCGATGGACCTCCTCGAGTACCAGGGCAAGCAGCTGTTCGCCGAGCACGGAATCGCCGTGCCGAGCGGCGAGGTCGCCTCGACCGTCGAGGAGGCCGTGGCGGCCGCCGAGCGGATCGGCTTCCCGTGCGCGGTCAAGGCCCAGGTGCTGATCGGCGGGCCGCGGCAAGGCCGGCGGGATCAAGATCGCCGCCGACGCCGACGAGGCGCGCGCGCACGCCGAGGCGATCCTCGGCATGGACATCGTCGGCCCTCACGGCGAGGGACCCTTCAGCGTCCACCAGGTCTGGGTCGAGGGGGGCTCGGACATCGCCTCCGAGTACTACGCGTCGGTGATCCTCGATCGCTCCGAGAAGAAGCTGCTGGCGATGGTCTCCGCGAAGGGCGGGATGGACATCGAGGCGGTTGCCGCCGAGGACCCCGGCGCCCTGGTCAAGCGCGCACATCGACCCGACCAGCCCCTTCGACGCCGCGGCCGCGCGGCCGATCGCCGAGGCGGCGGGCCTCGACGAGGACGTGCTCGACCAGGTCGCCGAGGTGCTCGCCCGGCTGGCCGAGGTCGCCGCAGAGGAGGACGCGACGCTGATCGAGGTCAACCCGCTGATCGTCACCGACCGAGCCGCGAGGTGGTCGCCCTCGACGCCAAGGTGACGATCGACGGCAACGCGCTCTTCCGCCATCAGGACCTGGCCGAGGCCGAGGCCGGTGCCGACGAGGACCCGCAGGAGGCGATGGCCAGGGAGAAGGGGCTCACCTACGTGAAGCTCGACGGCGACGTCGGGATCCTCGGCAACGGCGCCGGGCTCTGCATGTCGACCCTCGACGTCGTCGCCCAGGCGGGCGGCGCGCCGGCCAACTTCCTCGACGCCGGCGGCGGCTCGAAAGCGGACGCGATCGTCGACGCGCTCGAGGTGATCACCTCCGACCCCAAGGTCAACGCGGTCCTCTTCAACATCTTCGGCGGCATCACCCGCTGCGACGAGGTCGCCAAGGGGATCATCGAGGCCTCGCGGCAGATCGACCTCGACGTGCCGCTCGTCGTGCGCCTCGACGGCACCAACTCCGAGCAGGGCCTGGGCGCTTCTCGAGCAGGCCGGGATCGACGGGCTCGAGGTGCAGGGCACGATGCTGGGCGCCGCGCAGCGGGTCGTCGAGCTCGCGGAGGAGAACGGCTGATGTCGATCGTCGTCGGCAGCGACACGAAGCTCGTCGTCTCCGGCCTGACCGGGCGCGAGGGCTCCTTCCACGGCCTGCGCAACCGCGACTACGGCACTGACCTGGTCGCCGGCGTGACCCCGGGCAAGGGCGGGCAGGACGTGAGCGGCGTGCCGGTCTTCGACTCGATCGCCGAGGCGGTCGAGAAGGCGGGGGCCAACACCTCGATGATCTTCGTCCCCGCCCGCTTCGCGGCCCCGGCGATCGACGAGGCGATCGAGTCGGGGGTGCACACGGTGATCGCGATCACCGAGGGGATCCCGGTGCTCGACATGCTGAGGACCTACTGGAAGGCGAAGGAGGCCGGCGTCCGGCTGATCGGCCCCAACTGCCCCGGCGTGCTCTCTCCGGGCAAGGCGAACGTCGGCATCATCCCCGCTCAGTTCTTCGACCCGGGCAGGATCGGCGTCGTCTCCAAGTCGGGGACCCTGACCTACCAGATCGGCAACGAGCTGAAGCAGGCGGGCGAGGGCAACTCCTCGATCGTCGGCATCGGCGGCGACCCGATCGTCGGCTCCGACTTCATCGACATCCTGAAGCTGTTCGAGGCTGACGCCGAGACCGAGCTGATCGTCATGGTCGGCGAGATCGGCGGCGACGCCGAGGAGCGCGCCGCGGAGTTCATCGAGGCCGAGATCTCCAAGCCGGTGGTCTCCTACATCGCCGGCTTCACGGCGCCCCCGGGCAAGCAGATGGGCCACGCCGGGGCGATCATCTCCGGCTCCTCGGGCACCGCCCAGGCGAAGAAGGAGGCGCTCGAGGCGAAGGGCGTCAGGGTCGGCGAAAGCCCGACCGAGACCGCGCAGATCGCGGTAGAGACGCTGCGCGCCTGAGTCCGGGCGCGCATTGCCCGCTGCTAGGGTCGAGACGATGGCCGCGGACACGATCTCCTTCGCCCGGGGCGCGCCCAGCGCCGACATCCTGCCCAGGGAGGCGGTCCGCGAGGCGACCGCCAAGGCGCTGGCCGACGACTGGGAAAGGGCGCTCTCCTACGGCACCGGGATCGGGCATCCCTGGCCTCTGCCAGTGGGTCGCCGAGCGGCACGGGGGGCTGGACGCCGGCCAGGTGATGATCGCCAACGGCTCGCTGGAGGCCGGCTGGATGCTGTTCGAGCACCTGCTCGAGCCCGGCGACCGGGTCGTCGTCGAGCAGCCGACCTACGACCGCACCCTGCTGATGCTGCGGCGGCTCGGCGTCGAGCTGGTTCCGGTGCGGCTCGAGGCCGACGGCCTCGACGTCGCGCGGGCTGGAAGCGGCGCTCGCCGAGGGCCCGGTCAAGCTCGCCCACGTCATCCCGAACTTCCACAACCCGGCCGGCTGCACGCTCTCGGCGGGGAAGCGAACCCGCCTGGTCGAGCTCGCCGCCGAGCACGGCTTCTGGATCTTCGAGGACGATCCCTACCGCGAGCTTCCCTTCGAGGGTGAGCCGCTGGAGTCGATGCTCTCGATCGACTCGGCCGAACGGGTCGTCCACGCCTCCTCCTTCTCCAAGACGGTCAGCCCGGGCGTGCGGGTCGGCTACCTGGCCGGCCCGGCGGCGGAGATCGCGAAGCTGGCGAAGCGCGCCAACGAGACCTACATCTCACCCAACATGCTGGCCGAGTCGGTCGTCCTCGAGCTCTGCCGAGTCGGGGGCCCTGGACCGCAACATCGAGTTCGTCAAGGGCGCCCTGCGCGACCGCCGCGACGCGCTCGTCGAGGCCCTGCGCGAGCAGCTGCCCGAGGCCGAGTTCGTCGTTCCCGGGCGGCGGCTACTTCCTCTGGCTCGACCTCGCCGAGGGAACCGATACCCCGGCCCTGCTTGCCGAGGCCAAGGGCGAGGGCGTCGCCTTCGTCGCCGGGCCCGACTTCATGATCGAGGGCGGCGAGAACAGCCTCCGCCTCTCCTTCGCGAGCGTCCCCCCGGAGCGCATCGCCGAGGGCGTCATCGCGGATCGCGCCGCGCGCTCGAGCGTATCCGCGGCGCCGGCTGACGATCTAGCGGCCGTAGCGGTCGCTGGAGAGGACCAGCTGCTCGGGGATCGCGGCGCGCGGGGGCGGCGCCGGGTCGGCGCGGACCGAGACGGTCTCGGCGACGCTGCGGGAGACGCGGTGGCGTGCCGTCGTCGGAGGCGATCGTCACGCCCTCTCGTCGGAGCTCTCGACCGTGCCCTCCAGCCCGGGCTCCAGGCCGGCCTCTTTGAGGTAGTGGAGCAGCTCCTCGGCCTCGTTCTCGAAGCGCAGCACGTGGACCCTGGCGCCGACCTCGACGTCGGCCAGCAGCGACCCGTGCTCGCGGGCGCCCTCGACGATCGGGTGGCCGTGCGGGCAGGTCGTCGCGTCGCCGATCGCGGCCCGCATCCGCTCCTCGAGCACCGGCGACATCGCGTGCTCGATCCGCTCGGCCTCCTCGTGGACCTCGTCCCAGGGGATGCCGAGCACGTCGGTGAGGAAGCGCTCGATCATCCGGTGGCGGCGGACGATGTGGCTGGCGTGCTCGCGCCCGGACTCGGTGAAGTCGAGCGACTTGTCGGCGTCGCGGCTCGACGTAGCCGTCCTCGACCAGGCGGCCGATCATCTCGTGGACGGTCGGCGGCGAGAGCTGCATCGCGCGGGCGATGTTGGCGCCGGTCATCGGCAGCCCGGCCTCCTCCAGCCAGAACATGATCTCCAGGTACTCCTGCTCGGCGACGGTCGCATCGCGCCATCGCGCCGATACTAGCCGCCCCGAGCGCTCAGCGGCGCTCCATCAGGGTCGAGACGACCGCCTCGTAGAAGCCGTCGCCCATCGCGCCCTCGGTGACCGTCGCGTTGTCCCAGGCGGCGAGCGCGGCGCGCAGGCCGGGGTCGCGCTCGGGCCCGTTGGCGACGACGAAGAAGCGGCCGACCGCGGCGGCGACCTCGAGGTCCTCGACCGAGTCGCCGACCGCGATGCAGTCGGCGCGGGTCGTAGCCGCGGGCGCGGGCGTGGGCGGCGACGGCGCCCGCCTTGCTGACCAGCTTCGGCACCAGGTGGTAGGCGTGGGTCGGGCCCTCGATCGCCGGCATCTCGCGGCCGATCGCGCCGTTGTCGAGCAGCCGCAGGTCGTCGTGGCCGCGCTCGGCCAGCAGCGCGTTGGCCTCCTCGACGTCGACCTTGCCGCGGAAGAGGTGGGAGAGGACGCGGCCGTGGTGCCAGGGCGCGTGGTACTCGAGGCGCCCTTCGAAGCGCTCGAAGAGCAGCTTCGGGATGCCGCGCCGCTCGATCTGCTCGTAGACGGTGCCGTCCTCGTCGGGGACCAGGCCGCCGGTCAGCAGGGTCGTCTCGCCGTCGATCGCGAAGGCGCAGCCGGCCTCGTAGATGTAGGAGGTCTGGCCCATCAGGCGGGCCGCCTCGTGGACCTGCGGCTCGCGCCGGCCGGACATGATCACGACCTCGACCCCGGCCCGGTGGCAGGCCTCCAGGCCGCGGGCCTGGGCGAGGGAGAAGCCGCCCTCGGCGTCGCGGAAGAGCGAGCTGCCCCGCCCGAGCAGGGTCCCGTCGAGATCGGTGTAGACGCAGCGCAGGGCCATCGGCCGCGGTCGCTACCGTAGCGACGATGATCTGGCGGCGATGAGTCCTGGCAGCTCGCCGACCGAGCGCTCGACCTCGCCCGCCGATCGCCGCCGGGATCGTCAACGTCACCGCCGACTCGATGTTCGAGGGGGCGCGGAGCGCACGCCGGAGCGGGCGGTCGCGGACGGGCTGGCGCTGGTCGAGGCGGGGTTCGACATGCTCGACGTCGGCGCGGTGGCGGCGAGGGCCGGCCCGCCGGTCGCCGCGGAGGAGGAGGCGGAGGCGCTGGTGCCGGCGGTCGAGGGCCTGGCGGGCGCCGGCGTCCCGGTCTCGGCCGACACCTTCTCGGCCGCAGGTCGCGCGGCGGGCGCTCGGCCGCGGGGGCCGCCGCGATCAACGACATCTCCGGCGGCTCGGAGGAGATGTTCGAGCTGGTCGCCGGGGCGGGCTGCGGCTACGTGCTCATGCACATCGAGGGGCCGCCGCGGGTCGAGCGCCCGTCCCGCGAATACGACGACGTGGTCGAGCACCTCAAGTCCTGGTTCGGGGGGCGAGTCGAGCGCGCCGTCGCCCTTGGGGTGGGGGAGGAGCAGATCGCGATCGACCCCGGACTCGACTTCGACCTCGACCACCGACGCAGGACCTCGAGGTCCTGCGGCGGCTCGGCGAGCTGCGCGGGCTCGGCCTGCCGCTCTACGTCTCGCTCTCGCGCAAGGACTTCATCGGCGCGGTGCTCGCCGGCTCCTGGGAGGGCCGGCTGCCGGCAGGCGAGCGGGAGTGGGGGACGGTGGGCGCGGCGGCGCTCGCGGTCCGTGCGGGCGCCGACCTC
The DNA here is from genome assembly GCA_963712325.1 of uncultured Solirubrobacterales bacterium. Classification (GTDB taxonomy): domain Bacteria; phylum Actinomycetota; class Thermoleophilia; order Solirubrobacterales; family 70-9; genus VRUE01. The sequence goes on from CAVQHG010000004.1 coordinate 198,695, forward strand.
CTGCGCCTGCACGACCGCAGCGCCCTGCAGGCGGTCAGAGTCGCCGGCGCGATCCGGGAGGCCGCATGATGCGCCTCCCGGTCGCTGCTGGAGACCCCGTGGGCGGTCGCGATCGACCCCGCCCGCCGCGACGGCCGCGTGGTCGCCGAGAGCGTCGAGGTCGAGCGCCAGGCGAGCCTGGTCGCGGTGCCCGGCTCGCTGGACGAGGGGCTGCGCGGAGGCGCTCGGCCGGGGCCGGGGTCGACCGCCTCTACTCGCATCAGCGCCGAGCGCTGGAGGCGGCCGCGGCCTCCGACCTCGTGATCACCAGCGGCACCGCCTCGGGCAAGAGCCTCGCCTTCAACCTGCCGGTGCTCGACGGCATCGCCCGCGACCCGAAGCGCCGGGCGCTCTACCTCTACCCGACCAAGGCGCTGGCCCAGGACCAGGCGCGCAAGCTCTCCGAGCTGCGCCCGCCCGGGCTGCGCGAGGCGATCTACGACGGCGACACGCCGCGCGAGGAGCGCCCCGCGATCCGCCGGCGCAGCAACCTCGTCCTCACCAACCCGGACATGCTCCACGTCGGGCTGCTGCCCAACCACAAGAGCTGGGGGGACTTCCTCGCCAACCTGGGCTGGGTCGTCGTCGACGAGGCCCACACCTACCGCGGTGTGTTCGGCTCGCACGTCGCCAATGTCCTGCGCCGTCTGCGCCGGGTGGCCCGCGCCTACGGGGCCGAGCCGCGCTTCCTGCTCGCCTCGGCGACGATCGCCAACCCGGTCGAGCTCGCCGAGGGGCTGGTCGGCACGCCTTCGAGCTGATCGACGACGACGGCGCTCCGCGCGCGGGGCGGGAGATCGCGATGTGGAACCCGCCGCTGATCGACGAGGCGACGGGGACGCGCCGCTCGCGCCCTCAGCGAGGCGGCGGAGCTGCTCGCCGAGCTGGTCTCCCAGGGCGTGCGGACGATCTGCTTCCTGAAGAGCCGCCGCGGGATCGAGCTGATCCGGCGCTTCGCCGGAGAAGAGCTGGAGCGGCGGGGGAAGCCGCAGCTGGCGAAGCGGATCGCGCCCTACCGGGGCGGGTACACCCCCCAGCAGCGTCGCGACATCGAGGGCCGGCTGGCGGCCGGCGAGCTGCTCGCGGTGGTCGCAACCGACGCCCTCGAGCTGGGCATCGACGTCGGCGAGCTCGACGCCGCGATCTGCGTCACCTTCCCGGGCACGGTCGCCAGCCTGCGCCAGATGTGGGGGCGGGCGGGGCGCCGCCGGCGCGGCCTCGCGGTCTACGTCGCCGGGCAGGACGCCCTCGACCAGTTCTTCTGCCGTCACCCGGACGAGTTCCTCGAGCGGCCGGTCGAGGCGGCGATCCTCGACCACGAAAGCGAGCAGATCGCCTCCCGCCACCTGGTCGCGGCCGCCTACGAGCTGCCGCTCTCCGCGGAGGACGACGCGGTCCTCGGGCCGCGCTGGCGGGAGCGCGCCGAGCGCCTCGCCGGCGCGGGCGAGCTGCGCGGCGCCCGCGGCCGGATCCTGCCGCGCGAGCAGCGAGTTCGTCGCCGGCCGGATTCCGCTGCGCTCGGCCTCGGCGGACTCGGTCGCCGTGATCGAGCGCGACTCGGGTGAGATGCTCGGCCTGGTCGAGGCGGAGCGCGCCTTCACCACCGTCCACCCGGGCGCGGTCTACCTGCACCTGGGCCGCTCCTACGAGGTCGAGTCGCTGGACGTCGAGGGGCGCCGCGCGGTCGTCTCCGCCTTCGACGGCGACTGGTACACCCGGCCGAAGAAGGAGACCGAGATCTACATCGAGCGGATCCGCGAGCAACGCTCGACCAGCGGCGTCGAGCTCCACTTCGGCGAGGTCTCGGTGACCGAGCAGGTGATCGCCTTCCAGCGGGTCTCGGTCGCCGACCAGGAGCCCTTCGACGTCGTCGCACTGGAGCTCCCCGAGCAGAGCTTCGCCACCCAGGCCCTCTGGTACGTGCTGCCCGAGCCGCTGAGCGGCTCGCTGCCGCCCGACGTCCTGCTCGGCGCCCTGCATGCGACCGAGCACGGCCAGATCGCCGTCCTGCCGCTGATCGCGATGTGCGACCGCTGGGACATCGGCGGGCTCTCCACCAACGTCCATTTCCAGACCGGAAGGTCGACGATCTTCGTCTATGACGGCCACCCTGGCGGGGTCGGGATCACCCTGCGCGGCTACGAGCGGTTCGAGCGGCTGCTCGCCGACGCCGAGCGGCTGCTCGCCGAGTGCCCCTGCGAGTCTGGCTGCCCCTCCTGCGTGCAGAGCCCGAAGTGCGGCAACCTCAACGAGCCGCTCCACAAGGAGGGCGCGCTGGAGCTGATGCGAATGATGGCCGGTCACTCGAATGGCCCGATCAAGGATGAGCGCCCGTCGCGGACGCGGAAGCGAGCGAGCGAGGTCGCCGGTTGCGATGAGCGCGAGTGAGCGAGAGCAGAGCAGACGGGCGCAAGATTTTGGGCGCGCCGCTGGCAGATGTGTGGCTGTGATCGGGAGTGGGGCGTGTGAGGATGGGAGCGAGGCGTGGAAGCTGGCGGAGGAGGTCGGGCGGCTGCTGGCCGAGGCGGGCGCGACGGTGGTCTGCGGCGGCCTCGGCGGGGTGATGGAGGCGGTCGCCCGCGGGGCGGCCGACGCCGGCGGCACGGCGATCGGGGTCCTGCCCGGCGTCGATCGCGGCGGGGCCAACCCGCATTGCACGCACGTGGTCGCCACCGGCGTCGGCCAGGCCCGGAACCTGGCCGTCGTCGCCTCCGGAGAGGCGGTGATCGCCGTGGGCGGCGAGTGGGGGACGCTGAGCGAGATCGCCCACGCCCGCAACCTGGGCCGGCGGGTCGTGTCGCTGCGCGGCTGGTCGGCGTCAGGCGCCGGCGGGATGGAGGGCGGGCCCGGAATCTTGCCCGCGTCGACACCGGATGAGGCGGTCGCCGCAGCTCTGGCCTAGGCGCTCGGGCTCTCGCGGTCGGCGCGGGGGAAGAGCCTTGCCATGAGCAGTGCCGAGCGCAGCGCCCCGTCTTCGCGGCGGTAGTGGTCCCGCCGCAGGCCCTCCTGCTCGAAGCCCATCGATCGGTAGAGCGCGATCGCCGCCTCGTTGTCGGGGAACACCTCGAGCTCCACCTTGTGGGCCGTCGGCGGCACCGCCTCGATCGCCGCCTCGATCAGCATCCGCCCGCCGCCACGGCCACGGTGGCTCGGCAGCACCCACATCCCCAGGGTGAGGACCCCGTCCACGCTCGTTGGATGCATTCCGGCCGAGCCGACGAGCTCCTCGCCGTCCCAGAGCGCGAGCAGGATCTGCTCGTCCCATTCCACCGCCGCCCGGTAGCGCTCGACCAGGTCCTCGAGCGGGACGCCTGCCTCGGTGGCCAGCCACCCCTCCTCCGCCACCCGCCTCATCCCGCGGGCGATCTGCTCACAGTCCTCGATCCTCGCCGGAGCCACCCTCACCGATCGAGGATAGGCCGGTGGGGCCAGAGCTTGGCCAGGGCGAGGATGGCGAAGGCGTGCGACCAGGCGAGGGGCGTGGTCGAGCGGGCGACGCCGGTGCGCGCGTCGACCCGCTCGGGCAGCAGCCCCGCGGGAGTCGCAGCGCGGCGCAGCGAGGCGGCCAGGCGCAGCGCCGCCCGCCGCTCGCGCCGGGCGACGGGCCCAGGAGCGTCGATTCGGGACAAGGAGGCGAGCGCCCATGCGCTCCAGGCCGTCGGCGCGGTCCAGGGGTCGGCGTCTGGCCAGCCCTCGGACGGGATCAGGCCGTAGCGCGTCGCCCCCGGCCCGAAGCGCCGTCGTTGGGCGGCGGGCAGGGCGAGCAGCGTGCGCCGCGCCGCGGCCAGCAGCGCCGGGTGCCGGAAGGGACGCACCGCCCAGGCCGCCGCCGAGTCGAGCCCCGACCCCGGGTTGCCCCGCTCGCGCACCAGGCCCCGCCGCGTCACGAACCCCCCCAACCCCCCCCGCCGATGGGCCGAAAACCGACGCATGGCGACGGGAATCGGCCCATCGGCGGTGGCGAGGGCGTTGGCGAGGTAGTTACCGGGAGATTTCTCCTGATAGTCGGCACGATTTCGCCACGAAGTTGAGGCCGGCGCGCACGATGGGCGCAGCCCCGCCGCCGCCGCGGCGGCGGCGGCCCAGCCGGCCGCGTCGCCCTGGGCGGGCCGGCCGGTGACGGGCCGGCCGCCACCGTCGAAGCGGGCCGCCGAGCCCAGCTGCAGGCGGCACAGGAAGCGGGCCACCCGCGCCGCCTCCGCCCGGTGGCCGGCGGCGGCAAGGGCGATCGCCACCGCTCCCGCGTCGCGCGGCCAGACGTAGGCCCAGCCGTCCCTGGCGCCGGCGGCGGCGGCACCGCCGCGCGCGTCGGTCAGCGCGCGCAGCACGAGAAGCGATCGGTCGTACATCGCCTGCGCCCACCCCGGGGCCCGTGGGCCCAGCGGGCGGCTGCTGTCGAGCCAGTGGCGGTCGGAGGCAGCGGCGGCGGCGATGATCGACCGAGCACGTCGATCGTCGAGGTGGAGACGCCTCCTGGCCGGGTGGGCGACGTGCCGGGCGAAGCGGAGGGAGGCGCCGTTGCTCGTGCAGGCGAGCTCGTCGCGGCCCGCCGCGCAGTCCAGGGTCACCCGCTGGCGGCCGAAGCGCGCCTCGGTGCGCAGGACGTTGGTTCCGGGGAGGTAGCGCTGGCGGACGCGGTCGGCGCGCCAAAACGGACGCGGCAGGCCGTCGGCACGCGTTGCCAGCGGAACGACCCCGGTCCCCGTCGGCACGCTCCCCGCCGCCTGGCGCTCGTGGGAGTTGTCGATCAGCGGGGGGCCGGCCGCCGCGGGACGCAGGTCGACCAGGTCTCCATAGGGATCGACGCCGGCGGAGAGGCCGCCGCCGCCCAGCACCGCAGCGGTGGAGAAGGGCCTCGACAGGCCGGGCAGAGCGGGCGGGGTGCGCGGGTCGGCCGGGCTGCCCCCCGAGACCAGCGCCGCGCCCGCCACGATGGCCGCGAGCAGGACGGGAGCTGCGCGAGTCCGCGCCATGCTCGAATGCAATCAGCCTCCGGGCCGCTCGGGCGCTAGCCTTCCCGTCTGCGCGGCTCCGGGCCGCCCTCCGGCGAGGTAGCTCAGTTGGTAGAGCACACGACTGAAAATCGTGGTGTCGTGGGTTCGATTCCCACCCTCGCCATCCCCACCCTCGCCATCTCCGGCTTCCAGGGTTTCGCGCCGACGATGTAAGTACCACTCCATCAAACCCTGTAACGGTCAGCAAAACGCGACGACCCACTTCCACGAATGTGTACTCTCTTGGACGGGACGCAGGGGGGAAAGCGAATAGGTATATGAACGAAGTGATCCGCCCGACTCGGTCGGGAGCATCGAAGGTATGGCTCGCGGCGATCGCCGCGGCTCTGGTCATCTCTCTGACCCTCGTCTCCTCCGCCCTCGGCGCGAGCGAGCCTGTCGTGGGTGGCACCACCTCGCTGACGGTGAAGAAGGGCTTCAAGAAGAAGCTCGACCGCAACCGGGTCAAGCTTGTCAAGCAGGGCTCCGGCAAGGTCAGGAAGCGGACCGTGCAGCTTGGCGCGACCGGTGGCGAAGTCGACCCGGATGCCGGGCAGGGCACCGTCTCCCACGGCGGGGGCTTCAAGCTCAGGCACCGCAAGCGGACCGTCGCCATCACCCGGGTCAGGATCGATCTGGGCGGCAGGGCGGTGTTCGCGAAGCTCGGCAAGTCGACGATGAAGCTCGGCTCGCTGGCTCCCCTCAAGCTCACCCGTCAGGGTGGCGAGGTGGCCGCCCACTCCGCCAAGCTGAAGCTGACCGCGAAGGCGGCGAAGCGGATCGACCGCAAGCTCGGGATCGGCAGGGCGATCAAGGGCGGAGATGTGTTGAGCAACGCCACCAGCTCCCTGCAGCTTCAGGCCCCGCCTGTCCAGGTGCCGCCTCCCGGAGTCACGCCTCCGGTGGGCCCGACCAGCACCGAAGTCAACGTGATGACCCGCAACCTGTACCTGGGTGCCGACCTGATGCCGGCGCTCCTCGCCGCGAGCGCGCCGGAATTCTTCGCGGCCACCGGACAGGTCCTGAAAGAAGTCGAACACAACGATTTCCCGACGCGGGCCAAAGGCCTGGCGCAGGAGATCCTCACCCAGCAGCCCGACCTGGTCGGCCTGCAGGAGGTGGCGCTCTGGCGCACCGGGCCGGTGAACCCGAGCGTCCTGGAAGAAGGGCCGAGCGCGACCACCGTGAAATACGACTACCTCGCGGAACTGATGGGCGACCTCAACGCGGGCGGAACCCACTATGAAGTGGTCGTCGTCCAGCCCGAGTTCGACCTCGAGGCGCCTGCCGACGTGACCGGGGACTTCGTCCCCGACCTCGACGGCCGGCTGACGATGCGCGACGTGATCCTCAAGCGGGCCGGCGCGGGCGTCGAGACGTGGAACGCGAGAGGGGGCAACTTCAGGACCCTCCTGCCCGCCCCGATTCTCGGCCATGTCTTCCCGATCAAGCGCGGCTGGACGCGGACGGAAGCCAGGGTGCGCGGCAGCCATCCGTTCAGGTTCGTCAACACGCACCTGGAGGCGTTCGAGCCCCACATCCGGGCCGCTCAGGCCGGTGAACTGATCCACCTCCCCGGTGGGCCGGTCTCCGGCGGGCTGCCGGTGATCCTCGTCGGCGACCTCAACTCCGACGACGACACGGTCTCGGGATACGACAGGGTCGCCTACGAGATCCTCGAGGCCGGCGGCCTGGTCGAGCGCAGCACGGCGGAACCGCTGAGCTGCTGCCTCGACGCCAGCGAACTGGGCGAATCCGACGGAGGCGAAGTCAGCGACTTCGACCACCAGGTCGACCACGTGATGACCAACTCGCCGGCGACGGTACAGCTGGTGGGCTCGGCCGTCACCGGCCTGCTGCCCGTCAACGGGTTCTGGGACTCAGACCACGCGGGCCTGTTCAGCTCGCTGGACATCGCGCCCTAGTTCCGGCGCGCAGTCGCGGCGGCGAGCCCCTCGCGGGCTCGCCGCCGCTACCGCGCGGCCGCCAGCGCCGCGTCGAGGGATGCGGCGAGCCGCTCGGGATCTTCGATCTGCGGATAGTGCCCGAGGCCGGGCAGCTCGATGACCTCGACGCCCGCCCGCAGCTCGCGAAGGCCGTCGAGCACCTGCACCCGGGCGACCGGGTCCTCCAGCCCCCAGGTCAGCGTCAGCGGACCGGGCCAATCGCGGATCGCGCCGTGCCAGCGGTCGGTCAGCCGTTCGCGCTCGGCCATGTAATTGACCAGCAGGTGGCCGATCCGGCTGCCGCCGTTGTGGGCGATCAGCGCCCACTGGTCGGCCGCCTCCTCGGCGCTCAGCGGATGCTCTTCCGAGAAGACCCGCGCGAACTGGATCCGGAAGCCGCGCTCGGTGGTCAGCCGCGAGAAGAGCGGCCCCAGGCGGCTCCGCAAGAGCTTCTGGCCGATCGTCGGCCGCGCCAGATGAAGGAGCATGCTGCCGTTGAAGAGCAGCGCCCCGCGCAACTCCATCCCGAGATCGCCGCGCAGATCGCGGGCCATCAGCTCGGTGGCCACCGATGTCCCCATGTCATGGGCGACCAGGAAGACCGGCGGCGAGCCGGCGCGGCGGACCAGCTCCTCCGCGGCGTCGGCCTGCCAGGCCAGGGTGTAGTCGTGGTCGGCGGGCTTGTCGGAGAGGCCGAAGCCCAGGCAGTCGAAGGCAAGGGCCCGGGCCGCCGGGCGGAGCCGCAGCAGCTCCCGCCAGTCGAAGGAGCTCGACGGGAAGCCGTGCAGCAGGAGCAGCAGCGGCTCCTCGCCGTCGCGCCGCTGCACGTACAGCCGCCGGTCGCGAAAGCCCTCGAGCTCTCCCCGGCGGCGCCAGCTCTCCACCCGCTCGCTGAACACGCGAGCAGCGTACGCCGCCGCGCCGCACGATGTGACCTTTCCCGGATGGCGTGAGCCGCGGACGCCCCTAGCCTGGAGGGGATGGAGAGGCGAGAGCGCAGAGCGCGGAGGCCGTCGTGAGCAGCACGACGATGCCGGCGGCCGACGCGGCCTGGCTGCACATGGACCGAGACACCAACCCGATGGTGGTCAACGGCCTGCTCATCCTCGACCGGGTGCCGGACCTCGACGTCGTCACGCGACAGCTGCAGGAGCGCTTGGTCGAGCGGTACCCGCGCTTTCGGCAGCGGGTCAGCGACCCCCTCGGCCGCACGCCCCGCTTCGAGGACGACCCGGCCTTCGACCTAGGTGACCACGTGCACCGAATCTCCCTGCCGGGCCCCGGCGACAGGGTCGCCCTGCAGGGTCTCCTCGGCGACCTGGTCACGCCGCCGATCGATCCCGGAAAGCCGCTCTGGCACGTCTACCTGATCGAGGGGTTCGAGGGCGGGGCGGCGATGCTCTGGCGCATCCACCACTGCATCGCCGACGGGATCGCGCTCGCGCAGGTGATGCTCGCCACCACCGACGAGGACCCCGGCGCCTCCCCGCCGCCCTCGAGGCGGGGCGATGGCCAGGGGGTGATCGGGCGAATCGTGGGCATCCCCCGGCGCGCCGTCTCCGCCGCCCGCGGCGCCGGCACCGTGGTCCTGCACGAGGGCATGGAGACGGTCGCCCACCCCGACCACCTCCGCGATCTCGGCCGCGCGGCGTTGCGCGAAGCGTCGACCGCGGCGAAGCTGGTCGCGGCTCCGGCCGACGCGCCGAGCCCGCTGCGGGCGCCGCTCACGGGCACCCGGCGCGTGGCCTGGTCGAAGCCCACCCCCCTGGCGACCGTCAAGGACATCGGGCACCTTCGCAGCCTGACCGTCAACGACGTCCTGCTCACCGCGCTCTCGGGCGCCCTGCGAGAGGCGCTCGGCGGCGCCGAGGCGCCGGAGGAGATCCACGCGATGGTCCCCTTCAACCTGCGCCCTGCGGGCGAGCGGATCCCGGCCGAGCTCGGCAACGACTTCGCCCTCATCCTCCTCCCCCTTCCGCTTGGGGACGTGCCGCGACCCGAACGGCTGCGGCAGGTGGCGAGCCGGATGGAAGCGATCAAGCGGACCAGGGAGGCCCCGCTCTCATTCGGGATGATCAGCGCCATCGGACTCACCCCGCCTTGGGCGGAGGACCGCCTGATCGGCTTCTTCACCGACAAGGCGAGCTTCGTCGTAACCAATGTCCCCGGCCCGCCCGACCCGCTGCACTTCGCCGGGGCGCGGATCGACCGGGTGCTGGTCTGGGCCCCCTGCTCGGGCAGCCTCGGGATGACCGTGAGCATCTTCAGCTACGCCGGCGAGGTGACCGCCGGGTTCATGGCCGACACCGCGGTCCTTGCGGACCCGGGGCTGCTCGCCCGTGCCTACGAGCGGGAGCTGGACGCTCTGCTAGCCCGGCGCTGAGTCGCTTCGGGGCAGTCGCTCGCCGTCCGCTCCCATCTCTACCGTGGATCGGAAATGAGCGAGAAGGCGACGAGCACCGAGGAGCAGACGACGATCGACGTCCTGGGCGCGGAGCGGATCCCCCTGCGCGAGCTCGAGAACGGGCAGAGCGTCAGCGGCGCCTACGCGGTGCGCGATCGCGAGCTGCGCCGCAAGCGCAACGGCGACCCCTGGCTGAAGCTGACCCTGGGCGACGCCAGCGGCTCGCTCGAGGCGGTCTCCTGGGACGATGCCGAGCGGCTCTATGGGGTCGCCGAGCCGGGCGCCTGCGTGGTGGTCGCCGGCACCTATGAGGTCAGCGAGCGCTGGGGGTCGAAGATCAAGCTGACCGGGATGCGCGCCGCGAGGCCCGACGAGTACGACGACGCCGACCTCGCCGGCAGCTCGGAGATACCGCTCGCGCGGCTCGAGGCTGACCTGCGGCAGCTGGTCGAGACGATCCAGGTCGAGCAGCTCAGGCGGCTGCTCGACCTGTTCTTCGCCGAGGACTCGCAGACCTGGGCGCGCTTCCGCGACGCCCCGGCGGCGAAGGTCTACCACCAGGCCTATCGGCACGGGCTGCTCGAGCACAGCCTCTCGGTCGCTCAGGCCGTCTCCGCCGCCGCCAACTTCTTCCCCGGCATCGACCGCGACGTCGCGGTTGCCGGGGCGCTGCTGCACGACATCGGCAAGACCGAGGCCTACAACGACGACCCGCTGGCGATCGATCTCACCGATGCGGGCCGCCTCCAGGGCGAGATCCCGCTCGGCTATTACATGGTCCGCAGCCGGATAGAGGAGATCGAGGGCTTCGACCCCTCACTGGCGCAGGCGGTGCTCCACATCATCCTCAGCCATCACGGCTCCCTCGAGCACGGCTCTCCGGTCGTCCCCTGCACCCGCGAGGCGGTCCTCGTCCACATGATCGACAATCTCGGCGGCCGGCTCGGCAGCTTCGACCGGCTCGAGCGCGAGCTCCCCGACGGCGACTCCTGGTCCGGCTTTGACCGGGCTCTCTCCGGCTCGGCCTATTTCGGCCAGCGCGCCGCCTGAGGTCGCCAGGCAGCGTCCTCGGTCGCTCGCGTGCGGAGCACGCCGCGCGCCCCGCGTCCTTGCCTGATCGCGTCAGGCGGCGCGCTCAGAATCTCAGGCTGCGCCGGTGCGCGACCCGACGAGGCCGACCGAGGACGCCGCGTCGCGGCCCCCGGCTCCGTCCGGTCAGAACCTACGGGTGCAGCGCTGTATGCGGTCGACGTTGCCGTTGGACCGCTGGATGCAGCGGACCAGCCTCTGGGGGCCGCCACCCCCGTGACGTCGCGCGCTTCGCAGGGAGCGCCGGACCTGGATCCGGACCCGCCGGCTGACGCCCTCGATCGTCCTGCCCATGTCCTTCAGGTCCGGGGGCGCCCCGAATGACTTCTCGAAGGTCCTGTTGGCGCTCTCGATCGCATGGTCGGTCGTGTGGAGGACCGGCTTGACGATGAAGACGTAGGTGGCGGCGAGGACCCCGACCGCGACGGCGAGGCGGATCAATCCCGCTGTGAGGCTGCCGAACAGGTTGCGCAGGATGTCCATTGCTCCGAACGGAGACTATCCTGCCACCCGTGGCGAAGGACACCGAGAAGCTGATCCGCCAGCTCTCCCTGATCTCTTTCCTGATGGCCCAGGGGCGGCCGGTCTCCGCCCTGGAGATCAAGCGCGAGGTCGAGGGCTACAGCGACATGAACGACGACGCCTTTGCGCGGCGCTTCTACGCCGACCGGGCCGAGCTCGAAAGCCTCGGAATCCAGCTCGGGGTGGAGAAGCCCGGCGAGGGATTCTTCGAGGCCGAGCTCTACTCCCTGCCCCCCGAGAACTTCTACCTCGATGCGATCGAGTTCACGGACGACGAGCTGGCCGCCCTCAGCACCGCCCTCTCCCTGCTCACCGACGGCGGCTTCGCCTACGCCGAGCCCCTGCGGCTCGCTCTCCAGCAGGTGGCCTGGGGGCACCCGAACCCGCTCGCCGAGGGCAAACGAGCGCCGGTGGAGATGGCGATGACCGCCTCCGCCGGGGGCCGCGACCTCTCTCAGCGGCTTTCGAAGATCGAGACGGCGATCTCACGCCGCAAGACGATCGAGTTCACCTACTACACGATGGAGCGGGACGAGACCGAGAAGCGCCGGGTCGACCCCTACCACCTCGTCTTCCGCGGCGGCCAGTTCTACCTGATCGGCCTATCCCACGAGCGCGACGCGGTGCGCGTCTTCCGCCTCTCCCGCATCCAGGGCAAGGTCGGCTATGCCTCCAAGGCCGAGCACGACTTCGCGCCCCCGGAGGAATTCGACCGCCGCGACTACGGCCAGCGCGCCGATTGGCAGCTCGGCGAGATCAGGGGCACGGCGAGGGTGTTCGTGCGCGACCGGATCTCGTGGCTGATCGAGCGCGACTACGGCGCCTACGGGGAGCTGCGGCCCGCGGCGAAGGCGGACGGCGCCCCTGGGAAGGGCTCGATATTCGAGACCGACTACGCCTCGCCCCGGGAGCTGATCTCGTGGGTCCTGCGCTGGCGCCAGAACGCCCTCGTGCTCGGGCCCGATGAGCTGCGCGAGGAGGCGGAGAGCCGCCTCGGCATGCTCCAGGAGCGCCACCTCAACGGCTTCGAGCCGGCGAAGATCGTCGAGCGGCCGCTGCCCGACGCCCCCCGGCGGAGCCGCTCCAACGGCCGCGGCGAGGCGGCGATTCGCCCGGAGCGCTTCGCCCGCCTGGTCACCCTCGCGGGCCTGCTGATCGACTCCGCCAAGCGAGGGGAGAGGCTGCGGGTCTCCGAGCTGCGCACGCGCCTGGAGCTGACGACGGAGGAGCTGCAGGAGGACATCGAGCTGCTCAACGTGGTCAACTTCGGCGGCGGCACCTACGTCCTCTACGCGGAAATCCACGGCGACGAGATCGAGGTCGACTCCGAGCCCTACGGGGACAACTTCGCCCGCCCCGCCCGCCTGCTGCCGCTCGAGGCGAAGGCCCTGGTCGCGGCGATCGACCTCTTCGGCGACCACCTTCCCCAGGGCGGGCTGCAGACCGCCCGCGCGAAGATCGTCAAGGCGCTCGGCCACGATCCCTCCGAGGAGGGGCTGGAGATCGCCTCCGCGCGGCGGCGGCGACACCGAGGTCGCGCGGGTCGTCAACGAGGCGATCGCCGGCCGTCGGGTGCTCGAGATCCAGTACTACAAGGAGAACGAGGACCAGTTCACCAGGCGCTCGGTCGAGCCCTACCGGCTCGAGAACGGCCGCGAGGGCTGGTACGTGGAGTGCTTCGACCTCAACAAGGACGGCGATCCGCCATTTCAAGCTCGACCGGATCAAGGAGGCGAGCCTCTCCGCGGAGTCCTTCGAGCCGCGGCCGGAGGTCGAGGAGCTGGCAGGCGTCGAGGGCTGGATGACCCACGGCGAGGTGCCCACCGCCCACGTCGCCCGCGTCTGGGTCTCGCCCGAGCGGGCGCGCTGGCTGCGAGAGGAGCGCACCGTGGTCGAGGAGCTCGCCGACGGCGCCGTGGTCGTCGAGCTCCCCTACGCGGGCACCTCCTGGCTGGTCCGCGAGATCATGCGCGGCGCCGGCGACCTCGTCGTCCTCGAGCCCGAGGACGCCCGCGAAGCCATCGCCAGGGAGCTTGAATAATTCCGCCCGCGTGCTCTGCTCCCGCTCGCTCGCGCTGATGATCACCGGAGATCTCGCTCGCTCGCTCCCGCGTCCGCCGCGGGCGGCGAGGTGCGCAGCGATGGCGGCTAGGAGCCCGCTTCGACACTTGACCCGGTCCGAGCGAGGAGAACGTCGAAGCGATGAGCGCGGCGCCGGGGCACCCGGAGATCCTGCGGATCGTCGCCCCGAACCCGGGGCCGATGACCCTGGGGGGGACGAACACCTACCTCCACGGGGAGGGGCCGTGCGCGGTGATCGACCCGGGCCCCGACGACGCCGGGCACCGCGAGGCGACCCTCTCCGCCGCCGCGGAGAGGGGCGGGATCGGCGCGATCGTCCTCACCCACGGGCACGGGGACCACGCCGAGGGCGCCGCGCCGCTGGCGGCCGCTGCTGCAGCGGGGGGCGCCGCGCCGCCGATCCTCGCTCTCGCCGACGGCGAGTCGCACGCCGGGCTGCGGGCGATCGCGACCCCGGGCCATGCCACCGACCACGTCTGCCTGATGACCGCCGACCGGGTCTGCTTCAGCGGCGACCTCGTGCTCGGCGAGGGCTCGACCTTCGTCCCTCCCGACGGCGGCTCGCTCACCGCCTACATGGCTTCCCTCGCCCGCCTGCAGGAGGAGCCGATCGAGCTGATCTGCCCGGGCCACGGTCCCTGGATCGAGGACCCGGCGGCGAAGCTGGCGGAGTACGTGGAGCACCGCGAGATGCGCGAGCGGAGGCTGCTGGAGGCGCTCGGGCGGGGCGAGCGCTCGAAGGCCGCCCTGCTCGGGGAGGCATGGAGCGACGTGCCGGCCGAGCTGCGCGGCGCGGCGGCGATCGTGATGGACGCCCACCTCGCCAAGCTCGAGGCGGAGGGCCGCCTGCCGGAGGGCCTGACCGCCTGAGCGGCGCGCCGCCTGAGCGACACCACTGGCCAGCCGGCCAGTAGTGACTTGAAGGATGAACCCGAAGCGAACCGCGGGCATGGGGTTGGCCGCCGGCCTGGGCGGGGACGGCGTCTTGCGGGCATCGGCCTCGCAGCCGCCTGGCACCTGCTCGCGAGGAGACCGCTGCCGAAGACGTCGGGGACGATCGAGCTCGACGGCATCGGGGCTCCGGCCACGGTTGCTGCGCGACCGCTGGAACGTGCCCCACATCGAGGCGGAGAGCCGCGACGACCTCTGGTTCGCGCAGGGCTTCTGCCACGGCCAGGAGCGGCTCTGGCAGATGGACTTCTACCGCCGGGTCGTCCGCGGCCGGATCTCGGAGATGGCGGGCGAGGAGGGCCTGGCGGTCGATCGCCTGATGCTGACCCTAGGCATCCACCGGGCGGCGCGCCGCGAGGTGGAGGAGCTCGACGCCGAGCAGCGGCGGCGCCTCGACGTCTTCTGCGCCGGGGTCAATGCGGCCGCGGACCAGGCCAGGGCGCTTCCCTTCGAGATGCGGCTGCTGCGCCTCGGCTTCGAGCCCTGGAGCCCGGTCGACGTGCACAGCCTGGGCAAGCTGCTCGCCTTCGGCCTCTCGACGAACTGGGAGAAGGAGCTGCTGCGCGCCGACATGACACGCGCCCTCGGGCCCGAGCTGGCGGCGAAGCTCGACCCGGGCTACCCGGCGGGCAACCCCATCGTCACCCAGGCGCCCTGGTCCGGGGACGGGCTCGGCCTCGCCGAGCAGATCGACGCGGTGCGGCGCTCGATCGGCCTCGCGGTGGAGGCCAGCGGCTCGAACAACTGGGCCGTCTCCGGAGCGCTGACCGCGAGCGGCAGGCCGCTGATCGCCGGCGACCCCCACCTGCCCCCGAGCATGCCCGGTATCTGGTTCCAGGTCGGGATGAGGCTCGGCGAGCGCTTCGTGCGGGGGGCGTCGCTGCCCGGGATGCCGGGCATCTACATGGGCCAGAACAACGACGTCTGCTGGACCTTCACCAACGTGATGGCCGACGTCGAGGACCTCTTCGTCGAGAGGATCGAGGGCGACCGCTACCTCTTCGAGGAAGAGTGGCGCCCGCTCGAGACCCGCACCGAGGAGATCCCGGTCAAGGGCCGCGACCCCGAGACGCTCGAGGTGCGCTGCACCCACCACGGCCCGATCGTCAACGAAGCGCTCGGCGCCGACCTGGGCGAGCCACTCGCGCTGCGCTGGCTGACCCTCGACGAATCCACCCACTTCCCGGGCATGTACGACCTCGACGGGGTCTCCTCCGGGCCCGACCTGGTCCGCCACCTCGAGGCGCACACCTCGCCGGCGTCGAATCTGGTCTGGGCCGACCGCCACGGCTCGATCGGCTACAAGCTGATCGGCCGCCTGCCGATCCGCAGGGGCGGCTGCCCGGACCTGCCCAAGCCGGGCTGGACCGGCGAGTACGAGTGGGAGGGGACGATTCCCTACGCCGAGCTGCCGGAGGTCGTCGATCCCGAGAGCGGCTTCCTCGTCACCGCCAACAACCGGATCGTCGGCGACGACTACCCGCACCACATCACCAGCGACTGGCTCGACGGCTTCCGCGCGCAGCGCATCGAGCAGCTGCTGCGGGAGAGCTCCGAGCACGACATCGAGGGCTTCGAGGCGATGCAGTCGGACAACCTCTCGATCCCGGGCCTGGAGGCGGCCAGGCGGCTGGCCTGCCTCGAGCCCGCCACCCAGCGGGAGAGCACCGCGATCGAGATGCTGCGCAGCTGGGACGGCAGGCTCGAGCCGGACTCGGTCGCGGCCACCGTCTACCAGGCCTTCCTGCTGCGCTTCGCCCGCGAGGTCGCTCGCGCGGCGATCGGCGACCGCGACCTCTGCGAGCGCTGGCTTGACCGCGCCGACAACGGCTTCACCCCCCACGTCACCTCGCCCTGGCGCTGGCACTCCCACCTGATGAAGCTCTGGGAGGAGGGCGAGGAGGAGCTGATCGGGCGGCCATGGGACGGGCTCGCCCTCGAGTCGCTGGAAGGCGCCCTCGACGACCTCACCGATCGCTTCGGGCCCGACCACGGGCGCTGGCGCTGGGGTGACGTGCACGAGATGGAGTTCCCGCACCCGCTCGGGGAGGCGAACGGGCTGCTGCGCCGGCTGCTCAACAGGCGGCTGAAGGCGGGCGGCGCCCAGGAGACCGTGAGCCAGATCGCATACGACCCCAACGATCCCTACCGGGCCGTCTGGGCGCCCAGCTGGCGCATGGTCGCCGACCCGACGGCGCCGGAGCTCTCGCGCTGGCAGATGTTCACGGGCCAGTCCGGGCACCCGGCGAGCCGGCACTACGACGACCTCCAGGCCGACTGGCTCGAGGGCCGCACTCAGCCGATGGCGGGCGAGGGCCCCTGGGCCGAGCTCGAGCTAGTCCCGGCCTGAGGCGACCGGGTCCCCGCCGACCGCGGACCTGACCAGCTCGACGACCTCCGGCGGAGCCTTCTCCGGGGAGCCCGCGTCGAAGGGCGGGTCGGGGTCGTACTCGATCCCCAGCTGGATCGCCTGCGCCATCTCGGGGCCCACCTCCCTGGCGACGAGGTGCAGGGCCATGTCGATGCCCGCGGTCACCCCGGCGGCGGTGATCACCTTGCCGTCCTCGACGTAGCGCCCGCCGACCGGCTCGGCGCCGTACCCGCGCAGCGGCTCGAGGAACAGCCAGTTGCCGGTCGCCCTCCGGCCCTCCAGCAGGCCGGCGGCACCGAGCAGCAGCGAGCCGGTGCAGACCGAGGTCGTCCACGTCGTCGTCGCGTCGATTCGCCGCAGCCAGCCCAGCACCTCCTCGTCGGCGAGCAGCGGGCGGTTGCCGGCGCCGCCGGGGACGAGGACGACGTCCGCCGACTCGACCTCCTCGAGCGCCCGGTCGGCGAGCAGGCCGAGGCCGCCCTCGGCGCGCACCTCGCCCCGTCGCTTCGCCACGAAGCTGACCTCCCAGCCGGGCACGTTGCGCATCACTTCGTAGGGGCCGATCGCGTCCTGGGCCGCGATCCGATCGAAGACGAGCATCGCTATCTGGGTCATGGGGGGATGATCGCCGCCGCAGGCGTCCCCGTCGAGTGGCAGGAATGACAATATCCACAAGATTTCTGCCATACTTCCGGCGTGTCCAGCGCCCACCGGGTTGCCGCCCTCTGCCCGGGCGACGGGATCGTCGCCTTCGACCTCGCGGTGCCGGCGCAGGTCTTCGCGTCCGCCACCGACGGGCGGGGGCGCCCGCTCTACGAGTTCACCGCCTGCTCACCCGGCGCCGCCCCGGTCGGCTCGACCAGCGGCTACTCGATCGCCCCGGCTGCCGGGCTGGAGGCGCTGGACGGGGCGGCGACGATCGTCGTCCCTGGCTACGCCGCGGTCCTCGACCCTCCGGACGATGCGGTCCTCGAGGCGCTGCGCGGGGCCTTCGGGGGCGGCGCGCGGGCGATCTCGATCTGCACCGGCGCCTTCGCGCTCGCCCATGCCGGCCTGCTCGACGGCAGGCGGGCGACTACCCACTGGGCCTGGGCGGCGGAGCTCGCCGCCCGCTTCCCGGCGGTCGACGTCGACGCGGCCGACCTCTACGTCGACGAGGGAGAGGTGATGACCTCGGCCGGCCTCAGTGCCGGCATCGACCTCTGCCTCCACATCGTCCGCAAGGACCACGGCGCCGCGGCCGGCGCGCGGGCGGCGCGCCGAATGGTCGCCGCCCCCCACCGAGACGGCGGCCAGGCGCAGTTCTTCGGCCGCCCGGCGGGGCCGGGGGACGGCTCGCTGGAGCCGACCCGGCGCTGGGCGCTCGAGCGGCTGGACGAGCCACTCGACGTCGGGTCGATGGCCCGGCACGCGTCGTTCAGCCCGCGCACCTTTGCCCGTCGCTTTCGCGAGGAGACCGGGACGACCCCGCTGCGCTGGCTGCTCTCCAGGCGTGTGCTCGAGGCGCGCCGGCTGCTCGAGGAGACCGACCTGCCGGTGGAGGAGGTCGCGGCGCGCGCAGGGTTCGGCACCGCGGCCTCGCTGCGGGAGCATTTCCGCCGCCACACGGCGACCACGCCGAGCGCCTACCGACGCGCCTTCCGCGCGACCGGGGTAGGGTCCGCCGCGTGAGCAGGCGCGACCAGATCCAGCTCACCGATGCCGAGCTCGCCGAGCTGCTCGAGGGCGAGCGCATCGTCGTCGTCTCCAGCATCGGGCCGCGGGGCTGGCCGCACTCGATGCCGATGTGGTTCGTCCCCCGCGAGGGCGAGATATGGGTCTGGACCTACGCCAAGTCGCAGAAGGTGCGCAACCTCGAGCGCGACCCGCGCGCCACGCTGCTGATCGAGACGGGCCGCGAGTACGGCGAGCTGCGCGGCGCGATGATCGAGGCCGAGGCGGAGATCAACCGCGACTTCGAGACCGTGATCGGCTTCGCCGAGGAGCTGACCGTCCGCTACGCGGAGGGGATCTCCGCGGTCGAGGGGGATGCGAAGGCGGCCCTGGAAGCGCAGGCGCCGAAGCGGGTCGCGATCCGCTTCGAGGCGGCGCGCACCGCGACCTGGGACCATCGCAAGCTGGGCGGAACCTATTGATCGATCTGACCCGCCCCGCTACCCGGCGGCCCTGCCCGTGTTCCCAGGTGACCCGACCGCTACCTTTTCCCAGCCGATGAGATTGAAGATCGCCTCCCTCGCCACCGCCGTCGTCCTCTGCGCCGTCCTGCTGCTCTCGCTCGGCGGTGCCGCCAGCGGCGCCCGCATCCCCCGGGCCCCCGCCGAATTCTTCGGGATCGGCCCGCAGACCCCGCTCACCGAACGCGACGCCGAATACATGAAGGCGGGCGGCATCGGGGTCGTCCGCATGGCCGTGCCCTGGTCCTCCCTGCAGCCGGTCGAAGGCGGCGGCTACAACTGGGACGGCTTCGACGAAGGGGTGGCGGTCGCCTCGCGAGCCGGCCTCAAGGTGCTGCCCTTCCTCTACGGGACCCCTCACTGGCTCGCCCGCAAGCCGACCACGCTGCCGATCGACAACGGGAAGGAGCGGCGCGAATGGACCGCCTTCCTCAAGGCTGCCGTCGAACGCTACGGGCCCCGCGGCCAGTTCTGGAGCGAGCACGGCCCCGGCTCGGCCGCGCCCGTGCCGAAGCGGCCGATCCGGATCTGGCAGGTCTGGAACGAGGCCAACTTCTTCTACTTCGCCTACCCGGCCTCGCCCTCGCGCTACGCGAAGCTGGTGAAGATCTCGAGCCGGGCGATCAGGTCTGCCGACCACGGGGCGAAGGTGATCCTCTCCGGGCTGTTCGCGAAGCCGACCGCGAAGGGCGCCCGCGGGATGCCGGCCGCCCGCTTCCTCAAGCAGATGTACCGGGTGAAGGGCACGAAGGGCAGCTTCGACGGGATCTCGCTGCACCCCTACGCGATCAACACGCGGATCCTCAAGCGCTACGTCGAAGAATTCCACGACGTCGCGGTGCAGAACCACGATCGGGTCGGCCTCTACATCACCGAGATGGGTTGGGGCTCTCAGCCCGACTTCCGGAAGGTCGCCTTCGAGCAGGGCCCCCAGGGCCAGGTGCGGCAGCTGCGCGGCGCCTACACCTTCCTGCTCGACAACCGCCGGCGCCTGGACGTCAAGCAGGTGCACTGGTTCTCATGGAAGGACATCCAGGGCGACTGCAACTTCTGCGACTCGGTCGGACTCTTCCACGAAGGCGCCGGCTTCAGGCCGAAGCCGGCCTGGCGGGCCTTCGTCAAGCTCAGCCACGGCCGGCTGAAGCCGTAGAAGCTCCCTACCGAGTCCGCTCTATCGCCAGGATCGAGATGAAGAAGCTGGCGAGGACGGTCTGTACGCCGAGGATCAGCATCGTGCTGGCCGGGACGACCAGCCGCATCGTCTCGCGGTAGTCGAGGTCGGCGAAGCCGGTATCGCCCCAGGTGACGAGGGCGACCGCCGACATCGCGAGGCCGGCGAGGATCAGGCCGAGCCCGATCAGCGCGCCGGCCTCGAGGCTGAGCCTCTCGTTGAGGCCCTCGATGCGTGGGCTGGGCGGCAGGAAGCCGGTCGTCATCGCGTAGCTGCGGGCAAAGACCGAGAAGAGGATCGCCTGGTAGCCGACGACGATCATCGCGCTCGCGTAGACCAGGGTGTGGACGTCGAAGCCGACCCCGAGCAGGCGCAGTTCGCCGGGGAGGAGGACGATCATCGCCGCCAGCCCGACTGCGATCAGCGCCAGGCCGGGATACAGGAAGAGCCAGCGGGGGCTGAACAGAAGCAGGAAGCGCAGGTGCCGCCAGCCGTCGCGCCAGGTGCGCAGGTGGGGAGGGCGCGAGCGCAGATCCCGCGAGAGGGTCGTCGGCACCTCCGAGATCCGCAGGTCGTTGAGCGTCGCCTTCACCACCATCTCGCTGGCCAGCTCCATTCCCGGGCTGCGGAGGTCGAGGGTCGGCAGGATCGCGCGGCGGAAGCCCCGCAGCCCGCAATGGAAGTCGCCGATCGAGCTGCGGAAGAGAAGCCGGCCCATGAAGCTCAGCACCGGGTTGCCCAGGTACCGATGGAGAAAGGGCATCGCGCCCTCCTCGATCCCGCCCTCGAAGCGGTTGCCCATCACCAGGTCGTCGCCGGCCCGCAGCCGCTCGAGGAAGGCCTCGATGTGGCCGAAGTCATAGCTGCCGTCGGCATCGCCCATGATCACGAACCTGCCGCGAGCGGCGGCGAAGCCGCCCATCAGCGCCGCCCCGTACCCCCTCGCCGGCACGTCGACGACCCGGGCGCCGAGCTCGCGGGCCATCTCACGCGAGCGGTCGGTGCTGCCGTTGTCGGCGACCACGACCTCGCCGCTGGCGCCGGCCCGCTCGAGCCCCTCCCGGGCCATCGTCACGCAGGGGCCGATCGACTCCTCCTCGTTCAGGCACGGCATCACCACCGAGACCTCGATGTCGGCCGCGGCACTCATCCGGCGGGCGCGGGCTCGCGAGCCCTCCAGGGAGCGCCGCGGCCGAACGCGAGCCGGTAGAGGCGCGCCGCAGCGGCCAGGCCGATCGCCAGGATCGCCAGCGCCAGCGCGATCGCCAGCGGCTTGTGCCGCGGCGCCGCGGACCACCAGAAGGCGAGCGGCATGCGCAGCCCTGGCCGGGAGAGGTTGACGGTGCGGCTGCGGCCCTCGAAGGGGGCGTAGGTGACCTCGAGCCCGTCGCCGCCCAGCGGTTCGATGACCTGGGAGGAGATCAGCCCCTCGGTCTGGACCAGCAGCGCCGAGAGCTCGGGGATCCAGCGGGTCGGGTCGTCCCCGTAGGGGATCTGCTCGGGATCGACCCCGACCCTGTCCTGGTAGATCGGCACGCCGGTCATCGCGCGGACCACGTTGGCGTAGCGCGAGTAGGGCGCGGCGATGCCGACCACCTGCACGAGCACGGCGAGGCAGGCGACGCCGGCGACGACCTTCTGGCGGGTGACGGTCGATGCCCACCAGGCGATCGGGACGAGGAGTGCCCAGGCGGCCGGCACGATGTAGCGGGGCCCCCAGACCTCGTCGCCCCAGTAGGTGGAGACTCCGGACAGCGCGGTGAGGCCGACGAAGAAGGCGAGCAGTGCCAGGGTCAGGTTGGCGTCCGCACGCCACATCCGCGGCAGGCCGAGCGCGCCGAGGACCACCAGCGGGCTGTAGAGGACGAGCCCTTTGCCGGGGCTGAACAGGAGGCCGAGGAAGTTCAGCGGCCCGCTGAGCGTGAGCGGGGCGCCGCCGTAGCCGAATTCGGTCACCGAGCCGTAGCGGGACCAGTTGTACCAGGCGATCACCCCGATCCAGAGCAGGACCGGCAGGCAGGCCGCGAGGCCGAGCCTGACCTTCTCGCGACGCGCCAGCCGCACGAAGGCGGGCCAGAGCAGGATCGCGATCGGCAGCACCGAGAGCAGCGCGTAGGCCTTGGTCGCCGCAGCCGCCCCGGTCGCGAATCCGGCCAGGGCCCAGCTCCCGGCCGAGGGCGAGTTGCGGGCCCGGTAGGCGAGCGCGAAGGCGACCATCACCGCCGCCATGAAGGTCGTCTCCATGCCGATCTTCGAGTAGGGCCAGGCGATGCTGGCGACGACGAAGAGACCGGCGATCGCAACAGCCCAGCGCAGCGAGCGCCGCGCCTGGTAGACGAGCGCGAAGAGGGCGACGGCGGCAATCGCGGCCATGAACGGGTTGAAGAACCAGAGGAATGCGTATCCGTTCGGGTAGCCGCCGAAGTGGCCGACCGTGCGATCGGCCAGGTAGCCGGTGGCGAAGAAGGGCGCCTCGAGCAGCGGCTGGAGGATCCCGGTGCGGGCGTAGAAGTGGCCGCCCTTGCCGGGGATGTCGGCTTTCAGCTTCGGCAGCTCGGGGTCTTCCCTGTCCCAGAAGTGGCCTTCGAGGACGAGCCCCTCGGTGACGGCGCCGGTCTCGGGCTCATAGCCGGTCAGCGGCTGTGTCGTGCACGAGTACAGCGCGAAGGCGGCGACGAAGACCAGCGCCGCGGCGCGCACCGGACTCGGCATGCTTGCTATGCGGCGGCGCATCCGACCTGATCCTTTCAAGTCGGCCGACGGAGGCGTCGCCGGGCGAAACGTATCCGGTAGCGTCATGCCGCTTGCGTGCGGCACGGACAAGGAGGCGCTGAGCGATGGACGCGCTCGAGGACCATCTCAACCGGCAGGTCGAGCGCTCCCGCGACTTCTTCTGGAACCGGCTGCGCTGGGAGCTGGTCGCCGCCCAGCTCCCGCCCGGCGGCTTCGAGCTCGTCGACGTCGGCGCCGGACCGGGCTTCCTCGGCGACTTCCTCGCCGAGCGGCGCCCCGAGGTCGCCTACCGGTTCGTCGAGCCTCTCGAGGGGCTCGAGAGCCGGCTCTGCGCGCGCTTCGGCGCCGACGCCAATAGGCGCGACGCGGACTTCTCCGACGCCTCCCACGTCACCCTCCTCGACGTGCTCGAGCATCAGGGCGACGACCGCGCCTTCCTCGCCGACCTCGCCGAGCGCATGGACCCCGGCGCCACCCTGATCCTCACGGTGCCGGCGATGCCCTCGCTCTGGTCGGACTGGGACCTGATGCTCGGCCACTACCGCCGCTACACCAGGTCCTCGCTGGCGGCCGCGGTCGCGCCGCTCCCCTTCCAGATCCTCGACCGCTCCTACATCTTCCCGGAGCTGGTGCCGCTCGGCTGGTGGCGCCGGGCCCGGATGCGGGGCGGAGAGGCGGGCGAGGACGGGGACGCTGAGTTCCCCGACCTGCCGCGGGCGGCAAACGAGGCTCTCTACGGGCTCGGCAGGGCGACGATGGCGCTGCGGCGGGCCTGGCCGGTCGGCACCTCGCTGTTCGCCATCCTGCGGCGCGGCGGTTGACCGGCGGCCGCTCCGCGATGGCCTCGATCCCGAGCCGTGAGCGGGGGCTCGGCCAATGGGGCCGAAGCCGCGCGGTCCGAGTCGCGGTGGCGGCGCTCGCCTTCGCGGCGCTGACCGGCGTCACGGTCCTGATCGCCTGGCCGAGGATGTTCAGCAGCTTCGCGGTTGCCGACGACGAGGGCTACATGCTGATCGCGCTGCGCTCCTTCGTCGAGCACGGCTCCCTCTACAACGACGTCTTCAGCCAGTACGGGCCCTTCTACTACGACCTCTGGGGCGGCCTCTTCTCGCTCTTCGGCATCCCGGTCGACCACGACTCCGGCCGCACCGTAACGCTCGTGGTCTGGGTCCTCTCTAGTCTCGGCCTCGGGCTGGCGACGATGCGGATCACGCGCAGCCTTCTGCTCGGTCTCGTGGTCCAGGTGGTCGCCTTCTCGGCCCTCGGGGTGATGACCGGCGAGCCGATGCACGCCGGCGGCCTGATCGCCCTGCTGCTCACCATGATCGTCCTCGCCTCCTGTTTCGTGGGAGTTCGGCCCTCGCCGTGGGCGATGGCCGTGCTCGGTGGCGCGACGGCGGCGCTGGTGCTGGTCAAGATCAACGTCGGCGGCTTCGCGGCGATCTCGCTGGCGCTGGCCTGCGTGGTCAGCTTCCCGGCGCTCGCCTCCCGCCGCTGGCTGCGGCCGGCGATCGAGGTCGTCTTCGTCGCGGTGCCGCTCATCCTGCTCTCCAGCAAGTTCGGCGAAGAGTGGGCGCGCCACTACGCCGTCCACGTCTCGATCGCCGCCCTCGCCGCGGTCGCGGTGCTCCGCACCCACTCCACCGGAGGCCGGCCGACGGAAGAGCTGTGGTGGCTGGGTGGCGGGCTCGTCGCGGTCGGCCTGACCACGATCCTCGCGACCCTCGGGTCGGGGACCAGCCCGCACGGCCTGCTGGAAGGGACGATCCTCCAGCCCCTGCGCCAGGGCGACGTGTTCACGCTGCCGCTCCAGCTGGCGAGCCGCACCTGGACCCTCGACCTGATCGCCCTCGCGGGGGCGCTCGGCTACTGGTACGCGGAGCGCAGGCGCCGGGAGGCCTTCGAACCCGTCTGGTCCGCGCTGGTCTCGGCGGTGAGCGTCGCGGTCGGCGTCGAGTTGATCCTCTCGGTGATCGGCAAGACGCTGCCCGCCGACTCCGTGACGACCCCCGGCTATCCGTTCGCGTTGCTCGCCTTCTCCTGGGTGGCGCTGGTCCGAGTCCGACGGCCCGACCCCGAGCGGTCCTTCGCCGTCCTCCTCCTGCCGCTGCTCGCCGTCCTCCAGGCCCTGCACGCCTTCCCCGTGGCCGGCAGCCAGATGGGCTGGTCGACCTTCCTGCTCGCGCCGGTCGGGGCGATCTGCGTCGCGAACGGCGTCCGCGGCCTCGCCGGCGCCCTCGGCGACAGGATCGAGCGGCGGGCCGTGGCCGGCGCCGCGGCCGGCGCCGCGGCCGTGCTGCTGGTATTCGTTGCCAACGTGACCGTGCGGGAACCGCTGCGAGCCGATCGGGCCGTCTACCGGTCCGAGGCGTCGCTGGGCCTGCCGGGCGCCTCCCGCGTCCGCCTGCCGGACGAACAGATCAGGGCCTTCCGCCACGTCACCGCGGCGATCGACCGCAACTGCCCGGCGTTCCTCACCCTGCCCGGCATGAACAGCTTCTACATATGGACCGGCCAGGAGCCGCCGACGGGATTCAACGCGACGGCCTGGCCGGGATTGCTCGACGACGCGCACGAACGGCGCGTCGTCGAGGCCGTCAGCTCGATCGACGGCCTCTGCCTGCTCCGCAACGAGGCCCTGGCCGCGCTCTGGGGGGATGGAGGCAGCTCGCCCGGCCCGCTGGTCCGCTTCCTCGGCCGCGGCTTCCGGCCGATCGCGAGGGTGGACCAATACGAACTGCTGAAGCGCGAGCCGCGGGGGGCGTCGGGTTGAGCACGGTCGTCTTCACCCCGATCTATCGCGACGTCGGCTCCTTCCGCATCCTCCGCAGGCGGCTGCTGGAGGTGCTCGCCGACGCCTCCCCGGCGGGCTCCGGAGGAGTGCGCTTCGTCGCCATCGACGACACCGCGGGGCAGGACCGAGAGGTCGACTCGCTGCGCGGGCTCGACGACGTCACCGTGGTCGAGCCGCCCTTCAACCTCGGCCACCAGCGGGCGCTCGTCTACGCGCTACGGACCGCACTCGGCGGGATCGGGGACGACGACGTCGTCGTCACCCTCGACGCCGACGGCGAGGACAGGCCCGAGGACCTGCCGCGCCTGATCGAGGCGCTCGGGCCCGAGGGCGGCGGCGATCGCCGGGTCGCCCTGGCGCTGCGCACCAAACGGCGCGAGTCGCTCGGCTTCAAGGTCCTCTACCGCCTCTTCCGCCTCCTCTTCCGGATGCTGACCGGGACCACCGTGCGCACCGGCAACTACGCGGCGATGCCCGGATCCCTCGCGAAGCGGGTGATCCGGCACCCGACCTTCGACCTCGCCTACTCCTCGGCGATCCTGGCACTCGACATCCCCGTCGCCTTCGTCCCCTGCGAGCGGGGCGAGCGCTATCAGGGCCGCTCGAAGATGACCTTGGGGCGGCTGGCGATGCACGGCCTGCGGATGCTGATGCCGTTCACCGAGCGGATCGCGATCCGGGCCCTCGCCGCCTTCGTCTTCTTCGGCGTCCTCGGCGGCGCCCTGGCCCTGGTGGTGGTCGGCCTGAAGATCTTCACCACCTCGACGATCCCGGGCTGGACCAGCTACGTCGCCCTCGGGGCGCTGATCGTCTCCCTGGTCGCGCTCGGCAACTTCGTCAGCCTTTTCGTCCTCTTCTCGCAGACGCGCGCCGTCTCGCTCGCCGACATCGAGCAGATCGGGGACTCGGAGGAGCCGGCTTGAGCCGCGTGCTGATCACCGGGGGGGCCGGGTTCGTCGGCTCCAACCTCGCCGTCTCCCTGGCCGCGAGGCACCCCGACTGGGAGATCGTCGCCCTCGACAACCTCTACCGGAAGGGGTCGCGCCTGAACCTGCCGCGCCTGGAGGCGGCCGGGGTCGAGTTCGTCGAGGGGGATGTCCGTGAGCCGGCGGACCTCGGGCGGCTGCCCGCCCTCGAGGCTCTGATCGAGTGCTCGGCCGAGCCCTCGGTGATGAGCGGCGTCGACGGGGACACCGGCTACCTGGTGCACACCAACCTGACCGGCGCCTACAACTGCCTGGAGCTTGCGCGCCGCGACGGAGCCTTCCTGGTCTTCCTCTCCACCAGCCGCGTCTACCCGGTCGAGCCCCAGGTCGGACTCGCCCTCGAGGAGAAGCAGACCCGCTTCGAGATCGCGCCCGGGCAGGAGGTCGAGGGGGTCTCGCCGGCCGGCATCTCCGAGCGCTTCCCGCTCGCCGGGGCGCGAACCCTCTACGGAGCGACCAAGCTCGCCGCGGAGCTGCTGATCGAGGAGTACCGAGCGGGCCTCGGGGTCCCCGCCGTGATCGACCGCTGCGGGGTGATCGCCGGCCCCTGGCAGATGGGCAAGGTCGACCAGGGCGTGTTCACCCATTGGATGCTCGCGCACCACTTCGGCAACCCGCTCAGCTACATCGGCTTCGGCGGCCTCGGCAAGCAGGTCCGCGACCTGCTCCACGTCGAGGACCTGGTCGACCTGGTCGAGCGCCAGCTGCTCGACCCGGGCGCCTGGGACGGGCGCACCGTCAACGTCGGGGGCGGCCGCGAGGTGAGCCTCTCGCTGCGCGAGACGACCGAGATCTGCCGTCGGCTGACCGGCAACGAGGTGCCGATCTCGCCGGTCGAGGAGACGCGCCCGGGCGACGTTCCCATATACCTTTCGGACTGCGGGAAGCTCTTCGAGCTGGACGAGTGGCGGCCGAGGCGCAGCGCCGAGCGCGTGCTGGCCGACATCCACGAGCTGGATCGCGGCGGATGAGGCGAGGATCGCTGAGGCCCTCGACATCGAGACCCCCGCAGGGGGAAGGGAGTAGGCGGGAATGCCGGTTGCGATCATCACGGGCTCCGGCGGGCTCATCGGCTCGGAGGCGGTCGAGCACTTCGTCTCGAAGGGCTTCGACGTGGTCGGGATCGAGAACGACATGCGGGCCAGCTTCTTCGGCCCGGAGGCCTCGACCGCTCACGTCACCGAGCGCCTGGTCGACTCGCACCCGGAGTTCCGCAGCGAGAGCGCCGACATCCGCGACCGCGACGCGGTCGAGCGGGTCTTCGCCGAGCACGCCGGGCGGATCGAGCTGATCGTCCACACCGCCGCGCAGCCCTCCCACGACTGGGCGGCGAGCGACCCGCAGACCGACTTCACCGTCAACGCGAACGGCACCCTGAACCTGCTCGAGGCGGCTCGCGCGCACGCGCCCGAGGCGCCGTTCATCTTCTGCTCGACCAACAAGGTCTACGGCGACACGCCCAACCGGCTGCCGCTGGAGGAGCTCGAGAAGCGCCTCGAGCTTCCCGAGTCGCACCGCTACTTCAGGGGCATCGACACGACGATGTCGATCGACCACTCGCACCCACTCGCTGTTCGGCGTCTCCAAGGTCGCGGCCGACCTGCTGGTGCAGGAGTACGGCCGCTACTTCGAGATGCCGACGGTCTGCTTCCGCGGCGGCTGCCTGACCGGGCCCCAGCACGCCGGCGCGAAGCTGCACGGCTTCCTCGCCTACCTGATGAAGTGCACGGTCACCGGCACCCCGTACACGGTGTTCGGCTACGAGCGGCAAGCAGGTCCGCGACAACATCCACAGCGCCGACCTGATCGCCGCCTTCGAGGCCGTTCCACGCCGCCCCGCGGCCGGCCGCCGTCTACAACATCGGCGGCGGCCGGCGCAGCAACTGCTCGATGCTGGAGGCGATCGAGATCTGCGAGCGGATCGCCGGCCGCGAGCTGAGCTGGGAGATGGGCGAGGAGCCGCGGATCGGCGACCACCGCTGGTGGATCTCCGACCTCGGCGCCGTTCGAAGCCGACTACCCCGACTGGAGCCCGCGCTACGGGATCGAGGAGATCCTCGCCGAGATGCACGAGCAGAACGTGGAGCGCTGGACGCGCGGCCGCGTGACGTGAAGCTCTCGGTCGTCATCCCCGCCCAGAACGAGGAGGGCTCGGTCGGCGAGACCGTCGAGGGGATCGTCGCGGCGCTCGAGCGCGAGGGGATCGACTACGAGGTGCTCGTGATCGACGACGGCAGCGAGGACTCGACCGCGGCGGTGGTCGAGCCGCGATCGCCGCCGACAACCCCCGCGTCCGCTGCCACCGCTCCCACTACGAACGGGGCTTCGGGATGGCGATCCGGGCCGGCCTCGACTGTTCGAGGGGGACGCCGTGGTGATCGTCGATGGCCGATGCCTCCGACGACCCCGAGGACGTGGTCCGCTACCACCGGCTGCTCGAGCGAAGGCTGGGACTGCGCCTTCGGCTCGCGCTTCATGCCGGGCGCCGACGGTCCACGACTACCCGCGGCTGAAGTTGCTCATCAACCGGCTCGCCAACTGGTTCATCCGCGTCCTCTTCCGGCACCGATACAACGACACCACCAACGCCTTCAAGGGGTACCGGCGCGAGGTGATCGAGACGATCCAGCCGCTGCTCTCCAAGCACTTCAACCTGACCGTCGAGATGCCGCTGAAGGCGATCGTCCGGGGCACGCCTACAAGGTTATCCCGACCTCGTGGACCAACCGGACCAGCGGCGTGCCGAAGCTGGCGATGAGGGAGATGGGCAGCCGCTACCTGTTCATCGTCCTCTACGTCTGGCTGGAGAGCACGCTCAGCCGCGGCGACTACCAGGTGCGCAAGCCGACCCGCCGGCAGCGGGCGGGCTCCCGGGGCTAACCGCCCCGCAACCGCCGCCTGATCGCCCGCAGCGGCGCGGTAAGCCGCCATGACGCCGAGCCGAGCACTTCATCGAGCTGCTGGGCGCGGTTCGCGGCGTTGCGCTCGATCGCCTCGACCTCAGCATCCGCGCGGCGCTCGACGTCCCCCATGACCGAGCGGAGGCGGAGGATTTCTCCCTGCAATTGGGCGACGTTGTGCTGGAGGGCGGTGAGCTCGCGGGGCTCGCCCGGCTCGACCCTGGTCAGGTCCTCCTCGCTGAAGCTCCCGGGTCGCTTGCGCATCAGGACCAGCCCCTGGCCATGCGGCGGGCTCCCCCCGCGTGGCGGCGCAGCTCGAGGATCTCGAACGCCCGCCCCCAGTGGGCGCGGATCCACCACTCGGAGAAAAAGGTGATCGGCCCGCCGAGGTCCCACGGGTTGCCGAGGTGCAGGGCGTTGATCCCGAAGCGCTCGTCGTCCCATTCCTCGGCGATCAGCTCCCGGCTCATCCCTTCGCCCAGCGTGGTCACCAGCAGCAGGCCGCCCTCGGCGAGGACGCGGTGGTGCTCGAGCAGCCATCCGGCCCAGTTGTCGGTCAGGTGCGTGTAGACGCTGAAGGCGTAGATCAGGTCGAAGAACCCGTCCTCCTGGGGCAGCCCGGGGCGATCGTCGGACTCGAAGACGTGGAAGGGAGGCGAGAGGTTCTCGCGCAGCCACTCGACGCTGGGCCGATCGAGGTCGCAGCCCCAGAACTCCGCCTCTCTCCGCCTCAGGAGGAACTGCCTCATGATCCGGCCCGAGCCGCAGCCGAAGTCGAGTACCCGCTTGCCGCGCCAGGACCAGTCCTCGGGCAGCGCCGACTCGATCAAGGCGCGCGAGACCAAGCCGGACTCCTCGAAGATGCGGGCCGGGTCCTCGCCCTCCATCGGCCCGATCCGCTTCAGCAGCGCTTCGGGAGGCAGCGGGGGAGGGGTGGGGGAGGGCCGGTCGGTCACGATGGGAGATTCGCCATTGTTCCCGAGCTCCGCGCCGGGCCGGGACTCATGCCTCCACCTTGCGGCCAATGACCAGGAACTGCTTGCCCAGCAGCCTCCAGGCCGGCGGGAACCGCAGGTACATGCGAGTCAGGGCCGGGGAGGGCGGCAGGATGCCGCGGAACGAGTAGGGCAGGTAGCGGGGAACGACCCTCTCGGGCTCGAATCCCGCCGCGTAGAGGTGCTCGCCGATCGCCACGTGGGTGAGCGCCACGTAGTGGTCGGCGCAGTCCCAGTACTCATCGGAGCAGTAGCGGTAGTTGGGGCCCATGATCGCGATCCGGCCGCCGGGCTCCATCGCGCCCCACATCTTCTCGAGGAAGGCGGCGATCGCCTCCTGGTCCTCGAGGTGCTCGAGGAAGTTGGATACGAACACGCCGTCGAAGTGCCCCTCCGGCAGCTCCGCGTCCATGATCGGCGCCGTGATCACCTTCGTGTCGGGCCCGTGCGCGGCCTCCTCGTAGCTGACCGCGTCGACCGCCCAGGTCTCACTCGCCGGGATCGCGCCGATGAACTCTCCGCGGCCCGCGGCCGGATCGAGGACTCTGCGTGGATTCCCCATCGCCTCGTGCACGTGCGGGCCGATCTCCTTCCAGACCGAGATCCGGCCCTCCTGGTCGATGCCGCGAAATCGGTAGGCGTAGAGGCGCTCGAAGTTCATCTGCTGGCTTCTGCTCCTTTTCGGCTGAGATCCCCGGGCCCGTCGCGTCTGCCAACCTGGGCCAGGTGCGCAGGGCGGGGTACTCCTTCAGTTGATCGTCTCTCTCGAGCTGCTGTTTCTCCTGGCGGTGCATTCTGTCCTGCTTCTCCTGCCGATGGCGGCGGCTATCGTGCTCGTTGCGCGAAGGGGGGAGCGCCGGATTCCGGTCCTGATCGTCGTCGGCCTGCTGGCGAGCGGCGCCGTCGGCCTGCTTGCGTTCTGGGCCTTCTTCGCCGATCCCCTCCTGGGCGAGGCGTTCACTGTACTCATGCCGGCGGCATCGGCGGTCGTCGTCGCCCTCGCGGCCCGGGGGCGCTGGGCCGACCGGAGCCTGCTCAGGTCCCTCGCACCACCCTTGGCGCTCTGGGTGCTCGGCACCGCCTTCTTGGTTCTGCTCGGCTTCGCCCACGGCGGCACGGCGACGCCGACGGCGACCGCGGCTTCCCGCTTCTCCCACGCCCTGCCCGGCGACAACCTGTTCCCGGCCTTCTACGCCGAATGGTTCTACGAAAACGGACATCGCGGCGTGCCGCCCGTCTTCCCGGTGGGGTGGATCTCCAGCGACCGCCCTCCGCTGCAACTCGGCTACGCGCTCTCCCAGCGCCCGCTCTCCCCCGGTGGCACCGCCCTCAACTACCAGGTGCTCGGCGTCGCGCTGCAGCAGCTATGGATCGTCGGGCTCTGGGCGCTGCTCGCCGCCGCGAGGGTTGGCCGTCGGACGGCCGCCCTGACGATGGTCGCGGTCCTGGTCAGCGGCTTTGCGATCGTCAACGGGTTCTTCGTCTGGCCGAAGCTGTTGCCGGCGGCGATGCTCCTCGCCGCGGCGGCGCTGGTGGCCACCCCGCTCTGGGACGACATCCGCCGCAGCCTGTGGGGCGCGGCTCTCGTCGCGGGACTGTGCGGGGCGGCGATGATGGGCCACGGCTCGAGCGCCTTCGGGATCGTGGCGCTCGCGATCGTGGCCGGGCTCCGCGGCCTGCCCTCCGCCCGCTGGTTGGCGCTGGCCCTTGCGGTCGGCATCGCGATCCTCGCGCCCTGGACCGCCTACCAGAGGTTGCAGGACCCTCCCGGAAACAGACTGGTCAAGTGGACGCTCGCCGGGGTCACCGAAATCGACGACAGGGGAAGCGTGGGGACGATCCTGGATTCCTACGGCGAAGCGGGGCTGGGCGGGACGCTGGAGAACAAGCGGGCAAACTTCGAAGCGATGGCGGGGGGAAGGCTGACCTGGGAAGTGATTCGGAACTCGGACGGCCCGGTCGGCGTGATGCGCGGCATTCGCTTTGACCAGTTCTATTCCCTGTTGCCGTGCGTGGGGCTGCTGCTCCTCGGGCCGGTGGCGCTCGCCCTGCGCCGGCGCAGAGTCGGCCGCGACTCGCCCGAGCGCAAGTTCGCCCTCAGCTGCTTCGGCGTCTCCTTGGTGGGGGTCATCTTCTGGGGCGTGATCGTCTTCGGCAGCCCTGAAGACGAGACGATCGTCCACGTCGGCACCTACATGATTCCGATCCTGCTCATGGCCGGCTCGGTCGCCGCCCTGCGCGCGGTCTGGCCTCGATTCGGCACCTGGTACGTGGCGATTGCCGCCGCGCTCAGCCTCGCCCTCTACGCCCCGGCTCTTGATCCGACTCCGGGCACCTCGTACTCATGGAGCGCGATAGTCACCTCCGCGCTCGCCCTGGCGGGCTTCGTCCTGGTCGCCCTCGGCGGCGCGGGCTCAGATCGGCAGGCGAAGGTGGCGCAGCCCGCCGGGACGGCGCTTGACCCAGTTCAGGCGTGAGGTGAGTCGCGGCAGGCCGCGGTTCAGGTTCGGGTTGTTGTAGGGGTCGACGCCGATCACCGGGCCCCAGCGGTCGATCAGGGCGTGCTTCTCCCAGGCCTCGACCACGGGGGAGCGGCTGGAGGACTCGAAGTGGTGGAGGAGCAGGTCGGCGTCGTAGACGATGCGCTCGCCGCCTACGTGCACCTTGAGGCAGAAGTCGATGTCGTTGAAGTTGATCGGGAATTCCGTCGAGAGCCCGCCCACCCTCTCGAAGGTGGCGCGCGGCGTCATCAGGCAGGCGCCGGTTACCGCGAGGGTGTTGCGGGCGATGAAGACCGCGTTGGCATAGCCGTTGTAGTCGCCGCGGAAGCCGCGGTAGGTGTGCCCGGGCAGCCCCCCGTCGAAGCCGACCCCGACGTGCTGGAGGCGCCCGTCGCCCCAGATCAGCCTGCCGCCCACGGCCCCGACTCCGTCGAGCTCGCTGTACATCACCATGCGGTCGAGCCAGTTCGGCGTGATCCCGACGTCGATGTCGTCGTTGAGAAGCAGCAGGTGCTCGCCGGAGCTGTGGATCGCGCCGAGGTTGATCTTCGCGGAGAAGTTGAACGGTCCGGTGAACGGCACGAGGCGGAGGCGGTCGCCGGCGATCTCCCTGAGCTCGTCGGTGACCTCCGGTGGGACGGCGTCGCCGGCGACGATCACGATCTCGTAGTTGTCGTAGGTCGAGCGCTCGACGATCGCCCGCACGCAGTTGACGACCAGCACCACGTCCTCAAAGCGCACGTCGCGGGTCTGGGCCGCAGTCGGGATCACGATGCTGACCGGCGGCTCGCGCTCGAGGCGCGGCTCGAGGTGGAGGATCCCCGAGTCCTCGGCGTCGATCCCGACCTCTGCCGGCAGGCCGATCCGGTCGCAGTGCGCCTGCACGGCGCGGCGGCCGGCTTCGTAGGCCCAGGGCTTGGCCTCCTCGCCGGCGGCCGCCGAGGTGGCGAGCGTCCGCCAGTGGTAGAGAACGCGCGGGACGTGCGCGATCGCCCGGGCGCGCTCGGTCACCTTCAGCACCAGATCCCAGTCCTGGGAGCCCTCGAAGCCGGCGTCGAAGCCGCCGACCTCCTCGACCAGCGAGCGCCTGAAGACGCTCAGGTGGCAGGTGTACATCTGCGTCCGCATCCGCTCGGGCGACCAGTCGGGCTTGAAGAAGGCGCCGAAATGGCGGCCGCGCTCGTCGACCTTGTCCTCGTCGGTGTAGACGTAGTCGACCTCCGGGTTGGCGTCGATCGCTGCGCCCACGTGCAGGAGGGCGTCGGGGTGCAGTTCGTCGTCGTGGTCGAGCATGACGACGAACTCGCCGCGGGCCATCTCCAGCGCGTCGTTGGAGGCCGGCACGATCCCCGCGTTCCCCTCCCGGTGCTCGACGCGGATCCGCTCGTCGGCGGCCTGCGCCTGCTCGAGGATCGAGCGCACGTGCGGCTGCGCGGACCCGTCGTCGACGAGGCAAAGCTCCCAGTCCGGGTTGCTCTGAGCCCGCACCGAGCGCAGCATCAGGCGCAGGACCCGCTCTGGGGTCTCGTATACCGGGGTGAGGATCGAGAAGCGGGGAGCGGGCACGTTCAGCCGCGGCGCAGGACCTTTTTCAGCAGCTGGTAGCCGGGGATCTTCGACTTCGCGTTCTCGAGCCTTTCCCACCTGTCCTCGAACTCCGCCACCCGCCCCTTGGCGGCGCCCAGTTCGATGTCCTTGCCGATCAGCAGGTCGCGCAGGCGGAGGAGCTCCTTCTCGCTCTCCTCGAGCCGCCGGCGGAGCGCCCCCACCTCGCCGACCGCCGAATCGCCCTGGGCGGCGCGATTCTGCGTTTCGAGCAGCGACTTGCGCAGGCCGAGGATCTCGCGCCGCATCCGCCACCAGGCCCGGTCGTAGTCGCGGACGACGTCGGCGGCGTCCTCCTCGCGGCGGGTGTAGAGGGCGGCCCAGGGGGAGAGGTAGGCGAGGTCGCGGTCGAGGTCGCGGAGGAAGCCGAGCTCGGCGAGCTTCGCCGACCAGGCCTCGGGGGCGAGCACGTTCAGGTGGGTGGGCTCTCCGAAGTCCTCGGGAGTGGTCGAGATCAGCAGCCGGTCGGTGGCGGCGCAGATGTTGGCGAGCGCCCGGTCGGCGTCCTCGGGCGGCAGGTGCTCGATCACCTCGATGCAGGTGATCAGGTCGTATCGGCCCTCGATCGGCTCGGTCAGCGACCCGACCCGGCAGTGCTCGGCGACCGACTCGTGGACCCGGGAGATGGCGTACTCGGAGACGTCGAACCCGGATGCCTCCACGCCCCGCGCGCGCAACGCCTCGACCAGCAGGCCGATCGCGCAGCCCGCGTCCAGCACGCTGGTCGGGTGGAAGTCGCGGACGATGCCGTCGGCGACCTCGCCGAAGAACCGCTGCCAGCGCTCGTTGCGCTCGTAGGGGCCGCCGCCGCCCCAGTAGTTGGCGTAGTACGACTCGTCGTAGCGGGGGGCCGCCCCGTCATCCACGGTGTCCACCTGCGCGGCTTGCTCGCTCATCGCACGACGAGTCTACCCGCCAATACACTGGCGCTCGCCGTGGAGAGACGCGCCCGCAACGCACCGACCCTGCTGCTCGCGGGCGCCCTCCTCGCATCGGCCGCGCTCACCCTCGCCCTGACCTGGAACCTCACCTTCATCCAGGACACCTGGGCGTTCCTGATCGAACGGCGGGAGATCACCCTCGACACGATCTTCGAACCGCACAACGAGCACATCGTCGCGATCCCGGCCCTGCTCAAGCAGCTGCAGCTGCGGATCTTCGGGATGGACAGCGCCCGGCCCGAATACGTGCTGATGATCGTGCTGCTGCTGGTCTCGGCCTCGCTGCTATTCGTCTACCTGCGCCGCCGGGTCGGCGCCTGGCCGGCGCTCTTCGGCACCGTTCTGGTGCTCTTCCTCGGCTCGGCCTGGGAGACGGTGCTCTGGCCCTTCGAGATCGGCTTCGTCGGCTCCATCCTCTTCGGGATCGCGACGCTGCTCGCGCTCGAGCGCGAGGACCCGCTCGGCGACGCGGCCGCCTGCCTGTTCCTCGTCCTCGGCTTCGCCTTCTCCAGCGTCGGCCTCATCTTCTTCCTCGCCGCCGCGGTCGCGATCGGGCTCGGCCCGCGGGAGCGGTGGCTGGCGCGCGCCTACGTGGTCGCCGTCCCCGTCCTCTTCTTCGTCGGCTGGTACCTGGGCTGGGGACACGATGCGGAAAACCATCTCGGGGTCCGCAACCTGCTCGACTCGCCGCGCTACGTCGCCGAGGCCCTCGCGACGACGGTCGGCGGCCTGCTCGGACTGGGGTCGAATCCCTTCGACGAATACTCCGTCGACCCGGCCTGGGGGCGCCCGCTGCTGCTCGCCCTGGTCGCCGCCCTCGCCTACCGGCAGTGGCGCTGGCGGCCCGGGCTCGTCCGCACCCTCTGGCCGGCCGCCGCGGCGCTCGCCGCCTACTGGCTGCTGGCCTCGTTCAACTACTTCCCGGGCCGCGAACCGACCGGCAGCCGCTACCAGTACGCCGGGGCGGTCCTCCTGCTCATGGTGCTCGCCAACCTGCTCGCCGGGCAGCGCCTCGGCCGGCGGGCATTGATCGCGGCCGGGGTGGTCACGGTGCTCGCGATCGGCCCCAACCTCGTCCTGCTGAAGAACGGGCACGACCATTTCCGCGACCAGACCGTGCTCACCCGCGCCGACACGAGCGCGATCGAGATCGCCCGCGAAACCGTCGACCCGGAATTCGAGCTCACCGCCGACGTCGCCGGCACCCCGACTCTGGTCAACATCTATGCCGGCAAATACCTGACCGCGGTCGAAGAATACGGCTCCCCCGCCTACTCGCAGGAGGAACTCGCATCGGCACCGGAACCCGGCCGCGCGCAGGCCGACATCGTCCTCGCCGCCGCCCTGCCGATCCGGGTCAACACCCGGCTCGCGAGCGGCGCGCGCCCGGTGGCGGCGGGGCGCTGCGAGCTGATCCCGGGCGGGGGCGCCGAAGCTCAGGAGGTCCGCCTCGAGCCGGGCACCACGCGGGTCCTTATCGATCCCGGCCCCTCGACGACGCTGCAGATGCGCAGGTTCGCCGTCGACTCCCACCCGGTCGGGTACGAGAACGTGCCGGGCGATTCCGTCTCCCGCGTGTGGATCCCCGCCGATCGCTCGACACGTCCCTGGTACCTGCTGGTCGAAGCGATCCAGCCGGTTCGGGTTTGCCGCTGAGCGGCCAGGGGCGCCGGGCGAGCCGCGGCGCCTACCGGCCTGTCGTCAGAGGTCCTCGGCGACCCGCGGCGCCTCGCGGTTGAAGACCCAGGCGCCGTAGGCGCAGACCGCGAGGAAGATGGCCAGCGGCACGAGCAGGCGCGCGGCGCCGCCGGCCGCCGCCGCGGCGCTCGGGGCGCTGGGTTCGAGCACCCAGTGGCGGACCTGGACGAAGATCACCGCGAGCGGGTTGAGCATCAGCAGGTGTTCGAGGCGCGGGTCTTCGAGCCGCTCGATCGGGTAGAGGACCGGCGTCGCGTAGAAGAGGACCTGGGAGAGGACGATCCAGATGATCTCCACGTCGCGGAAGCGGACGTAGAGCACGGAGAGCATCATGCTCACCGCGCTGGTGAGCACGACCAGGGCCAGGACCGCGACCGGGAACAGCAGCCAGGTCCAGGTCGGGTCGACTCCCCAGGCGAGGATGAAGGTGAAGACGACGACCAGGTTGAGGCTGAAGTTGAAGCCGCTGGTCAGCACGTTGGAGAGCGGGATCACCAGCCGCGGGAACTGCGTCTTGCGCACCACCCCCTCCTGGGCGACCACCGATGTGACCGAGTTCTGGGTCGCTTCCTGGAAAAGCGTGAAAAGGACGATGCCGAGCAGCAGCAGGACCGGGTAGTTGTGCAGCTGGCTGCCGATTTTGAACACCTTGGTGAAGACGAAGAGCAGCACCCCGAAGAGCATCAGCGGACGCATCAGCGACCAGACGTAGCCGAGCACGGTGCCGAAGTAGGTGCGGCGGAACTCGGTCACCGACATCAGCCAAAGCAGGTCGAAGAAGCGGCGCGCGCCGCCGCCCAGGGCCGACGGGCCGCGGACCTCGCGCAGGGGCCCGACCGAGGATCGGGTGTCGTTCACGCGGGGGCCCCCACCCTGGTCTCGACCTCGAGCGGCAGCGAGACCAAACCCCGCAGTCCCGGGTCGCCGCCGAAGACGACGAAGTCGATCGCGTTGTGGACGTAGAGGGCGACGCCGGCGCCGCTGATCCTGTTGATGCCGCAGTGGACGTGGTAGCGGCCCGGGTTGAGCAGGTTCTCGAGCTCGGCGCTGACGGTCACCCGCTCGCCGGCCGACAGCGCCAGCGAGCCGTCCTCCCGGGAGGGGATGACCCCGAACTCGAACGCCCTGACCCCGTCGGAGTTGTTGATGCTGTAGCTGACGCCGAGGCCGGGCAGGTCGCGGAGCACCTCGAGCTCCGCCCGCAGCCTGAAGGTGGTGCCGTGTTCGACATTGGTCAGCCGCCGGCCGTCGGTGTCCTCGACCCAGGTGTCGAGCAGGCGGACCTCGTCGCCGCTCTGCTGGGCGAACCGCTCGTCGCCCGCCGTCTCGCGCTCGAAGTTGAGCTGCAGGTAGTGGCG
Source organism: uncultured Solirubrobacterales bacterium (assembly GCA_963712325.1). GTDB lineage: Bacteria > Actinomycetota > Thermoleophilia > Solirubrobacterales > 70-9 > VRUE01. Next base: position 236,949 of record CAVQHG010000004.1, read on the forward strand.
CCCGACCTCGGCCGGGTCGCCGATCTGCTGCACCTTCCCGTCGCCGATCAGCATCGCCCGGTGGCAGTACTCCTCGACGGTGCTCATCTCGTGGGTGACGAGGATGATCGTCTTGCCCTCCTCTTTCATCGTCTTGAAGGCGTCGGCGCACTTCTGCTGGAAGGCGGCGTCGCCGACCGCGAGCACCTCGTCGATGAGCAGCACGTCGGCGTCGGCCTGGAGCATGGTCGAGAAGGCGAGCCGGACCAGCATCCCGGACGAGTAGTTCTTCAGTTTCAGGTCGGTGAAGTCCTCGAGCTCGGCGAAGGAGATCACCTCATCGATGCGCGAGCGGGTCTCACGCGGGGTGAGCCCCATCATCACGCCGTTGAGGATGATGTTTTCGCGGGCGGTGAGGTCGAGGTTGAAGCCGACGCCCAGCTCGAGGAAGGGCGCCAGGCGTCCCGCCATCCTGATCCGCCCGCCGTCCGGGCGGTAGATGCTGGCCAGCAGCTTGAGCAGGGTGCTCTTGCCCGAGCCGTTGCGGCCGACGATGCCGAAGAACTCGCCCTGGGCGATATCGAAGGAGACTCCGTCGAGCGCTTTCAGGATCCGCACGTCGTTCGCGGCGAAGGGCCGAACCAGGCGCTCCTTCAGCGAGTCGACGCGATGGATGGGGATCCTGAAGGTCTTCTCCAGGTCGCGTGCTTCGATTGCGAGGGGCGCGTCGGGCCCCGGGGAGCTCCCCACGGCTATGGCCGCGCCGTTCGGCGCCTGATCGCTCGCCGGGCCCGGGCGAGGGCGCCCCTCGCCCGCCTCTTCCAACTCGGCTCCGGGGCGCCGGCTCCGCCACCGCCTCCCTCGCCGGGGACCGGCGGAGGCAACGGGCCCTGCTTGCGCAGCACGACCACGAACTCGATCCCGACCCGGGCCGCGGCCTCGATGTCGAAGGCGCCGCCGACCCTCTCGCGCAGAGCGAGGATCAGCTGCAGGAACTCGGCCTGCGTCCAGACGTGCATGTGAATCGAGTAGCCGGCCTCTTCGAGCTCGCGGGCGCGGCGCTGCACCCACTCCTCCGAGGCGGCCTGTTCGGCGGTGCCGACCGCCCCCGACTCCTCGTCGATCACCAGCCGGCACCACTCCTCGAAGTGCTCGGCGCGCGAACGCTGCGGCCCCTCCTCGCGGTCGGCGACCATGTGCTCGATCGGGGTCACCGGCCGCCGGTAGTCGAAGGTGAAGCGTTTGTCGGGGACCGCGTAGAAGAGCACCCCGCCGGGCCTCAGCTTGCCGAGGTGCGTTTCGATCGTGCCGATCGGGTCCTCGCAGTGCTCGAGGAAGTGGTTGGCGATGATGAAGTCCTGGCTCTCCTCGGGAATCGTCTCCAGCCGCTCGCCGTCGTCGACGACGTCGACGTCGACCAGGTCCCAGCCGGCCAGCTCTGGGTACTCGCGGCGCAGGTCGGGAGTGAGCATCCGGTCGACGTAGCGCACCCGCGCCTGCGGCGGGATCGCGAGCGGCTGGTGAAGGGGGCCGATCTCGATCCCCTCGCCGAACAGGAAGCGGTCGGCGAAGACGCCGCGCGCCTCCATGTAAACCGGCAGCGGCGGCAGCTGGGAGGCCTGCTCGGCAGAGCGTTCCGTGGTGCCCATGACTGCAGGCTACCTGTCGAATCGGTGCCGGAGATCCGCACCGGGTGAAAGGCTCCAGGCCGATGGATGGCCCTGCAGAGGTCGCGGTCGTGGTGCCCAGCTGGAACTCGGCGGAGCTGCTGCCGCGCTGCCTCGGCTCGCTCTCCGAGCAGGGCGCGCGTCTGGAGCGGTTCGTCGTCGACAACGGCTCGAGCGACGGCTCCGTCGCCTGGCTCGAGCGCGAGGGCGTGCCCCACCTCGCCCTGTCCCGCAACGTCGGTTTCGCCGCCGCCGTCAACCTCGGCGCCGCCCGCGTCTCCGCCCCCTTCGTCCTCGTCCTCAACGCCGATGCCGAGCTGGAGCCGGGCTGCGCGGGACGCCTCACCGAGGCGCTCGAGGCCGATCCGGCCCTCGGCGGCGCCCAGCCTCGGATCCTGCAGCTGGAGGGCGACCCGGCGGCCCCCCGCGACGCCTCCGCAGCCCCGCTCTACAGCGCCGGCCAGGGCCTGACCCGGGACGGTCGCGCCTTCGAGGAAGGCGCCGGCCTGGCGCAGTCGCCGCCCCTGCTCGCCGGCTGCGAGGTGTTCGGCGTCTGCGGCGCCGCCTGCCTGCTGCGAAGCGAGCTCTTCGAGGGGCTCGGCGGTTACGACGAGAGCTACTTCGCCTTCTACGAGGACGTCGACCTCAACGTCAGGGCGCGGATCGCCGGCTGGCGCTTTTCCTACGTGCCGGAGGCGGTGGCCTGGCACCTGGGCAACGCCTCCTGGTCGGAGGGCTTCGAGCGCCCGGCCGCCGAGAACGCCCGGCTCGTCGCCCGCAACCGCCTCTCCACGCAGGTCAAGTTCATGCCCGCCCGCGCCATCCCCCTGATCGCCGCCGCCGAGGCCGGGTCCCTTGCCCGCGCCGCCGCCAGGCGCCGCCTGCGGGCGACGCTCGGCGGCAAGCTCGCCGCCCTCCGCCGCCTGCCGGCCCTGCTGCGCGAGCGCCGCCGCCTCGCCCGCGAGGGCGACCCCGCCGCCGCCCGCCGCTGGCTGGGCAGGCGTCCCGCCCTGCGCAGCTGACGATCGATTTGGGGGCTTACACGTCCCGGCCGCCGAAATCGATCCCTAGCCCCGCCGCCGGCGCCGCATCCGCAGCGCCTCGGCGGCGGAGACGTCGAGCAGCGCCTCGGGGTCGGCGTGGCGGCGCTCGAGGCCGGCGCCGGCGTGCCAGCCGCGCAGGCGGCCGGCCAGGCCCCGCGCGCTGCGGTCGAGGACAAGCTGCCCGGCGCTCAGCACTCCCTCGCAGGCGAGCGCCCGCAGCGCCAGGCGGGGGTCGCGCATCACTCCGTAGCGGCGCAGCATGTAGCCGCGGCTCCAGCCGGTGTGGGCGAACTTCTCGCCGCTGTTGGCGCCGAGGCTGGCCGAGTAGGCGTGCACGGCCCGTGCCTCGGGGGCGAGCGCGCAGGCGCCCCCGGCGGCCGCCATCCGCAGCGCCAGGTCGAGGTCCTCGTAGTAGAGGAAGATTCGCTCGTCGAAGCCGCCCACCGCCTCGAAGGCGGAGCGGCGGTAGAGCGCCGCGCCGCCGGTCGGGCCGAGCGGGGCCTCGGCCGCGAGCGCCGCCTCGGCGGGCTCGCCGTGCAGGTAGTCGAAGCCCATAAGCGTGCGGTCGGCGACGACGCCGGCGGAGTCGATCAGCTCCGGCGCCCGCTCCTGGAGCAGGACCCCGGCGACGCTCTGGGCGCCCGGCGAGAGCGCCTCGAGCAGGCACTCGGCGAAGCGCGGCTCGCACTCGGCGTCGTCGTTGAGGAGCACGATCGGGTCGCCTCCATGCTCGGCGATCGCCCGGTTCAGCGCCGGCCCGAAACCGAGGTTGCGGCCGAGGAGCGTCGTCCGCACCTCGCGAAACTCGCTGCGGGTCATCTCCACCGAGTCGTCGCTGGAGCCGTTGTCGACGAGGACGACGTCCAGTGGCCGCGTCTGAGCCCGCAGGCTGCGCAGCGCGCGCCGCAGCCGCTCGGAGCCGTTGTGATGTGGGATATAGGCGCAGGGGCCCAGGGGTCGCTCCCTCGACGGTGGCTTGCCGGCTCGAGTCTATGAGCGCCGGCCCCGGCCCGCCCTATGGGCCCCGGCCCCCGAGGGCCACCCGGGCTCCGCCCGGCGCCCTCGTCCCGGCCCGGGTAGCCTTGCGCGGCGATGCAAGACCTGAAGGGATTGATCCTCTCGGGCGGCGCCGGGACGCGCCTGCGCCCGATCACCCACACCTCGGCGAAGCAGCTCGTTCCGGTCGCCAACAAGCCCGTGCTCTTCTACGGGATCGAGGCGCTGGTCGGCGCCGGGGTCACCGAGATCGGGATCATCATCGCCCCCGAGACCGGCGAGGAGATCCGCGAGACGGTCGGCGACGGCTCCGACTTCGGCGCGAGGATCACCTACATCCTCCAGGACGAGCCCGCCGGGCTCGCGCACGCGGTGCTCACCGCCGAGGACTTCCTCGGCGACTCGCCGTTCGTCATGTACCTCGGCGACAACCTGCTCGCGCGACGGCCTCGCGCGGGCTGGTCTCGAGCTTCCGCGAGGGCGAGCCGGACGCGCTGATCCTGCTCACCCAGGTCGCGGACCCCGAGCACTACGGGGTCGCCGAGCTCGACGGCGACGGCGGCATCGTGCGCCTGGTCGAGAAGCCGAAGGACCCGCCCTCCGACCTCGCCCTGGTCGGCGTCTACCTGTTCGGCCCGGCGATCTTCGACGCCGCCCGGGCGCTCGAGCCCTCCTGGCGCGGCGAGCTGGAGATCACCGAGGCGATCCAGGCGCCTGATCGACGACGGCCACCGGGTCCAGTCGGAGGTCGTCACCGGCTGGTGGAAGGACACCGGCCAGCTCGCCGACATGCTCGAGGCCAACCGCCTCGTGCTCGAGGAGCTGGAGACCAGCATCGAGGGCGAGGTCGACGAGGCCTCCCGGGTCGAGGGCCGGGTCGTGCTCGAGCCCGGGGCGACGGTGCGAGCGCTCGGTGTCCGCGGCCCGGCGGTGATCGGGCCGGCGCCAGCATCGAGGACGCCTACATCGGCCCCTACACCTCGATCGGCGACGAGGTCCACGTCTGCCGCTCCGAGGTCGAGCACTCGATCGTCCTCGCGGGCTCCGTGGTCGAGGACCTCGGCACGCGCATGGAGGCGAGCCTGCTCGGCCGCAACGTGCGGCTGACCCGCAGCGACGGGCATGCCGAAGACGCTCCGCCTGCTGGTCGGCGACAACTCCGAGATCAAGATCTCGAGTCGTCGATGAAGGTCCTGGTCACAGGGGCGGCCGGGATGCTCGGCCGCGACGTGGTGCTCGCCGCCGGCAACGCCGGCCACGACGTGGTCGGCTTCGGCCACGCCGAGCTGGACGTCACCGACGCCGCGGCGCTGGAGCGCCGAAGCTCGACGCCGAGCGACCGGCGGTCGTCATCAACTGCGCCGCCTGGACCGACGTCGACGGCGCCGAGGAGGCCGAGGAGGCGGCGATGGCGGTCAACGGCGCCGGCGCCGGCAACGTGGCCGCCGCCGCCGCCGACGGTCGGCGCCAGCCGTCGTCTACGTCTCCAGCGACTACGTCTTCGACGGCGCCAAGGGCTCGCCCTACGTGGAGACCGACCAGACCGCGCCGCTCTCCGCCTACGGCCGCACCAAGCTGGCCGGCGAGGAGGCGACCGCCGCCGCCAACCAGCGCCACTTCATCGTCCGCTCCTCCTGGCTGTTCGGCATCGGCGGCGGCAACTTCGTCGAGACGATGCTGCGCCTCGCGGCCGACCAGGACGAGGTCCTCGTCGTCCGCGACCAGGTCGGCTCGCCCACCTACACCTGGCACCTCGCCTACGGGCTCGTGCGGCTGATCGAGGGGATCGAGTACGGCATCCACCACATGGCGGCCGCCGGCGACTGCTCCTGGTACGAGTTCGCGCGCGAGATCTTCGAGCAGGCCGGCGTCGACTGCAAGGTGCTCTCGGCGACCACCGAGATGCTCGGCCGCCCGGCGCCGCGCCCGGCCTTCTCGGCGCTGGCCAGCCAGCGCGAGCACGCGATCGAGCTGCCGCTCCTGGCAGGACGGGCTGGCGGGATACCTGGCACAGCGAGCAGAGCGGGAGGGAGGCGGCATGAGGCTCCTGGTCACCGGCGCGGCCGGGTTCATCGGCTCCACCTACGTCCGGCTGGTCGGCGAGGAGCACGAGGTCATGGTGCTCGACAAGCTCACCTACGCCGGGCGGCGCGAGAACCTGCCCGAGGGACGCGAGCTGGTGGTCGGGCGCGATCGAGGACCCGGTCGTCGTCCGCGAGGCGATGGAGGGGGCCGACGCGGTCGTCAACTTCGCCGCCGAGTCCCACGTCGACCGCTCGATCGACGACCAGGACGCCTTCGCCCGCACCCACGTGATCGGCACCGGCGTCCTGCTCGACGCCGCCCGCGAGCTCGGCGTCCGGCCGCTACCTCCAGGTCTCCACCGACGAGGTCTACGGCTCGATCGAGTCCGGCTCCTTCACCGAGACCTCGCCGCTCGACCCCTCCTCGCCCTACTCGGCGACCAAGGCGGCCGGCGACCTGCTCGTCTCCGCCCACGCCCACACCTACGGGGTCGAGGCCTCGATCTGCCGCGGCTCCAACAACTACGGCCCGCGCCAGTACCCGGAGAAGCTGATCCCGCTGATGGTCCTCAACGCGATGCACGGCGACTCGCTGCCGGTCTACGGCGACGGCCGCCAGGTCCGCAACTGGCTCTACGTCGAGGACTTCTGCCGCGGCATCCACGCGGTGCTGCTGGACGGCCGCCCGGGCGAGGCCTACAACGTCGGCGGCCCGGACGAGTGCGAGAACATCGAGGTGGTCAGGCGGGTGATCGAGCTGACCGGCGCCGACGAGTCGCTGATCGAGCACGTCACCGACCGCCCCGGCCACGACCGCCGCTACTCGCTCTCCTCCGAGAAGCTGCGCACGAGCTCGGCTGGGAGGCCCGAGGTCCACTTCGCCGAGGGCCTGGAGCGCACCGTGCAGCTGGTACCGCGAGAACGAGGACTGGTGGGGCCCGATCCGCTCCGGCGAGTACCGCGAGTACTACGAAAAACAGTACGGAAGAGCGCTCGGCTGATGCGGCTGCGCCGCAGGCGGAGGCGCCGCCGGCTGCTGGCGCTGCTTCCCGTCCGCGACGAGATGCGCTTCCTGCCCGGGCTGTTCGAGAACCTCGCCGAACAGGTCGACGGCGTCCTCGCCCTCGACGATGGGTCGAACGATGGCTCCCGCGAGTTCCTCGAGGCCCAGCCGCTGGTCGTCGAGGTGATCGACGCGCCCTCCGCCTCCCGCGGGGAGCTCGACGACGGCGCGAACCACAGGGCGCTGACCGAAGCCGCCTGGGAGCACCGGGCGGACTGGCTGCTCGGAGTCGACGCCGACGAGCGCCTCGAGCGCCGCTTCAGGAAGAGGGCCGAAGCCGAGATCGACCGCGCCGAGGCGGCGGACCAGCCGGCGCTCTGGGTGCGCTTCTGCGAGCTCTGGGACGCCCCGGACCGGATGCGGGTCGACGGAATCTGGGGCGGGAAGCGCAAGGCATGCCTGTTCAGGAGCGATCGCGGCCACCGTTTCCACGGGCGCCGCATGCACTCGATCTGGGCGCCCTGGCCGCCGCCGAAGGGCGAATACCCCGCAGCAGACCTGCGCATCTACCACCTGCGCATGATCCGCGCCGGGGACCGGCGAGCCCGGGTCGAGCGCTATCGCCGGCTCGACCCAGACAACCGCTGGCAGGAACTCGGCTACGATTACCTCGTCGACGAGCAGGGGATCAGCCTGCGCGGCATCGAGCCCGGGCGCGACTACGTCGGCGTCCCCGCCCGATAGGCGCCGCTCAGGCGAAGCTGCGTCGGGCGATCGCCGAGCGGGTCGCGGAGATCGCAAGTTTGCCGAAGATCGCCACGTAGATGGCGAGGTCGGCGATCGGGTTGGCGCCCGCGTAGAACTTTCGGTAAAAGCGCCCCATCGAGCGGTGGAAAGCGAGGTTGTGCCGCCAGCCGCGGTGGCTCTTCCGTTTCGTCGTGCCGCCCTTCACGTGCATGCTGGAGACGCGTCCGTCATAGACGACCTTCCAGCCGTGCTGCTTGAAGCGGTAGCACCAGTCGAGGTCGTCCATGTAGAGCCAGTAGCCCTCGTCCAGCAGACCGACCTCCTCCAACGCCTTCCTGCGGACCAGCATGTAGGCGCCGTTCACCGCGTCGACCTCGCCCACCTCGAACTCGCCCAGCTCCGGGGCCCTGTACTGGGCGAAGCGCCCCCCGAGCCGGTCGCCGAGGCCGAGGAAGTGGGCGAGCGAGCCGAGCGGGGTCGGGAAGGAGCGCTTGGAAGCGTGGTCGAGGGTGCCGTCGCGCTGCTCGAGCCGGCAGCTCGACATCCCGATCCGGGCGTCGTCCTCCATCAGCTCGATCATGTGGTCCAGCGAGCCGGGGTAGATCTCGGTGTCCGGGTTGAGGACGAGCACGTACGGCGCGCTTGCCTCGCGCAGCACGAGGTTGTTGGCTACGCAGAAGCCGGAGTTCCAGTCCAGCGCGTGCAGCTCGACCTCGGGGAACTCCTCGCGGACCATCTCCGGCGTCCCGTCGGTGCTGGCGTTGTCGACCAGGTGGACGCGGGTCTCTCCGCCCGTGTAGGGGTTCTCGCGGAGGCTGCGCAGGCAGGCGCGCAGCAGCTCCCGCGCTCCCGTCGAGGAGACGATCACGATCTCTAGAGAGGGCACCCGAAGTAGCGTATCCGAGCGCTTGGTGGCCGAAAGATGCGACATCGCGGTGGTCGGCGGGGGCATTCTCGGCCTCGCCGTCGCCCGCGAGCTGGTCGCCCGGCGTCCCGGCAGCAGGGTGGTCGTGCTGGAGCGCGAGGCGCGGATCGGCGCCCATCAGACCGGCCACAACTCGGGCGTGATCCACGCCGGCATCTACTACGCGCCGGGCTCGCTGAAGGCAGAGCTCTGCGTGCGCGGCGCGGCGCGGCTGTACGAGCTCTGCGAGGAGCGCGGCATCCCCCACGAGCGCTGCGGGAAGCTGATCGTCGCCACCGAGCGCTCCGAGCTGCCGGGGCTCGAGGAGCTCGAGCGCCGAGGCAGGGCCAACGGGGTGGCGGGGCTGCGGCGCCTGGGCGCCGACGGCATCCGGGAGCTCGAGCCCCATGCGGCGGGCCTCGAGGCCCTGCACAGCCCGGACACGGGAATCGTCGACTTCGCCGCGGTCGCCGCCGCTCTGGCCGAGGACCTGCGCGCCGCGGGCGGCTCGGTCGAGCTCGGCTGCGAAGTCCGGTCGTTGGAGCCGAGGGCGAGAGGCCTGCTCGTCCACCACTCCGGAGGGGCGCTGGAGGCGGGCAACGCGATCTGCTGCGCCGGGGCCCGGGCGGACCGCCTCGCGGTGGACGCCGGCGCCGACCCCGACCCGCGCATCGTCCCCTTCCGCGGCGCCTACCTGAAGCTCGCGCCGCTGCGGCGCGAGCTGGTCCGCTCCCTGATCTATCCGGTTCCGGACCCCTCGCTTCCCTTCCTCGGCGTGCACCTGACCAGGCACATAGGGGGCGACGTCCTGGTCGGCCCGACCGCCCTGCTCGGCGCCGAGGGCATCGGCCGCACCCTGGCCTGGCCCGGATCCTGGCGGATGTTCCGCCGCTGGTGGCGCACCGGCCTCACCGAGATCCGGCACGCCGCCTCGCGGCGCTCGCTCGTCGCCGCTGCCGCCCGCTACGTCCCCGAGCTCGAGCCCGCCGACGTCGAGCCCGCCTTCGTCGGGGTCCGCGCCCAGGCCGTTGCCCGGGACGGCCGCCTGGTCGACGACTTCGTCTTCTCCGCCACCGAGCGGGCGCTGCACGTGCGCAACGCGCCATCGCCGGCCGCGACCTCCTCGCTGGCGATCGCCGAGCGCGTCGCCGAGGAGGCCGAGCGGCGCTTCCTGCCGCCGCTTTGACAGCTCACCCGGCCGGGGCAGGGTGAAATGTCGAAGCGGCGGGCCGGGCGGCTCAGTACTCGAACTGCGGCCCCTCCAGCCGCGGCTCGAGCTCGGCCAGGGTCGGCGCCGCCGCATCCTTCTCGGAGGCGATCAGCTCGTCGGCCGGAATCGGCCATTCGATCCCCAGCGCGGGGTCCCGGTAGCTGAGCTCGCTCTCGGGCCCGGTGGCGTAGTAGACGCTCTGCTTGTAGATCGTGTTTGCGACCTCGCTCAGGGTGCAGAAGCCGTGCGCGAAGCCGACCGGGCAGTAGACGACCCGCATGTTGTCCTCGGTCAGCTCGAATCCCTCGGCCTGTCCGAACGTGGGCGAGCCCCTGCGCAGGTCGACGACGACGTCGTAGATCGCCCCGCGGCCGCAGCGGACGAGCTTGGCGACGCCGGCGCCGAGCTGGAAGTGGAGGCCGCGCACGATCCTCTCGGCGGAGCGCGAGTGGTTGTCCTGCACCCAGGTCGTCGGTATGCCCATCTCCTCGAAGGAGTCCTGCCTGTAGGTCTCCGCGAAGAAGCCCCGCTCGTCCCCGTGCTTGACGAGCTCGACCAGGATCGGGCCGTCCAGCTTGGTCTCCAGTCTGCGCACAGCTCCCGCCTTTCTCAGTCGGCCGCGGAGCCGGCCAACCCGGCCCGCGTCATGTATTCCTCGAGCGCCTCGCGCCAATGGCGCAGCGGCGTCAGCCCCAGCGAGTCGGCCCGGGGTCGCGCCAGGACCCCGTTCAGCGGCCTTGCCGCGCCGCCCTCGGGCACGGTCGTCTCGGTCGGCTCGATCGGCACCTCGACTCCGGCCAGCTCCATGATCGCCCGCGTGTACTCGAACCACGAGCAGGCGCCGCCGGCGGTCAGGTGCAGCACGCCCTCGGCCCCCGCCTCGACCGCCTCGACCAGGGCCCTCGCCAGGTCGACGGTGAAGGTCGGCTGCAGGCGCTGGTCGTCGACCACCGCAAGCTCGCCGTTGCGCTCCGCCGCGGCGATGATCCGCTGCACGAAGTTGCCGCCCTTCGAGGCGTTTCCCTGGGTCCCGTAGAGGCCCGCGGTGCGCACCACCAGCGGTCGCTCTCCGTAGGCCAGGGCCGCGTGCTCGCCGGCCAGCTTCGAGATCGCGTAGTAGGACATCGGCGAGGGCAGGTGGTCCTCCGGGTAGGGCTCCTCGGCGGTGCCGTCGAAGACGTAGTTGGTCGAGACGTGGACGATCGGCACGCCGCGCGAGGCGAGGCCCTTGACGGCGCGCACGTTGATCGCCCAGGCCTGCTCGACCGCGGTCTCGCATTCGTCGACGTTGTGGAAGGCGGCGCAGTTGAAGACGACGTCGGGGCGGGCCTGCTCGAAGGCGCGCTCGACCGCCTCCCCGTCGTCGACGTCGAGCTCAGCGTGGGTGAAGGGGAAGGCCGAGCCTGGACCGAGCAGCTCGGTGAGGTCGTGCCCGAGCTGGCCGGCACCGCCCGTTATCAGCGCCCTCACAGGACCGCTGGGAAGGAGTCGAGGGCGGGCCGGACCTCGCAGAGGAGTTCGAGCCAGCGGATGTTGTAGTGGTGCGGGTCGGTGAGCTGGGCGGGGTCCCGCCCCTCGAGCTCGCCGAGCATCTCGGTGACCGACTCGAGCACCGAGCGGCGCGGGACGATGCCGAGCGTCGTGGAGAGCTTCGCGTTGGCGCACTCGTAGTCGCGCGAGACCGCCGGCGCCGGCGCCTCGTCGAGCTGCACCTCGCGCCCGGTCAGCTGCACCGAGCCGGCGACGATCATCGCCAGCTCGCGGATCTGGTAGTTGGAGTGCACGACGTTGAAGATCTCGCCCCGCACCTTCTCGGCCGGGGCCTCGTAGGCGGCGATCATCGCGTCGGCGCAGTCCTGCACGTCGACCAGGGGGCGCCACATCCAGCCGCCGCCGTGCAGTTTCAGCGCGCCGGAGAGGAGCGCGTCCTTGACGAAGGTGTTGACGACGAGGTCGAAGCGCATCCGCGGGCTCCAGCCGTAGACGGTGCCGTTGCGCAGGATCACCGGGCAAAGGCCCTCGCCGGCCATCTCGACCAGCGTCTCCTCGCCGTAGCGCTTCGACGTCGCATAGGCGGCGCGCGGCTGCATCGGCGCGTCCTCGGCGTGCATGCCGGCGGGCAGGCCGTCGTACAGCGAGCAGGAGGAGGCGAAGACGTAGCGCTCGATCCCCGCTCCGAGGCAGGCGCGCCCGAGCTGCTCGGTGGCGATCGCGTTCATCTGCCAGTTCGCCTCCGGGTCGAATTCGGCCGTCGGGTCGTTGCTGAGGCCGGACAGGTTGATCACCCCGTCGACCCCGTCGAGCGCGTCGGCGGGGATGTCGCGAACGTCGGCGACCACCAGCTCCACCCGCCCTCGGAACGAGGCGAGCGGCTCCTCGCCGAAATAGAGGCGGTCGAGCAGCCGCACCCGGTAGCCGCGGTCGAGCAGCCGCGGGACGAGCACGCAGCCGATGTAGCCGGCGCCGCCGGCGACGAGGATGGTCTGGTCGGGGTCTGGAGCCGTGGAGGCGAGCCCGTTGTGGCGCTCGCCCTCGCTCGCTCGCTCGGCGCTCATCCGGGCGAGGATACCTGGACCTGCCCCGTCCTCAGTAGGCGCCCTCGCCGCGCACGATCGCGCCTGGGGTGCGCATCAGGATCGCCATGTCGGTGAACACCGAGAGGTTGTCGAGGTAGTCGCGCTCGAGCGCCAGCCGCTCCTCGAAGGTCAGGTCGCTGCGGCCGTAGACCTGCATCGGGCCGGTGATCCCGGGCTTCACCCCGAGCCTGTCGCGCTGGCGCTCGTCGTAGAGGGCGACGACCGCCTCCTCCTCGGGGCGCGGGCCGACCAGCGACATCGATCCGGCGAGCACGTTGAGCAGCTGGGGCAGCTCGTCGAGGCTGGCGCGGCGCAGCACCCGGCCGATGCGCGTGACCCTGGGGTCGTCGCGGATCTTGAAGGCGGGCTCCTCGAGCTTCTCGAGGTCGACGAGCTCCCCCAGCCGCTCCTCGGCGTCGGTGACCATCGTGCGGAACTTGACCATCGTGAATGGGCGGCCCTCGCGCCCCGCCCGTCCCTGGCGGAAGAGGACCGGCCGGCCGCTGTCGAGCAGGATCAGGGCGGAGATCGCCAGCAGCAGCGGCGAGAGGAGCACCAGCAGGACGGCGGAGACGGCGATGTCCATCGCGCGCTTCATCGCGATCGTCGAGCGCGGCGGGTCCGAGAAGCGGAAGTCGAGAACCGGCAGCTCGGCGAGCCGGTTGAGCTCGATCCCGGGACCCAGCAGCCCGTAGTGCCGAGGCAGGAAGGTGAGCGCCAGCCCGGCCGCCTTGCACTCCTCGATCAGGCGCTCGGCCGCCGGCTCGCCCATCTCCTGCTCGGTGACGATCACCCGTTCGACCTGCTGCTCGGCGGCGACCCGCTCGATGTCGGCGACCGTTCCCAGCCGCGGCAGCCCGGCGGCCGTAGCCGCCTCCCCCGGCGGCGCCAGGTACCCGGCCAGGTGCAGCCGCGCCTCCGGATGGGTGGCGAGGCGTCGCCCGACCCGGTCGGCCAGCTCGGCCGGTCCGACGACGAGGCCGACGGCGACCGGCGTCAGCCGCTGCCAGGCGAACCGCGAGGCGGCGCGCAGCGAGAAGCTGCCGGCGAAGGCGAGCACGCCGACCAGCGCCGCGGTGCCGGCGGTCAGCGCGCCGGCCGGGGTCAGCGCCAGCAGGCCGTCGAGGGCAAGGGTGCCGAGCACGCTGGCTGAGACCAGAGACGGGACCTCGTCGAGGGTGCTGTGGCGGATCCGGCGGTGGTCGTGGTCGTAGAGGCCGTGGAGCTTGACGACGAGGACCCAAGCCGGGCTGAAGAGCACCGCCCAGAACAGGGTGGCGACGTCTGCGCTGGTGGTCGCCGCCGTCGCCACCGCCAGCGCCGCGACGATCGCCACCCAGTCGCCGGTGGCGAGCAGGCGGCGCAGCTGGGCGCCCCGCTGGCGCGACTCCTCGGCGCTGTCGAGGCGCTTCGGCTTCTTGCGCGGCGACCGCTCGCCCGGCTCGCCGCCTGCGGCGGGCCGCGGGGTGCCCCCCGCCTTCGCCTTCGGGCTCATTCGACCACCCCCTGGAGCTGCGGGGCGAGCGGGTTGAGCTCACGCGCCCTGGCGATGTCGGCGCGCGCCGCCGCGGAATCCCCCGCCGCTCCCTCCACCCGGGCCCGCAGCGCGTACAGCTTCCAGTTGCCGTCCTCGCGGTCGATCGCCTGGCTCAGCCTCTCGATTGCCAGGTCGTATTCGCCCCGTTCCTCGGCGATCAGGCCCAGCTGGAGGTAGGGCGAGGCGGCCCAGGGCTCGATCGAGCGGGCGGTGTCCGCGTGGCTGACCGCGTTGAGGATGTCGCCGTCGGCGACCGCCCGCTGGCTCGCGTCGATCTCCCGTTCGACCAGCAGCGGGCCGATCAGCGCCACCGCCGCGAGCCAGCCGAGGGCGACGCCGCCCACGACGATCCCGAAGCGCCGGCCTTCCGGCCGCTGCGGCTCTGGCGAGGCCTGCGCGCAGCGGGCCGCCGCCAGGGCCCCGCGCCGAGGCAGAAGACCGCCGCGAGCCCGGCGATTTCCCAGAACCAGTCGAAGGCCGCCCCGACCGAGAAGACGATCGTCGCCGTGAACAGCGCCGCGTAGGCCTCGCGGCGGCGGCCGGAGCTCGCGCGCCAGGCGGAGAGGCCGGTCCAGAGGACCGTCCCGAACAGCGCCAGGACCAGAATGCCGCCGAGCAGGCCGAGCTCGGCGAACGCTCTCCAGGTAGAGCGAGTGGGCATCGACGACGTTGAGGTCGATCGAGCGCAGGCGGTCCCAGGCGAACTGGTAGGTCCCCGCGCCGTGGCCGAGCAGCGGCTTTTCCCCGAAGGCATCGATCGCCACCCTCCAGAAGTCGTGGCGGCCGGCGCTGGAGAGGTCGGAGAAGTGCTGGGCGGGGTCGTTGGGGAATGCGATGTCGGAGCTGGAGAAGTCGTTCCAGACACGGCTCCCGAGGGTGACCGCCGCTACCACGGCGACGACCCCGAGCGCGACCGCCGCGGCTCTCAGCACCCCGCGATCGCGCGAGAGCTCCAGCGCCCGCCGGGTCGCGGCTCCCTCGCGCGCCTCGGCCCGCCGCAGCAGCGCATAGAGGCCGACGGAGAGCGCCGTCCCCGCGAGCAGGATGAGCAGCACCGTGACGCCCTGGTCGACCGAGGCCTGGGAGGCGACGTTGTCGGCGAGGCTGCGGTTCTGCGGCACCGCGATCAGCGCCGGCAGGGCGCCGAGGGCGGCGATCCCGAAGGTGGCGAGCATCCAGAGCCGGTCGCGCGAGAGGGCCGCCATGCAGAGCACGCCCACCGCCAGGGCCAGGACGCCGCCCCGCGAGTACGTGAAGTACAGGGTCAGCATCACCGCCGGCATCGCCGCGACCGCGGCCCAGCGCATCGCCGTCCAGCGCGCGTTGCGGCTGAGCCAGAGCAGCATCGCGGTGGCGATCCCGCACATTGCCCCGTTGGCGTTCCAGTAGCCCAGCGGGTAGCGCAGCCGCGGGCCGCTGCCCAGTCCATGTGTCACTTCGATTACGTGGGGAAGGAGGCGGCTGGCGAGGCCGAGAAGGACGGTGATCGTGACAGCTATTGCAAGGCCTTCTGCGAAACGTTGGCGCCTCTCGTCGGTTTGAGCGATCAGGAAGGCGGCAAGAAAGAAAGCCAGGTAGACCAGAAGGCGGTCTGCCTCGATCACGCTGAGCTCGATCGATCCCGACCATGCGGACGAGATTGCCGATAGCAGAGCCAAACAGCCGAACAGGCCCGCAGTCGCGTAAAGCGGCCAGCCCACCCGTGCCCGCGAGCCCGCGCCGAGGACCAGCAGTCCGACCACCACGAGCCACGCGGCCAGCCCGGCAACATGGCGGCTGCCAACCTCGAATCCCCCGTCGCTCAGGGCGAGCCCGACCAGCAGCGCCACTGGTGCGAGAAGCGCCGCGTATTGCTCTAACCTTGCGACGGATGACCTCGATCCACCGCCAGGGGCCCCATGGCTGGGGCCGCTCAGTTCTCTTGCTCTCGTCAGTGCTTGCTCTGCTGGCATCGGCGTGCTTTCCGATTCTCGCTCAGGCCGACTCGAGCGAAATCCAATACGACCCTGCTCTCCCAAGGCGAACGGGAAGCAGCGACCCCGGACGAACAGATCGCCGAGTCGTCCGAATCCCCGGGAAGCGGCGGCGCCGCTGCGCCTGGTGGGTCGAGTTCGGGGGTGGCAGTTCGGGCAACGGAGGCAACACCTCTGGCTCTGGTTCTGGCTCTGGTTCGGGAAGCGGTGGCGCAGCCACCGGCAACGGCGGCGGCACGGGTCAGGGTAGCCAAGACAGGGGCGCGACTCCCGGCGGCAAGACGGGCCTGAAGCAGGCCGACCCGCTGACCGAAGCCAGCCCGGCACTCCGCCCGCGAGCGGCGGCGGCGGCTCCTCGCCTTTGGTCCCGATTCTGATCGCGATCGGCGTCCTCGCCGCGATCTCGCTCGGGGCGGTGCTCTTCCGTCAACGCCGGCAGCGCCCGGGCGCCGGGTCCTCGCTCCCGACCAAGGCCGGCTAGCCGATGGCCCAGATCCGGGCAGGGGCCTCGGGGCGGGCTCGCGCTCTGGCCGTCGTCGCCGCGCTCGTGGCGGTATCCGCCCTCTGCGCCGGCCCGGCATCGGCCGCCGCGCTGCCCGGCGCAACTTCTGGGGCGTCGCCCCGCAGGGGACCCCGACCGAAGAAGAGTTCCAGCGCCTGCAGGCTGGGCGGCGTGGACAGCGTCCGCATCCCGATCGAATGGGGCGCCGTGCAGGCGGAGGCGGGCGACGGCCTTCAACTGGAACGGCACGTCGACGAGCTGGTCTCCGGCGCCGCCCGGGCCGGCATCGAAGTCTTCCCTTCGTCACCGGCGCCCCCGACTGGGCGGTGAGGTCCGTCATCGTCAATCGCCGTGCCACACGTCTCGGCGCCCCGCAACCTGCCTGTCCGCAATGGCGTCCAGAAGCGCGGCTGGAGGACCTTCCTGCCGAAGCGGTCGGCCGCTACGGGGCGGGGCGGATCCTTCTGGTCGACGCATCCCGACGTCCCCTACCGGCCGGTCCACGTCTGGCAGCTCTGGAACGAGCCCAACTTCAAGTACTTCGTCGCCCGGCCCAACCCGGTCGAGTACGGGAAGCTGATCAAGCTCTCCTACCCGGTGATCAGGCGGGCCGACCCGCGGGCGAAGGTCGTCCTCGGCGGCCTCTTCGCGGCGCCCAAGGAAGCCGAATACAGGCACAGGCCGCCGCTCGCCTATTTCGCAACCGACTTCCTCCGACGGCTCTACGCGAAGTTCAGCGGGGGATCAAGAGCAAGTTCGACGGCGTCGCCCTCCATCCGTACAGCTACGACTTCCACGAAATCGCGAAGTTACATCGAATCCCTGCGGCACACGCGCTGAAGGCGGCCCACGACCCCGGCGCCGGGCCTCTGGATCACCGAGCTGGGCTGGAGCGCCGGCAAGCCCTCGAAGAAGAACGGCTTCAACGGCTTCGAGAAGGGCCTCACGGCCAGGCCGCACAGCTCAAGGGGGCCTTCCGCATGCTGAAGAGGAAGCAGCGGCGGCTGGCGGGTCAGGCAGGTTTTCTGGTTCTCGGTCGAAGACCGGAGCCGGCGCCTGCAACTTCTGCGACGGCTCCGGCCTGTTCGCTCCGGGCTTCGTGCCCCGGCCTTCGTGGAAGGCCTACGTCCGCTTCGCCGGCGGCAGGCCCTGAAAGACGCCCCCTCCTCCGCTCCCGCTCGCGGGCGCGCCGCCGACGCGGACGCTGGCGCAATGGAGCGGCCTGCGTCCCAGCTTCGGACCATAGTGCGGACAAGGCGCCCGGCGCGAGGAGCGCGTAAGCTCGGTGGGTTGAGCACCGATCGGAGATCGACCCCGGAATCCGACCCGCTGGCGCCCTTCAGCGCGCCCGTCCGGCGCTGGTTCGAGTCGTCCTTCGAGGGACCGACGCCGGCCCAGGCCGGCGGTTGGGAGGCGATCTCCCGCGGCGCCCACACCCTGATCTGCGCCCCGACCGGATCGGGCAAGACCCTCGCCAGCTTCCTCTGGGGCATCGACCTCCTCTCGCGCGGCATCAGCACCGAGGGGTCGAAACCCCCAGATGGCCAGAGCTCCTCGGCCCGGCGACCGGGGGTGCGGATCGTCTACGTCTCGCCGCTCAAGGCGCTCTCCTACGACATCGAGCGCAACCTGCGCGCCCCGCTGAGGGGGATCGGCGCCGAGATCTCGGTCGGGCTGCGCACCGGGGACACGCCGCAGGCCGAGAGGCGGGCGATGAAGAAGGACCCGCCGGAAATCCTGATCACCACCCCGGAGTCGCTCTACCTGATGCTCTCCTCGAGCGTGCGCGACATCCTCGCCACCACCGAAGCGGTGATCGTCGACGAGATCCACGCCGTCGCCCACTCCAAGCGCGGCTCCCATCTGGCTCTCACGCTCGAGCGCCTCGAGCGCCTCGTCCGCTCCGATGCCGGCCCGCCCGCCACAGCCGCGGATGGTCCCGCCGTGCAGCGGATCGGGCTCTCGGCGACGCAGAGGCCGCTGGAGCGGATAGCGGAGTTCCTCGTCGGGCCGAGGCGGGAGTGCGAGATCGTCGACGCGGGCCGGACGAAGGAGCTCGACCTGGAGATCGTCGTGCCGGTCGAGGACATGGCCGAGCCCGGGGCACCCAACTATCCCAACTCGGAGGGCGTCCCGGCCGAGGGCGAGCCGAGTGCCCACATCCGCTCGATCTGGCCGGCGATCTACCCGCGGCTGCTCGATCTGGTCCGCGAGCACCGCTCGACGATCATCTTCGTCAATGCCCGCCGCGCGGCCGAGCGGCTTGCCAAGCGGCTCAACGAGCTGGCCGCCGAGCAGCCCCCGGCCGAGCTCCCCGCCACTGAGCATGGCGGCACCCTGCCCGCCACTGAGCAGGCCCAGGGTGCGGGGTCGCCGGCTGATCGCCCCTATCCCGCGGGTGGCGGCGGTGTCGAGGGGGTCGAGGACAGCTTGGCCCGCAGCGCCCCCTCGGCACCGCCGTCAGGACCCGCGGGCAGCGGTGATGGTCAGGTGGAGATCGCGAGGGCGCATCACGGGTCGTTGAGCCACGAGGAGCGGCTGGTGGTCGAGGAGATGCTGAAGAGCGGGCAGCTGCCCTGCCTTGTCGCCACCTCGAGCCTCGAGCTGGGGATCGACATGGGCGCAGTCGACCTGGTGATCCAGGTCGAGTCGCCGAAGTCGGTGAGCCGCGGGTTGCAGCGGGTGGGCCGCGCCGGCCACTCGCTGGGCGAGGTCTCCCGCGGCCGGATCTTCCCCAAGTTCCGGGCCGACCTGCTCGAGTGCGCGGTGGTTGCCAAGCGGATGCGCGCCGGCGAGATCGAGGAGACGGTGATCCCCCGCAACCCGCTCGACGTGCTCGCCCAGCAGCTGGTCTCGATGGCGGCCCTCGACGAGTGGGAGGTCGACGAGGTCGAGCGGCTGGTGACCGCCGCCGAGCCGTTCCGCGAGCTCTCCCGCGAGCAGCTCGAGAACGTCCTCGACATGCTCGACGGGCGCTATCCCTCGGACCGCTTCGCCGAGCTGCGGCCGCGCCTCGTCTGGGACCGTGCCGCCGGCACCCTGCACGGCCGCAAGGGCGCCCGCCAGCTGGTGGTCACCAACGCCGGCACGATCCCCGATCGCGGCCTCTACGGAGTCCACCTGCCGGACGGCCGCCGGGTCGGCGAGCTCGACGAGGAGATGGTCTACGAGGCCCGCCCCGGCCAGACCTTCCTGCTCGGCGCGACCACCTGGCGGATCGAGGACATCACCCGCGACCGGGTGATCGTCACCCCCGCCCCGGGGGTGCCGGGCGCGGTCCCCTTCTGGAAGGGGGACGGAATCGGCCGCCCGGCGGAGCTGGGCCGGGCGATCGGCGCCTTCGCCCGCGAGGCCGTCTCCCGCGACCCGGCCGAGCTCGCCGCCGAGTGCGACCTCGACCGGCTCGCGGCGGAGAACCTGGTCGCCTACCTGCGGGAGCAGCAGGCGGCGACCCGGGTCGTCCCCTCCGACGAGACGATCGTCGTCGAGCGCTTCCGCGACGAGATCGGCGACTGGCGCCTCTGCGTGCTCTCGCCCTACGGCGGCCGCGTGCACGCCGCCTGGGGCCTCGCCCTTGCACAGAAGATCAGGGGCGAGCTCGACCTCGAGGCCGACGCGATCTGGTCAGACGACGGGATCGTCATCCACCTGCCCGACGCCGACGAGCCGCCCTCCGCCGAGCTGATCATGGTCGACCCGGACGAGCTCGAGGACCTGGTCGTCGCCGAGCTCGCCGGCTCGGCGCTGTTCGGCGCCCGCTTCCGGGAGAACGCCGCGCGCTCGCTGCTCATCCCGCGCGCCTACCCCGGCAAGCGGACCCCGCTCTGGCAGCAGCGGCTCAAGTCCCAGAGCCTGCTCGAGGTCGCCCGCGAGCATCCCCGCTTCCCGGTCATTCTCGAGACCTACCGCGAGTGCCTGCGCGACGTCCTCGACCTTCCCTCCCTCGCGGACCTGCTGCGCGACCTCCACTCGCGGCGCCTCGGGCTGGTCGAGGTCGAGACCCCCTCCGCCTCGCCCTTCGCCTCCTCGCTGCTCTTCGACTACGTCGCCACCTACATGTACGAGGGGGACACGCCCAACGCCGAGCGCCGCGCCGCTGCCCTGGCACTCGACCGCGACCTGCTGCGCGAGCTGCTCGGCCAGGAGGAGCTGCGCGACCTGATCGACGCGGAGGCGCTGGCCGAGGTCGAGGACCAGCTGCAGCACCGGTCCGAGCAGGCCAGGGCGAGCGACCGCGACGCCCTCCAGCAGGTGCTGCGCAGGGTCGGCGACCTGAGCTCGGAGGAGTGCGCCGAGCGCGTCGCCGAGGGCTACTCGGCGGACTCGATGCTGGAGAAGCTGGTCGCCGAGCGCCGGGTCGCAGCCGTCCGCATCGCCGGCGAGGAGCGCTACATCGCCGCCGAGGACGCCGGCACCTACCGCGACGCGCTCGGCGTCCCGCCCCCGCCCGGGCTGCCGGAGAGCTTCCTCGAGGCGGACGCGGAGCCGCTGCTCGCCCTGATCGGCCGCTACGCCCGCACCCACGGGCCGTTTCCGACCTCCCGGCCGGCGCGCCGCTACGGGATCGACCCGGCGCCGGCACTGCGTGAGCTCGAACGCTCCGGCGCCCTCGTCCGCGGCGAGCTGCTGCCGGGCGGCAGTGAGCGCGAGTGGTGCGACTCCGACGTCCTGCGCCGCATCCGCCGCGCCAGCCTCGCCCACCTGCGCCGCGAGGTCGAGCCCGCCTCCAGGGACCGCTTCGCCCGCTTCCTCTCGAGCTGGCAGAACGTCGATGCCCACCGTCCCGCAGGGGCGGGAGTGGACCGCCTGCGCGATGCGCTGGTGCCGCTTCAGGGCGTCGCCCTGACCCCCGCCGCCTGGGAGGGCGACGTGCTCCCGCGCAGGCTCGGCGCCTACTCGCCGACCTGGCTGGACGAGCTCTGCACCAGCGGCGAGCTGGTCTGGATCGGCGCCGGCGCGCGCGGCCGCAACGACGGCCGGGTGGCGCTCTACTTCCGCGAGGACGTCCGCCTCGCCGGCCCGCCTCCCGCGAACGCGAAGCTGGAGCCGCCCGAGGGAGAGGCGCACGACGCGATCCGCGAGCGCCTCGCCGTGGCCCCCGCCTTCTGGCTCGACCTGATCGCCGAGCTCGAGCGTCCGGTCGAGGAGGTGCACGGCGCGCTCTGGGACCTGGCCTGGTCGGGCGAGGTGACCAACGACGCCTTCGCGCCCCTTCGCGCCCCGCGGCTGCGCGCGGTGCCCACGCAGGAGCGCGGCGGCCGGCGCTTCGCCCGCCGCCGGGGTTCCGGTGGCGCCGCCGTGCAGGGCCGCTGGTCCCTGGTCGCCCCCCTGTTCGAGAACGCCCCCGCCGCCGGCCCGCGCCTGCGCGCCCAGGCGGAGCTGATGCTCGAGCGCTACGGCATCGTCACCCGGGAGACGGTCTTGGCAGAGGGGGTGCCGGGCGGTTTCTCCACCCTCTATGCGGAGCTCGGCAACCTCGAGCTGCTCGGCACGGCGCGTCGCGGCTACTTCGTCGAGGGTCTCGGCGGCGCCCAGTTCGCCCTGCCGGGGGCGGTCGAGCGGCTGCGCTCGCTGCCCGATGCCGAGGGCGCCTTCCAGGTGCTGGCCGCCGCCGACCCGGCGAACCCCTACGGCGCCTCGCTCTCATGGCCGAAGCGCGAGGGCGGGCGCCGGCCCTCGCGGGCGCCCGGCGCTCACGTCCTGCTCCGCGACGGTGCGCCGATCCTCTACGTGGAGCGTGGAGGCCGCGGCATCCTGCGCCTGGTCGAGCTGGACGGGGAGGAGCTGGAGATGGCGATGCGCGCCCTCGCCGACGCCGTCGCCGGCGGCCGCCTGCCGAGGCTGGCTGTCGAGAAGCTCGACGGTGAGCCGGTGATCGGCTCCGGGCATGAGGAGGCCCTGGTCGGAGCCGGCTTCAGCCGCGGCCCCCGCAAGCTGACGGCAGTCGCCGACTGACGGCGATCGGGCAGGCTCCCTCCGTGGGGATAGGAGCCTGGCCCCGTCGGAGGCCGGAGCGGGGATAATCGGGAGCATGGACGAGCCGGGGGAGAGCCAGAGCGCGGTCGGGCTGTTGCGGAGCGTGCCGCTCTTCGCCGACCTCGAGCAGGACGAGCTGGAGCGGTTCTCCCGGGTGGCGGTGCCGCGCTCGTTCCCCGCCGCGACGCGCGTCTTCCACGAGGGCGATCACTCCGATGCCTGCTACATCGTTCGCTCTGGCAGCTTCCGGGTCACGCGAGAGCACCCCGACGGTCGAGCGATCACCCTCGCCACCCTCGGCGTCGGGGACATCTTCGGCGAGCTGGCGATGCTCGACGGCGAGGTGCGCTCGGCGAGCGTCGAAGCGCTGTCGGACGGCGAGCTCCTTGCCCTGCCGGCGAGCGAGGTGAGGTCGCTGCTCGCCCGCCACCCCGAGATCACGGTGAAGCTCATCGCGGCGCTGGTGCGGAGGCTGCGCGCCGCCAACGAGCGGATCTCGCGCCAGTCCTTCCAGACCGTGCCGAGCCGGGTCGCGGGCGTGCTCAGTCAGCTCGTCGCCGAGGAGGCGCTCGACGGCGATGGCGGCGAGGTGACGATCCGCATGAACCAGGCCGACCTGGCGCAGCTCGCCGGCACCTCGCGCGAGAGCGTCAGCCGCTTCCTCGCCGACCTCGAGCGGGCCGGCGTCGTCCGCCCGGGGCGCGGCCGGGTCACCGTCCTCGACCCGCCGAAGCTGAACAACTACATCTACTGACTGCGGTGGCGACGCCCGAACTCCGATGACCGGCGCCGCGACGGCACGCCGGGAGATGGTCGATCGGCAGCTGCGCCGCCGCGGAATCGACGACGAGCGGGTGCTGAGGGCGATGGGCGAGGTGCCTCGCGAGCTCTTCGTGCCCGACCGGCAGCGTGGGCGGGCCTACGAGGACTCGGCGCTGCCGATCGGCGAGGGGCAGACGATCTCCCAGCCCTGGATCGTCGCCGCGATCTGCCAGGCGCTGGAGCTGCGGGGCGGCGAGCGCGTGCTCGAGGTCGGCGCCGGGTCGGGCTACTCGGCGTCGGTGCTGGCGCTGCTCGCCACGGAGGTGATCGCCGTCGAGCTGCAGCCGGGGCTCGGCGAGCGGGCGCGGGGGGCGCTCGACGAGCTCGGCGTCGAGAACGTCGAGCTGCTCGTCGGAGATGCGAGCCGCGGCGTGCCCGGGCGCGGGCCCTTCGACGCGGTCGCCGTCCACGCCGCCGCCCCCTCCGTGCCGGGGGCGCTGCTCGCGCAGCTCGTCGAGGGCGGCCGACTGGTTGCGCCGATCGCAGCCGGGGAGGTCGACATGCTCACCGTCTTCCGGCGCTGCGGCGGGCGCTTCGAGAGGGAGGAGATCGGGGCCTGCCGGTTCGTCCCTTTGCTCGGGCGGGAGGGGTTCCGGCGCTGAAGCCGGGCCTCGCAGGGCGACGCTACTGGACCAGGCTGTCGCGCCCCGGGCCGCCGACCAGCCGGTCATGGCCGGGGCCGCCGGAGAGACGGTCGTTGCCACCCCGGCCGAGCAGCGTGTCGGCGCCGCCTTTGCCGTAGATGGTGTCGCCGCGGTTGCTGCCGATCAGCACGTCGGGCCCCGGCGAGCCCTCGATCGCCTCCACCGAGCTATCGATCCGGCCCTTTTCGCAGCTGCCGCCGTTGCGGCTGATCGAGCCACCCAGCTGGGCCCTGACCCCGGGGGTGAAGCGGAAGAAGTTGGCGTCGTCGTTGCCGGGGCCGCCGTCGTAGACGTCGCCGTCGCAGGGATCGCCGCCGACCATCACGTCGGCTCCGGGGCCGCCGAGCATCGTGCTCTTGCCGCTCGAGTAGGGGACGGGGGTGTCGGTGCGAGCGCCGATCAGGGCGTCATCGCCCGGCCCGCCCACCAGCCGGTCGGGGTCGGAGTCGTCGCCGGCCTCGAGGATGTCGCTGCCCTTGCCGCCCAGCAGCTCGTCGGCACCGGGGCCGCCTTCGAGTCGCGCTTCGATCGAGGCCGGCACCGAGCCGGCGATGCTCACGCGGTCGTCGCCGGCTCCCGCGTCGACGAGGATGAAGCCGGCGTCGCCCGGGCAGATCGCGCCGCCGTTGGCCTGGCAGCCGGTCACGTTCGTCGCCGGGATCGGGGAGAGTGAGTCGCCGACCAACAGCTGCCCTCCGCTCATCGCGACCTGGATGTCGTTCGACGCGTCGGTGCCCCGCACGGCCAGGGTGGCGCCACCGTCGAGGCTGCGGCTGTAGACGACGGTCGTCCCGTTGCCGGCCGCCGGCGGCGGTTCGCAGGCTTCGGTCTGCATCGCGTCCTGGCAATCGGCTCCGTCGGGCCCGCCGAGCAGCTCGTCGCCGCCGCCGCGGCCGTTGAGGTCGTCATAGCCGGCGCCGCCGTCTATTCGGTTCGGGCCCGAGTTGCCCAGCAGCACGTCTGAGTACGCCGATCCGACCAGGTCCTCGGTGCCGGGCCCGATCCTGTCGCGCCCGTCGCCATGGGCGGTTCCCCGGGCGAGGTCGGCTTCGACCGCGGTCGAGGCGGTCGCGAAGGAGGCGATGTCGCGGGCCCCCGGCCCACCGTTGAGCTGGTCGAAGCCGATGTCGCCGCGGAGGATGTCGCCGTCGCCGGGGCCTCCGTCGAGCTCGTCCCGGCCGTGGCCGCCGAGCAGCGTGTCGGCACCGCCTTCGCCGTCGAGCTTGTCGTCGCCGAGGCCGCCGGCCATCCTGTCGTTGCCGGGCCCGCCCTCGAGATGGTCGTTGCCGCGGCCGCCGACGAGGCGGTCGTCGCCGCCTTCGCCCTCGACGACCAGGTCGCTGGCCTTGCCGGCGAAGATCGTGTCGTCGGCGGGCCCGCCCCTGAGGCGGTCCGGGCCCCGGCCACCGGAGAGCAGGTCTTCGCCACCGCCGCCGTAGAGGCTGTCGCCGCCCTTGGCCCCGATCAGGGTGTCGTCGCCACCGCCGCCGCGCAGGTCGTCGCTTCCGGTCCCGCCGATCAGGCGGTCGTTGCCGCCACCGCCATAGAGGGAGTCGAAGCCCCTGCCGCCGACGAGCGTGTCGTCGCCCGGGCCTCCGCAGATCGTGTCGTTGCCGTTCGGCCCGCCGAGGATCCGGTCGTTGCCGCCTCCGCCGTAGATCACGTCGCTGCCCCGCTTGCCGACCAGGACGTCGTTGCCCGGGGTGCCGACGATCGTCGCGTGCTTTCCGGCGCAGGAGGCGGCCGAGGCCTGGCTCCAGGCGGGGGCCAGCAGCGCGGTCGCCACCGTGGCGACGGCGAGCAGATGACGGCGTGTGGATGCGCCCATTCCCATGGCTCCCTCGTTCATCGGCGTCCGGCCGCGAAACCTTCAGCCACCGCAACACCCGTCCATACCGAGAATCACCCACCGGGCTCCCGGTCGGATACGCTCGCACGGCGATGCGGGGCGGGACCTACGTTCTCAACTTTTACTCGGCCGTGTTCGTCGACCAGCTCAAGCGTGGCCGGAAGACGGCGACGATCCGCCTTGGGGACAAGAGCAACAAGTACGAGCGCGGCCAGATCGTCTGGGTCACGGTCGGCTTCCGCCACAGCCCGCGGCAGAAGATCTTCTCGGCGGTGATCGACGACGTCGAGGTGAAGCGGGTCTCCGAGCTCTCACGGCGGGACATCGAGCACGACAACCCCGAGTTCCGCCGGGTCGAGGAGGAGATCAACTTCCTCGAGCAGATCTACAGCCGGCCGGTCTCCGGCGACGACCTGATCACGGTGATTCGCTTCTCCCAGATCGTCGAGCCGCCGGAAACCCACTTCGGCAACGGCGAGACCCCCTCCCATAACTAGAACCCATCATTCCGCCCGCGTGCTCCGCTCCCGCTCGCTCGCGCTCATGAACACCGGTGATCTCGCTCGCTCGCTCTCGCGTCCGCCGCGGGCGGGGCCGCTTGGAGGGAAGTCGGCTGAGTACCGGTTCCTGACCGCCTGGCTGCTGGACTGCCCGCGCGAGCCGGTCTTCGACGCCCTCTTCGACCAGGCGTCCTGGCCGAGCTGGTGGCGGGGAGTGGAAGAGGCGGTCGAAGTGAGCCCCGGGGACGACGAAGGCGTCGGCACCGTCGCCCGCATGGCCTGGAAGAGCCTGCTTCCCTACCGGATCAGCTTCCAGATCAGGACCACCCACGTCGAGCGCCCGAGCCTGCTCCAGGCCGACGCCGTCGGGGAGCTCAGCGGAGTCGGCCGCTGGCGCCTGTTCGAGGTCGACGCGGCCACCGCCGTGCTCTATGAGTGGAACGTGGCCACGACCCTGGCCTGGATGAACCTCGTTGCCCCCGTCGCGAGGCCGATCTTCGGCTGGAACCACGACTGGGTCATGCGCCGCGGGGGCGAGGGCATCGCCGAGCTGCTCGGCTGCCGCCTGCTTGCATGCAGCTGAGGCCGTCCACGCGCTATCTTTCCGTTGTTGGCACTCTCGACTGGGGAGTGCCAAGCCAGTCGAGTCAAACTTCTGACCCATAGACGGAGGTATACGGATGAAGCTGAAGCCCCTCGGGGACCGGCTGATCGTCAAGCCGATCGATGAGGAGGAGACGACCGCGAGCGGGATCGTCCTCCCAGACACGGCCAAAGAGAAGCCGCAGAAGGGCAGGGTGATCGCGGTCGGAGACGGCGCGATCAACGAGGACGGTAGCCGCCGTCCGCTGGACGTGAGCGAGGGCGACGAGGTCCTCTACTCCAAATACGGCGGCACCGAGGTCACCGTCGAGGACGACGAACTGCTCGTCCTTCGCGAGTCGGACGTTCTGGCCAAGCTTGGCTGAGACGCCGCCACCACAGGACTGAGAACCAAGGAGGACTGAAGAGAAGATGGCTCACAAGGAGCTGAAGTTCAGCGAGGACGCCCGGGGATCGCTCCAGGGCGGCGTCGACGCGGTCGCCGATGCCGTCAAGGTCACCCTGGGTCCGAAGGGTCGCTACGTCGTGCTGGACAAGAAGTTCGGCGCGCCGACGATCACCAACGACGGCGTCACCATCGCCCGCGAGATCGAGGTCGAGGACGTCTTCGAGAACCAGGGCGCGCAGCTCGTCCGCGAGGTCGCCACGGCGACCAACGACGTCGCCGGCGACGGCACCACGACGGCGACGCTTCTGGCACAGGTCATCGTGCGCCAGGGGCTGAAGAACGTCGCCGCGGGCGCCAACCCGCTCGCCCTGCGTCGCGGGATCGAGCAGGCGGTCACCGGGGTGGTCGACAACCTGCGCGAGAAGCAGTCGAAAGAGGTTGCGGGCAAGGAGCAGATCGCTCGCGTTGCGGCGATCTCGGCCGGTGACGACGAGATCGGCAACGTGATCGCCGACTCGATCGAGAAAGTCGGCAAAGACGGCGTGGTCAACGTCGAGGAGGGCCAGACCTTCGGCATGGAGCTGGAGTTCACCGAGGGGATGCAGTTCGACAAGGGCTACATCTCCCCGTACATGGTCACCGACCAGGACCGCATGGAGGCGGTGCTGGAGGAACCGTACGTGCTCATCGCCAACCAGAAAATCGGCAACGTGCGGGACATCCTGCCGGTGCTCGAGCAGGTGATGCAGGGCGGCAAGCCGCTGCTGATCGTCGCCGAGGACGTCGAGGGCGAGTGCCTCGCGACCCTGGTCGTCAACAAGCTCCGCGGCACCTTCACCGGCGTCGCGGTCAAGGCGCCCGGCTTCGGCGACCGCCGCAAGCGGATGCTGGAGGACATCGGCATCCTCACCGGCGGTGAGGTGATCACCGAGGAGATGGGCCTCAAACTCGAGAACACCCAGCTCTCCCAGCTCGGCAAAGCACGCCGCGTGGTCGTCTCCAAGGACACGACGACGATCATCGACGGCGCCGGCGACGCCGAGGACATCAAAGGCCGGATCAACCAGATCAAACAGGAGATCGACAACACAGACTCCGACTTCGATCGCGAGAAGCTCCAGGAGCGTCTCGCCAAGCTGGCCGGCGGCGTGGCCGTGGTCAAGGTGGGCGCCGCCACCGAGACCGAGATGAAGGAGAAAAAGCACCGCGTCGAGGACGCCCTGCAGGCGACCCGCGCGGCGCTCGAGGAGGGCGTCGTCCCCGGTGGCGGCGTGGCGCTCCTCAACGCCCAGGAGGGCCTCGACCCGACCAAGGTCGCCGAGGACCCCGACGAGCAGACGGGGGCGAGGATCGTCCACCGCGCGCTCGAGGAGCCGCTCCGCCAGATCGCCGAGAACTCCGGCGAGGAGGGCTCGGTCGTCGTCAACAAGGTGCGCGAGCTGAAGGCCGGCGAAGGCCTGAACGCGGCGACCGGCGAGTACGGCGACCTGATCAAAGCCGGCGTCATCGACCCGACCAAGGTGACGCGGTCGGCGCTCGAGAACGCCGCCTCGATCGCCAAGAACATCCTCGTCACCGAGGCGATCGTCGCCGAGCCGCCGGAGGAGCCCGGCGCCGGCGGCGGGATGCCCGGCGGCGGCATGCCCGACATGGGCGGGATGATGTAACCAGCCGGCGGGCTCGCGCCCGCCGCGCGCCGCGGCTCGCCGACCGGATTGCCCGTCGGCGCGATGCCCCGGCGTATCCTCGTCTCAACAGGCGAGTTCCTTCGAGAGGCCCGGCTCACGCCGGGCCTCTCGCGTTTCGGCCCCGATCGGCCCCTCGCTCCCGGCCCCCGATCGGCCCCTCGCTCCCGCCCCCGATCCGGGCCCCGGCCGGAGCGTGCCTGGCGGGCTGCACCGGGCGTTTCGTCCTCTCGTCAGTAACTCGCATCACAACCGCCGCCACTTCGTGACAAACGCGCGCCACCCGCGCATCCCACCCCGCCACCCTCACATCCATGACCGCCGACGGGCCGATTCCCGACGCATATCGGCGGGAATCGGCCCGTCGGCGGCGCAGTTACCCGGATCGCTTGATCGCCGGTCTAGCTGGTTCTCAACACGGCGTGGTTGCGCTCGCCCAGTTGGTGGATCTCGGTCTGGATGAGCGGTCGGTGCACCGGCGGGTCGAGTTGGGTCGGTTGCACCGTGTGCACCAGGGGGTCTATGCGGTCGGGCACCGGCTGCTCAGTCAAAGGGGGCGCTGGATGGCCGCGGTGCTCGCCTGCGGGCCGCAGGCCGTCCTCTCCCATCGCTCCGCCGCGGCCCTCTGGGGGCTGCGCCAGAGCTCGAGGACGAGGATCGACGTCACGGCCCCGCGTCGCCGCGGACGCTCGCCTGAGGGGATTGACGCTCACAGGCACGGGTCGCTCGGATCGCAGGACCGGACTACGGTCGCCGGAATCCCCTGCACCAGCGTCGCCAGGACGCTGCTCGACCTCGCCGCTGTCGTCCCCTACCGCGCGCTGCGGGATGCGACGATCGAGGCGGAGGTGGAGCGTGTCTTCGACCTCGTGTCCATCCGTGAGGTCGTCCGCCGCGGCCGGGGCCGTCGCGGTGTCGCCCGGCTCCGCATGGCCATCGACGAGCATCACGTGGGCGAGGAGGTCGCGAACCCGGGCCTCGAGCGCCGCTTCCTCGAGCTCTGCCGGCGCGCAGCCCTGCCACCGCCGCAGACGCAGGTGCCGCTCGCGCTGCCCGGCCAGGACGTGATCGCCGACTTCCTATGGCCGGAGCAGCGCGTGATCGCCGAAACCGACGATCGCAGGTCCCACCTCACCGGCAGTGCCTTCGAGCGCGACAGGGCCCGCGACCAGGAGCTGAGCGCGGCGGGCTGGCAGGTGACCCGCTGGACCTGGCTTCAGGTCACCAGGGAGCCCGAGCGAGTCATCGCGACCATTCGCGCCCTGCTCGAGCGGCAGCCGCTGCCGGCTGCCGATCAGGGCGTAGGCGGCGCGGGTGGAACCGGTGTCGCGGGCGGGGGCGTCGGCGTCTTCGGCGGCAGGGGCGGTAGCGTCGAGGCGTTGTAGTCGGCATAGGAGAGGAAGTTCGCCCGCCTGATCTTCCTGCGCAGCGTGTTGGTCGTCCGCCGGTAGAGGCCGAGCTGGTAGGGATTGTCGGCTTCGTTCCCGAAGCCGCGGTAGTAGACGAGC
Source organism: uncultured Solirubrobacterales bacterium (assembly GCA_963712325.1). Lineage (GTDB taxonomy): Bacteria > Actinomycetota > Thermoleophilia > Solirubrobacterales > 70-9 > VRUE01. Next base: position 267,085 of record CAVQHG010000004.1, read on the forward strand.
ATCCGCACCCGCTTGCGCCGCACCGTCCAGGCGACGAGGCGCTTGACGAAGCGGGGATTGTCTTCGCCCGCCACCGCCCACTCGGTCAACGAGAACGGCTTTCGGCGCCAGAACCGGCCCCGGAAGAAGTGGTTGAGGTCCTTCCAGACCGGATACTGCGAGTAGAAGTCCGTGCCCACCCAGTCGACGAAGCGCGAGCCCGGCCAGTAGTTGCCGGGGAAATTGCCCTTCACCCGCGGGGAGCCGCCCGGCAGCGGGCTCCAGATGATGCTCACCGGCGCCGCCGGCAGGAACCGCGGGTTGGGCCCTTTGGACCTGCTCAGTCCCGGCAGGCCGATCCGGGCGAGGCTGGCGTCGACCCCGGCCAGGGTCTGGCCGCCGCGGACGATGATCGCGATCCGGCGAAAGGCCTGCTTGTACCAGAGCGCCGTGTGTTCGCCGCCTTTCTGGCTGCCGTCGCAGTTGACCGGGGACCAGGGGTTGAGGCAGCGGTTCGGCTCGCCCAGCGGCCGGATGTAGGCGGGCGGCCCGTGCACCGCCAGGAACCGGTTGAGCTGGAGCAGGTAGTCGTCCCCGCCGCCCTGGGCGATCTGTTGGGGGGTGATCATCTCCGCCAGCGTCTGGTCGTCGGCGGTCGAGATGTGGAGGATCGGCCGCGTCGCGGTTTCGCGCCAGCGCTGGTAGGCGGTGTTGAGGCTGTTGCCCCACGGGTGGAAGGTCTCCAGCAGGGCCGGGTGCTTGCGGACGTAGTAGCCGAACTCGTTGAACTCGGCCGTGCTGCCCTTGTCGCTGACGCCGAGGAAGACGTCCGGCTTGGGGGGGACCAGGGTCAGCGCCGAGGCCGACCCTGGTGCGGCGGCGATCGCCGCCATGGCGGCCGCCAGCGCCGCGCAGCGGAGCGCGGTTCGCCTATGCGTCCTCCAGGACATCGCTCATCCTCCTCGGCTCGACTCCGAGATCGTTGGCATCCTCGGTAGCGCTTTCGGTCGTCATCGACACCTCCATCAGCTCCGCCTCCTCCCATGTCGCGAACACGGACTCGCCGAAAACGGAGCGCGCCGCAAGCAGGCCTGCGCGGACGAGGCCGAGCGGCAGGTGGACCAGGGGCCGCGGCCGGCCCGCGGCACGGCTGACCAGGTCCGACATGTCGTCGTAGCTGAGCGTCTCCGGCCCCGCCAGCTCGTAGCGGTCGCGAGCAGCCTCCCGCCCGAGGGCGGCGACCACGCAGCGGGCAGCGTCCTCGGCCCAGATCGGCTGGAAGCGGGCCGTCCCGCTCCCCGACACCGGCATCACCGGCAGGAAGGAGAAGCGCCGCAGCAGGGTCACCCACGGGTCCGAGCGGTCGTAGACGATCGACGGCGCGAAGACGATCGACTCCAGGGCGGAGGTGGCGACCGCCCGCTCGGCCAGCCACTTGGCGCGGAAGAAGCGGGTGCGCTGGGCGGCGGAGGCGTTGAGCGCGCTGAAGAAGACGAAGCGGCGCACGCCGCTGCGCTCGGCCGCCCTCAGCAGGCGCACCGTCGCCAGCCCGTTCAGCTCCTCGATCCGGTGCGGGGGCTGGTCGCGGATAGTCGCCGCCAGGTGCACGACCGTGTCGACGCCGCGCAGCGCCTGGCGCACGAGGTATGGATCCGACATCTCGCCGAGGTCGCCGAGGGCGATCTGCACGTCCACGCGCCGCTCGCCGAGCCGGCGCGGCTCGCGCACCAGGCAGCGCACATCCTCGCCCTCTGCGAGCAGAAGCGGGAGCAGGCGCGAGCCGATGCTTCCGGTTGCCCCTGTCAGCAGCAGCATCGGCACATCATCCCTAAAATGTCCGCTCGCGCCGGTGGGGGAAGCTTCGCGGCGCACTGCAACGACGACCCAGGAGACAAGGCCTAGATGACCTACGTAATCGCCGAGCCGTGCATCGGCACCAAGGACAACTCGTGTGTCGAGGTTTGCCCGGTGGACTGCATCCACCCGACCCCGGATGAGCCCGATTACGACTCGGTCGAGATGCTCTACATCGATCCCGACGAGTGCATCGACTGCGATGCCTGCGTCGAGGCCTGCCCGGTCGACGCCTGCTTCGCCGAGGACCAGCTCCCCGCCGAGTGGGCCAAATACGCCGAGATCAACGCCGAGTACTACAAGAGCAAGGCCTCGGCCTAGCTTTCCCGCGCCCGCCCGGAGCCGGCGGGCCGGCAGAGCACGGGCGGGCGGGCCCTGCTCCACGACAACCCGGCCTCGGGCAGCCGCATCCGGCCGGCGGCGCCGTAGACTGCCGAGCCGATGACCACCGCGGAGGCGACCGCCACCTACGAGATCCCGCAGGAGTCGCGCGACCTGCGCGACATGGTGCGCCGGCTCGCCGAGGAGAAGATCGCGCCCCGCGCCGCCGAGATCGACCGCACGGGCGAGTACCCCTGGGACGTGCGCAAGCTGCTCGCCGAGCACGACGTCCTCGGGCTGCCCTTCCCGGAGCGCTACGGGGGCACCGGGACCGGCACGCTGGTCCTGCAGATGGCGGTCGAGGAGATCGCCAGGGCCTGCGCCTCCTCCTCCCTGATCCTGATGATTCAGGAGCTAGGGACCCTGCCGATCCGGCTGTTCGGCTCCGACGAGCTGAAGGAGCGCTTCCTGCCCAGGTGCGCGAGCGGCGAGTGGTCCCCGGCCTTCGCCCTCTCCGAGCCCGAGGCCGGCAGCGACCCGGCCTCGATGCGGACTACCGCCGTCCGCGACGGCGACGAGTGGGTGATCAACGGGCAGAAGAACTGGATCACCAACGCCTCGATCGCCGACTTCTACGTCGTCTTCGCGGTCACCGACCGCGAGAGCCGGCGGATCAGCGCCTTCGTGGTCGAGAAGGAGCGCGATGGCTTCGACCACGGCAAGCTCGAGCACAAGCTGGGGATCAAGGGCTCGCCGACCGGCTCGCCCACCTTCACCGACGTCCGCGTGCCCCACGAGAACATGGTCGGCGCCGAGGGCAAGGGCCTGAGCGTCGCCCTCGGCACGCTCGAGCGCACCCGCCTCGGCGCCGCCGCGCAGGCGGTCGGCATCGCCCAGGGCGCCACCGACTACGCCAACGAGTACGCCAAGGAGCGGATCGCCTTCGGCAAGCCGATCAACAACCTGCAGGCGATCCAGTTCAAGCTCGCCGACATGGAGACCGGGACCGCCGCCGCGCGTGAGCTCCTCTGCAAGGCGTGCTCGCTCGCGGACCGCCCGGAGCGCCCCGCCGACCTCGGCAAGTGGACCTCGATGGCGAAGCTGTTCGCCTCCGACAACGCGATGAGGGTCACGGTCGAGGCGATCCAGGTGCTGGGCGGATACGGGTACGTCAACGAGTACCCGGTCGAGCGCATGCTCCGCGACGCGAAGATCACCCAGATCTACGAGGGCACGAACGAGATCCAGCGGGTCGTCATCGCCCGCGCGATGGGCGCCTGATCACTGCCCGCCCCCCGGCCGGGCCGAAGCGGCCGGGCGTCAGGCCATCGGCAGCGGCGTGCCGCTGACCGGCGCCGGCTCGGCCGATCCCGGTGTCGCCTGCAGGACCGGCAGCTCCTGCGGGGTGGCGGCGACGATGCCGCGGGCGGCCTGGCGAATCGCCTGCGAGGCGGGCGAGTCCGGCTCCGCTGTGACCAGCGGCGAGCCGGAGTCGGCGTGCTCGCGCAGCGGCTCGGAGAGCGGCACCTTTCCGAGCAGCGGGATGTCGAGCTCGTCGGCGAGCAGCTGCCCGCCGCCCTCGCCGAAGATCGTGAAGCGCTCCCCGTCCGGGGTCGTGAAGCCGGACATGTTCTCGATCACCCCGAGCAGCTCGAGGTCGAATTTCTTCGCCATCTCGGCGCCCCGCCGCGCCACCGACTGGGCGGCCGGCTGCGGAGTGGTGACAAGCAGGAACTTCGCCTGGGGAAGCAGCTGGGCTAGGGTCATCGAGACGTCGCCGGTGCCCGGCGGCAGATCCAGCAGCAGGTACTCCAGCTCGTCCCAGGCGACGTCCTCGAGAAACTGCTGGATCGCTTTGTGGAGCATCGGCCCGCGCCAGACGACCGCCGCGTTCTCCTCGACGAAGAAGCCGATCGACATCACCCTGACGCCGCCGGCGGCCTCGAGTGGCAGGATCTTGCGCTCCGCGTTGACCTCGGGCTTGCGGTTGACGCCGAGCATGCGCGGTATCGAGTAGCCGTAGACGTCGCAGTCGAGGGCCCCCGCAGGGTGCCCTTCGGCGGTCAGCGCCGCGGCCAGGTTGGCGGTCATCGTCGACTTGCCGACCCCGCCCTTGCCGGAGGCGACGCAGATCACGTTCTTGACCTGGGCGAGCGCCCCCTCGGGGAGCCTGCCGCGGCCGAGCGTCTGCTGGAGGTTGCCCTTCTCCTCCTCGGAGAGGACGTCGAAGCCGACCGCGACCTCGGTGACGCCGTCGAGCTCGGACACCTGCTTGGCCACCGCCCCTTCGAAGTGGGAGCGGATCGGGCAGCCCGCGGTGGTCAACGACACGACCACCTCGACCCGGCCGCCGTCCTTGATCTCGATCGAGCGGACCATGCCCAGCTCGACGATCGAGCGGCGCAGCTCGGGGTCGATGACGGCTCGCAGCTTCTCTGTTATCTGCTCCTTGGTCGGCATTGGCCCATTCTCGCAAAGCGCCGCCCTCGCGCGTGCGGCGGGCGCCCGTCCGGGGCCAGGTGAGGGGGGAGAGATCTGCGCTGCGGCTCCTGGGAGTCCCTCACAGTGCTGTCGAGCGAAGGAGGATCCATGTCCGGAACACGCGGAGGGCGCGGCCGCATCGTCGCGATGGGGATCGCCCTTGCCCTGACCCTGCTCCTGGTCGTCGCCGACCGGGCCAGCGCGGGCAAGTACTCGATCGCCCAGTGCGGATGGCATCTCGGTGCCGACGCAGCCTGGGCCGACACCACCGGCGGGGCCAAGTTCCGCCCCGACGCCTACTGCGCGACCCCGCCCGGAGCCGATCCCTTCGATGGTGCCCATCTGAAGAGCTTCACGAGGGAGTCGCAGCCGACGGCGTCGGGGACGCGCTTCGCACGCTGGCGCTGGACCGCCCCGCCGGGCACCGGGATCGTGCAGGTGCGCGGTACCTGGTGGCACGCCCTGCACGACGGCTTCCAGCAGCGGCTTGGTACCGATGCCGGCGACGGCGGCTTCGCCCCCTTCGCGGTCGCCGCGGCGACCGACGTGACGCCGCGCAACTTCGTCGTCGGCTTCTCCCCGCCCCAGCGCGCCTTCGAAGACCGCCTGCTCTGCGCCCGCGCCGCGAGCGGGTACTGCAGCCTCAGCCCCGCCTCGTGGTCGGCGCTGCGGGCGGTGACGATCACGGTCGAGGACGACTCCCCGCCCGCCGCCGGCCTCGGCGGCGACCTGCTCGCCCCCGGCTGGCAGCGCGGCACGCGCGGGATCGGCTTCTGGGCCGGCGAGCTCGGTGGCGGCGCCCGCTTCGCCGAGACCTTCGTCGACGGCGCCCGGGTCAACCTCACCGAGTATCCCTGCGCGAAGGCACTGATCGGCGGCGAATGGCGCGCGACCATGATGCAGCCCTGCCCGCTCGGGCCCTCCGGCGCCGCCGCGGTGGACACGACCCGCTTCAGCGACGGCCCCCACTCGGTCCACCACTGCGTGACCGACTTCGCCGGCAACGTCGGCTGCACGCCGCCACGGCCGATTTCGATCGACAACAACGCACCAGCGCACCCGCGCTCCGCCGGCATCGCCGGCGGCGAGGACTGGCGCCGGCACAACGACTTCGACCTCTCCTGGGCCAACCCGCCGCAGGGCGCCGCCGCCCCGATCTGGGGCGCCTACTGGCGGATCACCGATGCCGCCGGCTTCGACGGCGGCATCCACTTCGCGCCGGGCCGCGACGTCGCCGCCGTGCGCGACATCTCGGTCCCCGGCCCCGGCAGCTACACGCTCAGCCTCTGGCTGCGCGACGAAGCCGGCAACTCCGACCCCGCCACCGCGGTCCAGGTGCCGCTGCGGCTCGACGACGTGGCGCCCGGCGTCGCGTTTGCCGCCGCGGAGAGCGGGAGCTTCCCTGCCTCGATCCAGGCGAACATCTTCGACGCGCACTCCGGGCCCGCCGGGGGAGAGCTGCGCTACCGCCGGCTCGGGAGCGAATCCTGGACGGCTCTCTCGGCGCGCTTCGTGGCCGGCGAAGGGGGGCACGCGCAGCTCGTCGCTCGGCTGCCGGAGTCGCTGCCGCAAGGCATCTACGTCTTCCGCGCCGAGGCGGTCGACGGCGCCGGCAACCCGAGCGCGACCACCAGGCGCGCGGACGGCACCGAGATGACGCTACGAAAGCCCCCGCCGCCGCCCCAGCCACGGCCGGCCGGCGGTGCGGCGAGGGGCTCTCGCCGAGCGGCGGGGCGACGGGCGAAGACGCGCATCTTCGCCCGCCTGCGCTGGCGCCGGCGGCGAGGGACGATGATCACGGTCCCGTTCGGCGCCCGCGCTGTGCTCGGCGGACGACTGGTCGACGCCGACGGCGCCGGCCTGCGCAACAGGTCGATCAGGGTCATCGTCAGGCCCTCGCGGGGGGCGCTCCGCCGCCGGGTCGTGCGCCACGTGCGCACGGGCCGCCACGGCGGCTTCCGGCTCCAGCTCCGTCCCGGCCCCTCGCGCCGGGTAACGGCTCTCTTCCGCGGCGACCGGGCCCTGGCGCGGTCGCGCCGCTCGGGCCTCTCCCTGCGCGTCCGCGGGGCGGTGGTGCTCCACGCGTCCCCCGGCGCCCTGCGCACCGGGGAGGCGGTCCGCTTCTCCGGCCGGGTGCGAACCCGGGGCGCCCCGGTGCCGAGGCGCGGCAAGCTGGTCGCGATCCAGTACCTGGAGAGTGCGACGCGGCGCTGGCGTCCGGTGCTGGTCGCGCGCAGCGACCACAGCGGCCACTTTCGCGCCCGCTACCGCTTCCGCTACGTGACCGACATCGCGGACGTCCGCCTGCGGGCCGTCGCCCTCTCCGAGGAGAGGTGGCCCTACGCGCCCGGCGCCTCGCGGCCGGTGCTGGTCCGCGTCCGAGGATGAGGCATGTCCGGTGCCCGGGGTGAGGCACCGCTCGTCCTGCGCCGGCAGTCCGCGGCGCAGGACGAGCGGCGGACCCGACCGGTAGTGTGGGCCGCAATGTCGCAGGCGACCATGCACACCAACGCCGGAGCGATCGTCATCGAGCTCTTCGACGACGACGCGCCGAAGACGGTCGAGAACTTCCGCAAGCTGGCCGGCGACGGCTTCTACGACGACCTGATCTTCCACCGGGTCATCCCGGAATTCATGGTCCAGGGCGGCTGCCCGGAGGGGACCGGTCGCGGTGGCCCCGGCTACACCTTCGAGGACGAGATCAACGACCACAAGGTGGTGCGCGGAGCCCTGGCGATGGCGAACGCCGGCCCGGACACCAACGGCTCGCAGTTCTTCATCGTCACCACCGAGGCCGCCTCCTGGCTCGATGGAAAGCACACCGTCTTCGGCCAGGTGGTCGAGGGGATGGACGCGGTGGACGCGATCGAGTCGACCCCCACCGACGCCTCCGACCGGCCGGTCGAGCCGCAGCGGATCGAGCGCGTCGAGCTCGCCGACTGACCGCTTCGCCTTGGCGGGAGCGCCGCTGCCGTGCCCGCCGCGAGTGCCACTCAGTCCGGGGTGACCGCGCCCCTGCTCTGGCGACGGCGCAGCAGGCCCTGACCGGGCCGCCAGAGGCTGACCAGGCCGGCGACCAGGGTGACCAGGAAGACCTGGCCGATCATCATCTCCAGGCCGGATAGCATGCGACCCAGGTCGCTGGCCGGCACCAGGTCCCCGTAACCGGTCGTGGTCAGGGTCGTGTAGCTGAAGAAGAGGAAGTCGCTGTGCTGGATCGGAACGTTGCCGAAGAAGCCGCCGCCTTCGATCCGGTCGATCGTCGCGTAGGCCCAGGTGAAGAGAATGCCGAGCGCGGCGTAGACGCTGATCGCGCCGAGGATGGTGCGCGAGGAGACTTCGCTGGAAGTGAGCACTCGCGCCAGCACGGCGCCCATCGAAACCGCGAGCAGGCAGATCACGATGAACGAGCCGATGCTGAGCCAGGGGCGACCGCCGGTCAGCGCGGCGACGATCGCCAGCAGGACCGCAAGCGAGCCGACCTCGAGCGACCTTTTCACCATCGTCCCCCGGGCGTGGGCGCTGGTCAGGGCGACGACCGAGGTCGCCGCGGTCATAGCCATCAGCAGGACCCCTCCCCAGTCGTCGTCTTCGACGATCGAGGCGAGGACGTAGGTGCCGATCACCAGGATCAGCACCAGGCCGAATGCGTCGCGCACCCGTTCGGCCCGCCGCACCCAGGTTCGCTGCACGGCGGAGTGGGGGCGCCCGTGGTCCATCAAGCACCGGTTCGGCCGCGCCCCCTCGTTTCCTGCCTCGGCGCGATCCGTCGGGGCGGCGGTTAGGCGGCCCTCTACGGCTCGAGCGCGCGGCCGAGCGCGCGGGTCAGCGAGCGCAGCTCGCCTCCGCCGAGCTTTTCGGTGAGCAGGGCCTCGATCACCGCGTCATGGGTGACGCGCGCCTCGGCGAGGCGCCGCGAGCCCTCACGGGTGAGGGCGGCGTGGAAGCTGCGCGCGTCGTCGGGATCGGGGACCCGCTCGACGAGCCGTCGGCTCTCGAGGCGGCCGACCAGGCGCGTCAGCCCTCCGGAGGAGAACATCACCGCTTCCGCCAGCTCCGTCATGCGCAGGCGGCGGCCCGGGGCGTTGTCGAGCGTGATCAGGACGTCGAACTCGTTGACGCCGATCCGATGCTCGGCGTCGAGCCGGGCGTCGATCTCGCGCAGGACGCGCCGGGAGACCCGGAGCAGGCGATGCCAGGCCTCTCTGCCTTCCATCGTCCTTCCGGGCGCCCCGGAGCTTCGACTTGCTTTCCCCTGTGCCATTGTGGTAATTAGTTGTCTTGCAAGATAAATACTTTACCGGGAGGTCCGGATGGTCACTGTCGTCGTACACCACAGGGTCCGCGACTACGAGGCGTGGAGGGTCGTCTTCGACGAGCACGAGCAGGTGAGGCGCTCGCACGGAGAGACGGAGCACCGCGTCTATCGCGACATCGATGACCCGAACCGCGTCGTCGTCCACAACGACTTCCCCGACGCGGAGGCCGCCAGGGGATTCACCGAAGACCCCTCCCTGAAGGAGGCGATGGAGCGCGCCGGGGTGGAGGGAGAGCCGGGGATCAGCTTCATGGAGTGCGCGGAGCGCAAGCCCTACGTCTGAGCCGGGAGGGGGGGACCCTCCAGTCAGCCTGCGCGGCCGGTCCCCGACTCTTGCGGGGGCTGATCGGCTGCAGTGAGTCGCCGCCGTTCCGGTGCTGTGCGGCCTCGGCGAGATACGCCCGCAGAGCGGGTGGCATCCCGTGAAGGTCGTCCTGAAGCCGAACGGACGCGGGAAGCGCCTTCTGCGCCATCGCCGGCGGAAGCCGCCCGAGAAGAGCCCGATCTCGGAGATCGCTTCCGGTGGGGTCGCCGACGACCTAGGCTGGGTTGGTGGCCCGCGTACCAGCATTGCGCAGAGCCGACCCGGTGGACAGGCCGTCCGTGCCCGAAGGCCCTTACTTGGTGCTCGGACTCGGCGAGGCCGGCCGGGCGGCTGCGGAAGCGTTGGCTGAGATCGGCAAGGCCGGGGAAGTCGTCGCTTTCGATCATCAACCCGCCGCGGTTCCGAAGCGGGTGCGACGTGCGCTCGCTTCCTCTGGGGTCGAGGTTCGTCTCGGGGACGAGGGCGCACTGCTTGATGGTCGGGTGCCCAGGACGCTGATCAGGAGCCCTGGAGTGCCCATTGACTCCCCGCTGGTGAGCGAGGCGAGAGGGTTGGGAGCTGAGGTTCTCGATGAGCTCGAGCTCGGCTGGCGCCTATCCCGCGCCCCCATGGTCGGTGTCACCGGCACCAACGGCAAGACTACGACCTCAGCTCTTGCCTCCTCGCTGCTGGAAGCGGCGGGCCTGAGGGCTCCCCTTGCCGGCAACGCGGACATCGCGCCGCCTCTGTCAGCGATCCGCGATCAGCCCGACGCGATCGTATGCGAGGCCTCGAGCTTCCAGCTGGAGGCGTGCCCGGCCCTCATTCCGGAGGTCGGTGTCTTCACGAACCTCAGCCCCGATCACCTCACCAGACATCGCGACATCGACCGTTATGCGGCCATCAAGCGCAGCCTCTTCGTCAAAGGCCGGTCCGTGGTCTCGCTGGCGGTGGTCGACACCATCGAGGAAGCCGGTTCCCGCTTGGCCGACGAAGTGGAGCGGGCTGGAGCCCGCGTCGTGCGGCTGGGCCGAGATGCCGACGCGCACTACCGCATCCTCGAGTCCCGCTGGGACCTCCACTGCGCGCAGCTTGAGCTTCACACGCCGACGGGCGCCCTGCGATTGCGGACCAACCTCCCCGGCTTCCACAACGCGCGGAACGCCGCGCTCGTCGTTGCGCTGGCGGATGCCCTCGAGTTGCCGCGGTCGCTGACCGCCGGGATGCTGGCCGGTCACCCGGGCGTCAAGGGACGATTTGAGCACATCGGCCGGATCGGTGGCGGCGCGGGGGCCCGGCTGGTCCTCGACGCCGCCGCCACGCCCGCGGCCGCCAAGGAGTTCTTCGCCGCGCTCCGGGCCGGAATGGCTCCCGGCGCGCGCCTACACGCGGTGGTCGGCCTGCTCGGCTCCCCCGAACCTCCTCAGCGCCGCGCGATCGGGCGGGCGGCCGCGAGTCTCTGCGATCGCGTTGTGTTCACCTCCGGGAGCTACCGCCGGAGACCTCCGACCGCGAACATGGAAGAGCTCCTGGCGGGCGCCCAGGGGGTCAAGGGAGCCGAGGTGGTCGTGGTGCCGCGCCGCGAGGTCGCCATCGCCGTCGCGGCGGCTGACGCGTCGAGCCGCGACGTTGTCTGCGTGATCGGCCGCGGCAACGTTCTCGAGCCGGTCAGTGACTCGAGGATCGACGACCGCGGCGTGATGCGTGGGGTGGCCGGCGTCGCCGCCCCGCCCATCAGGCCCAGAACGGCCGCCGCAAACCCCGTCGCGCGAGCTCTCGGTATAGATCGAGCAGCGCCGAATAGGTAGGTAGGACGATCAACCTGTCCGGCGCCGGGGCAAGGGCTCGATCGAGCGCGGCGGGAATCGAGCGCTCCACGGTCATCGCGGAAGTGGGCCACCCGGCGTACTTCAGCCGTAGCGCGAGCTCGTCGGCCCTGCGTCCGGAGCAGGCGAATGTCCGCACTCGGGCCGCCAGTGGCTCGAAGTCCGCGTCCCAGATCCAGGAGACGTCGCGGCCATCGGCCGGCCCGTCGTTCAGCGCGAGCAGCAGGGAGAGCGGCTCGGAGTCGGCGGCAGCGAGCATCCGCATCAACGCGTTGGCCCCGGCCGGGTTCTTCATCAGGATTACCGTCAGCTCGGTTGCTCCCAGGCGTATCCGCTCGCTTCGGCCGAACGGAGGCGTCCAGGACGCAAGCGCGGGGGGGATGGCCGAGGGGTCGATCTCCAGAGCGAGGGCCGCCGCCACCGCGGCCAATGCGTTGTAGACGTTGTGGAGACCGGGTGCGTCGAGGCGCACCGAGGTCTGGACCGAGCCCTCGACGGCAAAGCTCGACCCCGCCATGCCCGTGAGGTGGATTGTCGAGGCGCGGATGTGCGGGGTGGGTCGCCGCTCGTCACAGGCGCTGCAGCGGTAATGGCCGAGGTGGCTCAACGTGCGTGCCTCGAAATGCAGCGGTGCTTCGCAGCGTCGGCAGCGGCTGGCACCACCTGCGTTCTCGATCTCGGCCGACGCGGCCGACGTGTCCTCGACGCCGAAGAGGGTCGCGGCCCGGCGACCCGCCTCTCGCCGGCGGTCATGGAGCGTGGCCGTGAAGGGATCGTCGGCATTGAGCACCAGCCGGGTTGCATCCCTCCGCGAGGCCATCGCCTTCCAGGCCGAGGCGATCGCCTCCAGCTCGCCATAGCCGTCGAGCCGGTCGCGGGAGAGGTTGCCGAGGACGATCACAGCCGGGTCGAGCTGCGAGGCCACGAGCGGCAGCCAGGCCTCGTCGATCTCGAACACACCGACGTCGCCGGTTTCCTCGAGCAGCGCGCTCGCGATGCCAGCCGGCACGTTCGCGCCGGCCCGGTTGTGGACGACGGCGAGCCCAGTCTCGCGCAGGATCGAGGCGAGCATCGAGGCGGTGGTGGTCTTGCCGTTGGTGCCCGACACGAGCACGCTCGCGGCAAGCTCCGTGGTGAGCAGTCGCAGGGCGTTCGGCTGGCGCTCGAGCACGAGCTTGCCGGGCAGGATCGTCGCCCCGCCGCCTTCGGCGCGCCCCGTGACCCTCGCGGTCGCCGCCATCTCGCGCAGCTCTCGGGGTAGCTTTGAGAGCGCCGGGGGCGGTGCCGTTTCGATCCTCTCGGCAATTGCCGAGAGGAGCGCCGGGTCGCTCTCGAGGGTGGAGAGCCGCCAGGCCTCGGCGAGCGTGCGGTTGCGCTGCCTGGGACTCGAGCATTGAGGGAGACTCTCCGACATGATCCTCCGGCAACAAGCATCCCCGAATGGATCCGGCGAGCGCGCCCGGTCCACCTGAGCCATGCACGTGCTCGTGACGCTCTACCAGTTTGGGCTCGGCGGTTCCGAGACCTACACCGCGACGGTCGCCGAGCAGTTCGAGCGCCTTGGGCACCGCGTGACCGTCTATGCGGGAGCCGCCAGCCGGGAGGGGCTGGAGCTCGCCGCCGCCCGGGGCCTGGCCCTGAAAATCGGCCAAGTGCCACCGCTTGATGGCGTCGACGCGGTTCTCGCCCAGGACACCGCGTCCGCCTGCCTGATCGCCTCGCGGCGGGCCGGGATTCGCCAGGTTTTCGTTAGTCATGGGCTGTCGCCCTTCGAGCACCTCGCTGCGACCCTGCGGCCGGCACCGCCGGTCGTCGCCATGAACGACCGGATCGCGCGTCATGCAGCCAAAGGCGCGTCGCATGCCGAGGTCGTGCGCCTGCGCCAGCCGATCGACATCATGCGGTTCCACCCACACGGCGACTGCAGGCCGCGCCCGCGTCGCGTGCTGGCGCTGGGCAACTATCTCGAGGGCCCGCGTAGGAGGATGCTCGAGAACGCCTGCGGTCAGCTTGGCCTCGAGCTGGATCAGCGTGGAGGGACGAACGAGCCGATAATCGCGCCCGAGACGGCGCTGATCGAGGCCGACGTCGTGGTGGGCTATGGCCGGGCGATCCTCGAGGCGATGGCGATGGGTCGCCCCGCGTATGTCTGGGACCACGCCGGCGGAGACGGGTGGGTCACGCCCGAGAGCTACGCCGCCCTCGAGGCCGACGGGTTCGCCGGCGGCGCCACTCCTTCGGTGATTGACGCCGATCGGCTGCGGGCGGACCTGAGCAACTACCGTCCCGAGCTCGGCTCGCTGGGTTGCGACCTCGTTTGCATGCATCATTCGGCGACCGACCACGCCGAGGCGCTGCTCGACCTTCTCTGCGCCGGGGAGTCACCGGCGTTCAGCGGAGATCTGGACGCGATAGCGATGCTGGTTCGCGCCGAGGCCCGGGCCGCGAGTCGGGCCGGCGCGCTCGAGTTCGAGCTCCGCCGGGCTGCGGCCGAGCGTGACGCTCAGAGTGCGCGGGCGGATGAGGCGGAGGCGGAGCTCGGAGCCCTCCGGGAATCCCGGTCGTGGCGGGTCATGGAGCCGCTGCGCCGTGTCCGCAGGCTCCTGCGACGCTGATCACCGGGCGCTCTCCTTTGACCGAGCTCTTGAAGGTGACCGAAGAGCAGGCGAAGCGAGGCGGCAGGCCCTCCAGCACATCCTGTATCGCGATTTGCTCGACGCCTCGGGTTGCATACGGCGCCCCCCCGCGAGATGCTTGACCGCATGCGGGTCAGACGACCGCGCAATCGCTGCGTGCCACTGGCGATGGGGACGATCGCATTTCTCGCGCTCGCGCTGGGGGGAGCTGCCCAGGCAGACGCAGCGCTCCCGGGCGCCGCCAACGGCAACATCGCATTCGTCAGCGACCGCGACCCGTTGGGCACCGGCAATGCGCAGGTGTTCGTGATGGGTCCGCAGGGCGAAAACCCGACCAACCTCTCGACCGACAACAGCAATGAGGTCGGGCCGGCCTTCTCCCCGGACGGCTCCAGGATTGCCTTCGACTGGAGTCCGGACTTCGAAGAAGACAAGTACGCCGGCGACGAGCTCGTCCTCATGAACGCCGACGGCAGCAACCGCGAGAGGCTGACCCGCACCTATGACGACGAGACCGAACCGGCCTTCTCGCCGGACGGGTCGAAGATCGCCTTCGTCTCCTTTCCTCAAGAAGGCGGCAGCTACTCGCTCGAAGTGATGAACGCCGACGGCAGCGGGCGGACACCGTTGCTCACCGTCTCGGGCCCCGAAGAGATCGGCTTCCGCGAACCGGCCTGGTCGCCGGACGGAACGAAGATCGCCTACACGGCCTCCGGCGGCAGCGGCGACATCTGGGTGATCGACCTCGCCACCGGGACCAGAACGCAGCTCACCAACAGTCCCAACATCGAAGGGGAAGCCGACTGGTCGCCGGACGGCACGAAGATCGCCTACGTCAGCGATCCATACATCCTCACCAGCAGCAGCCTGCACAGCAATCCCGAGATCTGGATGATGAACGCCGACGGCAGCGGCAAGACGCAGCTCACCCACGACCCCCAGGCAGACGAGGAACCGGCCTGGTCGCCGGACGGCACGAAGATCGCCTATACGCGCCGCCGTGCCGAAACCGACCCGCAGGCCTACGACTACTACCCGGCCGACATCCACGTGATGAACGCCGACGGTAGCGGCGACCAGCTGCTCCTGGGCGGCCTCTCCTCCGACGAAGCCCCCAGTTGGCAGCCGCTCGGGAAGGCCGCGAGCGAAGTCCCTCCCGCCTTCACCGGGCTGATCTCGATCCCGCCACACCTGGTGATCTACCCCAAGTCGACGCAGGCGGTGGTCTCGGCGACAGCCTCGCGCCGCCAGCGCCGGAGCGCCACGATCCGCTTCCGCCTTTCCAAGCGGGCCAGCGTGAAGCTGGCGGTGGAACGGCTGAGGCGCGGCAGGAAGGTGCGGCGCGGCCACCACACGGTCTGCGTGCCAGCCAAGCGCGGGCAAGTCGCCCGTCGCAGGCGCTGCGCGGCGGGCAAGCTGGTCGGCTGGATCGTCCGCCGGGGCAGGCACGGCCGCAATCGCGTGCCCTTTGCAGGACGCTTCGGTCACAGGCGGCTGAAGCCGGGCCGCTACCGGATCACGGCCGGCGCGGTCGATCGCCGAGCGAACCCGGCGCCCCACAGGCGCAGCCGCCAGTTCCGCATAGCTCGCTAGTAGACCCGCCCGCACGGGCCGTCGCGAGGAACGGCGTCGAGCGCTTCGGACCTGCAAGCCTCACCGCAGCAACCCCGGCTGCGGCGAGGCCGAGCCCGAACAGCTGGAGGGGCGGTGCGTGCCGGGTTGGCGCTACCGGGTGCGCTGGGAGAGGAAGCACCGGGCAGCCCGCGGGGTTCGCAAAGCCGCCCGGTGCTTGGCGCCTCCGCTAGTTGCCTGGACCGCCCCGGCTCTTGCAGGAAGCCGGACGTTCTGAATTCTTGCCGGTGCACTGGCCGGACTTACCGGCCCCGTTACCCCCTTCGGTTGGGGGGGACGGGTTGGCTCCGGCAATCGGCGCCGTTGCCACGGCCAGGGCCCCAATCGAAAGGGACAGCGCGAACAGCTTGCGCGTGCGTGTCATGCCTGATGCCTCCTCGATCAGCACAGCCATGAATGACTCCGACCGCGCGTCCTAGTGCGCTCCTTGGCATAACCGTGCGACGAACCACCCACCTCGCCGCACAAATTCGAAAACGAGTTCCGGCCGCTCTTGTCAGGTCCTAATCAACCTGTCAGGGAGATCGGCCGTCCGGAGTTGACGGGAAGATCCTTCACCCCGACACCCCCAGCCACAGTCCGTGCGGGGTAGCCGTGGACTCCCAGCACGTCTACTGGGTCAACTCCGGCTTCTTTGATCCGCGAATCGCCCTCTCGCTTCGCTTCAAACTGCGCGGAGGCACGCCGAAGACGAAGCGAAACCCCCTGAAGCTGGTTTGGAAGCGCCGGGCGGGAACGCGGTCGCGGTAGCGGCTCAGCCGCTCCGCGTCGGGCGCTGCGTCAGTTTCGTGCGCCCGTTGACGACGCTTTCAGCGAGCGGTCGCCGGTTCAAATCCAGTCGCCCCGAGATCCCGGAGCCCGCTTCCTCCCGCCTCGATCGTCCGCTTGAGGTAGCGCAGCTCGACGCGGCGCGGTCGCGGTCCGCGTGCCGCTGCTACCTTGCTCTCATGCACGTGACGGGCGCGGTCGCGGCCGTACTGCTGGTCCTACTCCTCCCCGCCGGGGCGGCGGCGGCGCCGACCTGGCTGCCCGCCAGCACGATCTCCGCGGCGGGGGGAGAGAACACGCCGGCCGACCTGGCGGTGGCGCCCGACGGCACGGCGATCATCGTATGGCAACGCGCCGAGTGCGAAGGCTCAGCAGAGAGTCACTCGTGCAAAAACGGCAGGGTCCGGTTCTCGATCAGGCCGCCGGGAGGCTCCTTCTCCCCTGCCGCCGAGATCCCGGGCCAAGGGCCGTTCGCCTCCAACAACGCCCGACCGCGGGTCGCGGCCGACGCCGCCGGCAACGCGATCGCCGCCTGGGTGGGGACCACGCCGGCCGGGCCGCGGGTCAAATACGCGTTCCGGCCCGCGGGCGGGACATTCGGCAACGCCAAAGACCTGAGCGATCCGGCCGCCATCTCCCACTCGTTCCCGAGCATCGACATGGCTCCCGCCGGGCGCGCCGTCCTCACATTCAGCAGGCACTTCGCGGGCGAAGTGAATCGGTTCGGATACGCGCTACGGCCGCCGGGCGGCGACTTCTCCGGACCGGACTCGCTGGTCGGCGACACCGGGACGCTCCTCAACGCCGCGCCGACCGTGCATCTGGACGCCGCGGGCAACGCGCTCGCCACCTGGGCGCGGTCCACGCCGGCGGAAGGCGTCCTCATCCAGTACGCGACGCTCGGCGCCCAGGCGGTCGAATTCTCCCCCGCGACGTCGGTCGAGAAAGGCAACCCCGGTGGCGTCGCAATGGCTCCCTCGGGAGCGGCGGTGATGGTCTGGAACAAATCCGGCTCCGCCCAGGACATCCGCTACGCGTTCCGCCCGCCGGGCGGCCCCTTCGGCCCGCCGGCAACGCTCATCGAACCCGATCAGCGGGGCGTCTTGCGGGTCGCGATGGCGAACGACGGCAGTGCAACGCTCGCCTGGAACTACCTGGTCGAAGGCAAGTCCTACACCCGGTGGGCCGCCGCGCCGCCGGGCGGCCCCTTCGGCCCGGCGCTGCCGATTCAACCCGACAATCGGGGCTTCCCCCAGGGCATAGACGTCAGCGACCAGGGCACGGTCGCGCTGCTCTGGACATCAACCGCCGGGCCGGCCCTGGAGATGCAGGCGTCGCTGCGCCCGCCGGGTGGTCTCTTCGGCCCCCCCGCACCGCTGCCCGGACCGCTGCAGGGGGCCGACCGCTTCGGCGGCGCCGTCGGCTTCGACGCCGAAGGCAACGCGGCGGCGATCTGGAACGGGTTCGACAGCGAACCGCCGGAAGACCACGACGTGCCGCTGCTGGCCGCCGGGCTCGACGCCGCGGGGCCGCGGATCCTCGCCCTCGACGCACCGGCGACAGCCCGCGACGACACCGCCGTCGGGCTCGGAATGGCGGCCTTCGACGTCTGGTCGCCGGTCGTCGCCACTGCATTCGACTTCGGCGACGGCTCGCGGGCGCCCGGGCCGACCGCGGCGCACCGCTTCCTCGCCGGGAACCGGATGGTGACCGCGTCCGCCACCGACGCGGTCGGCAACTCGACGGTCACCACCGCGCAGGTGGAGGTCGCCGACGTCACCCGGCCCTCGATCAGGCGGCTGCGGGTCACACCGCGCCGGTTCTTCTCCCTTCGCGGGCCGGTCGCCCACGCCGCGCGACGGTACGGGGCGCGGATCCGCTTCATCCTCTCCGAGCGGGCGCGGGTTCGACTCGACGTCCAGGAGAAGAGGCGGGGCGTCCGCGTCCGCGTCCGCGGCAAGCGGCGCTGCCTGCCTCGCACCCCGCGCAACGTTCGCCGTGGCAAGGGTCGCTGCACGCGTTTCAAGAGAGTGCGCCGACTCGTGAGGCGCAACGGTAGGCCGAATGCCAACTCGGTCCGGCTGAGCGGTCGCTTCCGCGGGCGCAAGCTCCGCCCCGGTGGTCATCGCGTCGTCGCCGTCGCCATCGACCCGACCGGGAATCGCTCCAGGCTCGCCCGCGCCGGGTTTCGCGTCCGCCCCCGCCGCTGAGGGCCACTCGAGAAGGGCCGCAGGATCTCTAGGCCTCTCCCTTCACCAGGCTGACCCCGGCGGGCTCGACGTCGACTCGAGGCAGGCGCTGCTCCAGCCAACTCGGGATCCACCAGTTCCTCGCTCCGAGCAGCTGCATCACCGCGGGAACCGCGACCATCCGCACAAGCGTGGCGTCGAGGAGGATCGCCGCGGCCAGGCCGATTCCGAATAGCTTCAGGAACACTTCCTGCGAGGTGACGAAGGCGAGGAAGACGACGACCATAATCGCCGCTGCGGCCGTGATCACCCGAGCGGTTTTCGCCAGGCCGTCGGCTACCGCGCGGCGGGTGTTTCCGTCCTTCACGTACTCCTCACGGATCCGCGAGACCAGGAAGACCTCGTAGTCCATCGAGAGGCCGAAGAGGATGGCGAACATCATCACCGGCATGAACGGCGCGATTGGCACTTCGTGGTCGATGCCGATCAGTTCGCCGACCGCGCCGCCCTGGGCAACCAGGGTCATCACGCCGTACGCCGCGCTCACCGAGAGCAGATTCATCACAGCCGCCTTCAGCGAGATCAGCGGCGAGTGGAAGGCGATCAGCAGAAGCAGGAAGGAAAGGCCGACGACGCCGGCGATGAACAACGGCATGCGGCCGGTGATGTATTCACTTTGGTCCTCGAACGCCGGCGATCAGACCTCCGATCTTGGCGTTAACCCCGGTGCCCGCAAGGGCCTCCGGCACAATCGTCTTGCGGAGCCGCCTGACCAGGTCGTTGGTCGTCTAGTCCTGGGGTGAGGTGGTCGGGGTCACCGTGATCAAGAGCGCCGCGCTGCCGTAGCGGTTGACTGTCGGCGCGGCGACGTAGGCGATCCCCGGCTCGTGGCGTAATGTACGGCGAGCGCGTTGACGCGCCGCGCGCGGCCCGTTCGGGCAGTTCCGCGGCGAACACAAGCGGGCCGTTGGCGCCCGGCCCGAAGCCCTCGTGATCAGGTCGTATGCCTGGCGGGTCATCGTGCTGGGCGGGTCGTTGCCGGCATCGGGGAAGCCGAGGCGCATGCCGAGGGCCGGGGAGGCGAGCGCCAGCAGCAGTGCAATCGAGCCGATCGCGCGGCCCAGGGCCGTCGCTGCACCGCATGGCTCCAGCGAGCCGCCAGCGATTCCTCGTCCCCCGCGCTTCAGCGCGCGGCCGAGCAACGGGATCCGCAGCCGGTCGACCCGCCGGCCAAGGTAGGAGAGGATCGCCGGCAGCAGCGTCATCGCAGCGACCATCACCACCAGCACCGCCAGCGACGCCGAGATCGCCACCCCGTACATGTACGGCAGGCCGGTGAGCGCAGAGGCCAAGGACGGCGATGACCACCGTGGAGCCGGCGATCATCACGCTGCGCCCGGCGGTCGTGACCGCCTCGACCACCGCATCGTGGCGGTCCTTGCCGTCGTTCATCGCCGCCCGGAAGCGGGTCAGCACCAGCAGCGCGTAGTCGATTCCGACGCCGATTCCGATCAGCCCCGACGACCGCCGTGGTCCAATCGGGGACGTCGATGACGTTGGCGAGCAGGGCGATCAGACCGCCCGAGGTGATGCCGAGACCGACCAGTGCGATAGCCAGCGGGAGGCCGGCCGCGACCAGCGAGCCGAAGGCGATCAGCAGCACTATCGCCGCCCCGAGGAAGCCGAACCCCTCCGGGCTGGTCGATTCCTGCGCCGCGTAGATCGCATCCCCGCCGAGCTTGATCTCGAGCCCGCCGCGGCTGTTTCTTTCGGCGGCGTCGATCAGCCGTTCGCCGTCTTCCTTGGTCATTTCCCGCCACGGGCCGCCAGCGGCAGCGAGGTGGTCGCGATCGTGCCGTTCGTCGAGACCCGAACGGGGTCTGCGCCTCCACGTGGTCGATCCGCCGCGCTTCGGCGAGGAAGGCGTCGACCCGTTGCTTGGCAGCCGGGCTCGTGGCCCCGCCGGAGTCCTCCAGACCACGTAGACCTCCTGGCCGGAGTAACCGCCGAAGGCCCGCTGGCTGAGGGCGCTCGCGGCCTTTGACTCCGAGCCCGGGGTGTTGTAGTCGGCGTTGTAGTCGCCCTTGAGCGCGGAGCCCAGGCCGATGAGCACGATCGCCGCCGCGATCCAGGCGAGGACCATGCGGCCGCGACGGCGGTAGGAGATGTCGGCGATGTGTGCGAGAAGGCGTGTCATTTCCCGCTCCTTTCAACCGCGCGCATCGCTTGTGGCCGTGAGCCGTTCGCCGCGGAGCCATAGGTGGCCAGGAAGCCTTCACGCCAGCTCGGATAGCGCAGAGTCCAGCTGAGCTCCTGCTTCGCCTTCTCGTTTGAGGCGCCGCGGGATTCGGTTGCCATCATCACCACGGCCTCGCCGGCGAGTATGCGCGCCAGCCAGCGGGGAACATGGCGGGGTGGCTTCGCGCCGAGCGCCTCGGCCAGCACCGGTAGCCACTCCGACGCGGGGGCGGGCTCGTCGTCGACGATGTTGTAGATGCCTGAGCGATTGCTCTCCAGCGCGAGCACGGTCGCGTGCGCCGCGTCCTCGAGGTGGATGAACGAAGTGACCCCGTTGCCCCCGCCGACGATCGGATACATCCGTTTGCGGACCGGCTCGACCAGGCCATCGTTGTCGGCGCCGTAGAAGGCCCCATAGCGGAGCGCGACCCCGCCGGCATCTCTGACCGCTTCATCGAGGTGCCGCATCGCGGCTACGGACTCGCGCATCGTCGGGACCGGATCGCGCTCCAGCGGGTCCTCCTCGGTCTTGACCATGCCGCCCTCGCGCGCGTACTGCACGCTGGCATAGCTCTGGGCGACGAATCTCTCGACCCCGGCCTCGTGGGCCGCCTCCAGCAGAGCGTCGGTGCCCTCGGTGCGCAGCCGGTTCGTCTCCGCGAAGGTGCGGTCGAAGTTCTTCAGGTCGGAGACGTTCGAAAGCGCTGTCGCCTCGTGGACGATCGCATCCGGCTTGGCCTCGAGCACCGCCCGGCGCACGGCCCCGGCGTCGAGCAGATCGAGGGCGATCGGCTCGGCTCCAAGAGCCTGCAGGCGCTCGGCGCTCTGCGGCGAGCGGTGGGTGCCGATGACTTCGTGGCCTCGGTCGATTAGCTGCGGAACGAGGCGGGTGCCGATTGCGCCACTTGCCCCTGTTGTGAAGACTCTCATTGTGCTTCTCCTTCAGAGTGGGTACGTCCAAAGGGATGACGCGTGGGGGGAAGGAGATGTGACAGATGACCGGCACTGAATCCCTGACTGACGAGTTCGAGCGTCACCGAGACCGCCTGCGGGCAGTGGCCTACCGGATCCTTGGCTCGACCAGCGAAGCCGACGACGCCGTGCAGGAGGCATGGATCCGGCTCAGCCGCTCAGACACGGGTGAGATAGAGAACCTGGGCGGCTGGCTAACCACCGTCGTTGGGCGCATCTCGCTGGACATTCTGCGCAGCCGCGCCACCCACCGCGAAGAGCCAATGCCCGTCCACCTGCCGGACCCGATCATCGACGCGGTCGACGAGACGACCCCGGAGAACGAGGCCATGATCGCGGACTCGGTCGGGCTCGCGATGCAGGTCGTGATCGAAAGGCTCGGCCCGGCCGAGCGGCTCGCCTACGTCCTGCATGACATGTTCGCCGTCCCCTTCGACGCGATCGCGCCGGTGGTCGAGCGCTCGCCCGAGGCCACCCGCCAGCTCGCCAGCCGCGGCCGGCGGCGAGTCAGGAGCGAGGACCCGGAGCCGGACCTCGACCTGGACCGACAGCGCGAGGCAGCGGAGGCATTCCTGGCCGCCTCGCGCGAGGGAAACTTCGAAGCGCTGGTCGCGGTCCTCGACCCCGACGTGGTGCTGCGCGCGGACATGGGGCCCATAGCGGCATCCCGCGAGGTGCGCGGCGCCGAGGCTGTGGCCAGGCAGGCGCAGACCTTTGCGCAGCTCGACCTCACACCGTACCCCGTCCTCATCAACGGCGCGCTGGGCTTCGTCACCACGCTGGAAGGGGCGCCGTTCTCGATCGGTACCTTCACGGTCCGCGATGGGCGGATCACCGGGCTCTATTTCATCGCCGACCGCGAGAGGCTCGCGAAGCTCGACCTCAGCGCCGCCGGCCTCTAGAGGGGAGCGGCCAACGCACGCAGGCTCGGGGCCAGTGCTCTCAGCCCGGAATTTGCGAATTTCTACAGCGGTGTCCTCCCGCACCCCTCAGGCAAAAAGAAGGGGATACCCGAGGCGATGGCGAGTGCGGCGGTGGAGGAAAAGAGCCAGCTGCTTGTGCTTGGTCCGCCGGATGTCCCCGGTGGGCATGAAGCGGACCTTCGCCCACGCCAGGACCTTGTGGCGGCGACGCAGCACCTGTCGCAGCGTCGCCTCGGCCGCACCTTCAGCTTGTTGATGCCGCAGAGCTCCCGGCGCGCTAGCGAGCCTGAGCTTGGGGCCGAAGAGGACCACCTTGAGGTGGCGGTGGCCTGTGGTGGCGGTCGGCGCCGGGAAGAAAAGTCGGCCCCTGCCTCGTCTTGGGGCCAACCAGCCATTTCACCTTGAAGGAGGTCACCATGACAACTCGAACCCACATCCGGCCGCTGGCACTCGTTGGGGCGCTGCTCCTCGCGGCGCTGCCGCTCTGGCTTGCGTCCTTCGGCGCCGGCACGGCCCACGCCGCGAAGCCCGTACACAATAGGTTCCAGGGATCTGGGGTCCACGAAGGTACGCCAGCCGAGTGCGGCATTCCGATCCGCTGGGAAATCACCCTGACCGGGCAGGTGAAGGAATTCCTCGAAGGTGGAGAACTGGTTCGGATCCAGGGCCACCTCCACGGAGGAAGGCGTGCTGACCAACCTTGCCTCTGGAAAGACGATCGATTACAAAATCGCGTTCAACCAGAGGGTATTCTTCGAGGGAGGCGTCCTGCAGATCGTCGAGACCGACGGGAGGTTCGTCGACGTCCGCGGAGTGAAGGGTGAGAGTGTGAAGGACGTCGGGCGGGTGATCCTCGAAGTGATCAGCTCAGACGAGCGAGTGGCGCTCTTCGAAAAGGGCCAGCACCCGTTCCGCGAAAAGACGCTGCTTGTTCTCGAGGACGGGCTCGGGGCATTCTGCGGAGTGCTCTCCTGAGCTCCGAAGATTGGCCGAGATAAGTGCGAGGACGACGCCGACGATCGGGCTCGAGGGAGTTGAGTCCGATCGTCAGGCTTCGTCGTGGTTGTCTGAGCCGCGCCGGACTGGCGCCCTATGACGTTGCGGACCGAAGTGTCGGGCCGGCTACAGTGCCGCCGCCCGCGCCTTGCCGGCCGCTTCAGACGCGGTCGCCAAGGCGCGGCGAGCTTCGCGCTTGGCGTCCACGAGCTCGTCGCTCAGGAGGTTGATCTCGATCAACTCCATCGCCGCCCGGGCCCCGGCCTCGGCCTGGGTCGCGGCGACCGCGGCGTCCATCTGCGCGCCCGGCCTGCCCCGCCTGGCAACGAGGTCGGCGAGGACGCAGACATCGCAGGCGACCTGGAGAAGGCTCACAAGAGCGTCGCTGGTCTTGGTCAGCGCATCGCGGATCTCCAGGTTCCGATCCCTACCGCCCTCGCCGCCCGACTCCCTACCCGCAGACGCCGACAGAGTCGCGACCTCGCGCTCGTATGCTTCGGTGTTCAGTGAGACCAGCAGCAGGGCGCGGCGCCGCAGGGAGTCAGCCTGAGCGGCGGTCGCCACGGCGGAGTCCAACTCGCCCGCCGAGCGTCGCGCCGACTTGGCCGTCAGCGCCGCCGCGATTGCGACGTTCATCGCGGCTACCGAGGAGGCCGCGGGGCTCAGCGACTCCGTAGCGAGGTCGTCGAGCAGGTCCCCGAGCAGAGAGCCAAGGCGGGTCTCCCGCGTCCGCAGGCCCTCGCTCAACGGTCATCCCCGGAGGAATCCTCAACCGCGGCGAGCCGCTCGCGAAGCTCGTCGAGCGAACGACGCTTTGACTCGTCGCTGGTATGGGCGAGCGAGCTCTCCATCGCCTTGATCACGGCCTTGCGGTAGGCGGCGTCACGGGTCGCCCGTCCCACGATCCCGTCGATTTCCGAACGCATCCGCGGCAGCTCCTTCGCCGCCTCGACCCAGGCGGAAGGGGCCGGAGGCAGCGATTCCAGCGCCTTTGCGATCTCGTTCTCGTCATAGCGGGCCACGTCGTAGTACCTCTAGACGGAATCCGGCATCAGAATTCTTCCTCCTCGAGTGCGATCCGCAGCTTTTCGAGGCCACGCGAGATTCGGCTCGCGATTGTACCCGGGGGTAGGTCCAGGGCCGCGGCGATCTTCCGGTAGCTCTCCCCCCGGGAGAAGAAGCGGTCGAGGATCTCTCGGAACGGTTCCGGCAGGCGGTCGAGCATCTCCCTCACGTACACGGCGGATTCGATCTCCGCGATCGCGTCCTCAACGGCCTCCGGCTCGGGAATCTCCTCGAGGCCGATTTCGGCCCGGCGGCTGCGCAGCTGATCGATCGCAAGGCGGCGCGTCAGCTGCCCGATCCAGGAGCGGAGGGCGCCCGGGTCCTGAAGCTGCCCAAGCCGCTCATATGTGCGCGCGAAGACGTCCTGGAAGAGATCTTCCGCGGCGTGCTCGTCGAGCCGGAAGCCGCGAACGGCGATCGCGTAGACGTAGCTCGAGTAACGATCGACGAGGTCACCCCACGCTCGCTGATCGCCCTCTCGGCAAAGCGCCACGAGACGGGACTCCTCGCTCGAGGCCGTTCCGGCCCCGCCGCTCGGCTCCCCGACCGGCCCTTCTCCCGCTTTCGCATTCACGGGCTTCCCTTCCCGCCGTCTGACTCAATGGTGAAGGCCGACCCGCTCACGGGGCGCCACCGTTCCGCTCAATGGGGATTTCCTCGAAGGTTCCCTGTCACGGTAGCCCTTATGCCCGTGAGCCGCATCTCGTCGACACGAGAAGCACGCGATCCTTGGTTTGCGATCCTCAACCGCCACGAGCCTTACCCTTGTCGCCGTCGGTCCGGCGCAGCCGGTACATCCTCAGCGAGCCGAAGCCCTTTGCAGCCGGCATGTGGCCGACGTAGTCGGAGCGCAGGTCATCGCGCCCGGTCAGTGCCAGCGCGGCCGCGAACTGCTCGGTCGCGTACACGGCGCCGGGCGGGGTCAGCGGCTCGAGGAGGGCGGTGCGACTGACGTGGGACCCCATGAACGCGGGACCGTCGATGAGCGGATCCCGCACCGCGAAGACCGGGCCCACGTGCGCGCCGAGCCGCAGCCCCAACTGGGTCGGCAATCCCACGGCCGCCAGATCGACCGACGTCATCGTCCGCTGCAGGTCGAGCGCGCAGTCGGCGGCCGTCGCCGCGTTGGACAGCACCAAGAAGAGGGCATCGCCCCAGGTGTTCTGCTGCCCGACAGCGGCCCCATACGGCGCCAGCGCAACCCGCGAACGCGCCCAGGACGTGGTCGGCGAATCGCGGGAGCTGCTCGTCGCTCAGCTTGGAGAACCCCCTGACGTCGGCGAAGATCATCGCCCGCACCACCCGGCGCGCCCCCTCGTGGTCTCGCCTCAGGGGGGCCTCGGGGGCCCGCGGGCGATCGAGGTCGATGATCGACGCGGGGTGGCCACCGCGCGCCCAGACTTCGACGTCGATCGCCGTCCCGGCACCGCCGGCGGCCGGGCCTCCGTCCCAGAGCGCCAGCTGCCGAGCCTCAGAGCTGAGAAAGCGTGAGCGCAGCAGTGCCCGACCCATCGCGAGTTCGGCGGCATGGCGGTGAAGCACGTCATCGTTTAGAAGGGCGTCCTCGGTCGCGTACGTAATGTCGTGGGCGGCGTCCATGCAGCTGTCGAAGCGCTCGACCCAGCCCGGGCCTGAGGGGACCACCGATCGACGGACGAACTCCTCGCGCTCGACGGGGAGAACGACGCTCAGCTCGCTCCCCTGCGCGAGCAACGCCTCCGCCCAGAGGATGTCCGCGCCGGCCGCCAGTGACCCGTACGCGTAGCCGGTCCGGAATCGGGCCAGCTCAGCCTCGATCCTCTCCGCGACCTCCCGCTCCACCTCGCTTGGAAAGCGACCCCCACGCCCCGGAGCGCCGATGCGATGGCCGCAGTAGTGAAAGACCGGCGGCCCCGCCAGCGCGAAGAGCAGATTCGAGTCGATGCCCCGCAGTTCGCAGACAAGTCGGAGCTGGCGGCGGGTCGTGGCGAGCGCCGCGTGATCACCGCCGTGACTGGAGGCGGCGAGCTCGAGGGCTTCCTCCGCTCCGGGCATGTCGCCGAGGATCAGGCGGGCCTCCGCCTCGGTGGCGTGCCGGTAGTAGGACTCCTCGGGCTCCTTCTCGAGCAGCACAAGGACCTCTCGGGCGGTGGACTCGGCCTCATCCGGACGCCCCGCGACCAATGCCATCGTGGCCGCGTTGACGGCCGGGTAGTAGCCGCCGGTCATCCCGTAGACCTCCGATAGGCGGCCGCCGCATCGGCGGCCAGCCGCCGGCGTGCGTCATCGCGGACGGAGAGCGCCTCGTCCTTCTTGATCCTCGCGGCCAGCGCCCCGACGTCCTCGTCCTCGCTGCCGTCGAGGCGCAGCTCGGCGAAGCGCCGCGCGGCCTCGACCGTGGACCCCGAGCGCGCAAGCGCCAGCACGGCCCGATGCGCGAGCGCGCTGTCACCGGGATGCTCGACCAGGCCCCGCTCGCCGCGGTCGACGGCGAGCAGCAGCTCGCCCCGGCGCTCCGCCTCCTTCACGGCCTCGACCCACTCTGCGGCGGACCTCTCCATGACACAAGCTTGTCGCACCACTGGAGAGCTTGCACACCCCAAGCCGTTAATGGAACATTCCGGTACGGGAGCCGCCGACAACAAAGCGAGCGTCTTCATCTCCTACTCCAGGAGTGACGGGGATTTCGTTCGCAAGCTGCTCGAGCAGTTGAAGCGCTCCGAGCGTGAGGTGTGGGTGGACCTCGAGGACATACCGCCGACCGCGCGCTGGCTGGCCGAGGTCAAGGCGGGCATCGAGGCGGCGGAGACGTTCGTCTTCGTGATCAGTCCCGACTCGATCGCCTCGGAGGTGTGCCAGACCGAGGTCGCGCATGCCGCGGGGCTGAACAAGCGGATCGTCCCGTTGGTCCGCGCTGACGTCGACGAGCGCCTGGTGCCCGAGCCGCTCGCCCAGCGCAACTGGATCTTCTTCCGCGAGGACGAGGAGTTCGACTCGGGCATGACGGCGCTGAACGAGGCACTCGACACCGACCTCGATTGGCTGCACTCCCACGCCGAGCTGCTGAGGAGGGCGCTGGCGTGGGAGCGAGGCGGCCGACGGGCGAGCGCGCTGCTGCGCGGTAACGAGCTGGAGGAGGCCGAGGCCTGGCTCGGCTCGGAGGCCGGAGGGGGCCAGCAGCCGACGGCGGCCCACCGGGAGTTCATCCTCGCCAGCCGGCGGGCGGCGGGGCGCCGGCAGCGCTCCTTCCTCGCCGCGGTCAGCGCCGCCCTAATAGTCGCGATCGGCCTGGCGATCATGGCGCTGACCCAACGGAGCACCGCGATCGAGAACCAGAAGCGAGCCGAATCGCAGCAGCTGGCGGCGGTCGCCGACTCCCAGCTGCGGGTCGATCCCGAGCGCAGCCTGCTGCTCGCGCTGGAGGCCCTCGACCTCTCCGAGACGGACGCGGCGCTGGAAAGCCTGAAGCGCGCGCTCGGCGCCTCGAGGGTGCGGGAGACCCTTGCCGGGGACGAAGATGCCGAATTCAGCCCCGACGGCCGCACCGTGACCACGATCGCAACGAAGGCAACGCCTATGTCTGGGACGTGAGGAGCAGGGAGCTGGTGGCCGTCTCGAGGCGCAGCACGCCCTTTCCGTCCTCGCTATCCTGTCGTCTACAGCCCCGACGGCTCGCTGGTGGCGATCGGGGAGAGCCTCCACTCCCGGATCCTTGACCCGCGCACCGGGCGGGAGCTCGCAAGGATCCCAGGGGCCGTGGGCGTGGCCTTCAGCGAGGACAGCTCCCTGCTCGCCACCGGGGCGATCCGCAGCGGGGTGATCAGGATCTGGGACCCGCGGAGCGGGGAGAGGTTGCGGACGCTGCGGCCTAACTCTGCGAGGGCCCAGTACCTGGCCTGGGCACCGGGGAAGCGGCTGGCGAGCGCGAGCATCGACGGCACGGCGAGGATCTGGTCCGTCGAAGGAGGACGGGAAGGTCAAGGGGAGGCGGGCGCAGCATCGTTCTTCGCGGCCACGCGAGGCGGCTCAGGGACATCACCTACAGCCCCGACGGCAAGGTGATCGCAACGGCAGGCGACGACGGCAGCGCGAGGCTTTGGGAAGCGAGCTCGGGCGCGGAGCTGGCTGTGCTTCGCAGCGGCCGGCACGGCAAAGTCGAGAACGTCGACTTCAGCCCCAACGGCTCGCGCCTAGTCTTGCCGCACGGAGACGGTATCGTGCAGATCTGGAGCAGCGACGGGCGCCTGCTGAGGACCCTGCGTGGACATCGCGGGGAAGTGCGCAGCGCCAAGTTCAGCCCCGACGGGCGCCTGATCGCAAGCGGGGGCTACGATCGCACTGCGCGAATCTGGGAGGCAGGAGCGGCCGCGCGGTCGCGGTGCTGCGAGGGCACGAGGACGCCGTCAAGGACGTGGAGTTCAGCCCCGACGGCTCGCTACTCGTGACCACCAGCCTCGAAGGCACGGCCCGCCTCTGGTCGTTGCGCTCCGCCGAGGACGCCGTCAAGTTGCCCGGGCAAGGCGACGCCGAGCTGTCCGCGCTTGCCGCTTCCCCTGTCGGGGGGCTGATCGCCACCGGCGACACCCACGGCGGCCTTCGCCTATGGAACGCGGCGACGGGCGCACGGGTGGCGACTTTGGCCGGTGGTCGCCGCGCGATTCGCTCGCTGGCATTCGCCACCCACGGGGAGACGCTGGTGGCCGCCGGCGACTCATCGCGGGCCCGCGTCTACTCGCTCGCCGGGGATGGCTCCACGAGGATCCTTCGCGCAGGCAACCGGCCGATCAACGCCGTGGCGGTCGACGACGCGGGCGATCTGGTCCTCACCGCTGGTGAGGACGGGACCGTAGGTCTCTGGGGCGCCGACGGCGCTCTTGAGCAGGTGCTCGGCGACGAAGGTGAAGGGGCTCCCACCGAGGCCGCGAGGGCGGCCCGGTGAGGACTGCGGCGTTGGACCCCGCGGGCGAGCGGCGATCGCCGGAGGCGACGATGGCGTCGTGCGGATCTGGGACGTCGGGAGCGGTCGGCTTGAGCATGCCGTATCGGCTCACGATGGGGTGATCAGGCGTTCGGCCTTCAGTCCGGATGGCGAGCTCGCGCTGACGGCGGGCAACGACGGGAGGGTGATCATCTGGGATGCGGCCGGCGGCGAGCGGGTCGCGACGCTCGAAAGCCACTCGGGCGCATGAACGACGCGCGCTTCTCACCCGACGGCAAGTCCGTGGTGACCGCGAGCGACGACGGAAGCGCCCGCATCTGGAACGCTCGCAGCGGCGAGCAGCTCCAGCTGATGCAGGGGCCTCGGCGAACGTGTGGCCACGGGCTCCTTCGATCGCGATGGGCAGCGCGTCCTGACGGCGGGATTCGACGGCAGCGCGCGCGTCTGGGAGGCGCGCAGCGGCAAGCAGTTGGCGACGCTCAAAGGACCGGGCAACTTCGTCGAAGACGCCGAGTTCACGCCCAGCGGAGCGGTGGCGATCGCCGCCCAGGACAGCAGGACTGCCCTGCTTTACTCATGCGAACTGTGCCTCACGCCGGCCGCCCTGCGGGAACTTGCCGAGGATCGGGCCACCCGCGAGCTGACCACGGCCGAGCGAGCCGAGTTCCTGGGCGAGGGGTCCTGAGCTCGCGCCTATTCGGCGGGCGCACCGGACCCAACCGCGCCGCCGGCCCCACCCGTGGACGCTTTCGCTGGTGAAGAATGGATTCGTTGCAGCCGGCGCACACGTTTGACCCCGTAGGCCCGGGAAGCCTTGAAGAGCTTCGGAAACAGGCCTTCCGTTAGCAGTTCCTGCCGGACGCTGGGGTCGCTAATCCCGCCTTCGATCCTGTCGGCCGTCTCGTTGCCGGCCCCGACGATGGCGGCGACCTGCTGTTCGTCGCCCGCAGGCACCGGGATCGCGTCGATTTCATCGATCACCTCGCGCAACGCCGGGATGAGGGCTTGAAACAGCGAGAGCAGCTCATCGGTCTCCGGGGGATGCTTGCGGTAGGTGTGGTTCATCTGCGGGGAGATCGTCTTGACGGCCTTGATGCAGATCCGGTTGGCCCGCGCCACCCATTCAGCCTTCGTGATCGCCCTTTCGGTCGCCTCCTCACCCCCACCGCAAGCCAACGGCACTGAAGCGATGAACAATGCCAGGGGAAGAACCACCCATGACATGAGCCTGCGCGACCCCGCCTGAGTTGGACCATCCGATCCAGCCATCTCCGCCTCTACTGCAAGTCGCCCGTGCGAAGCGCTTCTCCATCGTAGCTGCAATGAACCTAAGCGCGGGGAAGAAAAGGCCGCCGCTGCCTCGTCCTGCGGTCAACCAGGAAAGATGCTCGGCACCCAGACACAACCACCAACGGTCATCGGAGCTGACAGGCTGACCTCCGACCGAGCGCGCCGCGAGCGGCGTCTGTGGAACGCCACGCTGCTCGGCGTTATGGCAACGGTCTTGCTCCTCGCGGCACCGGCCGCGGCATCGGCAGCGTTGGGGCCCGGCCCCGGAGATCACGGTGAACGTGAGCACTGCGGGCCTTCACGAGCGGCCGGCGATCGCCCCCGGGCCCAACGCTGGCTTCACCGTT
>CAVQHG010000005.1:0-549778 GCA_963712325.1 uncultured Solirubrobacterales bacterium
TGCCGACGTACAGCGTCGAGCCCCAATGCAGGCCGAAGCGGAGCACGACCTCCTCGGGCTCGAGCTCGCCGCGCGCGGCGACGTCGGCGAGCGCCTCGCGCAGGGCCCGGGCGGCCTCGATGCAGCCCCGCGCGGCGGCCGACTCCGAGCCGGCGTCCTGGGCGAGGAAGAAGGCGGCGACGCCGTCGCCGACGTGGCGGCCGACCAGGCCGCCACGCTCGATCACGCATTGGTCGGCGGCGCGGACCAGGCGGCGGCCGAGGGCGAAGTAGCCCGCGGTCGGCAGTCGCCGCGAGAGCGGCGAGGAGCCCTCGAGGTCGGCGAGCAGGATCGCCGCCGGGCGGCGCTCGGGGACCGAGACCCGCTGCATCCGTTCGAGGTGCCCGAGGTCGGCCATCGAGGCCATCGCCCCCAGGGTCGCCATGCCCGCCGCCGGCTTGGTGACCAGGACGGTCCCGGCAAGCCGGCCGTTCGCGTCGCGTGCGCGGACCCCGAGGGCGCGGGTCTCGACGCGAGTGCTGCCGAGGCCGGTGGTGATGATCGTTGCCCCCCTCATAGGCAGGTCGGCGGCGTCCTCGAGCGAGTCGACCAGGTCTCGCAGCGACGGGTCGACGAGCTCGCGCAGCCGATCGCGGCCGCCCGGCGTGTCGGCGAGGATCCAGCCGCCGAGGAATACGAGGAGCTTGCCCATCAGCTCCTCGGTGTTCGGGCCGAAGCGCCAGCCGCGGGTCGCCGCCATGCCCTCGGGGCCGAAGAGGTGCTCGCCAAGCGCCCAGGAGGTGAGTTCCAGGCCGGCGCCGGTGGTGAGGCGCATCTCGTCGGTCGCGTAGACGACGTTCCAATCCGCGTCTACCAGCCAGGCCCAGTGCCCGGTGTCACGCAGTGCTTCCGCCACGGCGGCCAGCGCCGGGTCCTCGGGAATCGCGTAGGACTCCTGTGCGCTCATCCCGTCGTGGCGCGCTCCCGCATCCAGAGGTAGAGCGGCAGCCCGAAGCAGAGCCCGACCAGGAGGGTGGCCGGAATGCACACCCACCAGAGCCTCAGCCCCCGCCGCGGGCCGTCGACCGCCGCCCATGCGAAGAGGGCGAGAGAGGCGATCAGCAGGTCTGCGAAGAGCTGGGCGGTCGGCAGGCTGTCGAACCAGAGCGAGAAGTAGCGGCCCAGGTCGAGGCCGTGGCGGGCCATGAACCAGACGACGAGGGCGTTCGGGACGAGGAAGCCGACGACGGTGAGGACGAGCAGCAGCGTCTCGACGGCGCTCGGCTCCCGGTCGCGCTCTTCCATCGAGCGCACCCTCTCACACGGCACGGCGCGGGCGAGGACCGCGCCGGCCCGGGTCGCGTCAGTGCCCGGGAGCGCGCCCGGCGACCAGCTCGAGGGCGTGAGGCAGGGCGGCGGCGATCGCCTCCCCCGCCTGCTCGATGCTGCGCGGGCTGCCGGGGAAGTTGACGATCAGGGTCCGCCCGCGGACCCCGGCGACCCCGCGGGAGAGCATCCAGTTCGGGGTGTGCTCGCGGGAGGCGAGGCGCATCGCCTCGGCGAGGCCGGGCGCGGGGCGCTCGATCACCGCGATCGTCGCCTCGGGGGTGACGTCGGAGGGGGCGAGCCCGGTGCCGCCGGTGGTCAGGGCGAGCTCGTAGCCGTCGTCGTCGGCCCAGCGGCGCAGCCGCTCTTCGATCTCGCCGCGCTCGTCGCCCACCAGCTCACGGGCGGCGACCGGGGCGCCGACCCGCTCGGCGAAGTCGGCGAGGCGATCGCCGCTCTCGTCGGCGCCTCCCCCGCTCGCCCGCGAGCTACTGACGGTGAGAATCGCCGCCCGCAGCGCTCATCCCTCCTCGGCCTCCTCGCGCCGCCACTCGCCGCTGCGCCCGCCGCTCTTCTCGAGCAGGGCGACGCTCTCGACCTCCACCCCGCGCTCGAGTCCCTTGACCATGTCGTAGACGGTGAGGGCGGCGACCGCGCAGGCGGTCATCGCCTCCATCTCGACCCCGGTGCGGCCCACGGTGCGGGCCTCGGCGACGAGCTCGACCAGGCCGCGGCCGGCGTCGATGCTCGCCTCGACGTCGACGAAGGTGAGCGGCAGCGGGTGGGCCAGCGGGATCAGCCCCGCGGTCTGCTTGGCGGCCTGGATGCCGGCCAGCCGCGCCACCCCGAGCACGTCGCCCTTGGGCGCGTTCCCCGCCGCGACCGCGCCGGCGGACTCGGGGCTCATGCGGACGCGGGCGCGGGCGCGGGCGCGGCGCTCGCCCGGCTGCTTGGCGCCGACGTCGACCATCCGCGCCCTGCCCTGCTCGTCGAGGTGGGTGAGGCGCTCGCTCATCCCACCCGTCCCCGCGAGGCCTCCGGCCGCGGCGGGCTGCCCTCGACCCAGCTCGACCTCTCGCCCTCGACCTCGCGCTTCCAGATCGGCGCCTCGGCCTTGATCCGGTCGATCGCCTCGCGAGCCCCGGCAAAGGCCTCGCCGCGATGGGCGGCGGAGACGGCGACGATCACCGAGGGCTCGCCCAACGGGACCGTCCCGGTGCGGTGCTCGGCGGCCGCCGCCTCCAGCCCGTGGCGCTCGACGCAGTCGGCGAGGATCGCCGCGATCCGCTCCTCGGCCATCTCCGCGTAGGCCTCGTACTCGAGCCGCTCGACCTCGCGGGTCACGCCCTGGAAGGCGACGACCGCCCCGGCCCCGGGCCGCGAGACCGATCCGGCGAGCCCCTCCAGCGAGAGCGCCTCTCCGGTGACCCGGGCGTGGACCTCCGCGCCACCGCTGATCGGCGGGATCAGCGCCAGCTCGTCCTCGGGGCCGAGAGGGGTGTCCGCGCTTGCGTAGGAGCGGTTGACCGCCATCCTCACCGGCATTCGCTCGAGCTGCCCGGCGAGCGCCGGCAGCTCGCCGAGCCCCTCGATCGCATCGGCCACGGTGGCCCCGTCGGCGAGCTCCACCTCGACCGACTCGCTGCCGGCCAGCTCGCGCAGGACTGCGAAGAGGCGCACGCGCACGATCACCTCTCGCATGCTAGTCCCGACCTTCCACGCCAGCCCCGGTCAGCAGCTCGACCTCGACCCGCTCGCCGGCCGGAACCCTGCCGCTCCCCGCCGGGAGCAGGGCCAGGCAGTCGGCGCCGAGCATCGAGGTGAGCACGTGGGAGCCCTGGCGCTCGAAGGGCTGCGCGACCCAGCCGTCCTCCTCCAGCTCGAGGCGGCAGCGCAGCGCGTGGGTGCGGCCGGGCTGCCCCTCGCAGGCGCGCCCCAGCCGCGCCGTCGTCCGCAGCCGCTCCGGGCGCCCGCCCGCGATCGCGACGAGCGCCGGGCTGACCAGCAGCGCGAAGGTGACCATCGCCGAGACCGGGTTGCCCGGCAGGCCGAAGACCAGGGCGTCGCCACGGGTGCCGAACCAGGTCGGCCTGCCCGGCTTCAGCGCGATCCCCCAGAACCGCCGCTCGACGCCGAGCTGCTCGAGGGCGAGCTTGACGTGGTCGTGCTCGCCGACCGAGACGCCGCCGCAGACGACGAGGACGTCGCGCGTCGAGAGCGGGCTCGATCGCGGCGCGGGTCGCCTCGAGGTCGTCGGCGACCGGCCCGGCGACCTGCACCTCGGCGCCCGCCCGCACGGCGAGAGCCGGAACCGAGTGGGCGTTCGAGTTGCGCACTCCGCCGGGGCGCATCGCCTCGCCGGGCTCGAGCAGCTCGTCGCCGCTGGTCAGAACCGCGACCCGCGGCCGCCGCCCGCAGAGGGGCTCGGCGACGCCGAGCGAGGCGAGGACGCCGAGCTCGGCCGGGCCGAGCCTCTCCCCGCTCCAGCACGGGCTCGCCCGGCCGGACGTCGTCTCCGGCGCGGCGAATATCGCGCCCCGGCTCGACGGCCTCCTCGACCAGCACGCGGCCATCGCCGTCGAGTCGGGTGGCCTCGACCCGGACCACGGCATCGGCGCCCTCGGGAACCGCCGCGCCGGTCGAGATCCGCATCGCCTCGCCGGCGGCGACCCCCGACCCCGCCGGCAGCCCGGCCCGCGACTCGCCGACCAGGCGCAGGGCGACCGGCGCCCCCGGCCGCGCGCCGCCGGTGTCGGCTGCCCGCACCGCGAAGCCGTCCATCGCCGAGTTGTCGAGGGCGGGCACGGGCTCGGCGGCGACCGCGCCCTCGGCGAGGAACCGGTCGAGGGCGTCGCGCAGGGGGACGGGCTCGGCGCCGAGCGGCTGCGCCGCCTCGAGGACCAGCTGCGCGCGCCCGCTCCAGCTCGATCGGCTCGGCCGCCGACGCCGGGCTCATGTGCGGGCGAGGGGCCCCGAGGCCCACGGCGAGCGCCTCCAGGCCCCGCGGACGAGGACGACCGCCAGCCCGGCGCCGAACCCGATCGCGAGGTTGTCGGCGAGCAGCGTCGTGAGGCCGACCCCGGCGGCGATCAGCCGGTCGTCGAGGCGCTCCAGGCGCCCGGCGAGGATGCCGTGCTGGATCGCGACGTAGGCGAGCATCCCGGCCAGCGCTCCCGGCGCCAGCGTCTGCAGCAGCGCCGGCAGCGAGGAGCCGAGGCCGAGGCCGAGCGCGACGAAGAGCAGCCCGGCGCCGAGGGTCGAGACCCCGGTCCGCGCCCCGAGCTTGTAGTGGGCGGTCACTCCGCCCGAGCCGTGGCAGAGCGGCAGCCCACCGGCGAGGCCGGCGCCGAGGTTGGCGGCGCCGATCGAGAGCGCGAGCCGGCCCGGCCGCACCCGCCTGGCGAGGAGGCCGAAGTAGCTTCGCTCGGCGTCGGCGGTGGCGACCACTGCGTTGCCGAAGGTGAGCGGCAGCTGCGCGATCACCAGTGAGGTGAGGGCCACCGCGAAGGCGCCGCCGCCGGGGACCGAGAGCGAGACGGGCTGCGGTCCGGCGGCGAGCGACGGCGCCCCGCCGACCGCCAGTCCCACGGCCGCCCCGGCGGCGAGCACCAGCAGGCTGCCGGGGAGGGAGATCCTGCGACAGGCGAAGAGCGTCACGCAGGCGAGGACCGCCATCGCCACGCCGACGCCGGCCGAGATCGAGGGCAGGCCGGGCCAGTTTCCCTGTTCGGCGAGGTCGACCGCCGCCCTGGCGAGCAGCAGGGCGACGCTGGCCTGGATGCCGCGGACGAGGACCTGGGGGAAGCGCCTCGCCAGCCAGTCGGCCAGGCCCCCGGCGCCGAGCACGGTCATCGCCGCCGACATCAGCAGCGCCCCGGCGGCCAGGGTCGCCGCCGAGAGGTGCAGGGCGATCGCGGCGGCGGCGAAGGCCTTCAGCGGCTGCACCGGGACGGGGACTCCGAAGTACAGGGCGGTCCCCGCGTAGACGAGGCCGGTGACCACGAAGACGGCGGTGGCGTTGAGCCCGTTGAGGGTGATCATCGCCACCGCGATCGGGATGAAGAGACCGCTGTCGCCGAGCCCCCCGGCCAGCTCGTCGAGCATCCCGCGCGGGCCCCAGGCCCGGCGGCCTACGTCGAGGCGGCCCGGCTCAGCCACCGATCGCGCTCATCGTCCGCGGCGGCTGCCGGAAGCCGGCCTCGTTGACCCGGTGCTTGAGCTCCTTGCGCCAGACCGCCTCGCGGACGATCCGGGCCAGCTCCTCGTCCTCGGCGCCGTCGCGCAGCGGGCCGCGCAGGTCGGTCTCGGCGACCGAGAACAGGCAGGTGCGGAGCATCCCCTCGGCGGTCAGCCGCAGGCGATTGCATTCCGCGCAGAACGGCTCGGACACGGGGTTGACGAAGCCGATCTCCCCCGCCCCGTCGGCAAAGCGGAAGACCCTGGCGGTGGCGCTCGGCTCACGCGGCAGCTCCTCGAGCGGGTGGATCGCTTCGATCATCGCGCGCACCTCGCCGCCGGTGAGGACCGCCTCCGGGCGCCAGCTGCGGTCGGCGTCGAGCGGCATGAACTCGATGAAGCGGACCTGGTAGTCGCTGGAGCGGGCCAGCTCGCAGAAGCCCTCCACCTCGGCCTCGGTGAAGTCGCGCATGGCGACCGCGTTGACCTTGATCGGCCGGACCCCTGGGAACGAGCCGATCGTCTCCAGGCCGCGCAGCACCTGCGAGAGCGAGTCGCGGCGCGTGAGCCGGAAGAAGCGGTCTCGCTGGAGCGAGTCGAGGGAGACGTTGACGCGGCCGATCCCGGCGGCGACCAGCGCCGCCGCCTGCTTCTCGAGCAGGTAGCCGTTGGTGGTCAGCGAGAGGTCGCGGATGCCCTCCACCGCAGCGAGCATCCCGACCAGCCGCGGCAGCTCCCGGCGGACCAGCGGCTCGCCGCCGGTGAGCCGCACGTCCTCGATCCCCAGCCCGACCAGCAGCCCGACCAGGCGCTCGATCTCCTCGAAGCTGAGGATCTCCTCGCGGTCGAGCCAGGGCAGGCCCTCGGCGGGCATGCAGTACTGGCAGCGGAAGTTGCAGCGGTCGGTTACCGAGACCCGCAGGTCGGAGATCCGCCGGCCGTGGCCGTCGACCAGCGGCCCCTCAGCGGTCATCGAGAGATGGCGACTTCGTCGTTCCCACGGTCTCGCGCCGACTACCCGGATCCGGCTCTGCCGATGCGTGCCGGGCGCCGGCGACGCCGGTGGCGAGGCCGGCGCAGAGCCAGGCGAAGGCGACCAGGAAGACGAAGCCGAGCACGAACTCGCCGGTCGCGTCCTTGACGATCCCCATCACCAGCGGCGGGAAGAAGCCGCCGAGCCCGCCGGCGGCGCCGACGATCCCGGTCGCGGCGCCGGTGGCACGCGGGAAGTAGACCGGCACCAGCTTTGAACACGGCGCCGTTGCCGAGGCCGAGGAAGGCCGCCATCGTCAGCGAGAAGATCGTCACCGGGACGATCGCCGGCTCCGAGGCCTGCCAGGCGAGCCCGATCGCGTCGGCCCCGACCCCGGCGAAGATGGCGACCAGCACGACCCGGGCGCCGATCCGGTCGGCGAGCCAGCCCCCGACCGGCCGCGCGGCGGTGGCCAGCACGGTGAACCCGGCGGCACGGAGCCCGGCGTCGGCGAGCGAGTAGTCGAACCAGTCGGTGAGCAGCTTCGGCAGGAAGATCGCCATCGCGACGAAGCCGCCGAAGGTGACGAAGTAGAAGAGCGAGAGCCGCCAGAGGTCCCAGCCCGAGCGCAGTACCTCGCCGTAGGGGATGCGGTGCGGGTGGCGATCCGGGGCGTCGCGGGCGAGGACCGACCAGATCAGCGCGTAGGCGCCGATCACGACCGCCGAAGACGATCCCCGCCGATCGCCTGGCCGGCGGCGTCGCGGATCGCCGGCACGGAGAAGGCGGCGACCGCGGTGCCGATGTTGCCGACCCCGTAGACGCCGAGCGCGAAGCCCTGCCGGCGCGCCTCGTACCACTCGGCGACGAAGGGGATGCCGACCGCGAACGAGGCGCCGGTGGTGCCGAGCAGGAAGCCGGCGCCGAGCAGCGCCGCGTAGCTGGTCGCGAAGCCGACCAGCAGCGCGGCGCCGGCCGAGTAGGCGAGCATCGCCGGTGAAGACGATGCGGCCGCCGACGCGGTCGGTGAGGTAGCCGAGCGGGATCCGCAGCAGCGATCCGAGCACCACCGGGATCGCGATCATCACCGAGGTTTCGGTGTTGGAGAGGCCGAGGTCGTCCTGCAGCCTCGGGGCCAGCGGCGCCAGCATCCCCCAGGCCGAGAAGCAGGCGGCGAAGGCCACCGTGGCGAGGATCAGGTTGGGTGTCTGCCCGCGCGGCGCCCCCTCCATCGCAGCCTCCTACCGGGTCACCCTGGCGGCGGCCGGCCGTCGCGCCGGGCGCGGGCGCCCACCGCGGCTGCGGTAGGGAACCGGGCTGCGACGGAGGTAGTCGACGGGGATGCTCCAGGCGTGGACCAGGCGGCTGAACGGCCACAGCGCGTAGAGCAGCCAGACGCCGACCACGTGGATCTGGAAGATCAGGCTGACCCCCTCGCCGGTCATCAGCCCGGGTCGCGGATCGAAGACGAAGAGCTGGCGGAAGTAGGGGCCGACCGTCTCGCGGTAGTGGACGGAGTCGCCGAGGTTGGTCAGCGGTCGCGAGCAGGCCGGTGACGATCCCGAAGGCGAGCAGGGCGAAGACGGCGACGTCCATCCGCGTCGTGGTCGACCCGCACCCGCGGGAAGCGCAGGCGGCGGTAGATCAGGAGCAGGAACCCGACGCTCACCGCGGCCCCGGCGGTGACGCCGCCGGCGACCGCGAGCACGTGGTAGGCGTCGTCGGAGACGCCGACCGCTCGCGGTCCAGGAGCGGCGGCACCAGGATGCCGAGCACGTGGCCGCCGATCGCCGCCAGCACGCCGAGGTGGAAGACGGTGCTCCCGTAGCGCAGCACCCGGCTCTCCAGGAGCTGGGTCGAGCGGGCGCCCCAGCCGTACTGGTCGTTGCGGTAGCGCCAGGCGGTCCCGACCGCGAAGACGGCGAGCGCCGCGTAGGGCAGCACCGCGTAGAGGAGGACCGAGCCGCGGCTCATTCGCGCCCCCCGACGAGCGGCTGGGCCGGCGGGCCGCCCGGGGTGGGCATCACCTCCGGCGGGGCGAACGGCTCGAGCCCGACGCTGCTCGGTCGGCGGGCCCTCGGCGGCGAGCCGCCTGATCCGCGCCAGCTGCCTCTCGGTCAGCCCCGGGAGGCCGTCGACGACGGCGTCGAGCAGGGCGGCGAAGGGGCTGTGGTCGCGCGTGGAGGCTGTCGCGGACCAGCTCGATCGCCGGCCGGTGGCGGTCGAGCAGCTCGCGGCCGGCCGGCTCGGGCGCGAGGGCGCAGAACTCGAGCATCAGGGGCAGGAAGTCGGGCAGCTCGGCAGTCGCCGGCCTCCAGGCCGGCGGCGGCGTAGGCCTGCTTGAGGCGCAGCAGCGCCAGGCCGCGCTGGCGGCTGTCGCCATGCAGGTGGTAGGTGAGGTGGAGGCTGCGCTGCGCGGGCGAAGTCGAAGGCGCTCGACGTAGGCGGCGCTGCAGCTCGTCCAGCCCCCGGCCCCGGTACCACTCCAGGAAGGAGGCGATGCGCTCGGCCTGGCGGCCGCGCAGCGGCGCCAGCTTCGCCGGGTCCAGCCCCGCGACCGCCTCGGCGGCGGCGGGGCTCGGGTACTGGAGCAGCACCGAGACGACCTTCAGCGGGTGGACGGGCTCAGGCGGCACCGTTCGAGCCCCTCCTGACCAGCTGGTCGCGAATGTCGAAGTCGGGGTCGGGGACGGTCCCCCCCGCGGGCTCGGCGTCCCCCGGGTGGGCCATCCCCGGCGGCAGCGCGGCGCCGTTGGCGAAGTCGATCCCGCAGGAGCCCTGCTCGGCGAAGGCGGTCGGCGAGGCCTCGCCGTGGCGCCTCGGGATCACGTAGCGCTCGTCGTAGTCGCCGATCGCGACCAGCCGGAACATCTCCTCCAGCTCGCGCCGGCTCCATCCCGACCTCGCGGGCGATCCCGGGGTCGGGCTCGCCGCCGAGGTTGCGCTCGCGCATGTGGCGGCGCATCGCCACCAGGCGGCGCAGCGAGCGGCGCACCGGCTCGGGGTCGCCGGCGGAGAGGAAGTTCGCCAGGTAGGCGACCGGGATGCGCAGCTCCTCGATCGCGGCGAAGACCGCGTCGGGGTCGCCGCCGTCGCGGACCAGCGACTCGCCGAGGCTCTCCACGGGCGAGAGCGGCGGCACGTACCAGACCATCGGCAGCGTGCGGTACTCGGGGTGCAGCGGAAGGGCGATCCGCCAGCGCTTGCACATCGCGTAGACCGGCGAGCGGCTCGCCGCCTCGAGCCAGTCCTCGGGGATCCCGTCCGCGCGCGCCTGCTCGCGCACCTCCGGGTCGTCGGGGTCGAGCAACAGGTCGAGCTGGGAGTCGAGCAGCTCCTGCTCGTCGGGCACCGAGGCGGCCTCCTCGACGCGGTCGGTGTCGATAGAGGACGATGCCCGACGTGGCGCAGCCGGCCGACGCAGGTCTCCGAGCAGACGGTCGGCATCCCGGCCTCGATGCCGCGGGTAGCAGAAGGTGCACTTCTCGGCCTTGCCCGTGTCCCAGTTGAAGTAGACCTTCTTGTAGGGGCAGCCGGAGACGCAGAAGCGCCAGGAGCGGCAGGCCTCCTGGTCGACGAGCACGATCCCGTCCTCCTCGCGCTTGTACATCGCGCCCGAGGGGCAGGAGGCGACGCAGGAGGGGTTGACGCAGTGCTCGCAGATCCGCGGCAGGTACATCATGAAGGCCTGCTCGAACTCGAGCTTCACCTCCTCCTCGAGCTCGCGGCGGTTGGGGTCGTTGGCGGCTGCTCGCGAGAGCCGGCGAGGTCGTCCTCCCAGTTGGGGCCCCACTCGAGGTCGAGGGCCTGCCCGGTCAGCTGCGACCTCGGCGCGCGGCCGGCTGGCGCGTCGCCGGCCGGGGCCGTGATCAGCTGGTCGTAGTCGTAGGTCCAGGGCTCGTAGTAGTCGTCGATGCTCGGGCAGGTCGGGGTTGCAGAAGATGTTCGCCAGCTTGTGCAGCCGCCCGCCGGCCTTCAGCTTCAGCCGCCCCTTGCGGTCGAGCTTCCAGCCGCCCTTCCACCGCTCCTGGTCCTCCTAGTCGCGCGGGTAGCCGCGGCCGGGCTTGGTCTCGACGTTGTTGAACCAGGCGTACTCCATCCCCCGCCGGTTGGTCCAGACGTTCTTGCAGGTGACCGAGCAGGTGTGGCAGCCGATGCACTTGTCGAGGTTCATCACCATCCCCATCTGCGCCCGCACCCTCATCAGAACTCGACCTCCGCAGCGGCGCTTGCGGACGATGATCATCTCGTCGCGCTGGGGGCCGGTCGGCCCGTAGTAGTTGAAGCCCCAGGAGAGCTGCGCGTAGCCGCCGATCAGGTGGGTCGGCTTGATCGAGATCCGGGTCAGCGAGTTGTCGGTGCCGCCGCGGGCCCCGGAGATCTCGGAGACGGGCACGTTCACGTGGCGGTCCTGGGAGTGGTAGAAGAGCGCCACCCCGGGCGGCACCCGGTGGGAGACGGCGGCCCGGCAGGCGACGACGCCGTGGCGGTTGTAGACCTCGAGCCAGTCGTTGTCGCTCGACGCCGATCCGCTCCGCGTCGGCGACCGCCAGCCAGATCACCGGGCCGCCGCGGAACAGGGTCAGCATGTGCAGGTTGTCCTGGAACTCGGAGTGGATCGACCACTTCGAGTGCGGGCGTCAGGTAGCGCACCGTGATCTCGCAGCCCCTCCTCCGCGGCCGGCTCGCCGGCGAGGCCGAGCAGCTGGCCGGCGTCGACCGGCGGCCGGTAGGCGGGCAGCGCCCTCGCCGAGGTCGAGCATCCACTCGTGGTCGAGGTAGAGCTGCTGGCGGCCGGTCAGCGTGCGCCAGGGGATCGAGCGCTCGACGTTGGCGGTGAAGGGCGAGTAGCGGCGCTCGCGGGACTCCATCCCCGACCACTCGGCCGAGGGATCACCTTGCGCGGCTGGACGCCGAGGTCGCGCGAAGGTGAGCCGCTCGTCGGCGTGCTCGGCGGGGATGTCGGCGAGCGGCCGGCCGGTGCGCCGCTCCAGCGCGCGGAAGCTCTCGACCGCGAGGCGCCCGTTGGTCGTCCCCGAGAGGGCGAGGATCGCCTCGCAGACCTCGACGTCGCGGTCGAGCGCGGGCGCCCGGCGGCGGTGCCCCTCCGCGACGCGGCCGTTGCGGCTCGCCGAGCGCCGCGCACCTCCGCCTCCGGCTTCCAGGAGACGCCCTTCGCCCCGGTCCCCAGCTCCTCGACCAGCGGGCCGAGCGCGGTCATCTTCTCGGCCACCGCGGCGTAGTCGCGCTCGACCGCGATCAGCTTCGGCATCGTCCGCCCGGGGACCGGCTCGCACTCGCCGCGGCGCCAGTCGCGCACCCCGCCGCCCGGCTGGCCGAGCTCGTCCGGGCGTGTCGTGCAGCAGCGGCGCCGCGACGACGTCGGTGCGGGTGCCGAGGTGCTCGGCGGCCAGCTCGGAGAAGCGGGCGGCGATCGCGTTGAAGGCGTCCCAGTCCGCTGCGCGCCTCCCAGGGCGGCGGTATCGCGGCGTTGAAGGGGTGGACGAAGGGGTGCAGGTCGGTGGTCGAGAGGTCGTGCTTCTCGTACCAGGTGGCGGCGGGCAGCACCACGTCGGAGTAGATGCAGGAGCCGTTCATGCGGAAGTCGATCGTGGTGAAGAGGTCGAGCTTGCCCTCGGGCGCGCTCCTCGCGCCAGCGCACCTCCTCGGGGCGATCCCCGGGCTCGGACTCGGCCGAGCGCACGGCGGCGTCGGGGACGCCGAGCAGGTGGCGCAGGAAGTACTC
The DNA here is from genome assembly GCA_963712325.1 of uncultured Solirubrobacterales bacterium. Classification (GTDB taxonomy): domain Bacteria; phylum Actinomycetota; class Thermoleophilia; order Solirubrobacterales; family 70-9; genus VRUE01. The sequence continues at coordinate 12,201 of CAVQHG010000005.1, forward strand.
GTGGCCCTTGCTCGAGGAGCCGAGCAGGTTCGCCCGCCAGAGGGTGAGCACGCGGGGGAAGTTGGCCGGGTCGTCGGGGTCCTCGCAGGCGAAGCCGAGCCGCCCGTCGCGCAGCTCGGAGACCGCGTGCTCGGCCGGCTCGCGGCCGGCCTCGCGGGCCTCGTCGGCGAGGTCGAGCGGGTTGCGGTCGAAGGTCGGCTCGGAGGGCAGCCAGCCCAGGCGGGCCGCCTGCGCGTGGCAGTCGGCCGATGTGGCGGTCGCCGAGGGCGCCGGGGCCGGCGGGCGAGCTGAACTCGCCGGCGCCGAAGGTCTCGTAGCGCCACTGGTCGGTCGCCAGGTACCAGAACGGGGTCGCCGGCTGCTGGCGCGGCGGCCGGTTCCAGTCGAGGGCGAAGGCGACGGTCTGCCAGCCGGTCAGCGGCCGCACCTTCTCCTGGCCGACGTAGTGGGCCCAGCCGCCGCCGTTGACCCCCTGGCAGCCGCAGAAGATGACCAGGGAGAGCATCGCCCGGTAGGTCTGGTCGGAGTGGAACCAGTGGTTGGTGCCGGCGCCCATGACGATCATCGAGCGCCCGCCGGTGCGCTCCGCGTTGGCGGCGAACTCGCGGGCGATGCGCGCGCAGCGACCGGCGTCGACGCCGGTCAGCGGCTCCTGCCAGGCGGGGGTGTGGGGCTGGGCCGCGTCCTCGTAGCCGGAGCGGCCACTCGCCCGGCAGCCCCTCGCGGCCGACCCCGTACTGGGCCAGGGCGAGGTCGAAGACGGTGGTCACGAGCCGCCCGCCGATCCGCTTCGCGGGGACGCCGCGGCGCATCGTCGTGCCGCCCTCCGTCTCGCCGCCGTCGAAGCGCGGCAGCGTCACCTCGACCGCCTCCTCGTGGCGGCCGAGCAGGGTCAGCGCCGGCTCGATCCCCTCCAGGTCGAGGTTCCAGCGCCCCTCGCCGCGCTCGCCCCAGCGGTCGCCGATCGTGCCGTTGGGCACCGCCGGCTCGCCGTCGCGGGCGTCGAGGACGACCGGTGCGCCACTCGGCGTTCTCCTCCTCGCCGCCGAGGTCGGAGGAGCGCAGCAGGGCGTCTCCGGCGTAGGTGCCGTCGCCCGCGCTCGCGCAGGGTGACCAGGAAGGGCAGGTCGGTGAAGCGGCGCGCGTAGTCCTGGAAGTGATCGGCCTGGCGCTCGACGAAGAACTCCCTGAGGATGACGTGGCCCATCGCCATCGCCAGGGCGCCGTCGGTGCCGGCGCGGGCCGGCAGCCAGTGGTCGGCGAACTTGGTGTGGCCGGCGTAGTCGGGGGAGACGACGACCACCTTCTGCCCGCGGTAGCGCGCCTCGGTCATGAAGTGGGCGTCGGGCGTCCGCGTCTGCGGGATGTTCGAGCCCCAGAGCATCAGGTAGGAGGCGTCCCACCAGTCGGCCGACTCGGGGACGTCGGTCTGGTCGCCCCAGATCTGCGGCGAGGCGGGCGGCAGGTCGGCGTACCAGTCGTAGAAGCTGAGCGAGACGCCGCCGATCAGCGAGAGGAAGCGGGTGCCGGCGGCGTAGGAGACCATCGACATCGCCGGGATCGGCGAGAAGCCGACGATCCGGTCCGGGCCGTGCCTGCGGATCGTGTGCACGTGGGCGGCGGCGATCAGCTCCGCGACCTCGCTCCAGCTCGGCGCGCAGGAAGCCGCCCTTGCCGCGCCGCGACTTGTAGGCGCGGGCCTTCTCGGGGTCCTCGACGATCTCCGCCCAGGCGTCGACCGGGTCGCCGAGGCGCTCGCGCGCCTCGCGGAACATCTCGAGCAGGACGCCGCGCACGTAGGGGTACTTGGGCCGCAGCGGCGAGTAGATGTACCAGGAGAAGGAGGCCCCGCGGGGGCAGCCGCGGGGCTCGTAGTCGGGCGTCTCGGGGCCGTTGGAGGGGTAGTCGGTCTGCTGCGTCTCCCAGGTGACCAGCCCGTCCTTGACGTGGATCTTCCAGGAGCACGAGCCGGTGCAGTTGACCCCGTGGGTCGAGCGGACGACCCGGTCGTGCTGCCAGCGCCTTCGGTAGGCGGCCTCCCAGTCGCGCGAGTAGGTCGAGCGCTCGTTCCATCCGTCGGCGGAACGCTGGCGAGGCTCGAAGAATTGGCGTGCGCGAAGCAGGGCCCGTCCTTCAGACACGCGGCCATTCGTATCAGGTCACTCGGCGTATTTCCACACCGTCGCTGTGCAAAACTGAGATGCGGATGGACCTGCCCGGCGGCAGCGACGACGCACTCGCCCAGCCGACCCGCGCGCGCATCTTCTCCCTCCTGGTGGAACGGCGCGCCGCGATCGGCACCGAGGAGCTGGCGACGCAGCTCGACCTGCACCCGAACGGCGTGCGGCGGCACCTCGAGCGGCTCGTGGAGGCGGGGCTGGTCGAGCGGCGGAGAAGCCGCGGCGTGAGGGGGCGCCCCGCAGACCGCTGGCAGGTCGCCGCGGGCGCCCGTCCCGGCGGCGAGCAGCCCAGCGGCTACGGCGATCTCGCGGGCTGGCTTGCCAGGGCGACGCCGACCGGGACCGGTCGCCTGCGCTCGGTGGAGCGGTCCGGGCGCGAGATCGGGCGCGAGCTGGCGCCGACCGAGTCGGGCGACCCGATCGAGGGGTTTCGCTCCGCGGTCGCGGCGCTCGGCTTCGAGCCGGCGGTCGAGCGCGACGACGCGGGCGGCTTCACCTGCCGGCTCGAAAACTGCCCCTACCGGGACTCGGCCCGCGAGAGCCCCGAGGTGGTCTGCACGCTGCACCGCGGGATCACGGCCGGCCTGCTGGAGAGGCTGGCGCCGGAAGCGGAGCTGATCCGCTTCGAGCCGCACGACCCGCGCCGGGCCGGCTGCGTGGTCGAGGTCGAAGGGGCCGGAGCGGCATGAAACGCGCCGAGGCGCTTCGCCCCCTGTCGCGCGAGCACCTCGAGGCCCTGCTCGCGGCGAAGCGGCTGCGGGAGGCGGTGGACCTCAGCGAGGCGGCCCGCGCCTTCCTCGACTTCTGGCAGAGCGACGGCGCGCGCCACTTCCGGGTCGAGGAGGAGGTGCTGCTGCCGGGCTGGGCGATGCACGCCGAGGTCGACGGCGACGGGGTACGGCGGATGCTCGACGAGCACCTCGCGATCCGCCGCGAGGCGCTGCGGCTGGAGGCCGGCGAGGCGACGCTGGCGGAGGCCCGCGAGCTGGGCCGGCTGCTGCACGACCACGTCCGCTTCGAGGAGCGCCGGCTCTTCCCGCGGGTCGAAGAGGACCTCGACGCCGCCGACCTGGAGCGGCTGGCGGCGGCGATCGCCGATGCGGAGAGCGCCGGCCCTCCCTGAGGTCGCCACCCCTGCCGACGGGCGCTACCCCTACCCGACGGGCGCTACCCCTGCTCCCTGAAGTAGGCGGCGTTGATCTCGATGTACTTCTGCCACTCGGGCGGCACCTGGTCCTCGGGGGTGATCGCGTCGACCGGGCAGGCCTCCACGCAGGCGTCGCAGTCGATGCACTCGTCGGGGTCGATGTGAAGCTGCTCGGCGGCGTCGTAGCCGGGCTCCTCCGGCGTCGGGTGGATGCAGTCCACGGGGCAGACCTCGACGCACGAGTTGTCCTTGGTCCCGATGCACGGCTCGTTGATCACATAGGCCATTGCCCACCTCCTCGGCTATTTACACACTCAGACTGTGTAAATAATAGGGCCGCGGGCTCGCGGGCTCGCGCACGCCCAGCGTCTCCCAGGAAACGGGCACCGCAACGACCTGGAGGGACGGCAGGGACCCGAGGGCCGGCAGCGACCCGGGGGACGAGCTAGAGGCTTGGCTGCTCGGCCGCGGCCGGCGCGGGCCGGCGCCGAAGGATCGCGACCGCCTCGGCCAGGCGCGCGATCGACTCCTCCTGCTGCCTCGTGCGCCGTCGCAGGCGTTCGACCTCGCTGAGCAGCGAGTCGCGGTCGCGACGCAGATCAGACCCGGGGGAGGAGCCCGGACGAGGAACGCGGCCGGTCGGGGCCAGGGTTACCCCGACCGGCTCTCGCTGTCGTTCCGCTGCGGAGGCGCCCCGCTCGGGTGCGGCAGGGGGCGGCTGGCCTAGGGAGGGGGTGGCCGCCGTCTCTTTGCCTCCGTCGAGCACGTTGGAAACGATAGACGAGCTTGCACCCTTCGCTAGGATAGTTCTCCCCGCCCTGGGGTGGGGAAAATGGGTTCAAGAACCCTGAGGCCTCGGAAATTGACCGACGAATCGCGAACAACCGACTTCGAGCTGCCCCCCGACTCTCGGGAGTGCCTGGAGGACATCCTCAACGCGCTGCCGGCGATGATCGGCTACTGGGATGCCGAGCTCCGCAACCGGATGGCCAACGACGCCTACATCGAGTTCTTCGGCCGCACGCCGGAGGAGATGCGCGGGCTCCACATAAGCGAGCTGCTCGGCCCCGACCTATATGCGAAGAACCTGCCCTTCCTGGAAGCGGCGCTGGCCGGTGAGCCCCAGCTCTTCGACAGGGAGATCCCGACACCCTCGGGCGAGGTCAGGTACACGCAGGTCTCCTACGTGCCGGACGTCGTCGAGGGCGAGGTCCATGGCCTGTTCGTGCTCGTCACCGACATCAGCGACCGTCGCCGCATCGAAGAGGAGGTCGAGCGCAGCCGGGCGCGACTGGCGGAGGCCGAGCAGATCGCGCGCATCGGGAGCTGGGAGTGGGAGATCGAGAGCAACACGGTGTTGTGGTCCGACGGGCTGTTCGAGATCTACGGGATCGATCGCGGAGATTTCGATCCCCAGTACAGCCCGGGCGGCTCCCGGTACGTCCATCCAGACGATCGCGACCGGGTCGAGGCGGAGGTCAACCGCGCCCTCGAGACCGGCGCGCCGATCGACTTCGAATTCCGCATCGTCAGGCCCGACGGGCGGGTCCGGCGGCTGCACAGCAGGGCCGAGCTTGTCGTCGACGGCGAGGGGCACCCCATGCACATGACGGGCACCGCCCAGGACGTGACCGAGATGCGCGCTGCCGCGGAGGCGCTCGAGCAGACCGCAGTCGTTCTCGGCCGCCGAGCGGCGGACCTGCACAGCCTCCAGAATGGCGACGCGCCCGACGACGCGCTGGCGAAGGCGCTCACCCCGCGCCAGCTCGAAATCCTCGCCCTGGTCGCCGAGGGCCTGAGCAACGCCGAGATCGCCAGGCGCCTCTTCCTCGGCGAGAGCACCGTCAAGTGGCACGTCCGCAAGATCCTCCGCGCCCTCCACGTCTCCAACCGCGCTCAGGCGGTCGCCCGCTACCTCTCGAGGCCGGGAGCGAAACGCGCGCAGGGCGCCTGACCCGGGCGGAGTGGAGCGCCTCCGAGCGGGAGGTCGGTCAGGGCGACGCGCACATCACGTAGGCGGCGAAGCTCACCTCTTCGGCGGTCTCGGCTTTGATCGAGACGAGCCAGCCCTCGGCCTCCGTGCCCTGAGGCGCGGGGCCCACCGTGGCCGTCAGGCCTTCCCCCAGCGTGGCCCCCGGGGTGTTCTGGTAGACCTGCATCGGGCGGGGTGCAGAGGTCAGCGTGTAGCCGCCGCCGGTGACTGTCTCGCCGGCCTGGCAGGTGGCGTAGGAGATCGCCGCCCCGCTCGCCGCGGTGGCGACTTTCCCGGTCCGCGCGACCACCTCGGTCGCCCCCGGAGCGCCGGGCTGGCCGGGGACGCCCTGCACGCCCTGAAGCCCCCGCGGTCCCTGAAGGCCGGGCAGCCCTCGCTGGCCCTGCGGGCCCCGCGGGCCCGCGGGGATCTGTCCCCGCTTGAAATCGGCCAGGCGCAGCGAGTGATTCCTCACTTTCGCGCTGTTCACCGCGTTCCGCTTCAGGTGCTTCGACCCGACCGAGTTCTTGCCCAGGGTGAAGGCGAAGGCGTTGCCACCGAGCGCCAGGACGATGGCGATCAGGCCGAGGACATGGGCCGAGTCGATACGCAGCTTCCGGTTCATCGCGTCTCCCTCGCGGTTTGACCGCGCCGGCTCCCCTCTCAGGGGGCGACCAAGCGCGTGACCCCGAAGGTAGCCCTCCCACCCGGGGCGGTCAAGCGGCCGGACCACCTCACGGTCGCGGGCGCGGCATGCGATGCCTTCCCCTGCGCTACGCTCGGCGCCGATGCGCCCGCCGAACCTGCTGCTGCTGATCACCGACCAGCAGCGCCGGCCGCGGCATTGGCCCGAGGACCCGGCTTGGCTGCGTGAGCTGATGCCAAACGGGGCGGAGCTGGCGCGAACCGGGCTGAGCTTCGAGAACGCCTTCTGCAACGCCTCGATGTGCTCGCCAAGCCGGGCGACGCTCTTCACCGGCCTCTATCCGGCCCGCCATGGCGTCACGCTGACACTGACCGCCGCCGACCTGAAGCCGGACCGGCGCAACACCCCGGCCGTGGTCGCGAACCTGGCGCGGGTGCTGTCGCGCCCCGGCGCCCCCCGCCGGCGGGCACTGACGCAGTTCGGCAAGGGCGCGCTCGGGCTCGGGCCACCCGCCGGCAACGAGAACGAGCTCGATCCGCAGACGCCGAACCTGGCGAGGATGCTGCGGGCAGGCGGATACGAGGTCGCCTACAAGGGCAAGTGGCACCTGACCCAGCCGCTGGATGGAAGCTGGAGCGAGCGCGACGCACGCCACCTGGAGGAGGACTTCGGCTTCGCCGACTGGGAGCCACCCGACGCGGGCGAGAACGCGAAGGCCGAGAACTTCGGTGGCGGCAACGCCGGCCCGCTGTCGGAGGGCTGGGACGAGGTCTACACCCGCCAGGCCGAGCGCTGGCTGGGCCGCACCGACCTGCCGGAGCCCTTCTGCCTCGTCGTCTCCCTGGTCAATCCGCACGACGTGCTCGGCTACGCCTCCTCCTACCGCGAGGGAGGCTATGACGCGGACGAATTCCGTGACATGGGCGTGGATCTGCCACCGACGATCGACGAGGACCTGACCACCAAGCCCGGCGTCCACACGCTGATGCAGATGGGAATGACCGCCTACCTCGGCCCGCTGCGGGGCCGTCGCGCACAGCTCGACTACGTCAACTTCTACGCCCACCTGCACCGGCTCGTCGACGCGAAGATCGGCCGCATCCTGGCGGCGCTCGGCGACCCGGGCGACCCGGGCTCGCTGCGCTCGCGGACTGTGATCGTGCGCTGCGCGGACCACGGCGAGATGGGTCTCTCCCACGGCGGCCTGCGCCAGAAGGCGTTCAACGCCTACGAGGAGACGATCAACGTGCCGCTGGTCGTCTCCAACCCGCTGCTCTTCCCGCGCCCGGCGAGGACGAGCGCGCTCGCCTCGCTGATCGACGTCATGCCGACGATCGCGGCCCTCTCCGGCGCCGAGCCGCCCGCCGGCGCCCAGGGCGCCGACCTCGGCCCGGTGCTCGCCCATCACGCCTCACCGGAGCGCGAAGCGGTGGAGCGCTCCGAGGTGGACCTCCGCGCCCTGGTCGAGCACCCCTCCCCCGCCCCGTCGGTCCGCGGGTCGGTCCACTTCACCTACGACGACCACCAGGCCGCGACGGCGCAGGTCGACGCCCCCGGCCAGCCGAACCGGGTGCGCTGCATCCGCGACGAGCGGATGAAGTACGCCGTCTACCTGGACCCGCGCGGGAGGGCGGCGCCCGAGTACGAGATGTACGACCTCGAGCGCGACCCCGAGGAGGCCGACAACCTCGTCGACCACCGCAGCGGAGAGCCCCGCAACCCGGCCGCCCGCGCCGATCGCGACCGTCTCGCAGAGACGCTGGCGGCGCAGATGGCGGATCTCGGCACCGACGAGCTCCTCACCGCCTAGGGCCGGCCGCCGCCCTGCGCCGACCCGAGCAGCGCACGCACGTCCCCGACCGCTCCGAGTCGCGCGAGCTTGTCCGGGTTGACGACGGAGTTGACGCCGGCTATGCCGTCCTCGGAGACGTCGAGGGACATCGCCGCGATCAGCCCCCCGGAGGAATCGAAGACCAGCGCTCCCGGCTGCCCGTTGACCGTCGCTCGGCGCAGCTCGGCGCCGCCGCGATCGCCGTGGCGCGCCCAATTGACCACGGCCCGGGCGACGCGATCGGCCCCCCGGAGCGCCCGGGCCAGCGCGGGCACCCTGCCGCCACCGTCGCCGCGGAGGACGACGTCGCGTGAGAGCAGCGCCTCCAGGGCCTCCAGGTCACCGCGCTCGGCGGCCGCGAAGAAGCGCGCGGCGAGCTCCTCGCGGCGCTCCTCGGAGCCCTCGAACCGCGGGCGGCGCTCCTCGACCTCGCCGGCGCGCCCGCACGGCGAGCTGGCGGGCGTTGTCCTCGCTCCTGCCGATCACCTCGGCGACCTCCCCGTAGCCGTAGTCGAAGACGTCGTGGAGGATGAGGACGGCGCGCTCCTCCGGGGTGAGGCGTCTCGAGCAGGACGAGGAAGGCGAAGGAAAGCGACTCGGCCATCTCGACCCTGCTGGCTGGGCCCTCGGCCGGCTCGGCGAGCGAGCGGCTCCGGCAGCCAGTCGCCGAAGTAGGTCTCGCGGCGCGCCCGCGCCGAGCGCAGCTCGTCGATCGCCAGCCGCGCGGTCACCGTGCCCAGCTAGGCGCGCGGCGACTCGATCCGCTCGCCGCGCTCAAGCGCGCCGTTGAGGCGCAGCATCGCCTCCTGGACGACTTCCTCGGCGTCGCCGACGCTGCCGAGCATCCGGTAGGCGACCGCGAAGGCGCCGGGGCGCAGCTCGTCGAGCTGCGACTCCCGCGAGTCGGTCACGCCGACCGCCTCCGCGATGCCGCTCCGCCAGCTGCGGGTGGCCGGGCGTCCAGCCCAGCTCGCGCTTCGCCTTCGCGTTCGAGGCGCCTCTGCACCTCGGTCATCATGACCGCCGCGGCCTCGCCGGCGAGCAGGCGTCCGAGCCAGCGCGGCACGTGGCGTGGCGGCTTCGCCCCCAGCGCGCGCCGAGCACGGCGGGCAGCCACTCGCTGACCGGCGCCGGCTCGTCGTCGACGACGTTGTAGATGCCCGGCCGCCCCACGCTCGATCGCGGCGACGGTGGCCTCGGCGGCATCGGCGATGTGGACGAACGACCAGAGCCCGCCCCGCTGCCGATGACCGGCAGCGTCCGCCTTCGATCAGCTCGTGCGTGCTCGCCCGCCCGGGGTCGAGCGAGGTGCCCGGGCCCGTAAAAGCCCCCGTATCGAAGGACGATCCCGCGCGTCCAGGCGCCGCGTAACCGCCTCCTCGAGTCGCTGGATCGCGGCCAGCGTCTCGACCATCGCGCCGGGCGGCTCGGGGTCGAGCGGCGTCGCTCTCGTCCTTCACCGGCCCGCCGCTCGCGGGCGTAACGGCCAGCCGGCGTAGCTCTGGGCGACGAACGCGCTCGAACCCCGACGGCGCGGCCGGCGGAGAGCAGGTTGTCGGTGCCCTCGGTGCGAAGCCGGTTGGTGAGCGCGAACGTCGCGGTCGAAGTGGCGCAGGTCGAGCGAGGCCCGAGAGCGAGGTCAGCTGGTGGACGATCGCCTCCGGCTCGGCGTCGGCGACAGCGGGAGCGACCTCTCGGGGTCGAGCGCGTCGGCGACCGCCGGCTCCCCGCCCAGCCCCCGCACCGTCTCGGCGCCCTCGGCTGCCGCGGGTCATCCCCACGACCTCGTGCCCGCGCTCGACCAGCCGCGGAAGCAGCTGCCTGCCGATCGCTCCGCCGGCTCCCGCCACCAAGACCCTCATCGCCGCTCCTTTCCTAGCCGTCGCCAATCAGACGAGATGTCGACGGCGGTTGTGACAGCGCCGCCCGTCGCATCCGGCCCCGAGGCGCCGTCGACCCCGAGCCGGCACCCAGGGACCGTGGCCGACCTCGCCGGCCCGCGCAAGTTGCTAACGATGCAGGGAGCGACCGATGACCGCGAGTGTCACCAACGTCCTCATCGATCAGCTGCTCAACCCGCTGTTGATCGTCCTCGGCGCCGCGCTGCTCAGCAAGGTGGCTCGGCGCCTCGTGAAGTGGTTGATACGGGGCCTCGGCTCCCGCAACATGCAGCGGCGGATGCTGGCGATCCGCCGCCGGGCGCCGGCCGCCTTCTTCGAGACCGGAGAAGCGCTCACGCTCCGCTCGGCGCAGCGGGTCGAGGCGATCTCGGCGGCGGCCGCCGGAGCCGTCAGCTACGCGATCTGGATCGTCGCCGCGGTGATGGTCCTGCACTCCTTCGGCGCGAAACTGGGGCCGATCATCGCCGGCGCGGGCTTGATCGGCGTGGCGCTCGGGTTCGGCGCGCAGTCGCTGGTGCGCGACTTCCTCTCCGGCTTCTTCATCCTCGTCGAGGACCAGTTCGGGGTCGGCGACTGGATCACCGTCAGGCAGCCGAACGGCACCGAGGCGAGCGGGGAAGTGGAGGCGGTGACCTTCAGGGCGACCCGGATCCGCGCTGTCGACGGCACCGCCTGGCACGTGCCCAACGGCCAGATGAGCGCGACCGGGAACATGTCGCAGCACTGGTCGCGAGCGCTCGTCGACATCAGGGTCGCCTATTCGACCGACGTCGAACAGGCCCGGGGCGTGATCGAGCAGGCCGCCGAGGAGGTCTGGCGCTCCAACGAGGCGATTCTCGAGAGGCCGGAGGTCTGGGGCGTCCTCAGCATGGGCCCCACCGGCATCGTGATCCGCCTCAGCGCCAAGACCCTCCCCCTCCAGCAGTGGCGGATGAGCCGCGAGCTGCGCGAGAGGGTCAAGGCGCGGTTCGACGAGGAGGGGATCGAGGTCCCCGCGATGGCCCTCGCCGTCACCGACGGCTCGATGGCGTCCTCCTCGGACCCCACGAGCCGGGCGACGCCGACCCTCTGAGCGGGAGCCACCGGGCGACGCCAAGCCCCTGAGCGGGAGCCACCCGGCGACGCCGGTCGGCTTCGTCGCGTGGTTGACATGTGACTATTTGGTCACCTATACTGCGAGCGTGGACGCGGTCTTCAGGGCACTCGCAGATCCGACGCGGCGACAGCTTCTCGACGCGCTCTTCACCGAGAACGGGCAGACGCTGACCGCGCTCGAGGAGGGGCTTCCGATGACGCGCTTCGGTGTGATGAAGCATCTGCGGGTGCTGGAGGAAGCGGGGCTCGTGGTGACCCGAAGGCGGGGCCGCGAGAAGCTCCATTTCCTCAACCCGGTCCCGATCCGACTCATCTACGACCGCTGGGTGAGCAAGTACCAGGAGCCGTGGGCCGCCGGGCTCGCCGAGCTCAAGAGCCAATTGGAGGAATGACATGCAGGACAGACGACCCGTCTCATTCTCAGACGGCACCGCCCCGATCGGCGACACCGCCGTGTTCGAGATCTTCATAAAGACCACGCCGGAGCGCCTCTGGGAGGCGATCACCGACCCCGAGCTGCGCGCCAAGTACAGCTTCGGCATCGGCACTCGCTCGGAGTGGAGCGAGGGCTCCACCTACGAGTCGGGGCTGCCCGGCGTGGTCGAGATCGCGGCGGGGGAGAACCTCGTCGTCGACCCGCCCCGCCTGCTGGTGCAGAGCTTCACCGCGCTGTGGAGCGAGGAGGTCCGGTCGATCGGCCCCACTCGGGTCACCTGGGAGATCGAGCCCGTCGGCAGCTCCTGCCGGCTGACCGTCGTCCACGACCGGCTTCCCGATGGCGTCAGCGCCGCGATCTACGGCGGCTGGCCGATGATCCTCTCGGGGCTGAAGACGCTGCTGGAGACCGGTGAGCTGCTCGACACGCCGGGGTCGCTTCGCTACGCGGACGCGCAGCGAGCGGCCGGTTGAGGCGCAGCGGGCAGCGGTCGCCGCGTTCGCGGTCGGCGACCGGATTCCGGCCGTGGGCGGCATCGCCGGGGCGCTCAGCCGAAGGTGACCGAGAAGGTCAGCGGGTCCAGCCTCTCCCCCGCCTTGTAGCGGCCCCATGCGGCGGCGCCGGCGGCGGTCAGGGTGACCGGCACGCCCTGCCAGCTGATCGTCTTTCCGTCGGTGCTGAGCGTCGAGGCCACCGCGCCCATGTCGAGGGTCGCGAAGGGCACGGCCGGCGCGCCCCCGATTGCCAGGAAGAGTTCCCCCGTCGCGCCCTGGAAGCGCACCAGCGGATTGGCGAACACCCAGCTCTGCCCCTCCTTGCCGAAGGTCACCGCGCCCGCGGTCTGGATCACGTAGCGATCGGCCGCGCCGAAGAGGCCGCTCTGGAAGGTCCCGCTCGTGAACGGGAAGGTGTAGAAGCCGCCGGCCAGGTAGTCGTCGAACTTCTGGACCCCCCCGCTGACCGCGGATTCGCCGCTCGGCCCGCCCCCCTGGCTGCCGAGGACGTACTGGCGCCAGTCGTTGGACACGCCCCAGTCGGCGTGGCCCCCGACGAGCGCCACCGCCGGCGAGAGCTTCGGCGTGGCCCGGCCGCCGAGGCTGCCGGTTCCCGCCGCGCCGTGCTCGACGTGGACGCCGATCCGGCGATGGATGGCGCGCCGGCCGCGAGAGGTCAACTGCAGGCCCGAGCCGCGCAGGCGGACGGCCCCCGATGCGACATCGAAGCGGGCCTTCCGCGCGCTGCGCAGCACCGGTATCCGCCGGCTCCGGCGGAACCGGCCCATGATCGTCGTCGAGCGCTTCGCCAGGACGACGCGCAGGCTCCCCAGGCGCGCCCGATGGCCCTTGGCATTGGGAACCTGGAGGGTGACCCCGCCGCGCAGATAGACGACCGGCCTGCCCTTGCCGAAGTCGATGCTCCGCACCGGGAAGATCGTCCGCGTGGCCCGGTTGACCCGGACCTGCCTCGCCCCCCCGAACGCGAACAGCTTCAGCGCCCGCGAGTGCTTCCACCCGCCTCGCTTGACCTTGATGCGCAGCTTCAGGTTCGCGTTGCCGGTGCTCGCGGCCTGGCTGCCCAGGGCAGCGGCCGGCGCCGCCAGCGCCGCCAATGCCACCAGCGTGACGACCACCGATCCGAGAGCGCCGGAACGGCTGCGCGCCGGCCCCCTGCCTGCCAAAGCCAATTCGGTCACCTGCACCACTCAAGTCCCTTCTCCGCCCGCGCGGTCCGATTCCGCCGCCGCGAACCCCATCGGTTGAGGCCGCGGCCAGCCTACTAATTATTGGCCGTGATTAGTAAAGGAATTTGCCGCACCCCGTAATACTTCGCGCTCCTTGCAGCAAATCGCCCAAACTCGTCGATGATCGCGCTCTTCGTCGCGATCGGCGGCAGCGCCTACGCCGCCGAGAAGCTCGATAGCAGCAACTACTACGAAGGCAACTTCAATCCCGGCATCGAGGCGGAACTGTCCGACGAGGCGCAGGACGACAGCACCTACGTCGAGGGTCGGCCAATGACGGCCGGTTCACCGACGCTGGGTCGCCCCGCGCCTTCTGGGCCTCGGCGACGAACGCGGCCTGACCTCGGTGTCGCCGAAACCGGCCGGCTGAGGGAGGGGCGCGGCCGGGGCCGTGCCCGCCGTGGGATTGCGGGCCGCGGCGCGGGCGCGGGCGGCTCCCCGCGCCGGCGCCGTCAGGCATCCTCGTCGAGGTGGCGGCCGACGAGCTCGATCAGCTCGGCGACGTGGGGGTCGAAGAGCGAGTAGTAGGCGTGCCGCCCCTCCCGCCGCCTCCTCACCAGGCGAGCGGCGCGCAGCAGGCGCAGCTGCTGGGAGCAGGCGGTGGAGCTGAGCCCGGTGGCGGAGGCCAGCTCGGCGACCGCGAGCTCCCCCTCGCCGTGCAGCCTCAGCACGATGCGCATCCGCCCACGGTCCCCGAGCAGCCGGAAGATGTCGGTCAGCTCCTCCTCCCGCTCGGTGCTCACGGCTGGTATGCCTCCGGGTTCGTCGCCGCCACGCATCGGGGCTCGAAATCTAGCTTCTGCGTGACTGCATAGATGCGCAGTTATGCATATGATGGATCCCGTGCGAGGCAAGGCGTCCTCATGAACGCAGCCCTGGCGGCAGTCGGAGCCGTCAGCCTCCTGGCGGCGGTGGCGGTCGTCGCGCGGGTGAAGCGCGAGTACGAGGGCCCGGGGGTCCTCTCCGACCTCACCGTCGTCGCGGTCTGGGCTCTCTACACGGCGATAGTCGTCGTCGTACTCGTCGCCTCCGCGGTCGGGGCATGGCCGATCGGCCTGGCCTCCGCCCTGTCGGTCCCCCTCGGCGTCGTGCTGGTCGCGGCGGGGCTGGCTCTGGTGGTCGCCGGGCTGGCCTCGATGGCGTCCTTCCGCCGCATGTCGGGAATGCAGCCGGACACGCTGATCACGGGCGGCGCCTTCCGGATCAGCCGCAATCCGCAGAACGTCGGCATCGCGACCGCGATGAGCGGCGCCGCAATCCTCGGCGACTCCTGGCTGGCGCTGCTTGCCAGCGGGGGCTTCTGGCTGATCTTCTACGTCTACGTGAGATTCGAGGAGGAACATCTGGCGAGGGCCTTCGGCGAGCCCTACGACCGCTACCGGCGCCGGACGCCGCGGTTTCTGGGACTGCCCCGCCGGGGGGTCCCAACCCCATGAGCGCGCCGGCGGGAGGCCACGGGCATCGTGGGCACTCCCACAGCCATGGGGTGAGCGAGGACGCGAGCGCCGGCAAGCTGGCGATCGCGCTCGGCCTGATCGCCGGCTTCATGGCCGTCGAGGTGGTCGTCGGCATCGTCACCTCCTCCCTGGCCCTGCTCTCCGACGCAGCCCACATGCTGACCGACGCGGGCGCGATCGCCCTGGCCCTGGTGGCACTGCGCCTGGCGAGGCGGCCGGCGCGGGGCCGCTTCACCTTCGGGCTCAAACGAGCCGAGATCCTCTCCGCACAGCTCAACGGGGCCACGCTCGGAGTGCTCGGCGTGCTGATCATGGTCGAGGGCGTGCGGCGGCTGATCAGCCCGCCGGAGGTCCCGGGAGCGCCGCTGCTGATCGTTGCGGTGGCCGGGGTGGTCGTCAACCTCGCCGCCACCTGGACCCTCTCCAAGGCCAACCGCGAAAGCCTCAACGTCGAGGGCGCCTTCCAGCACATCCTCACGGACCTGGCGGCCTTCGTCGCAACGGCGATCGCCGGGCTGGTGATCCTGTTGACGGGGTTCAGCCGCGCCGACGGAATCGCGGCGCTCGTGATCGCCGCGATCATGCTGCGCGCCGCCTACGGCCTGCTGCGCGACTCGGGCCGGATCCTGCTGGAGGCCGCGCCGGAGGGAATCGATCCCGACGAGGTGGGCGAGGCGATGGTGGCGCACCCCGGAGTCGCCGAGGTCCACGACCTGCACCTTTGGGAGGTCAGCTCGGGGTTCCCCGCCCTGGCCGCGCACGTGCTGGTCGGCGAGGAGGACGACTGCCACGAGCGGCGCCGGCAGCTGGAGAGGATGCTGCACGAGCGCTTCGGGCTCGACCACACCACGCTGCAGCTCGACCACGCGCAGACCAGACCGCTCCAGGTGACCGGCGCGCCCTGAGGCCGCGCTCCGGAGCGGGCTCAGCTGTGCGCGGCCCGCTCGCGAGCGTAGGCGTCGAGCAGCTCGAGCTCTTCCGCGTAGAGACGGCGCATCATGCGCGGCGCAAGCAGGCGCTCGAAGAAGCCGGCGATCCCGCTCACCTCCCAGCTGGTGGCGATCTCGACCCGCGCGCCGCCGGAATCGGGCGTCACCGTCCAGGTCGTCACCAGATCGGAGTTGGTGTCGGACTCGGTCAGGACGCGACCGGGCTCGGGCTCCTCGACCAGCATCCGGAAGCTGCGGCTGCCGCCGCCGCCCTTCACCCTGAAGGTGGTGATGGTGCCGGCGCCGACCCCACCCGCCTCGATCGTGAAGTCGCGGAAGGCGGGTGGCAGGAATTTCCGGTGCTGCTCGTGGTCGGCAATGCAGCGGTAGACCACCTCCGGCGCCGCTCCCACCCTGCCGTCTTCGACCACGTCGACTCTCGCCATCGCGACTCCGAAGCTACCAGCGGATGCGGCCGGCGCCAACGACCGGCATTAGGGTCTCATCGACATGCTCACCACATCGATCGACGTGGAAGTGACCATGGAGATCGAGTGCCCGACCGAGGAGGTCTGGGCATTCGCGACCGACCCCGAGCGGATGCCGGAGTGGCTCGAGGAGTTCGAGGCGGTCGTCAAGGAGTCGGACGGGCCGGTCGGCAAGGGCACCGTATTCCGATACACGGTCTCCCCCGGTCACCGCTCGGCCACGATCGAGGTGGTCGAATGGGAGCCCGGGCACCGGTTCGCGTGGGACGGCCCTCCGCTTCCATGGCGCGGCGGCGCGGCGCGTGCGCGCGGCTATTTCGAGGTGGCGCCGGCCGGCGAAGGTCGGACGCTCTTCGTCAGCCACTATCGGCCGGAGCTGTCCGGGACGATGGCCCTGATGCGCCCGATTCTCGAGCGCTGGCTCCGCAAGCGGCGGAGGTTGGACACGGAACGGCTGAAGTCGCTGCTGGAGAGCGGCCACCGCTGAGCCGGGCGAGGACCACGGGGGCAGGGTCGGTTCGGCTCGACAGGCGTTGCGGGCCGACGAATCCCCGGTACGATGCCGGTTGATGGGGAGGTAGCCGGCCGGCCGTCGGCGGAGAGCTGCACGGGGGCGATATGAAGAGGGGGCCCGCCGCGGGCCCCCTCCTCGTCGCGGTTATGCCGTGGGTTTTTCAGCCGACCAGCGCCGCACCGGCGAAGTGGCATTCGGTCGGGAACGGATAGCTGTCCGTACCGGGTTCGTTTTTGAAGAACGTCGAGTTGTCGGCCGCCAGGTTCCCCCAAGACGGTACGGCCATGAAGTGCCCGTCGGTGGACATCGCCATCGCTCCGTCTTCGGGGTCCCTGAAGTTGAAGCCGATCCCCTCGTTCGTCGCCAGGCTGAAGTCCACTTCGTCGTCGGAGGACGAGAGCGCCGGCGCGGCGGCGCGGTTGTATAGCACCATCGCCGTTTCGTGAGGGTGTGCCCCCTGAAGGCCCGGTGGGACGAAGTCTTCGTTCGGGTCGCAGACTCCCATCAGCTCGAAATTGGCCGTCCTGGCCAGGCTCACCATCTGATTGTCGTTGGCACCCACCGAGAACGTCCTCACGGAGTCAACGCTGCTCGCGTTGGCTGCGTTGGCTGCATTGGTCGCGTTGGCTGCGTTGGCGGCACTCACTGCATTCGTCGCATTGACGGCATTGACGGCGTTCGTGGCCTTGGGCACCTGGCCCAGCTTCGACTCCTTGATCTGTCTCCCCGTAAGGGAGTTCTTCTTGATCCGGCTGCCGGGCAGGGTGTTCTTCTTGATTCGGTTGCCGGGCAGGGTGTTCTTTTTGATTTTTTTGCCGTTGATGTTGTGGCCCTTTCCGCCGGCAAGGACACTGCCGCCAAGTGCGACGAACAGCGCGAGACAACTGATGAGAAGGGCCGCGGACGAGCGACTCGGACGAGCGTGCTTCATTACAACCTCCCATACGGGTTCATGGGCTCTCGGCCTCGACCCACGAGACCTGAAGCCCCGGTGCGATCCACTGTTCTCGGGCATACCGGATATTCAGTACCGGAAAAGGCCCTAGAGACAATGGCCGTCGAACCCAACGTAGCCCCGGACCCGGGAGCGGTCAAGTTCCGTTAAGGAATGAAGAGGGGCCGCCCAAATCGCCCCTCTCACGCCGGCTGTGTCGATTCAGGGCGCGGCGCGGAAGCTGATCCCTTCCAGGAACGTGATGCTCGTGCCTGACGGCGTCACATCTCCCCCCACGCCGACCCTGACGGAGCCCGTTCCGTCTTCTGAGCAGCTGCCACCGCTGCAGAGCGCCGGGAAGAACAGATAACGCCCCCTGGTGGGGACACTGGGCTTGAAGCCGGGTGGCAGAACGAAGGCCGCAGTGTCGCTCGTCCCGCCGCCGACGACGCCCTGGAGGTGGACGACTCCCGCCTTGTCCCTGTAGAAGGTCGGCTGCTCGTATTTGAACATCGCCGCCGAGATCGGATAGCTCCAGCCGTTCTCGAATCCGGGCTCACCCGGTGCCCCGACCACGTGCCAGGGTTCGGCGGGGCTGAGGAAATTGGCCACGTTCGCCTCGTTCGCGTAGTTCGCAGTGGGCACGGTGCCGAGGCTCGACTCCTTCACCGTCCGCCCGTTCACCGCGCCGGTCCTGATCCGGTTGCTGGGAACCGCGTTCTCGGCGAGCTTGCCGGCCTTCACCGCTTCCTTGTCGAGTTTGCCGACCCGCACCGCGTTGCGGGCGATGTCGCCGGTCTGCACCGCGTTCTTGCGGATCTGCCTGGAGCCGACGCTGTCCTTCGGCAGGTTGATCGCCGCATATGACGCGCCCCCGAGGGCGATGAAAACGGCGACGGTCGCCATCACGTTCGCGTAGCTCAGTCGTGGACGCATCGCGGACTCCTTCGCATGCTCATCGAAATAGAGCCGTATGCATCAAGGATATTGGCCTCGCACGGTCGGCCCCACCCTGCCGCCGGCCGGCCGTTGATTCGATGCCACGCGATCGCCAAGGTCGCATCGAATGCGGAAGAGGCGCGGCAGCCGCCGCCTCTGCCTGCTTCCCACAGCGCTGCTCCTCGTCGCGCTTGCTCCCCCGTGACCACAAGCCGTCGTCGGCGCATTGCCCCACCTCTCCTTCGCCCAACTCAAGACGACGATACGCGGCTCCGCGGGGCGGCGGGCACGTAGCCACGACCTGCGTCCCGCGGCCTTCGCGGACCGACCCTACCGGCATTGGGGCGGGGCATCTGGGCGCTTTGGCCGACCAGCGAGTTCGCAGCTCTCGATCACCACGTTTCCGCTCCCCGATTCCGAAACCGATATGCCGAGTTCCATCTGCCAAGCACGCCCCCCACAGATGCGAGGCACCGGAAGTCTCAGGTGCCCCTCCGTTTGCATGGGACGCGTGTGACTTCAGCCTGCCCTTCGACCAACTTGGCCACGGATGCGCTCGTCGGCCCTGCGGATTCCGAAGAATCGCCACAGCCACCGAGGGCAAGCACCACCGCACCTAAGAGCAGGAGGAAAATCAGCACATGGCCACGAAGGGCAATCTATCCGCGTTCAAGCGGTGTCATCGTCACGTGCGCCGGTCCCCTCCGCGGACGGCGGTTCGTCGGCTTCCGGTGCGCTGGCGCAGGCGGACCACCCGTATCGGATGGGGCGGCGGCCTGGTACGCATCCGCCGCCCCACCCGTCTGCTCACTCACAATCGACCGCGGAACCTACCGTTCGCCGTACGCCACACGGCCGGGAGCTTCCGTCGTCAGTCGCAGGTGGCCGCAGGCGGGCTGACGATCCCACCAGAGCCGCCCGTGCTGTAGTCGCTGACGGCCGCGCTTTCATTCGCATGGTCACCGGCCTGGCCCGGAATGGCGATCCGCCCACCGGGGCCGAAGCGCAGCGCGGTGTTGTTCCCGTTCTGCATCGAGCCGTAGGGCGACGATTCGAACGCCGCCGCGCCCGAGACCCCTTCGTAGGGCGCGCAGTTGTTCGCTGCCGCACCGGTCGGAACGATGAACGCGGCGGCCAATGCCGCGGCTGCGACGAGTGCTGCGATGTACCTCTTCATTGCTACCTCCGTTTCGTTGGAAATCAGACGAGACAGAGGTCGGTTTCGCCGTTGGCTCCCCGCCCATCCAGGCGACCAGTTGCAGACGGGCAGAGCTGAGCCTCCTCATGCTTCTGTAACGGCGGTCCGAGGCTGGAATCTTTCCTGCCAACCGGCCCGGCCTACTCGAACATTAGTCGACTGCTCTCGGGAGAGCCGCCTGACGGTCGGACGGAATCAGCCTCAAAGCGAGTCGCCCTGCCATTTCCCGCCGCCCCGCCTGGCCGGTTTTGCACGCCTGCGAAGCCGGTCGAGGTGCTGACGCAGGGCTCCATGCGGGCCGTCCTCTTCTCCGGCCACGAGACGGCGCAGACGATGGCGCTCGCGTAGCAGAGCAGATCGGGCCGGAGACCTCGGTGTCAGGCCGGCGAACAGTTGGGTTCATTGAAGGCCATAGAGTCTCCGTGCCTGCTTTGGGGACCCCGCGACCTTGAGGCCGCCGCGGGCTTGGTCCAACGCCTCGGCGGCCCCCGTCATTGTTGTGGGCAACGAACCCCACCCTTGAGGAGTACGGCCCTCCTGCGCGTTCTCACAAAGCGAGAGAGGCTATTTCGAAGGTACTTCCGAAGGAAGGGGAAGGCGCGTTTAGTCCCTGGCATATTCCGAGGGTAGGAGTCCCGTGGGGGATCCGCGAGAAAGAGAGAGGGCCGCTCCGGACCCCCCTCTCAACCTGGATTTGTGTCGATGCTCAGGATTCGGCGCGAAATGAAATGCCGTCGAGGCTCAGGAAGGTGGCTTCAGGTGGTGCAACCACATCGCCTTCCACTGAGCCGTTGCCGAAGTTCGACCCCACAACGGCTACGGCACCGGCTCCGGATTCACATGAGAGGCCGCTGCCGGTGCAAGGAACGGCCATGGCCTCAAACTTTCCCCTGGTGGGACGGTATCCCACGGGTAACCGGAAGATCGGATCGTCGGTCCCCCCTCTTACCTGGCCCTTCAAGTGGACAATGCCCACCTGATCCTTGAAGAACGCGGCGGTGACACGTTTTCCGCCTTCGTTTTCCCATGAGTTGAGGAATCCCGGCTCACCGGGCGCTCCCACCTCGTGCCAATCCTCGGCAGGCGTGAGGGCGTTGGCGATGTTGGCGACGCTCGACGAGGACGCCGTTTGAGCGACGATGGCGCTGCCCGCGGAGTTCGCGCTTCCCGCCGTGCCGGCACTCTTTGCCGACGGCACGGTCCCCAGCTTGGTCAGCTTGATATCCGCCCCGGTCAGCGAGTTGTTCTTCACCTTCACCCCGTTGACCGAGTTCTTCTTGATCTTGTTCTTGGTGACCGCGTTGCCCTTTAGCTGGCTGGTACCGACGGCCTTGTTCTTCAACTCTCTGGTGCCGACCGAGTTCTTGCCCAGCGTGAAGGCGACGGCATTGCCTCCAACCGCCAAGACTATGGCGAAGAGAGCCAAGACGTGAGCCGAGGTGAAGCGCTCGCTCATTTCTCCCCCTTTTGATCCGTTGCTTTCGGCCCAAGGGGCCTCAAGAGCCGAGACTTCACGGACGGTATCCCCGGCCTGGGGGTTGGTCAAGCGAGCAGAAGGGCGAGGTCGATCAATCGCGGGCGAGCCACCCTGCGCGCCACGGTCCGCCACCTTGCGGGAACTCCGCAGTCGACGCGCGGGCATTTCTCGGATGGAATGTTCAGGAATGCGCCATAGATTCGTGACGAAGACGCTTGCATCAGTTGGCCCGGGTGCAAGGCAAAGCACGCGACGAGGAGGCGAAAATGCCCACCACAGCCAAAGAGTCCAAAGTTGCATCCGGTCGCGACGCGGTTGAGAAAACCACTGAGCTGTCCGAGCAGGTGCTCGCACAGATTGAGGGGAGCCAGAAAAAAGCGATCGAGGCAGTGCGCAAGTTCATGGAGTCCGTCGATGAGGCGCTGCCACCACACGGCGAGAACCCGTCCAGGCGGCAGGAGGTAATCGACTCTGCGCTCGAGATGTCGGAGAGACTCGTTAAGACGCAGTACGACTTCCTGACCAGCGTCGTGCACAGCGCCGGTGAGGCACTGGGAGCGTCGGGCAAGAAGGAGTAGGCCACGGCCGTGAGCCGACTCGGCCTCCCCTCGTTCGATCGTCTCTGGACGCTGCCTGCGGGTGTGCACAAGGCAGTGGGGCTGATCCCTGAGATCGCCAGGAACACGGCCTTACTGCGCGATGTCGTGCGCGCGCTGGAGCAGGTCGCCGGGGACACCGATACCCTGGTCGGAATCCGCGAGGACATGGCGCGCGTTGCAGAGGCGACGAGTGTTCTGGGGGCAATGGACGGCAGGATGGCGGCCATCGAGGAGGCCATGCCGGTGCTGGTTGAGGTCCAGCGCCATCTCGCCCAGCTACCGGAGACCATGGGGCAGCTCCTTACGACGCTCGACGAGCTCAACCAGAGCGTTGACACGCTTCAGGGGGCGGTGGAGCCGATGGGTCGCCTCGCCAATCGAGTGCCCGGCGGGAAGAAGAGCGCGCCGACGGGCACGTAGCTCACGATCACACAACCGCCCGGCCCGGAATGGCCTTCCCGGCGATAGGGCGGATTGGTTACGGAGGCTCGAAAGGGCGCATTCTCATGCGGATTCAAGACTCGCCCTGCCTACGCTTGGCCTCCGATATATCGACAGCCCGCGGGCCGCTGCCTCCGAAAGCATCTCGATGCGCTCGCGAGCAAAAGGTGTCCAAAGCCGCTCTCAACGCCGCTCCAGAGGCGCGCCAACGCGCGCACTGGGAGGCCCGCGGCCTGTTTCAAGGACCGCCACGCTGTCCGCACATAGATATCGGGCATATACACGAGCGTAGGTCAACCGTCGGGTGCAAACAGGGGCGCCGAGCTTGTTGTTTGCACCAGCGAACCTCCATCCCCAATCGCACAGTCCGAGCGCGGTGTGGGGGCGGAATCGAGGGGCCCTTCGTCGCGCCGCTGGCGGAGTCGCCTAGCTGCGTCGCGGCCGCGGGCCGACCTTGACGCTCACCCTGCCGCCCTGACGCAGAACCGTTCGCGGCCTCGGGTGCTGCTTCTTGACCACCGCCTTCTTCGAGCGTCGGCCGCGGACCTTGCCGAGGCGGCAGCCGGCGCGCTTCAGCGCCCTTCGCGCCGCCCTCAGCCGCTTCAGCCTCAGCTTGGGGACGACGCACTTCTTGGACGACGTGGAATCAGGCGACGTGTAGGTGAAGCGATCGGCCTCGCTTGGCGCGCTCGTGCCGCCTGCCGTCGTCACCGCCACGTCGACGGCGCCCGCAGCGGCGGCTGGCGGCGAGACGGCCGTGATCTGGGAGGACGAGTCGACGCTGAAGCTCGCTGCTGGTGTCGTCCCGAAGCTGACCGCGTTGGCTTCGTCGAGGTCACTGCCGGTGATGACGACGTGGGTGCCGCCTGCGGTCGAGCCGCCGGCCGGGGAGAGCGAGGCGAGCTGCGGTCGCGGCCGGACGTCGGCGTTGAAGAGGATCTCCAGGTTGCCGGTGGTGGCGCTCGGCGGTGCGCTGGCGAGTTCGGCCAGCGCCGGCGCCCATAACGAGAAGGCGGAGCCGGGCGCGGTGGCGGTCGCCAGATGGCGCGCATATTGGTAGTCGACGCCGATCAGATCGCCCGCCTCGATCGCGAGACTGGCCGGGAAGGTGGCGGTCGTTTCCCCGGTCGCGTTGACCGGGAGCGTGGAACCGGCCCCGGTGTACTGCCCGGTGCCTGTGGGCCGCAGCACGCGCAGGACGAAGTCGCCACCGTAGTTGCCGGCGATGCGCCAGCGGACGATCCTGCCGGAGACCGGCGAGGTCACGTGGGCGCCGGGCTCGGTGAGCACGGTGTTGGCGTACATGCAGTCCGGTTTCGCCCCGCAGGTGATAGTGCTGAAGTAGGGCGCGGTGAGCGGGCTGCCGACCGTCACCGTCGCGGCGCTGGCGCCAGCCGCTCCGAGGACCCACACAGCGCAGGCGGCCACCGCGACTCTGACGGTCCGCTTCAAGGCCCTCAATCCCCAAGCCTCGGGGCGCATGCGCCGAGCCTAGACCGCTCGGCCGGTGTGGTCAACATCCCGCGGGCGTTGGCACGGCGCAGGACCGGGCGCGCGAACCGGCGCCGGTATGCCGGTCGATGGCCACCCAGTCCATCGTCTTAGGGACGGCAAGTCACCCGAATCAGGACCCTCGCCCGAGCGCTGCTCAGCGTGGCTCTATAGCTAGTGGGGCGGGCTGGACTCGAACCAGCGACCGACGGATTATGAGTCCGCTGCTCTGACCGACTGAGCTACCGCCCCGAGGCTCTGATTATGGCCGCAGCCGCGGGTTGGTGGCTTCGCTGTTGGTGGCGGCTCACCGACAGCGCGACAGGCGGCGGTCCAGCTGCAAGCCGGGACCGTAGCCATGGTGTCCGATCTTGAAGCGGGCGACCGTGAACACGCGGTGGCCGCAGACGTTCCTCGGCGCGCTGAGGCGGACCTTCGTCGAGACGGGCCCGACCATGTTCGCGAGAGACCTCCCCCTTCCCACGGCCGCATTCGGGCCCCAGTGCCGCCAGCGGATGTGCCTCATCTCCACCAGGAAGGCGAAGGCAGCCGGCCGACCGCGCTGATGGAAGTTGCAGTTCGGTGGCCGCTGCGCATAGAAGCCCGCGGGCGACTCGACCGGGCTCGAACTGGCGATGCAGATGACCTGAACCGTGTGCGCCGACCGGGCCCAACCCAGCCCCGGGGCGATGAGCATGACCGCCACGATGGCCGAGAGAAGCGGGGTCAGCGCGGCTGGGAGGCTCAATGCCCCGCCAACGATACCCCGATGCCGATCAGGCGCTGAACAGCTGGGCGAGGGACCGGCCGACGTCGGGCGGCTCCTCCTCGCCCGCGGCGGCGGCCTGGGCACCCTCGGCGAGTGCCTTGGCGGCATCGGCGATCTGGTGGGTGCGGCCACCGCGGATGACGCCGGTCTTCTTCGCTTCGGCGAGGTCGGATTCCATCAGGCCGGCGAGCTCCGCGAGGCGGCGAAGCCCGACCGCCGCCGCGGTCCCCTTCAGGGCGTGAGCCTCGGCGCGCATCGTCTCGAAGTCGGTGGTCTCGGTCGCCAGGCCGGCGGCGATCACGTCGCAGCGGCGGCGTGCCTCCTCGGCAAAGGAGGCGAGCATCTCCGGGTCGGGAGCCTCGGCCTTCTTGTCGGCGCTCATCCGGTCGCCTTTTCCAGTGCCCTGGTCATCGCGTCGACGCCGAAGGCGCCCTCGAGCGCGGCGGCCACCGTGCCGTCCTTCCTGATCGTGAACAGCCAGGGCTCGGTGGGCAGGCGGAACGCCTTCACCTGTTCGTTGGTTCCCTTGCCCGGATCGTTGTCCTTGTAGATCTCCATGTGGATGAACGCGGCCTCCCCTTCGTGTTCCTGCTTCACCTGCTCCGCCACGTCGACGACGGGCCCGCAGACCCGACTCTGGCAGAACTGGGGGGTCGCAAACAAGAGCGCGATCGGTTCCTTCCCGTAGGCGTCGGCGTAGTCGACGGCGTTCTGGGTATCCGGCGGCACGCGCGTGGTCAGCTTCGACAGGTCGCCCCCCACGTCCTTCCTGGTGGGCGTGTGGATGACGGGCGCCTTCTCCCCCGGCCGCGGAACCCTCTTGACGGTGCCGACGGTGACGCTCGGCAGCAGGCCGCCGGTCAGTTGGTCGCCGTTCTTGACGACGGCGGCAAGCCGCCACTCGCCTTCGGTCGGGAAGTCGAGCTGGGTCACGTATACGACGGTGGCCGCATCGGGGTCGTTGGTCGTCGTCTGAGCGCGGAAGGCGGGCTTGGTCGCCAGCGTTTCGACCCGCGCCGGGAAGGGCCCGACCGCCGGTTCTTCGAGCGCTTTGGTCTTGGCCCGCGCGGCGGCGCCCTTGGCGTCCTTCCTTTCCGCCTTCTGGTTGACCTCGGGGACGGGGGCCATGTAGATGGCGACTTCGCCGTC
The DNA here is from genome assembly GCA_963712325.1 of uncultured Solirubrobacterales bacterium. Taxonomy (GTDB): domain Bacteria; phylum Actinomycetota; class Thermoleophilia; order Solirubrobacterales; family 70-9; genus VRUE01. Next base: position 37,535 of record CAVQHG010000005.1, read on the forward strand.
GGAGACCGGGCTGCGGTCCTTTTCGAAGACGCCGAACGGGAAGCGGTTCTCTCCCTTGTAGAAGACGGCGGCGGCTGGTGAGATCACCAATTCGGAGGGGTCGGCGTCTTCGAGGACCTCGGACAGCGAGCGGCCTTCGGGGTCCGGGAACTCGCTCTTCGGCGGCGCGGGACGGTTTTCCGCGGTGGTCGAGGAGGTGCTTCCGGAGTCGCTGGAGCCGCAGCCGGCGAGCACGGCGGCGACCGCGATCAGGCACGCGAAAGCTCGAAGCATCGGCTTCAGGCGCATCGCGCCATGTTATTGAGAGGGCATATAGGGTGCCGCTACCCGAAGGCGAACCCAAGGAGAGGAAGTTGGCGGAGCGAGCGGCATTGATCACGGGGGCCTCGAGCGGCATCGGCCTGGCGATCGCCCGCACGCTCGGCGAGGAGGGCTACCGGCTGACCGTCGCCGCGCGCCGGGCCGAGAAGCTGGAGGCCGCCGTCGAGGACCTGCGCGCCGAGGGCCTCGAGGTGGAGAGCGTCGTCGCCAACATGGCGAACGAGGAGGAGATCCTCGAGGTCTTCGCCCGGCACCGGGATGCCCACGGCCGGCTCGACGTGCTCTGCAACAACGCGGGGGTCGGGATCGGGGCGGCGATGGCCGAGATCCAGACCAAGCACCTCGACATGCAGCTCGGCGTCAACCTGCGGGCGCTGATCATCGGCACCCGCGAGGGGCTGCCGATGCTCCGCGAGGCGGGAGCCGAGCACGGCAAGGCGCTGCTCCTCAACACCGCGTCGATCGCCGGCAAGATGGGCCAGGGCTGGCTCTCGATCTATGCGGCGACGAAGGCGGCGGTGATCAACTTCACCGAAGGGGCCCACCGCGAGGCGGGCGCCGACGGGGTCCAGTGCACGGCGCTGGCGCCGGCCTTCGTCGACACGCCGATGACCGACTTCGCCAAGGGCCAGGTCCCGGCGGAGGAGATGATCCGCCCCGAGGACATCGGCGAGGCGGTCCGCTTCCTGCTCCACACCTCGCGCTACTGCCACGTGCCCGAGATCGTCTTCACCCGGCCCGGTGAGGGAGTCGGCGGCCCCTAGTCCCGGGCGCGGGGCCTCCGCGCCGAGCCGGCAGATGCGGCTGCTGCTCGCCGCCTTCGGCGACGCCGGCCACGTATTCCCGACGATCGCCCTGGGCCGGGCGCTGGCGGCGCGCGGCCACGAGGTGACGATCGAGACCTGGGAGGAGCGCCGCGAGGCGGTCGAGGGCGCCGGCCTCGGCTTCACCGCCGCCGAGGAATACCGGATGTTCCCGCCGCCGGAGCCCGACTCCGCGGACGGCACCCACGCGGCGGAGGCGGCCCGGGCGCTGCTGCCGCTGCTCGAGGAGATGCGACCGCATGCGGTGGTCAGCGACATCCTCACCCTGGCGCCGGCGCTCGCCGCCGAGAAGGCGGGCGTGCCGCTGGCAACGCTGATCCCCCACATCTTTCCCGAGGTCGAGGCGGGAATGCCGTTCTTCGCGGTCGGACTGCAGCCGCCGCGCACGCGCCTGGGCCGGCGACTCTGGAAGGCGGGCAGGCGGGCGTTGAACGTCGGGCTCGAGCACGGCCGCCGCGACCTCAACGTGCAGCGCGAGCGCCTCGGCCTGCCGCCGCTGGAGCGCTACCACGGCGGGATCAGCCCGGCGCTGGCGATGGTCGCGACCTTCCCGCAGCTCGAGTACCCGCGGAGCTGGCCGGCGGGCGTGGAGGTCACCGGGCCGATGGCCTTCGAGCTCCCGCACCCCGAGATCGAGCTGCCGCCGGGCGAGGGGCCGCTGGTCCTGGTCGCGCCGAGCACCGCGCACGACTCCGGCAACAGGCTGGTGCGAACGGTGCTGGCGGCGCTCGCCGGCGAGCCGGTGCGGGTGGTGGCGACGACCAACCGCGTCCGCCCGCTGACCCCGATCGAGGTCCCGCCCAACGCGGTCCTGGTCGACTGGCTCAGCTACAGCCAGCTGATGCCCGCCGCCGAGCTGGTGGTCTGCCACGGGGGTCACGGGACGGTCGCCCGCGCGCTCGGGGCGGGGACGCCGGTGCTGGTCTCGCCGATCGTCGGCGACATGAGCGAGACGGCGATGCGGGTCGCCTGGGCCGGCGCGGGGCTCTCGCTGCCGTGGCGCCTCTGCCGTCCGGCGCCGCTGCGCTGGGCCGTGCGGCGGATGCTCGCCGAAGAGTCCTTCGCCGCCCGCGCCGCGCGAGATCGCCGCCTGGGGACGCGGGCACGACGGCGCGGCCCGCGGCGCCGAGCTGGTCGAGCGCCTGGCCCGCGCCGTCTGAAGAGCTCCGGGGGTGGGACTCGAACCCACAACCTCTCGATTAACAGTCGAGCGCTGCTACCTATTGAGCTACCCCGGATCGTGCTAATCCAATGAGCTACCCCGGATTAGACGTCTCAGTGGAATTTACCGGCAAGTCGATCAACCCTGCCTCAACCTCGACATGGCAGGTCGCGCAGAGCAGGACGCACTTTTGGGCCTCGACTCGGGATCGCTCGAGGGACCGAGTGAACCCACCGTCGCCGAGATGAAAGTCCTTCGCAGTGGGATCGAGATGATGAAATTGGAGCGCCTGCTGGCATCGCGAATAGCCGCATACCACGCAGCGACCGCCGGCCTCCTCGACGAGCGTGCGCTTGACGGTGCGCCGACGCTTCGCCACCGCCTCGGCTCGACATGACGCGCACCGATAGGAGCCCCGCCCCTCGAGCACGAAGACGGCCTGTCCGTGGTGGCGACACGAAAAGACAGCTCTCTTTGGCTTTTCGGGCGCGGGGGACCGACGCTCATTTCCGGTCTTCAGACCGTACCTCCCTAACCAGTAGCGCACCGTCGTTGCGCTGCGGCCAACGCGATCGGCGATCTGACGAATAGACAGCCCATCGGCAAGGTGGGATTCGAGCTCGGCTCGGGGAATGCCACCGCGCGGTGCGTTGCTTTGCGACCTGACCGCGGAGAGCCCGTGCTTCTTCAGCCAGTAGCTGACCGTCGAGGGGTGCCTGCCGGCGAGCTCGCCGATCGCGTCCAGCGACATCCGCTGGGACAGGCATGTCTCGAGAAAGGCCTTCTCCATCGGTGCCCCGATACTCGCAAACGGTGCAGACAGAAAGTTGCGAACACATGTTCGCTCCACGCACCGGCAGGAGCCGGTGAGCAACTCGTCCCGGGTGGCTAACCGACCCGCTCGGCGTGGGCGATGCGTTCGACGAGGGCGGCGCGCTCGCGGCTGAGCGCGGCGCGGCGCTCGGTCTCCCCCGCCTCTCCGGCGGCGGAGATCTCGGCCTCGAGGCGGCGCTGCTCGAGCAGCAGGAAGTTGAGCTTCATCGCTTCGGCGGACGCCGGCTGCTCGCCCGCCATGATCACCAGCTCGGCGATCAGGCCGGCCAGGTCGTCGTCGCCTTGAGGGAGGCTCGCCGCGGGCGCCTCGGGATGCTCGCGAAGCCAGGCGAGCGCCCGGGCGCCGAGCGGGGAGAGGTGGGCGTCGCCGAGCGCCTCGAGGTACTCGCGGCCCTCCGCCGGCATCGCGATGCACATCGCCAGCAGGGCGCGCTCGCGCCGCTCGCGCGAGGTGAGCTCGCCGCCGCCGCGGCGGGCGCCGGCCGCCACCGGCCCGGGGCTCGCGCCACCGTCGCCGCCCTCGGGGCCGCCGCTCGGCGGGCGCGCCGCCGTCACCCGCCCCATCACCGTCGCCGGCTCGAGTTCGAGGCGCTCCGCCACCCGGCGCAGCAGGTCTTCGCGGCTCACCGTCTCGCCCATCGCCGCCAGCACCGGTGCCACCTCGCCGAGCGCCCGCTCGCGCTCGGACGGCGAGGAGGTGTCGGTGCCGTCGAGCACCAGGCCGACCTGAAAGACAGGCAGCTCGACAGCCCCCTCGAGCAGCGCCCGGAAGCGCTCGGCGCCGCCCTCGGCGGCCATCATCTCCGCCGGGTCCTCGCCGGCGGGCATCGCCGCGATCCGCAGGCTCATCTTGCGCTCGCCGGCGACCCGCTGGGCGCGCAGCATCGCCTCCTGGCCGGCCGAGTCCGCGTCGAGCGCCAGCACTACCTCCTCGACCATGCCGGAGAGCGTCGCCACCTGCTCCTCGGTTATCGCGGTGCCCATCACCCCGACCGCCTCCTCGACCCCCGCCTGGTGCAGGGCGAGCACGTCGGTGTAGCCCTCGACGACGATCGCGCGCCCGGCCCGGGCGATCGCCGCCTTCGCCCGGTCGATCCCGTAGAGCATGCGGCTCTTGTGGAAGAAGTCGGTCTCCGCCGTGTTGACGTACTTCGCGCCCTGGTCGGAGCGCATCGCGCGGCCGCCGAAGCCGAGGGTGCGGCCGCGACGGTCGCGGATCGGGAACATGATCCGCGAGCGGAAGCGGTCGTACTCCCCTCCCCCCCGGCCGCGCTGGACCAGGCCGACGCCGCGCAGCTCGTCTACCTTGAAGCCCGCCCGCTGCCCGCGCAGCAGGACCTGGTCCCAGGCGCTCGGCGCGTAGCCGACGCCGAAGGAGCGCAGCACCTCCTCCCCCAGACCCCGGTCGCCGAGGTAGGAGCGCGCCTTCCCGGCCTCATCGGAATCCCACAGGTAGGCCGCGTAGAAGGCCGCCGTGCGGTCGAGCAGCTCTTCCAGGCGGCGCCGCTGCTGGCGGCGTGCCTCGGCGCGCGGGTCCTCCTTCTCTCGCTCCAGCTCCACCCCGTAGCGGTCGGCGAGCAGCTCGACCGCGTCGGTGAAGCCGACCCCCTCCTTCTCCTCGACGAACTTGATCGTGTCGCCGCCGACCCCGCAGCCGAAGCAGTGGTAGAGCTTTTCCTGCGGGTCGACGGAGAAGGACGGGGTGCGCTCCTCGTGGAAGGGGCAGAGGCCGACCCAGCGGGCGCCCTGGCGGCGCAGGTCGGTGTGGGCGGAGACGACCTCGACTATGTCGGCCGCCTGCTTGACCCGCTCGAGGCTCTCGGCGGAGATCAGCGCCACGCCGCCGCCCCCGGCCCGCCCGCGAACATCAGAAGCGCGCCTCCTCGGGCACCGTCAATTCGGTGAAGCGGGCGATGCAGTAGCGGTCGGTCATACCGGCCAGGTAGTCGGTGACCCGCTGCGTGGGGTCGGCGCCGGGCTCGGCCTCGGGCGCCTGCTCGGGGTGCTCCATGTAGTGGTCGAAGAGCCCGCGCAGGGTGCGCTGGACCCGTTCCTGCTCGTGGCGGGCGGCCGGCCCCAGGTAGACGCGGTCGAACATGAACTTGCGCAGCCTCAGCATCGCGCCGCCCACCTCCTCCCCCTGGGCGATGTCGCCGGCGTCGGCGGAGTGGGCGACGATGTCGCGCACCAGGGTGTCGATCCGGGCCGAGCCGGTCGGTCCGAGCAGCTCGATCTCCTCGGCCGGCAGATCGTCGGGGCGCAGGACGCCGGCGCGCAGGGCATCGTCGATGTCGTGGTTGATGTAGGCGACGCGGTCGACCAGCTTCACTATCCGGCCCTCGAGGGTCGCCGGCCGGCTCGAGCCGGTGTGGTTGAGGATCCCGTCGCGGACCGGCTCGGTGAGGTTGAGGCCGGCCCCGTCCCGCTCGAGCACGTCGACGACACGCAGCGAGTGCTCGTTGTGGCGGAAGCCGCCGGCGCCGCGCTCGCGCAGCGCCGCGTCGAGCGCCTCCTCGCCGCTGTGGCCGAACGGCGGGTGGCCGAGGTCGTGGCCGAGGCCGATCGCCTCGGTCAGGTCCTCGTTGAGGGAGAGGGCGCGGGCAACGGTGCGGGCGATCCCGCAGGCCTCGAGGGTGTGCGTGAGGCGCGTGCGGTAGTGGTCGCCCTCGGGGGCGATGAAGACCTGCGTCTTGTGCTTGAGGCGGCGGAAGGCCTTCGAGTGGACGATCCGGTCGCGGTCGCGCTGGAACGGGGTCCGGAGGGGGCTGTCGGGCTCCTCGGCACGGCGCTCGGCCGGGTAGGAGGGCGTCGCGGACTCGGCGAGGAACTCTCCCTCCCAGGCCCTCACGCGCTCCTCCAGATCGACCGCCGTCCTCACATCTCCGATCCTACGCGGCAGCGCGCAACTGCACGTGGGCGTGATGCTCGAGCGTCTCGCCCACGGCTCGCTCGGCGAGGCGCAGGTCGCGCTCGCCGACCTCGGCGGGGGCCTCCGCCAGCGGCCTGGCGATCGCCTCGACCATGAATCGGTGCGCCTCCCCGGTCAGCGGGAACGAGCCGGAGCCCCCCTCGCAGGCGGAGCAGACGACCCCGCCGGCGGCCCCCGAGAAACCGGTCAGGTGGTCGGCCTCGCCGCAGCGCGCGCAGGATGCGAGCTCGGGCGCGAACCCCGCCGCCAGGGCCAGCTTCAAGCGGAAGGCGACCGCCGTCTGCGCCGCCGACGCCCGCGCCCCGAGCTCCGCGTCGTCGAGCATCGAGAGGTAGCGGCAGAGCAGGTTGTAGGCGGGGCGGTTGGCCTCGGCCGAGTCGAGCAGCCGCAGGACCGAGTCGCAGGCGCGGGCGCCGGCGCCCAGCGCCGGCCCCGAGGAGCGCAGGCGTGGGTAGCCGTCGACGGTGGCGACGTTGGTCACCGTGAGCAGCTCGCTGCGCCCTTCGTGGAGCACGAGGTCGAGCCGGAAGAACGGCTCCAGACGCCCGCCGAAGCGCGATCGTGGCTTGCGGACGCCCTTCGCGATCGCGTTCACCCGCCCCCGGGCGGCCGAGTAGAGGTGGAGGATGCGATCTGCCTCGCCGTAGCGGATGCTGCGCAGCACCACCGCCTCCGTCTTCACCGTCCGTCCAGGCACCTACTCAGATTGAACCCCCGGCCGGACGGCGTGGGCACGTTTCGCCCTGCCATGGCAGGGTCAAGTGTCGAAGCGACAGGCGTCCGGGGAATCGCTAGCGGCGGGCGCGGCGGCGAGGGCGCCTGCGCAGGCGGACCTGGCAGCTCGGGCAGTAGTAGGTCGAGCGGCCGGAGACGACGATCCTGGCGATCGGCCCGCCGCAGCGCGGACAGGACTCCCCCTCGCGCGTGTGGACGAGGAACTCGTTCTGCATCCCGCCCTGCTCGCCGCGCCCGTCACGGTAGTCGTCGATCGAGGCGCCGCCGTGCTCGATCCCCGCCTCGAGCGCCTCGACGACGCCCTCGCGCAATGCCTCGAGGTGCTCGGGCTTCATCGAGCCGGCCGGCGAGAGGGGATGCAGCCGCGCCCGGAAGAGCGCCTCGTCGGCATAGATGTTGCCGACCCCGGCGATGTGGGCCTGGTCGAGCAGGAACGACTTCAGCGGAGCCGAGCGCCCCGCAGCCCGTTCGCCGAGCAGCTCGGCGGTGAACTCCTCCGAGAGCGGCTCGACGCCGAGCCTCGCGAAGCGCTCCTCGAGGCCCGGGTCGTCGACCAGGAAGGCCTCCCCGAAGCGGCGGGGGTCGGTGAACCACAGCTCGCGCCCGTCGTCGAGGGAGAAGCGCGCCCGCAGGTGTCGCTCGGAGGTCGAGCGCTCCCCCTCGTACAGGCGCATCCCCTCGGAGGGGTCGAGCCGATCCTGCCCCTCGATGAGCACAAGGTTGCCGGTCATCCGCAGGTGCATGACCAGGGTGCGACCGTCGTCGAGCCCGAGCAGCAGGTACTTGCCCCGCCGGCCGAGCCCCTCGATCGTGCGCCCGGCCACGGCCCGCTCGACCGCCGCGGGCGGCACCGGCCTCGTCCATCGCGGGTCGAGGACCTCGAGCGCCTCGATCCGCCGCCCTGCGATCTCCGGCTCGAGCTGACGGCAGACGGTCTCGACCTCCGGCAGCTCGGGCATCCCCGAGTTCTACACCTGCTGAAGCTCCACGCCCGCTGAGTTCAACTTTGTCCGCCCTATGAGCGGATAAGTGCGAACTCAGCGGGGGGCAGGGCGACGGCGGGCCGTTGCGCCCCGTTGCGCCGGTGGGCGGTTGGCGCCCCGTTGGGGCGTTGGGGCCGTCAGGACTCGGTGGCGCGGGGGTGGGAGCTGAAATAGACCTCCTTCAGCTGCTCGCCCGAGAGGTGCGTGTACATCTGGGTGGTCGAGATGTCGGCGTGGCCGAGCATCTCCTGCACGGCGCGCAGGTCGCAGCCACCGGCAAGCAGGTGGGTGGCGAAGCTGTGGCGCAGCGTGTGCGGGCTGAGCCGGCCGCCGAGGCCGGCGGCGCGAGCGTGTCGCTGCACGATCTTGTAGAGGCCCTGGCGGCTGAGGGCACCGCCGCGGAAGTTGACGAAGAGGCGCGACTCGTGGGCATCGCCGACCAGCTTCGGGCGCCCGCTGCGCAGGTAGACGCTGATCGCCGCGATCGCCTTGCGGCCGAGCGGCACGAGGCGCTCCTTCGACCCCTTGCCGCGCGCCCGCAGGAAGCCCTCGCGGAGCTCGACGTCGGCGACGTCGAGCCCGATCGTCTCCGAGGCACGCAGGCCGCACGCGTACATCACCTCGAGCAGCGCCCGGTCTCGCAGCGCGGTCGGCTCATCACCGCGTGGCGCGGCGAGCAGCTGCTGCACCTCGGAGTAGTTGAGCACCTGGGGCAGCTTCTTCGCCCGACGCGGCGCGGTCAGCACGGCGGTCGGGTCCTCACCGATCAGCTCGTCGCGGCGCAGGTGCTTGTAGAAGGAGCGCAGGCAGGCGGCCTTGCGGTGGATCGTCGCCGCCGAGCAGGCCGGGCGCCCGTTGCCGGTCGCCAGCTCGGCGAGGAAGTCGGCGACCTCGGCCGGCCTCACCTCGAGCGCGTCGAGGTCGTGGGCGGCGAGGAACTCCCCGTACTGGAGGAGGTCGGTCCGGTAGGCGTTCAGCGTGTTGCGCGAGAGGCCGCGCTCCAGCTCCAGGTAGGAGAGGAAGTCGAGCACCAGGCCCTCGAAGCGCCTGCCCGCATCGGGGCCACCCGACGGGGACGGTTCGTCTCGCCTGACCGCGATCGCCATGCCGGGGAGTTCTCCCCGCCGGCGCTCAGACCTTGCCGCGCAAGACCGCGCCCGCCAGCGCCGCGCCGGCGGCGAGCGGTGCGGCGAAGAAGAGCGGGTCCTCGGCAAGCGCGCGGCCCATTGTGCGCGCCGGCAGGCCGCTCTCCAGGTAGCCGTCGAGGTCGACGGGCCCGGTCAATAGCCGGTGGCGGCCTCCCGCGACCTCCCGCAGCGCCCGCTCCGCCTCGGCGCCCGCCGGCCAGCGCTCCGGGCGCTCGGGCAGCGCGACCTCGAGCGGCGCCAGCGCCAGGCCCAGAGCGGTGAGGGTGTGATGGCTGGCGCCGCGGTGCCGCTCGCGCGGGTCCGAGGAGGAGAGCCGCGGCGAGAGCATCGTCGGCAGGCCGAGCGCCAGGGCGCTGTGGGCGCTCTCGAGCGCGACCGCTCCCCCGTGCCCGAGGCGGGTCGCCGAGCCGATGATCCCGGGCCCCGGCCCGGCCAGCACAGCCTCCCAGCCAAGGCCGTGGGCGGCGTCCAGGGCGCCCGCGGTGGTGACCGCCTCGTGCTCGCCGCCGTAGGCGCCGCCTGCGGTGAGATGAGACTCGAGCAGGCCGCGCTCGCGAAGCTCGGCGACGTCCCTCGAGAGCGCTCCCGGCAGCGCCCCCCCGGCGGTCTGCACGTAGCCGAGGCGGATCCCGGGCGCTGTCTGCACCGCGCTCCAGACCGCCGGCGCCAGGTGCCCGTGCAGGGGCAGCACGAGGACGGGCGGGCCCGCTTCCCGCGACTCCCCCGGCCTGGCTCCCTCCTCACCCGTCAGGCCATCGATGGGCCGGGCCGGCGAGATCTTCTCGACCGGATCGACCGGATGCTGGAGGGAGGTGTAGTTGAGCTTGATCACGTGCTCGCCGTCCACCCGGCCCGCCGCCAGGCCGCGGGTCAGGTTGACGTGGACGACGTCGAAGCCCCCCGAGCCGAGGCCCAGCTCGACCGCGCAGACGTTGACGACCACCTCGTCGCCCTCGCGCATCTCCCCCAGCAGCGCGGTGTCGGCCCAGGCGTCCCGCAGCTCGCCGTCGACCTCGACCGCCAACGGCTCCTCGCGCGCGACGACCCCCCTGCGCAGCTGAAGGCGGCCGCTCACTCGGCCGCGGCGGCTGCGACTATCCCCTCGCAGACCTCGAGCATCGTCTCGAGGTTGCGCGCCGAGACGCTCTCCTCGGCGGTGTGGACGTCGTTGGTGCCGTTGGAGAGCAGGACGCAGTCGAAGCCCTCGAGGCGCATCGCGTTGACGTCGCTGCCGCCGCCGATCGCGACCCGCCTGGGCTCCAGGCCCGCAGAGCGCAGCCCCGCCTCGGCCAGCGCCAGCGCCTCGGAGTCCTCGGGCAGCTCGTAGCCGCGGAACAGCTCCTCGACCTGCACGTCGACGTCGCAGCCATGCTCGCTGGCACCCCATGCACAGGCATCGGCGATCACACCCGCGACCTCGGCCGCCCGCCCCCCGTCGAGGCTGCGGGTCTCGGCGACGATCCAGCAGTGGCCGGGGACGACATTGCCCGAGGTGCCGCCCTCGATCAGCCCGACGTTGGCCGTGGTCCCCTCGTCGAGGCGGCCCAGCTCCATCCGCGAGACGGCGGCCGCCGCGGCGGCGATCGCGTTGCTGCCGTCCTCGGGCCGGATCCCGGCGTGCGCCTCCACTCCCGAGAAGTCGGCGCGGATCTTCTGCTGGGTCGGCGTCGCGACCACCACCTCGCCCACCGGGCCGGCGTGGTCGAGCACGAAGCCCTGCCGGGAGCGCAGCGAGGAGGTGTCGAAGGCCTTCGCCCCGCGCAGCCCCTGCTCCTCGGCGACGGTGAAGAGCAGCTCGAGGCCGACCGCCGGAGGCTGCGGAGCCTCGGCCGCCCGCGCGCCGAGCTCCATGAAGACCGCGACCGCCGCCTTGTTGTCGGCGCCGAGGATCGTCTCTCCGCGGCTGCGGAAGACGCCTTCGTCCTCGACCACCTCGACCTGGCCCCGGTGCGGGACCGTGTCGATATGGGCGCAGAAGGTGAGCCAGCGCTCGCCCGAGCCCGGCAGGCGGGCGAGCAGGTTGCCGGCGCCTGCCTCGGCCGGCCCCGCCGCCCCGTCCTCGGCGACCTCGAAGCCGAGCGCCCCCATCTCGGCGGCGATCGTGTCGGCCACCTCGCGCTCCTCCCCGGTCGGGCTTCGAATCTCGCAGAGCCGCACGAAGGTCTCGCGCAGCCTCTCCGTGGCGGCCTCGGACATCGTCATGGCGCGTCCTCGGTCACTTGCGGGCGGACTCCATGGGCGAAGGCTAGTTCACCGCAACCCGCTCGGGGCCGCCCGCCTCCGAGCCGCTCAGCCGGATTGGCGGACGCCGATGTCCGAGCCCTCGGGCTCGGGCAGCTCCGCCCCCTCGGCCGGCCGCTCCCCGGCGTGATGGGCGGCGGCGCCGACGAAATCGCGAAACAGCGGCTCGGGCCGGTTCGGCCGCGAGTTGAACTCGGGATGGAACTGCGAGGCGACGAAGAAGGGATGGTCGGGCAGCTCGACCATCTCGACCAGCCGCTCGTCTGGCGAGGTGCCCCCGCAGACGAGCCCCTCCTCTTCGAGCCGTCGCCGCAGCTGGTTGTTGACCTCGTATCGGTGCCGGTGGCGCTTGTAGATCACGGCCTCGTCGAAGATCTCCCGTGCCCGGGTGCCCTCGTGCAGCTTGACCGGGTCGGCGCCGAGCCGCATCGTCCCCCCCATCTCCGAGACTTCCTTCTGCTCGGGCAGGAGGTCGACGACCGGGAACGGGGTCTCGGGGTCGAACTCCGCCGAGTTGGCGCCCTCCATGCCGGCCACCGAGCGGGCGAACTCGACGACCGCGATCTGCATTCCCAGGCAGATGCCGAGATAGGGGATCGAGCGCTCGCGGGCGATCCGCGCCGCGGCGACCTTTCCCTCTATGCCCCGCTCGCCGAAGCCGCCCGGGATCAGGATTCCGTCGGCCTCCTCGAGGCTCTCGGGCCGCAGGTCCTCTGAGTCGACCAGCTCGACGTCGACCTTGACGCCCTGGTGGATGCCGCCGTGCTCGAGCGCCTCGATCACCGACTTGTAGGCATCCGCCAGCCGCACGTACTTGCCGACCAGGGCGATCTTCACCCTGCCCTCGGCGGCGTCCGCCCGCTTCACCATCGCCTCCCATTCGCTCATGTCGGGGGAGGGCGAGTCGATCCCGAAGTGGTCGAGGACGATGTCGTCGACGCCTTCGGCGCGGAAGACCAGCGGCACCTTGTAGATGTTGTCGACGTCGTGGGCAGAGATCACGCTGTCGGTCGGGAGGCTGGCGAAGAGGCCGATCTTCGCCCGGATCTCCCGGTCGAGCCGGCCTTCGGAGCGGCAGATCAGCGCGTGCGGCTGGATGCCGATGCGGCGCAGCTCGTTGACCGAGTGCTGGGTCGGCTTGGTCTTCAGTTCCCCGGCATGCCCGACGTAGGGCACCAGGGTCAGGTGGACGAACATGCTCCGCCGCGGGCCCAGTTCGGTGTAGAGCTGGCGGATCGACTCCAGGAAGGGCAGCGACTCGATGTCGCCGACGGTGCCGCCGATCTCGGTGATCACGAAGTCGACCGACTGCGTCTCGGCGACGATCAGGATTTTGTTCTTGATCTCGTCGGTGATGTGCGGGATCACCTGAACGGTCGCGCCGAGGTAGTCGCCGCGGCGCTCGCGGCGGATCACCGAGTTGTACACGGCGCCCGCGGTGACGTTGGACGCACGTGAGGTGTTCTCGTCGGTGAAGCGCTCGTAGTGGCCGAGGTCGAGGTCGGTCTCGGCCCCGTCCTCGGTGACGAAGACCTCGCCGTGCTGGAAGGGGCTCATCGTCCCCGGGTCGACGTTGATGTAGGGGTCGAACTTCTGCAGCTGGACCCGGAAGCCCCGGGAGACGAGCAGCCGGCCGATCGAGGCGGCGGTGATCCCCTTGCCGAGCGCCGAGACGACCCCGCCGGTGACGAAGATGAAGCGGGTCTCGCTCACCTCGCGCCCGCCGGGGGACCGAGCTCCGCGAGGACCGCGATCGGTTCCCCACTGAACGGAATTCGGTTTGAGCCTCGAGTCATCCTCTCCCGAGCGAGTCTAGCCAGCGCAGTGGCGGAACGGAGTCGATCGAGGCCGAGATCGAGCGCAACTCTCCGAAAATCGTAAGTGCGGCGACCAGAGCCAGCGCCACCAGCCGGCCGCTCTCCCCCAGAGTGGTGAGCAGCCAGACGCCGGCGACCGCCCCGACCAGGTTCGAGCCGGTGTCGCCGAGCATCGCCCGCTCGCGCAGGGTGAACCAGGCGCCGACGGCGATCGCGCCGGCGAAGATCCCGAGCAGCTCCAGGGGGGCAAAGGTCCAGGCGCCGAGGCAGAGCCCGGCGCCGAGCAGGCCCAGGCCCTTCTCGGCCCGCCCCGGCCGCAGGTCGAGCAGGTTGAAGAGGTTGGTCGCCAGGATCAGCAGCGCGACGTCGGCCAGGTAGCCCCAGGATTCGAGCCCGCGTCCGGAGACCACGTAGGCGGCCAGCGCCAGCGCCCCGATCGCCTTGATCGCCCCGGTCGAGAGCCGCCCTTCGCCGAGCGCCCGGGCGTGGCCCCTCCAGCCGCGCGGCCCCGCCCCGCCCGCGCCGCGGCCCAGCGCGTCGTCGAGGAAGCCGAGGAAGGCGATCCCCAACAGGTAGGGCATCCAGCGCCGCAGACCGGGGTCAAGCAGCTCGAGGTCGGCCCGGTCGTCGAGGAAGGCGAGCGGAGCGAGCGCCACCAGCGCCGAGGTGGCGAGCACCGCGCCGAGCGGGAAGGCGAGCGTCGCCCCGCGCCAGTTGGCGCGCACGAAGCCGGCGTCGAGCAGGCCGCGGACGCCGGCAGGGACGACGAACAGGGCGACGGCGACGCCGACCGCGAGCCCGATCCAGGTCACCTGCGCCGCTCGTCGGGCGCCAGCAGGTCGGGCAGCAGGCGGTCGGCGGAGCTCTTGATCCCGAAGCTGCCCTCGGCGCCGAGCAGGGCGAAGACCGCGGCCAGCCGCCCCGCGACGAGGTCGACGTCGTCGACGCTGGAGAGGTCGTTGCCCTGGTAGAAGGAGATCGACGAGCCTTCCTGGTCGCTCTTCTCGACCCCGACCGCCGGCGTCTTGGTGCCGACGATGCCGCTCATCAGGCCCGACTCGAGCCTGCCCGCGAGCGCCGTCCGCTTTGGCCCCATCGCCCGCGGCGGGAGGTGGACGACGATCACCCCGTCGAGGGCGCCGAAGTTGCCGCTCGCCCGCGAGAAGAGGTGACCGCGCACGGCGTTGACCAGGGTTCCGCCGCGGACCACCTGGCGCCCGACGCCGACCCCGAAGGCACTCAGCGTTTCCGGGTTGCGCGCGATGTCGGAGAAGCGCGTGCGGGAGAGGTCGGCGGCCAGGCCGCGGACGTCGACCGGCTCGCGCACCACCCCGACCCCGACGAGCCGCGCCCCGGTCGGCGCCAGCGCCTCCTCGATCGAGTCGGAGACGTCGCCCGGCAGCTCGCCGATCGCAAGCAGCCCGATTCGCCTGCCGTCGAGCAGGTCGCGGACGAGCACCGGGTAGACGCGGCTCGCGAATTCGTTCGACCGGCTCAGTTCGCCGCCCAGCTGATCGGAGCGCTCGCGCGCTTCCTGGAGGTTGTCGACGAGGCTGTGCTCGAGGTCGCGGCGCGTGTTGCGCAGCGTGTCGCCGCCGAACTCGGCCCCGATCAGGATCCCGATCGCGAGGGCGATGAACACCGCGACCAGCGAGGCGGCGTGATAGCGCGCGCTGTAGCCCATCGGCGGGAAGCCTAGCTACACGCCGAGCCAGATCCGGATCTTCAGCCAGAGCAGGCTGACCAGGTCGCTGAGGGCCGGCGAGGTGGCGATCACGATCACCAGCAGCACCGTGAAGACCGCGATGAAGACGACCAGCGGGCCGAAGGAGGAGCCCGGGTTGTAGAGGCGGCTCACCCCCTTGGCGTCGACCAGCTTCTCGCCGATCCGCAGCCGGGTCAGGAAGGTGGAGGACATCCCGCCCCGCTTGCGGTCGAGGAACTCGATCAGGTTGAAGTGGGCGCCGACGGAGACGATCAGGTCGGCCCCCTTCTCGAACGCCATCAGCATCGCGACGTCCTCGCTGGTGCCGGCGGCGGGTACCAGCGTGTGGTCGAGGCCGAGCGCAAGCAGGCGCTCGCGCCCGGGGGCCCGGCCGTCGGGATAGGCGTGGACGATCAGCTCGGCCCCGCAGCTGAGGGCGGCATCGCTGGCCGAGTCCATGTCGCCGAGGATCACGTCCGGGCGCAGCCCCTCCTGGAGGGCGCCGTCGGCCCCACCGTCGACGGCGACGACAAGCGGCCGCACGTCGCGGACGTAGGCCCGCAGCGCCTTGATGTCGTTCCGGTGACGGTCGCCGCGGACGACGATCAGGACGTGGCGGTCGCGGAAGCTGGCGCGGGTCGGCGGAAACTGGACGGCGCCGGTGAGCAGGTCGGTCTCGCCGCGCACGTGGGCGACGGTGTTCTCGGCGAACTCGGCGAGCGCCTCGTCGACGCGCAGCCGCTGCTCGTCGAGCTGGCGCTCGAGCTCCTCGATGCCGAGCACCCGCCCGTGCAGCGCCCGACCGCCCTCGGCGCTCCGCACCGAGCCACCCTCGACCCGAACCCGCTCGCCGTCGCCGAGCGCCGCGAACGGGTCCCCGTCGAGGTCGACGAGGACGATCCCGGCGCGGGCGAGGAGCAGCGGGCCGGCGTTCGGATAGCGGCCGTTGGAGGACGGCGCGGCGTTGAGGACGGCGCGGACGCCGGTCGCGATCAGCTCCTCGGCGGCGATCCGATCGATGTTGAGGTGGTCGACGACGGCGACGTCGCCGGGGCGAAGGCGCCTGACCAGGTCCTTGGTCCGCCGCCCGAGCCGGGCCGTCCCCTCCACCGCGTCGGCCGGGCCGGCGCCGTTGCGCCGCGAGAGCAGCGCCGGGAGGCGGCGGCGGCTGGCGGTCGCCATGGGCTAGACCGCGCGCTTTGCTCGGATCGCAGGGAGGCGGAGGTGAGCGCTCGCTCGCCGCACCCCCTGAGATTAGCCGCTACGCCGCAGCGAGCAGCTCGCGCGCGTGGCGGGTGGCCGCTTCGGACTCCCCGCCGAGCATGCGGCGGATCTCCTCGACGACGGCCTCGCCGTCGAGCCGCTCGACCGTGGCCCGGGCCGGCTCCGCCTCGACCGTCTTCTCGATCCGGAAGTGCGTCTCGGCCAGCGAGGCGACCTGCGGGAGGTGGGTGATGCAGAGCACCTGGCGACCGCCGCCCAGGGCACGGAGCCGCTCGCCGACCACGCGGGCGGTGTTGCCGCCGACGCCGGCGTCGATCTCGTCGAAGACCATCGTCGGGGCGCCGGCCGCGTCGCTCTGCAGGCCGCTCAGGGCCAGCATCACGCGGGAGAGCTCGCCCCCGGAGGCGGCGTCGCGCAGCGGGGCGGGCTCGATCCCGGGGTTCGGCGCCACCCTCAGCTCGACCGACTCGGCGCCACCGGCATTGAAGCCTCCCGGCGGTGGCTCGAGGATGACCTCGAGCCGGGCGCCGGGCATGGCGAGCTGCTCCAGCTCCTCGGCGACCCGCTCGCACAGGGGCTCCGCGGCCGCGGCGCGGCCGGCGCCCAGCCGCCCGGCGAGCTCCGCGCGACGCGCCTCCGCTTCTGCGAGGGCCGCCCGCGCCTCCGCCCCGCGCTCCTCGGCGCCCTCGAGGCGGGCGATCTCCTCCCGGCAGCGCTCGGCGTGGGCGAGAACCGCCTCGACACTGCCGCCGTGCTTGCGTCGCAGTCGATCGACCGCATCGAGGCGCTCCTCCACGGCGGCGAGCCGCGCCGGATCGGAGTCGACGCCCTCGGCGTGGTCGCGCAGCCCGGCGGCGACGTCGCCCAGCTCGACCCCGAGCGCCGCGAGACGCGCGGCGAGCTCGTCCAGGCCCCGGTCGACACCCTCGACGCCGCCGAGGCCCGCCTCGGCCCGGGCGATGGCGGCGACCGCGCCGCCGCCGTCCTCTTCGGCGCCGGCGAGGCCGGCGTGTGCCATGGCGGCGGCGTCGCGCAGCGCCTCGGCGTGGCGCAATCGCCCGCGCTCCTCGAGGAGCGCCTCGACCTCGGCCGGATCGGGGTCGACCTCCTCGATCTCGGCGAGCTCGAAGCGGTTGAGGTCGAGGTCGCGCTCGCGCGAGCCCTCCCTCCCCCGCAGCTCCTCCAGCTCGGCGGCAAGGCGCAGGCACCTGCGGTGGGCCTCCCGATAGCCGTCCCTGAGCTGCAGGTGATCGACGCCCGCGAAGCCGTCGAGGACGTCCATCTGCGCGGAGGAGAGCGTCAGTCGCCGGTGCTCGTGCTGGCCGTAGAAGGCGAGCAGCCTGGCGCCGAGCAGCTTCAGGTCGGCGGCGCTCGCCGCCCGCCCGGCGACGAACGCCGTGGTGCGACCCGCCGAGGAGACGCGGCGGCCGAGCACGACCTCCGCGGCACCCTCGGGCAGGCGCTCCGCGAGCTCGGCCATCTCGGGCTCCTCGAGCAGGCCGGGAGGCAGGTCGAAGCAGCCCTCAACCCACGCCTCGGCGGCACCGGGCCGGACGATCTGGGGCCGAGCACGACCCCCCGTGAGCAGGTCGAGCGAGTGCGCGAGGACGGTCTTGCCGGCGCCCGTCTCGCCGGTGATCGCGTTAGCCCCGGGCCGAGGCGCAGCTCCGCGCGCTCGATCAGCAGCAGGTTCTCGATGCGCAGCTCACGCAGCACGCATCCTGTGTAGCAGCGGGCGCGGACCGACCCGGGCCGGGCGGGCCGCAAATTGCGGAAGCGGGGCTAACCGCGGGCGGCGGGCCCGTCGGTCGCCTGCACGAAGTCGCGGGCGCGGACCAGGACGAAGCCGAGGATCGCACCGATCAGGCAGACGACCGCCGCAATCAGCACGATCTCGTTGAAGGCGCTGACGAAGGCCTCCGTCGCGGCGTTCCCATAGGCGGCCTCGTGCCCGGCGGGGCGAATCTTCGGCTGCCTTGGTCCCCCCCGAGGCGACCATCTCCCCCAGGCCGTGCCTGGCGCCAGGCAGGATCTCGGCGATGCGGGAGTCGATCCGCGACTGGAAGACCGCCCCCAGCACGGCGACGCCGGTCGCGATCCCGACCTGCCGGAAGGTGGTGTTGATCCCCGAGCCCATCCCCGAGCGCTCGACGGGGACGACGCCGATCGCCGCCTGTCCGATGCCGGGGTTTGCCGTCCCGATCCCCACTCCGGCGACGAGGAACCCGGCGAGCAGGGCGGTCCAGCCCGAGTCGGGCGAGACCCCGTGGATCGAGCAGCAACCCGAGCCCGACCAGGCCGAGGCCGACCCCGAGCAGCACCCGGATCGGGATCCGGTGGGAGAGCGAGCCGGCGATCGGCGCGACGACGAAGGAGAGCACCGTCATCGGCAGGAAGCGGAGGCCCGCCTGCAGCGGCTCGTAGCCGAGCACGCCCTGGATGTAGAGCGTCAGGTAGAGGAACATCGCGAACATCCCCGCCGAGAGGCAGAAGGCGACGGCCGAGACGCCGTTGAAGGCCGGTTTGCGGAACAGCCGGAAGTCGAGCATCGGGTGGGGGCTGCGCATCTCCACCGCGACGAAGGCGAGCAGCATCGCCGCCGACCCGGCCAGCGAGCCGACGATCAGGGCGCTGCCCCAGCCCTCCGGGTTGCCGCGGATCAGGCCGAAGATGAGCAGGAAGAGCCCCAGCGAGAAGGTGATCAGACCCGGCAGGTCGACGCGCTCCGCGTATTCGGCGGCGACATTGGCGAGCCTCAGCTCGGTGAGCGCGATCGCCGCCAGCCCGATCGGGACGTTGACGAAGAAGATCCACTCCCAGCCGAGGTGCTCGGTGATCACGCCGCCGACCAGGGGCCCGATCGCGACCGCCCCGCCCATCGGTCGCCCCCCAGACGCCGAACGCCGTCGCCCGGTCGCGACCGTGGAACTCCTGGCCGATCAGCGCCAGGGAGGTTGCGAACATCGCCGCTCCGCCCACCCCCTGCAGGCCACGGGCGAGGTTGAGCAGGGTCGGCTCGCCGGCCAGCCCGCAGAGGAAGGAGGCGGCTGTGAAGATCCCGAACCCGATCGAGAAGACGCGGCGCCGGCCGAGGCGGTCTCCGAGCGACCCGGCGGTGAGCAGGAACGCGGCCAGGGTGAGGGTGTAGGCGTCGACGACCCACTGCAGGCTGGAGAGGCTGGCGTCGAGTTGGCGCTGGATGTCGGGCAGGGCGACGTTGACGACGGTGATGTCGAGCAGCAGCATGAACGTCGCCACCGAGATCAGGATCAGGGTCCACCACTTGCGCTGCATGGCGCGCAAGCCTATTGAGGGGCGCCGGGCGCGCGCCCGGAACCGCCTGGCGCTCAGACGGCGAGGTGGCCGAACTTCTCGCGGATCCGCTGATAGAAGCTCGTCCCCGGCAGCTGGGCGAGCAGGCTGACGGCGTCGGTGAAGCGGACCTCGACCTGCCCGGCCGGGGCGAGCTCGCCGAGCCGCTCTCCGTCGACGGCGATCTCGACCGGCTCGCGGCCGGCCGCGTTGCCGATATGCAGCACGTCGGAGGGCGCGACGACCAGCGCCCGCGCGGTCAGCGAGTGCGGGGAGATGTAGCTGACCACGTAGCCCTTGACGCCCCAGGCGAGGATCGGGCCGTGGTTTGCGAGGTTGTAACCGGTCGAGCCGACCGGGGTCGAGGCGACCAGGCCGTCGCAGCGCACGTGCCCGACCTCCTCGCCGGCGATCTTGTAGCTGAGCTCCGCGACCCGATCCTGCGGGCCTGCGCGTGAAGCTGACGTCGTTGAGGCCGGTCCGGGTCGTGCCCTCGACCTCGACCTCGAGTCCCGGCAGGTCGATCGCCTCGGTCTCCGACGCGAAGGCGCGGCGCAGGCCCTCGGCGGCGTCGTCGCGGTCGACCGCGGCGAGGAAGCCGACGGTGCCGAAGTTGACGCCGAAGACCGGCACGCCGGTGCGCGGCGAAGTGCCGCAGGCCGTGCAGGATCGAGCCGTCCCCGCCGAGCACGACGCAGAGGTCGATCCCGTCGTGGCCGGCCGGTGGCCTCCTCCAGCGCGGCCCCCACCTCGCCGTGCTTGGCGACGCTCGCCGGCGGTGGCGACGATCCGCCAGCCGGCCTCGGCGGCGACGGCGACCGCCTGCTCGACAGCCTCGGTCGGCGAGGGAGGGTGGGAATGGCTGATCAGCGCCGCGGTCCTCATAACAGTCGCGCCTTCGCTCGCTGCGCAACAGAGTCAAGTTTCGATTGCTGGCTCGCTCGGCGCTCCCTCATACATCGACCTCTTCGATTGCTTCGGCGAGGTCTGCGATTCCGGTACCCGCCCGGGCGCAGCGAACAAAGGTCTCCCGGTTGCCCTTCGGCCCCGGCAGGCCGGAGGGCGCGAAGCCGAGCACGGCGAGGCCGACCTCCCGAGCCGCCCGGGCAACGCCGAGGACGGCCTCGCGCCGGTCCTCCGGATCCCCCACGACCCCCCTGCCGACGCGGGCGCGGCCGAGCTCGAACTGCGGCTTGACCATCGCCAGCAGCTCGCCGTCCGCGGTCAGGCAGCCGGCGACCGCGGGCAGCACCTTGGCCAGGGAGATGAAGGAGACGTCGAGGACCGCGAGCTGGGCGGCGAAGGGCAGATCCGCGCGCCGCAGCCGCCGCGCGTTGAGGCGCTCGACCACGGCCACGCGGGGGTCCTCGCGCAGCGATTGGGTCGATCTGCCCATAGGCGACGTCGACTGCCGCGACCCGGGCGGCGCCACGCTGCAGCAGGCAGTCGGTGAAGCCTCCGGTCGAGGCGCCTACGTCCAGGCAGTCGCGGCCGGCGACGTCGAGGCCGAGAGCATCGAGAGCGTTGTCGAGCTTGATCCCGCCGCGGGAGACGAAGCGGGGGCCCGAATCGACCAGCAGGGCGGCATCCGGCTCGACCAGCTGGCTCGGGCGCAGGGCGACGGGCCGTCCTCGCCGAGCCTCACCTCGCCCGCCCGGACCGCACCCGCCGCGGCGGAGCGCGAGGGGAACATCCCCCGCTCGGCGAGAACCGCGTCTATGCGCGCCTTGCTCACGGGGGAACGGTACTGCGCGCCGCCGAGGAGCCGGATCTTTAGCCGATTTCCAGCGGTTCTTTATCCCATGCTTAATATTTAGTAGAATGCTTTTCGCGATCTCGCAATCACCGCTTGGGATGCGGGCTCTGTGATCCGAATCACACACGAAGCGCACATATGTTCGTATCCTGGTTCAAGGATTCGACGAGGAGGCCGATAGGTACTCGACATAAGACTTCTCGGTTGGATTCCGCGCCGTCGATATAGCTGGCATCGATTCCCACGATGTCCGCACCGAGCGGCACCAAGGAATCCGGCCCACCTCCCATCGATCCACATATACAGAGATACATATCTCTCCTCCCTGTAGTAACCCCAGAAGCGCCCCGTCGAAAGGCGGGGCGTCTTCTGTTGGGGGGCCGCTCTGGCAAGCCAAAGATCGACCAATCCCCCATTCCCGCAGGGATGTCGCTGTTTGCCAACCCGCGGCGATCGGCGACGGTCGACATTCGTTCGCAACTGGATGCCCTTGTCGCCGAATACGACCGGTTTTTTGGATTTGGGTTCCTTAGGTGCGGGTGCCCGACTGCCTCGGCGCACCGCTGGGCCCCGGCGCGACGCCGTCTTCTTCTAGGACCCCCTTCAGCGCCTCCCCCCAGAGCTCGGGGGCGTTCGCCTCGAGGAAGGCCGACACGTTTTCGAAGTGGCGCACGGCCTCCTGCCCACGATCCTCGAGCTTGATTCGCCAGCGGATCGACGTGCCGCCGCCTTCGAGGGGGACGAACTCCATCGTCTCGAGCGAGCGGGGCATCATCGGCGGTCCGTTGGGAAGCGGCGTGAAGCGGCTGGTGAAGTAGCGGAAGGGGCGCCAGTCGAGATACTCGCGCAGAGCGTCGCCGGCCTCGCCGTGCGCGCAGTGACTTGCCGCGCCCACTCCCATCCGCCCGCCGTCGTTGGGCTGGTTCTCCGACTGCGGTCTGGAAAGGCTGCCAGCGCAGGCGCTTGTCGGCGTCGACCCAGTACTGCCAGATGGCAGCCGCGGGAAAGGGCAACTCCATCTCGACCTCGAAATCGGCGTCGCCCGGACCGATGTACGCACGGCGGGCCTCGCGCATCCGCTCCAGGGCGGGCTTCAGGTCGTAGACGCCCCCGGCGACCTCGCCGAAGGCGTCGTAGGTCTCGCGTGTGCCGGGGCAGCTCGAAGGACGACGGCAGCCGCCGTTGGCAGGCCTCGGTGAAGAAGGCATACGCCTCCGGCCCGCCGTCTTCGCCGATGCTGTTCTTCAAGAGCCGGTGAACGAGGATGACGTCGGGGCCGGCAAGGTCCTCGCGGCCGTCTCTCGCTTTCGATCATGAAGCTCCCATAGTGCGTTAGGAACTTCAGGTCGAGAGAAGGGATCGCTGCGCACGCGTCACAACGACAGGTGGTTCCGCGCTCCATGTCCTGAAGCCGGTTGGCGAAATCGAAGTAGCACGCCTCGACCAACTCAATCAACCGCTCACCGTGTTCAAAGGTCTCGTCCTCCGCGTAGCAAAAGACGGCATCGCCCTCCAGCTTCACGAACCGCATCGGAGGCGCGAGCCGTTCGCGGATCAGCTTGGTCAGCTCGCCGATGATGGCGTGGGCATGCTCGAGCTCGGTGCCGGTGAGGAACGCCGTGTATCCCGAGATGTCGGCCAAGAGCAGGTAGCCCTGCCGGGGCGATTGATCGGGGCTGGTCATTCCGGGCGCCCCGGGCTAGGTGTATGCCGATCCGTGGGGGGGCCAAGGTTTCGCTTCAACGATAGCCCGGCATCCATGGGAGCGGTGCTACCCGTGCCACAGTCGTGCCACAGTCGTCGCCTGAAACAACCGGATTCAGCCGGAACCAGCCGAATGGTATTTGGCTTGAACATGCGGTTTTCCGCCTTCCCAGGCGGATGGCGGTCGATCTCTCCTCCCTGTAGTAACCCCAGAAGCGCCCCGTCGAAAGGCGGGGCGTCTTCTGTTGTGGGGCCGCTCTGGCAAGCCAAATTCGGCGAGGCCCACAAGGCGAGGGCGAGAGCCTATCCGGCCGCGGATCAGGCTCGTGCCACAGTCCGTGCCACGGTCATGCAGCGCCAGGGCACGGATCGGCTCCCCGAGCAATCCTTCGGGCAGCGGCCGGCGGCCAGCTTCGAGGATGAACGCGCGAGAGCCGGCCCGCGGCTCAGGTGGGCCGGCTCTCCTGAGGGGGCTCAGTCGCGCTGCAGGAAATGCGCCTCGAGGGACTCGAGGTCGACGCCGCTGCGCTCCATGGCGCTTTTCAGATCCTCGTTGGACAGGAAGGCACGGGCGGCCTCCGGTGACTCGAAATCGTGGGTGACGGCGACGACCCCGTCGCCATTGCCGGGCCGGAGCACCTGGGCGTCGGTGACGCCACCCTGCCGGCGAAGCTCATCGACCGAGTCGTAGGCCTCGCGCCAGGAGTCGTAGTCGTCGACGCGATGCAGAATCAGAGCGGTGGTGGCCATTTGCGTCCTCCTTGGTGGGGTGAGTGTGCTCTTGCTAGGGTATTTGCTTCCGACAGCAAATAACTATTACCAGGTGAAAGTAACTTCGTCAAACGAAATCGCCCCGAGCCGGCCGAGCCGGATCCCTTCGACGAGCGGGAGTTCCGCGCCTGGCGGGGCTTCATGCGTGTCCACCGCACCGTGACGGACGAGCTGGCGCGGCGACTCGAGCGGGCCCACGACTCTGCCGCTAATCCAGTACGGGGTCCTGATCACGCTTGTCACTGCCCCAGGTCGCCGGTTGCGGATGACCGACCTCGCCGAGCGGGTGCTGATCAGCCCGAGCGGGATGACGCGGGCGGTCACTCGGCTGCAGGCGCAGGGCTTCGTCGAGCGCGAGCGGGACCCGGACGACCTGCGCAGCCTCATCGTCTCGATGACGCCCGCCGGTCTCCGCAGGCTGCGGGAGGCGCAGGTCACCCATCATGCCTGCGTTCGCGAGTTGCTCTTCGGCGGCCTCGAGGGCGACGACCTCGAGCGTCTGGCGGCCATCTTCGACCACGCCTTGCCGGGCGTGCTCGACGCTCCTGTCTGGCCAGCACCGACCGAGCAGCCTCCTCAGCCGGCCTGACGGACGCCGCCCGCTCCCCGGCCGCTACTGCCCCTCGGGATCGCCGAGATGTTCAATGAAGATGTCTGAGCCTGGAAAGACCTCGGACTCATGCCCGTCGCTCCAACGCACCAAGTAGGGCGGTGCTCCATCCTCGCCGAGCACTTTGAGGATCTCACCGTCACGCTGCGGCTCCCCCGTGTGGTGTCCCTTGACGACCAGCCGATCGCCCGGACTTGCTTCGAATATTGAATCGTCAGCTGATGCCATCGCGTTCCTTTCGGTCCGTGGAACCCGATTGTCGCGGCCGGACCGCGAAAGGCGCATCCGGGATAAGCCCCATTGCCGTGGCTACCGAGCGTGCTCGACGCCCCTGTCTGGCCGGCACCAACCGAGGAGCCCGGCAGCGGTGACGTCTCCAGGTTCTCCTCGATGCCCCAACCCGGCGACCGCCATCCTGAAGGCACCTGATGGTGCCAATGCCTCGACAGCTCATAAGTGGCCTGACAGGAGCGGCCCAGACTCTTTCTATCCTTGTTCGGCGAGGTGGGTGGTCCCTTTCGATCGGGGCGCTGGCCGTCGCAACAGCGCCGATTGTCGGAGCCAACCCGTCGCCCCCAACTGAAGGGGGCAACGGCGCCGGTAAGTCCGGGCAGTGCACCGGCAAGAACTCGGAACGCCCGGCTTCCTGCAAGAGCCAGGGCGGTCCAGGCAACCAGCCGTAGGAGCCCGGCGCCGGGCGGCCTCTGCGAATCCCAGGTGGCCGCCCGGCGCTTTCAACCATCTCTCGCGGGAGTTGCCAGTGGTGGCTCGACCGCGTGGCCGAATCACTGTGGTCCATCGCCTCGATGACCACTGCGGCTGGAAGCCGACGTTCCCCCTTGCTCTCGGAGGGCTGCACGTTCAGCCTCCGCAAGCTGGCGGCCAATGCTGATTCCAATGCCTCGCCGGGTTCGCGCGGTCCCAACACGGTCGCCACAACTCGAATCCCATCTGGCGCGTGCTCGGCCTCTGGCACTCCGAGAAGATCCAGCATTCCACCTCGGACGCCTTCGACGCTGCCCATCTCCGATCGAGAGAACCCCACCCTCTTATTGCCTTTCCTGGGCTCGATCGCGTCGTGAAAATCGCTCGTCGTTCCCGGTCCAGTGCCCACGATCATGCAGGCCGAGGAACGGCCACGCAAATCCGCAGCTCCCACGTATGACAAGTAGTTCAATCCGGTGACGCGGCGTGTGGCCTGCTCAGTCGGCGCCGCTGCGACGTCCCCTGCCGACAAGGGCCTGGAGCACGCGGCCGAGCCGGTGCCGCGGGCCGGTCGGGGATCGCGGCTGGGCGGCCAGCCACTCCTCGCGGGTCGGGAGCCTCCCCGCCCTCCTCTCGGCCAGCACGCATTCGGTGTGGGCGTGCCGGCGCCGGCCCATGTCTCCCTCGGGGGCGACGAGGACGTGCTCGCTGAGGGCCGGTAGGTACTCGCCGCAGAACGGGCAGCGGTAGGTGGCCGGCTTCCTGTTCTGCGCCCTGCGCATCGACCACCAGCGGACGGTCATCGCCCGATGATGCCGGTTCGGCGCTAGACTGCGTCGCCGATGGCAACCTCCCGCGGACAGATCGTCGCCTCGCAGCTGTCCGTCGTGGAGAAAATCGGCGCCGAGCTCGTCAGCTCGGTCGTCGCCTGAGCGCCAAGCAACGCCCGCCGGCCAAGACGAGGAGAGGGGACGCGGCGGAGGCGTTGGAGGCCGTCCCGAACCCCTCGAGGCAGTGGCAGGAAGTGCTGCGAACCGTCGCCGGCAACGGCTTCGGCCCCAACGGCGGTCGAGGCGTCCGGAGCTCGAGGTCCCCCGACCCGGACGGCGAGCGCCGCCCCTGGATGTCTGGATGATGGATTCCTGACTCCCCCATGCCCGAATCAGGAATCAATCTTCTAGTGCCCCGGGCCCAGCTCGCAGCCGTGTGACTTGCCGCGGCCGGGGCCGCCGTCGCAGTAGTCGCGGCCCGGCCCTCCGTAGAGCTGGTCGGCGCCCGGGCCGCCGAAGAGGCGGTCGTTGCCGGGACCCCCGTGGCAGCCGTCTTCGCCGGCGCCCATGAAGCATTCGTCGTTGCCGGGGCCGCCGAAGCAGCCGTCGCTGCCACCGCGGTGCCGGCAGTAGTCGTCGCCCGGGCCCCCGACGCAGTCGGTGTTCTTCCGCCCGGTGATGCAGATGTCGTCGCCTCCCCCGCCTATGCAGCGGTTGCGTTTCGTCCCTTCCGGATAGCAGGTGTCCGGCTCGCCGTTGCCGATCAGCATGTCCGAGCCGGCACCGAGGCGGACGGTGAGCGGCATCGGCAGGCGATCGGCGACCTCGACCTTGTCGTCCTCGGGGCCCATCACGATTTCGATCCCGCCCGCGTGGGCGACGGGGCACGTCGTCCGCCCCCTCGCCCTCCTGCAACTCGAGGGGGCGGCCCCGATGCGGCCGCTCACCTCGACCACGCGACCACGAGCCAGGAGGGTCAGGTGCGAGGAGCTGAGCGGGCCGTGGACGACGATCATCCTCTCGGGGACGGCTTCGGCCGGCTCGAGCATCGCCAGCGCCGCCACGCACAGCACCAGCAGCGGGATCGCCCGGCGCGCGCCGCCCCGCGCCATCGCCACCGCCCGGATGCCGGACTCCGCGCCCATACCGGCAACGTCTAACAGACGGGGGCGAGGGAAGTCGTGCCGGAGGCCGTGTTTCACCCGTCGGGTTGTGGGTAACTCACGGGTGAGACACGTCGGCCACACCCCCCATAGCGGCCGGCGTCCAGCTCTCTCCCTGTAGTGACCCAGGCCGGTGCCTCGTCCTCCCCGACGGGGCACCGGTCTGCATGGAGACACCCGAGGATTGAGATCCGGCCGAGCGGGGTAGGGTCGCGGCGTGATGGGGGGAACGGGAACCGGTTCCGGGGAGAAGAGCAGCTTCCCCCCCACGCGGGCTGCGGTGACGGGAGCGAGCGGCTACCTCGGAGGGCTGGTCGCGACGCGGCTGGTTGCGGGCGGCTGGGACGTCGTCGGCCTCGGCCGGCGCCCGGTGAGCCAGCCCGGCGTCACCCATGCCGACTACCGGCTCGGCGACCGGCCGGGGCTCGCTTCCCTGACCGGCGTAGATGTCCTGATCCACTGCGCCTGGGACTTCGGCCAGCGGAGCTGGAAGGCCGTCGAGTCGATCAACGTGCAGGGGACCCGGCTCCTGTTCGAGGCGGCGACGGAGGCGGGCGTGCCCAGAATCGTCCACGTCTCGACGGTGAGCGCCTCGGGCGTGCCGCGGTCGATGTACGGCCGGGCGAAGCTGTTCACGGAGGCGGCCGCGCTGGAGATGGGCGGAAGCGTGGTCCGGCCCGGGCTGCTCTATGGCGCATCGCCGGGGGGGATGGTCGGAATGCTGACGGCGCTGGTGCGCGCCCTGCCGATCGTGCCGATCCTCGTCGGCGCCGACCGCCCGCTCTTCCTCGCCCACGAGGAAGACGTGACCGAGCTGATCGCGATGGTCGCCGACGGCTCCGAGTGGAGCCCCGGCGCCCCGCTCGTCGCGGCTTCCCGCGACCCGCACAGCCTGCGTGAGGTGCTCGGCGCCATCGCCGAGGCCCAGGACCGGCGGCGCACCTACGTCAGGGTCCCCTGGCAGGCCGCCTACGGTCCGCTGCGGGCGGCGGAGCTGCTGCGGGTCCCCCTGCCGATGCGCTCCGACAGCGCCCTCAGCATCGCGACCCTCGACCCCGACCCCTTCGCCTGGGGGTACGCGCCCCGCAGCGCCTCGTTCAGGCCCTTCGAACCGTCCGCCCTGCGGGCGGGGGGTGCCGAGGGCCTTTGAACGTCGTCGTCGGCTCCGGGCCGACCGGAGTCGCCTGCGCCCTCGAGCTGGCCGACCGAGGCGAGGACGTGACGATCCTCGACGTCGGACGCGGGCCCGACGAGGAGAAGGCGCGCCGGTACGCGCCGCTCGCCGACCTCCCTCCCTCCGACTGGGACCCGCAGCTGATCGAGGACCTGCGGGCGGAGTTCTCGGTGAGCCGGGACCAGCTGCCGCTGAAACCGGTGCTCGGCTCGCTGCACCCGTACGCGACGACCGATCCCAGCGCCCCCCGTCCCGGCAGTGGCATCGGCGCCACGCCCTCGAACGCGCGCGGGGGGCTGAGCACCGCCTGGGGCGCGGCGATCCTCCCCTATCGGGAGTCCGACATTGCCGACTGGCCGCTCGGCCTCGAAGACCTCGTCCCCTTCTACCGCTCGGTTCTCCGCTTCATGCCCATCGCCGCGCGGCGCGACCGGCTCGAGGCCGAGTTCCCGCTCTACGTCGACGGGCGACCCGCCGACGTCGAGCCGACCCCCCAGATCGATGCCTTCCTCGGCGACCTCGACCGCGGCGCGGAGCGCCTGCGCGACGAGGGAGTTCTGGCGGGGCGGGCGCGGATCGCGGTGCGCACCGAGGACGACGGCGGCGGCCGCGGCTGCCGCCGCACCGGCCTCTGCCTGCACGGCTGCCCGCTCGGCGCGGTGTGGTCGGCGGAGCAGATGCTCGGCGCCCTCGCCGCCCGCCCCAACGTCAGCTATGTCCCGGACCGCCGCGTTGAGCGCTTCGAGGAGGGCCCCGACTCGGTGCGAGTCACCGCCCGGACCGCGGTCGGCGACGAGGAGGAGGTGCGCGCGGCGCGGCTCTTCGTCGCCGCCGGAGCACTGCCGACGACGCGCCTGGTGCTCCGCTCGCTGGACGCGGCGGGCGAGCGGGTGGAGCTCGCCGACTCCCAGTACTACACGTTCCCGCTGCTGCGCAGCCGCGGGGCCGACGTCGGCGTCGACCGCCTCGGCAACACCCTCGCGCAGGCCTTCCTGGAGGTGAACGACGAGAGCGACCCGCGACGCTCCGCCCATGTCCAGGTCTACGGGTACAGCGCCCTGATGCTGAGGGAGGTCGCCTCCACCGTGCACCTGCCTCCCGGCCTGGTCGAGAGGGTGGGCCGCCCGCTGCTCTCCCGCCTGCTCTTCTGCCAGGGCTACCTGCACTCGGACCGCTCGCGGCGGATCGGCGCGGAGCTCGACGGCGGAGAGCCGTCGGGGCCGCTGCGGCTCTGGCCGCTCGGATCGGCCGAGCTGACCGCGGAGGCCGTCGGCGCGGTGCTCGCCCGGATCGGGCGGGTCGCGGGAGCGCTGCGCGCGCGGCCGCTTCGGCCGCTGCTGCGGATATGGGAGCCGGGGCGCGGGATCCACGTCGGGGGCGGCTTCCCGATGCGGGAGAGCCCCTCGGGGCTGGAGACCGACCTCCTCGGCCGGCCGGCCGGCCTGCGCCGCGTCCACCTCGTCGACTCCAGCGTCTTCCCGACGGTGCCGCCGACGACGATCACCCTGACGGCGATGGCGAACGCGCAACGGATCGCCGCGGGCCGTGACCTCGGCTAGCCCGACGGCGAATCCGGGCAGCGGCCCGCCCCACTGCCGGGACCGCTGACCAGAGATACACGTCTCTTCTCCCTGTAGTAACCCCAGCGATGCCCGGCTCGCAGGGAGCCGGGCCTCCTGCTCGTCACTGAAGAGACGGCGGAAAGCTACATGATTGAGCGCATTGGTTCAAGCTCAGTTGAGAGCGGGCTCGCCGGAGCGCAGCGCGGCGAGCACCTTCTCGGCGACCGCCTCGCCGGTGAGGCCGACCTCCCGGCGGAGCAGCGCCGGCTTGCCGTGGGTGACGTAGCGGTCCGGCAGGCCGATGCGCAGGATCCCCGCGCGCTCGTCCTGGCGCCCGGCAAAGGCGTCCTCGAGGTGCTCGAGGACGGCCGAGCCGAAGCCTCCGGGAAGCACGTTCTCCTCGATCGTGACCACCAGGTCGTGGCCGATCGCGAGCCGCTCGAGCAGCTCGCTGTCCAACGGCTTGGCGAAGCGCGCGTCGGCGACGGTCGGGGCCAGGCCGTGGCCGGCCAGCTCGGCGGCCGCCTTGGCGGCGATCGCGACGCCGTACCCGAAGCCCAGCAGCGCCACCCGCTCGCCGCTTTCCAGCAGCTCGCCGGTGCCGATCGGGATCTCGGCGGGCTCGGCGGGCAGCTCAACCCCCTCGGCGACGCCGCGCGGGTAGCGCAGGGCCGCGGGGCCGTCGTGGGCGATCGCGGTGCGCAGCATGTGCACGAGCATCGCCTCGTCCCGCGGCGCCATCAGGACGACGTTGGGAATCGGCCGGAAGTAGGAGACGTCGAAGGCGCCGTGATGGGTGGGCCCGTCGTCGCCGACCAGCCCCGCCCGGTCCATCGCGAAGGTCACGTCGAGCTCCTGCAGGCAGACGTCGTGGATGATCTGGTCGTAGGCGCGCTGGAGGAAGGTCGAGTAGATCCCGCAGACCGGCTTCGCGCCCTGCAGGGCGAGGCCGGAAGCGAGCAGCACGGCGTTCTGCTCGGCGATGCCGACGTCGTAGTAGCGGTCGGGCACCGCGTCGGCGAGCTTCTGCAGGCCGGTGCCCCCCGCCATCGCCGCGGTGATCCCGACCACCCGGCGGTCGCGTTCGGCCTCGGCGACGATCGCGTCGCCGAAGACCTGGGTGTACTGGGGCGGCGCGCTCGCCGGGGCCGGCTTCTCCAGGCGCTCCGGGGCGATCGCCTCGGGCGAGTCGGACTCGCGCACCTCGACCAGCCGACCCGGGCGCTCCTCGGCTCGGGCCGAGCCCTTCGGCGCGTCGGCGGGCCTGCCGTCGGCGGGCCTGCCGTCGACGATCGAGCCGGGCTTCGCCGCGTGCCACTTCTCCATCGACTCGAGGCCGCCTTCCTCGGCGGGCCCGAAGCCCTTGCCCTTGACCGTGTGGATGTGGACGACGACGGGGCGGTCGGCGGCGAACGCCTCCTCCAGGGCCTCGCGCAGCGCGTGGACGTCGTGGCCGTCGATCACGCCCAGGTAGGCGAGATCGAGCTCCTCGAAGAAGAGCCCGGGCGCCCAGTAGGCCTTGATCGCCGCCTTGATCTCCGGGCCGAGGCGCTCGATCCGCTTGCCGAGGCCGAGCGGCAGTCTCGTGAGCCGGTCCTCGACCCCCTCGCGGGCGTGGTAGAGGCGCGGATTGAGGCGGACGCGGTTGAAGTAGCGCGAGAGCGCCCCGACGTTGGGCGAGATCGACATTCCGTTGTCGTTGAGGACGATGACGATCGGCGTCTGCAGCCCGCCGGCGGCGTGCAGCGCCTCGTAGGCGACGCCGCCGGTGAGCGCGCCGTCGCCGATCACGGCGGCGACCCGGCCGTCCTCGCCGATGCCCTTGCGCATCGCCTCCTTGAGGCCCACCGCGTAGCCGATCGAGGTCGAGGCGTGGCCGGCGCCCATGATGTCGTGCTCGGACTCGAAGATCGAGCAGAACGGCGCAAGGCCCTCGTACCGGCGGATCGTCGGCAGCCGGTCGCGGCGCGCCGGTGAGCACCTTGTGCGGGTAGGCCTGATGGCCGACGTCCCAGAGGACCTTGTCGCGGGGCGATTCGAGCATGCTGTGCAGGGCGACGGCGAGCTCGCAGGTGCCGAGGTTGGCGCCGAAGTGACCGCCGATCTCACCGATCATGTCGATGATGTAGCCGCGCATCTCCTCGGCGACCCGCTGCAGCTGCTCCTCGTCGAGGCCGTTCAGGTCGTCGGGCCCGTCGATGCGGTCGAGCAGGGACGCGGCGGCGAGCTCGCGGCCTCGGCGCTGTCGCGGCTGCTCGCTCATTCGTCCCTCGTGAAGATGTAGTCGGCGATCTGCATCAGGTCCTCGATCGGCGCCGCTCGCCTCGGCGAGCGCCGCCGTCGCCTTGGCATGCGACTCGGCGGCGAGCTCACGCGCCCGCTCGAGGCCGAAGAGGCTGACGTAGGTGAGTTTTCCGTGTCGCTCGTCGCTTCCATGTGGCTTTCCGAGGCTGCTCGTCGCTGCCTGTGACGTCGAGGATGTCGTCGACGATCTGGAACAGGACGCCGAGCTCCCCGGCGAATCTACGATAGGGAATTGTCTCAGGTTCGCGCAGGCCTTCGAGCGTCGACCACGACGCCCACGCTGGCGGCGATCAGGCGGCCGGTCTTCAGCTCGTGCAGCGCCCGCAGGCCGTCGGCGTCGCTGGCCTCGCCGGCGACGTCGACGTACTGGCCGCCGACCATGCCGTCGACGCCGGTCGCCGCGCTCAGCTCGGCCAGCGCCGCGAGCACCCGCCGCGGCTCGCCCGGGCTGCTCGCTGAAGATCCGCACCGCTTCGGCGAAGAGGCCGTCGCCGGCGAGGATCGCGACGTCCTCGCCGAACCTGACGTGCGAGGTCGGCTGACCGCGGCGCAGCTCGTCGTCGTCCATCGCCGGCAGGTCGTCGTGGATCAACGAGTAGGTGTGGATCAGCTCGATCGCGCAGGCGGCCGGCAGGCAGCCGCTCCGGGATCGGCGCCGAGGGCGCGCGCGGTGGCCAGCGCGAGCACCGGCCGCACCCGCTTGCCGCCGGCGAGCAGCGAGTAGCGCATCGCCTCCTCGATGCCGGCGGTCGCCGGCGACCGGGAGAAGCGCAGCTCGGCCAGCGCGGCGTCGACCAGCGACCGCAGGTCCTCCGGGTACATCAGCGCCGTCCGGGCTCACCGCGGCCGGAGCTCTCGGCCTCGCGCATGCGGCGGTTCGCCTCCTCGACCGCCTCGGCGGAGAGCTCCGCGGCCTCGCGGGCGAGCTCGGCGGCACGCTCGTCGTCGGGCTGCTCCCGCCGAGCTCGGCGGCGATCGCCTGCAGCCGCTCGGAGATCTCGCGCATCCGGGAGGCGCCTGCCCCGTCGTCACTGGACTCCCTCGCGCTCGCGCACGATCGCGCCGAGGACGCCGTTGATGAAGCCGGGCGCGTCGGCGCCGCAGTACTCCTTGGCGATCTCCACCGCCTCGTCGATCGCGACCTCGGCCGGGACTTCGGTGCTCGATCTCGTAGAGGGCGACCCGCATCACGTTGAGGTCGAGCGGCGCGAGCCGCTCGACCGCCCAGCCCTTCGCATGGGCCTCGATCTCGTCGTCGAGCTCTTCGCGGTGCTCGTCGACGCCGTCGGCGATCTCGCGGGTCAGCGGGCGGGAGCCCGCGATCAGCTCCTCCAGCGGGCGGCCGGTGACGTCGCGCTGGTAGCTGGCGAAAACGGCGTCGCGGCGCTGCTCGGACCTACGCACGGGAGACGTACTCGCCGCTGCGGGTGTCGATCCGGACGACCTCGCCCTCCTCGATGAAGAGGGGACCTGGACCGACGACGCCCGACTCGAGCGTCGCCGGCTTGCTGCCGCCGCCGGAGGCCGTGTCCCCCTTGAGGCCGGGGTCGGTGTCCGTCACCTTCATCTCGACCGCACTGGGGACCTGCACGTCGCTGGGGCGTTCGTCGACGAAGAGCACGTCGACCTCGGCGTTGGGCAGCAACCACCGCATGGCCTCGCCGACCACGTCCCGGGGAATCTCGATCTGCTCGTAGTCGCCGTTGTCCATGAAGACGGCGGCGTCGCCGGAGTCGTAGAGGTACTGCATCTTGCGCGACTCGGTGCGCACCGGGCGGAACTTCTCCCCGGCGCGGAAGGTCTTGTCCTGGACCGAGCCGTCCTCGAGCTTGCGCAGCCTCGTGCGCACGAAGGCGCCGCCCTTGCCGGGCTTCACGTGCTGGAACTCGACGATCTTGTAGATCGTCCCGTCGATCTCGATGTGAGACCCGTTCTTGAACTGGTTTGTGGAAATCACCGTCGCGAATCCTAGACAGACCACCGCATGGTTCGCGCTCGACCCGGGTTACTGGGATGACGGGATGTAATCTTCCGAGCGCAGGGGAGCTATGAGAGCACGTTCGACGACAGTTGCGCTGACGATTGCCGCCGCGCTCGCGGTCGCGATTCCGGCGCAGGCCGAAGATCCTGTCCGGGAGCGGACCCGACCCGCGACGAATACGTCGCCGAAGTCGACCCGATCTGTCACAAGAACACGAACTCCAACAAGTCGATCCTGAAGGCGGCGCGGAGGAACGTGAAGAAGAAGCACCTGCCCGCGGCCGGCCAGCAACTTCCTCAAGGTCTCGAGGAACTTCGGCCACTCGCTGAAGGCGATCGAAGCGGTGCCGCGGCCCAGCGCCGACAGCGCCCGCCTGGAAAAGTGGTTCACCTTCCTCAAGCGCGTGCAGAAGAACCTGGCGAAGATCGGCAAGGCGCTGAAGCACAAGAACCGGGTCCGGGCCTCGCACGAAAAGATCCGCACCGAACGGAGCAGCAACGCCGCCAACAACGTCAGCTTCGTCTTCGGCTTCAAGTACTGCCACCTGCCCCCGCCCAGTTCAGGTAGGGCGACTCGCCGCCGCCCGGCCGGTCAGCCGGCCCGCTTCCGTTCTTCGGCGGTGCTGGTCGTCAGCGCTGCGGCCGCCCCTCCGGAGAGCACCCTGCGGACCAGGCCCGGAGAGAGCACCCGGGCGACCGCCGCCAGCGCGTAGGGCCGCGGCACGTAGCGCTCGGCGCGGCCACCGGGGCCGGCCTCGAGGATCGCCTCGGCCACCCGCTCGGGCCGGGAGACGAGCCAGCGGGTCAGTGCCCGCTCGCGCAGCTCGGTCGCCGGGAAGCCCTCGGTCTCGATGTAGCCGGGGAGCACCAGGCCGACGTGGACGCCCGCCGCCCGCTCCTCCGCGTAGAGCGCGTCGGTCCAGCCGACCAGGGCGAACTTGCTCGCCGAGTAGGACCCGGTGCGGGCGCGGGCCACGCGGCCGGCGGTGCTGGCGACGTTGACGATCGAGGAGGGTGCCGAGGCGCGCAGCGCCGGCAGCAGCGCCTCGGTGAGCCTGACGACGGCGTCGAAGTTGAGCTGCATGTGGCGGCTGACGTTCTCGTGCCCGCCCTCGGCGAAGGAGGCGCGCCATGAGGCGCCGGCGTTGTTGACGAGCAGCGTCGGGCGGCCGCCGAGGCGCTCCTCGACGTGGCCGGCAACTCGAGCGGGTGCGTCCTCGTCGGTGAGGTCGACGGCCACGTGGCTTGCCTCGCAGGGCAGCGAGTCGGCCAGCGCCCGGAGGCGATCCTCGCGCCTGGCGACGAGAACCAGCTCGGCTCCCGGCTCCCGCGCAAGCCGCCTCGCGGTCGCCTCGCCGATGCCGCTCGAGGCACCGGTGATCACGGCTCTCATCGAATTGTCCACTTCGGCCAAGTCACCCGGATCTTCTGTACAAAGTGTTTTGCACTAGCCAGGCATACTGCCGACCGCGATGGCCGAGACGCCCGAACTGCTCGACAACCTACTCCGAATCGGAGCGCCCTCGGGTACGAGTCCCCCGCCGCGGACGCCTGGCGCGACGCGGCGGGGTCCTTCGCGGCGCTCTCCAGCGACGGACTCGGCTCCAGCGTCGCGCGGGTGGGCGAGCAGCGTCCGCTGCTTGCCGTCGTCGGCCACATCGACGAGATCGGCCTCGTCATCACCCACGTCGACGAGAAGGGCTTCCTGTACTTCAACCCGATCGGCGGCTGGGACCCGCAGATCCTGGTCGGACAGCGGGTCGAGGTGCGCGGCAGGGACGGCCTGGTGCCCGGAGTGGTGGGGCGCAAGCCGATCCACCTGCTCGACCCCGACCAGCGCAAGAAGGTGGTCGAGCTGAAAGCGCTGCACGTCGACATCGGCGCCGCCGACCGCGAGGAGGCGGCGGAGCTGGTCAGGGTCGGCGACCCGGCGGTGATCGCCGCCGAGCCGGTGCGGCTTGCCGGCGACCGGCTGATCTCGCGCTCGATGGATAACAGGCTCGGGGCCTACGTCGCGCTGGAGGCGCTGCGACGCTGCCACGAGCGCGGCTCGCTGAAGGCGAGCTTCGCGGCGATCGCCGCGGTCCAGGAGGAGATCGGCCTGTTCGGCGCCCGCACCTCCGCCTTCGAGGTGCGGCCCGACCTGGCGATCGCGGTCGACGTCACCCACGCGACCGACGCGCCGGGAGTCGACGAGAAGGAGGTCGGCAGCCATCCGCTCGGCTCGGGGCCGGTGATCGGCCGCGGGTCGACCCTCTCCCCGAAGCTGTTCGAGCTGCTGGTCGAGACCGCCGAAGCGGAGGGGATCGACCACTCGATCGGCGCCAGCGGCCGCGGCACCAGCACCGACGCCGACATGATCCAGATCTCGCGCTCGGGCATCCCCACCGGCCTCGTCTCGATCCCCCTGCGCTACATGCACTCCCCGGTCGAGCTGGTCGACCTCGGCGACCTCGAGGCGACGGTCGAGCTGATCGCCGCCTTCGCGGCGCGGGTGGAGGACGGGATCGACCTCTCGCGCTGGCGGCCCCACGCCGAGCCGAGCAAGGACCAGCCAGGCTCCTCGCGGACGCCCCGGGAATGGTCGGCAGGCCCGCGCCGCCCTGGCTCGTGAGAGTGGTGCTATGCGGCCGCGTAGACCATGTCGCGCCCGCCGGCCTTGGCCGCGTAGAGAGCCTGGTCTGCACGGTGGACGAGGGCGTCGCTGTCGAGCCCGCCCGGTGGCGATACCGCGACCCCGACGCTGACGGTCATCGAGACGCCGGCCGGATGCAGGTCGCGGACCGCGAGGCGCAGGCGCTCGGCGATGCCGAGCGCGTCATCGCGCGTGGCGCCGGGCAGGACCACGAGGATCTCCTCCCCTCCGACCCGGTAGATCGAGTCGCCGGCGCGCAACGAGGAGCGCATCGCCTCGGCGACCTCCTGGAGGACCCGGTCGCCGGCGCCGTGCCCGAGCACGTCGTTGACCCGCTTGAAGTGATCGAGATCGCAGAGCAGCAGCGCGTGCGAGGACCGCGGGTCGCCGGCGGCGCCGACCTCGAGCTCGGCGAGCCTCAGCTCCAGCGCGTTGCGGTTGAACAGGCCTGTGAGCGGGTCGACGGTCGAGCGCCGGCGATGGGCCCGGTCGGATTCGACCAGCGCCCCCGAGAGGGTCACCGTGCAGAGCAGCAGCGCGGCGGCGGCGATCACCGACTGCTGCTCGGAGGACGTCGCCGCCGGGTCGATCGTCGTGCTGATCAGGAGCAGGGCGAGGATGTAGGCGGTCCCGAAGATGATCCCGCGCGGGTCGAAGCGCGCACCCAGCGTCACCGCGGGCAGCGCGAACCACATCAGCGCGGGGCTGCCGGCGCCGCCGGTGGCGATCACAGCGCCGCACAGGATCAGCGGGGTCAGAGCCCAGGCGGCGCCGATCCAGAGCGCCGGCCGCGGGCTATGGCGCATGAAGCGGTCGGCGACGGCGAAGGCGGCGAAGGCGAACGCCATCGGGGCAAACCACCACCAGCCCAGGTCGGGGGCGAGCGGGACAAGGCCGAGGGCGAGGATCGCGAAGCAGGCGGCCCGGTAACGGCGCAGGCGCAGCTCCATGTCGAGCAGCCGCTCGCGGCGGGCCGACTCGCGACTGCCGGCGAGCGGCTCGGCGCTGGCCTGCGTGGAGGTGGCGATCATCCGCTGCAGATCGGCCAGAGGCCGACCTGCGGTGAGAACTGCACGCCCAGACCCTTAGGGCTGCAGCGAATCGCCCCGATCAGGCGACGACCTGGAGCTGCTTCGGAAGGCCGCTGAGGTTGCGGTGGCCCTCCTCGGTGACGACCACCAGGTCCTCGATGCGCACCCCGAGCTCGCCGGGCAGGTAGATGCCGGGCTCGACGGTCACCACCTCCCCCGCCGCGAGCGTGTCCTCCGAGCGCTGTGAGAGCCGCGGCGCCTCGTGGACCTCGAGGCCGACGCCGTGACCGAGCCCATGGCCGAAGCGCTCGCCGTGGCCGGCCGCCGCGATCGGCTCCCGGGCCGCACCGTCGACGGCCTCGCCCTCGACCCCTGCGCGGATCGCGGCCAGCGCCTTCGCCTGCGCCTCGAGGACGACGTCATAGACCTCGCGGCCGCGTTCGCCCGGCTCCCCGCAGGCGAAGGTGCGGGTGCCGTCGGAGCAGTAGCCGTCGAGGCGGGCGCCCATGTCGAAGACGACCAGCTCGCCCTCGCCGATGCGCCGCTCGCCCGGCTCGGCGTGGGGAAGGGCGCCGTTGGGACCGGCCGCGACGATCACCGGGAAGGAGGGCTCGGCGCCGAGCTCGCGGATCCGCGCTTCCGCTGCGGCCGCCACCTCGCGCTCCTCGCGCCCGCCCAGCCCACGTTCGAGGCTCCAGCCCCAGACCTCGTCGGCAAGCTCCGCCGCCGCTGCGATCGAGGCCAGCTCGCCCTCGTCCTTGACCCGACGGAGCCGCTCCACCGCGCCCCCGGCCGGAGCCATCTCCACGCCCTCGGGAAGCTTCTCCTCGAGGCGGCGCAGGAAGCGGACCGAGACGTGGTCGTCCTCGAAGCCGACCCGACCCGAGAAGCGGGCGGCGATGCCGCCGAGCCAGTCGTCGACGACGGTGACCACCTGCCACCCCTCGACCTCCGACTCAGCCCGCTCGGTGTAGCGGAAGTCGGTGAAGAAGAGGCGCGTGTCGCCGCCGCAGAGACAGGCGCCGTTGGTGCCGCCGAAGCCGGTCAGGTAGCGGACGTTGACCAGGTCGGTTACGAGGATCGCCTCTAGCCCGCGCTCGGCGGCCTCTGCCGCAAGGCGGTCGCCGCGGCCGCGCATCAGGCGTCGCTCACCCCGAGCTCGGCGGCGAGGCGTGCGAGCGCCTCGCGATAGCCGTCGGGGCCCTTGCCGGAGACCTTGGCGAGGACCAGGCCGTCGAAGACGGATACGCGGCGCCAGTCGTCGCGGGACTCGACGTCGGAGAGGTGGACCTCTACCGCGGGAAGCCGGGTGACCTCGAGGGCGTCCGCGATCGCGCGGCTGTAGTGGGTCCAGGCGCCGGCGTTGAGGAGGACCGCGTCGGCGACCTCGGGCACGCGGTGCAGGTGCTCGACGAACTCGCCCTCGGAGTTGGTCTGAAAGAAGGTGGTCTCCAATCCCAGCTCGCCGGCGAAGGAGGCGATACGGCGCTCGAGCTGGTTGAGCGAGATGCCGCCGTAGATAGTCGAGTCGCGGCGCTCGAGGATGTCGAAGTTGACGCCGTGCATCACCGCAACCCGGTTGTGGGCCGAGCTCATTCGGCGAACTCCGCGGCGCTCATCGCAATTCCTCCACGGCCGCACGGACCCTATCCGGGCCGAGCACCTGGCCTTCGCGAGGCTCGCCCGGGACCGCGAGCAGCACGAACCCCACCCCAGCGGCGGTCCGCTTCTTGTCGCGCTGGAGCGCCTCGAGGACCGCGTCGACCTCGATCTCCGGGCTCGAGCGAGACCGGCAGGCCGTGGCGGTCCAGGATCGTCGTCGACCTGCTCGGCGAGCTCGGGCGCCTCGGAGAGGCGCAGGCCGCCGAGCAGGCCCAGCCCGACCGCCTCGCCGTGCCGGTAGCGCGGTAGCCGCTGGCGGCCTCGATCGCATGGCCGATCGTGTGGCCGAGGTTGAGCACATGGCGCAGGCCGCCGTCGCGCTCGTCGGCGGCGACCACGGCGCACTTGTAGCGGGCGCACTCGAAGACGACGTCGCCGAGTGCGGCCGGGTCGAGCTCGTCGATGGAGCGCACCCGCTCCCAGAGCGAGCCGCCCGCCAGCAGGCCGGTCTTCAGCGCCTCGACGAAGCCGGCGGCGAGCTCCTCGGGCGGCAGGCGTGGCGAGGGTCGAGGTGTCGGCGAGCACCGCCGCCGGCAGGTGGTAGGCGCCGACGTAGTTCTTGCCCTCGGGCAGGTCGACTCCGGTCTTGCCCCCGTAGGCGGAGTCGACCTGGGCGACGAGCGAGGTCGGCAGCCCGACGAACGGGCACGCCGCGCTGGTAGGTGTGGGCGCAGAAGCCGGCCAGGTCGCCGACGACGCCGCCGCCGAGGGCGACCACGTGGTCCTCGCGGGTCATCCCGGCGCGGGCCAGCTCGCGCAGCACGCGCTCGGCCTCGGCCATCGTCTTCGCGCCCTCCCCCGGCTCGACCTCGACCCGCGCCTCCAGCGGCCCGAGCCGATCCGCGTAGCGGGCGGCGACGGTGGCGTCGCGTAACGCAGAAGCGGCGGCCCTCGCAGCGGCCACCAGCCGCAGTCGAGCAGGCCGGGGCCGACGAAGACCGGGTACTCGCCGGAGCGCGCTCGACGCCCAGAGCAGCCTGGTTCCGCGCGGGAAGCTCGCCGAGCGCACGGATCGAGGGCAGCGCCCGGGCGAAGGCGCCGCGGTCGCGTGAGGGGACGACCGCGTCGGCAAGCCTGTGCGTAGAGCGGCAGCCGCGTCCTCGAGCAGCCGGTCGACTCCTCCTCGGAGCTGGCCAGCGGCCGGTCCGAGTGCGCGATGCGCCGCCATGCCTCCTCGGCTCGACCTCGAGCCAGACGACCGTGTGGCGGGCCAGGGCCTCGCCGCACCCGCTCGCGAGAGGACGCTGCCCCCGCCGAGCGCGATCGCGCCGCCCTCGGCGCTCCTCGAGCAGCGCGCCGACGACCTCGGCCTCGCGTTCGCGGAAGCGCCTCCTCGCCGTCGCGCTCGAAGGCCTCGGCGATCGGCATCCCCAGCTCGCTCTCCATCAGCGCGTCGACCTCGACCGTCTCCATGCCCGGCCTCGCGGGCGGCGGCGAGGGCGGTGCTCTTGCCGGCGCCCATGAAGCCGATGAAGACGACGGCGGGGCGGCTCATGCTCAGCCCTTGAAGTCGATGCGCTTCTTGTAGGCGGCGACGGCGGCAGCACGTCGTCGATGTGGTCGCCGCCGAACTTCTCCCGGTAGCAGCGGGCGAGCGACCAGGCGACCATCGCCTCGGCGACGACCGCGGCCGCGGGGACGACGGTCGAGTCGGTGCGCTCGCGCAGCGCCTCGGCCGGCTCCTTGGTCTCGGTGTCGACCGAGCGCAGCGGCTTGGTCAGGGTCGAGATCGGCTTGATCGCCGCCCGCACCGAGAGCGGCAGGCCGTTGGTCATGCCGCCCTCGAGGCCGCCGGCATGGTTGGTCTCGCGGTGGTAGCCGCGCTCCTCCGACCAGAAGATCTCGTCGTGGGCCTCCGACCCCGGCCGCCCGGCGACGTCCCACGCCTCGCCGATCGCGACGCCCTTCACCGACTGGATCGAGGCGACGGCGCCCGGCCAGCCGGCCGTCGAGCCGATCCTCCCAGGAGACGTGGGAGCCGAGCCCGGGGACGAGGCCGAAGACGCGCACCTCGAAGCTGCCGCCGAGGCTCTCGTTCGCCTTGCGCAGGCGGTTGATCTCCTCGACCATCGCCGCGCTCGCCTCCGGGTCGAGGCAGCGGACGGGGTCGTCGTCGACCGCGTCGAAGTCCGCCGGAGCCGAGGTCGGGCCGCTCCGGCGCGCTGCACCGAGGCGATCTGGAGCGACGTGGCTGTGGACGCTGACCCCGAGCGCCGCGAGGAAGCCGCGGGCGACCGAGCCGGCGGCGACGCGGGCGGCGGTCTCACGGGCGCTGGCCCGCTCGAGGACGTTGCGGATGTCGGAGTGGCCGTACTTCTGGGCGCCGACCAGGTCGGCGTGCCCCGGCCTCGGCAGGTGGACCTCGTCCGGCTCGAAGCCCTCGACCGGCCAGGGGCTCATCCGGTCTTCCCAGTTGGCGTAGTCGCGGTTGGCGACCAGCAGCGCGATCGGGCTGCCCAGGGTGCGGCCATGGCGGACGCCGGAGCGGACCTCGACCGAGTCCGCCTCGATCTTCATACGGCCGCCGCGGCCGTGGCCCAGCTGGCGGCGGGCCATGTCGCGGTCGA
This sequence comes from uncultured Solirubrobacterales bacterium, assembly GCA_963712325.1. Classification (GTDB taxonomy): domain Bacteria; phylum Actinomycetota; class Thermoleophilia; order Solirubrobacterales; family 70-9; genus VRUE01. The sequence continues at coordinate 79,164 of CAVQHG010000005.1, forward strand.
GCGCCTCGCGGTCGAGCTCGAGCCCCGCCGGCATGCCCTCGACGATCGCCACGAGCCCCGGCCCGTGCGACTCGCCCGCGGTGGTGAAGCGGAAGCCACTCATGGCGGCAAGGCTATACGGAGGGGCCGCCGCTCCGAGCCCGCGGCGCGGCGGGGCTAGCGCCGTTTGTGGTTGGCGGTGCTTCCTGCTTCTTCTTGGCCCTGTCCTTCTTGCGCAGCAGCACGGAGCGCCCCACTGCTTGACGGGACCGGCCCGGCCTTCGAAGATCACCTTAGGTGGACCCTGCGTCTTGCCGCGTTCTTGAGCCAGGCGGACCTTCGTGATCGCCCAGGTCTGGATCGGCAGCGAGACGACGCCCCCGCAGCCGGGCGCCGTGCGCCGAACCAGCTTCACGCCGCTGCCTGTGAGCGAGACCGTGCCGGCTCCGGGCACTTCGACGAGCACCCTCCCGGCCCGTCTTCCTGTTCAGCTTGAGGCTGACGATCCGGAAGACCGGCTTGCGCGGTTCGACCGGCGGCGGAGGCGGCGGCGGGGGCAGCGGGCAGGCGGCGGTCGGCTTCCGCTCGTAGGCGCCCATGTCCGGAATGGCGGCGGCACCGACGCACCCGGGCTGCGCACGGGCGGACTCGTCGAGGTCGAAGCGGGCCGACCTGGGAATCGAGGGTGCCGCCGTCGATCGTCTCGAGCCGGCAACGACGTGAAAGTCCCCGCATCAGCGGATTGGCGAAGGCCGGCAGCGGCGCTGATGTTGCCCGCCAGTTCCCAGCGGAGTCACGGTTGCCGCGCCGGGTTCGTCGGCGAACTCGCCGAAATCGGAGTTGACCAAAATGACGTGCGCCTCGGGCAGGAGGTTTTCGGGACGAGCCCTGCGACCAGGTCGGTGTCGTCGACCGACTGGGCGATGACGTTTGCCGCGTAGACCGAGAGTGTCGCCCCGGGGCCGGACCGCGCTGATCGCGTTGCCGTCCGCTCGTTCCGCGATAGGCCGTGACGTTGCGGAGATCACCGGCGCGTCCTGTTCTTTCGTCGCCGCCGGGATGAGGATCGCGTCCGATTGCGCCCGCTTCTTCGTCTCCCTGCTGCTTGGTCCAGCAGACGCTGTCGCGAAGAACCGTGCCCTGCCGAGGTGGCAGGCGGCGAAGCCGGCGCCCGAAGTAGGCGACGAAGACACTGTCCGCGGCTTCCCGATTCGAGCTGCAAACCCTGGTCGCCGGTCGCCTTCGATCCGCAGGTCGTGCAGAGTGGCGCCGGCTCCCCGGTCACCTGGAGGTCGGCGAGGCTTTCCATCACCAGGATCGCGGGCCCGCAATTTGGGACCCGTCGGCCCACCGAAGTCGATTTCCTTCTGGATCGTCAAGCCGGTGAATGGCAGGCTTTACGGCAGGTATTCGCCGGCGTCGAGCTTCACGTTGTCGCCGTCGCCTGCCTTGCTCAGGGCTTCGCCGACCGAGCAGGGCACCGGTGCCGAGCATTGCCGAGCATCCCCGTCGGCGACGCGTGGTAGGTCGTCGCCGACGCGACGGAGGGAACGACGAGCAGGCAAGAGAAGGCCGATCGCCAACGGCACTGCCCGCCGAATGGGGGCCCCGGGCGACGAGACAGGACTCACTCCCATTGAAACTGCGCTGTTCCCCATTCCCTGGCCACTGATGTTACACACGCGCTGGCCGTCCACTGCCGAGTCTGCCGCCGATCAGCCCCGGGAACGGCCTCCCGCCGGCCGGGCCGCGGCGCGCATCGCGTCCAGCGGGGCATCGCGGCCGGTCCATGCTTCCAGCGAGAGAGCGCCCTGGCGGACCAGGACCTCGATCCCGTCGACGGTCTGCGCCCCGGCCGCCCTGGCCGCCGCGCAGCAGCGCGGTCGGCTCGCCCCCGTAGACCATGTCGACGACGACCTGGCCGGCGCGAAGCCCGTCCCGAGCGCAGGGGCAGCTCGCTCGAACGGGTCCTCGCCGCCAGGCCGACCGAGGTCGAGTTGACGATCAGCCCATACCGCCGAGGGTCGAGGGTCCTCCACCGGCCGGCCGCCGAGCTCCTCGCAGAGGTGGCGGGAGCGAAGCGGCGGTGCGGTTCCAGACCTCGACCGCGGCGCCCTCGCGGAGCAGCGCCCAGACCACCGCCCGCGCGGCGCCGCCGGCACCCAGGACCAGCGCCGCCGGCCCGCCGGCGCGGCCGGCAGCGCCGCGAGCAGGCCGCCGGCGTCGGTGTTGTCGGCGTGGATCTCGCCGCGGCGAAGCTGAGCGTGTTGGCGGCGCCGATCTCCCGCGCCGTCTCGGAGAGCGACGTCGGCGACGGCGAGCGCCGCGCCCTTGTGGGGAACGGTCACGTTGGCGCCGACGAACCCCCGCTCCGGGCAGCTCGCGCACGTAGCCGGCCTCGAACTCGTCCGGCGCGACGTCGATCGCCTCGTAGGACCACTCCCCGCCGAGGCCGAGCTCGGCCAGGGCCGCGGTCTGCATCGCGGGCGAGCGCGAATGGGCGACCGGGTGGCCGATGACGGCGAGCCGCTTCATCGTCCCATCGTCCCCTATCCGCAGGTGTCGGGCGAGTCGCCGCCGGCGGCGGCGCGCGCTCGTTCGTAGCGGGCCGACGTCGGCTTCGAACTGCGCTTCGCGTGGAGGAGAAGGAGTGCTCTCCGCAGGTTCCCGGCTTGACCACGTAGTAGAGGTAGTCGACCTTCGCCGGGCGCGCGGCAGCTTCGATCGAGGCGAGCCCAGGGCTGTCGATCGGCCCCGGCGGCAGGCCGGTGTGACGCGCGTGTTGTAGGGGGAGTCGGTCGCCAGTTCGGATTCGGTCAGCGGCTCGTCGTAGTTGCCGGTGGCGAAGCGGGTCGTCGCGTCGATGCCGAGCGGCATGCCCTCGTGGAGGCGGTTGTAGATGACCGCCGCGATCAGCGGGCGCTCCCTGGCGACCATCGCCTCGCGCTCGACCATCGAGGCGATCGTGAGCACGTCGTAGACGGTCAGGTTCTTGGACTTCGCGTAGCGCATGTCCACGCCCTTGATCCGCCGCTTGAAGTCCTGCAGCTGGAGCTGCACCAGGTCGGCGGCCGGCGCGCCCGGCTTCAGTTCGAAGGTGTCCGGGAAAGAGGAAGCCCTCGAGGTTCTCGCGCGCCCTGCCGCCGTAGCGCGCCGGGTTCAGGTACTTCGAGCGCACCTCGCCTTCAGGTAGCTGCCCGAGAGCCCCGCTTCCGCGACCAGCGGCGCCGCCTGGGCGCGGCTGTAGCCCTCCGGGATGGTCACCGTCGGCGACCTTCTTCGCCGGCGCCGTCGTGAGCGGCGTCGATCGCGGCGCCGTAGGACATGCCGCGGCGAGGACGAAGCGGCCCGGGTAGAGGTCGGAGCGCTTGCCGGCGAGCGTCACCCGGAACTGGAAGAGGGTCGAGCTGGAGACGACGCCCTTTCTCGTCGAGGATGTCGCCGACCTCGCTGACGCTCGCCCCCTTTGGGACGGTGACCACCACCCGCCCGAACCGTCTCCGTGGAATGGTTGGAAGAGCGCGACGAGGAACCAGGCGAGCGGCAGAGGCGGCGACCGCCGCCACGAGCCTCGAACGGGATGGCGTCGCAGCGCCGCGAGCGGCCGCGGGCCCCGGCGGGGCGGGCCCCGGGGCCGCACGGGCCGACCGGCCTCCTGATGGCGGCTCCATCGGCTCGGGGTCCCCGTCCGAGAAGCGATCGGGGTCCTCGTCCGGCGGAACCGGCGGCGCGCGGGTCGGCGGCCGGCGGCGCCTCCGGCGGTGGCCCGGGGGGGCGCGGGCGGGCGGCGCGCCGCCTCCTCGGCCTCGCGCTCGTGCCGGCGCTGTTCGTTGCGGCGCGCCTCGCGCTCGCTGCGCCGCTGCTCGCGGGCCGCGGCCCGCGGATCGTCGGGGTCGGCGAACGGGTCGTCGAGCCAGTCGTCAGCCATCGTCGCAGCTCCTCGCCGGCCGTCCTCGGCCCTGTCCCGCCCGGCGGGCGAGGTAGGCCTCGAGCAGATGGGCGGCCGCCAGCGAGTCGGGCGCGCGTCGGCCCCCTGGCGGCGGCTGGCCTCCGCCATCCGCGTGGTCAGGCGCTCGTCGTAGGTCTCGACCGGGACGTCGAGCAGCGCCTCCAGTTCCAGCAGAAGGTGCGCACCAGGCCGGCCTGGGCGCCCTCCTCGCCGCTCAGGTGCAGCGGCAGGCCGACGACGACCCGCTCGACGCCGTGCTCGACCACCAGGTCGGCGACGGTGCGCGGCTCCGGCGGCTCGATCGTCGGCAGCGGCGTCGCCAGCGTCCCGCTCGGGTCCGAGATCGCGCAGCCGATCCGGGCGGTGCCGTGGTCGAGGGCGAGCACGCGCATCGCGCTAGGCGGCGCCCGCCGCCGGGCTGGAACATCGCAGCCGAGCTCCCGCTCGATCGCCGCGCTCGGCCGCGGCCAGCGCTTCGTCCAGCCTGGCGGCGTCCTTGCCGCCCGCCTGGGCCATCTCGTCGCGCCCGCCGCCGCCGCCGCCGATCAGCGGGGCCGCCTCGGCGACGACCGCGCGGCCGAGACGCCGCGCGGTCACCGCGTCCTTGGAGACCAGGGCGACGATGCCCGACGCGCTCGCCCTCGGCGCCGCCGAGGACGACCGCCGAGTGCCCGCCGAGCTTCGACTGGATCCGGTTGGCCAGGTCGAGCAGCTGCTTCTGGTCGGCGATCGGCGCCGCCGGCGCAGACGATCCTGCAGGCCGTCGCAGCTCCTGCGCGTCGGCGGTCAGGCGTCGGCCTCGTCGGCGAGCAGCTGCTTCTCGCCTGCTTCGCGCCCTCGCCGGCCTCACTTCAGCCGCTCGGCCGCGCGCCGCGCGCCGGCGACGGGGTCCTGAGGCGACGCCGAGCAGCTCACCGACCTCGCGCAGCTGCTCCTCGCGGCTCGCGGAACCAGTCGATCGCCGCCGGGCCGGTGAGCGCCTCGACGCGGCGCACGTTCGCCGCGCTCGAGCCCTCCGAGGCGATCTTGAAGATGCCGAGCTCGGCGGTGTTGGAGACGTGGGTGCCGCCGCAGAGCTCGCGGGAAACGCCGTCGACCTCGACCACCCGCACCCAATCGCCGTATTTCTCGCCGAAGAGGGCCATCGCCCCCAGCTCCTCGGCCTCCTCGCGCGCCATCTCCAGCCATCGCACGGGGCGGCTCTCCTTGATCCAGCCGTTGACCCGCTCCTCGATCTCGCGCAGCTCCTCGGCGCCGAGCGCCTGTCCGTGGGTGAAGTCGAAGCGCAGCTTGTCGGGGCGCACCGCGGAGCCGGCCTGGCGCACGTGCGTGCCGAGCCGCTCGCGCAGCGCCGCATGCAGGAGGTGGGTGGCGGTGTGGTTGCGCATCGTCGCGTGGCGGGTCTCGCGATCCACCTCCGCGTCGACCGGTCGAGCGCCCTCCTCCTCTCGCCGGGTGCTCGCTCGCTCGCTTCCGCCTCCGGGCCTTTCCCCGATCTCGAGGACCTGGTCATCGCCGAGGCGGTAGACATCGAGCACGTCCGCCTCTTCGCCGTTCGGCCAGCGCAGGACGCCGGAGTCGGCGACCTGGCCTCCGCCCTCCGCGTAGAACGGGCTTCGCTCGAGCTTGACCAGCGCTCGCCCGTCCTCGCCGCGCACCGCCGCGATCCCGGTCGTGGTGCGCAGGGTCTCGTAGCCGACGAACTCGGTCGCGGCAGCCTCGGCCGAGAACGCCTGGACCGCCTCGTGGTGATCCTCGGAGCCATGGGCGGTGGCGGCGCCGACCCGGGCGCGCTGGCGCTGCTCCTCCATCAGCTCCTCGAAGCCGCGGTCGTCGACGGAGAGGCCCCGCTCTGCGAGCAGCTCCTTGGTCAGGTCATAGGGGAACCCGAAGGTGTCGTGCAGGCGGAAGGCGTCCTCGGCGTCGATCCAGGAGGTCTCGGAGCGCTCCGCCTCGACGACGAGCTGCTCGAGCAGCTCGCTGCCGCGCTCGAGCGTGCGTCCAAAGCTCTCCTCCTCGTCGCCGATCCAGCGCTCGATCGTCTCCCGCTCGGAGCCCAGCTCCGGATAGGCCTCGCCCATGATCTCGATCGTGCGCCCGGCGAAGCGGCCGAGCCAGGGCGACTCGAGGCCGAGGGCCCGGCCCTGCTGAATCGCCCTGCGCATGATCCGGCGCAGGATGTAGCCGCGGTCCTCGTTGGAGGGGACCACGCCGTCGGCGATCAGGAAGGTGGCGCCGCGGGCGTGGTCGGCGACGATCCGCATCGCCCGGGTCACCGCGCCGCCCTCGGCGTAGCTGTGGCCGGAGAGCTCCTCGGCGAGGTCGATCAGCGGCCGGACCAGGTCGGTCTCGAACACGGAGGGGACGTCCTGGAGGATCGCCGCCATCCGGTCCAGCCCCATGCCGGTGTCGATGTTGCGCATCGGCAGCTCGGTGAGGCCCCCATCGGCGTCCAGGTCGTAGGTCATGAAGACGTGGTTCCAGAACTCGAGGAAGCGGTCGGTGTCGTCGCCGGGCCGCTCCCCCGGCCCGCCGAACTCCTCGCCGCGATCGAGATAGAGCTCCGAGCAGGGCCCGCAGGGCCCGGTCGGGCCCGCCTGCCAGAAGTTGTCCGCTCGGCCGAGGCGGACAATCCGCTCGTCGGGGACGCCGGTCTCCAGCCAGACCGAGATCGCCTCCTCGTCCGGGCCCAGCCCGAGCTCCTCGTCTCCCCCGAAGACCGTCACCCAGATCCGCTCCGGGTCCATCCCGAATCCCTGGGTGGACAGCTCCCACCCCCACGGGATCGACTCCTGCTTGAAGTAGTCGCCGAAGCTCCAGTTGCCGAGCATCTCGAAGAAGGTCAGGTGCCGGGCCGTGTTGCCGACCTCCTCGATGTCGGTGGTGCGGAAGCACTTCTGCACGTCGGCGAGCCGCCGCGCAGGGGGCTCCTCGCGGCCGAGGAAGTAGGGCTTGAAGGGCTGCATTCCGGCGGTGGTGAGCAGAACGGAGGGATCGTGGACGGACGGCACCAGCGAGGCCGAGGGCACGATCCTGTGCCCGCGCTCCTCGAAGAAGGAGAGATATGTCCGCCGGATTTCCGCTGCCCTCATCGGTAGGAGAGCCTATTCGCGTCAGGCAGCGGCGGCGATCGTGCCGTGGCCGACGATCGCCTCGCCGGCGAGCAGGACCGCGGTCTGGCCGGGGCAGGCACCGAAGAAGGCGGCGCCGAGCTCGAGGTCGAGCCGCGGGTGGCGGCCGGCGGCGGTCGCCGCCAGAGCCGCCGGCACGGTGGCCGAGTGATAGCGGAGCCGCACGGCGTCGACGCGCTCGGCGGAGCGGTGCAGGACGGCGTCGCGCAGGCGCACCCGGCTCGCCTCGGCCTCGCGCCGGGTGCCGACCGTGACCGTGTTCGCGTCCGCGTCGGTGCCGATCACATACAGCGGCTCGGGGGCGGAGACGCCGATCCCGCGGCGCTGGCCGACGGTGAAGTTGTGGTGGCCGGAGTGGCTGCCCACCCTCTCGCCGGCCGGGTCGAGCACGGCGCCCGGCCGCTCGCCGAGGCCGGCGTGGCGCGCCAGGAAGCGCGACTTGCCCTGGCCGGCGAGGAAACAGAGGTCCTGGCTCTCGGGCCTGCGGGCCACGGAGAGCCCGTGACGGGCGGCGATCTCCCGCACCTCGGGCTTGCTCAGCTCGGTGAGCGGGAAGCGGACGCGCTCGAGCAGACCGGGTGGCAGCGCCGCGAGCATGTAGCTCTGGTCCTTGGCCTCATCGGCCGCCGCCGCGAGCAGGGGCCCGGAGCCGTCGTCGACGATGCGCGCGTAGTGCCCGGTGACCAGCTGCGAGGCGCCCAGCCGGTCGGCGAGGTCGACCATCGCCGCGATCCGCACCTCGCCGTTGCAGACGATGCATGGGTTGGGGGTGGCGCCGGCGGCGTAACCGGCGAGGAAGCTCTCGACCACCCGGCCCCGGAACTCCTCCTCGAGGTCGAGGGTCAGGTGTGGGACGCCGATCGAGTGAGCCAGCGCCCGGGCCCCGAGCACCGCCTCGGGCGAGCAGCACGCCTTGGCGCCGTCGGTCTCGGGGTCGGCCCAGAGCTTCAGGGTGACGCCGACGACCTCCGCCCCTCGCTCACGCTCGAGCAGCGCGGCGACGGCGCTATCGACGCCGCCAGACATGGCGACCAGGACCCTGCCCGAAGCCGAGTCGGCGAGTCGCTCGCTGCTCGCCGCGGCGCCGGCGAGAGCGCGGTGTAGGGCGTCGGCGGCGAGCTGGGCGGCATGGCGCTTGGCAGCGCTGAGGCCGCCGAGCGCCGCGTCGACCTCGTCGGTGCCGATACCGGCCGCCGCGATGACGCTTTCCCCGTCGACCAGCTCGGCCGCCGCGGCCGTGGCCGCCCGGGTCGCTCCGCAGCCCTCCGCGTCGAAGCTGACGGCGGCGATGCGCCCGGCCTCGAGCTCGAGCGAGACCCGCGCGAGGTCGCCGCAGGCAGCGCCCCCCGCGGCGCCGGTGAACGCCGCGTCGCCCGCCGGACCACGGCGGCTCTCGTCGCGCAGGTAATGCTCGAGGAGCTCAGGATTCGTGGACGAATGGCGTCTGTCCATACCTCAAGGGTAAGCGTGCGGCCCCTGTTCCGTTGAGCAGTCGATTCGACCCCCTGCGGGGGGTCAATTGACGGCTCGAGGCCGATTGCCGATCCGACCCCCTGCGGGGCTCAACTGACGCCTCGAGACCCAAACGGCAATACGACCCGTGTGGGGGGCTCAATTGACGGCTCGAGACTCGAGCAGGGCGCGCAGGTCGGCCTCGAGGGCGGCCGCGCCCTCGTGAAGCTGGCGCCAGGTGACCCGCACCGTGCGCCATCCGCGTGCCTGCAGGATCCGATCCCGCTCGCGATCGGCCTCGAAGGCGCGTTGGGTGCCATGGGTGGCGCGACCGTCGAGCTCGGCGATCAGCCGCTGCTCGGTCCATAGGCAATCGGCCTCGAAGAAGCGACCCTCCAGCGCCAGGTGCGCGTTGAGGCGGGGCCGCCGCATGCCGCGCGCGTCGAGAAAGGCGATGAACGCCTCTTCGAGATCACCGCGGCTGATGCCCTCCGGCCCGCGCGAGCGCAGGAGTCGACGCAGCGCGGCCGCCCCGCGGGCGCCTGGATGCCGCTCGAGCAGCTGCGGGATCGAGACGCGATCCGTGAGCCCCCTGACCTCCGCCTCGTTGAGCGCCCTCTCAAGCTGCCGTGGCGCGACGACCGAGGCCAGGTCGAAGATCGTCCGGAACGACGAGGTGACCGGGATGCCGTCGAGGAGATCGATCTCGTCGGGCTCCAGCCGTCTGCGATGCGCCCTCACCCCGGGCGGCGCGCGCCAACCGCTTGCCCTTGTGACTTCGACGGCACCCGACCAGCCGGCGATGTCCCACAGCGCCCCGGCAGAGCGGTGACTGATGACGGCCGCCGGCCCTGACGCAAGCGCGGCAGCCAGCCAGCGCCCTCGGATGCTCACCTCGCGACGGCCGACGGCGTAGACGCCCCGGTGGACCCGATGGAGGCGACCGCCGCGGATCCGGCTGTCGATCCTCCCAGCCGAGATTCCGGCGTCGCTCAACTGCTGCCGAGACACCACGCCGTGCTGCCCGTCGGCCAGCGCCGCAATTCGGCGATCGACGCCGACGATCGATGAGTCGCCGGCGCCGCCGCCGCGACTGCTCCCTTTCCTGTCGATATGACGGGAAACGGAGCACTCGTCGGTCACGGCGGCGAGATTGCCGGGTTCCGGCGCGCGAGTGGCGCGATGAACGTCACGAGAAGCCGAAGGAAAAGAGGCTCCAGCCCGCCGGTACCGCCTCTGGCTTTGATCCCTTGATTAAAAGGGTGGGAGCCTCCTCGCATTCCCAAGGGAAGGCGAGAGTCCAGCTCCCTCGCCGTTTGTGTTGGGTCAAACGGTGAGACGGCTCTCGAACGGGCTCGAGCCTCGGAAACCACCGTAGCACCGGGGGCCTCAGTCGAGGTCGAGATTGGAGAGCAGCAGCTCGGCCTCGCTCCAGTCCTCCGGCCGCACGCAGAGCCAGATCTCGCCGTGGCCGAAGCGGTCGATCGGCCAGTCGGAGGTCAGCGCCCCGTCGATCCCCGCCTCGACCAGGGCCTGGTGCCAGGCCCGCGCGGTGCGCACGTCGGAGAACTCGCGGACCGCCTCCCAGGACTCGAAGCGCGGGTCGTCGACGTGGACGGGCGTGCGCCCGGGGCCGGGCGCACGAGGCCCGCGCGAGCGCCGGAAGCGGTCGAAGAGGCTCATCGCGCCGGGGCCCCGTCGACCGGCTCCGCCGCGGCGCGATCCCCAGCGAGCGGCGCCACTCAGTGCCCCGCCAGGCCCCGCCGGTGGATCGCCACGCCGAGCTCCTTCAGCTGCATCTCCTCGACCGGGGCCGGAGCGCCGGTGAGGGCATCGGCGCCAGACGCGGTCTTCGGGAAGGCGATCACGTCGCGGATCGAGTCGGCGCCCGCCAGCCGCTGCACGATCCGGTCCAGCCCGTAGGCGATGCCGCCGTGGGGCGGTGCCCCGTAGCGCAGCGCCTCGAGCAGGAAGCCGAAGCGCGCCTCGGCCTCCTCGGCGTCGATGCCGAGCGCGGCCAGCACCCTGGCCTGCGTGCCCGGGTCGTTGATGCGGATCGAGCCGCCCCCCATCTCCTGCCCGTTCCAGACCACGTCGTAGGCGAGAGCGCGCACGCCCCCGGGCTGCTCGGGATCGAAGTCCCCGGCCGGAGCCGTGAACGGATGGTGCAGCGGCTCCCAGCCGCCGGCTTCGTTTTCCTCCATCAGCGGCCAATCGACGACCCAGAGCAGGTCGTCGCTGCCCTCCGCTACCAGGTCGAACTCGGCGGCCAGGTCGAGGCGGAGCTGGCCGAGCACCGAGTTGGCGACCTTGGGCCGGTCGGCGACGACGAGCAGCAGGTCGCCCTCCTGGGCGCCGAGCGCGCTCGTTGAGGGCGGCGAGCTCCCCGGCGCTGAGGAACTTGGCGGTCGGCGAGCGCCAACCGTCGCCCTCGCGGAAGGCCCAGACCAGCCCCTTGGCGCCGAGCTCCTGGGCGCGGGAGATGAGCCCGTCGAGGGCCGAGCGCGGCATCTCGCGGGCGCCGGCGTTGAGGCCGCGGACGGTGCCACCGGACTCGATCACCGAGCGGAAGACCTTGAACTCGGTGCCCCGGAGGGTGTCGGCGAGGTCGACGAGCTCGAGCCCGAAGCGGGTGTCCGGGCGGTCGGTCCCATAGCGGGATATCGCCTCGTCGTAGGGCAGGCGGCGCATCGGAAGCTCCAGCTCGGGGCCGCCGACGCGCTCGAAGAGATGGGCCAGGAGCCGTTCGTTGACCTCGATCACGTCGTCGACGCCGACGAAGGACATCTCGATGTCGAGCTGGGTGAAGTCGGGCTGCCGATCGGCGCGCAGGTCCTCGTCCCGGAAGCAGCGGGCGATCTGGTAGTAGCGCTCGAAGCCGGCGACCATGAGCAGCTGCTTGAAGAGCTGCGGGGACTGCGGCAGGGCATAGAAGGAGCCCTGCTGGAGGCGGCTGGGGACGAGGAAGTCGCGTGCGCCCTCCGGCGTCGAGCGGGTCAGCACCGGGGTCTCGATGTCGAGGAAGCCCTCCGCGTCGAGGAACTCGCGCATCGCCGCCGTCACCCTGTGCCGGAGCTCGAGCGCCCGGCGCATCTGCTCGCGGCGGAGGTCGATGTAGCGGTGGCGCAGGCGGGTGTCCTCGCCCACCTCGCCGGAGAAGCCCTCTACCTGGAAGGGCGGCGTCTCCGCATCGGAGAGCAGGTCCGCCGCGACCACGTCGAGCTCCACCTCGCCGGTCGCCATCTCCGGGTTGACCGTCTCCTCGGAGCGGCGGACGACCGTGCCGGCGGCCGAGACCACGTCCTCGGGCCGCAGCCTCTGCGCCAGCTCGAAGGCCTCGCCGGAGGTCTCCGGGTGGAAGACGAGCTGCAGCAGGCCGGTGCGGTCGCGCAGGTCGACGAAGATCAGGCCGCCGTGGTCGCGCCGGCGGTGGACCCAGCCGGCGACGCGCAGCTCGGAGTCGACCCGGTCGGGCAGGGCATCGCCGCACCAGGCGTCGCGGTAGGAGTTCGAGCGCGGGGCCGGCAGGCTCAAGAGCGGCGCCTCTCGATCTCGGCGAGGAGCGCCTCGCGCTCCACCGCGCCCTGGTCGCCGCTCTGCATGTCGCGCAGCTGCGTCTCCCCTCCCTCGCCGAGGACGACGACGAGGTCGGCGCCGATCCGGTTCGCGTGCTTGAACTGACCCTTGGCGCTGCGCCCGGCGAGATCGATCTCGGCGGACAGCCCGGCGCGGCGCAGCTCACCGGCCAGGGCGAGCGCCGCTCTCGCCGCTCGCGGACCGCCGTCCTCGTTGACGATGAACACCGGCGCCCCGCCGCCCCCTCGCGCTCGCCGATCGCGAGCAGGATGCGCTCGACCCCCGCCGCCCAGCCGATTGCCGGCGTCGGCGCCCCACCGAGCTGCTCGACAAGCCCGTCGTAGCGCCCCCCTCCTCCGATCTCCGACTGTGCCCCGAGCCGGTCGCAGACGAAGGAGAAGATCGTGCGCGTGTAGTAGTCGAGCCCGCGGACCAGGGTCGGAGTCGATCTCGTACTCGACGCCCGCCGCCTCGAGCAGGGCGCGGACCTCGGCGAAGTGCTCGGCGTCCTCCCCCTCGAGGCGCTCGACGATCGTCGGGGCGCTCGCCATCACACCGCGGGTTCCCTCGTGCTCGGAGTCGAAGGCGCGCAGCGGGTTGAGGTCGATCCGCTCGCGCACGTCCTCCGAGAGCTCCGACTCGTTCGCGTGCAGATGGGCCTTCAGCTCCTCCAGGTAGGCGCGCCGCGCCTCGAGCGAGCCGAGGCTGCCGATCCGCAGCTGGACTCCGGGGACCTCGAGCGCCCGAGAAGCTCGGCGAGCAGCCCGATCACCTCGGCGTCGACGAGCGGCGAGTCGGTGCCGATCGCCTCGGCGCCGATCTGGTGGAACTGGCGGTAGCGGCCGGCCTGGGGGCGCTCGTGGCGGAAGAACGGGCCCGAGTACCAGAGCTTCACCGGCTGCGCGAGCTTCTGCATCCCGTGCTCCAGGTACGCGCGGCAGATCGGCGCCGTGCCCTCGGGGCGCAGGGTGATGCTTCGCCCGCCCTTGTCCTCGAAGGTGAACATCTCCTTGCGGACGATGTCGGTCGAGCGGCCGACCCCGCGCTCGAAGAGCTCGGTGTCCTCGAAGGCCGGCGTCTCGATCCGCCCGTAGCCGGCGCGGGCGAAGATCGCCGAGGGCGCCCTCGATCCGGGCGCGCGGCGCGCGCAGCCTCGGGAAGGACGTCGAAGGTCCCGCGCGGTGCCCTGTAGTTGGTCGCCATGGCCCTGGCGACCTTACCGCGCGCGGCCCGCCTCAGCGGGCCAGCTCGGCGAGGAACGGGTTGGTCGCCCGCTCGGCGCCCAGGGTCGTCGTCCCCATGTGACCGGGGTAGACGGCGGTCTCCGGCGGATGGGAGTCGAGCAGCCGGCGGATGGACTCGATCAGCGTCGGGCCGTCGGCGCCGGGCAGGTCGACGCGGCCGACCGAGCCCTGGAAGAGGACGTCGCCGGAGAAGACCGCGTTCTCGCCGCGCACCGAGTAGGTGACGTGTCCGGGGCTGTGGCCGGGGGTGAAGATAACCTCGAGTTCGAACCCGGCAAGCTCCAGCGTCTCGCCGCCGGCGACGGTCTCGTCGGCCTCGTAGTCCTCGAAGGGCCCGAAGCCCGTCCCAGGGAACGAAGGACATGATGTTGGAGAGGATCGGAGTCTCGATCTCCGGGCAGTAGACCGGGGCGCCGGTGGCCTCGGCGACCGGCGTGACGGCGCCGACGTGGTCGAAGTGGCAGTGGGTGAGGAGGATCGCCTCGACCTTCACCCCGAGCCCGCTCGAGGGCGGCGAGGAGCCGCTCCGCCTCGTCGCCGGGATCGACGACCAGCACCCGATCGGAGCCCGGGCGGCGAACCAGGTAACAGTTCTCCGCCACGGGGCCGACGGTGAGAATCTCGACCTCGAGCGCCAGCTCGCTCGACTCCCCCTGGCGGGCGCGCCTCCGCGGACCGCTCCCGTTTCCTCCACATGTAGAGGTCGATGTAGTAACCGGCCGGGATGTAGAAGACGAGCATGAAGGCCCCGAGCGCCAGGGCGGTGCCCAGCGGCCGTTTGAAGAGCAAGACGATGAGGGCGGCGAAGATCACCGCGGCAACCACGCCGCGGATCACCGAGCTGCGCCAGGTCGGCGGGGTGTCGCCGCGCTTGGGTGCCGGACGTGCGCCGCGAGCGCGCCTGCGCTTTCGCCTCTGCCGGCTGCGGGGACGGGCGCGGCGCTTGCTGTCGACGCGGCCGCCCTGGGTCCCGCGGTGCTTGCGGCGCCGCTTCTTCTGGTCTGCGCCATCCGCTCCGAAATCTAGTCGGTCGGCTCTCGGTGGCGCCTCGGCGGCGGCCCGGAGGCGGCGCTCGATGCGTGTGGCGTAGACGGGTCGAAGCCGCGGATCGGGACATCGACTCCGGATAGCCGGCGAGGGCGGCCTCCGGAATCAGGCCGACCAGCTCGGCGTCGAGCGGGCGGGCGCCGAGCGGGGCGGCCAGGCGTGCGATCCGCTCGACGACCAGGCGCAGCGGCGTTTCGACCGGGTCGTGGACGTTGGTCGAGACCTGGGCGCGGCCGCTGCCCAGGGCGAGGCCGATCGCGCGCACGCCGGGGGGCCCGCCGCCGGCCTCGCGAAGCTCGGCGGCGACCGCGCGAGCCACCTCGACGTCGCCGCTGTCGAGCTCGACGTTGAAGGCGGCGAGCGGCGGGCGGGCGGTGACCAGCGTGGCGCCGGCGCTCGCGGTGGGGCGCGCTCGGCCCGGCGTCGGGGCGCAGCTCGCCGCACTCCATCCGCAGCCAGAGCTCCGACAGGCCCCCGTTTCGGAAGTAGGCTCGCTCGGCGCGCTCGGGGGCGGTCGCGAGCTCGCCGTAGAGGAAGACCGGCACCCCGAGGGCGCCGAGCCGCGTCGGCGGCCGCGCGCGCGCATCGGCCGGGCCGCGTCGCGGTCAGCGCGGTCGAGCTAGACGAGCGGGCAGACGTCGAGCGCGCCGACTGCAGGGATGCAGGCCCCCGTAGGCGGCCATGTCGATCCCGCGATCGCCGCCTCGGCGCCGGCGAGGAGCGCGTCGAGGAGCCCGCCGGACCCGCCGCCCGCGGCCGCGAGCGTGAACACGGTGCGGTCGTGGTCGGCGTCAGAGTGGCGGTCGAGAAGCGGCGCCGCACCGTGAAGGCCGCCTGCAGGCGCGGAGATCTCGCCTCGTCACGGCCCTCGGAGAAGTTGGGGACGGCGAGCAGCGGGGGCACGCTCAGACGAGCAGCTCGCCGCCGCGCACGAGCGCCTCGCCGTCGACCTCCACGTCGGCTCATCAGGACGCAGTCGAGGTGGACCGGCACCTGGACGGTGCCGCCGATCGCCGCCGAGGCGCCGAACGCGACGTGCGCCGTGCCGAGGATCTTCTCGTCCTCGAGGATGTTGCCGGTGAGGGTCGCCGTCTTCGTTGGTGCCGATCCCGAGCTCGGCGACGTTGGTGCCTCGTGCTCCGTGGGCGGTGAGCAGCTCGAGCAGCTCCGCGCCCTCGCGCCCCTCCGCGTCGGTCAGGTGTCCCTCGCGACCGTGAGCCGCGACGGGCTCGGCGACGCGGCCGACGCCGGCAATCGAGCCGTCGACGACGAGCGTGCCCTCGGCCGTTCCCTCGAGCGGGGCGATGAAGCCCTCGCCGCAGGGCAGGTTGCCGAAGGCACTCCGGGCGCTGAGGTCGCCGGCGTCGACGATCGCGGTCGCGGCCCTCCAGCCCGAGGCGCAGGTCGCTGCCGTGGGCGCAGGTGATGCGCGCCTCGGCGCCGGCCCGCGAGCGCGGCGGCAGACCGCCTCTCCCCTGCGGCGGAGCTCGGCCATGTCGGCGCCCATCACCCGGGCGAGCATCTCCTCGGTGACGCCGGGCATGGTGCCGATCCGGGCGCCGGCCTCGTTCGCCGCCCGGCGGGCGGCGGTGTGGGAGAGCGACTGGACGGTCGGCGCGATCACGACGTCGGCGGCGAGCCATCGCCGCGGCGACCGTCGCGGGCGGCTCGGCGGCGTGCGACTCGCGCTCGCCGATCGTCGCCAGCGTCGCCTCCGCGCCCTCGCTCTGCGCGTCGCCGCGAAGCGCCTCGCCGAGCTCCGCCGTGGCCGGGTTGCAGACCACCAGCACCTCTTCGCCGGGGCCCACGGCCAGGCAGTCGCGGACTACCGCGCCGACCGCTCTCTCAAGGTCTCCCGGCACCCGCCAAGGCTATTACGCCCCAGCCCGCCGATGCCCACGCTCCCGCCGGCGGTACGAGGCGGTCGGGGGGACCCGGGCGCGGAGCTCGGCCAGCCAGCGGGCCGAGATCGCCGCCGCCTCCTCCCAGGGCCGGGCCTGGCCGGAGGCGGGGTCGAAGAAGCGGACCCGGACCGAAGGGCGGCGGGGAAACCCGGTGAAGTCGGGCGTCCCCTTGATCGCGACCAGGCTGACGTGTGCCTCCGGGACCTCGAGAGCCAGTCGGCCGACCCCGCTGCGCGCCCGCAGCACCTCGCCGCGGGAGCGGGTCCCCTCCGGGAAGACGCCGATGCAGGCTCCGGCGCGAAGCGTCTCGATCGCCAGCGCCAGCGCCTCGGCATCGCCGGCGCCGCGCTCGATCGGGATCTGGCCCATGCCATCCAGGATCCGGCCCAGCCCCCGAACGTCCCAGAGCGCCGATTTAGCGAGGGCCCGGATCTGCCGACGCCCGGCGGCGGCGACGCCGACCATCACTGGGTCCCAGTGGCTGTCGTGGTTGCCCACGACCAGCAGGGGCCCCTCAGCCGGAAGGGTGTCGAGCCCCTCGACGCGGAGCCTGCCCCATCGGGCGACCGGCCGGTTGAGGGCCATGGCCAGGCGATATGTGCGGGTGCGCTCTCTCATGGGGCGGGATCTTCAACCAGTTGCAAACCGGCAGCCGTTGCGGCCGCTCGGGCCTGCCCGAGCCCCAGACCCGCCGCTACCATTCCCGTCCCCGCCGGAGTAGCTCAGCTGGTTAGAGCAGCGGAATCATAATCCGCGTGTCGGGGGTTCGAGTCCCTCCTCCGGCACTATTGGGTCGGACCTCTTCCCTCCAGCACTGGGCGTAGGTTCGACCGAGACATCCTCAGTCCCCCTTCCCTCGCACGCGCCGGATCAGCCAGTCGATCTGCGCCTGCTGGTGACGCGTTTCCGCCAGTTGCCAACGGTTCTGCCCTCGCAGACGATCGTTCGGCCGCCTGCAGCGCATCGATCTTTCCCCGCTGCCGGTCGATCTGTTTCTGCTGGCGCTGAACCTGGCCCAACAGCAGCGCCGGCAGCTCCGATAGAGGACCGTGTAAGGACGGCCATCATGCCCGCGCACGACAAGATCCGGGTACACCTTGGCCACCTGCTCCGCCAAGAGGCCGAACTGGGTCGGGCTGGGACCTTGCACATAGCCGTGCCGATAGTGGAAGGAGATCGGGCGCAGCTTCATGAGGCGATCGAGTTCCGATCCGATCGGGTGTATGTCCGTCTTGAAGCGCCGCGAGGAGGTTTCGACCCCTAGTTGGCCTTCGCTGTTGACGACCACCGCGGGGTTGGCACCGATGTTCGTACCCGAGACCCCCGCTAGGAACGCCTTGCTCTGTGATCCTTGGGTGCCGATCCGGATCGTCCCCGACTCGCTCGCCACGCCGAGGTTGCCGATGTCGATGTTGTCGGTCCCGGTGGTCAGATTCTGTCCGGCCAGGTAGCCGAGCGCCACGTTGCCATCGCCTGTTGTGTTGAGCAGTGCGTTGAACCCGATGGCCACATTCCCGTGCTCGCTAGTGCCGCCGCCCAGCGCGCTGACGCCCACTGCCGTGTTGCTACTACCGGTGGTGTTGCCGAACAGCGCGCCTAGGCCGAGTGCCACGTTGTTGTTGCCAGTGGTATTTCCGCGCTGTGCGCTGACGCCAACTGCCGTGTTTTCTTTGCCGGTGGTGTTGTTGGTCAGTGCCTGTCTGCCGAGCGCCGAGTTTTCGCCCCCGCTTGTGTTCTGCGAGAGCGCCTCGGCACCGAGCGCGGAGTTGCTGTCGCTCGTTGACTGGCGCAGCGCCCCATCGCCAACCCCGGTGTTGCTATTTCCATGGTCGTTCTTTTCGAGAGCGGAACTGCCGAGCGCGGTGTTGCTCCCGCCCGCCGTGTTGTCGGCGAGCGCGAAAACGCCGAAGGCCGAATTGTGGTTGCCGTTGTTGAAGGCAAGCGCTTCGTTGCCGAAGGCGGAGTTTTCGTTGCCGCTCGTGTTGTTCTTCAGCGCCGCGATTCCGAAGGCGGAGTTATTCCAGCCAGTGGTGTTGGCGGTCAGCGCGATCACACCGACCGCGGTGTTGCTGCCGCCTGCTGTGTTCGATTCTAGGGCTTCGGAGCCGACCGCAGTGTTGCTGGTGCCAACCGTGTTCGAGCGCAGTGCCTGCGAGCCCACGGCCGAGTTGTGTTCGCCAGTGGTGTTGGCCTCCAAGGCCCGGGAGCCGACTGCGGAGTTGTTGCTGGCGGTATCGCTTGCGAGAGCATGGTAGCCGACCGCCGAATTATCGCTGCCGGCTTCATTCAGTGCCAGTGCGTTACGCCCCCCAAACGCTGAGTTGCGTTCCCCGGTTGTGTTGCTTATCGACGCGAAGGTCCCGAATGCCGCATTGTTGTTGCCGGTCGTGTTCTGCGTGAGCGCATAGTTGCCGAAGGCTGAGTTTTCCGAACCGGTGGTGTTGGAAAGCAGCGCTGTTCTGCCGACGGCCGTGTTGGATCCTCCGGTGGTGTTCTCGGACAGCGCCCACTTGCCGACCGCGGTGTTGTAGGTCCCGGTGGTGTCGTGGCGCAGTGCTTCAAGCCCGAACGCCGAGTTTTCTTCGCCCGTGGTCACTTCGGGGAAGGGGTTGTCGCTCACTCCGAAGTTCAGGTTCCCATCGAGGTACACCCCCGGCCCACAGTTGAGCACGGCCGAGGAGGAAACGTCGGTCAGCGCTTCTCCGTTGGCGCAGGGGCCGCCACCGACGTTGAGGGTCGGGTTGGGATAGCTCCCAGCGAGAGCACCCCCGGCGGAGCCGGTTGGGGGTCCGCCCGGGGTGGCGTTGCCGGGCATCGCCTGCAGGGCGCCGCTGCCCAGGGTGCGCAGCGAGGGGGTGGCGGCGGTACCGTCCTTGTTGGCCGAGGCGACCTTGGCATCGGTCACGACCCCGTTGGCGATCGTCGGGGAGGGATAGGTGCCGGCGAGGTCACCGCCAGCGTTGGCGCCACTCTGCAGGAAGGCGCTCGGCAGCATGCTCCCCAGCCGTTCGGAGTTGGCCGCGGTCCCGCCCACTCCAAGGAATTCGAAGGCATGCTGGCCATCCAGGGTGTCGGCGTTGGGGACCGTGCCCAGGGTCGACTCGTCGATGTCGGCGCCGGTGAGGGAGTTGGCGGCCACCTTGGCGGAATTGACGGCTTCGTTCCCGATCTTGGCGTTGGTGATCACGGCGTTGGCGATCGAGGGGTTGGGGTAGGTCCCGGCGAGGTCGCCGCCGGCGGCCCCGGAGGGCGGGACGGTGAGGGTGGACTCATCGATGTTGACGCCGGTGAGCGTGTCGTGGGCAACCTTGTCACCAGTGACTGCGTGCTCTTCCAGCTTCGGGTTGGTGACCGCCGCATCGGCGAGCTGGCCGGTGTCCACCGCGCTGCTCGCGATCTGCGGGTTGGGATAGGTGCCGGAGAGGTCGCCACCGGCGGGACCGCTCGGGGGCCCGCCGGTGCCGGTGCAGCCTACGCTGCCGTTGGCGTTGACGCTCGCGATCGCTTCTCCCCCCGAGCAGGCGCCTAAGACGCGCAGCTGGAAGGCGGAGGCGAGCTGCCCTTCGAGGTGATCGGAGTTGACGGCGTGGCCGGCGTTCGTCGCATAGCCCGCGTTGTCGGCGCTTCCGGCATGACTTGCGTTACCGGCGCTATCCGCACTTGCCGCGTGGTTTGCGTTACCGGCCATGTCGGCGCTGGCGGCGTGTGTGGCCTCGGGCACGGTTCCAAGTGTCGAGGCCCTGATGTCGGCGCCGGTAAGAGAATTGTTCTTGACTTTGAAGCCGTTGACCGCGTTCTTCTTGATCTGCTTGGTGCCGACCGAGTTCTTCGGCAGATTCGCCTTCCTCTTCTTCGCGTAGGCGGCGGTCGTTCCCCGGCCTGCGCCGCCTGATTGAGTGGAGCCGGTCGCGCCGCTGGCGGCTCCGTAGGCGGTGACTAGGACGGCGATCGCGATCGCGGCGATCGCGACCGCGTTCGAGCGGATGAAGTCGAGAATCCGAGTGCCGGACTCGGTGTTGCCATGGCCTCTCACGGGGATTGACGCCTCCTTCTCACCTCGGCGCGAGGAAAGACAAGACCACGCGCACTTCTCGGGTGGCGCAGTCTGAACGGAAGCCGAAAGGCCGCCATCGGGGGCTTGCCACACGCTCGACAAGGAATTTGCCGCAATCTGCACAACCCCCGTGCGGGACCCGCCGGGTGCGCGCCAACAGCTCGTGCAGAGTCAAGGACGAAGGTAGGGAAAGGGTGCCAACTTCGCCGCGATCGAGTGCGCTGTAGCGCTCCTGATGAACCGGGTCCAAGCTCGCCCCGAACGGTCGCGGGGTGCCAGCAGGGTGTCAGCGGAAGCCACGGATATAGCATGCACTCGCGACCCCGTTTTCAGGCGAAAACGGCGTCCTAGGGCCGAAAACCCGTAACAGCACGCACTCCACGGATACGCCGCCGCGCGATCATAATCCGCGTGTCGGGGGTTCGAGTCCCTCCTCCGGCATGGCTCTGGAAAGGCCAAATACACCGCCGTCGAGTCGGGTCAGCGGCCAGGGTGGCAACTGAAGTGGCAACGCGCCAGCGCAAGCCGCCCGAACCGCCTGTTTCTACAGCCGCGACTACGCGCTACGGGAAGACACGTTGCTGCACCGGATGATCGAGGGCGAGGCCGTTGCCCCGGATGAGGTCTTGCGTTGGCAGCCAAACTGCGTCATAGGAGCTTCCACTTCTTGCCTGGTTCTCTGACCAGCGGGCGGCTCTCCCTGGACTCGACTTCGAGTATCTGGGTCAGCGGCTCCGAGCAGTTCGATGCCAGCACCTGGGGTGACGATTGGATCGCGTAGCCGACCAGTTCGGCAGCTCGGCTGCGGGAAGTCCACGACGCTAACGCGCGAGATGCGATTCCGAAGCCCTTGTGGAAGGTTCAGGCGACGGCGCACGAGCTTGACTCGCGCGAGGGTGAGGAGCAGCAGACCCCCGCCCGGATCGACGGGGTCGTCGGATCAGATTGACCGAACCCCGATCGCGGGCTACTGTCGCTCCGAGGGCCTCGGCCCTCTCGGGTTGCGAGGCCGGAAGCAACAACCCATCAGGGGGTGTGTCTCGATGCCCAAGCGCCTCAAGCTCAGCCGACCGAGCCATGCGACGACGGTCGCCTACCTCGCTCTCTTCGTAGCCCTCGGCGGCAGCGCCTACGCCGTCAAGCAGCTGCCCAAGAACAGCGTTGGCACCAAGCAGCTGAAGAAGAACGCAGTCACCAAGGTCAAGATCAAGAAGAACTCGGTCAACGGGCCGAGGGTGAGGAACAACTCGTTGACCGGGGCGGATATCAAGCTGAGCAAGCTGGGAACCGTGCCGTCGGCAAAGAGTGCCGGCACGGCGGAAACCGCAAATACGGCGAACACGGCGGGAACCGCGAACCTGGCCAACTCGCTCCCACCCCTCGAAGCGACCCACCTGGTCGGAGCACCGGGCGAGCCGCCTTTCGAAAACGGAAGCGGACCCGCCCCAAGCGAAATCGACGGTCTCCAACCGGTCGGCTTCTACAGAGATTACGAGGGGATCGTCCATCTGCAGGGTTTTGCGCAGGTCGGTGGTCCGATCCCGAAGATCTTCACCCTGCCCGAGGGTTACCGCCCGGCGAGCACCAAGTTCCTCTTCTTCACCGTGTTTTGCATCTCGGGAGAATGTGAAGACAGCGGGGGCAATGACGAGAACTATTCCAATGCGCTGATCGTTGGCTCGAACGTCAGCGACGAAGGGCTAGGGGCCGGTGGTGCCGTGATCGGCTCGCCGAACACGGTCGTATCCCTCGACGGCATCACCTTCCGCGCTGAATCCTGAACACCGACACACCGAACCTGAGCGGGGGGTCCAGAGGGGCCCCTCTCTCACGGTTCCCCCACCAGACTCCTAACCCCGGAAAAACCCAAGCGAGTCGATTCCTAGCTCGTCGGAACCTCCGTCCTTCGGTGCTTTCTACTGCTGTGCTTACGGACGCGAACGATTCGTACCCTTGCGGTTCGCGCGGCCTGGTCGCCGGTGAGTCTGACCCTCAGGGTCGCACGCAACGTCCCATTGCCTCGCGCAAGTCGTCGCCCGACGCGAGTGAGCCGCACCTTCACCGACTTCCTCCTGCCGCCACCGACCCTGAAAGACCCTCGGGCGAAGAGAAGGCGCTTCCGGGCACTCGCCTTCGCTCCTCGGCGGGTAGCGATCAGGCGCAGGCCGCCTTTGCAGGGTGGCCCAGGGGCGCAGCGGAGCGGGACGATCACCCTTGCGCCCTTCAACCTGAGGCGCTTGGGGAGGCGCAGGAGCCGTGCGCGCGACGGTCGGGTCGCAGACGGAGCGAGCGGGGCGGTCGGGACCGGAAGCTCCGCCGCACCGGAGTCGCACGCCGGTCCCTGGGGACGTGGAATACCTCGCGCGTCCGTGGGTGGGCACGGGCCGATTGCGCGGTCGATGGCCGGGCTGCCCGGTAGCGGCTCGCGCACCGGGATCCCGCTGCCGGTCAGGAGTCCCAGCCCGGGGGCGGCCAAATTGGCGTCGCTCGGCTGGGTGAAGCCGCAGGTCACGGGGCCGACGTTGCCGCCGTCGCTGGCGGGGCCCGGGGTGCTGCAGTCTGCTCCAATGGGCGCAATGTTTTCGGCGACGATCGAGGAGCGCAGGCGAAGCAGGCTCAGGTCTCCATCGAACCCGCCGCCCTGGTTCGATGATTCGTTGTTCACGGTCGTCACGTTGACGAAGTTCGCGGGAATGGTGTTATCCAGATAGACACCGCCCCCGATCCAATACGCGTAGTTTTCGGCGATCGTGACGTTGGTGAGATCGAGCGAGGTCCCTGCCGTCGCGGCGTAGATTCCTCCGCCGTAGCCCAGGGACTCGCCTCGGTTGCCGATGATCGCCGAATCGCGCACGACCAGCCTGCCGCCCTGCTCGTAGATGCCGCCGCCGTAGCCGAACGACGCCGCCCCCTGCGCAACGTTGTCGCGGACTATCACCCTTTCGAGCGACAGTTCCCCGCCGCCTTCCGCGCTGATGCCGCCACCCGTGTCATCAGGGGAACGACCATGGCCCCCGGTGACGGTGAGGTCGCGCAGCCGCAGATCGGTGCCCGCGCCCTTTACGTCGAACACGCGGCTTTCGATCGTGCTTTTCACCGTGGTTGCGTTTGCGCCCTGGCCCCGGATCGTGAGGTCACCGTTGACGTCGAGGTCCCCGACTTCGCCCGAGTTGTCTTCTCCGGGCGGCGCCGCAAGTTCGAGCCGCAGGACCGTGTTCGGGAGGACGATTTCGTCGGCGGTGGCGTCGGCGTCGGCTTTCTCGATCGCCTCGCGCAGAGAGCAGTCCGCGTCGCAGACGCCGTCGGAGGTGTCGTTTGCCTTCGTGACGACGAGCGTCGCCGCCTGTGCCGGGGTCGCGATCGCAAGCAGCAAGATGATCGGGACGAGAACGCAAAGCCTCATGCTTGACGAGGATCGTATCGCCTGGCGGGGAAGATCCGCACGAGCCGCACAGGTGTCGGCCCGCCCCGCCACCGGTGTCAGCTGGGTGCCAGCGGAAGCCACGGACACAGCCCGCAGTCGGGACCCCCGTTTCGAGCCGAAAACGGCCTCCTAGCGGCAATATCCCGCAACAGCACGCACTCCCCCGCACTCGCGCCGTGCGATCATAATCCGCGTGTCGGGGGTTCGAGTCCCTCCTCCGGCATTCGCGAACGGGACCGAGGCCCTCCCCACCTGCCACGGACGTTTGAAGATCAACGCTTCCCGGTCGAATGCGGGCCTCAGCGCCGGGCTGCGACAAACGACCCACCAAAGCGACGTCCGCGGTTGCCCGCGCCATCGGTCGGCACGCCGATCATCCGGTAGACGCCAGGCCGCAGCCGCCTGCCGCGGACGTAGCCGCTGAAGCGGAAGCGGTTGGCGCCGTGCTTGCCGGTGTGAGTAAACGCCCCCTTCACCCGGACGAACCGTTTGCACTTCTTGGCCTTGCGCAGCCGCCGTGCCCGCTTGCCGATCACACACCGCTTGCCCTTCTTGCGTCCGGTCACCCGGCGCTGCACGATGAAACGGACCCTCGCGTCCTCTGAGAGGCGGTAGCTCACCCGCGAGGTCCGCCGCGAGCGCTTGCGGCGCTTCTTCGCGCTCGTTCTGGCGATGCTCGGGCCGTGTTTGCGCTTCGCCCGGAAGCGCCTTGGTTTGAACCTGAGCTTGGAGCCGACCGGGGCGGTGATGTCGGTCGCGGACAGGGCCGGCGGAGGCGAGGGAAACTCGTCAGCGCCGATGTCGGGTGCTGAGCCCCGCGAGCGCGGTTCGCCGTCGATGTCGAGCGGACCGTTCCCGGGCGAGCCGATCCCCGAGTCGATGGTCGGCGAGGTGGCGAGCTGATGGAAGTCCCCGGCGGGGCCGTCGACGAACTGGGGCGCCGCGGTCTGGTTCCCGTTGGTTCCCGGTGGCGTAAAGGAGTAGTTGCTACCGGCGCTCGGGGTCGTGTCCACCGAGGCATAGTTCGAGTTGATCAGGGCGACGGAGGCGGACCCGCTGGGCCCTACGTCGATCAGGAGGCCGCTTTCGCTCGATCCAAGCTGGTAGCCCGGTTGGGCGATGGTGTTTATGACGGTCGCCGAGAGGCTCGCTCCTTCAATGGCGCCGATCAGCAGCGGGACAGCGGTCACGTTGCGCAGGCTCGCCACGTAGTTCCCCGGCCCAGCGGGGGCGACGACGAACAAACCGAAGCAGACGCTGTCGCGCATGATCCCCTCCGACGGCGTAGCAGGCGACGCCGTTCGTGCCGTCCGCGTAGACGCGTTCGACGGTGCCGCCTTTCAGCTGCAGCACGTAGGCCATCGTCAGCGCCGCCAGCGAGAGCCGCACGTCGTGCAGGATGGCGCCGGCGTTCTCGACCCGCGCGCCGTGGGCGCCGGAGAACACAACGGCTGGGCGAGGCGCCGGGTGGCCGCCGACTTCGATCGCTTTGGCCAGGACCAGATCCGCGCCGGTTTCATAGGTGCCGTTTGCGAGCATGACCTGGTCGCCGTCATCGGCGCCGCCCACCGCGGTCGGCAGGCTGCACGGCGTTGGGTTGCAGGGCGAGGCGCCGACTGCCCCCGGAGCCGCGTAGCGCACAGCCGCGGATGCGGTGGCCACGCCGAGCAGCAGGGCGAAGATCGCCGCCGACGTGCCGAGAAGAACCGAGATCCGAGCGCCTTGGCGCCGGTCGCGAAGATCGCCGGTCTGACCATGGATGGCCCTCATCGCCATTCAGCGTATACCGGCCTCGACCAGGGCCCTGCTCGCAGCCTCAACCTTGCTCACCGCCTTGTCGCGCTCTTTGGTCAGCGACTGCGATCCTGCCCGATAGGTGGCCAGGAAAAATCGACTGCGGCGGCGGACAACTCATCGAGGCTGCGCCCGCAAGGGGGTCTGGTGAGAGGGGGCCGCGACGGTGTCAGCAGGGTGTCAGCGGAAGCGACGGATACAGCCCGCAATCGAGACCCCCATTTTCAACCGGAAACAGCCTCTAAGCGGCAAACCGGTAACAGCACGCATTCCACCGCAAGCCCGCCGCGCGATCATAATCCGCGTGTCGGGGGTTCGAGTCCCTCCTCCGGCACCGCTCCGGGGAGCCAACTTCACTGGCCTCACCGGCTCCAAACCGCGTCATGGTCTCGTCGAGCTGCTCAGGCGGCGGCCCCGTGCGCGACGCCGCTCACTGCGGCGTGCTCATGGAGTGCCTGCTCGTGCTCGTGCGTGGTCGCCGGCTTCAGGTCGAACACGACCTGCTTGACCTCGCCGGTGAAGGCATACGGGGCCCTGTCCTCATAGGTGCGGTCGACCACCAGCCCGTTGTCCCGGCCTATGTCCATGCCGGCGTAGCTGGTGAAGGTGATTGGGACGGTTTCGGCATCGTCCCTTCGCCGACCGGCTCGTCGTCGACGAACAGCGTGACCTTGCCTCCCGCTCCGGGCTTGTTCTCATCGGCCTCGAACAGCATCCGCACGCTGACGTTCCCGCTCGGCAGCTTCGTCTTCGCCTCCTGCTTGTAGGTCTCGACCCCGAGAAGGGAGTACGTGTGGCGCAGGATGCCGTCGCCGTCGACCCAGAGGCCGAAGCCACCGATGAAGTCGGCCATCGCCACGATCACTCCCTCGGCGCCGGAGTCCGGGAACGACGAGGTCTGCCTCGATCGCGTAGGAGCGGCCGTAGATCCTCGGGATCATGCCCCAGTTGACGTTCTGCACGTCGCCGGCGAAGCTGAACCGGGTCTGGGTCGGCAGGGGCGGGAGAATGCCGTAACGACCGAGAAGCCCGCCATCAGCGGCAGCACTCGGTTGCGCTCCGCCTCCTGCCACCAGAGCTCCTGCAGTTCCTTCACCTTCTCCGGGTGATTGGAGGCGACGTCCTTCGCCTGCGAGAAGTCCTGGCGCAGGTCGTACAGCTCCCAGCCGACGTCCCGATCTGGGTCCCAGTCTGCGTCGGGGCCGAACGCAGCGAGTGTCTCTGGCGAGAGGTCCCAGGGAAGCCGGTCCGGCCTCGACGCCGCCCACCAACCGTCCTTGTATATGGCGCGGCTGGCGAACATCTCGAAGTACTGGACGGTGTGGCGCTCCGGTGCATCGGCGTCATCCAACGTGTAGAGGAAGCTGGTGCCGTCCATCGGCTCTTGCTCAATTCCATCGACGGTGCTCGGCTCAGGAATGCCGGCGGCCTCGAGAATTGTCGGGCCGATGTCGATGCAGTGGGTGAACTGGGAGCGCGAGTCAACGCTCGGCTTGGCCCGGGAGGGCCAGGCGACGACCATCGGGTCGCGAGTGCCGCCCAAGGTGGCTCGCGGTCTGCTTGCCCCATTTGAAGGGCGTGTTGCAGGCGTGCGCCCAAGCCGCCGCGCAGTGCGGCGCCGTGTCGGGGCCGCCGAGCGCGTCGAAGCCGCCGTATCGGTCGATCAGCTCGGTCTGCTGCTCGGGATCGAGCACCAGGCCGTTGAGGAAGGTCAGCTCGTTGAACGA
Organism: uncultured Solirubrobacterales bacterium; assembly: GCA_963712325.1. Lineage (GTDB taxonomy): Bacteria > Actinomycetota > Thermoleophilia > Solirubrobacterales > 70-9 > VRUE01. The sequence goes on from CAVQHG010000005.1 coordinate 106,445, forward strand.
GCCGGTTGTCGTGCCCTCGAGGCTGGCGCCGTTATCGCCCCAGATGTAGATGATCAGGGTGTTGTCGAGGTCACCCATCTCCTCGATCGAGTCGAGCAGCCGCCCGACGTTCCAGTCGGCGTTCTCCTGGTAGCCGCAGTAGACCTCCATCTGCCGGGCGTAGAGCTTCTTGGCGGTATCGTCGAGCGAGTCCCAGGCTGGGAACGCCTCGGGGCGCTCGGTCAGCTCGGTGTCCGGCGGGACGATCCCCAGCTTCTTCTGGCGCTCGAAGATCACCTCGCGCAGGTTGTCCCAACCCTCGTCGAACTGCCCCTTGTACTTGTCGGCCCACTCCTTGGCCACGTGGTGGGGGGCGTGTGCGCAGCCGGTCGAGTAGAACATGAACCAGGGCTTTTCCGCGTCCTGGGCCCGGACGCCATGAAGCCACTCCACCGCCTTGTCGGTGAGATCGTCGGGGAAGTAATACTGCTCGCCGGCCTCGCCCTCGGGCACGCCCGCGACCGTGTCTTCCTCGGTGATGATCGGGTCGTACTGGCCCGCGGCGCCGCTGAGAAATCCCCACCAGTGATCGAACCCCCACGCCTTCGGCCAGTGATCGAACGGTCCCGCCGCTCCCTGCTCGTTGTTGGGGGTCAGATGCCACTTGCCGAAGCCCCCTGTGACGTAGCCGTTCTCCGAGAGGATGCGCGGCAGCGCCGTGCAGCTCCGCGGCTTCGCTGCCGTATAGCCGGGAAATGGGCCCGGGTACTCGGCGATCGAGCCGAAGCCGACACGGTGCTGGTTGCGCCCGGTGAGCATCGCGGCGCGGGTGGGTGAGCACACTGCGGTGACATGGAAATGGTCATAGGTCAGGCCCATCTGCTGGACGCGTGTGAAGTTGGGCGTGCTCACCGGCCCACCGAAGGTGTCGGGAGCGCCAAAGCCGGCGTCGTCGATCAGCACGAGCAACACGTTGGGCGCTCCGTCCGGCGCTTGCGGGGCAGGAATCATCGACCAGTCCGCCACCGAGTCCTTGAGCGTGCGGCCCGCCGTCCCGCCGAAGCCGCGATCGGGGATCGGGAGTACCGTCCGGTCCGGCTCAAACTTGCCCATTGCCTCGGCGAGGCCGTCTTTGAGCGCGCCCAGGCCCTCCTTGTCTGTCTGGACGACGGACTTGAGCGGTGAGCCGGGGAGCGCCTGCTCCACCGCAAGCCGCTGAGCCTCCTCGAAGACAGCGATGATCCCGGCGGAGCCGGGCGGCAGGTTCTCGCCGATCTTGTCGTGGATGCCCTGCTCCACTCGGTGATCGACGAACTTGCCGATCAGCCCGCCGCCGACGGCACCAACCGCGACCGAGGCCAGCAGCGGCGGGGCGAACAGGCCGACGGCGAGCCCGACGCCGCCGCCCCATCCCATGCCCTTGCGACCGAGGTGGTCGCCGGTCTGCCGGACCGCCACGTTGCCGTCTGCGTCATGCGTGACGAGGATGACTCCCTCGATCTCGACCTTCTTCTCCTCGACGAGGGCGAGCAAACCATCGAAGTCGCCTCCCGCCGTGTCGACGTCCTGATAGGCGGCCACAAGCAGGTCGATCGGGGTCTCAGCCATCAATTTCTCCTTTTCTTCGAAGTTGCCGCCCCTGCTAGCGGTCGTCGCCAAGGCTAGGGGGCGACCCCCGGCCAGGTCAACCCGGCCGACTCAGGCGTCCCGAGCGCAGCGAAAGCCGAGGTTGCCGGTCGAGTCGCGGGGCTCGTTCGCGTTGCGTGCTCCCACCCGGTAGCGGTTGCAGTAGGAGTCGTGACAGAGGTACGAGCCTCCGCGGGTCACCTTGGCTCGCCCGGCGGACGGTCCCGAGGGGTTTTCCCGGGGGGCGCCCGGGGAGGCGTGAAAGGTCGGATCGAACCAGTCGGAGCACCATTCCCAGACATTGCCGGAGGTGTTGTGGAGGCCGAAGCCGTTGGGGGGAAAGGCGTCGACCGGGCAGGTTCCGAGGTAGCCGTCCTCGAGCGTGTTCTTCGTGGGAAAAGACCCCTGCCAGACGTTCATCCGGTGATCCCCGCCCGGCTCTCGATCGTCTCCCCACGGGAACCGCTTCTGCTCGAGCCCGCCTCGCGCCGCGCACTCCCACTCCGCCTCGGTCGGCAAACGCAGCCCCGCCCACTCGCAGAAGACGCTCGCGTCGCGCCACGAAACATGCACGACGGGGTGGTTCAGCCGACCCGCGAGGTCGGACTGGGGCCCCTCCGGGTGCCGCCACTCAGCACCGAAGACCTGCCGCCACCAGGGCGCCTGGGCGACCGCGCGGGTGGCGGGAAAGTCATCCGGCAGGAGGCCGGCGAAGACGAATGACCAGCCGTAGCGCTCCGCGTCGGTGACGTGCCCGGTCTCGGCGACGAACTCGGAGAAGCGCTCATTGGTGACCGCGACCGGATCGATCCAGAACGGATCGAGCGCCACACGGCGAACCGGGCCCTCCCCGTCGGCGGGGAAGCCGTCGGCATCGTCCGTGCCCATGAGGAACTGCCCGCCCTCCAGGAGCAGCATGGCATTGGTTGCGCCGCGGCCCGCGCCGCGCTGCGGCTCATCTTCGCGTCCGACCCGCGCCGCGCTCGGGGCGCAGCACCGCCGCTCCGCGGCAGCGGGTTGGTCGATCGAGTCAGCCACGACGCTCAAGGCTACTCCCGGCCACCTTTGCTCTACGAATCGTCTCGGCCGAGAGCCGCCGGGTCGTGAGTGGAAGAGGCATAATGACGCTGCAATGTCGTGGCGCACTCGCTGGCGCATCTATGAGTACGTTCGCAATAGCCTCTGGATCGTGCCGGCGATCTTCGGGGGTTCGGCGATCGCAATGGGCATCGTGCTGCCCGATGTCGACGAAAGCGTCCACTCGACGATCGGGATCGCCTTCGGGGCAGAAGCGGGCCGGGCCGTGCTCGGAGCACTGGCCGGCGGCATGATCACCTTCACCGGCTTCGTCTTCTCGATCCTCCTGCTTGCAGTTCAGTTCGGCTCGAGCCAGTTCTCCCCGCGAATGCTGCGCCGCTTCCTTCGCGCCCCTACGACGAAGATCGCCCTCGGCATCTTCATGGCCACTTTCATCTACGCGCTGCTGGTGCTGCGCGTAGTCGGCACCGCCGAAGACGAAACCTTCGTACCCAACAACTCGATCTCCATCGCGCTGGTCCTGCTGCTGCTCAGCATGGTCATGTTCCTGCGGTTGATCAGCAAGACGACCCAGGGTCTGCGGGTCGCCGCCGTGCTCCGCGATCTCGGTCGTGACGCCCGGCGGGTTGTGGACCGTGTCTACCCCGATCCCTACGACGAGGACGAATCCCGCCCCGTGCCCGAGGTCACAGAGCCGGCTCGAACGGTCCTCCACAGCGGCGAGCCCGGGGTTCTGCAGAGCGTCGACTTCGAGGGCTTGGTGAAGCGCGCCGCGAATGCCGACACCGTGATCGAGCTGATTCCCAGGGTGGGTGAGCTGGTCGCAACGGGCGCCCCGCTCTTTCGGGTTGGCGGCGAGGGCGGCTCGATAGAGGACGGGTGGCTGCAGGGCGCAATAGCGACCGGGGACGAGCGGACCCTCCGCCAGGATCCGGCCTTCGCCTTCCGTCTGCTCGCCGACATTTCGGCCAAGGCACTCTCGCCGGGCGTCAACGACCCGACGACGTCGATACAGGCGCTCGATCAGGTCGAGCTGCTGCTGCGCCAGGTTGGCGGGCGGCGCCTGGAGCCCGGAGTGGGCTACGACGCGGGCGGCACGCCTCGGTTCGTCTACCCGGTCCCATCCTGGGAGGACCTGCTGACCCTGGCGGTCAACGAGACCCGACAATTCGGCGAAGGGTCGATTCAGGTGACCCGGCGCCTGCGGGCGCTGCTCGAGGACCTGCGGGAGATGGTGCCCGAGTCGAGGCAAGCCGCGATCGACACCGAGCTGGAGTTGCTCGAGGCCGCCGCCGACCGGTCCTTCCCCGATCAGGGCGATCGCCGCTCCGCGGCCGCCGGGGACCGCGAGGGCCTGGGCGCAGCGCGAGCTACGCGGCATCGGTAGCAATCTTCAACTGACAGGACACCGCCGCAGGGCGTGCAGCTCGAGGTGGCCGGGGACGGCCCTCGCCCGGTCGCCTGTCCCTGTGGGTCTCCGTCCATCGTCCTATCCTCCCGACGCGTGATCGGTCACGCGCTCACTCTGGCGCGGCATTCTCCCCGCGCCGACTGGGACCGTTGGATCGCGGCAGGTTTCGCGATCGGCTCGACCTGCTTCTTCATCGGGCCCTTTCCCGGTTTCGTCCAGCTCGTCGGCCAGGGAGCTGACGGCATCGTCTTCTTCGTCGGCTCGCTGTTCTTCACGGCGGCCGCCGCCCTCGAGCTCCGCGAGGGGACGCTGCGGGGGAAACGGCGTTTCGCCGGGGCCCCTTGGTGGAGCGCCGCCGTCCAGTTCGCAGGAACCCTCTTCTTCAACGTCAGCACCTTCCATGCCCTGCAGGAGGGCCTGACGGCTGAACAGCAGAACAGGCTGGTGTGGGCACCGGACCTGTTCGGCTCGATCTGCTTCCTTGCCTCCGGCGCGCTTGCCTACGCGATCACCAGCGGGCCGCATCTGTTGCCCAGGCGCTGGCTTCCGACTGGGAACGATCCCGCCTGGACGATGGCCGCGGTCAACCTCCTGGGCTGCGTGCTCTTCGGCATCGCCGCGATCGCCTCCTATATCGTCCCGTCGACCGGGTCGATCCTCGCCCTCGCCCCGGCAAATTGGTGCACGTCGCTGGGCGGCCTGTGCTTCCTGATCGGCGCGGTGCTGCTTTGGCGACATAGCTCGCGGAACGGTCCCGGCGGCGAGGCCCGTCGGCTCACCCTTGGCGAAACGACCGACACGAATCGCCTCAGCTGAGGCCATCAGGCCCCGCACCCACCCACTCGACGCCCGCCGCGCGATCATGATCCGCGTGTCGGGGGTTCGAGTCCCTCCTCCGGCACTTCTTGAAAGCACCGCTAATGCGGCCGAGCTGCGCGAGGAGATCCGCATGGCCCTTCGGATGGCGACCCTCCAGCCCGGCTTCAGCATCCTGACCCTCCGTCGCGGAGGGCGGTGTCAGTCCGACTCACCGCGGGCGAGCCTGTAGCGCTCGTAGATCACGCGCGAGCCGAACTTCCTGGTCTCGACCAGGTCCAGCGGAACGTCTTCGGGGACTGGCGGCAGGAACGGCGTGCCGCCACCGACAACGACCGGATTGCGGAACATCCGCAGCTCGTCGACGAGGCCGAGCTCGACAGCCGTCGCGGCCAGGCCGGCACCGCCGATCGCGACATCCTTGTCGGTCGCGTCGAGCGCCGCGGCGGCCTCCTCGGCCACCGACGCCTCAGCGAGCCGGGCATTGCCCTCGACGCTGTCGAGCGTACGGCTGAAGACGACCTTCGGGATCGCGCACCAGACGTCGGCGAACTCGGCATCGAGCTCGTCCTCGCGCATCGACGGATCGGTCTCCCACACCAGCATCGTCTCGTAAAGCCTGCGGCCACACAGAAAACCGCCCAGCTCGCGTGTCTGGGCGATGTGGAAACGAAACTGCTCCTCATTGGGGACCGACCATTCGAACGCGCCTTCGCGGTCGGCGATAAAGCCGTCCACCGAAACGCCCATCGAGTAGATCAGCATGGCTTCAAGCTCGTCGCACAGGAGCGACGGACGAGAATCGTGTTGAAGCTCACCATTGAGATCGCGGCATCCTTGATTGCCCTGTTGCCGCACAACTCAGCCATCGTCGATCCCACCATCGATGCATCAACCGGGGGCGGCATCATCGGACCCATTGGGGATGATCCTAGAGTGTCGGATCGGGAATCGAGCACGCAGGAACCGGCCCCCGAGCGAAAGCGGAGCTCGGTCGCGCCGGCCAGCAGCCTCACTTCGCGATCGCCCTCCTCCCTGTCGTGGGCGACCCGAAACGTGGTCCAGTTGCGCAGGCTCTCCGCTCCCTGGCGGGGAGTCGCGTTGAGATAGCCGGCAATCTCACCCGCCGACCCCCTGAGCACGGCGGTTCGGGTCCCCGGGTCCCCGGACTCGAGCCGCCAACCGGGGGCTGCGGGCAGGCGGGCCGGCGAGCCCGGCAGCCGCCAGGTCGACCAGCCGGCCGGTGCGACGTGTGGATGGAGCCAGGCGAAGGCGGCGGAATTGGCGATGCCAGGGGACGAAGAACCACGCCATCCTCCGACGGCGTAGGCGGCGGCAAGGGCCGCGACGGCCACGGCTGCGATCGCCACGATCCTCGCGCCAAGCGGTTTCACGCGCCGTCTACGGTGCCCGCTCGGTCGGGGTTCACCTTATGAGCGGCTTGTCACAGATGGCCGCTTTGCCAAGGCCAGGCGCATCCGCCAATGATGCGCTCTATCCCTGAGGGTGCCTTCGGCCCGACGAACAACTGCGTGGGGATCGGCAGCTCCGCCGGCGTGGCCATCGGGTCGTCTTCATCGTCGAGGAGGTCGTTCGCCGGCATCCTCGAGGCCCAAGGATTCGAGGAGTGGCTCATGCGGCTGACGCCCCGGCGGCGGGTGAATGGAAAAGGGTGATCGAGGCCCCCGCGCCGCCGGCCGCGGCTGGGGTGTCAACGCGGTGTCAACACGCCGATCGAACGTAGACTCATCCGCGATGTCAAGGACCTCGCTGGATGCCCCCACCTGGACCGGTTCCCTGCCATCTCAGGAAGAGGTCGCGCAGATGATCGACCATTCGCTCCTGCGCCCGGAGCTGACCGTGGCCGACATCGAGGTGGGTCTGAAGCTTGTGCGGGACCGACACACCGTGTCTGCGTGCGTCCGCCCGGCGGACGTCTCGACAGCCGCGCACGAGCTGCGTGACAGCGACGCACTCGTCTGCACGGTGATCGGCTTCCCCCACGGCTCGAGCACCACTTCAGCCAAGGTGTTCGAAGCCGCGGAGGCATTCACGGCAGGAGCCGATGAGATCGACATGGTGATCAACATCGGCCGGCTGCGAAGCGGTGACACCGCCTATGTGCAGGACGAGATCGCCAGGGTCGTGGAGGCCGCCGATGACCACCCGGTCAAGGTCATCTTCGAGAACGCCTACCTGACGGACAGCGAGAAGGTCGCCGGCTACAGGGCCGCCGAGGACGCGGGGGCCGCTTTCATCAAGACCAGCACCGGATTCGCCCCACGAGGAGCGACGGCCGACGACGTTGCGCTCATGCGCCGGACGGTCGGACCAGGCGTGCAGGTCAAGGCGGCGGGAGGGGTGAGGACCCTTGACGCCCTCCTACAGCTGCGCAGCCTGGGCGCAACTCGATTTCGGCGCCACGGCCACCGAGGCGATCTTGGATGACCTCGGGAATCGGCTGCGGGGCGCCCGCGAGAGCACCGGCCGACCCAAGCGCCCGACAGAAGCGTGAGGACACGAGGACTCCCTCGCTTGTGCCCGCCGCTTGATTGACCGGACCGCTTTTCCCGGCATAGAGTGCCTGGGCGTCTCGCCCGCCCTTCCCGATCAAGGAGGTCGAGATGCGCTCCAAGCTCACCTACTCCAATGTCGTCTCCACGCTGTGCCTGTTCCTACTGCTCGGCGGCGGTGCCGCCTACGCGGGAGGCCACCTGGGCAAGAACTCGGTTGGCTCGAAGCAGTTGAAGAAGAACGCGGTGACGGCGGCCAAGATCAGGAAGAACTCCGTTGGCTCGGCGAAAATCAAGAAGCGGGCAGTCACGACCGCCAAAATCAAGAACGGCGCCATCACCACGGCGAAGATTGGAAGCGGCGCGGTGAATGCCGGCACTGTCCAGGACGGCTCGCTGAGCGGAGCCGATGTCCAGGACGGCTCGCTGAGCGGAGCCGACATCGACCAGGGCTCGTTGAACAACGTGCGCGCGGCCAACGTCACCGCGATGTCCTTCACCGCAAGCTGCTCGCCTCAGCTGCCGCTACCTCCCGGGGTGAGCTCATCGCAACCGGACCCGGGCTCCTGCCGGATTGCCTTTCCCAACTCGATTCTCAACTGCACGGCGAACGCGACGGTCCGCTTTCGCCTCACGGGTGCCGTTCTGCTCATCGCCGCAGAGCGCTCGGCGCAGATCTTCAGCCAAGCAGGCGAACCCAACGTGATGTTCGTCGACACCTATCAGGAAGGATCGTCGAGCAGCTTGCCGTTCGACCTGGTCCTCGTCTGTTGAGGAAAAGGGGCCGGGCGGATGGCCGGCGGCGAGGAGGTTCCCAGGCCGTCCTCAAGCCAGCCTCAGGCCATCGCCCAGCCTCGGGAGCATCGAACGCATCCGCCGCCGCAGAGTCGCGCTCCCGGCAGCATGATTTGCCCGAATGGAGTCGTGCGCTGGTCGGGATGCTCCGAAGCGTCCATCCGACGTTCGGTTGCCCGGACGGAGTTTCAACTGCGCATAGCCAGGAAGCACTGGAATAGCTGCGAAGCAGCAGATCGATCGATCCGCCATTCGGGAGGAGGTTTTCGATGGCGTGGAACGTGAAGGGCAGCTACGCCGAGACGTGCTCGTGCGAGCGGATGTGTCCCTGCAACCTCTCATTCGACCACGGTGCCACCTACGACTACTGCCGGGTCACGCTCGCCTTCAACATCAAGGAGGGCCAGGTGGAGGGGACCGACGTCGCGGGTCGGAGGGTGGTGGTGGTCGCGGACACGCCGAAGGTCATGACCGAGGGAAACTGGCGACTCGGGCTGTACGTCGACGAGGAGGCAACGGATGAGCAGCTCCAGAAGCTCGTGGGCGTCTTCAGCGGCGAGCTCGGCGGCCCGATGAGCACGCTCGCGCCGCTCGTGGGCGAAGTCGTCGGCGTCGAGCGGGCTGCGATCCAGTTCGAGGACGAGGGAACCCGGCACAGCGTGCGCGTGGCCGACTCGATCGACTTCGAAATCGAGGACGTCGTGCCATTCGGCAAGGAGGACGGCGAGCCGGTCCGCTTCGACGGGATGTTCCACCCCGCCGGCTCCAACCTCACCATGGCCGAGGCGAAGCGCTCGGACATCAACGCGTTCGGGATCGAGTACGAGGGCAAGAGCAGCCGCCGAGGGACCGGGCGGCCTCGGTCCCGCGCTGATGGCGGCGCGGGCGCGGCTCGGGCTGGTCGCCCTGCTCTTCGCCCTCGCCGCCGCCGCCTGGTGGTGGAGCGTCGACCGGATGAGCGGCATGGACCGGGGGCCGTGGACCGGCATCGGCGCGTTCGGCTCGTTCATCGTCATCTGGACGGTGATGATGGCCGCGATGATGCTCCCCTCGGTTGCCCCTACCATCGCGCTGTATGCGCGAATGGCTCGGAGAGCTTCGGTCGTCGCACCGATGCTCTTTGCCGGCGGCTACCTGATCGCCTGGGCCACGGCCGGCCTCGCCGCGTTCGGGGTCGCGGCGGCGACCCGGGGCGTCGGGGGCGGAGCCCTCGCCTGGGATCGAGCGGGCAGATGGCTCGCGGGGGCGACGCTCGTCGCCGCGGCGGTCTACGAGCTGACCCCGCTCAAGGATGCCTGCCTCGGCAAGTGCCGCAGCCCGCTGGGCTTCCTTCTCGGCAGCTGGCGCGACGGCTGGTCGGGCGCTCTCGACATGGGAATGAGGAACGGCGCCTGGTGCATCGGCTGCTGTTGGGCCCTGATGGCGTCGCTGTTTGCGCTCGGGATCATGAGCGTCGCCTGGATGGCATTCGGCTCGGCGCTGATCGCGGCCGAGAAGATCATCCCCTGGCGGGGCGTTGCCACCTACGGAATCGCCGCGGTCCTGCTCGTCCTCGGCGTGTTGCTGTTGGTGGCGCCCGATGCGATCCCCGGGCTGACGATCCCCGGCGGCAATCAGATGTCTCAGATGAGCGGGATGTGACCGATGCGGACCGGGCGATGAGCTGGCGGATTCGCGGCACCTACTTCGAGTCGTGCAACTGCGACCCGATCTGCCCGTGCCGCCGGATCGACGGCGCCCCCGGGGGCCGCTCGACGCACGGCGTCTGCATGGGCATCCTCTCGTGGTTGATCGATCGGGGAGCCGCCGACGGCGTCGACCTCTCGGGGCTCCCCGTGGCCATGGCCTGCCGGTACAGCGACGACGAGCCGGGCTCGCCGTGGACCTGGATCCTCTACCTCGACGAGGGGCCTCGACCGAGCAGCGCGCTGCGCTCGAGGCGATCTTCAGCGGCCGGCTCGGCGGCGATGCGGGCTCCCACTTCCCCTGGGCCTGGAAGGCGAGCGACCGGGTGGCGGTGCGACCCGTCGCGATCGAGGTGGACCACAGCCGGCGCCGCCAGCGACTGCGAATCCGCGATCGCGTCAGCGTCCAGATCCGGGATCGATATCAGGGCGACGAGACCGTCACCTGCGTGATCCCCGGACATGAGCGCACGGGAGAGGAGCTCGTCGCCGATCAGCTCCTGGTCGAGGACGACCGGCTCAGGTTCAGCTACCGCGGCGTCTGCGGGTACGGGTCGACGTTCGACTATGCCGGATAGGCCGGTCGAGCGAGAGCCACCGACGCTTCATTCGCCCGCAGGCATCGCCGAGGCCGGGATGTCCTGAACTCGAGCCTCCTAGGAATAGAGCGCCTCGATCTCCGTTTCGTACTCGCGTTCGATCGGCCTCCGCCTCAGCTTCGAGGTCGGGGTCAGCTCGGCGCCACCCGGCGCCCATTCCCCCTCGACAAGATGAAACCGCTTGATCTGCTCCACTCGGGAGAGAGAGGCGTTCCCCTCCTCCACCCCGGCGGCCACGGCCTCGCGCACCGCCTCCTCCCGCGCCATCGCGGCCGGAGAGGGAGCACCGAGTTCGTGCTTGGCGGCGAAGGCCCCGCAGGCGTCGGGGTCGAGGGTGATCAGGGCGACGTTGTACGGCCGGTTGTCGCCGATCGCGACCACCTGAGCGGCAAGCGGGCAGGCGGCCTTGATCTTCGCCTCGATGTTGGCCGGCGACATGTTCTTCCCCGCCGCGTTGATGATCAGCTCCTTCTTGCGGTCGACGATGGTCACGTAGCCGTCCTCGTCGATCTCGGCGATGTCGCCCGTGGCAAGCCAGCCATCCGCGGACATCGCCTCGGCCGTCTTCTCCGGCATGTCGCGGTAGCCCTTCATCACGATCGGGCCACGGACGAGCAGCTCGCCGTCCTCGGCCAAGCTCAGCTCGACACCGGGCAGCGGAGTGCCCACGGTTCCCGGCCGAATCCTCCCCGGCCGGTTCAGGGTGGCCGCGCCGGAGGTCTCCGACATCCCCCAGATCTCACAGATCTCGATCCCCAGCGCCTGGAAGTAGAGGATCACCTCGGGCGGAGTCGGCGCCCCGGCGACGGCGAAGAGCTCGCATTCGTCGAGGCCCAGCCTCGCGCGGATCGCCGCCCTCTCCTCCTCGGGCAGGGCCGCGGGATCGGAGACCCCCTGCGCTTCCAAAGCCGCCTGCAGTTTCTCCCAGATCCGGGGCACGCCGGACCAGAACGTCGGCCCGACCTCGGCGGTGCAGTCCATGACCTGCCGGGGATCCGGGCAGCAGTGCACGGTGTTGCCATGGACCATCGACGCGTAGAGGTTCGTGTAGCGGTCGAAGATGTGGGCGCTGGGAAGGAAGGAGATCGAACGGCCCGCCGGGCTGAAGGCAAAGGCCTCGTGGAATGCGCGCCACCCCGAGAGGACGTTGTCGTGCGTGAGCTGAACGCCCTTCGGCGGCCCGGTCGTGCCGGACGTGTAGAGGAGGCAGAGCACGTCCTCGGGCTCGACCGCGCGCCAGGCGGCATCGAAGTCGAAGGAGTCCGAGCCGAGCGCCTCGAATTCCCCGAGCGAGAGCATCCCGTCTCCACCCTCCCCGACGACGACCAGGTGCTCGAGCGTATCCACCCGCCCCTGCGCCTCGAGCGCCCTGTCGAGGAACTGCGGCTCGGTGACGAGAACCCTGTTGGCGGCGTCGCCGAGGACGTACTCGACCTGCTCGACCGACGACGTGTTGTAGATCGAGAAGCAGGTCGCGCCGAGGTGCATCGCAGCCGCGTCGCAGAGGTGCAGCGCCGGGCGGTTGGCCAACATGAAGCCGACCGTGTCCCCACGGCCGATTCCCAGAGCCGCGAAGGCGGCGCTCCGCCTTCGCACGATGGCGTCGTACTCAGCCCAGCTCCACTCCGAGTCACTGCCCCAGGCCCGCAGCGCCGGCCGCTCGGCGAGCTGCGCCGCCGTGTGCCGAAATGCCTCGCATAGGGTGGAAGCCCCGAGCGAAGGCGGGTGAGACGTCTGCGTTGACCGCGTTGTCGACTTCATCCCCTGACCCCCTTTGCGGTTTGGCGGTTGCCGACGACGGTTATCAATCCCCCGCCCACAGCGCAAGGGCCTGAAGCTGAGGGTGGCGACTGAGCTCCCCGAGTGCTCAGGGCGAGGGGGAGCGCGACGGCGAGGAGCGGCGGGGCAGCGGCTGCCACCCGATTCCGTATATGCGCAGGATGTGGCTGCGGATCGTGCGCCTGTGCGAGCCGTCGTTCGCGTTCATGGTGACGATCGAGTACTGGTGCCCGGGGCCGCGAAAGGTCCTGATCGCCGCGATCCTGCGGCCGTCGGGCGAGTAGGTCGGGTCGCTGAGCATCGATGAGCGGTTGAGGACGTGCCGGTGGGTGCCGTTCAGCCTCATCGTCACCAGGTGCGCGCCCCGCGAGACCGCGATCCGGTGGCTGTTGGGGGCGAACTCGGGCTGCACCTGCCCGTCGGCTCGGTGCGGACGGTCGCGCACGAGGATGCGCTGTCCCGAGCCGTCCGGGCGCATCAGCCAGACATGGGAGCTGCCGCTGCGATTGCTGACGAAGGCGAGCAGGCGTCCGTTCGGCGACCAGGTCGGGTCGTAGTTGGCGCCGGCTTCGGCGGTCAGCTGCTTCGGATCGGCACCGTCGACGCCGATCGTGTAGATGTCGCTGACCCCGACGCCGCTTCTCGAGAAGACCAGCGACGTGCCGGTGGGAGAGAAGCTCGGGCTCCGGTCTCGCGCGGGGCCGCTGGTGACCTGGCGAAGCCCGCTTCCGTCGGCGTTGACCACGTAGATGTCCCCTTCCAGCGAGAAGGCGATATGGCGGCCGTCCGCAGAGTAGGCAGGGCCGCCCTGGGCGAAGGTGTCGGCCACCTTGGTGACGAAGATCGCCCGGCGGCTGCCGCTTCCGTTCGGGCCCATGACCTGGATCCGGTATCGGTGTGCGGGGACGACTCCCCAGGAGAAGGCGATCTTCCCCGGTCGGCCGGGGAAGCTGGCCGGTGCGCTCGCGGCCAGGGCACCCCCCGCCACGAGCACTACCATCGCAACCGCTGCCCCAGCCCGAAACCTCACACGCCAACCATAGCGAGGGCCCGCGGCGCCCTCGCGATCAGCGCGAGAGCAGGCCCCTCCTCCTCAGCACGTAGTCGGGGAACGTCGCTTCCCAGGAGATCTGCGCGAGGCTCGCCTGGCCCTCGAGCGACGGGTGGAAGTAGTCGGCGGTCGAGTTCGGATAGCCGGAGCCGAACACGGGCAGGACGTTGAACGGGAAGATGTCGAGCCCTTCCGTGTTGGTCACGGTGGCGACGTCGGCGGTCGTGAACGGCGAGTTGAACACCGCGTTTCCGTCGTAGCGGCAGCGCTTGAACTCGGCGCAGGCACCTCTCAGCTCATGGTTGAGGGCGATCACGTTCGACCTGAACGCCGCCCGCCGCGCCACGTCGGCCGGTTCGGTCGACAGCGGGTCGGCGAGAAGCGCCTGACAGACGTTGAGGGCTTTCCAGCGCGCGATCGCGTTTGCGTCGGGCGGATTGGTGAAGAGCGCGTGCAGCTGGTTGATGTCCGGGATGCTGAGCATCTCGACGTAGGCCTTGCGGTCGCCGCGGTAGAGGGCGTGGAGGGCGCTGTCCACCTGGCTTCGGAAGGTGGTGAGCGAGGTGCCGCCGCAGGCGTCGTTCGCGCCGATCTCGATCGTCACGTAGTCGGCATGCTGTTCCGCCGCTTTTTCGGCCTGGGCCAGCAGGTGGACGGCGCGGGCGCCGGAGACGGCGTCGTTGTGGGCGATGAGGTCACGGCCGGGATCCCTTTCCTCAAGCCGCTGATACTGGCTGTCCACCGCGGGGTTCGTGCCCGTCGCCCAGGAGTTCCTCGGGCAGTCCAGCGACGGCCCGGTCGGGCAGCCGGGGCCGTCGGAGTTGAAGGCCCGGGTGATCGAGTCGCCCAGCGCCGCCATCACCTTCGGCGGCTTCGTCGCCGAGGCCGGCGAAGCGAGGAGTCCAGGCGCAAGGAGAAGCGCGACAACTGCAACGGTCAGGGAGAGTCGACGCGGGCTGCTCATCCAGCCCCGGGTACCCGGGGACCGCGGCTCGCCAAACCAAGCCCCTCGCGCGGGCCGCGTCCGGACTCAGGCGGCGATGCTTGACCGCGATCGGCTGCGCGGCTAGCGTGCTCGCGGGTCCGAGATGGGAAAGGACGCGCAAGACATAGCGCCGACCGGCCAGGGCCGGCTCGCACAGGTCCTCGCAACCCGCGGGGGGACGGCCGCGCCCGAGGCCCCGTTCGTGATCGAGCACCGCGAGGCCCTGATCTACATGCTCTGGGAGGGCGCCGAGCTCGAGCACGGGATCATGTGCCAGTACCTGTTCGCGGCCTTCTCGCTCAAGGAGAGCGTGGAGGAAGGGCTGAGCGCCGAGGAGCTCGACGCCGTCAGCCGCTGGCGCCAAGTCGTCTCGCGAGTGGCGACCGAGGAGATGCTGCACCTTGCCCTGGTCCAGAACCTGCTTGCGGCGATCGGCGCCGCACCGCACCTCTGGCGCCCGAACCTCCCGGCTCCGGCGCACCACTATCCGGCCGGCGTGAACCTGATGCTCGTCCCGTTCGGCGAAGACGCCCTGCGCCATTTCATGTTCCTCGAGCGCCCCGAGGGGATGGAGCTCGCCGGCGCGGAGGGCATCGACGTTCCCGCTCACGACGTGGTCCCCCTGGTCACCGAGCGCGACATCGTCCCGCAACTCCAGGATTTCGCGACGGTCGGCCATCTCTACCGCTCCATCGAGCAGGGCTTCGAGCGCCTGGCGGACAGATTCGGCGAGAGAAACCTCTTCGTCGGCCCGCCCCAGGCTCAGGCCACGGGCGACGACTTCCACTGGCCCGAGCTGGTGGCGGTCACCGATCTCCGCTCGGCTCGACGCGCGATCGACACGATTCTCGAGCAGGGCGAGGGAGCGCGCGGCCATTGGGAGGACGCGCACTTCGGGCAGTTCGTGAAGATCCTCGACGAGTTCCGTGAGATGAAGGGGAGCAATCCGGGCTTCGACCCGGTGAAGCCGGTGACGTTCGCCACCGTGCGCCGCTGCGAGCACGATGACTCGGTGCCGCAGATCTCGGAGCGGACCACGGCGCTGTGCTCCGATCTCTTCAACGTGAGCTACGAGATCCTGCTCCAGGCGATGGAGCGATACTTCGCCCACACCGAGGAGTCCGACACGCAGCTCGCGACCCTCGCGAACGCCACCTTCACCCTGATGTTCCGGGTTCTGAAACCGCTCGGCGGCCTGATCACGACGCTGCCGGTCGGCGCGGAGCTCCCGGGCCGAACCGCCGGACCGACCTTCGAGCTCTTCTACGAGAGCGACTACCTGCTGCCCCATCGCGAGGCCGCCTGGGCGGTCCTCGAGGAGCGCGTTCGGGAAGCCGGAAGGTTCGGCAAGCTGATCGAGGAAGCCGCCACTGAGGACCTGGGTGGGGAGATCGCCGCGGTCTGTGGGGCCCTGGACGAGATCGCCGACTCCCTCGCGGCTCACTTCCCCGACTGGGGTGGAGCGAGCAGGTTCGCGACCCGGGGCGGGGAGGCCGAGACCACATCCGCCGAAGGGGAGCCGGACCTGCCGGCGATCGGGCAACCGCTCGGCTTCGAGGAGCACATCAGGCCGCTGTTCCGGCAGCACGACCGTGACTCGATGAGCTTCAGGCTCGACCTGTGGTCCTATGACGAGGTCGCTCGCGAGGCCGATTCGATCGCGGCACGGCTCGAGGATGGATCGATGCCCTGCGACGGAGCCTGGCCGCCCGAGAGGATCGCGGTGTTCCGCCGCTGGATCGAGGCCGGCAAGCCGGCAAGATCGGGGTAGGCCGGGCATGGACTGGTAGCTTCTCCCGGGACCCATCCACCACAGGAGGCCTGCTCATGGCATACGGGATCGTGCACCGGTTCAAGGGCGGAACGAAGGAGCAGTACGAGGCGACGGTGGCGGTGGTCCATCCGCCAGAGGGGCTGCCCGAGGGACAGATCCATCACTACGCGGGCGAGACCGCGGACGGCTGGATCGTGGTCGCGATACACGACTCGGAGGGAAGCTGGGAGCGCTTCCGGGACGAGACCCTGCTGCCCGGCCTGCAGGAGGTCGGCGAGCGCGGCCTGCCCGGACCCCCCGAAGAGTTCACCTTCGAGGCCGCGGTGGAGAGGCACCGCTGATCGAAGGCCGCGGCTGACGGCCCGGCCCATGCGGCCCGGTCCGCCGGCCGCCTGCGCCATACCCGCAGGAGGATGAAGCGGCTCGGCAGGACGCCGCCGTTCCGGGGCCCGCGGGGCGATGTCCTGCGCGGCAGCATCGCCGAGATCGGCCGGCTCCAACTCGGCGGGGTCGACCAGTGGGTGATGATCCGCGGCGAGAGCGTCGAAAACCCGCCTCTGATCCTCCTGCACGGGGGGCCGGGGATCAGCGAGACACGGCTCTTCCGGCACTTCAACGCCGAGCTGGAGAGGGACTTCACGGTCGTCTACTGGGACCAGCGCGGCGCCGGCAAGTCGTTCAGGCGCGGCATCCCGCGGGGCTCGATGACCGTGGAGCGTTTCGTCTCCGACCTCGACGAGCTGGTCGACGCGGTTCGCGGGCGTCTCGGAAAGCAGCGGGTCGCGATCCTCGGGCACTCCTGGGGCTCCGCGCTCGGAGCGCTCTACACCGCTCGCCTCCCCGGAAAGGTCGCCGCCTACGTCGGCTGCGGCCAGATCGGCGACTGGGCGGCGGGCGAGTCGGCCTCCTACGAGTTCGCCCTCGCCGAGGCGGAGCGGCTCGGCAGGCGCCGCCTGGCGAGGAGGCTGCGACGGATCGGGCCCCCACCCCACTCGGCGGAGAGCCTGCTGATCCAGCGCATGTGCCTGTCGCAGCTGGAGGGACGGATGGCGCCCGGGGAGGCGCTGAAGATGGCGCGAGCGGTGCTGGGCGGCCGGGAATCCTCGGTCCTCGAGCTCCCCGGAGCCATTCGGGGCATGAGGTTCTCGCTGAACGCGATGTGGGAGGAGGTCACGGGCCTGGACCTCAATCGGCTCGCTCCCGAGCTGCGGGTGCCGGTGTTCTTCCTGCTCGGCCGGAATGACCACTGGGTGCCGGCGGAGGTCAGCCGCGCCTACTTCGAGCTCCTCTCGGCCCCATCGAAGGAGCTCGTCTGGTTCGAGCACTCCCGTCACGAGCCGTTCATCGACGAGTCGGCCAAGTTCAACGCGAAGATGGCCGAGCTGGTTCGACCCGCACTCCGAGCCGAGGTAGATTCAGGCTCCCGCCGACAGGCCCGTCCCGAGAGGCCCTGAGCCTGATCGACAACCTGACCGTGATCCTGATCCCGACGGCGATGGCGGCGGGGCTCGCCGACCCGCTCTTCTACGGCAGCATCGCCGCCGGCTTCGCAATCGCCTTTCCCTTCGCCTTTCTCGCGAATCGTCACCTGATCGCTCGCGGACGGGGCCACGCCGTCGTCCACCAGCACCATGACCAGGATCGGCTCGCCGGCGAGAGCGCGCACTGAAGGCTTCCGCCCCGGGGCCCCCCGGCGATTCCCGGCGATCGGCGGGACCCACGTCGAGGGCATCACGCATTCGGGACCGCGCGAGGAAACGCGATGCAGAAATCAGGCTCGCAGCTCGCGGGCAATCGCGCGGGCAACGCGGCGAGCCTCCTTGGCCATGTAGCCGAGGCCGCCGGGCCGCACGACGTACCCGACGAAGCGCATTCCCGGAACCGCCGGCTTCTGGCCCACCGCACGGGGCCCGCCATGCTCGTCGAGCACATCGAGATCCCCCACGAGCCGCTCGAGGGCCGGGCGAAAGCCGGTGGCGGCGACGATCGAGTCGGGCTCCACCGTACGCCCCCCGGCGAGCCGCACGCTGGAGCGCTCCAGCGACTCGACGGCGGGGACGATCTCGATACGCCCGTCTCGGATCGCGTCGATCACCTCCTCGTCGACGATCGACGGCGTCTTCCCCTGCCGGTGCATCTGCTCGAACGGTCCTTCCTCCGGCACCGGCAGGCCCTGCTCGCTGAGGTCGCCGATGCCCATTCGGCGCCCGAAGCGGCTGAAGGCGTCCGCGAATCTCCTCGGCGCGTGGAACAGGGCGACGCCGAGCATGTCGCCCGGAATGCCTCCGGGGGCCTCCCGCAGGAGGATGTTCGGCGGCGTGCGCACCGCCAGCCAGGTCTTCGCCACGCCCCCGGCGGCAAGGTCGTGAGCGATCTCCATCCCGGAGCATCCGGGGCCGACCACGAGCACGCTCTCGCCCCCGAACGGCTCCGGGTTGCGGTACTCGCACGAGTGCAGCAGCCGTCCCGAGAACTCGTCCCGGCCCTCCCAGGCGGGGATCACCGGCTCGTTCTCACGCCCGATCGCGACAACCACCTCCGGGACGCGCAGCTCACCCGCCGATGTGGTGATCCGCCAGTCGCCGTCCTGGCGCGCAATCGCCTCTACCGAGGTCTCGAGCCGGGTCTCGAGCCCGTCCTCGGCGGCGTGGTGCTGGAGGTGCTCGACCAGCTGGTCACGGCTGGGGAACATCGGCGTTCCGCGGGGAAAGCGCCTTCCCGGCAGGTGCGAGAACGGCCGACAGGTATTGAGCCGCAGGCGGTCATAGCGCCCCCGCCACGAGGACGCGACGGAATCGGCCCGGTCGAGGACGATCGACCGGATCCCGGCATCCCTCAGCGCGAGGCCGGTCGCGATGCCGGAGGGACCGGCCCCGACGACTGCAACCTGGTGCTCGCTTCCTGCCATGACGCTCCTTCCCGGCGGCGCCAGAGGCCGATGGCAATTGGCCGAACGGTCGCGGCGCGCTGCCGCCCCGGCTGGCTCGCCCGTGCGGCGCGGATCGGCCGAGGCCCGTCGGCGCCCGACCATAGCAATCGACCGGCGATCCGGATCGGGCGGCGCTCAGGAGCGGGCGACCTCCTCCAGGGGTCCGACCCGTGCGACGGCCGCGGGCATGCGCTCGACCTCCGCGCGAAGGCCGGCGGCCCGCCCGCGCAGCGCGTCGTCCTCAACCAGCCTGCCCACCGCGGCGGCGATCGGCCCGGGCGCGATGCCATCACCGGTGAGGACGAGGCCTGCTCCGGAGGCCTCGAGGGCCGGCGCGCCGGAGATGAACTGGTCCGTGGAGAGGGGGATGCCGAGCTGCGGCAGCCCGGCGGCAGCCGAGCCGAACATGGTGCCGGCGCCGCAGTGGTGGACGACCGCGTCGACCCGCTCGAGCAGGCGCGCCTGCGGCAAGAAGCGATGTAGCTCGACGTTCCCGGGCAGCGGCCCGAGCGCAGCGGGGTCGCCGTCGCGGCCGACGGTCAGCACCGCGTCCACGGGCAGCGCGCCGAGGGCCTCGACGATCGCGCGGAAGACGCGAACCGCCCGCTCTCCGGTGTTGACGACCGTGCCAAGGGTCGCGTAGACGCGCGGCCGCTCCCGAGGGTGCCGCAACGCGGCGGGAAGCTCCATGTCCGGGCTCCACGGCGCCGGCCGGACGGGCAACGGTCGCCTCGCCGACTCGAGTGAGGCGCCGTCCTGCATCGAGGGCGGGCAGAGATCGAGGTACGCGGCGCCGAGGAGGTCGTTTGGGGCGCCCGGAGCCGGGGCTCCTCGCCCCCGCCGGCAGGCGGCGGCCCGCGCGGCCATCTCCTCCATCATCGGCGGAGGCGGTAGCCGATTGACGCCGTGGCACACGGCGGGAACGCCGACGGCGGCGGCCGCCAGGGCCGCGCCGACGTCGTAGAACTCGTGCACCACCAGATCGGGCCGCTCCTCCTCCAGCACGGAAATCAGCTCGTCGGCGACTGCCGGTGCGATCAGCGACGCGAAGAACGCCGCGATGAACGAGGTGCGGGGCTCCGGCTTCGCGATCAGGTCCGGGTAGCGCTCCCTGGCGACCCCAATCGCCCACTCGGTGGTCGGGGAGATCGGGGCGAGGGGCAGGTCGAGCGCCCGCACCTCCGCCTCGAGCGACGGGCCGGTCGCGACCGTCACCCGATGCCCGGCGGCGCGGCAGGCCCGCGCAAGGGGCACCAGCGGGTAGAAGTGCCCCGGCAGCGGCAGCGAGGCGAGGACGACCCGCATCGCCATCCTCGGGCCGCCCCTCTCCGTCAGCCGTTCAGGGTCGCCTCGACGCCGATTTCGACGTTCCCCTTCAGCGCCTGCGAGATCGGGCAGTTGACGCTGGCCTCGCCGGCGGCCTCCTCGAAGGCCGCCTGCTCGATGCCCGGCACGCTGCCGCTGACGACGAGCCGCGAGGAGCGGACGCCCTCGCCGGGGACGAACTCGACCGCGGCCGAGGCCTCGATCCGCTCGGGCGGATTGCCCCCCTTGGCGAGCACGTTGGAGAGGGCCATGCAGAAGCAGGCCGAGTGGGCGGCGGCAAGCAGCTCCTCGGGGCTGGTGGTGCCTGCGGAGCGCTCGGTGCGGGCAGGCCAGCTGACGTCGAACTCCGGGAACACCCCGCTGGCGACGCTCGTCCTCCCCCTGCCGGTGGGCAGATCGCCCTCCCAAACGGTCCTCGCGGCACTCTCGGCTGCCATGCATCCTCCTATGTCCGGTGTGTATCGCCCATGCGCGGGCGCCGCGCCCATCCTAGGCGGAATCCAGGGAGGCGCTCGCGAGGAGGGAGGGGGCCCGTGCAGGCCCCCTCCCGGTCGACTCCTCGTTCGAGAGTTGGCCTACTCGGAGTGGTGCTGCTCGCGCAGGGCCCGCGCGGCCGCCGCGACGCAGGCGCTGAAGTCGCTGCGATGCTCGCCCTCGGCCGGCCTGCGGCTCAGGTTCCGGCAGGCACGGCGGGGGGAGACTCCGCGGTTCATCGACTTCGCGACGTCGGCGATGCAGCGCCCGAACTGCGACTTGTTGTCCCGGAAGTTCTTCTTGTAGTCCTGGCAGTGTTCACGGGCCAGGCCCCTGGTGCCGGCGGCTTCGCTGCGGTGCCCGGAGCCCGGGTTGTCGCTGCCGTTGTGGGGCGGCGGTTCAACGGGGACGTGGGCCATGCCGGGATTGGCGGCTCCGGAATATCCCGGGGGAATCGCTTCCGGCGTCGGCAGTTCCTGGGGGACGTTTTCGGCTCCAGGGTTTTCCGTCCCGTCGTAACCCGGCGGCACTTCTTCGGGCGCCGACCCCTGCGGAGGAGGCACTTCTTCGGGCATGTATTCGCCGCCCGGATTTTCGCTGCCCGTGTAGCTCGGGGGGACTTCTTCGGGCGCGTGTTCGGCGCCCGGGCCTTCTGCCGCGAGTGCGATCGCCGGGACCGCGACCAGGCCCAGCACGGCAATGCCCAGCTCGACCCGCCCGAGCTGTCTGACACGCCTCGAAAATTGCCGGACCCGCCTCGAGATTCCCTTCAAACCGCCCATCTGACTCTCCTCTCAGAGTCCTGTCGCCTTCTGCCGGAGCCCTTCGGGCCTCCGGCTTTCGGCCCTCCGCGAGAGAAAACGGCGGAGGCGCCCGAATGTCAGGCGGAACTCCGCATCACTGGCGCTCCAGGGCCGCCAGCTCCCCGGCGAGCCGCTCGGCGTGACCACGGGCACCGATCTCGGTGAACAGGCGATGCGCCTCGCCGAGCCGGCGCTCGCGCTCCTCGTCCTCGCCGCGCAGCCGAGCGAGCTCGGCGAGCTGGACGTGGAGCTGGGCATCGACGGAGGGGTTCTCAACCGAGGCGCTCCGCGCGAGAGTCGCCTGGATGGTCCGCTCGATCTCCGGGCCCAGCGACTCGTCCTCCACGCCGAGCAACGCCCACCCGCGGGCCAGCCCGGCGAACATCTCGCCATACGGAAGCCCGAGGGAGCGAGCGGAGGCGAGAGCCTCCTCGGCCAGCTCCAGGGCCCGCCCAGGTTCTTCACGACCCCGGTGAGCGTCGGCAAGCCAGCTGAGTGCCCACGGCTCCGCCTCGGCGGCGGTCCGCAGCTCCTCGGCCATCGAGAGCGCACCGCGCAGCGCCTCATCGGCCTCGTCCCAGCGCCCTTCAAGGACCGCGGCGCCACCGGCGAGCAGCCGGGACCAGGTCCGGGAGAAGGAGTCGCCGAGCCGCTCTGCGATGTCGAGTGCCTGTCCGGAATGGCGCACGGCGGGCTCGACCTCTCCCGCATAGTAGGCGCGCCAGAAGGACCACATGTTGCGCCCAGCCGATCGTCTCGAGGTCCCCCTGGTCACTGCACACCTCGATCCCGCGGTCGATGTGGGTCTGCGCCTCGTCCAACTCTCCGATGATCGTCTGCATCCCACCCTTGAAGATCAGGCAGTAGCCGTACGGGGAACCGACTGACGATGCCCGCGCCGATGGTCGCGTCGCCGCCGGCGAGCTCGATGCCGCGGTCGAGGATCTCGATCGCCCCACGGGGGTCGCCGACCAGGAACTTGGAGTAGGAGCCGCCGGCGACCGCCATGTACAGGGCCGGGTCGCCGGACTCCTGGGCCAGGGCGATCGAGCGCGAGGAGAGCTCCTCCATGCTGGCGACGTCGCCCTCGGTCACCCCGCGGATGACCCCGTACATGGCGAGGAGCACCGCGCGGCTGTGGACGTCGCCGGACTTCGACGCCATCCGCTCGGCCTCCTCGAAGACCTGCTCGGCCTCCTCATGGGAGATGCCGAGCCGCCAGGAGTACTGGAGCTGGAAGATCCGCGCCGCCAGCCCGAGGGCGGTCGTCTCCTCGGACTCGGGCAGCGAGTCGGTCGAGCTCGCGGACCCTGCTCCAGTGGCGCAGGGACTCGGCGGGGTCCCTGGTCCCGGTCCAGGCCGCCGCGCGGGCATTCCAGCGCGCCGCCTCGAGCGCCTCCCCGGCCGCCTCCCAGTGCTGGGCGAGCAGCGCGGCCCGCTCGTCGAGGCGCTCCGGGTACTGCTCCTCGATCGCACGGGCGACGGCGGCGTGGATCGGCGGCGCGCCGCTCGTCGAGCTGGGAGCCGTAGGCGACCTCCTGCGTCAGCGGGTGCCTGAACGCGTAGATCGTCTCCGGGTAGATCTCCTGCTCGTAGACGAAACCGGCGGCGACAAGCTCGCGCAGGGCCTCCTCGAGCTCGGCCGGGTCGAGCTCCGCGACCCGCTCGAGCACCGGCGCCGAGAACTCCTTGCCGATCACCGCGGCCGCCTGGAGGACGCCCTTCTCGCGCTGCTCGAGGCGGTCGATCGCGGGCCGCGAGCACCACCTGCACGCTGGCGGGGACGACCCTCTCCTCGACCGGCGCGCACGAGCCTGTAGGCGCCGCGCTCGCCCTCCAGGCTTCCGGCCTCGACCAGCGAGCGGACCACCTCTTCGATGAAGAACGGGTTCCCGCCCGTGCGCTCGGTCAGCATCCGCGGCAGCCGGCAAGGGAGGGGTCGGTGCCGATCAGGTCCTCGAGCATCTCGGCGATCGCCTCGGGGCCGAGCGGGACCAGGGCGATCTGCCCGTAGTAGGACTTCGACATCCAGCGGGCCTGGTACTGGGGCCGGAAGTTGACGATCGTCAGGCCCGGCGCGCCCTGGACCGCGTCGACGTGGTTGGCCAGGAACGAGCTCGCTCGCCGGGTCGAGCCAGTGCAGGTCCTCGAAGAGGTTGATTCCCGGCTCACGGGCGCTCTGGGCGCGGAACAGCCGCTTGGCCACGGCGAGCAGCTGGCGCCGGCGGGCCTCTGGATCCATCCGGGCGAGCGGGCGCTCGGGGTCGGGCACCGCGAGGAAGTCGAAGATCAGCGGCAGGTCGTCGACGAGGCGCTCGTCGAGGAGCAGCAGCTTGCCGGCGATGCGCTCCCGCGCGCGCTGGTCGGAGTCCTGCTCGGTGATGTCGAAGTAGGTCCGCATCAGATGGATCACCGGCATCAGCGGCACCGACTGGGTGTGCGCCTGGCCGGATGTGTGGTAGATCGGGACGCCCTTCGCCCGCCAGCGCTGGGCGAACTCGTGACAGAGGCGGCTCTTGCCGACGCCCGCTTCGCCGACGATCCCGATCACCTGGCCCGGCCCCCCCGGGCCTGCTCGAAGGCGGTGTCGAGGCTCGCCATCTCCTCCTCGCGGCCGACGAAGCGGGAGAATCCGCGGGCCTCGCGAGATGTCGAGCCGGCCGCGGGCCGGCCCGACGCCGGTCAGCTCATGGACCCGCAGGGGCCGGCTCGCTCCCTTGACGTCGAACTCGCCGAGGTCCTCGAGCGCCAGATAGCCGCGCGACGAGCGCCGCGGTGTCGCTCGGTCACGTAGGCCGTGCCGGGCTCGGCGAGCTGCTCCATGCGCTGGGCCAGGCCGACCGTGTGGCCGACGGCGGTGTACTCCATCCCGAGGTCCTCGCCGATCCCGCCGACGACGACCTCGCCCGAGTTGATGCCCGATCCGGACCAGGAAGTTGAGCCCCTGCGTGCGGCGCAGCTCGGCGCCGAACTCGCCCAGCCGCTCGATCAGGTGCAGCGCGGCGAAGCAGGCGCGCTGCGCATGGTCCTCATGGGCGATGGGCGCGCCGAAGATCGCCATGACCCCGTCGCCGGTGAACTTGTCGACCGTGCCCTCGAACTGGTGGACGCCGTCGCAGAGGATCGCGAAGAAGCGGTCCATGACGTCCGGCGCCACTCCTCGGGGTCGACGCTGCTCGGCGAGGTCCATCGA
Source organism: uncultured Solirubrobacterales bacterium (assembly GCA_963712325.1). GTDB lineage: Bacteria > Actinomycetota > Thermoleophilia > Solirubrobacterales > 70-9 > VRUE01. Next base: position 131,221 of record CAVQHG010000005.1, read on the forward strand.
GCCCATCACGTCGGCGAACAGCACGGTCACCTGCTTGCGTTCCCCTTCGAGACCGGCCGCGGCCGGCGCGGATCTTCTCCGCCAGGTGCGCCGGCGGCTGTGCCCGCGTCCCGCCCTCGTCCCCCACCGCCCGCTCGGCCGGCCGATCGGGAGAGGGCACATCGACCGCGGGGCCCTGGCTCCGAGGCCGTTCCGCGTCGGCCGCGATCAGCTTCTCACCGCAGGCGTTGCAGAACCTCTGGCCGACAGGATTCTGCGAATCACAGGCGGGACAGCGGATCGTCCCGGACAGGGGCGCACCGCAATCCCCACAGAACCGGGCGTCGGAGGCATTCGGATGGCCACAGGATGGGCAATCCACTCTGGGCAATCGTAGACCCACCGGGCACGAATGGCCAGTTCGGCCGGTTTTCGGTTGTCGCCAATCCGGCCGGCGGCCGGTGTCTTCAGCGCCGGGCTATCGCGAACCGCGCCCCGAAGCGCCGGCCCCGGTTGCCCGCCGGGTCGGTGGGCACGCCGATCAGCCGGTAGGCACCCGGCCTCAGCCGCCGGCCGCGCACGTAGCCGTTGAAGCGGAAGCGGTTGGCTCCACTCCGGCCCTGATCGGAGAACCCGCCCCGCACGCGCACCAGCTTCCTGCACCTCCGCCCCCTCGAGGCGCGGCGCTTGCGTCCGATGACGCAGCGCTTGCCCTTCCTGTGCCCGATCAACCGGCGCCGGACCGTGAAGCGCACCGACGCGTCCTCCGAGAGCCGATAGCTGACCAGGGACGTGCGCGGGGTCCGCCGCCGGCGCTCCCGCGCGCTCGCCCTCGCGATGCTCTTCGGACGTGCGGGCTTGGGCCGGAATCGCCTTGGCTTCAGCCTGAGCCGGGTGCCCACCGGAGCGACCGCGTCGGACGGGGCCGCGGGTGGAGCGGGCGGCCGCACCTCGTCGGCGCCGATGTCCGGCGCGGCGCCAAGGATCCGCGGCTCGCCGTCGACGTCGATCGCGCCGGTCTCGCCGGTGACGATCCCCGCGTCTACGGTCGGCGAGACGAGCAGCTCGTGCAGGCGGTCCGGGGCGAGGAGCGGTTCGACCGCGGTCTGGTTGCCGCCCTGGTCGACGATCGCCCCTCCAGGGCCCACCTGCACCGCGCCGGCCCGGTAGTTGGAGTGGCGCACGTTCAGGACGGCCGGGCAGCTCGGGTAGGCCGTCGACGCCGCGAGGTCGAACTTCGCCCCCCGCGCGATCACGTTGGTCAGCCGCCCGTTTCCGAGCACCGTGCATTTCATCATCAGGATGTCGTAGAAACTGGAGACTGCGATCGCCGTCGACCCAGCGCCGTCGGCGATCGCGGTCACGTTGACCAGCTTCGCTTCGTCGCCGAAGACCTGGACGGCGGGCACCGAGGTGGGGCCGATCGCGTGGACGAAGCTGTCGCGCAACAGCCCATTGATCTGGACCGGGAGGCTCTGTGTCGCGACGACCTTCATGTCAGATGCGACCGAGCCTTCGACCATATTGAGCGTCAGGGAGGTGCCGGCGACCCGTTCGAGCTCGAGGTGGGCGGCGCTGCCGCCGACGGCGAGGCTCACCGAGCTGAAGTTGTCGCTGAGGACCACCCGCGGCCTCTGCGCTCCCTCGCCGACAACGCTGACCCCGGGGTGGGCCACGAGGCTCAGTTCCGGCCCTCCGTAGGGCCCGAGGTCACCGGCGACGTGGACCGTGTCCCCGCTGGCCGCTTCGTTCACGCCCGTCTCGATGTCGCAGGGCACGGCCTGGGTGCAGGGGCCTTCGCCACCGGTCGGCGTCACGAAGCGGTCATCGGCCAGCGCCGAGCCGGCGACGCACGCCGAAGCGAACAGAGCCAGGGTCATCGCTCCGAGCAGCCTCCGCGCTGAAGCGGCGGCTGGGTGCACGACTAGCGAATGATCCATCTGCGCGCCATCCTCGCCGGTGTGAGGGCGAGTGTACGTCCGGGCTGCGGCCCTCGCGCCCGCCCGTCAGCGATCTGACGGATCCCCGTCAGCGGCGCCCCCGGCAGCTGCCCGCAGGGCGGGCGCTGTGCCCTTGCTCGATCGCCGATCGGCGCCGATCGGCGCGGCGAAGAGCTCGCGGGCGCGCTCGGCGACGATCTCGGGGCGCTCGTCGGCGATGAAGTGGCCGGTGTCGGGGACGAGCTCGACCCGCATCTCCTCGGCGTGCGACTGGTAGCCGTCGGTCAGCCGGTACGGCAGGGCGAAGTCCTCGATGCCGAAGAGCAGCAGGGTCGGCACCTCGAGGCGCGCCTCCGCATACCGGCCCGCGGCCATCGATCGCGTCTCGCGAAGGTTGAAGACCCGGTAGAGCTGGACGCCCGCGCGGGCCCGCTCGGGCTCGCGCAGCTTGTCGGCGAAGGCGCTCAGGGTGCGCTCGTCCCAGGCATCCCGGTTGCTCGAGCCGGCGACGATCATCCGGCGGACGAAGCGGCCGCCGACGTGGAGCCGGTAGCCGAGGCCCGGCGCCAGGATCGCCCACTGGTAGAGGAAGCGCCAGCTGTGCGGAAAGAAGTCGCGTGGCTCGATCCACGGGTGGAGGACGTTGAGCGCCAGGTAGCGCTCGAACCGTCGCGGGGCGCGCATGCAGAGCAGGAAGCCGATCCATCCGCCCCAGTCGTGGCCGACCAGCTTGACCCGATTCAGCCCGAGCTCGTCGAGGACGGCGAGCACGTCGTCGGCCATGTTCTCCTTCTCGTAGCCGTCGGGGGGAGCCTCGGACCAGCCGAACCCGCGGAGGTCCATCGCCAGCACCCTATGTCCGGCCCCGGCAAGCTCCGGCAGCAGGTGGCGCCACTCGAACCAATGCTGCGGCCATCCGTGCAGGCAGAGGACGACGTCGTCCCCCTCTCCCGCTTCGGCGACGTGGAACTCCAGGCCGCGGGCCCGCACCCAGCGATGGCGGACGCCCTCGACCTCGGGAAGCTCGACGATCACCCGCAGCGGCCCGCTCGCGCGCCGCTCACAGGGCAGCGCCGACGCCGGACCGGCGAAAGCCGTTGAGGACCTCGTCCATCCTCGCCGCCTCGCACGGCACCCGTTCGGGCCAGGGCCGCACCGGCTGCTCGCTGAGGGTCTTCAACCCATTGCCGCTGATCACGATCACCACCGTGTCGTCGGGCCGCAGGACGCCCTGCTGGGCCAGCCTCATCGCCGCCGCCACGGTCGTGCCGCCGGCCGGCTCGGTGAGGACCCCCTCGGTGGCCGCGACCAGCTCCATCGCGGTGATGATCTCCCCGTCGGGGACGGCGGCCGCCGAGCCACCGCGGCTGCGGACGGCGTCGACCACCAGCGGCCCGTCGCCGGGAGCGCCGATCGCCAGCGACTGGGCGAGCGTCTCCGGCACCTGGGGGACGATCTCCGGGCTGTCCTCGACGATCGCGGTCGAGATCGGAGAGCAGCCGGCCGGCTGGCCGACGTGGAGGCGGGTGTCCCTGGTCGAGGCAAGCCCGACCTCCTCCAGCTCGCCCAGGCCCTTGTGCACGCGTGAGGAGAGGGTGCCGCCGGCGGCGGGCATGACGATGTGGTCGGGCGAGGCCATCTCGAGCTGCTCGACGACCTCGTAGGCGAGCGTCTTCGCCCCCTCGGCATAGAACGGCCGCAGGGTGATGTTGGTGAACTGGAGGCCGGTCGCTTCGGCGAGCTCGCGGCAGGCGCGGTTGGCCTGGTCGTAGTTGCCGTCGACCTGGCAGACCTCGGCACCCATCGCGCGGCAGCTGCGAGCCTTCGCGCGCTCGAGATTGGCCGGGTAGAAGATGTAGGGAGCAAGGCCCGCCTTGTTGGCGAGGGCGGCCGTCGCCGTGCCCACATTTCCGGTGGAGACGCAGCCGATCTCGGTGCAGCCGAGCTCGAGCGCCCGGGCCACGGCCATGCTCACGACGCGGTCCTTGTAGGAGAGCGAGGGCCGGTTGGTCGAGTCGTCCTTGAGGTAGACGTTGCGCAGGCCGAGCTCGGCACCGAGGCGCTCGGCCCGGATCAGGGGCGTCATCCCGGAGAACTCGCCGACCCGGTCGGCGGCACCCCGGTCGGCGATCGGCAGCAGCTCCTCGTAGCGCCAGATGTTGAGCGGCCGCGCCTCCGGCGGCAGCTCGGCGATCCGGCTCCGCGCCAGCTCGTAGTCGTATGCGATGTCCATCCCGGTGTCGCAGGACGGGCACCTGAAGGTCGTCTCCTCTAGCGGGACCGTGGTCCCGCAGTCCGGGCAGACCAGCTCGGTCGCACAGGAGCGGGTTCGCTGGCCGGCCGACGGGCTCATCGCGCCGCGCGCCTCCGGACTCGCGAGGGCAGGCCGCCGGCCTTGGCGAACCTCATCCTCCGCTTGTCGAGATTTCCCTTCTGGAGCTCGAACATCGCGCGTCAGGATAGCGCCTCGACCAGCCCGGGCCACCGGTTGAGCGACTCGACGTCGTCCTCCCGTCCAGCCTCGAGCACCAGTGCCTCGGGGAGATGGGGGGCGAAGGGCGCCAGAACCCGGAGGAGGAGCACCAGGGCGTCGGCGAGCGCCTCCGCGTCGGCCCGGCTGAGCCGCCCGCGGCGCTTGATCACGCGCTTCTCGAAGTCCTGGATGCGCTCGAACAGCCGGGTCACGTTGCGCACCGCCTTGTGCATCTGGAGGTCGTCGAGGTCGGCCGTGATGCGGCCGACCCCGTTCTCGCACCATTTCTCGAGCCGGTCCCGCATGAAGCCGGTGTCGGCTTCGGCCTCCTCGTCGACCGGGGCCGATGCGACCGCCGCGAAGCGGTCGAGCCCGTAGGACCAGAGGCTGTTGAGGAAGCGACCGGCGAACCGCATCGCACCGTCGTTCCAGTTCAGGGTCTTCGCCGGGCCCGCGGCGTAGAGGATCGCGAGCCGCACGGTGTCGGCGCCGTAGCGGCCGACCAGCTCGTCGGGGTCGACGACGTTGCCCAGGTGCTTGCTCATCTTGCGGCCCTCGGCAACGACCATCTCGTGAAACAGGCAGCCGGCGAAGGGCTCGCCGTCCTCGAGGAACTCGAACGGGCCGATGTCCCGCAGCGCCTTGGTCACCGCGCGCTGGTCGAAGACGAAGCTGCCGCTGTCGTTGCCGGCGACGAGCCGCTCAGCCGGCAGCCAGTGGCGGAGGTCGGGATGGGTGAACATCCGCTCGGAGCGATCGGCCGGGGGGACAGCCGCCGGGACCCAGAGCCAGAGCGCGTCGAAGTGGCAGTCGAGCGTGTCGGTCTCGCGGCGGGCGGGCCCGTCGCAGCGCGGGCAGGTCGTCTCGACGAAGTCCGGGCGCTCGGCGAGGGGATTCCCCGCGCCGGTCGGCTCGACGTCCCTCGGCAGAACCACGGGCAGCTCGTCGACCGGCACGGGAGCCGGGCCGCAGCTCTCGCAATGAACCACCGGGATCGGCGTGCCCCAGTAGCGCTGCCTGCCGACGGAGAAGTCGGAGGCTCGGTAGCGCCGCGCATCGCGGGCCGCCGGCGCGGGCCCGTCGGAGGCATCCGCGAGCCGCGGGGCGCGGGCCGCAATCGCCTCGTCGGCCTCGTCGATCGAGGGGATCCCGAGCACCGCGGTCGGCCCGAAGCGGGCGTCGACGATCGGCGAGACCAGCAGCGGCAGCTCGGGGCCCGCCTCGCCGAGCAGCAGCGAGGCGCCGCTGTCGATCAGCGGCACGGCGGAGGCGTCGCGGGCGCTGCGCTCCCATCCTCCCGAGCGCAGCTCGTCGAGCTGGGCGCGCACCTCGGGGGAGCCGATCCAACGCTCGACGTCGGGGTGGCGGGGCGAGGCGAGCACGAAGCGTGCCGCGGCGATCTCCCCGGCGTGCGGGGTGAACACGGTCACCCCTCCCCCACCCGGCTCGGCCAGCTCCAACTCGACCCCGTCGGTGCGCCCGAGGATGTATCGCTGCGTCTTCAGCGAGAGCTCGTCCCAGTGCTCGAAGCGCTCGAGGTTGGCGTCGTTCTCCTCGAGGAAGGGGACGACGCTGAGGAACCAGGTCGGGCGGCGGATCAGGCGGACCGGGTTGTGGCAGCGCCAGCAGCGCCCGTCCTCGACCTGCAGCGCGGCGAGGGTCGTCTGGCAGCTGTCGCACCAATCGACGGTGGCATCGTCGCGATAGATCAGCCCCGCCTCCATGAGGGTGACGAAGAGCCACTGCGACCAGCGGTACTGGCCCTCGTCGGAGCTGTAGAAGACGCGCTCGTAGTCGAAGGAGTAGCCGAGCCGCTTCATCTGCTCGAGCATCCGCTCGCCGCTCTCGACGACCCAGTCCGCGGGTCGCACCCCGCGCTCGATCGCCGCCATCTCGGCCGGCAGGCCGAAGGCGTCGAAGCCGAAGCCGAGCAGCACGGCGTCGCCGCGGGCGCGCCGGTAGCGCGCGTAGGCATCGCCGATCGAGTAGTCGCGGACGTGGCCCATGTGCAGATTGCCCGAGGTGAACGGGCTCGACGGCTTCACGTAGACCGCCTCCCTGCCGTCGTCGGGATCGGGGGTCGCGAAGGCGCGAGCCTTCTCCCAGGCTGCCTGCCGGGCGGGCTCGATCGTCCCGGGGTCGTATCCGTGGCGCGCCTCGCTCATCGACCTCAGTCTTCCAGAGCGGCCAAGCCCCGCGGTCACGGCGACCGCCGGGGCCCTCGGCTCAGCCGGAGTTCACCCGCCGCGAGAGCTTCGTCACCCGCTGGTTGAGGTTGGCGACGGATTCACGCAGGCCCGCGACCTGGCTTTCCAGCGAACCGACGTCCTTGGCAAGGCCGGCGTTCTGCCGCTCAGACCGTTCCAGGGCGGCCACCTCCTTTTCCAGGCCGGAGACGCGGCGATTGAGGCTCGACTGCGACCTGGTGGCCTGCTGGTTGGCGCGTTCGGCCTCGCCGCTCGCCCTTTCCTCGGCGATCCCAAGCCGGTCGTACAGCCGTGTGAGGTCCGCCTGGACCGCCGCGACGTCGGATTCCTTGGCGGCTTCGTCGCTCGAGCCCTTGGCGCTGAAGGCGACGATCACGGCGACGACCCCGAGCGCGAGGCTGAGCGCGGCGATCGCGATCAGCGTCCAGGGCTGCTGCTGCCGGGTTTCGTTCTCCACTGCTTCCCCCTCATTCGACGAGACGATGCTCTCGCAACTCTCTCATCGATCGTCGGACGTCCAGGCGATCGATTCCGGTTCCCGCGCATTCGGGTCGGGAGCCAACCGGTTAGGCGAAGGTCCAGAGCTTGTTGCCGAGGAAGTTGAAAGGCATCGCGATCGCGACGGCTATCGCCTGCGCCGGGAGGTCGCCGAGCGAGGTGTAGGAGACCAGCGCCTCAAGCGCCACCAGGTTGACCAGCAGCGCTGCGATGCTCACCGCGAAGAAGCGCACCGCCTGGAAGCCGGCGTGGCCGTCGGCGGCGGTGAAGGTCCAGTGCCTGTTGAGCAGGAAGTTGTTGGTCACGGCGACGCAGAAGGCGCCGACCGCCGCCGCCAGGTGATGGACCCCGAGGCCTCCGCTGAGGACCGCGAAGACGGCCAGGTTGACGAGGTAGCCGCTGCCACCCACGAGACCGAACTTGACCAGCTGCAGCCAGCTGCCCGGTCGCCGGGCGGCTGCTCCGATCCTGTACGCCAACTCGGTCGCGGGACTCATGGCCGCGCCCAAGAGTACGTAATGTTCCGACTTCCCATGCGCGGCAAGATCGTCACCCCCGCCGTGCTCGCCGGCATCGCGGTCGCGGTGCTGATCACGATCCTCCTCCTCGACTCGGGAGGAAGCGCGGATGGGAGCGCGGGCGGTCGCCGCGAAGTCCCCGGGCGGCCCGCAATCCGGTTCATCTCCCCCCGCAACGGCGCCGCCCAGGCTGGCGCCTCGGTGGTGGTCAAGGCCGAGGTCGAGAACTTCCGGCTCGCCCCGCGCGCCTTCGGCGGCGAACCGCTGCTCGGCGAGGGCCACATCCGCTTCAGCCTCAACCGGGTGCCCGACTGCGTCGACCCCGTCAAGCTCCGGCGAGCCGAAGAAAGCGCGATCGGAAAGGGCCGGCTGGTCGGCGCCTCGTTCGACTACCCACGCTTCGCGGGGCCCAACGGAGTGCTCGGCGCGAGGATCGGCTCCAGCGGCAGCTACTCGCCGGCCACCCGCCCGGAGATCTACTACCGCGCCCTGCGGCCGGGCCTCTACCGGCTGGTGGCAACCCTCGCCGCGAACGACGGGTCCCCCACCCCCTATCACGACGTCACCACGTTCCAGATCCTCCAGAAGCGGAACAACCAGATCGCCGACTGCGTCGGCGGCAAGGTCTCGAGCGCCGACGCCGCGGCGGCAGCCGCGCAGGACTAAGTTCCCCGGAGGCGCCAATACTTCACTTTGTATAGTCAGGTTGGATGCGCACCTATCGCCGCCTGACGGGCTTTCTGCGCCCGTATCGCCGCCAGCTCTGGGGATCGCTGGCCTTCGCCTGGGCGGCGATGGCAATGACCGTGCTCATCCCCTGGCTGATCGGCCGGGCCGTGAACGCGATCGAGGAAGGGAACCGGCCCGACCTGCTGCCGCTGGCCCTGGCGATCGTCGGCGCCGGCGTGCTGCGGCTCGGCCTCACCGTCGTGCGCCGGGTCGTCGCCGGGAGGGTCTCGCTCGCCGTCGAGTTCGACCTGCGGCAGGCCTTCTACGCGCACCTGCAACGGCTCGAGCTGGGCTTCTTCGACGCCCAGCAGACAGGCCAGCTGATGTCCCGGGCCACCGTCGACCTGCAGTCGATCCGCTTCTTCCTCGGCTACGGGCTGATCTTCATCACCCAGAATCTGCTCACGATCTGCCTGGTCACGGTCGTAATGGTCGCGATCAACCCGCTGTTGGCCGTGATCGCCCTGGCGCCCGCACCGCTGATCTTCTACGCGGCCCTGCGCTACAACCGCGTTTCCCGACCTGCGCTGCAGGAGGTCCAGCAGCGGATCGCGGAGCTGACCGCCGAAGCCGAGGAGAGCATCTCCGGGATCCGGATCGTCAAGGCCTTCGCCCGGGAGGAGCATCAGCTCCACCGCTTCCGGCGGGCCGTCGCGCGGGTCTTCGACCAGAGCATCTACTCGACCCGCCTGCAGGCGTTCTTCTCGCCGCTGATCGGGCTGCTGCCGCAGCTCGGGATCGCGCTGGTGCTGCTGATCGGCGGCCGCTTGGTGATCGACGGCAACCTCAGCCTCGGCAACTTCACCGCCTTCTACACCTACATGGTGATCCTCGCCGCGCCGATGCGGATGCTCGGCGTGGCGATGGGAATGGCACAGCGGGCGATCGCCTCCGGCAACCGGCTCTTCGAGATCCTCGACCGCGAGCCGCGGATCGAGAGCGAGCCGGGGGCCCCGCCGCTGCCCGACGGCGGCGGCAGCGTCGCCATGCGCGGGGTCTCGCTCAGCTACGACGCGGTTGCCGGTGCCGGCTCCGGGGACTCCGCCCTGCGCGGGATCGACCTCGACGTCGAGGCCGGCCGCACCGTGGCCCTGGTCGGCCCGTCGGGGTCCGGCAAGACCAGCCTCGTGGCGCTGATCGCGCGCCTGTATGACCCGAGCGAGGGAGCGGTGCTCGTCGACGGGGTCGACGCGCGCGCGGTCGACGTCGGCAGCCTGCGCCGGGAGATCGCCTTCGTCGCCGACGACAGCTTCCTGTTCAGCGCCACGGTGGCGGAGAACATCGCCTACGCGAGGCCGGACGCGAGCCGCGCGGAGATCGAGGAGGCGGCCCGCCGCGCCCAGGCCGACGAGTTCATCAGCGACCTGCCCGGCGGCTACGAGACGACGGTCGGCGAGCGGGGGCTGACCCTCTCGGGGGGCCAGCGGCAGCGGATCGCGATTGCCCGCGCGCTGCTCGCCGACCCGAGGATCCTGATTCTCGACGACGCGACCTCCTCGGTCGATGCGACGACCGAGGCGGCGATCAAGCGGGGCCTGCGGGAGGCGATGGCGGGACGCACGACCTTCGTGATCGCCCATCGGCTTTCGACCGTGTCGCTGGCCGACGAGGTGATCGTCATGGACGCCGGCAGGATCGTCGACCGCGGCAGCCACGAGGAGCTGCTCGAGGGCTGCGGCTTTTACCGCGAGATCGCCGAGCACGGCCTCGCCGACTCGGTCTTCCTGCAGCGCGACCTCGAGCGGCGCGAGGAGATGGCGCGACTTTGAGCGCGGAGCGAGCAAGCGTCCATATCTGTCCTCCCGCGCCGCGAGCGAAGCGCGAGATTTGGTCATGAGGAGGCTCTGGTCGACGATCCGCGGGCAGGACCAGCGCGGCCGCAAGGTGCGCTGGATGCTCGGGCTGCTCCGCCCCTACCGCGGCAGGGTGGCACTGATGTTCGCGGCGCTGCTCGTCGCCACCGGCGCCGGCCTCGCGCCCCCCTACCTGGCCGGGCGGGCCGTCGACGAAGGGATCGTCGCCGGCGACATCGCCGCGCTCGACTGGATCGTCGCCGCCTTCGTCGTGGTCGCCGTCCTCTACGCGGGGGCGACCTTCCTGCAGACCTACCTCGTCGGCTGGGTCGGGACCCGAGCCCTCCAGGACCTGCGCGAGCGCGTCTTCGTGCACCTCCAGGGGATGTCGATCGGCTTCTTCACCCGGCGCAGCCCCGGGGTCCTGATCAGCCGCATGACCAATGACATCGAGGCGCTCAACCAGCTCGTCACAGACGGCGTGGTGACGATGTTCTCCAGCACCCTGACCCTGGTCGGGGTCGTCGTGATCCTGCTGGTGCTGGACCTTCAGCTGGCCCTCGTCACCTTCCTCACCTTCCCCCTGATCGCGGCGGCGAGCATCGTCTTCCGGATCGTCTCCCACGGGGCCTACCGGCTCACGCGCGAGCGGATCGCCGCGGTGACCGCGTACCTCCAGGAGAGCATCAGCGGAGTGCGCGTGGTGCGCAGCTTCGGCCAGGAGCCGCGTCATCTGGGCGCGATGACCGAGCTGAACGAGGCCAACCGCGAGGCGAACATGAAGACCGTCTACCTGAACGCCTCCTACTTCCCGGCTGTCGAGCTGCTCGCGGCCGCCGGCACCGCGGCGATCCTCCTCTACGGAGGGACGCAGGCGATCGACGGGGCGATCCAGATCGGCGTGATCGTCGCCTTCGTCGGCTACCTGACGACCTTCTTCGAACCGATACAGCAGCTCTCCCAGCTCTACACCACCTACCAGCAGGGGATGGCCGCCCTCGACAAGATCTTCGACCTGCTCGACACGGCGCCGGACATGGTCGACGCGCCCGATGCGGTCGGGATCGGCGAGATCCGCGGCGAGATCACCATGGAGGGCCTCTGGTTCTCGTATTCCAACCTTGCGGGAGCGGAGCGCGAGCCTGTGGGAGCAGAGCATCCGCCGTCTGAGGCGGAGCGGACGCGGGAGCCCCCGTGGGCACTGCGCGAAATCGACCTGCACGTGCCGCCGGGGCAGACCCTGGCGCTGGTCGGGGCCACCGGAGCGGGCAAGTCGACCCTGGCGAAGCTCGTCGCCCGCTTCTACGACCCGCAGCGCGGCAGCGTCTCGATCGACGGCCACGACCTGCGCACCGTGCGTCAGGGAGCCCTGCGCAGCCAGCTGGGGATCGTGCCCCAGGAGGGGTTCCTGTTCTCGGGCAGCGTGCGCGAGAACATCGCCTTCGGCCGCCCCGACGGGACACTCGCCGAGATCGAGGCGGCCGCCGCGGCGGTCGGGGCGACCGAGTTCATCGCCTCCCTACCCCAGGGCATCGAGACCCAGGTCGGCGAGCGCGGGGTGCAGCTCTCGGCCGGCCAGCGGCAGCTGGTCGCCTTCGCCCGGGCGCTGCTGGCCGAGCCCCGCATCCTGATCCTCGACGAGGCGACCTCGAACGTCGACGTGCGCACGGAGCGCACGATCGAGCGCGGGCTCGAGCGCCTGCTCGCGGGCCGGACTGCGATCGTGATCGCCCATCGGCTCTCGACGATCCGCCGGGCGGGCATGATCGTGGTCATGGAGGACGGCCGGATCGCCGAGCAGGGCACGCACGAGGAGCTGATCGCCGGCGGCGGGCCCTACTCGCGACTCTACGGCGCCTGGGCCGATTCCTCTGCGGCCTGACCCGACCGCTCAGCCGGGGCCGATGCCGCCCGAGGACCCGCCCCCTTCTTCGGCGCCCGGGGTGCCGGTTCCACCGCCCCCTTCGGCGGTGCCCCCGGCACCGCCGGTTTCGGGGGCCACTTCTTCCGGCGCGGCTTCTTCGGGCGCGGCTTCTTCTTCGGGCGCGGCTTCTTCTTCGGGCGCGGCTTCTTCTTCTCCGCCGGATCCGCCGGACGGAGTGACTTCGGGCGCGCTCGGGGTTTCCGCACAGGCTTCGAAGCCGTAGGCGGCGGCGGCTTCCTGGAATGAGTTGAGAGCGGAGGAGGCTCTTTCCTGGGCCGCCGACAGCGCTTCTTCGTCGCCACGGGCGGAGGCGAGCGCGGCGTCGGACTCCGCCTGGGCGAGGTCTTCCGCCGCGCGGGCGAACGCTTCGTAGCCTTCGGCTTCGGTGGGGGTCCCCAGCGCCTGCAGGCGGTCGACCATGCCGCCGTACAGGTCGGCGGCCTGAGAGACCCGCTCAGAGGCGCTCGTTTCGCTGGCACCGACCGTGCCCACCGCGGCGTTCACCTCGGCGCAGATCGCGTCCCCCTGGGCGATCAGCTCCTGCTTGCTGAGCTTCGGTGGAGCTTCGGAGGTCGTCGCCGGTGCGGCAGTCGTGTCGCTGCCTCCCCCTCCGCAGCCCGCGATCGCCGCGACGACGAGCGCGAACGTCAGGCTGAGCAGGTATCGCGGTCTCATCGAATTCGCGACGGTAGCAGAGGGAAAGGCGCCAACCTGCAGGGCTTTCGGACTGCGGCCCAGGGACTCGAACCCCGACTACCTCGTCCAGAGCGAGGCGTGCTGCCATTACACCAGGCCGCAAGGCGTGGACCCGCAGGATACTGAGAGGCGGTGAGGGCCTGCTCAGGCGCCGATCGACGAGAGGTCCTGGTCGGGGTCGGCGATCCGGTCGGCGGCAGCGGAGACGTCGACGCGGTCGGCGAGCATCCGCCTCGCCTCCGCCAAGTCCTCGGAGCGGCCGACGCTGAGGGCGCCGGCGACCAGCCCGTCCTTCAGGTACCAGACCGAGAACTCGCCGGCATCGGCGTCTCCCCGCCAGACTTCCTCGTCCCACTCCTGGGCGGGGCCGACGTACTCGAGCGAGGCCCAATCGGCGAGGTCGCTGAAGAAGTAGGGGACGACGTCGTAGTCGGCGCCCTCGCCGAGCATGTTGCGCGCCGCGTGTATCCCCTGCTGCATCGCGACGTCCCAGTGCTCGACGCGAAGCCGGCGCCCGTGCACGACGCTCTCATAGGAACAGCAGTCGCCGGCGGCGTAGATCCCCTCGGCGGAGGTCATCAACTTCGAGTCGCAGACGAGGCCGTCGTCGACGTCGAGCCCGGCGCGCTGGGCGAGCATCGCGTCCGGGCGGACGCCGGCGCCGACCACGACCGCATCGCACTCGACCGTCAGGCCGCTCTTCGTCACCACCGCACCGACCCGGCCGTCGCCCTCGAACGCCTCCAGCTCCTCTTCCGCGTGCAGCGTCACTCCGTGCGACTCGAGGCACTCGTGGAACCAGCGGCCGGCCCGCTCGCCGAAGGTGCGCGAGAGCAGCTGCCCCTCCAACATCACGACCGTGCAGTCGACGCCCTTCGCGGTCAGCGACGCGGCGACCTCGGCGCCGATATAGCTGCCTCCGATCAGGACCACGTGCTCGGCCTGCTCGGCGTCGGCGCGAATCGCGTCCGAGTTCCCGAAAGCCCGCAGGTAGTGGATCCCCTCGTTCTCGGCTCCCTCGACGCGGAGGATGTTGACCATCGCGCCGGTGGCGATCAGCGCCCGCTCGAAGCCGACCTCCTCGCCGCCCTGGAGCTTCGCGGTCCGCGCATCGGGGTCCAGGTCCATCACGTTGCGGCCGGTCAGCAGCTCGACGTCGTTCTCCTCGTACCAGGAGGGCGGGTTGACGTAGGCGTCCTCGCGCGAGCCCTCTCCGCGCAGGTACTCCTTCGACAGGGGGGGCCGTTCGTAGGGCGGCTCGGGCTCACGCCCGGCGAGCACGATTGAGCCGTCGGCCCCGCGCCGGCGCAGCTCCGCCGCGCAGCTGGCTGCGGCCATGCCTCCCCCGACGAGGAGGTAGTCGACTCGGCGATCGGCCATGGGAGCCCTATACCCCCTCGGCGGTCAGACGACGCCGTTGCCCCCGGCGGGGCCGAAGATCTCTTTCAGCTCGTCCTCCTTGCCGGGATCGAGGACGGCGAGAACCTCGTCGCCGGGCTCCAGCACCGTGTCGGGCCCCGGGACGAAGCCCTTGCCCTCGCGCAGCACGGATATCAGCAGGCTGCCATCCGGCATGGAGAGGTCGCCGACCCGGCGCCCGGTCACCCGGCAGTCCTCGCCGAGCAGCATCTCGATGATCTCGAGCTGCTCCTCCTGGAGGTCGAGCAGGTGGACGAGCCCGTACTCCGGAACCTCGTGCTCGAGCAACCGCAGGATCAGGTCGGTGGCGGAGACCGAGGGCTTGATCCCGAGCAGGTCGAAGTGGGGCTTGTTGCGGGGATTGTTGACCCGGGCGATGATCTGCTCGACCGCGTACTTCTCCTTGGCGACCTGGCAGATCAGCATGTTGTCCTCGTCGTCGCCGGTGACCGCGATCACCATGTCGGCGCGCTGGATCCCGGCCCGCTCGAGCACCCAGAGCTCGGAGGCATCGCCGTAGGAGACGTTGTGCTCGAGCTCCTGCTCGACGGTCAGATACCGGCTGCGGTCGTTCTCGATCACCGTCACCTCGTGGTCTTTTTCGAGCAGCTCGCGGGCCAGGTTCCAGCCCACCTTGCCGGCGCCGATCACGATGATGTACATCAGGCCACGCCCCGATTGGCGCCCTCGCGAACCGCACCCTCGAGCATGTCGATCGCGACCCTGGTCGGGCAGACCGTGTGCAGTCCCTGCCGCTGGTACCACTCGGCCCGCAGCGGGTCGAGGATCCGCGCGATCACGATCGGCACCTCATAGCGCCGCTGTGCGATCTGGGAGATGACGATGTTGGTGTTGTCGCCGTCGGTGGAGGCGATGAAGGCATCGGCCTGCTCGATCCCGGCCGCGACCAGGGCGTCCGTCTCCAGCCCGGCGCCCACCGTGAAGCGGCCGCCCAGGTCCTCCCAGGCCTTCTCCAGGCCGACCTCGAGCCGGGCGTGGGACTCGGGGTCCTCGTCGAGGCACGAGACCTCGTGGCCTTCGTGGAGCATCGCCCGCGCGACCGACGAGCCGACCCTGCCACAGCCGACGATCAGGATGAACACGGCATCACCATCTGGCCTGCAGTCTAGTCAGCGGAGGCCGGCTCCGGCTGCGGCTCCGGCTCCGGCTCGGGCGCCGCTTCCGGCGGAGCGGTGAGCAGCACCCGGCAGGGTGCTTTCTTCAGCACATACTCGGTGGCGGCCCCGATCTCCTCCGGCTTGGCGGCTCCGATCCCGCCGAGCCGGGCGCCGCCGCGGATGCGGGACGGAGGCTCGCCACCGACGACGATCGCCTCTGCTTCGGTGCGGCGGGCGGCTTCGACGATGCCGGCACCGACCTTGCGGGCGCGAATCACCTCGGCGCTCACCTCGACGTCCTCGTACTCGTCGCCGACCTCGGTGGCCCGCTCCAGGGCGCGGCGAGCCTCCTCCTCCCGCTCGGGAGGCAGCGGCGCGTCGATCGGCAGCTTCAGCGGCACCTCGATCACATAGATCAGGTCCAGTCGCGGGCCACGGATCCCATCCTGCTCGGCGGCGGCGAGACGACCGGCGGTGGAGACGATGTCGTCGTCCAGCTCGGTGCCGAAGATCGGGACGAGGATGTTGCGATAGGCGACCTCCGGAACCTGCTTGGTGAGCGCCTTCTCGGTGACCGAGACCCGCTTGGTCAGCGTCGTCTGCTCGATCACCCGGCGATAGACGACATAGAAGAGGAGCCCGAAGGCCATCCATCCCCCTCCCACCCAGCGACCGAGGTCGTGGTAGGCGAGCACGCTGAGGAAGGCAAGCCCGCTGACCACGGCCGCGAACAGGGCGGGGATCGGCACGGAGGTGCCCCGCCAGTCGACGTTCCAGGGCACCCGGAAGGGACGCGGTCGCTCGGGCTCGGTGAAGCGCAGGCGCAGCACGGAGAGCTGCGCGATCGTGATCGCCAGGGTGGCGCCGAAGGCGTAGAAGCTGGCGAGCAGCTTCACGTCGGTGGGGATCACGAGACCGATCGCGATCGCCCCGGAGATCGCGATCGCCACCTGCGGGGTCGCGTGCCGGGAGCTCAGTTTCCCGAGCCAGCTGGGGATCTGGCGGTTGATCGCCAGCGTGTAGATATGGCGGGAGACGCCGAGCATCGCGGTCGTCACCGCCCAGAAGAGGATCGGCGTCGCGACCAGGGCGACGATCCAGCGCATCACGTCGGCGACGCCCGATGGATGAAAGGCGGAGACGACGGCGAGCACCGGTGCCTCGACGTATTCGGATCCGAGCGCAGTGTACGGGCCTTCGGGGCCGGCGACGACCGGCACCGCCATCAGGGCGACGGCGGCCATCCCCGCGTAGACGAGGGGCACGCCGAGGGCTCCGATCGAGACGATCCGCCGCAGGTCCCGAGGTCTGACGTCGATGTCGGGAGCCAGGTCGGAGGCGGCCTCGATGCCGGCATAGGCGATGGTGGCGACGACGAACGCATAGACGATGTCGACCGCATCCGGGTCGGAGAAGAGTTCGAGCTGGTCGGTGAGCCGGTCCGGATGGAAGACGACCAGCACGCCGACGACGATCACCGCGAGCTGCAGGGCGAGGTCGGCGAGGGCGAGCGCAACCAGGCGCCGTTCGCGGCCGCGGCCGGTGATGTCCATCGCGTTGAGGACGCAGGCGGCGAGGATGACGATCGCCGCCAGGGCGATCTGCCAGCCCGGGTCGGCCAGATCGGAGGAGATCGGCGTGAGGTAGTGCGGCACCGAGATCGCGGCCAGGGCGGCGACGATCAGGTAGTCGATGAGGATCGCCCAGCCGGCGATGAAGGCGACCAGCTCGTTGAACGCGTGGCGGGCGAAGCTCGAGGACCCGCCTCGCTCGCGCAGCATCGCCCCGCCCTCGACGTAGCTCAGCGTGGTGATCACGAAGAGCAGGCCGGAGACGAGGAAGATCAGAGGCGTGAGGCCGAGCCCGCGGTCGGCGACCACGCCGAGGGCGAAGTAGATCGAGAACCCGACGGTCGAGTAGACGGCGACGAAGAGCCCGGGGACGCCGAGGCTGCGCTCGAGAAGTGGTTTGGGTTTGGGCTGCGGCTCCTGCACGCGTCAACCGCCGCGGCGGGACGAGATCCACAGCCGTCCGGCGCCGATCGCCAGGAACAGCACCCCGATGAGGACGCCGAAGGAGGCGGGGCCGCCGCCGGCGGCGAGGGTCCTGACCAGGATCAGTGCCCCGATCGCCAGAAAGGCGATCGAGAAGGCGCGGACCGAGCCGCGGTAGATCCGCTCGGGAGGGGTCATCGGGCGATTATCACGCTTCGCCGGCGCCGTTCCTAGGCCGGCGCCGTGGCCACGTCGGAGCCCTGGTCGCTGCGATCGGAGACCACGATCACCCTGCAGGGCCGCTCGCCGAGAACGGTCTGCAGCGTCTTGTCGTAGATCGGGGTGCCATCCCGGTAGCGCAGGCCGACGACGACGGCGGCGGCGTTGATCAGCTTCGCCTCCTCGGCGATTGCGTATCCCTCCTGTCCGGGGCGCACCCGCTCCACGTGGCCGGTGACGCGCTGGCCGCCGATCAGCTTCGCCTGCTCGATCTTGCTCTGCGCCTCGGCTTCCTGGTCGGGCAGGTCGGCGTCAAGCGGCAGGTCGGTGGGAACGACCAGGGCCGAATGGATGTGAATCCCACGGCGGCGCTTTGAGGCGAGCTTGACCGCGGTGGCGACCATCTCCTCGGAAAACGGCTCGCCGTCCTCGAAGGCGACGAGGACGCTTCGGTACTCGATCTCCTCGACGCCGAGCGGCTCCGGCGTCACCACCTTCACCGTCTCGCTCAGCGGCAGTCGCTGGCTGCGTCGATAGAGCACGTAGACGAGCCCGCCGGCCGCCATCCAGCCCATCCCGACCATGAGCGTCGCCGGATTGAGCGCCATCACGACGACCCAGGCGGAGAAGGTGCCGAGCCCGCCGAGCACCGCCGTGAGGGGCAGGTCGAAGCCGAGGAACGGAACGTTGAGCCGCGGTTTCCACGGCCTCTCCGACTCGCCCTTCCGGCGCCGCAGCTGAATCACCGCGACGTGGGCGATCGTGAACGACAGCATCGCCCCGAACGAGTACATCGTCGCCAGGAAGTCGGTCTTGCCGGGAATCAGGGTGACCATCGCCACCGCCGCGAAGACGAGGATCGCCACGTAGGGGGTGCGGAAGCGTGGATGGACCTGGCGCAGCTGCTCCGGGAGCTGGCGGTACTGGCCCATCGAGTAGGTGAGCCGGGAGACGCCGATCAGCCCGGCATTGGTCGCGATCAGCAGGATCACCGCGGCGAGGATGCCGACGTAGAAGCGCAGGACTTCGGTGAGCCCGGCCCCGAGCCCGAGGTTCTCGACGATGCCGAGGATCGGGTCGTTGGCGAACTCCGAGCCCAGCGGCGTCGAGAAGTGGCCGGCGGCGTCCTGGGTGACCGGCATCGCCGAGAGCGCGACGATCGGCAGCAGCAGGTAGAGCCCGAGCACCGCCGCGACCACCAGCCCGACGCTGCGCGGGATCGTGCGCACCGCCTCCCGCGCCTCCTCGGCCATGTTCGAGATCGTCTCGATCCCGGTGTAGGCGATCATCCCGACGGCGATCCCGAGCGCGAAATCGCTCCAGGTCGGCGCCACTCCGAGATGGACGTTGTCGACCAGCGTCTGCGGGTCGAGGACCAGGACGACGCCGATCCCGACGAGCACGACCTGGGTCGCGAGGTCTGCGATCGCGAGGACGAGGTTGAGCCGCGCCGACTCCTCGGTGCCGCGGATGTTGATCGTCGCGAGGGCGGCGATCAGGACCGCGCCGCCGATGATGTCCCCCGGGGCATGGCCGAGGGGCTCCCAGAACACGGCGAGGTAGTGGGGGACGAAGTAGGCCGAGATCGCGACCGTGATCACGTAGTTGAGCATCTGCCCCCATGCTGCGACGAAGCTCACCGCCTCGTTGAAGGCGTGACGGGCGAAGCTGGAGGAGCCGCCCGCTTCGGGGTACATGACGGTCGCCTCGGCGTAGGTGGCCGCCGTGCACATGAAGATCAGGCCGGTGATCGCGAAGGCGACCGGCGTCAGGCCGAGGGCGAAGGCGGCGGTGACCCCGAGCGCGTAGTAGATCGAGGAGCCGACGTTCCCGTAGGCGGCGGAGAAAAGCGACCCGACCCCGTGCACGCGGCTGAGCGATTCGTCTCTGGGGATTCTCTGTGCCATCTTCGGATGGGCTCGGGCAGGTCCTAGCCCGAATATACGGAGGCCGACGGTGCCGCCCGCACGTGTCCGCGGCCGAGCTCCTCGGGGCCGGAGCAGCCGCATAGGAGCAGGGCCAGCTCGAGCTCGGCGCGCAGGATCTCGAGCACGCGGCGCGCGCCCCGCTCCCCGCCCGCCGCAAGGCCCCAGAGGGCGGGCCGGCCCACCAGCACCGCGTCGGCGCCGAGCGCGAGCGCGATCGCCACGTCGACTCCCCGCCGGATGCCGCCGTCGACGAGCACCGGCAGCTCGCCTTCGACCGCGTCGACGACCTCGACCAGCGCGTCGGCCGTGGCCGGAACGCGGTCGAGCTGGCGGCCACCGTGGTTGGAGACGACGATCCCGTCGACGCCGTGGCGGGCCGCGAGCGAGGCATCCTCTCCGGTCAGCACGCCCTTGACCAGGACCGGGAGCTCGCAGTCGGCGGCGAGGTCCTCGAGGTCGGCCCAGGAGAGGGCCGGGTCGACCAATTCGAAGACCTCGGCGACGGTCATCGCGCGCTCGCTTCCCACCGCCCCCTGGACGCTGGGAACGCCGAGGCCCTCGGGGAGCTGGAAGCCCGTGCGGAGGTCACGCTCGCGGTTGCCGGCGCGCGGCGCATCGACCGTGACCAGGATCGCCTCGAAGCCCGACTCGACCGCGCTCTCCATCAGGGCCCGGGTGACGCCCTCGTCCCGAAAGCAGTAGAGCTGGAACCAGTTCCGCCCCTGCGGTGCCGCTCGAGCGACCTCGGCGGGCAGGGTGGTTGCCAGAGTGGAGAGGCACATCGCCGTCCCCGCGGCGGCCGCCGCGCGCGCCATCGCCTCCTCGCCCTCCTCGTCGACCATCCTCTGGAAGGCGACCGGGGCGACGACGATCGGCATCGTCAGCTCGGCTCCGAGGACCTCGCTTCGCGCGCTCCACTCCTCGACGCCGGCGAGCATCCGCGGGCGCAGCTGCCGGCGGCCCCAGGCGGCGACGTTGTCGCGCAGGGTGAGCTCGTCGCCGGCGCCGCCGGCGAAGTAGCCGAGCACCCCGGCGTCGAGCCGCTCGGCGGCGACCCGCTCGAAGTCGGCGACGTTGATCAGGCCCTCGATCACCGCCGCGACCCTACCCGTTGCGGATCCGGGCGGGTGGGAGGGCGCCCGGGTACCCCTCCCTCGCGCTATCCGGCTTCGCCGGTAGCGCCGCGCTCGGGTAGGGGCACCCGGCCCCCGCTCTCTCGACCCGGAGCGCAGCCGGTGCGGACCCGGACGGTCGCGCTGGGCGACCGCGACCCGAAGCGCTGCGGAGCGGGATGACACCGGTCCCGTCTCGATCGCGAGCTCTGCGGCTTGAGAGGGAGGGGTGGTCCGCCCCTCGACCGCGAGCGGCGCTGCCCGAAGGGCTAGCGAAGCGGAGGGAGGGGGGGCCACCCCTCCCCCTCACCCACCTAGAACTTGACGATCGGGATGATCAGGATCGCGACGATGTTGGCGACCTTGATCATCGGGTTGATCGCCGGGCCCGCCGTGTCCTTGTAGGGATCGCCGACGGTATCGCCCGTGACCGAGGCTGCGTGGGCCTCGGAGCCCTTGCCGCCGTGGGCGCCGTCCTCGATCAGCTTCTTGGCGTTGTCCCAGGCGCCGCCGCCGGCGGTCATCGAGATCGCCGCGAAGAGGCCGACGACGATGACCCCGATCAGCAGGCCGCCGAGCGCGTCGACGCTGAGCAGGCCGACGACCGTCGGCACGACGATCGGGATCAGGGCCGGAAGGATCATCTCTTTCTGGGCCGCGGCGGTCACGATCGCCACGGTCTTTCCGTACTCCGGTTTCTCGGTGCCTTCCATGATCCCGGGGTGCTCGCGGAACTGCTTGCGCACCTCCTCGACCACCTGGCCCCCGGCACGCCCGACCGCCTCGATCGCGAAGGCGGCGAACAGGTAGACCATGAGGCCGCCGATGATCAGCCCGATCAGGACGTCGGGCGAGGTGATCTTGAACAGGGATTCGATGTCGAACCCGGACGGTTTCGCCTCTTCGAGTTCGCTCTTGAAGGCGGCGAACAGGACCAGGGCGGCAAGGGCGGCGCTGCCGATCGCGTAGCCCTTGGTGACCGCCTTGGTGGTGTTGCCGACGGCGTCGAGCGGGTCGGTGACCGCGCGCACGTCCTCGGGCAGGTCGGCCATCTCGGCGATGCCGCCGGCGTTGTCGGTGATCGGCCCGAAGGCATCGAGGGCGACGATCAGGCCGCAGAGGGAGAGCTGCGCCATCACCGCGACACCGATCCCGTAGATGCCGGCGAGCTCGTTCGCGCCGAGGATCGCAAACGCGATCACCAGTGCCGGCGCGGCGGTCGACTGGAAGCCCTGGGCGAGCCCCTGGATGATGTTCGTCGCGTGGCCGGTCTCGGAGGCCTCGGCGATCATCCGCACCGGCCGGAAGCGGGTCGACGTATAAAATTCGGTAATCGCGAACAGCAGCGCCGTCACCGCCACGCCGATCACCGCGCAGAGCCAGAGGTCGGTGACGCTGACGGCGGCGGCGGCGGTGTCGAGCACGCCGATCCGCACCGGTTCGCTCATCAGCCAGTCGGTCACCGGGTAGAAGGCGGCGATCGAGAGGATCCCGGAGAGGATCACCCCCTGGTAGAGGGCGCCCTCGACCCGGTCGGACTTCGTCCGCACGGCGAGCGCGCCGATGATCGAGGCGATGATCGCGACGCCGCCGATGACCAGCGGGTAGATCGCCACCTCGCGGGCGAAGTCGGCATTGAACTTGAGGACGCCGAGCAGCATCACGGCAACCGAGGTGACCGCGTAGGTCTCGAACAGGTCGGCCGCCATGCCGGCGCAGTCGCCGACGTTGTCGCCGACGTTGTCCGCGATCACGGCCGGGTTGCGGGGATCGTCCTCGGGAATCCCCGCCTCGACCTTGCCGACCAGGTCGGCGCCGACGTCTGCTGCCTTGGTGAAGATCCCGCCGCCGAGCCGGGCGAAGACCGAGATCAGCGAGCCGCCGAAGCCGAGCCCGATCAGCGCGTCAACCGCCTCCTTGTCGCTGCTGCCGGTGAGCACGAGGAGCCCGTAGTAGCCGGCGACGCCGAAGAGGGCGAGGCCGACGACCAGCAGGCCGGTGACCGAGCCGCCCTTGAAGGCGACGTCGAGCGCCGGCGGAACCCCGCCGCGGGCGGCCTCGGCAACCCTCGCGTTGGCGCGCACCGACAGGTTCATGCCGATGAAGCCGGTGGCGCCCGAGAGCGTGCCGCCGAGCAGGAAGCCGATCGCCGTCTTGTAGTCCTGGAGGATCCAGAGCACACCCGCGATCGGGACCGCGAGCGCCGCGATGATCATGTACTGGCGGTTCAGGTAGGCCTTCGCGCCCTCCTGGACGGCACCGGATATTTCCCGCATCCTGTCGTTGCCCGCCGACCTCGCGAGGAGGCGCTGGGTGACGATGAGCCCATATGCAACTGCCGCCCCCGCGCAGACGAGCGCGACGACGACTCCGTATTCGGTCAAGAAGTCAGTCAAGTTCTGGTTCCTCCAGCTGGTTTAGCGCGCGGTTTTTGACCCCAAGCGCGCTTTAGCGGCGCGGAAGTCTATCTACGCGCGCCGACGTCGGCGGTGTAGGTCCGCCGTGTGTCCGCGATCGACTCCCCGTAGATCTCCTCCAGCGAGGCACCCGCCCGGTGGGCGGCGCGGGCGCGCTGGGCGCCGTTGCGCTCCGGGAGCTGGACGTCGATGCCGAGCTGATCGCGAGCCGGCCCGGTCCACTCGAGGACGCGCTCGAGCGCCTCGCGGGCCGCGATCAGCCCACCGCCCCCGCGGAAGTCGATCAGCTCGCCGCCCATCCCGTAGCGGATCGCCCGCCAGAGGTTCTCCTCGATCTCCCGGTCCGGGAGCGGCGATCCGGCGCCGTCGCGGCCGCGCTCGTCGTAGTCCAGCATGGCCTGGGCGATGCAGGCCGCGATCAGCCCGGCGAGGGCGAAGGACTCCTCGCCCCTGGTCTGCGCATCGCAGATCCGCACCTCGACCGTGCCGAAGGCGTGATGGGGCCGCACGCTCCACCACAGCTGCGTCGACTCGACCACCGTGCCGTTGCGCTTCAGGAGCCCGACGAAGTCGGCGTAGCCGTCCCAGTCGCCGAACGGGCTGGGGACCCCGCAGCGGGGGAAGGTGCGGGTGAAGATCTCCGTGCGCACGGTGTGCAGGCCGGTGTCGCGGCGATCCAGGAAGGGAGAGTTGGCGGACGCGGCGAGCAGGATCGGCAGCAGCTCCCTGACCCAGTCGCAGACCGCGATCGCGCGGTCGGCGCCGCGCACGCCCATGTGCACGTGCAGGCTCCAGGTGTTGTTGCGCTGGGCGACCCAGCCGAGTTCTTCGCGCAGGCGGTTGTAGTGGGGGGTGTCGATGATCCGCTGGTCCAGGTAGTGGGCCCAGGGATGGGTCCCGGTCGCCGCCAGCGCCAGCCCCATTCCCTCGACCAGGTCGAAGAGCCGGTCGCGGCGCTCCTGCTGGGCGGCGAGGGCGTCGGAGAAGGAGTGCGAGCGACCCGACCGGATCTCGATCTCGGAGGCGATCAGCTCGCCGGCCGCCGACTCGGCGAGAACCCCGTCCTCCTGGCAGGCGGCGTAGACGTCCTCGAAGCGATGCTCGAGCTCGAGCGTCGTCGGATTGACGATCGCGAACTCCTCCTCGAGCCCGACCGTGAAATCCGTCGAGGACTCGAATCTCTCCCTGGCAAGGTCGAGGTCCAGCTCGGACACGCTCACTCTTCGCGCTTCACACGCGATGCAGAGAGCCGGGTGACGATCCTTGCGCGCTGCGCGCCCATCGCTCAGGCCAGGTAGAAGTAGAGCGCGTAGAGGAGGTCGACGGCGGGGCTGGAGGTGTGGACGGTCACCTCCGGCGGCACGTCGAGCAGCTGGTCGGAGTAGTTGAAGATGATCCGCACGCCGGCCTCGACCAGGCGGTCCGCCACCGCCTGCGCGGCCTCCGCGGGAACCGCCAGCACGCCGACCACAATCTCCTGTTCGGAGACCACCGCCTCGAGTTCGGAGAAATCCTGGACGCGGAGCTTGCCGACCTGCCTGCCGACGACCGAGGGCTCGACGTCGAACATCGCCACGACCTGGAAGCCGTGGTCGGCGAAGACGTCGGAGCTGGCGATCGCCTGGCCCAGCTTGCCGGCGCCGAAGAGGGCGATGTTGTGCTGCCCGGAAGTGCGCAGGATCTTGCGGATCTCGGCGACCAGCGACTCGACGTTGTAGCCGACGCCGCGCTTGCCGAACTTGCCGAAGCCCGAGAGGTCGCGGCGGATCTGGGTCGGGTTGATGTGCGTGTGCTCGGACAGTTCCTGCGAGGAGATCGTCTCCCGGCCCATCTTCCGGGCCTGGGTGAGGACCTGGAGATAGCGGGAGAGCCGCGCCGCGACACCGAGCGAGAGTCGCTCGCCGTCGACGATCAGGCCGTCGCCGGCCTGCTCCTCGATCGTCTCCTCGATCATCCCTCGCCGCCTTCGTGCTGTGCCCCTGGCGCGAAAGACGACGGTTCGACGCTGTGTCTCTCCGCCCTCACGCCCCAACAGTATCGAGCCGAGCCCGCAACTCGGCTCCATCAACGACCAGCTCGGAGACGACCGCGCCGTCGAGCTCGACGACCGGGATCCTCTCGAGCATGCGCCGCAGCAACAGCTCGTCGCTCTCGATGTCGACCTCGCGGAGCTCGAAGCTGCGGCCCTCGCCATGAATGGCGACGATCTCCTCGATCGCCTGCTCGCAGAGGTGGCAGCCCGCCCTCGTGTAGACGACAACAGTCGCGCCTCGTTCGCCGCGCGAATCAGCCAGAGATGGACGCTTGCTCACTCCGCGCTCCATGCAACAGTCGCGCCTCGTTCGCCGCGCGAATCAGCCAGAGATGGACGCTTGCTCACTCGGCGCTCCTTTCACTTGGTGGGGAAGGCATCGAAGGAGAGGTAGTCGGGATACGAGATCGGCTCCGCGAAGCGCGCGGCCGAGCCGATCATCGCCGCGTTGTCGGTGCAGAGGGAGATCGGCACGAGCTTCAGCTCCACGCGCTGCGCTCGGCAGAGCTCGGCGACCGCCTCGCGCAGCGGGCCGTTGGCGGCGACTCCCCCGCCGAGGGCGACGGCCCTCCACTCCCCTGCTCTCAGCGCGCGGCGAAGCTTCGCGGTCAGCTGGCCGACAGCCGCCGCCTGGAAGCTCGCCGCGAGGTCCGCACGGCGCTCGGCGATGCCGTCGGGCCCGAGCTCCCGGCAGAGATAGACGAGGGCGGTCTTCAGGCCGCTGAAGCTGAAGTCGAGACCCGGGTCGCGGCTCATCGCCACCGGCAGCTCGAAGGCCCCCGGGTCTCCCTCCGCGGCGAGGGCTTCGAGCGCCGGGCCGCCCGGGTAGCCGAGGCCGAGGAGCCGGGCGACCTTGTCGAAGGCCTCGCCCGCCGCGTCGTCGAGCGTGCGGCCGATCACCTCGTGCCCCGCCCGGTCCCGAACCGCAGCGAGCATCGTGTGACCGCCGCTGGCAACCAGGCAGAGGAACGGCGGCTCGAGCGGGTCGGGCTCGAGGAAGTTGGCGGCGACGTGGCCCTGGAGATGGTCGACGGGGATCAGCGGCAGGCGGCGCGGGGCGGCGATCGCCTTGGCGGTGCTGACGCCGACCAGCAGGGCTCCGATCAGGCCCGGGCCGACGGTCACGGCCACCGCCTCGACCTCGTCCAGCGACGCCCCGGCCTCCGAGAGGGCGTCCTCGAGCACCGGAATCGCCAGCTGCAGGTGCTGGCGCGAGGCGACCTCCGGCACCACCCCGCCGAAGCGCGCGTGGGCCTCCGCCTGGGAGGAGATCGTGTTGGAGAGGATCCTGCCGCCGTCGACCACCGCAGCGCAGGTGTCGTCGCAGGACGTCTCGACCGCGAGGATCAATCGAGCCACATTATTAGGGCGTCCTCGCCATTGTCCTGGTAGTAGCGGGGACGAATACCGGCGGAGCGGAAGCCGAGGCCCTCGTACATCGAGATCGCATCGCGGTTCGAGACCCGCACCTCGAGGGTGATCGGCAGGCCGGAGGCGCCGCCGGTCTCCTCGAGCAGGCGGCGGATCAGCCGGGTGGCGACGCCGGCGCGGCGCCGGTCGGGTGAGACGGCGACGTTCATCAGGTGCCAGACCTGGTCGTAGCGGCAGCAGATCAGGTAGCCGAGCAGCTCGTCCTCGGCGGTCGCCGCCAGGCAGATGCCCGACGGCTTGGAGAGCTCGAGGACGAACATCGCCAGCGACCACGGCGCGGGGAACGAGCGTCGCTCGATCGAGATCACGGCCGGCAGGTCGCTGTAGCCGAGCCGGCGGATGCCCGGCGCCCCCTCAGCCTGTCGTCTCGGAAGTGTCTCGCTCACGCCACCGCTCCGCGTCGGGGGGCCTCAGATAGATCGGGGCGAGCCGGCCGCCCGCCCCGTCGGGGTCCGCCACCGCAGCGAGCGCGCAGACCTCGCGGGCGGACACGCGGTGCGCCGGATCGGAATCGCCCGGCGCCTCGATACCGCGATCCTCCAGCTCATCGCGAAATCGTAGCGCTCCCGATCCGCAGGCCAGGACCGCCGCACCGCCGTCGGCGAGGCTGCGGGCGAGCGCCTCCGGCGGGCCTACCCAGGGCCCCCAGCGGCGCTCGCCGGAGGACGCGTAGCGGGCCGCAAAGGCCTCCCCGCGGCGAGCGTCGAGAACGGTGGCGAAGTCGCCCTCCCAGCCCGGCGCGGCGCGGCGCAGGCCCGACGCGAGAGCGTCGAGGGTGCAGACGCCGACCGCCGGGGTCCCGGTGCTGGCCGCCAACCCCGCCGCCGTCGCCACTCCGACCCGCAGCCCCGTGAACGAGCCGGGGCCGAGGCCGACCCCGATCCGCTCGACGGCGGCCCATCCGCCGAGCGCCTCGGCGGCCCGCTCGATCTCCTCCAGCAGCCTGGTGGTGTGCCCCGGGCTGCCGTCGGCCGAGAGGCCGAGCAGCGACTCGTGGAGAGTCTCGCCGTCGCGGGCGGCGCAGACGGCGGTGTCCTCCGTCGCGGTGTCGAAGCCGACCAGGTTCAGCTCAGTGGTGGCGGCGCGGAATTCGGAAGAAGAACGAGCCCACCCGCTTCCCCTTCACGAACCAGGTGACCTTGTGCTTGCCGGGGATGTTGGACGTGATCTGGTTCACGTAGAGCGTGCCGCGCTTCGCTTCCTCGCGTTCAGCGCAGAGGCTTTTCTTGGTTGGAAATCTGACACACACGGTGTAGAAGACGGTTGCCCTGTTGCTCCGGAAGAACGCCCCCTTCTTGCGCTTGGGCTGGCAGAAGTGAGAGTGCTTGGCGTGCTGTGAAAGGCCGCAGGCGACGTAGTGGGTGTACGCAGACGCGCTCGCCGATGCCGGCAGAGCCACCAGCAGCGCCGAGCTCGCGACCAACGTCGCAGTCAGCGTCTTCAATCCCTTCATTTGCGGCACTTCCTCCTTGGGTCGATGTTTCCGATGCTATACCGCTCTATTCGAACACGCCTAGGCGCGGCTGGGTGCGGACCGGACGTAGATTTCACGCCTCTCGCCACCACCATGGGCGATCGCGACCTCCACCGCCGGGCGCCCCAGCCGGCCGCTCGCGGCGTCGGGCCACTCCACGAAGGCGATCGCGTCGGGCGATAGGTAGTCCTCGAGCAAGGCCGGGTCCTCACCCTCGAGGCCGCCGAGCCGGTAGAGGTCGAGATGGGAGACCCAGCATCCCGTGGCCCGGTAGCGCTGGCCGATGGTGAAGGTCGGCGAGGTGACGGGGTCCTCGACTCCCAGTGCCCTGCAGGCGCCCCGGATGAGGGTCGTCTTCCCGGCCCCGAGGTCGCCGGAGACGACGACGACGGAGCCCGGAGAGAGGCGCTCGGCGATCCGTTTCCCGGCCGCTTCGGTCTCCGCCGCCGAGTCGCTTGTCAGCCGCTCAGCCAAAGAAGTCGAGCTGGTCCGCCGGCGGCGGCTCCGGACGCTCCACCTCGGCGATGGGGTCCTCGGGAGCATCCTCGACCGCCCCCGGGAGCGGCTGCTCGAGCAGGGCCGGCAGCCGCGCGAAGTCCTCGCGCAGCGCCTCCTTCACCGCCGGCGTCCGCAGCGCCGCCGCGGGGTGGAAGAGCGGCAGGAGGAAGACGCTGCGCCCACCGAGCACGTGCACCTGCGGGGTCCCCCGCACGCGGGTGATGCCGGCCGGGTTGCCGCTCAGCAGCTTGGTCGCGAAGTTGCCCAGAGTGCAGACGACCCGTGGCTCGATCAGGCGGATCTGCTCGAAGAGGTAGGGCTGGCAGGCCTCGATCTCCAATGGCTGCGGGTCGCGGTTCCCCGGCGGCCGCGACTTCAGCACGTTGGCGATGAAGACGTCCCCGCGGGTGAGCTCGATGCCCTCCAGCATCTGGTTGAGGAGCTGGCCGGCGCGGCCGACGAAGGGCAGCCCCTGCCGGTCCTCCTCGGCTCCGGGCGCCTCGCCGACGAAGAGCAGGTCGGCGTCGGCGTTGCCCGCCCCGAAGACCGCCTTCGTCCGGGTCTCGTGAAGGGGGCACCTGGTGCAGCCCTGCACCTCGTTGTAGAGGGCGACGAGCGCCTCGCGCCGTTGCGCCGCGCCGCCGCTCACGAGTCGCCTCCGGGCGAGCGCCGGGCGCGGTCGCGGGCCAGGCGCTCCTGGTGGGCGGCTTCGCGCTCGCGGCGCCTCGATTCGTCCGAGCGCACGGCGGCCCCGCGCGGCTGCCGCCCCGGAGGCGAGATCCCGGAGAGAAGGCGACGCGCGCCCTCGGAGCCGCAGCGCGGGCAGGGTGGCGGGCCGCCGCCGGCGTCGACCAGCTCATCGAAGCGGGCTCCGCACTCCTCGCACTCGAACTCGTAGATCGGCATCTGCTCCGGGTCGATTCTACGGTCGCGATCGAGGACCTCGAGCCCGCCCGGCCGAGGCGCCTATACTTGGCCCTCGGCCGTGACCCTGAGGGCATGGACCCAATGAACTCCTCGCAGAGGCTAGACACACACGCGAAGGGCAGTGTGCCCCTGATCCGCGCCAAGGACGAGCTGCGCTCCATCCTGGCGCCGCACCGCGCCGAGCGGCGCTCGATCGGGCTGGTGCCGACGATGGGCTATCTCCACGAGGGCCACGTCTCGTTGCTGGCCGCCGCCCGGGCGGAATGCGACGTCGTCGTCATGAGCCTGTTCGTCAACCCGACCCAGTTCGGCCCCGGGGAGGACCTCGACCGCTACCCGCGCGACGAGGGGCGCGACGCGCGGGTCGCCGCCGAGCAGGGCGTGGACCTCGTCTACGCGCCGCCGGTCGACGAGGTCTATCCCCCGGGCTTCGCCACCACGGTCGAGGTAGAGGGCCTGACGGACGTGCTCGACGGCGACCCCTCCCGGCGCGGCCCGGGGCACTTCCGGGGCGTCACCACCGTCGTCGCGAAGCTGTTCAACTCGGTGCAGCCCGACGTCGCCTATTTCGGCCGCAAGGACGCCCAGCAGCTGGCGGTGATCCGGCGAATGGTGCGGGACCTCGACTTTCCGGTGCGCGTCGTCGGGATGCCCACCGTGCGCGAGCAGGACGGCCTGGCGATGAGCTCGCGCAATGCCTATCTGAGCTCCGGGGAGAGGGTGCGCGCCAGGGCGCTCTCCCGGGCGCTGCGCGTTGCCGACGCGCGCGCCCGGGAGGAGTCGCTCGCGGCAGGGCTGGCAGCGGCACGAGCCGAGCTCGAGCGCGAGGGCGTGGAGCCCGAGTACCTGGAGGCGCGCGACCCCGACGACCTGCGCCCCGTCTCCACCCTCAACGGGCGCCCGGTCCTGATCGCGGTCGCCGCCCGGGTCGGGAACGCCCGCCTGATCGACAACGTCCTGGTCGAGCCCGGCCCGAAAGCCTGAGATCCGCAACCCGAGCGAGAAGAGGAGCCAATGCAGAGGCAGATGCTCAAGTCAAAGATCCACCGCGCGACGGTGACCGCCTGCGACGTCGACTACATCGGCAGCATCACGGTCGACAGGGAGCTGATGGAGCAGGCCGACCTGGTCGCCAACGAGCAGGTCCACGTCTGGGACATCGACAACGGGGCGCGGTTCGTCACCTACGTGCTCGAGGGAGAGCCCGGCTCAGGAACGATGCAGGTCAACGGGGCCGCCGCCCACCTGACCAGCCCGGAGCACAGGATCATCGTCGCCTCCTTCGGCTCCTACGACGAGGCCGACCTCGAGTCCTACTCCCCCATCGTCGTCCACGTCGACGACGCCAACCGCTCCGTCGCCGTCGACGACCGCCCGGAGCTGCTGCTCACGCCGGAGGCGGTCGCATGAGCGCGCCATCCCCGACGCCGCGGCCTGACCGCCGGCCCGTCACCCTTCCGCGCCTGGCGGAGATGAAGCAGGCGGGCGAGCCGATCGTGATGGTCACCGCATACGACTATCCGTCGGCTCAGGTCGCCGAGGAGGCCGGTGTCGACATCGTGCTCGTCGGCGACACGGCGGCGATGGTGGTGCTCGGCTACCCGGGCACCGAGCCCGTCTCGATGGACGAGATGATCGTGCTGGGAAAGGCGGTCCGGCGGGGGCTGAAGACGCCGCTGATGGTCGGCGACATGCCGATGGGGAGCTACGAGGCGAGCAACGAGCTGGCGATCGCCAATGCCCAGCGCCTGGTCAAGGAGACCGGATGCCAGGTCGTGAAGCTGGAGGCCGGCGGGACCTCGGTGGAGCGTGCACGGGCGATCGTCCGCTCCGGGGTCCCGGTGATGGGCCACGTCGGCCTCACCCCGCAGACCGCGACCGCGCTGGGTGGCTACAGGACCCAGGGGAAGACCGCGCAGGCCGCGATCAAGCTCTGCGAGGACGCACTGGCCCTGCAGGCGGTCGGCTGCTTCGCAATCGTCTTCGAGGCGGTACCGGCGGCGGTCACGGAGGCGATCGTCGACAAGTTGGAGGTGCCGACGATCGGGATTGGGGCCGGCCCCGCGACCGCGGGCCAGGTGCTCGTCTTTCACGACCTGCTCGGGATCACCGCCGGGCGCAC
The DNA here is from genome assembly GCA_963712325.1 of uncultured Solirubrobacterales bacterium. Taxonomy (GTDB): domain Bacteria; phylum Actinomycetota; class Thermoleophilia; order Solirubrobacterales; family 70-9; genus VRUE01. Next base: position 162,669 of record CAVQHG010000005.1, read on the forward strand.
CGCGAAATTCGTCAAGCGCTACGCCGAGGTGCGGGAGGCGATGGTCGGCGGGGCACGGGAGTTTGCGGAGGAGGTCCGCTCCGGGCGCTTCCCCGGGCCCGAGCACGTCTACGGGGTCGAGCCGTCCGAGCTCGGCGAGCTGCGCCGCTACCTCGACCAGGAGAGCCTCACCTCGCAGAAGGCCTGGGACTGGGAGCCGCTGCCCTGAGCCGGTGGGGCGGTGGCCGGTCAGCCGGCCCCCGGCCCGTCCTCCTTTCGCCACTCGATCTCCCGCAGCACCCGGGCAGGGGCCCCGGCAGCGATCGTGCCGGGCGGCAGGTCGCGGGTGACGACGGAATTGGCCCCGATCACGCAGCGATCGCCGATCGTGACCCCGCTGGTGACGACGCAGTTGACCCCGAACCAGCAGTTCGACCCGATCCGCACCGGCCCCTTCGAGGTGAAGCCCTGCCGGGTGACCGGAAGCCCCGGATCGTCGAATCGATGCTCGGCGTCGCCGACGAAGCAGCCGTTGGCGAACATCGTGTGGTCGCCGATCGCCACCTCGCGCTGGGCGGCGATCATCGTGTTGCGGTTGAGGAAGCACTCGCGGCCGATCTCGATCCTCGCCTCCGGCGCAAGCGTCAGCCAGCACCCGGGCTCGAGCAGGGTGGACTCGCCGATCGTCAGCCGCCCCTCGTCGAGGGCCTCCAGCACCTCGCCCTCTACCGGCTGCCGGACGAAGAATCCGGCGCGGGCGGCGTGGCGGGCGATCCGCCAGCGCCGCAGCGGCCGGCGATTGCGCTCGTACCAGCGCCGCTTGGCCCACCAGAGCCTCCAACCGCGCATCTCGGCCACCCCGCTAGCTTTCCAGAGCCGGCGTGAGTAGGGTCGGCCGGCAGGTCACCTCGACCAGGAGAGGACGGCAGATTGGAGCGCACGCGTGAGCGCAGAGCAGTCCGGCCTTAGGGGCGGCATCGACCTCGGCGGCACCAAGATCCAGACCGCGGTCATCGACGCCAAGGGGAAGGTGCTCGGCGAGGCGCGCCATCCGACGCCGACGCGGGGCGGTCCCGCGGACGTCGTCGACGAGATGGCCGCGGCGATGCGCAACGCGGCGGAAGACGCGGGCGCTGGGACCGAGAGCCTCGTCGGCGTCGGGGTCGGCTCGCCCGGCGACGCCGACGAGAAGACCGGAATCGTCTCCGGCGCGAGGAACCTGCCCGGTTGGGAGGGGAGCTTCCCGGTCGCGGAAACCCTGCAGGGCGCCCTCGGAACGGAGGTGCGGGTCGGCAACGACGTGCAGGTCGCGACCGAAGCGGAGTTCCAGCTCGGCGCAGGGCACGAGTTCTCCAGCCTGATCGGCGTCTTCTGGGGCACGGGGGTCGGCGGGGGGCTGATCCTCGACGGCCGGCCCTGGGTCGGACGAGGCGCGGCCGGGGAGATCGGCCACATGGTCGTCAAGCGCGGCGGGGCCAAGTGCCCCTGCGGGCGCAGGGGCTGCCTGGAGGCCTACGCCGGTCGGTCGGCGATGGAAGCCGAGGCTCGGCGGCAGCACGAGGAGGGACATAAGACCGACCTCTTCAAGCTCATGCACAAGCACGGCAAGCCCAGGCTGACGAGCGGCATCTGGGAGCGCGCCCTCGACCACGGCGACCACCTCGCCGAAAAGCTGATCCAACGCGCGATCGAGGCCCTCGGGACGGGGATCGCCTCCGCCGTGAACCTGCTCGACACCGAGGCGGTGGTGCTGGGCGGCGGGCTCGGCACCCGTTTCGGCGAGCGGCTGATGGAGCCGTTGACCGAGGAGATGGACAAGCACCTCTTCGTCGCCGAGCGCCCCCCGGCGCTTCGGGTGGCCTCGCTCGGCGATCTCGGCGGCGCGATCGGCGCCTCGCTGCTCGTCTCCGGCTGAGGCCGCGAGCTGCGTCAGGCCGCGACCGGCTCGCCCCGCTTGCCGCCCCGGGCCCGGCGCTCGGGCTCGACCAGCTCCGCCAGGAAGCTGCCGGTGTAGGAGCCCTCGACGGCGGCGACCTGCTCGGGAGTCCCGGTGGCAACGACCTCGCCGCCCTCCTCTCCCCCCTCGGGGCCGAGGTCGATGAGGCGGTCGGCGGTCTTGATCACGTCGAGGTTGTGCTCGATCACGACCACCGTGTTGCCGGCGTCGACAAGCCGGCCGAGCACGTCCAGCAGGCGCTGGACGTCGGCGAAGTGCAGGCCGGTGGTCGGCTCGTCGAGGATGTAGAGCGTGTCGCCGGTCGCCACCTTCGAGAGCTCGGTGGCGAGCTTCACTCGTTGCGCCTCGCCGCCGGAGAGCGTGGTGGCGGGCTGCCCGAGGCGGATGTAGTCGAGGCCGACGTCGTGGAGGGTGCGCAGCCTGCGGGCGATCTTGGGCACGTTCTCGAAGAACGCGAGCGCCTCCTCGACCGACATCTCCAGCACGTCGCCGATGTTCTTCCCCTTGAAGCGGACCTCGAGGGTCTCCCGGTTGTAGCGCTTGCCGTGGCACTGCTCGCAGGGCACGTAGACGTCGGGGAGGAAGTGCATCTCGATCTTGATCTGGCCGTCGCCACGGCAGACCTCGCAGCGCCCGCCCTTGACGTTGAAGCTGAAGCGGCCGGCTTGTAGCCGCGGGCGCGTGCCTCCTGCGTCTGGGCGAAGAGCTGGCGGATGTGGTCGAAGACGTTGGTGTAGGTCGCCGGGTTGGAGCGCGGCGTGCGGCCGATCGGCGACTGGTCGATGCTGATGATCTTGTCGATCTGGGAGAGGCCGTCGACGCCGTCGTGCGCGCCCGGGCGCAGCTTCGCCTGGTGCAGGCGATTGGCGACCGCGTGGTGCAGGGTCTCGTTGACCAGGGTCGACTTGCCCGAGCCGGAGACCCCCGTCACGCAGCAGAAGACGCCGAGAGGGACGGCGGCGTCGATGCCCTTGAGGTTGTGCTCGCGCGCATTGCGGACGACGAGGGCGCCGCTCGGCTCGCGCCGTCGGGCCGGAACCTCGATGCGGCGCTTGCCGGACAGGTACTGCCCGGTCAGCGATGCCGGGTTCGCCGCGATCCTCTTCGGTGGGCCCTCGGCGATCACGTGGCCGCCATGCTCGCCGGCTCCCGGACCGAGGTCGACGATGTGGTCGGCGGCGAGCATCGTCCCCTCGTCGTGCTCGACGACGATCACGGTGTTGCCGAGGTCGCGCAGCCTGTCGAGGGTCGAGATCAGCTTCTCGTTGTCGCGCTGGTGGAGCCCGATCGAGGGCTCGTCGAGCACGTACATCACCCCGACCAGGCTGGAGCCGATCTGCGTCGCCAGGCGGATGCGCTGCGCCTCACCGCCGGAGAGCGAGCGTGCCGAGCGGGCGAGCGAGAGGTAGCCGATGCCGACGTTGTCGAGGAAGGCGAGCCGTTCGGAGATCTCGCGCACGATCAGGCGGGCGATCGCTCGCTCGGTCTCGGTCAGCTCCAGGTCGTCGATCCATTCCGCCGCGGCCCGCGCCGAGAGCTCGGTGAACTCGGCGATGCTGATGCCCCCGACCCGGACCGCAAGGCTCTCCGGGCGGAGCCGGGCGCCGCCGCAGTCGGGACACGGCTGCTCGGCCATGTAGCCCTCGATCCGCTCGCGGCTGGTCTCCGAGTCGGTCTCTTCGTAGCGGCGCTGGAGCTGATTGAGGATGCCCTCGAAGCGGACCTTGTACGAGCGGCGGCGGCCGAATCGGTTCGTGTAGGTGACCTGGTGCCGCTCTCCGCCGGTGCCCTCGAGGAAGATCTGCCGCTCCGACTTCTTCAGCTTCGACCACGGCCTGTCGACGTCGACTCCGTACTCCTGGGCGACCGACGCGATCAGCCGCCGCCAGTAGGCGGTGACGCCGCGGTTCCACGGCTGCAGGGCGCCCTCCGCGAGGGAGAGGGTCGGGTCGGGCACGACGAGGTCCGGGTCGATGACTTTCTGGAAGCCGAGCCCGTGGCAGCGCTCGCAGGCGCCGTGCGGGGAGTTGAAGGAGAAGATCCGCGGCTCGAGCTCGGGAATCGAGGTTCCGCACTCGAGACAGGCAAATTGCTCCGAGAAGAGCAGTTTGCCACTGCCGATGTGCTCCGCTCCGCGTCCGCCATCGGCGGCGGCTCCGCCGGATCGACCCTCCTTCGACCCACCGCTCGCTCGCGAAGCAGCAGATCGTGACGCTCGCTCGCTACGTCGGTCGTCCTTGTCGTTGCGAGAGCCGGCCTTGCTCCCGGGAGCCGAGACGATCTCGACTTCGACCAGGCCGGCCGCCAGTCCGGCGGCCGCCTCGACCGACTCCGAGAGCCGGCGGCGCAGCTCGGGCTTCATCACCAGGCGGTCGACGACGACCGAGATGTCGTGTTTGTACTTCTTGTCGAGCGCGATCTCCTCGTCGAGGCGGCGCATCTCGCCGTCGACGAGCGCCCGCGAGTACCCCTCGAGGCGCAGCTGGTCGAGCAGCTTCCCGTACTCGCCTTTGCGTCCGCGAACGACCGGCGCCATCACCATGAATTTCGTGCCCTCCTCGAGGGCCATCAGCCGATCGACGATCTGCTCCTGGGTCTGGCCGGTGATCTCGGCGCCGCACTGGGGACAGTGGGGGGTGCCGATCCGCGCCCAGAGCAGCCGCAGGTAGTCGTAGATCTCGGTCACGGTGCCGACCGTCGAACGCGGGTTGCGCGAGGTCGTCTTCTGGTCGATCGAGATCGCCGGCGATAGGCCCTCGATCGAGTCCACGTCCGGCTTCTCCATCAGCCCGAGGAACTGTCGCGCGTAGGCGGAGAGCGACTCGACGTAGCGCCGCTGGCCCTCGGCGTAGATCGTGTCGAAGGCGAGGCTGGACTTGCCCGAGCCGGAGAGGCCGGTGATCACGATCAGCGCGTCTCGCGGCAGCTCGACGTCGACGTCCTTGAGGTTGTGCTCACGGGCGCCCGAGATCACGATTCGCTCTGAAGCGGCCACTCGGGCACATCTTAGTGGGGCGAACAGATGTTCCCCGGGGCGAACCCCCGCTGAGTTCGCACTTATCCGCCACATGGGCGGGAAGAGACGAAGTCACCATGCGGTTGCGGCTCTCGCCGAGCGACAACACGGCGTGATCTCGGGACGGCAGCTTGTCGCGCTCGGCCACTCCGAGGACGCGTTGTCCAGGGACGCTCGCACCGGTCGCCTGCACCGTCTGCACCGGGATATCTACGCCGTTGGGCATTCGGCCGTCACCAGACATGGGCTGTGTATGGCCGCGGTGCTCGCTGCCGGTGAGGACGCCCTGCTCAGCCACCGATCGGCCGCATGGCTGTGGGGACTCAGCGATCGGTGGTGGCGTCCGGTCGAGGTGACGGCCCCGACCCGGCGCCAGCGGCGGAGGGAGCTGCATCTACACAGTTCCAAGGCCCTGGAGGCCGAGGATCGCGCGTCGTCGGAGGGCGTTCCGGTCACGGCGGTCCCCCGCACGCTGCTCGACTTCGCCGCCGTCGATCCCTTCTATCTGCCCCAGGCCCTCAATCGCGCAGAGCGTCTCGGCTTGCTCGACCTGGCGGCGGTCGGCGCGCTCATCTCGCGGAGCGCCGGATTTCGGGGGGTTGCGAGGCTGCGCGTGGCGCTGGAGCCCTTCCGCCCCGGGGTTTTCACACGCTCGGGTCTGGAGCGCCGCTTCCTCAGCCTGATTCGGGAAGCCGGGCTACCGCGTCCGCTCTCCAATTTCCATGTCGACGAATACGAGCTGGACGCCTATTGGCCGGCGGAGCAGTTCGCGGTGGAACTCGATACCTATGACTATCACGGAGACCGATCCTCCTTCGAGACGGACAGGCTGCGCCAGGAGGACCTCAAGTTGGGGGGGATCGAGATGATCCGGGTCACCGGAGTCCGCCTGGACAGGGAACCGAAGGTGGTCATCGCACGCCTCGAGGAGCTCCTGGCACAGCGGCGACGCCAGCTGCACCCCGCCGCCGCAAGCTGAGTTCGCACTTATCCGCCCATATGACGGATAAGTGCGAACTCAGCCTGCTGGCCTGCTCAGCCTGCTGGCCTGCTCAGCCTGCTCAGCCTGCTGGCCTGGTTGGCCTGCTCAGCAGGTCGGTCAGGGCAGGGCGGCGGAAAGGCGGCGCCGGTAGGCGCGGGCCGCGGCGTCGCCGGGGTCCATCTCGACCAGGATTCCGACGATCGCTCGACGCAGCAGGTCGGTCCGCTCATCGGACTCGAGGGCCGCGGCCCCGGCGTCCGCGCCCTCGGGGGTCGCGCCGGCGCCACCGCCATCGGTCGCCTCGTCCTCCGGAGCCCGGCCGTTGCCCCCCGGGCCCGCCTCGAGCTCGGCGAGCAGCGACTCCAGCGCCGCGCTCCGGTCACCTCGGTCGAGCGCTTCGAAGGCCGCCTCGCCGACGCCCGCCCGAGCGAGGGTGACGCGAGCGGCGATCCCGTCGGCCGCAAAGTCTCCCCGATGGCCCTGGACCGCCTCGAGAGCCTCCTCTTCCGCCCCGCGCTCGAGGCGGGCACGGGCCAGGGCGACGGCGATGTCCGGGCGCCGCGGCTCCAGTTCGGCGGCCTCTCGCAGGGAGATCTCGTCGCCGGCGGCGAGCAGCTCGTCAGCCTGCGAGGGCGCCAGCGAGTCGAAGAACTCCTCGACCTTCTGGCGGGGGACGGCGCCGACGAACTCGCCGACGACGGAGCCGTCGCGGAATGCCTTCACGGCCGGGATTCCCTGCACTCCAAAGCGCATCGCAAGGCCCTGGTTGGAGTCGACGTCCACCTTCGCCAGCACCACCTTCCCCGCTCTGGCCGCCTCGGCGGACTCGAGCGCCGGGCTCAGCGTCCGACACGGACCGCACCACTCGGCCCAGAAGTCGACGACCACCGGCAGCTGCCGGGAGCGCGCGATTACCTCGGCATCGAAACTCGCCTCTGTGACGTCGATCGGCATCGCGATCGAAGGTTAGTCGCCCGGCGTCGTCCGCCGCCTCAGTGGACCACCCCACTCCCGGCGGCGGAAAACCCCCGGGACGAGAGAGGGGCGCCGCGGCCCGAGCCGCGACGCCCCTCTCCCCTCCGGTACCGGCCCCGCGGCTGGCTAGGCGCGCGCCGGCTCGGCCTCCGGCTCGCCGCGGTCGACGCTGGGCAGCCAGCCCAGCGCGCTCGGCAGGTACCAGTTGCGCTCGCCGAGCAGCCTCATCGTCGCCGGCAGGAGGACCGCCCGCACGATGGTGGCGTCGATCAGGATCGCCACCGCCAGGCCGACGCCCATCTCCTTCATGTCGATCATGCTCAGCGTCGCGAAGACGGAGAACACGGCGACCATCACGATCGCAGCGCTGGTCACCGTCCCGGCCGTCGCTGCGATCCCGCTCCTCACCGCCTCGTCGCTGCTCAGGCCGCGATCGACCCCCTCGCGGACCCTGCTCAGGATCAGGACGTGGTAGTCCATCGAGAGCCCGAAGAGGATCACGAAGAGGAACATCGGCAGCCAGGAGCTGACCCCGCCGTTCGAGTGGAAGCCGAGCAGCGACTCCCCCAGCCCGTCCTGGAAGACGAGCACGAGGACGCCGTAGGCGGCCCCGACCGAGAGCAGGTTGAGGACGATCGCCTTGATCGGGACGACGATCGACCGGAACGTCACCAGCAGGAGCACGAACGCCAACCCGAGCACGAAGGCGAAGACGATGGGCAGGCGCTTGGCCAGAAGGTCGCCGAAGTCCTTCGACTGGGCGGCTTCCCCGGTCACGTTCACCTGGGCGCCGCGCACTCCGGCGAAGGCCGCCGGGACGATCTCCCCGCGGACCTCGGCAAGGGCCCGCTTCGCCTCAGTGTCGCTACCGTTGCCGACTGTCGGGATCATGACAGCCGCCACCGTGCCGTCGGAGCTGCGGTCGACGCTGACGGGGCCGGCGGCCACGTCGCTGGCCTGGGCGCGGCGGCGCAGGTCAGAGATCGCCGCGGCGACCCGGCCCGACCCGACGTCCTCGGCCTCGATCGCCACCGTGGCACCGGCAGCTTCGCCGGGGAACGCCTCGGTGAGTCGATCGTAGGTCTGCACTATCGGGATGTCGCGCGGCATGTCCTCGGCGCCGCTGACCACGGTGCTCATCCCGAGCGCCGGTACCGCGAGGGCGACGAGGACGGCGGCGGACCCGATCGCGTAGACGACCGGGTGCTTCATGACGCCGCCGGTGACGCGGGCCCAGGCCGAGGCACCCCGCCGCCGACGCCCCTCGAGCAGGCGACCCAGGAGCGGGATCCGGCCCCGATCGACCCGGTCGCCCAGCTTCGAGAGGACCGCCGGGAGGACGGTCAGCGAGGCGAACATGGCCACCGCGACCACCGTCATCGTGCCCACCGCGAAAGAGGTGAACGTCGAGTCGCCGCTGAGCAGCATCCCGGCCATCGCCACGATCACCGTCAGTCCCGAGACCAGGACCGCCCGGCCGGACGTCGCCGCGGCTGCGTCGAGGGCCGCTGCCGGCCCGCGCCCCCTGCGCCGCTCCTCACGCTCGCGGCGCAGGTAGAACAGCGAGTAGTCGACGCCGACCGCCAGGCCGACGAGGACCACGACGGCAGAGACGTTGGGGTCCATCGGCACCAGCTGGCTCGGCAGGGCCAGGAGGCCGACCGTGGCCAGCACCGCCGAGAACGCGATCAGCAGCGGCACGAAGGCCGCGACGAGCGCGCCGAAGGCGAGCACGAGGACGATCAGCGTAATCGGCAGGGATGTCGTCTCGGCCCGGCCCAGGTCTTCCTCGAAGACCTTTTCGAGCGCCTTGTTGGCGCTGGCGTCGCCGATCTCCTCGATCTTCACGCCCGGGTGGGCGCGCTGGGCCGCGGCGACGGCGGCGAGGCTCTGCTCGACCCGCGCTTCGGCCTGTGCCTCATCACCCGCGATCTCGAATTCGACGAGCTGCGAGCGGCCGTCGGTCGAGACCTGGCCGCCGCCGTTCACGGGCGAGCTGACCCCTCTCACGGCAGGCTGCTCGCGGAGGCGGCGCGCGACGTCGGTCGTCGCCGCGTCGAGCTCCGACTTCGCCGCCGCGGCGTCCGGTGCCTGGACCAGGACCGACTCGGCCGTCGGCGAGAGGCCGGCGCGTTCGAGGGCGACCTCGGCGCGACCGGACTCGCCTGCGGTGGCTTCGGAATCGGTCAATGTCCGCTGACCGACTGCGCCGCCGAGGAGCACCGAAGCGACCACGAAGACGAGCCATCCGAGGATCGCCACCTTCCGGTGCGTCGCGCTCCATCTTGCGGCCCTTGCTGCGATGTTCTTCCTGGCGTGCATTGAGTTCCTTTCGGAGGGGTTGGATGCGATGCCCGCAGGCTCCCAACGAGCACGTCCCCTTCCAATGCGGCTGGCAGGCGTCTGCGAGTGCGGCTTCCACCCCGCCGAAGTGCGGTTATCCGTACCCCGGAACCGGCAGAGATGCAGGACAATCCGGCCGATGGCCACCTCGATCCTGATCGTCGACGACCACCCCGGCTTCAGGGCGAGCGCCCGCCGCCTGCTCGAGGCGAGTGGCTACGAGGTGATCGGGGAGGCCGTCGACGGGGACGCCGCCCTGGCCGCGATCGGCGAGCTGCGCCCGGAGCTCGTCCTCCTCGACGTGCAGCTGCCTGACATCGACGGCTTCGAGGTCGCGAGGAGGATCGACGCCGGCGACGCGAGGCCGGTGATCGTGCTCACCTCCAGCCGCGACGGCTCGGACTTCGGCCGAGCGATCGACGAGAGCCCGGCGGCGGGATTCGTCCCGAAGGCGGAGCTCAGCGGAGAGGCCATCGCGGAGCTGGTCGGATGAGCAGCCTGCGCCGGGCCCTGGTCGCCCTGGGCGCCGTCGCCGTCGCCCTCGGGGCCGTCTCCGCGGTGATCATCCTCACCAGCGACCACACGAGCCCGAGAGGTCTGGCCGTCAGCCTGATCCTGCTCGCCGGCTGGGGCTTCGTGGGGACGGGTCTCTACGCCTGGGACCGGCGCCCCGCAAGCAACGTCGGGCTGCTGATGACCGCGGTCGGCTTCACCTGGTTCTTCCAGGCGCTCGGATCCTCGAACAACAGCGTCGTCTTCGCGATCGGCTCGCTCGGCAACGCCCTGCCCTATGCGGTCCTCGTCCACCTCCTGCTCACCTTCCCCGGCGGGCGCATCGCAACCCGGCTGCAGGGGCTGCTGATTGGCGCCGCCTACTTCATCACCACCGTGATGCAGGTCGCTGTCGGCATCTTCACCGTCCCCGCCGAAGAGGGCTGCGACGGCTGCCCGGAGAACCCGATCCTGATCGAAGGCCACGAAGCGCTGCGCGATGCGCTCAGCGCCATCCAGGGCCTGATCGCGATCGCTGTGATTGCCGCCACCGTGATCCTCGTCTTCCGGCGCTGGCGGATCAGCTCCTCCCCGGAGCACCGCGCCCTGAGCCCCGTCATCTACACGGGAGGCCTTGCGTTCACCGTCCTGTTGGCGCAGCTTGTCTTCTCCCAGCTCGGCCTGCCCCACGCCGCCGAACAGACCGCCTTCATCGTCGCCGTCGCCGTCTTCGCCCTGATGCCGTTCGCCTTCCTCGCCGGGCTGCTCCGCTCGCGGATCTGGCGGGCGGAGGAGATCAGCTCCGAGCTGAGCGCCGAGAACGAGCAGCTGACGGCGCAGCTGAAGGCGAAGGTCGAGGAGCTGCGTGCCTCGCGCGCCCGGATCGTCGCGGCCGGCTACGAAGAGCGCCGGCGGGTCGAGCGCGACCTCCACGACGGCGCCCAGCAGCGGCTGATGGCGCTGACGATGAGCCTGCGACTCGCGCGCCGGAAGCTCGGCGAGGACCCCGGCCAGGCGGCGGAGCTGCTCGACGAGGCGATGGGCGAGCTGGACGAGGCGACCGCCGAGCTGCGCGAGCTGGCCCGCGGCATCCACCCCGCGGTGCTCACCGACCACGGGCTCGAGGCTGCGCTCGAGGGGCTCGCGGGCCGCTCGTCGGTCCCCGTAGAGATCGCCGCCACACCGGACTCGAGGCTGCCCGGGGCGGTCGAGTCCGCCGCCTACTTCGTCGTCGCCGAGGCTCTGACCAACGTCGCCCGCTACGCCGACGCGGGATCGGCGACGGTGAGCGTCGCCCGCGACGACGGGGTGGTCGAGATCGAGGTCAGCGACGATGGCGTCGGCGGTGCCGACCCCTCCGCGGGCACCGGCCTGCGCGGCCTCGAGGATCGGGTCGCTGCGCTGGACGGCGAGCTCACGCTGAGCAGCCCGCACGGAGGCGGAACCACGGTGAGGGCGAGGATCCCGTGCGCGTAGTCGTCGCCGACGACTCGACCCTGCTTCGCGAGGGCATCGTGCGCCTGCTCGAGGAGGCGGGGCTCGAGGTCGTCGGCCAGGCCGGCGACGCCGAGGAGCTGCTGCGCAAGGTGCGCGCCCACAAGCCGGACGTCGCCGTCGTCGACGTGCGGATGCCACCCACCCACACGGACGAGGGGCTGGTCGCCGCGCGCCGGATCCGCCAGGAGCTGCCCGAGACCGGGGTCCTCGTGCTCTCCCAGTACATCGAGGTCGCCTACGCCCGCGACCTGCTCGCCGAGAGCGCCGAGGGCCTCGGCTACCTGCTCAAGGACCGCGTCGGCGACGTCGACACGCTCACCGACGCGGTCCGGCGGGTCGGCGCGGGCGGCTCCGCGCTCGACCCCGAGGTCGTCTCGCAGATGCTCGGGCGGCGGCGGGGAGACGACCCGCTCGAGGCACTCACCGAGCGCGAGCGAGAGGTCCTCGCGCTGATGGCCGAGGGCCGCACCAATGCGGCGATCGCGGCCGAGCTGGTGGTCACCGAGCGGGCGGTCGAGAAGCACGTCACCGGCATCTTCGGCAAGCTCGACCTCGCCGCCGGCGGCGAGGACCACCGCCGCGTGCTGGCGGTCCTGCGCTTTCTCGACGGCACCGGTTAGGCGGTGTCGCTCAGGCGCCGGCCCTCATGCCGTCGAGGTCGCGGCGCAGCTCCTTGAGCTCGTCGCGGATCCGGGCCGCCTCCTCGAAGCGGAGGTCGTCGGCGGCGGCGAGCATCTCCTCCTCCAGCGCGACGATCTGCCGCTCGAGCTCAGCCGGGCCGGCGGCCTCGGTCCGGGCCCGTCTCCGGCGCCGCGGGGCGCGGTCCTCCATCGCCAGGAACTCCGACATCTCCGAGATTCCCTTGCGCACGGTCGCCGGCGTTATCCCGTGCTCCTCGTTGTAGGCGAGCTGGATCGCGCGGCGGCGCTCCGTCTCGCGAATCGCGGCCGCCATCGCCTCGGTCTCCCTGTCGGCGTACATCAGCACCCGGCCGCCGACGTTGCGTGCCGCCCGGCCGATCGTCTGAACGAGGCTGGTCTCCCCGCGCAGGAAGCCCTCCTTGTCGGCGTCGAGGATCGCGACCAGCGAGACCTCCGGCAGGTCGAGCCCCTCGCGCAGGAGGTTGACGCCGACCAGGACGTCGTACTCGCCGAGACGCAGGTCGCGGACGATCTGGATCCGTTCCAGCGTGTCGATCTCCGAGTGCAGGTAGCGGACCCTGATCCCGTACTCGAGCAGGTACTGGGTCAGGTCCTCGGCCATCTTCTTGGTCAGGGTGGTCACGAGCACCCGGTCGCCGGCCTCGGCGACAGCCCTGATCTCGTTCATCAGGTCGTCGATCTGGTTCTTCGTCTCGCGCACGTCGATCGCGGGATCGACGATCCCCGTGGGGCGCACGATCTGCTCGACGATGCGGCTCGACTCGGCCCGCTCGAAGGGCCCGGGCGTCGCCGAGACCATGACCAACTGCGGGACGCGCTCGAGGAACTCGTCGAACTTCAGCGGCCGGTTGTCGATCGCCGATGGGAGCCGGAACCCGAAGTCGACGAGCGTCTGCTTGCGCGAGCGGTCGCCCTCGTACATGCCGCCGATCTGCGGCACGGTCTGGTGCGACTCGTCGACGAAGGCGACGAAGTCCTCCGGGAAGTAGTCGACCAGCGTGTGCGGCGGGCTGCCCGGCGGGCGGCCGTCGAGGATCCGCGAGTAGTTCTCGATGCCGGAGGTGAAGCCGAGCTCCTTGAGCATCTCGATGTCGTAGGCGGTGCGCTGCCGCAGGCGGTGGGCCTCGAGCTGCTTGCCTTCCTCCTCGAGCTCGGCGGTGCGGGCCGTGAGCTCGGCGCGGATCTCCTCGACGGCGCGCTCCAGCGTCTCGTCCTTGGTCACGTAGTGGGATGCCGGCCAGACCGAGACGTGGTCGATCTCGTCGAGCACCTCGCCGGTCAGGGGGTCGAAATGCTGGACGCCCTCGATCTCGTCTCCGAAGAGCGAGATCCTGTAGGCGGACTCGGCATATGAGGGCATGATCTCCAGCACCTCGCCGCGCACGCGGAAGCCGCCGCGGCCGAGCACCGAGTCGTTGCGCTGGTACTGCATCTTCACCAGCTTGCGCAGGACCTCGTCGCGGTCGATCTCCTCTCCCACCTTGAAGAGCTGCATTTTTTCGTTGTAGACCTGCGGCGAGCCGATCCCGTAGATGCAGGAGACCGAGGCGACGATGATCACGTCGCGGCGGGCGAAGAGCGCCGCCGTCGCCGCGTGGCGCAGCCGGTCGATCTCGTCGTTGATCGAGGAGTCCTTCTCTATGTAGAGGTCCTGTGCCGGGACGTAGGCCTCGGGCTGGTAGTAGTCGTAATAGGAGACGAAGTACTCGACCGCGTTGTCCGGGAAGAACTCGCGGAACTCGTTGCAGAGCTGCGCGGCCAGGGTCTTGTTGTGGGCGATCACGAGCGAGGGGCGCTGCACCCGCTCGATCACCCCGGCCATCGTGAAGGTCTTGCCTGTGCCGGTCGCCCCGAGCAGGGTCTGGAACCTCTCGCCCGCTTCGAGCCCCTCGGCGAGCTCGCCGATCGCCTCTGGCTGGTCCGCGGTCGCGGTGTAGGCGGGATTGAGCCTGAAGTCCGGCATGTTCCTAAGTTAACCGGCGCGTGAGGCGGCGGCTCGGCTCCTGCGCCTGCCGCCTGCAAGACTGCAGCCGCGATGCGTCACTCCCAGAGAGCGCTCGCCGGCTTCTTCGTCACCGCGGGGGCCCTGCACTTCCTGATCCCGCGCCGCTACGAGGCGATGATGCCGCCCTCGTTGCCCGCCCATCGCGAGGCGGTGATCGTCAGCGGCATCGCCGAGCTCGCCGGCGGCGCCGCGGTCGTGCCGCGCCGCAGCCGCCGGCTCGCCCGCTGGTGGCTGCTGGCGCTCCTCGTCGCTGTGTTCCCGGCGAACGTGCACATGGCGGTCAATCCCGAGCAGGTCCGTGGCCTCGACCTGCGCAGGGTCCCCCGCTGGGCGCTCTGGGCGCGGCTCCCGCTGCAGCCGCTGGCGATGGTCTGGGTATGGCGCGCGACCCGCGACTGACGGCGACGGCCGCACGGCGCGGGGCTCGAGGGGAAGGCTGTTGTCTGTAGAGTCTCTGTCTTCGGGCGCCGAAGATCACGGAGATGGAGCCACGCCAACGGTTTGCGGCGAACCTTCGCAGGGCGCGCCATCGGAAGAAGATCTCCCAGGAGGAGCTCGGCTTTCGCTGCCAGCTGCACAGGACCGAGATCTCCCTGCTCGAGCGGGGCGGCCGCGAGCCCCGGCTGGGGACGATCATGAAGCTATGCGGCGCCCTCGACGCGACGCCCGAGGAGCTCTGCGCCGGAATCCGCTGGAACGTGGGCTCCGGCAGGTTCCAGGTCAGGAGATGATGCCGAGCGCCTGCCTCACGGCTATGGCAGGAACTGTTCGAGCAGGTCTTCGGCGGGGCCGACGAAGGAGCGCGCGCTTTCGAGCAGGGAACGGGCGTTCCGCACCAGTTCGATCGCTTCGTCGAGCGGGATGGACCTGACCACGCCGCGCAGGGGGACGGCCAGGAACGGGCTCAGGGCGCCCGCTTCTTCGGCGTCGTCGATCGCCCTCAGCAACCCGGCGCGGATCGCCCGCGCGAGTTCGGCGTCATCGATGCCATAGCGCTTCAGGAAGCGCTGCCGCGATTCTTCGGTGGCCAGTGCCTGAAAGAGGGTCTCGCGGGTGACCCCCAGCTTGCAGGCGGCGCCGTCGAGCGCCGAGAGGGAGAACTGCTCCGCAATCTGCTGGAGCCCTTCCGGGTTGCGCCATTCTCGCGGCTTGCAGGGATCCTGCGTCTGCGCGGGCGAGTAGCTCGCGCCGCCCGCCACGAGATAGGCCACCACGAGGGCCGCCGAGACGCGAGCGAGCGAGGCCAGCACCAGCGGCCTGCCGCGTCCGCGCTCACAGCTCGACCGTCCTCGCGAGGCCGATCGGGACCAGGGCGAGCAGTGCGATCAGCGCGCCGAGCGCGAATGACGGGCTGAAAGCGTGGGTGGCGCCGCGGTCGAGCTGGTCCTGAAGTTCTTCGCGCAGGCCGACGACCGCCTCGCGTTCGGCGGCGTTTTCAGGCAGCGGCTCGAAGACCGGGCCGAGCGTGGGAACCCGGCCGCGCTCTTCCTCGAGGCGCCGGTCGATCCGCTCGCCGAGCTGGACCTTGAGCAGCGGGCTGACCCGGGAGTCGAGGAGCACCGCGGTGCCGGAGTCGATCGCGTCGCGGCGCTGCTGGGCGATGTCGTGGGTGAAGATCGGGGTCAGGGCGAGCAGCCCGACGACCACTCCGGCGTGCCGTGCCGAGATCGTCCACCCTCCGTGGATCGCCTGGGGAGCACGGCCGGCGAGAGCCGTCTCCGTGAGCGCGGAGAGCACCAGGGCGAGCCCGACGCCGACCAGGACCTGGGGCGGCACCGTCAACGCGACCTCGGCCTTTGGAAGCAAGGCAAGCGCGCCGAGGCCGCCGGCGACGAGGATCGCGCCGGCCGCCGCCCGCGATCGGGCGCTCGAGGCGACCGGAGCGAGGCGAGGGCCGAGGAGGGCGCAGACCGGCATCACAGAGACGACGATCGCGGCTCCGATCGGGGACAGCCGCCACCCCTCGATCAGCAGCAGCACGAGCAGGAAGAGCGCCGCGGCGATCGCGGCCGAGACCAGTGCGAGGGCGAGGTTGGCGAGCAGGTGCGGCCGCCCCGTGCGCCTCAGCTCCGTCTGCACGATTCCGGTCTCCGCCTCGTGCCTTGCGACCGCGAGGATCGGCACCCCGGCCGCAATCGCGACCGGAGCCTGGACGAGGAAGATCGACTGCCAGGAGACGAGCTCGGTCAGCAGGCCGCCGATCGCCGGGCCAAGCGCGGCGCCGGCGGCGCCCGCCGCAGCCCAGAGCACCGTCGCACGCCTCTCGGAGCCGACGCTCGCCGGCATCAGCTCGAGGACCGCGGTGACCGCGGCCGCCCCCGAGCGCCTGCACGCAGCGCGCCGCGATCAGCGTCCCGAGGTCCGTGGACGCTCCGCAGGCCAGGCTTGCGCCGGCGAAGACGGCGAGGCCGAACGATGCCGACCGGGCGGGCCCGATCCGGCGCGCGAGGTGGGCGGCCGGCACCGCGGCGAGCGCCATCACCAGGTTGAAGGAGACCAGCACCCAGGTGACCTGGCGGACGCTGGCGTCGAGCTCGCGATAGATGTCCGGTAGGGCCAGGACGACGACCGACGAGTCGGCCAGGACCAGCCCCACGGAGAGCGCCAGCGCGGCTCGGCGCGGCCTGGGCGCGCTCACCGATACCCCAGCTCGTGCGGGTACGTCTTCCGGTATTCGACCCGCTTGTCGAGCACATCCTCGACGTAGGCGCGGGTCTCGGGGAAGGGGATGTCGGCGAGCCGGAGGTCGCTGCCTCCCCAGGCATCGACGTTGCCGGGGCCGGCGTTGTAGGCGGCGAGCGCCGCGATCAGGTTTCCGGAATAGCGGGCGAGCAGGTCGCGGAGATGGTAGGTGCCGTAGCTGATGTTGATCTGAGGGTTCGTGAGATCCCCGAGGACGAAGGTTTCGGCTTCGCTGCGCCGCGCGATGTCGAGGGCCGTCTCCGGGGTGATCTGCATCAGTCCCCGTGCGCCCGCCTCGGAGGTCTGGTCGCGAAAGCGAGACTCGGAGTAGATCACCGCGGCGATCAGCGCCGCGTCGACGCCCTTCTCCCGTGACTGCTGGCGGATGATGTCCTCGTGTTTGAGCGGCAGGGTGAATTCCTCGATCACCTTGCTCAGCAGCCCGGAGCCGACCAGCGCGACGACGACCCCGATCAGGACCGCCACGGCGGCGAGTGGCAGCCAGCGGCGACGTCGCCTCCCGCGCCTCATCCCCTCAACTCGTCGATGAGACCGGACAGCGAGCGCTCCAGGTCCTCCGGAGAGCCGTCGTTGTGGATCACGTGCTCGGCCCGCTCCGCCTTCTCCTCCTGGTCGAGCTGGCGCGCCTCGCGCTCGCCGACCAGGGCGTGGCCCCGCTCTTCGGCCCGCCCGCGGCGAACGTCGTCGCCGGCCACGACCGCGACGGTGGTGTCGAAGACGCCCTCCATCCCGGACTCGAAGAGCAGCGGCACCTCCACCACCGCCATCTCCACCTCCTCCGGCAGGGAGGCGAGGAATGCCCCGATCCGCTCGCCGACCAGGGGATGTATCTGGGACTCGAGCCAGGCGAGCTCCTTCGGGTCGGCGAAGACGACCTCCCCGATCCGGGCCCGGTCGATCCTGCCGGACGGCGCGACATCGTCGCCCCAGCGATCTGTCACGCGGCTGAGCAGGGGCTCGGACTCGAGGAGCTCGTGCACGACGGCGTCGCTGGAGATCGTCGCGGCGCCCAATCGCCGGAATGCCTCCAGCGCGGTTGACTTGCCTGCCGCGATCCCCCCGGTGAGGCCGATCGTCAGCGGCGGCACTGCTCCCCGCTAGGACTCGCCGTCAGCCTCGTCGGGCCCGGAAGCCTCGGGCGCTTCGTCCTGGGGCTGCTCCGGCTCGAGCTCCGGCTCGGCCGTCGCGCCGGACTCGGCCTCCTCCGCAGTCGCCGCGGATGGATCGTCGCCGGCCTCGGGCTGATCGGGTCGCTCGGGCGTTGCGTCGGCCTCGGGCTGTGCTTCGCCGTCGGCCGCCGGCTCCTCCACCTCGCCCCCGGGAGCGGCGGGCGCCCCCTCGGGGGCGGCCTCTTCCTCGGTCGCTTCGCCCGACGCCTCCGCGATCTGGGCGCCGAGGTCCTGCATCGGCATGTTCTGGCCCTCGACCCGCTTGATGCTGAGCGAGAGGCGGCGTCGCTCCTCGTCGATCTCGAGGATCTTGACGTTCAGCGTCGCGCCCGGCTCGACCACCTCGCTGGGGCTCTCGACGTGATGGTCGGCGAGCTCGGAGATGTGGACGAGGCCCTCGACACCGGGGAGGATCTCGACGAAGGCGCCGAAGGCGACAACCTTGGTGACCGTGCCCTCGAGCACGTCGCCGGACCGATGGGTGCTCACCACCCGCTGCCACGGGTCCTCCTGGGTCTGCTTCAGCCCCAGCGAGATGCGCTGGCGGTCACGGTCGATGTCGAGCACCTTGATCCGCACCTCGTCGCCGATCGCGACGACCTCCGAAGGGTGGTTGACGTGACTCCAGGAGAGCTCGGAGATGTGGATCAGGCCATCGATTCCGTCGAGATCGACGAAGGCGCCGAAATCGACGATGTTGGAGATCTTGCCGTCGACGATCTGGCCGGGCTGGAGGCGATCGAGGATCTGCTCGCGAACCTCCTTGCGCTCTTCCTCGAGCACCGCGCGCCGCGAGAGCACCACGTTGTTGCGGCTGCGATTGAGCTCGATCACTTTGCACTCGAGCGTCTGGCCCATGAACTCGTCGAGGTTGTGGACGCGGCGAATGTCGACCAGCGACGCGGGCAGGAACCCACGGACGCCGAGGTCGAGGATGAGCCCACCCTTGACCACCTCGATGACGTTGCCTTCGACCGGCTCCCCGGACTCTGCCGCGGCCTCGATCCGGCGCCAGGCCTTCTCGAAGCGAGCGCGCTTCTTGGAGAGGATGAGGCGGCCCTCGGCGTCTTCCTTGGTGAGGACGAGCGCGTCGACCTCCTCCCCGAGCTCGACCTCCTCGCCCGGGTCGACCGACTTCCTGATCGAGAGCTCGTTGGAGGGGATGACCCCCTCGGACTTGTAGCCGATGTCGACGAGCACCTCGTCCTTGTCGATCCGCACCACGCGGCCGCTGACCACGTCCCCCTCGTCGAAGGAGACCATCGTCGCCGCGTAGTTGGGGACGATCTTTCCGTCGACTTCGACCAGCAGGCCCCCGGAGCCCTCGATCGGGCTGCCGGCGGTCGCGGGCGGCGTCAATGTCTCGGTGGCTGGCACAGCGGGCAATGATTGCAGAAAAGTTCCGCCGCCCGCTCGGCTCCCGCTCGCCCACGAAGAACCAAAGATGCACGTGGGCTCGCTCCCGCGGTCGCGGGCGGCGGGTGGATCGAGGGACGAGGGACGATTCCGCCCACGCGTCCGGGGGTGCCGGGTGCGGGCCGTCGCTCCCGCGGTCGCGGGCGGCGGGTGGATCGAGGGACGAGGGACGATTCCGCCCACGCGTCCGGGGGTGCCGGGTGAGGACCGTCGCTACCGCGGTCGCGGGCGGCGGGTCTCGGTACGCTCTCGGCGTGCCGGTAAGGGCAACGAAACGCGGCGCCGAGCGAACGGCCCTGGAGGGGCGGCGGGACGTGCTGGTCTGCGGCGCGAGCTTCGCCGGCCTCGCGGTGGCCCGGGAGCTCGCGGATTCGGGTGCCGACGTCCTCCTCATCGACCGCTACGAGATCGGCGAGCGCCAGACCTCCGCCTGCGGCATCCCCACCGACTGGCTTCGGGCCACGGGGTTGATGGAGGCCGAGCTGCAGCGCTTCGGGGAGCTGGTCATCCACACGCCGCACGGGACCTCCCGCTACGAGCTGCCGTGGACGTTCTCCACCTTCGACTACCGCGTCCTCTGCGAGCTGCTCTGGGCCGACTGCGACGCGACCTTCGAGACGGCGAAGGTGAACGGAAGGGGCGGCCGGCGCCGGGGACGGCCTGGTCCACGTCGACACCGACCGCGGCGTCCTCTCCGCCCCGCTCGTCGTCGACGCGCTCGGCTGGCGGCGGACCCTCGCCTCGGGCGACGGCTACCAGCCCCCCGAAGCCCCCCTTTCCCGCGGGCTCGAGGTGCACCCCGCCGGCACCGGCAACGACCTCGAGATCTGGATCGACCGCCGCTACGTGCCGGCGGGCTACGGCTGGTCCTTCCCCGCCCGGGACGAGCTGCGGATCGGAATCGGCAGCTTCGACCCCCGCTTCCACGTCAAGGACACGACGGTCCTGCTCACCGAGGACCTCGGCAAGGCGCCGAACGAGTACCAGGGCAACTGGATTCCGCACAAGCTCCGCCACGCCACTGAGGGGGGCGTCTTCTTCGTCGGCGACTCGGCGGGGCACTGCCTGCCGCTGACCGCCGAGGGCATCCGCACCGCCCTGCACTTCGGGATCGCGCTCGGCAGCGAGCTGCGCGGCGTGGTCGAGGGGAGCCGCACGCGCGAGCAGGCCGAAGCCGCCTACGCCTCGTTCAACGACTCCCACGAGCGGAGGTTCCGCTGGATGCTGCGCGTGCAGCGGCTGCTGCCGCGGATTCCGGGCCGCCTCCAGCGGCTGATCATCAGGCTCTGCGGCACCAAGCGGTTCGTCGATTGGTCGTTCGGTCACTATCTGCGGATCGCCCCTCCCCCGCCGTCCACGCGACCGGGCCGCTCCCGCCGCTCCGCCGGGAGGGTCGAGCGGACGGCCGCAGCGCCCGCCGAGAGCCGCGTGGAGCCGGGTCTGGTCGGGTCCGAATAGGAGTCCCCGACCGACTCTCGCCCCCTGCCGGCCGATTCGGCGGTACCCTCGTGTCTCTATGCCGGCACAGGGAACAATGGGAGGCGGCAATGGGAGCGGGCCGAGCCGGAACTGCGATGTCCTGATCTGCGGCGCCAGCTTCGGCGGCCTGGCGGCCGCGCGCGAGCTGACCGGCTCCGGGGCGAGGGTGCTGGTTCTCGACCGTTTCGAGATCGGCGAGCGACCACCTCGGCGTGCGGCATACCGACCGAGTGGCTGCGGGCGCTGGCCTGATGGAGATCGAGCTGCAGCGGTTCGGCGAGCTCGTCGTGCACACCCCGGGCGGCGTCACCGTGCTCGATATGCCGTACACGTTCTCGACCTTCGACTACGACGAGATGTGCACGCTGCTGTGGCGGGACTGCGACGCGGAATTCGAGCGGGCGACCGTGCAGGGCCGCGGAGCCGAGGATCGACGGGCGGATCGTCGTCGAGACCGATCGGGGCTCGGTCGCCGCGCCGTTGGTGCTCGACGCGCTCGGCTGGCGCCGGATCCTCTCCCCCGACGACGGCTACCAGCCCGTAGAAGCGCCGCTGACGCGGGCGCTCGAGGTCCACCCGGCCGGGACCGGCGACGACCTCGCGGTCTGGGTGGACCGCCGCTACGTGCCCGCCGGATACGGCTGGTGCTTCCCGGCCGGCGAGGAGCAGCGGGTCGGCGTGTGCTCCTATCACCCGCCCTCCCACGTCCGGGCCGGAACCGACCTGCTCGCCGCCGACCTCGGCCACGAGCGGGTCCGGTATCAGGGCAACTGGATCCCGCACGAGCTTCGCCCTCCGGTCGAAGGGGACGTCTTCTTCGTCGGCGACTCAGCCGGCCAGTGTCTGCCGCTGACCGCGGAGGGGATCAGGACCGCCCTCTACTACGGCATCGCCGCCGGACGCGAGGTGCGTCGCGTGCTCGAGGGGCGTCGCACCCGCAAGCAGGCGCTGGCGGCATACGAGCGGCTGCACGGGTCCCACAGGACCGGCTTTCGCATCCTCCTCTTCTTCCAGCGGCTGATCCCCCATATCCCGCCCCGGCTCCTGCACCCTCTCTTCCGCATCTACAGGACCCAGGCGCTCGTCGACCTCACCTTCAACGCCTACCTGCGGCTCGCCCCCCCGGAGTTCGCGGCGGGCTCAGCGGACGACGAGATAGGTCCCGGCCAGCAAGAGCCCGATCCCGAGCACGCGCTCGGCGCTGATCGGGACTTCGCTCAGGCCGAATAGGCCCAACCGGTCGATCACAACCGAGGCGGTGAGCTGCCCGGTGATCGTCGCTGCCGCGACCCCGCCGGCGCCGATCGTCGAAACGGCGATCAGGGCGTTGGTCACGTACGATCGCGCCGAGCAGGCCGCCGAAGAGGTAGTACCAGCTGGCGTCGCCGATCGAGCCCAGCCCGCCGGCCTTGCCGCTGAGAACGACGATCGCCGCCAGGGCGAGGGTGCCAACGGTGAAGGAGACGAGCGCCGCAGGGAGGCTGCCGGTCGACCGGCCCAGCCCGGCGTTGATCGGCGCCTGGACCGCGATCAGGCCGCCCGCGCAGGCGGTGATCAGGACGGCGACCCCCCTATCCACCGGGAAATCCGTCCGCCGGCGTGATCTTCTCTCGATTGGCGTGTTTCATGGTCGGGCGGCCATCGTCGGTCGTCCGTGCTGTCATATCAGCAACCGGGGAGGAGCAAGGCAGAGCCGATGAACCCGCCGCCCGCAGAGGGGCTCGCGTCCCGCATGTTCGCAGGACCGGCCATGCGCGCCCAGCCGGACCGGAGGCTGGTCACGCTCGTGCGCGACGGCTACGAGACCGCCTTCGACGAGATCGTTCGCCGCTACGGAAGGCAGCTCGGGCGATATGCGGCGGCGATCGTCGGCGGTCGCTCCGAGGACGTCACCCAGGATGCCTTCTCGAAGGCGCTGCTCGCCCTGCGGCGCAGCTCGGACGCCGAAATCGAACTCGGGCCCTGGCTCTACCGGATCGTCCGCAACACCGCCCTCAACGACCTGCGCGACCGTCCACCCCGGGTGGAGGAGCTGGTCGAGGCGCTCAGCTCCGGCTCGCCGTCGGCCGCAGAGGAGGCGGAGCGGCGCGAGGAGATGGCGGAGCTGATCGCCCGGCTCGGAGCCCTTCCCGAGCCGCAACGGGCGGCGATCGTGATGCGCGAGCTGGAAGGCCTGGGCCACGAGGAGATCGCGAGCGCCCTCGGCCTGAGCGGCGGCGCCGCCCGGCAGGCGATCTATCGGGCCCGGCGGACGCTGCGCGACGGGCTCGGGATGCTGATACCGCTTCCGCTGCTCCGGTTCCTGATCGAGCACGGCGCCGGGGCCGGCGCGGCGGCGGGCGCCGGAGGTGCCGGGGGTGCGGCGGCGGCCGTGGGCGGGGCCGGCGCCGGCACCGCCCTGAAGGTGGGTGTGCTCACCGCCGTGCTCGCCGGATCGGTTGGCACCGGCCTGGCGATCGAGGACGGCCGCTCACCAGGATCCGCAGGCGGCCACCGCGGCGGCGCAGGACCCGATCCGCCCGCCCGACTCCGCCGCGACGGGCAGACCAGATGCAATCGCCCTACGACGACCGGTTGCGGCCGCGGCGCCGGGACCCCGCCCGGTGGCCGGAGAGGACGCCCGGCCTGAGCGCGAGCCAGAGCGCCGGAATCGCCGACCGCGCCGAGGGCGGCGGCCATCCGCACCGCGGTCGCGAAAGAGGTGAGGGTCGGCCTCCGCGCGGGCACCGAGACCCACGCGGCCCCGGCCGCCACGGCGGTGGCCGAGGGCCCGGCGACGGCCCCGGGCACCGCGGCGACGGGAGCTCGGGCCCGGACCGCGCCATCCCGGCTTCGGGGGCGAGCCGAGGCCGCCGCGTCCACCGCCGGACGACGGACTCGAGCCGGCGGCGAAGGAGAGAGGGGCGATCGATCGGGGCCCCGCCCGGGCGATCCGCTGCGCCAGCCGCCTCCCCCGGAAGGCTCATTCTCCGAACCCGGCACGGAAGAGCCCGAAGACGACCTCGGAGAACGCTCCGCCCGCGACGCGCCGGAAGGGGAGCCGGTCCTCGAATAGCGGCGTGATCTTCTCCCGGCGCCCGGGTTGAGAGGGCGAAGAGCGTTTTCTCAAACCCACTGCAAGGAGGAAAGATGAAGCTCAAACGCGGCATCCGGGCACGGCTCGGGGGGGCACTGCTGTCCGCGGTCGCGGCGGTCGCGATCCTCGCCCTGCCGAGCCTCGCGTCAAGTCACGACCGGGGGCACCAGCCGCCGGGCGACGCCGGGGTCATCGAATCGTTCGACCCAGAAACCGGCGTTCTCGCCGTGAGCCTGTCCGAGGGTGGAACGATCTCGGCGCTGGTCGTCGACCGCACCCGAATCCGCTGTGGAGACCGCCACCGGGGGCGCCACCACCGCCGTGGCTGGCGGCGCCGGGCGCACCGCTCCTCGCGGCGCCTCAGTCGACGCGGCGAAGACCGGGCCGCCGAGGACCAGGCGGGGGAGGACGAGAGCGCTCCCCCAGACGCACAGGGCCGGGATGACCAGGGCGAGGACCCGCCCGGGCACGACGGCACGCCCCCCGGCGCGAGCGAGGGCCCCGGCAGAGGAGCCGATCGCTCCGCCAGGTGCGGAACCGACGACCTGGTCCCCGGGACGGCCGTGAAGAGAGCCGAGATCGTCCTGATCGACGGCAACGCCTACTTCCGGGTGATCTGCCTGCCGCCGCCCGGCCAGCCGGCCCAGGAGCCGCAGCCCGAAGGAGAAGGAGAAGGCTCCTAGCTACTTGGCGTCGAGCCAGTCGCGGCCGACGCCGATGTCGACCACGAGGGGCGGATCGAGCTGGTGGGCGGCGCACATCTCGCGCCGCACCAGCTCGGCCGCTTCCTCGATCTCCGCCGAGGGGCCCTCGAAGAGCAGCTCGTCGTGGATCTGGAGTACCAGGCGTGTCCTCGCCCCCTCGCCGCGCAGGGCCTCATGGCAGCGGACCATCGCGACCTTGATGATGTCGGCCGCGGTTCCCTGAATCACCGTGTTGACCGCCAGGCGCTCGCCCAGCCGCCGGGTGTTGGGGTTGGAGGAGCGCAACTCGGGAATCTGCCGGCGCCGGCCCATCAGCGTCGTCACGAACCCCTCCTCGGCAGCCCGCTCGATCACCTGCTCGCGGAAGGCGCGCACCGCCGGGAAGCGCTCCAGGTAGCGGGCGACGAATTCCTCCCCCTCTTTGCGGGGTATGTTGAGCCGGTCGGCGAGGCCGAAGCCGGTCAGCCCGTAGACGATCCCGAAGTTGACCATCTTCGCCTTCGCCCGCTGGCCGACGTCGATCTCCTCCCGGGAGACGTTGAACACCTCCGCCGCGGTCGCCGCATGGACGTCGTCCCCGGCCCGGAAGACCTCCTTGAGCACCTCCTCGTCGGCGACGTGGGCAAGGACGCGCAGCTCGACCTGGCTGTAGTCGGCGGAGATCAGGCGGGCGCCGCGCTCGGCGACGAAGCAGGCCCTGACGGGGCGGCCGATCTCGGTCCGGATCGGGATGTTCTGGAGATTCGGGTTGGTGCTCGACAGCCGCCCGGTGGCGGCGGTCGTCTGGCTGAACGTGGTGTGCACCCGACCCGTCTCGGGGTCGATCAGCTCCGGCAGCGAGTCGAGGTAGGTGCTCTTCAGCTTGGTCAGCTCCCGCCAAGACTCGATCTTCTCGACGATCGGATGCTCGTCGCGGATCTGGGCGAGGACGCGGGCATCGGTCGAGTAGCCGGTCTTGCCGCGCCGCTTGCGGGTCAGGCCGAGCTCGTCGAAGAGGACCCTGCCCACCTGCTGGGGCGAGCCGATCGTGAACTCCTCGCCGGCGAGCTCGTGGATTTCGCTCTCGAGCCGCTCTATCCGCTCGCCGAAGCCGGCCCCGACCTCGGCAAGGCGAGCGGCGTCGAGCTTCAGGCCCTCGCGCTCCATCGCCGCCAGGACCTCGACCAGCGGCAGCTCGACGTCGCGCAGCAGGCCCTCGAGCCCGAGCTCGTCGAGGCGTGGGCGCTGCGCCTCGGCCAGGGCCGCGACCAGCCGCGCCTCCTCCGCCACATCCAGCCCGCTCTCCCCCTCGTCTCCGAGCGAGAGCTGGCCGTCCCCGTCGCCGGGAGGCTCGCCGGCGCCCTCAGCGAGCCCGATCCCGGCGTCGGCGGCGAGCTCGACGAGGTCGTACGTGCGGCGCTGGGGCTCGAGCAGGTAGGCGGCGACCATCGTGTCGCCCTCCACCTGCAGCCTCGTGCCCTCACGGGCGGCGGCCGCGAGCAGGCCGTGGCGCCCTCCACCCAGAAACTTCACGTCGTGGCCGACGATGGGCCTCTCGGCGAGCCCCACGGCCAGCTCGTCGAGGGTCGCCGTCCCGACGAGGACCCGCTGCTCGTCGACGCCGGCCCAGCTCTGTCCCTCGATCGCAAGCGCCACCGGGCCCTTCCCGAGGTCGGCGAGAGACCCCTCCACCGCCTCGACCTCGATCTCCCTCTCGACGCGGCGCCCCGGCACGGCGGCGCCCTCGGGCAGCGCCTCTTCGAGCCGTTCCATCACGGCGCGCAGCTCGAACTCGCGCATGAAGTCGCGCAGGGCGCCGCGGTCGGGCTCGGCATCCATCGCCGCCCTGAGGTCGACGTCGGTGTCGAGGTCGCAGTGCAGGGTCGCCAGCTCCTTCGACATGCGTGCGTCCTCGGCATGCTCGATCAGGTTCTGCTTGCGCTTCGCGCCCGAGACCTCGTCGACGTTCTCGAGCACTCCCTCGAGCGTCCCGAACCTCTGCAGGAGCTGGGCCGCGGTCTTCTCGCCGATCCCCGGCACCCCGGGGATGTTGTCGGAGGTGTCGCCGCGCAGCCCCATCATGTCGGTGACCAGCTCGGGCGGCACCCCATACCTCTCGATCACGGCCTCCCGATCGTAGATCTTGGTCTCCGTGATCCCGCGGGAGGTGCTCATCACGCGGATCCCCTCGCCGACCAGCTGGTAGGCGTCCCGGTCGCCGGTAACCACCACCACCGGGATCCCCTGCTTGCGGGCCCGCAGCGCCAGGGTGGCGATCACGTCGTCGGCCTCAAAGCCGTCGACCATCACGTTGGCGTAGCCGAACGCCTCGACCAGGGGCATCAGGTGCGGCCACTGCTCGCGGAGCAGGTCCGGGCGCGATTTGCGCTGGGCCTTGTACTGATCGTAGGTTGCGTCCCGGCCCGACATGCCGGCATCCCAAGCGACCACGACTCCCCCGGGGCGATGCTCGTCGATGATCTTGACCAGCATCGAGGCGAGGCCGTAGATCGCGTTCGTGGGCCGGCCGTCGGCGGTCGCGATCGACTCGGGCAGGGCGAAGAACGCTCGGTATGCGAGCGAGTTCCCGTCGATCAGGAAGAGCTCCGGCTTGTCCTCGGCCATCGACGCCACTCTACGGCGCTCGGTGGACCGCGCCACCGGTCCCGGGCCCTCCACGGAGCACGGTCGCGACGTCGGCAGCGACCCGCTCCGGCTCCTCCTCGATCTGCCGTTCGCTGAAGCGCAGCACGTCGTAGCCGAGCTCTCGCAGGCCCAGGTCCCTCGCCCGGTCCTCCCGAAATGCCACCGAGCCGCGGTGGTAGAGGTAGCTGTCCGTTTCGACGACGAGTCGCGAGCCGCGCCAGAGGAAGTCCACGGTCCAGCGACCCAGCTTCACGTTGACCTCGGGGGCGGGCAGGCGGTGGCGTCGACAGAGGCGCAGAAAGGCGCGCTCGAGATCGCTTCGCGTTCGGTCAGATTCGGCCCCCGGGCCGAGCAGGCCGACGAGCTCGGCCTGCCTGCGGGCCCTGCGCACCAGCCGCGGTTCCACGACCAAGTGCAGGTCGGCGACCGTCCGGGCCGGGGTGGTCACGGGGATCCCGTCGCGCCGCGTCGTCGCCTTTCCGTGCCCCTCCGAGGCAAGGGAAGGGCAGCGGTGCAGCCGGATCACGGAACGCCGCGTGCGCCCCGAGTTGGTTGGGACCGAAACGTCGATGGGCCCTGGAATCGGCCGCAGAAGGCCCCAGAGCGCCGCCGCAGCCGCATGGCTGAGCACCGCGCGATCCCCACAGGCAAGCACCGCCGCCATCCAGCGCCCCCGCGAGGAGAGCCCCGCATGGCCGACCGCGTAGACGCCGCGATGGATCCGGTGCAGCCTGCCACGCCCCACCCGCTTGCCGATCGCTGCGTCGCCCAGGCCGGCCGCCCGCAGCTGCGCGCGGGTGATCACGCCATGCTGCCGCCGCGCCGTCTCCGCAATCTCGAGGTCGGGGTGGGCGACTTCCTTTCCCATAGGTGTAGGAAGGCGCCTCGCATATCGACTCGCCCCTAATCTGATTCGATAGCGAGCCCCGATGGCCGAGCAATGGCAGTAAGCGCCCAGTACAGCGTCACGATCCGGGTCGAGCTCGACGCTCGGCAGGAGCCCCTGGGCAAGCTGACCGCGGTGATCGCCGAGGCCGGCGGCCAGCTGCAGGGCGTCGACCTCGTTCCCGGCGCCGGCGGCGAGGGCAAGCGGGTGCGCGAGTTCACGATCGACGCCCAGGACCGGGAGCACTGGGAGCGGATCCTGCGCGGGATCGGCTCGACCCGGGGCGCGCGGGTCCTCGACTACGTCGACCGCACGATGCAGATGCACCGCGGCGGCAAGATCTCGGTCGAGAACAAGTACCCGCTGAAGACCCGCGACGACCTCTCGATGGCCTACACGCCGGGCGTCGCCCGCGTCTGCCAGGACATCCACGCCGACCGCGCCAAGGCGTTCGAGTACACGATCAAGAAGAACACCGTCGCCGTCGTCTCCGACGGCAGCGCCGTGCTCGGCCTCGGCAACATCGGCCCGGAGGCGGCGATGCCGGTGATGGAGGGCAAGGCGATGCTGTTCAAGGAGTTCGCCGAGGTCGACGCCTTCCCGATCTGCCTCGACACCCAGGACCCCGAGGAGATCGTCAAGGCGGTCGAACTGATCGCGCCGACCTTCGGCGGCATCAACCTCGAGGACATCTCCGCCCCGCGCTGCTTCGAGATCGAGGAGCGGCTGAAGGAGTCGCTCGACATCCCGGTCTTCCACGACGACCAGCACGGCACCGCGGTGGTCGACGATGGCGGCGCTGTTCAACGCGCTGAAGATCGTCGGCAAGCCGATCGAGGAGCTGCGCGTGCTCGTGGTCGGGCTCGGCGCGGCCGGGGTAGCGGTGACGAAGATGATGCTCGCCTCCGGGGTCACGCACGATCGTCGGCTGCGACCGCCAGGGCGCGCTCTCGACCGAGCGCGAGGACTACCGGTCCGGCGAGATGAGCGGGATCAAGCGCTGGTACGCGGAGAACTCGAACCCGGACAAGCTCAGCGGCCCGCCCGACGAGGTGATCGAGGGCATGGACCTCTTCGTCGGCCTCTCCGGCCCGGGATCATCCCGCCGGAGGCGCTCGGCAAGATGAACGACGACGCGATCGTCTTCGCGATGGCCAACCCGAACCCCGAGGTGATGCCCGAGGACGCCGCGCCCTACGTGCGGATCATGGCCACCGGCCGCTCCGACTACCCGAACCAGATCAACAACGTGCTCTGCTTCCCGGGCATCTTCCGCGGCGCCCTCGACGCCGGCGCGCCCAACATCACCGAGGAGATGAAGCTCGCCGCCGCGCAAGGGCATCGCCGATGGCGGTCACCGAGGAGGACCTCTCCGAGGACTACATGATCCCCAGCGTCTTCAACCGCGACGTCGCGCCGAAGGTCGCCGAGGCGGTGGTCGAGGAGGCGAAGCGCGAGGGCATCGCCCGCTTCAACGAGGAGACCGGGACCTTCTCCACGGTGGAGGTCGGAACCGGAGCGTGAAGGTCCTCGTCACCGGCGCCAGCGGGTTCA
The DNA here is from genome assembly GCA_963712325.1 of uncultured Solirubrobacterales bacterium. GTDB lineage: Bacteria > Actinomycetota > Thermoleophilia > Solirubrobacterales > 70-9 > VRUE01. The sequence goes on from CAVQHG010000005.1 coordinate 192,189, forward strand.
TCGGCTCCGCGCTCTGCGACACGCTGCTGGCCCGCGGCGACGCGGTCGTCGGGCCTGACCCGCGACCCGGAGGCGGCGCGCGGCGACCAACCCGAGCGTCGTCTGGCACGCCTGGGAGCCGACCCTCGAACGGCCCCCGGAGGACGCCTTCGAGGGTGTCGACGGCGGTCGTCAACCTGCTCGGCGAGAAGATCAACCAGCGCTGGACCGACGAGGCGAAGCGGCGGATCATGGAGAGCCGCCGCACCGGCACCCGCAACCTGGTGCGGGACGATCGCGGCCCTGGAGCGCAAGCCCGGAGGTCCTCGTCAACCAGTCGGCGGTCGGCTATCTACGGGGACCGCGGCGACGCGATCGTCGACGAGTCGGCCGAGCCCGGCGAGGGGTTCGACGCCGAGGTGGTGCGGGAGTGGGAGGAGGCGGCCCACGAGGTCGAGGCGCGCGGCGTGCGCCTGGTGATCGTCCGCACCGGCCAGGTGCTCGACGCCGACGGCGGGCTGCTCGGCGGAGCTGCTGACCCCGTTCAAGCTCGGCGTCGGCGGGCCGCTCGCGGGCGGCGGCCAGTACATGTCCTGGATCCACATCGACGACGAGGTCGGGATCCTGCTCTGGGCGCTCGACAACGACGAGGTGCGCGGGGACGATCAACGCGACCGCCCCCGAACCGGTCACCAACCGCGAGTTCTCGAAGGCGCTGGGCCGGGCGCTGGGCCGGCCGGCCGTGGTGCCCGGTGCCCGGGCTTCGTCCTCGACCTCAGGTTCGGCAGCGAGTTCGGTCACGTGCTGCGCGGCGGCCAGCGGGTCGTCCCGCGGCGGCGCGCTCGACCTCGGCTACGAGTTCCGCTTCCCGGAGATCGACGCGGCGCTCGCGGACCTGCTCTAGCGGGCGCGGCCCAGCCCGGTCGACCCGCCGCCTGCCGACTGCGGCGCCCGTCACGACTCGGCGGAGGTCCGCGCGCGCTCGACCGCCGCGAGGATCCGTCAGACTCCGCCAGTCGGCGTCGGACCTCGCCAGGCCCCGGCTTCCGGAGCTCGAGCCGGGCGATGCCGGCCTCTTCGAGGATCGGCGCGAGAGAAGGCGACCGCGGGCCCGGTTCGATTCGCAGGTAGGCGACCGCGGTCGAGTCCTCGGTCGCGCGCCGGGCGTTGGCGCCGTCCGCGCGAGGTCGAGCCGCCGCCGCCGGGCGCCGGCGCGCGCAGCGACGATCACCGCAGCGAGCCGGAGCTGCCCGGGCCCCGCTGCGAGGCGCCTGCTTGGCGCCGGCGCAGGCTGCCGCGCCCGCGTAGACGGCGACGGTCGCGCCCTCCCCGACACCGCTCCCCGCCCCGCAGCCGCGCGACGGCGAGGCCGGCGACGGCCACCGCGGCCGCGCGGCCGCCGGCGCGGCGCGCTCAACCAAAGAAGACCTCGGCCTCTGCGTACAGCGACGGCGGCACGGTCTTCAGCTCCGCGGTCGCCTCGCTCAGCTCGACGAGCTCGATCTCGGTGCCGCGCAGGGCCGTCATCTTCCCCCATTCGCCGGCGTCGGCGGCATCGATCGCGTGCAGGCCGAAGCGGGTGGCGAGCACCCGGTCGAAGGCGGTCGGCGTGCCGCCGCGCTGCACGTGGCCGAGCACGGTGGCCCGGGTCTCCTTGCCGGTGCGGTCCTCGATCTCGCCCTCGAGCCAGTGGGCGATCCCACCGAGGCGGACGTGGCCGAAGGCGTCGGTGTCGGCCTCCTGCTCGTCGGCATCCCGCCCTCCGGCTGGGCCCCCTCGGAGACGACGACGATCGGCGCGTAGCTGCGCTCTCGAAGCGGCGCCACCGACGAACTCGCAGACCCGCTCGAGGTCGAACGGCTGCTCGGGGATGAGGATCACGTTGGCGCCGCCGGCCAGGCCGGCGTGGAAGGCGATCCAGCCCGCGTGGCGCCCCATCACCTCGACGATCAGCACCCGGTGGTGGCTGTCGGCCGTCGTGTGGAGCCGGTCGATCGCCTCCATCGCGATGTTGACGGCGGTGTCGAAGCCGAAGGTGTAGTCGGTGGCGCCGAGGTCGTTGTCGATCGTCTTCGGCACGCCGACCACGTTGAAGCCCATGCTCCTCGTGCAGCCGGGACGCGGCCCCGAGGGTGTCCTCGCCCCCGATCGCGATCAGCCCGTCGACGCCGGCGGCCTCGAGGTTCTCGGCGACGACCGCTCGCGCCGCCCTCCTCGCCTGCAAATGGGTTGGTGCGCGAGGAGCCGAGGATCGTGCCGCCGCGGGGCAGGATTCCGCGCACCTCCGGGACCCCGAGCGGCGCGCGCGTCGCCCTCCAGCGGGCCCGTGCCAGCCGTCGCGATAGCCGACGAACTCGTGGCCCAGCTCTTCGACGCCCTTGCGGACGATCGCCCGGATCACCGCGTTCAGCCCCGGGCAGTCGCCTCCGCCTGTGAGCACTCCGATCCGCATGCGCGCTCTCCAGGTTACGCAGGCGAGCGCGGACGTCGGAGCGGAGCGGTCGACTCGACCGGCGCCAGGGCCGACAAGCCGAACCGGCGCCGGGACGCTAGGAGGATGCGGAGCGAACCGCGCGGATCGTCGACGCCGACCAGCAGACGCCGAGGAAGACGAGGCCCGAGACGCCGCCGCCCTGGCCCAGCCAGGCGTAGACGATCGTCGTCGCGCCGAGCGGCGAGGAAGAGGGTGACGACCATGTCCCATGGCGCGGCATCCTAACCTGCGAGGGCGACGGCCGTCTCCCGCAGGAACGTGGACACCGACGTCTGCCGCCGCCTCTGGGGAGCCGCCTTCTCCGGCGGCGCGGACCAGCCGGCTGCCGATGATCACGCCGTCGGCGATCTCGCCCACCTGCGCCGCCTGGGACGGCGTGCCGATCCCGAAGCCGACGGCGACGGGCACCGGTGAATCGGAGCGGGTCGCGGCGACGAGCTCGGGCAGGCCCTCGGGGATGACGTTCCGCTCGCCGGTCGTGCCGACCGTCGAGACGACGTAGACGAAGCCCTTGGCGACCTCGCAGATGCGCCGCCGCCGCGCCGGCGGGGTGGTGGGAGCGACCAGGGGAACCGCCGCGAGCCCGGCCGCCGACGAGCGCCTCGCGCACCTGCTCGGCCTCCCCGAGCGGCAGGTCGGGGACGATCGCCCCGGCCGCGCCGGCATCGGCGGCGCGGGCGGCGAACGCCTCGGCGCCACCGTGGGCGAGGACCATGTTCGCGTAGGCCATGAGGACGACCGGCAGGCGGTCGGCCACGGTCTCGCAGATCGCCAACGCCGAGCCGAGGTCGGCACCGCCCTCGAGCGCGGTCGTCGCGGCGGCGTGGATGGTCGGCCCGTCGGCAAGCGGGTCGGAGAACGGCACGCCGAGCTCGATCAGGTCGGCGCCCGCGTCCGCGTAGGCGGCGGCCACGGCAAGAGAGGCCTCCCGGTCGGGAAAGCCAGCCATCATGTAGGGCATCAGCGCCGCCCGCCCCTGCTCCCGGGCAGCGTCGAAGGCCTCTTCGATCCTCGCCACTCCGCCGCCTCCTCCGCTCCCGCTGGGGCCAGGAGAGACAGAGATGGACTGGCCCTCGCTCCCGCGTCCGGGGGCGGCGGGTTTCCCGTCAGCCATCACCGAGCTCCGCTCCGGGCGCGGGAATGCCCTTGCCGGTCTTCGCCAGGACCTCAGCGAGGTCCTTGTCACCGCGGCCCGATAGGCAGAGGACGTCGAAGCCCTCCCCTCCTCCGCTCTCGAGCAGCCAGGCGATCGCGTGGGCCGACTCGAGGGCGGGAATGATCCCCTCGAGCCGGCAGAGGCTCGCGAAGGCGGAGAGGGCGGCCTCATCGGTGACCGCGGTGTAGGTGGCGCGCCCGGTGTCGCGCAGATACGCGTGCTCAGGGCCCACTCCCGGATAGTCGAGGCCCGCGGAGACGGAGTGCGCCTCGAGGATCTGCCCCTCTTCGTCGGCGATCACCGAGGAGAGCGAGCCGTGCAGGACCCCTGTCGCACCGGCCCCGAGCGAGGCGCCATGGCGCCCGCTGTCGATCCCCTCGCCGGCGGCCTCGACGCCGATCAGCTCAACGCCGACGTCGGGGACGAAGGGAGTGAAGGTCCCGATCGCGTTGGAGCCGCCGCCGACGCAGGCGATCACCCGGGCGGGCAGGGCGCCCTCGGCGGCGAGCGCCTGCTCGCGCGCCTCCTCCCCGATCACCCGCTGGAGGTCGCGGACCAGGGCGGGAAACGGGGCCGGCCCGACCGCCGAGCCGATCACGTAGTGGGTGCTCTCGACGTTGGCGACCCAATCGCGGATCGCGGCGCTGACGGCCTCCTTCAGCGTTCTGGCGCCGGATTCCACCGGGACGACCTCGGCGCCGAGCAGGCCCATCCGCTCGACGTTGGGAGCCTGGCGGCGGATGTCCTCGGAGCCCATGTAGACGACGCACTCGATCCCGAACAGGGCGCAGGCGGTGGCGGTGGCGACGCCATGCTGGCCGGCCCCGGTCTCGGCGATGATCCGATCCTTGCCCATCCGCCTTGCGAGCAGGACCTGGCCGACGGCGTTGTTGATCTTGTGGGCGCCGGTGTGGGCGAGGTCCTCTCGCTTCAGGTAGACCCGGCGCCCAACCCGGTCGGAGAGTCGCTCGGCCCGATAGAGCGGCGTCGGCCTGCCGATGAAGTCGCGGCGCAGCACCGCCAGCCGGGAGGCGAACTCCTCGTCCTCGCGAGCCTCCGCCCAGGCCTCGGTCAGCTCGTCCAGCGCCCCGATCAGGGTCTCGGGGACGTAGCGCCCTCCATAGGGCCCGAAGCGCTCTTCAACCGTCAATCCAGGCCGCCCGTCAGGTTCTCGCGACCTCGCGGGCTGCCGCGAAGAAGGCGGCCATCGCCGCGTGGTCCTTGACGCCGGGCTCGGACTCGACCCCGCTGGCGACATCGACGGCGTGGGGATGGGCGATCTCGATCGCGTCGGCGACGTTGTCGGGACGCAGGCCTCCGGCGACGATCGCCGGCACCTCCGAGCGCCGACCGCGGAGCAGGCCCCAGTCGAAGCTCTCGCCGCTCCCCCCCCACTGGCCCGCCGAGCCACGGCGGTCGAAGAGGTGGAGGTCGGTGCGAAACGCCTCCGCCGCGTGGACGTCCGCGGCGCTCGAGACGTGCACCGCCTTGACGACCTTGACCCCGGTCTTCCGTGCGACCTCGGCGCAGAAGCTGGGGCCCTCTTCGCCGTTGAGCTGGACCATCGTCAGCGCCTCGTCCTCGACCGCCCGGGCCACCTGGTCGAGCTCGGGGTTGACGAAGACCCCCGCCACCTCGCACTTGCGCCGGAAGGCCGCCGATATCGCCGCCGCCTCCGCGGGGTCCACCCGCCGCGGGCTCTCGTCGTGGTGGACCATCCCGATCGCCCAGGCGCCGAGGCGCACGGCCTCTGCCGCGTCGTCGACGTTGGTGATTCCGCAGATCTTGACCCGCACCCCAATCAGGGTACGGGAGCAGCGCCTATTCGATCGAGGCGGGGCGGTTGCCGAGCTTCACCTTGACGGTCTTCTCGTTGCCGCCGCGCAGAAGGGTCACTTCGATCTCGTCGCCGGGCTTCTTGCCGTCGACGTAGGAGATCAGCGCTTCCATGTCGCTCACCTTGGTGTCGTCGAGCTTGGTGATGATGTCGCCGCCCAGGGTCACCCCGGCGCCTTCGATCGTCGCTTCGGTCGTGCCCCCCTTGATTCCCGCTTCCGCGGCCGGCCCGCCCTTGACCGCTTCGGCGACCAGGACGCCTTCGTCGACCGGGAGGTTGAGCGCGCTGGCGAGACCTTCGGTGACCGATCCCCCCTTGATCCCGAGGTAGGCGTGCTCGACCTTGCCGTTCTTCTCGATCTGCTGGGCTACTTCGCTCGCGGTGTTGATCGGGATCGCGAAGCCGATGCCGACGTTGCCGCTGCTGCCGCCCGTCTCGATCTGCGAGTTGATCCCGATCACGCGGCCCTCCGCGTCGATCAGCGGGCCGCCGGAGTTGCCGGGGTTGATCGCGGCGTCGGTCTGGATCACGTGGGAGATCGAGAACCCGTTGGGCGCTTCGATCTGCCTCTGAAGGGCGGAGACGATGCCGCTGGTCACCGTGCTGTCGAGGCCGAAGGGGTTGCCGATCGCGACCACCGGGTCCCCGACCTGGACCTTGGAGGAGTCCCCGAGCGCCAGCGGGTGCAGCTGGTCGGAGGGCGCGTCGACCTCGAGCAGGGCGACATCGGAGGCCGGGTCCGCGCCGACGACCTTGGCGGAGTACGTCCGATCGCCACCGCCGAGCTTGACGTTGATTTCTCCGGCGCCTTCGACCACGTGGTTGTTGGTCAGCACGTGGCCTTCGTTGTCGATCACGAATCCGGAGCCGGTCGCGGTTCCCCCGCCTTCGGGTTCGCCGAAGGGGTTGAACGGCGACGGTTCCGCCTGGCGGGCTTCCTGCTTGGCTTCGACGAAGGCGATTCCCTTGCCGTCCCGCTTGTAGATGTCGCCGACCAGGTTGGTGTCGCCTCCGCCGTGGTCGGACACGGGGGCGGCGAGCGGCGCGACCGTGGTGGCCGGGGTGGACTCGGCTCCCGAGTCGATCCAGCCGGCGGCGATCGCGACCCAGCCGAAGAGGCCGACGATCAGTCCGCCGAGGACCGCGGATCCGAACGAGCTGCGAAGGATTCGTCGTGCCCTGCTCATCTCGAACGAGGATGCCGATCGGCCATCTGGCCCTCCTAAACGGGGGGCAAAGAGTTCCTAAATTCGAATTCCCGCGGGGACCGGACGCGCCTGTCCGGCCGTGGCTAGGGAAGCCGGTGCTCTCGGGTCCCCTCCTCCGGGCCGACCAGCTCGCGCGCCTTCGCCTCGGGGTCGGCGGCGCTCATCAGCGCCCCCCCGATCAGCACCGCGTCGACCCCGACGCGGACCAGCTCGTCGAGCTCGGAGCGCTCCGAGATGCCGCTCTCGGCCACGACGGCCTTGCCGGCGGGCACGACGGCATCAGCTCATAGGTGGTCGAGACGTCGACCGTGCCCTGGTCGAGATCCCTGTTGTTGATCCCGATCACGTTCGCGTCGGCCTCGAGCGCCCGCTCCAGCTCCTCCTCGTCGTGGACCTCGATCAGGCAGTCGAGGTCCAGGGCCCGCGCCTCCTCGTACAGCGAGCGCAGCTCCGGGTCCTCGAGGGCGCGCACGATCAGCAGAACCGCGTCGGCGCCGTGCGTCGCGGCCTCGTAGAGCTGGTAGGGATCGACGATGAAGTCCTTGCGCAGGATCGGCAGGTCGCAGGCGGCGCGCGCGGCGCGCAGATCCTCGAGCGACCCCCCGAAGTTCCGCTCGTCGGTGAGCACCGAGAGCGCCGCCGCCCCACCGCGCTCGTAGGCGCCCACCTGGTCGGCGACCGTCGCCTCCGCGGAGATCTCGCCGGCGCTCGGCGAGCGGCGCTTGAACTCGGCGATCAGCGAGAGCCCCGGTCGGACCAGGGCCTCGTTGAAGGGCCGGTCCTCGCCGCGGCCTTCGAGCCGCGACTCGAGGTCGGCCAGGGGCAACTCGCGCCGGCGTTCTGCGACACCCTCGCGAGCTGCTGAGATGAGCTGCTCGATCATTCCCACGTGGCGCGAGAAAGCCTAGTCGTTCGCCTCTTCGCCGAAGGCCGACGTGGTCGCCACCAGCCGCTCGAGCAGGTCTTTCGCCTCGCCCCCGTCGATCGCCTCGCCTGCCCTGGCGACCCCGGCCTCGAGGCTCTCGGCACCGCCGCCGACATAGATCGCCGCGCCCGCGTTGAGCAAGGTCAGGTCGCGCTTTGGGCCGAGCACCCCGTCGAACACGGCGCGGGTGGCGGCCGCGTTCTCATGTGGGGTCCCGCCGGCGACTTCGCCGAGCTCGGCCGGTGCGAGGCCGAAGCCGCCCGGCTCCACGAACCACTCCTCGGTCGACCCGTCGGAGACCTCGATCACCCGCGTGCGCGAGGAGAGCGAGAGCTCATCGAGGCCGTCCTCGGCGGAGACGACCATCGCCCGCTCGCTGCCCAGGCCGACGAGCGCCTCGGCGATCGTCTCCTGGTAGTGGCGATCGGCCACGCCGAGCACCTGGCGCGTCGCCCCCGCAGGGTTGGTGAGCGGGCCGAGGAAGTTGAAGATGGTCCGCACCGCGAGCTCCTTGCGCACGGGCACCACGTGGGCGGTCGCCGCGTGGTGCCGGGGGGCGAACATGAACCCGAAGCCGAGCGCGTCGATGCATTCGGCGACCTGGCCGGGCTCCAGCTCGATGTTCACCCCGAGCGCCTCGAGCAGGTCCGCCGACCCGCACCTGCTGGTGCTTGAGCGGTTGCCGTGCTTGGCAACGGCGCAGCCGGCGGCGGACGCGACCAGGGCGGCGGTGGTCGAGACGTTGAAGGTCGAGGGGCCGCCGCCGGTGCCGGCCGTATCGACGAGGTCGTGGCGGCTCGCCCTCACCGGCGCCGCCAGGGAACGCATCGTCCGAGCCAGCCCGACCAGCTCGGGAACGGTCTCCCCCTTCGCTCTCAGCGCGACAAGGAAGGCCCCGGTCTGCACCTCCCCGGCCCGGCCTTCCATGATCTCGGCGAGCACGGCCGCGGCGTGGTCGGCGGTCAGGTGATCTCCCGCGCACACGGCGTCGATCGCCCTGGTGACGATTTCGTTGGGCACCTTCAGCTCCCTCCGGCGGAGACGGAAGAGGACGGCCGGTCGTTCTCGGACCCAGCTCCGGCCGGCGGCTCCAGGAAGTTCCGCAGCAGCTGCTTGCCCTGGGGCGTGAGGACCGACTCGGGATGGAACTGGACCCCCTCGGCGGGCAGCTCGCGATGGCGGGCCCCCATGACCACGTCGCCGAGGCTGGCGCTCAGCTCGAGATCGCTCGGTAGGTCGGGGTCGGCGACCAGCGAGTGGTAGCGGCCGGCGACCAGGGGGTTGGAGAGGCCCGAGTAGATGGTCCTGCCGTCGTGCTCGACCTCGGCGTCCTTGCCATGGATCGGCTCGCCGCGCACCGTTCGGCCGCCGAAGGCCTCGACCAGCGCCTGGTGACCGAGGCAGACGCCGAGCACCGGCGTGCCCGCCCCGGCGAACGCGCGGATCGCCTCGGTGGATATGCCCGCCTCGGCCGGGGTGCAGGGCCCGGGCGAGACGACGAGTCGGTCGGCGCCGCGCTCCAGCAGCTCGCCGACCTCAGCCCGGTCGTTGCGGACGACCTCGAGCTCGGCCCCAAGCTCCCCCAGGTACTGGACGAGGTTGTAGGTGAAGCTGTCGTAATTGTCGATGACCAGGACCCTCATGGCCAATCCGGCTGCGCACAGGCGAGCTCGACGGCCCGGAAGACCGCCTTTGCCTTGTTGACGGACTCGTTGTACTCGTAGGCGGGGCGGGCATCGGCGACGGTGCCACCGCCGGCCTGGACGTGGATCTGGCCGTCGCGGACGACCACCGTGCGGATGTGGATCGCGGTGTCGAGGTCGCCGTTCCACGACAGGTAGCCGATCGCGCCGCCGTAGGAGCCCCGCTTGACCGGCTCGAGCTCGTCGATGATCTGCATCGCGCGCACCTTGGGCGCGCCCGAGAGGGTCCCGGCGGGCAGCGCCGAGCGCAGGACGTCCATCGCTCCGACGCCCTCCCGCAGCGTCCCGGAGACCTGGCTGACGATGTGGAGCACGTGCGAGTAGGTCTCGACGACCATCAGCTCGTCGACGCTCACCGAGCCGTACTCGCAGACGCGGCCGAGGTCGTTGCGGCCGAGGTCGACGAGCATCACGTGCTCGGCCCTCTCCTTCGGGTCGTTGACGAGGCGCTCGGCGAGGCGCCTGTCCTCCTCCTCGTCGTCGCCGCGGGGATAGGTGCCGGCGATCGGCCGCGTCTCGACTCGATCGCCGGTCACCTTGACCAGCGGCTCCGGCGAAGCGCCCGCGATCTGGAAGTCGCCGAACTCGAGGAAGTACATGTAGGGCGAGGGGTTGACGGCGCGCAGCCCGCGGTAGACGGAGAAGGCCTCGACCGGCTGCGGGGCTGAGAAGCGCTGCGAGGGCACCACCTGGAAGGCGTCGCCGGCGCGGATGTACTCGACGATGCGGGCGACGCCCGCCTCGAACTCCTCGCGCTCCATGTTCGAGGTGAAGCGCGGCGGCTCGGCGATTGCCGGGGCGTCGGGAAGAGGGACAGCGCCGCGCAGGCGCGAGCGGATGTCGGCGATCGTCGCCGCGGCCCGCTCGTAGGCGGCATCGACTCCGCCGTCCTCCTCGGCGAAGGCGCAGGCGAGGATCGTCAGCTCGTGCCTGAGGTGGTCGAAGACGAGCAGCGCGTCGGTGATCATCAGCGCCATCTCGGGAAGGCCGAGGGGGTCGGGGTTCGGCTCTCCGAGCGGCTCGACCGTGCGCACCAGGTCGTAGCCGAAGAATCCGACGGCGCCGCCGATAAAGGGCGGCAGGCCCTCGACAGGCGCAGGCCGGTAGGCGGCGAGCCGCTCGGCGACGGCGGCGTAGGGTTCGGGGGCGTCGGCGCCCTCGCCCTCGGCGGCGGTCGGCGCCCCGACCGCGTCGCCGCTCCACTCGGTGATCCGGCCACCGCTCCAGCGCAGGATCGCACGGGGCCGGATGCCGACGAACGAGTAGCGCCCCACCTGGCCCTGCTCCGCGGACTCGAGCAGGAAGCACGGCGCCCCGGGCTCCTCGCCGGCGCGCAGCTTCAGGAACGCCGAGACCGGCGTCTCGCAGTCGTCGACGAACCGGGCCCGGACCGGAACGACGTTGCCGCTGCGGGCCAGCTCACGCGCCCGCTCGAGGCTCGGCTCGAGGTCGAGCTCGGTCCTCTCGTCAAGCATCGGCGCACACCCCGCTCGAGGCCGCCCGACCCCTCACCTGCGCTCTCCTCGACGCCGGTTCAGCTCGTCCATCGCCGCAGAGAGCGGCACGTCCCGCGAGACCATCAGCACAGCCAGGTGGTACAGCAGGTCCGCCGCCTCTTCGGCGACCCGCCCGTCGCTCTCCTCGCGGGCCGCCCTGGCGACCTCCTCTGCCTCCTCGGCGACCTTGGCGGCGATCAGGCCCGGATCGTCGAGCAGGCGGACGGTGTAGCTGCCCTCGGGGCGCTCCGCCGCGCGGCTTTGCAGGGTGCGCTCCAGAGTCGCCAGCGCCTCATGGGCGGCCGGCGCCGGCTCGCCCCCTCCGAGGCGGCGGTGGAAGCAGGAGCGCTCCCCCGTGTGGCAGGCCGGCCCGGTCGGCTCGACCAGGGCGACGATCGCGTCTCCGTCGCAGTCGTAGCGGAGCTGGCGAAGCTTCAACACGTTGCCGGAGGTTTCTCCCTTGCGCCAGATCTCCTCCCGCGAGCGACTGTAGAAATGAAGCTCTCCGGTGTCGAGGGTGAGCCGCAACGAGTCCTCGTTCGCGTAGGCGAGCGTCAGCACCTCGCCGCTGGCGTGATCCTGCGCCACGCACGGCACCAGGCCCGCCTCGTCGAACCGAATCTCCTCGAGCATTCCGGAGATCGTATGCCAGCCACTCGCCATCCGGGCAGACCTGGGTGGGGCGGAGGCCGCACCGGCCGGGAGCGGACCAGCCGCTTCTCGCTGGACCGACCCGGGTGGATCGAGGCGGTGCGGGATGTGCCGGACGGGCGGAGACTCAAAGTGCCGAGCCAATTGGCGAGGCACTTGTCCGGAGGGCTCGTCCCGCAACGCCTCATTCGATCCCGAGCCGGTCGAGCAGCCCCTCGTCCCGGCGCCAGGCGCGGCGCACGCGTACCCGGAGGTCGAGGTGCACCCTCGCGCCGAGCTCGGCCTCCAGCGAGGTGCGGGCGGCACTGCCGATCTCCCCCACCTTGGCGCCGCCGCTGCCGATCAGGATCCGCTTCTGCGACTCGGTCTCCGCCCAGATCTCGGCCCGGACGACCACCAGCCCGTCCTCCCGCGCTGCAACCTCATCGACCGAGACCTCGACCGAGTGGGGAATCTCCTCGCGAGTCCTGTTCAGCACCTGCTCGCGGATCAGCTCGGCGAGCAGCACCTCGGCCGGCTGGTCGCTCTGATCCTCCGGCGGATAGAGGTAGGGGCCTTCCGGGATCATCTCGCTCGAGGCGCTCGACGAGGGCCCGCAGGCCCTCGCCGCGTCCGAGCGCTGACCGGGAAGACCTCGTCGACCCCCTCCAGCTCGGCGGCCTCGGCAAGCATCGGGACGAGCTCGTTCGGCCCGACCCGGTCGACCTTGTTGACGACGCAGACGACCGGAACCCCGGGGCCCGCCCCGAGCAGCGCGCCCGCGATGAAGCGATCCCCCGGGCCGATCCCCTGCTCGCCGTCGACGACAAGTAGCGCAAGGTCGGAGTCGGCGAGCTCGCGCTCGACCCGCCGCTGCATGCGCTCGGTGAGGACGTCGCGGGGCCTCTGCACGCCGGGCAGGTCGACGAGGACCAGCTGCCGGCCGGCCTCGAGGTCGGTGGCGATGCCGCGGATCGCCCGGCGGGTCGTCTGCGGTCGGCCCGAGACGATCGCCACGCGGCTGCCGACGATCGCGTTGACCAGGGTCGACTTGCCGACGTTCGGGCGCCCGGCGACGCCGACGAACCCGCTGCGCTGGCTTGGGCCTCTCGTCCGACTCGGTCACGCTGCCGGGCGGCCATCGCAGCCGTCCATGACGTCCAGCCTGGAGGGCGAGCATCTCGCCGGCGTCGGCCTCGTGGTCGTAGCCGCAGAGGTGGAGGACGCCGTGGACGGCGGCCTCGGGGACGTCGGCGCATGGCCCGGGCAGATCGCGACGTCGCCCAGCTCCCGCGGGCCGGCGGTCGGCCCGGCCTCGTCGACCGGGAAGGCGAGGACGTCGGTCGGCTCGTCCGCGGCCCTGTGCTCGCGGTTGAGGTCGCGCATGCGCCGCTCGTCGACGAGCTCGACGGCGAGGTGGCCGTCGTCGACGCCGGCCGCCTCCAGCGCCGCGCCGGACCGGCTCGCGCAGCTCGACGGGCACGTCCCCCAGGTCGACGCTCAGCTCAGCAGCTGTCGAGCGTCGCCGTAGGCGGCGACGATCCGCTGGACGAGCTTGTGGCGGACGACGTCCTCGCCGCCGAAGTGGATGAAGCGCGATGTCCCGGACCTCGCTGAGGATGTCCCGCACGACGATCAGGCCCGAGCGCTGGTCGGTCGGCAGGTCGATCTGGGTGATGTCCCCGGTGACGACCATCCGCGAGTTGAAGCCCAGCCTGGTGAGGAACATCTTCATCTGCTCGGGGCTCGTGTTCTGCGCCTCGTCGAGAATCACGAACGAGTCGTTGAGCGTGCGGCCCCGCATGAATGCGAGCGGCGCCACCTCGATCACTCCACGCTCGAAGTAGCCGTTGACGCGGTCGGGGTCGAGCATGTCGAAGAGGGCGTCGAAGAGCGGCCGCAGGTAGGGGTCGACCTTTGCCTGGATGTCGCCGGGGAGGAAGCCGAGCCGCTCGCCCGGCCTCGACCGCGGGCCGGGTGAGGATGATCCGCTGGACTTCGCGTTCGGCGAGCGCGGCCGCCGCCATCGCGACGGCGAGGAAGGTCTTGCCGGTCCCGGCCGGGCCGATCCCGAAGGTGATCGTGTGGCGGCGGATCGAGTCGACGTAGCGCTTCTGGTTGAGCGTCTTCGGCGCGACCTTGGTGTTGCGGTGCCGCCAGACCACGTCCTCGAGGATCTCGCGCCGGGCTCTCGTGGGCGTCGAGCGCCCCGGCCACCGCTTCGATCGTCCCGGGCGCGACCTCATGGCCCTGCTCGATCAGCTCGACCAGCTCGTCGACGACGGTCGCCGCGGTCTGCACGTCGCCGGACTCGCCGTCGAGGGTGAGGACGTTTCCGCGCAGGTGGAAGTCGCATGCCGATGTGGCCGCGCAGCGCGCGCAGCACGGCGTCCTCGGAGCCCGCGAGCTCGGCGGCGACGTTGTTGTCGAGGGTCAGCTGCCTACGAGCCAAGCTGCTCCCGCACCGCCGCGCTGACCCGCTTGCCGTCGGCCCGGCCGCCGACCTTCGGCATCAGCGCCGACATGACCTGGCCCATCTGCCTCTGCTCCTCGGCGCCCGTCTCCTCGATCGCGGCGCCGACGAGCTCGGCGAGCTCCTCGTCGGAGAGCTGCGCCGGCAGATAGCCCTCGATCAGCTCCGCCTCGAAGCTCTCGGCCTCGGCCTGCTCGGAGCGACCCGCGTCACGGTAGGCCTCTGCAGCCTCGAGCCGCTTCTTGCGCTCGCGCTGAAGCACCGCCACCGGCTCGCCCTTGCCGAGCTTCGCGTCCTGCTGGAGCGAGTCGACGATCAGGCGCAGCGCCGCGGCGCGCTCCTTCTCGCCCGCCTTCATCGCCGTGCGCACGTCTGCGCGGACCTGCTCGAGAACGTCCTCCATGGAGCTCAAAGGGTACGGCCTATCGGCTCCCGACAGGGAGCTCGACGCGCTCGACCTGGCCGAGCGGCATCTGCAGGAAGCGGGTGCCGAGCTCACGGAACGCGGCAACCTCGCCGGTGCAGAGGAAACGGTATTCGCCCTCGCCGCCCGGCTCGCCGCCCAGCCCGGCCGCGGCGAGCGTGCGCTGGACCGCCGCCGCGACCGCGTGGCCCCCGCTCACCAGGCGGACGTCGCGGCCGAGGATCCTCTGCAGCATCGGCGCCACCAGCGGATAGTGGGTGCAGCCGAGGATCAGGGTGTCGACGCCGGCGCTGCTCAGAGGGGCGCAATAGGCGCGGGCCATCCGCATCACCTCCTCGTCGAACGGGGACCCGTTCTGGATGAAGGGGGCAAGGTCAGGAGCCTCGACCTCGGTCACCCGAAGGGCGCGGCCCTGCTCCTCGAGCGCGCGGCGGTAGGAGCCGCTCTCGACCGTGTTGGGTGTGGCGAGCACGCCGACCCTGCCGTTGTCGGTGATCGCCGCGGCGATCTCAGCCTGCGGCTCGACCACCGGGACGACCTCGACGCCATGCTCGCCGGCGACCTCGCGGGCGACGTCCTCGCCGACCGAGGTCGCCGTGTTGCAGGCGATCACGAGCAGCTTGGCGCCGTCGTCGCCGAGCAGGCGACCGGCGATCGCCGCGATCCGCTCCCTCAGCCGGGCGGGGTCCCGGGTGCCATAGGGGAACATCTCCGTGTCCCCGAGGTAGACGAAGTCCTCCTCGGGGAGGGAGACGAGGCACTCGTGGAGGACGGTGAGCCCGCCGACCCCGGAGTCGAACATCGCGATCGGGGCGGAGGGGTCGAGCCGGCGGCGCTGCGACGGGTTCGCCCTCAGGGCTGGACGACCATGAAGAAGATCGCGATCGCGACGATCGCGCCGGCGAGTTTGCCCGCCGTCTCGAGCTTCCTCGAGACCGCCTCGTACTCGCGGCCGAGAGCGTCGCCCGTCTCGAGGTCCCGTTCGGCGAGTGCCAGGGCGCGAGCGGTGTTGGGGCGGAAGAAGCCGTGCGCCAGCCCGAAGAGCGCGATGATCGCGACGAAGCCGACGCGATGACCCAGGACGTCGCCGGCCGAGATGTCGGCGTCGATGAGCATGTAGATGCCCGCGGCGAGGATGAGGATCATCCCCGGGTTGAGGAGGTAGCGATCGACGGTGCGGATCCCGCGCAGCACGGCAGGGACGCTGCTCGGCGAGGACTGCTCCGCCACGCCGATGAAGAAGCCGTAGCCGAAGGTCGGCCCGAAGCCGACCACGACGGCGAGCACGTGGATGAAGAGGGCGATGCTGAAGGCGGTGATTGTCGCCATCGCGGGAAACATATTCGACGCGGCAGCAGCAACCTCCTCTCGCGGCGGAAGCCGGTCGCGGCGCAGGAGGAGCGCCGCCCAATCGCCCTCGGCGCGTCGCTCCGACCTCGACGAGCCCGGCGGGGGAGAAGGCCGCGGAGATCTCGTCGAGCTCGGCGGGCATGATGCCGGAGAGGACGAGCACCCCGGGGGGCCGGCTCGGGTCCCCCGGAGGGGCGGCGGGTGCGTGTGGTCGGTCCCTCTCATCGCCGGCGAGCATCGCGGCCACCTCCCTCAGGACCGGCGCCGTGAGGTTGGCGACGATGGTCGCAGCGAGCCGCGGGAGGCCCCGGCGAAGGTCGCGCAGCTCGAGCTCGACGTCGACGCCGTTGGCGGCCGCATTGGCCGCCGCCGCCTCCACCGCGGCGGGCTCGTGGTCATAGCCGCGCACCGGCGCCCAGCCGAGCTTCGCGGCGGCGATCGCCAGCACGCCGGAGCCGGTGCCCAGGTCGGACGAGAGGGCCGGCCCCCTGACCCGCCTCCTCCAGCTCCAGCAGGAGCTGGAGGCAGAGCCGGGTGGTCGGGTGGGCGCCGGTCCCGAAGGCCCGGCCGGGGTCGACGACGACGTCGACCGTCCCCTCGCACGGTTCCTCCCAGGAGGGCCGCAGCCAGAGTCTGTCGCCGACGAGGATCGGCCTGTGGAAGTCCTGCCAGCGGTCGGCCCAGTCGTCGGGCACCTCGGTCGCGGCCACCTCGACCAGGCCCTCCCCGGCGGCGGCCTCGAGCTCGCCGAGCTCGGGGAGCTCGCCCTCGCCGCCGTAGATCGCGTACTCGACGTAGCCGGGGCCGCGCTCCTCCTCGACCCCGTTCGGGGCGAGGACGGTCAGCTCTGCGAGGACGAGCTCTGCCTGCTCGGGCCGCAGCGAGCGAACGAGCGCAGCCGGATGAACCGAAGGCCCGCCGCACGCGGGAGATGAAGCTCTCCTCGCCGCCGCGGGCGCCGCCGGAGCCCCTGCAGATTCCGGGCCCGAGGGACTCCGCCAGCTTGCGCGCGAGCTCCGCTGCTCCTCGGAGAGGTCGCCGGGGACGACCACCTGACCGCGATCACCAGGTCGCCGGAAGGGCCTCCGTTGGAGCCCGGAAGCCCTGGCCGCGGAGCGCGTACTGCGTGCCGTGCTGGGTCCCCGAGGGCAGCTCGAGCTCGCGCTCGCCCTCGTGGGTGGGGACCTCGATCGTCGTGCCCAGCATCGCGTCGACGGCGGTGATCTCGACCTGGTGGACCAGGTCCTGGCCGCGCATCGGCCCGCGGGTCGAAGCGCACCCCCTGGCCGCCGAAGAACGCCTGGAAGATGTCGTCGATGGTGCCGAAGCCCGCCCCGGGCGCGAAGCCGTTGCCGCGCAGCCCCTCGTGCCCGTAGGCGTCGTAGGCGCGGCGCCGCTCGGCGTCGGAGAGCACCTCGTAGGCTTCGGCGGCCTCTTTGAACTTCTCCTCGGCCTCGGGGTCGTGGTCGTTGACGTCGGGGTGCAGCTCGCGGGCGAGCCGGCGGAAGGCGGTCTTGACCTCGCCCTGGTTGGCGTCCCGCCCGACCCCGAGCACCTCGTAGTAGTCGCGTGGCATCAGCTTGACATCCTCTCAGTCGCTCAGGCGCCGTAGACCGTCTCGCAGTAGCTGGACAGCTCGCGGGCGGCGTCTCGAACGGATGCGATCGCCGTCGCGTAGTCCATCCGCAGCGGCCCGACCACCCCGACCGAGCCGAGATTGCGGTGCGCGAGCCCATAGTTCGCGCCGACGACGCTGACCGAGCGCAGCTCCGGCTGCGGGTTCTCGCCGCCGATCCAGAGGAACACGGAGCGCTCGTCGAGTGCCGAGCGCAGCACCCTGAGCATCCCCACCCTGCTCTCCAGCGCGTTCATCAGCTGGCCGGCGGCCGGCAGGTCGCGCGAGCCGCGAGTCGGAGAGCAGCCGCGCCGTCCCCTCCATGTAGAGCATCTCGCCCGCGCCCCGGTCCAGCTCGGTGAAGACGGAGCCGAGCGCCCCGATGAACTCCGACTCCAGCGGCTCCAGGGCGGGGTCCGCGAGGCGGTCGCCGATCATCCTGGCACCGAGGCTCATCCCGGACAGCGACTCGTTCAGGTAGCTGGACGCCCACTCGACCAGGCCGGGATCGACGCTTGTGTCGAAGTCGAAGACCCTCTTGGCAATCGCTCCGCTGGAGGCGATCGCGATCACCATCACCCGGTTCGGCCGCAGCCTCAGCACCTCGACCCGGTGGATCGTCGCGGCCACGGTCTCCGGCGGGGCGGTGGCGAGGGCGACGAGGTCGGTGACCTGCGCAAGGGCGGCCGTGGTCTCCCGCATCGCCTCGTCCACCTCGGCGCGCAGGCGCGAGAGCTCGAGCGCGACCCCGGTCTGCCGCGACGTCTCGCCGGACTCCAGCAGGAGGTCGACGTAGCGGCGATAGCCGGCGTCGGTGGGCAGCCGCCCGGCGGAGGTGTGGGGGTGGGTCAGATAGCCCGCCGCCTCCAGCGCGGCCAGCTCGGCCCGCACCGTCGACGGCTTCCATGCGATCTCGGCCATGCCGGCCAGCTCCTTCGATCCCACGGGCCTGCCCGACGCCAGGTAGGCGTCGACCACCACCCTCAAGATCAGCTCCTGGCGCGGGCTCAACACCCTTCACATCTTAGAAACCCGTGCATCGCCAGGATCGGGAGCGCCGGGCGACCCTTCCGCTCGCTGTCCCTTCGGGTAGCGCCGCGCGCGGATAGTGCCGCCCGGCGCTCCCGTCCACAGGCCGCTCGCGAAGTCCCTGCGAGCGCGTGGGGAGGGGCGGGTGCCCCTACCCGAGCGCGCGCTACCCGAAGCCGGACAGCGAGGGAAGGGTGCCCCGACCCCTCCGCTCCTCAAGCTCGACTTCGGCCTCCGCGTTCTTGATCGTCTGGTTGTCGCCCTGGGCGGCGACGGTGTCGATCACCGCGCGGCCGCCGTCGGCAGACTTGACCGTGCCGCTGACGACGATCTCGGTCTCCGGCGCCCCCATCCCGCGGAACTGGACCGAGAGCCGCTTCAGCCTGCGCGGGTCGCCTCCGACCGCCTCCGTGTTGGCGCGGGCGACCAGGCCCATCATGTAGAGGCCGTGCAGGATCGTGTTCGGCAGGCCGACCGCCTTCGCGAACTCCGGGTCGATGTGGATCGGGTTGAAGTCGCCCGAGGCGCCCGCGTAGCGGTGCGGGAGGTACTTGTCCGGGGTGACCCGGAGCTCCTCGATGCTGTCGCCCTCGCTGAGGCTCATCTCAGACTCCCCTGACGATGTTGGTCCAGGTTCCCTTGACGACCTGCCGGCCGTCCTGGTTCACCGAATCGGTCTCGAAGACGTAGAAGCCCTTGCCGTCCTTCTCGTAGATCTCCCGGCATTTCGCCGTGGTCGTGATCTGGTCGCCGACGCAGGCCGGCTCGCCCCACTCGAACTCCTGGCCGCCGTGCACCATCGCGGCGAAGTTCATCCCGACCTCGTCGTCGAACATCGCCGGCCCGAGGGCGGGGGCGCTGTAGACGACGCAGAACATCGGCGGCGCGACCACGTCGCGAAAGCCGGCCTCCCGTGCCGCATCGCGGTCCAGGTGGACCGGGTTGTCGAGGCCGATCACGCGGGCGTACTCGCGCGATCTTCTCCTTGCCGACCTCGTACGTCGTCGCCGGCCATTCCTTGCCGACCGCATCTGTCTTGATCGCCATCGCCGCGAACCCTATATGGACGCGTGCGCTACTCGTCGATCTCGAGCACGGAGAGGAACGCCTCCTGCGGAACTTCGACCCGGCCCACGGCCTTCATCCGCTTCTTGCCCGCTTTCTGCTTCTTGAGCAGCTTGTTCTTGCGGGTGACGTCACCGCCGTAGAGCTTCGCGGTGACGTCCTTGCGCAGCGCCTTCACCGTCTCGCGGGCGAGGATGCGGGATCCGACCGCCGCCTGCACGGGGACGTCGAAGAGCTGACGGGGGATCGTCTTGCGGAGGCGCTCGACGAGCCGCCTGCCCTGCTCGTAGGCGAAGTCGCGGTGGACGATGATCGAGAGCGCGTCGACCTTGTCGCCGGCGAGCAGGATGTCCACCTTGACCAGGTCCGAGGCGCGGTTGCCGATCGGCTCGTAGTCGAGCGACGCGTAGCCGCGCGTCGAGGACTTGAGCTGGTCGAAGAAGTCGAGCACGATCTCGGCGAGCGGCAGGTCGTAGCGGATCTGGACCCGCTGCGGGCTCAGATAGCTCATGTCGACGTGGGTACCGCGCCGGCCCTGGCAGAGCTCCATCACGGCCCCGATCTGATCGGACGGGCAGATGACGGTGGCGCGGATGAAGGGCTCTTCGATCTCCTCGATCGAGCCCGGGTCGGGGAGCTCGGTGGGGCTGTGGACCTCGACCTCCTCGCCGCCGACGAGGCGCACGTTGTAGCGCACGTTCGGGGTCGTCGCCAGCAGATCGAGGTCGTACTCGCGCTCCAGCCGCTCGCGGACGATCTCCATGTGGAGGAGGCCGAGGAAGCCGCAGCGGAAGCCGAACCCGAGCGCATCCGAGGTCTCGGGCTCCCATGACAGCGCGGCGTCGTTCAGCGACAGCTTCTCGAGCGCGTCGCGAAGGTCTTCGAAGCGGTCGGTGTCGATCGGGAAGAGCCCGCAGAAGACCATCGGCCGCACCTCCCGGTAGCCCTCCAGGGCCTCGCCGGCCGGTCGCTCGCGGTCGGTGAGCGTCTCGCCGACGCGCAGCTTGGCGACGTCCTTGATCCCGGTGATCAGGTAGCCGACGTCACCCGCCCGCATCCCGTCGACCGCGGTCATCGCCGGGCGGAAGAAGCCGATGTCGTCGATCTCGGCCTCGGTGCCGCTCTGCATCGCGGCGATCGCCTGGCCCTTGCGGAACGCCCCGTCGACCATCCGCACGTAGGCGATCACACCCCGGTACTGGTCGAACTCGGAGTCGAAGATCAGCGCCCGCGGCGGTGCCTCGGGTTCGCCCTTCGGCGAGGGGATGCGCTCGACGATCGCCTCGAGCACGTCGGCGACGCCCTCGCCGGTCTTCGCCGAGATCGCGCAGCGCTTCGTCGGGGTCGCCGCCGAGCAGGTCGGCGATCTCCTGCGCGACCCGATCGGGCTCGGCTCCGGGAAGGTCGACCTTGTTGATCACCGGGATCAGCTCGAGGCCGTTCTCGATCGCCAGGTAGGTGTTGGCGACGGTCTGCGCCTCGACACCCTGGGCGGCGTCGACGACGAGCAGCGCACCCTCGCAGGCGGCGAGGCTGCGCGAGACCTCGTAGGAGAAGTCGACGTGGCCCGGGGTGTCGATCAGGTGGAGGTGGTAGGTCCGACCGTCGGCGGCGTGGTAGTCGACCCGGACCGCCTGCGCCTTGATCGTGATTCCCCGCTCGCGCTCGAGGTCCATCGAGTCGAGCACCTGCGCCTGCATCTTCTTCGGGTCGACCGCGCCGGTGACCTCGAGAATGCGGTCGGCGAGGGTCGACTTGCCGTGGTCGATGTGGGCGATGATCGAGAAGTTGCGGATGCGGTCCATCGGCGGTCAGGGAGTATGGCGATCAGATCGCGCGGGTCCTGGCGCGGCCGCGAGGGGGCCTGCGGGCGGGCCAAGAGTCCGTTCTCGGCCCCCTCGCGTCCACGCCACCCGCGCGATCGGGCTCCACCCTCTCCGACCCCGCGAACCCCGTCCCGCGTCAGCGGGTATATCGTCGATCAGCGCGGGCAGGTCGATGGGTCCAGGTTGCCGGTGAGTTTGAAGACCTTCGTCGGGGGCACGGCGAGCACGACCCGGGCGCCCGGCCCCGCCGTCCAGCGGGCCGTCGCGGGGTAAGGCGGCCTGCCCGGCTCGACCCTGTCCCGGGAGGCGACCACGTAGTCGTATCCGCCGGCGTCCACGAGGCGGCGCCAGGCGCCACAGCTCGTCGGGGCGACGAAGCCCCCGTGCGGCCTCCGTTCGCCGACGAACTCGACCCTGTTCGACAGGTCGGTGCCGAAGAGGGGGTACTGGCGGGTGCTCGTCG
Organism: uncultured Solirubrobacterales bacterium; assembly: GCA_963712325.1. Taxonomy (GTDB): domain Bacteria; phylum Actinomycetota; class Thermoleophilia; order Solirubrobacterales; family 70-9; genus VRUE01. Next base: position 213,862 of record CAVQHG010000005.1, read on the forward strand.
TCGCGATCCGCGCGCCCGAGAGCGACGTCGCCCAGCGGAAGGCCGCGTTCAGCCCCGGAGCGGCGAAGGACGGGTGCGCGTAGCGGTCGCGCAGGTAGCCGCGAGCCACCTGATACCCCGCGGCGATGACCAGCACCACGAGCGCCACCGCGAGGGCCGCCCCCCGCCGAGCCGGTGGGAATCCGCGGACCCCCCCGCTGCTGCCGCATTTGCCGAAATTGGCGAGGCGGCTGCGGAGCGGCGGTGAGATCGGCAGCGTCGCCATGCCGAGGACCAGGGCGGGAACCAGGTAGCGAAGGCCCGACTCGAAACCGCGCGGCATCCCCTCGGGGCCCGATGCGGAGGTCGGCGCGACCAGCCAGGCGAGCGCCGCGGCGAGGCCGGCCAGCGCCGCCAGGCGTCGGGCGCCGTCCGCCCCGCGACCGAGGTTGGCGAGCAGGCCGGCGAGGGCGAGCCCGGCGAGCAGCGGCCAGAGCAATCCGAGCCCCTCGTGGAGGCCGGGCAGGAACCATTCCGACCAGATCGAGCCGTCGGTGAGATAGCCGAGCACGCCGTGCTGTTCACGGCCCCCGAGCGCCTGGGCCGGAGCCGGGAGGGCGAGCGGGCCCGAGGCGATCGAACCAGGGCAGCGGGTTGCCGGTATGGGCAAGGTTGCGCAGGTACCAGTAGCCGCCCCCTGCCGCGGCCGCCCCCGAGCGCCGGCCACGAGGGACCGCAGCCGGTCGCCCGGTGGAGCGATCGCCGCCACTCCGACGACGAGCGACGGCGGCGGGCAGGAGGAGGTTGAGCTTCGTCCCCGCGGCGAGGCCGGCGGCCAGACCGCGACGAGAGCCGCCGCGCCCCGCCGTGCGGCGCCGCAGCGCGCCGTTCGATCCCGAGTGCGCCGCGAGCGCCACCGCGACCGCGGCGAGCAGGAAGAAGAGGCCGACGACGTCGTTGCGCGCCTCTCCCGCTTGGTCGGAGAAGGCGGGGACGCCGAGGGCGATCGCCCCCAGGCCCAGCGACCAGGGCGCCACTCGGTGCGCCCGCCCTATGCACCAGCAGGCGAGCAGGCAGGCCAGGAGCCAGCCGAGGTTGAGCAGCGGCGAGAGCAGGTCGCGATCGAATGCGCTCATCCCGATCGCGTGGAACAGCTCGGAGTTCGCGGGATAGAACCAGGCGAGGAACTGGGGGGCGATGAAGTGGAGGCTCCAGGTGTCGCCGGTCTGGAAGAAGCCGGCGGCGAACGGCGCGTGGTACCAGGTCGAGTCGAAGCCGGTCATCCCCGTGTCGAGGCTCGACCGCACTCCGTCGGCGAAGTGGAGCACCACCGCGGCGGCTATGGCGAGGGCGATCAGGGTCGGAGCGACGGCGCTCCGGCCGGCGGGTCCTGGCAGAGGATCGGGGGGGTCGAGGACAGCTCGGCCCGCCGCGCCCCCCCGATCCTCTGCCGCCCGCCGGAGGAGGGTCCACAGGCAGACACCGAGGGCCGCGACGGTGAGCAGATACGGCAGGGGCTCGAAGCCGCCGAAGGTGCCGAGGAGCTCGGCCGGCCAGACCAGGAGGGCCGCGGCGAGGACCAGAGTCGCCAGCAGGGCGGTCGCGCCGTCGAGCTCTGGGACCAGACGCCGCCGAACCGCGGTGGCGCCGAGGCCGGCAAGGCCGGCGAGGAGGAGGATCTGCGCCACCCCCAGCAGATAGCGGCCGAGATCGAGCATCTATTGGCGGCGCAGGAGGCGGAGGATCTGCTCGAGCTCGGCGATCCTCATCACCCTGGCCGCGCCAAGGTAGGCGAGCCCGCCGAGCGCCAGTGCGGCGCCCAGCGAGATCACCTGCCCGCCGAGGCCACGGCCGAGCGCCGAGTCGAGGGCGTCCCAGACGGCGAAGCTGACTCCGGCGAGGACGGCGGCCGCGAGCGAGATCCGCATCGCGGTGGCGAGCAGGCTGCCCAGCTCCAGGCCGTGAAGGATTCGGCGCAGGATCAGGCACTGGGCGATGACGCTGATGGTCGTCGCGATCGCGGTGGAGGCGACGATGCCACCGACGCCGAGGTGATACAGGCCGAGCGCCGCGAGCGCGGTGACCGCCAGGTTGCCGGCGGCGATCGCTGTCGGCACCCAGGGCCGCTGGAGGCTGAAGAAGGTCCTGGTGAGGAGCAGGAAGAGCCCGTTGGTCGGCAGCGAGAAGGCGAACCAGAAGAGCGCGGTGGCGACCAGCGTCGTCTGCTCGGGGGTGAACTCGCCCCGCTGATATACGAGGCGGATCATCGGTTCGGAGAGGACGAGGACCGCGGCCGCGGCGGGAATCAGGATGAAGAGGATCTGCCTCATCCCGTTCGCCATCGTCGCCCGCAGGTTCGCGTGCTCGCCACGCGAGGCGAAGCGGGCGAGGGTCGGGAAGAGCACGGTGGCGATCGCCACCGAGAAGATTCCCTGCGGCAGCTGGTAGATGCGGAACGCCTTGTCGATCGCCGCGGGCCCCTTTTCGCTGACCAAGCTGCCGAAGAGGCTGTTGATCAGCAGGTTGAAGTTGATCAGCCCGAGGCTGAGGGTGACCGGCAGCATGAGTATCAGGACCCTGCGCACGCCGGGATTGCGCCAGTCGAAGCTGAGGTTGAACCGGAACGGCGTGTTTCGCAGGTCGAACACCGGGATCAGCAGTTGGACCAGCGTGCCGGCGAGGATTCCTATCGCGTAGGCGTAGATCCGGTTCTGCCCGTGGAAGAGCGGCGCGACCAGGACGAGCACCCCGATGATCGTCACGTTCCAGAAGAACGGGGCGATCGCGAAGGCCCCGAACCGGTCGTAGCTGTTGAGGATCCCGACCACGATGCCGCTCACCCCGAGCAGGATCAGGATCGGGAACAGGACCCGGGAGAGAGCGACGGTGAGGTCGAGGAGCTCGCCCTCGAAGCCCGGGGCGAAGAGCGGCATCACGAGCGGGGCGACGAGCACGAAGATCGCCGTGATCGTTCCCAGCACCAGGGTCACCAGAAGGAGCAGGGTCGAGGCGAGCCTGAAGGCCTCGCGGTAGTCCCGCCTCTCCAGATGCTCGGTGAAGACGGGGATGAAGGCGGGCTGGAGGGCGGCGTCGGCGAACAGGCTGCGGATCAGGTTCGGGACCTGGAAGGCGATCGTGAATGCCGACATCGGGCCGTTGACCCCGTAGTAGCCGGCGGCGAACACCTCGCGGACGAGGCCGGCGATGCGGGACGCCGCGGTCGCGACCGAGAAGAAGGCGGTCGAGCGGGCGATTCGGCCCCCCTGCCCTGCCGGGACCCCCTCGATGCTGGGTTCCTCGCCAGGCTCGAAGGCCTCGGCGGCGCGCACCGCCGCGTCGGATGCGAGCCGCGAAGGACCGTCCGGTCCCCCCGCACCGGCCTCGGGCTCGTCGGGGACGGGTTTCTTGGGCGTCTCCAAACTGGGTCTCAGTCGCTATAGTCGGCGGCCGCCCGAAGCCGGCGCGACGCCCGCTCAGGCACCACTCGATGGCCAACATAGCCTCACAGAAGAAGCGGATCCTACGCAGCGGGCGCGAGCACGCCGAGAACCGCCTGCTGACCAGCACCGTGAAGACCCACTTCCGCCGGCTCGAGGCGGCGGTGGAGGCGGGCGACGCCGAGACGATCGCGGAGGAGCACCGCATGCTCGTCTCGAAGATCGACAAGGCGGTCCAGAGGGGCGCCCTGCACAGGAACGCCGGCGCTCGCAAGAAGAGCCGCGCGGCGCGGCTGGCCACACGCTAGGGCGCCGCGAGCCGTCGCATCACGGCGTCCTCGTTCAGTCCCCGCGTTCGCCCCTATCGGGCGGCCCGCAGAAGGGAGAGGGTCAGGGCCAGCGGCTCACCGTACTCCGCTCCCCCGCGGCACCAGACCTCGAGGTCGGCGAGCGCCTCGGTGGCCCCCTGCAGGTCCTCGCGCCGCGAGCGCCGCAGCCGTGAGGCCAGCGCGTAGATCATCCCGGTGACGCTCTGGCCCTGCTCGACGAGGCGCTCCGCCACCGAGAGCGCCCTGGCCCGATTTCCTTCCTGGAGGGCGTCGGCCAGCGACCAGACGATCGCCTCGGAGGAGTCGGCGACCATCGATTCGAGGTCCTCGAGCGTCACCTCGCCTGTCTCTCCCGCCCACAGCGAGAGCCGGCGCAGCTCGTTGCCGAGGCGCACGGGATCTGTCCCCATGCGCTGGACGAGGGCCACGGCCGCTTCGGGCTCCAGCCGGAAACCGAGCCTCCGGGCATCGGCCACCAGCGCACGCGGCATCTCCCGCGGGCGCGGAGCGACGAAGGCGTGGACCTCTCCGCCGGCTTCCCGCACCGCCCTCTCGAGCCTCTCCGGCGCCTCGGCGCGAGCGACCAGGACCAGGGTGAGGTCGGGTGGAAGCGACGGCAGAGCCGCGCAGACCTCCTCGAGCTGGCGATCCCGCCAACGCTCGACCCCGTCGGCGAGCATGTATCGCCGGCCCCCGGTCAGCGACATCGCCGGCAGGGCACCGAGCAGCGCCTCGTGATCGGGCGCTCCCCTGCCCTCAGCCGCCTCGAAGACCTCGAGCGCGCCGCCTCCTCCCTCCGACTCGGCCCGAGCCCGCAGCCGCGAGCGGGTGGCATCGATCTTGGCGCCGTCGGTCCCGGCGATCAGGTAAAGGGAGCTCAGTTCCTCCGCCACGCAGCCAGTCTAGATCCCGCCCCGCCGCGTCATCCTGCACCCACCGTCATCCTCCCCGCCGGACCTCGAGCACCACGGTGCCGTCCCGGTCCGTGCGCAGCGTGGGCACCCCATGCGATGAGAGGGTGGCCAGGGTCGACGGGGTCGGGTGGCCGTAGGGGTTGTCGGCCCCGACCGAGATCACGGCAAGGCGCGGCCGGGTCCTCTCGAGCAGCTCCGCCAGGCCCGCGTCCACACTGCCGTGGTGGGCGACCTTGAGGACGTCGACCGGTCCCGGGTCGATCGGCACCGCCTCGGCCTCCGCGTCGGCACTGAGCAGCATCGAGAAGCGGCCCCAACGGGCGAGGAGGACCAGCGCCGTGCGGTTCGGGTCCTCCTCGGTGCCCCCTCCCACCGCCAGTGCCCGGGGCGGCCAGATCGCGTCCAGCCGAAGGCGCCCCGAGCGCAGCTCCCCGCCGGCGACGAGCCGCCGGGCGAGCGCGCCGGAGGACCGAGCTGCGGCGATCAGCCGCTTTCCGGCGACCCCATAGACGAGCGTCCCGACCGGGAGCTCCCCCAGCAGGTCCTCGATGCCTCCGGCGTGATCGGCCTGGTCATGGGTGACGATCGCCGCTCCGAGCCGGTCGGCGCCGGCGTCGAGGAGCATCGAAGCCAGCCCGTCGCCCGGAGGGCCGCCGTCGACCAGAACCGCGGGAGAGGAGGGTGGCTGGAAGAGGATCGCGTCTCCCTGCCCGACGTCGAGGACCGTGACCCGGAGCCCCCCCCTCCGGCGGTGACGGCGGAGCCGCTCGTGCCGGACGACCAGGCGGCGGCGAGGACGGCGAGCGCGACCGCGAGGATCAGCGCCGCGCGCCACCGCGGCCGCGGCGCCGGGGGCCTCGGCGGACACGACGGCGGGCGAGGCGGCGACGGCGGGCGAGGGCGCGGACGACGACCGCGCCGACCGCGAGGGCCGCGTAGGCGGCGGCGAGGCCGCCGATCCCGAGGCGCACCTCGAGCGACGCCCAGCGAGGCGCGGCGCACCAGTCGGCGACCTGGGCCAGGTAGCCGAGCAGCAGCGCGTTGGGCGCGTTGACCACCTCGACCGGCGAGGCCCGGCACCTGCCCGGCCGCGGCCGCGAGCATCCCCAGCCACATCGCCGGCGCAACCGCCGGCAGGGCGAGCAGGTTGGCGAGGACCGTCACCGTCGAGAGCTCGCCGAAGTGGAAGGCGATCAGCGGCGCCGTCGCCAGCGTCGCCGCCACGGTCATAGCCGCACCCTCGATCAGCGTCGTCGCCAGGGGACCGCTCGGGCCGAGGCCGGCGCGCAGGAAAGCGGCCGCGGGCGCCGCCAGCAGGGCGATTCCGAGGACCGCGGCGAAGCTGAGCTGCCAGCCGACGTCGGCGGCGATGCCCGGGTCGACCGCGAGCGTGACCAGCGCTGCGACCGCGAGCGCGTGCAGCCGAGACGATCGCCGCCCGGAAAGCATCGCGAGCAGGCCGAGGCCTCCCATCACCCCGGCCCTCTGGAGCGATGGCCCGGCACCGGCCACCGCGACGTAGACCGCGATCACGCCGAGCAGCCAGAGCAGTCGGGCGCGCAGGGGAAGGCCGAGCAGAGCGAGCAGGGGCATCGCCAGCAACGCCAGCAGCGAGACGTTCTGCCCTGACACCGCGAGCAGGTGGCTGAGCCCGGCTCGCCGGAAGTCCTCCGAGGTGCCCACGTCGATGCGCTCGTCCTCGCCGAGGACGAAGCCCCGGGCCAGCTCAGCCTCGCGCGCCGGCATGCCACGACCCAGTGCCTCGGCGGCGCGCTCTCGGATCTCTGCTGCGTGGGCCAGCGCCAGGGCAGCGGCGGCGAGCGCGGCGAGCGCCGTGAGCAGTGAGGCCGCCCGCACCTCCACCGCGTCAGGGCTGGAGCCTTGCGCGCAGCGACTCCATCGTCGCCGGCCCGATCCCCGCCACCTCGTCGAGCTGGTCGACCGAGGACAGGCCGCCGTGCTGTTCGCGGAACTCGACGATGTCCGCCGCGGTCACCGGCCCGATGCCGTCGATCGATTCGAGTTCCTCGACGGTGGCGCTGCCGAGGCTGATCGGCCCCTCTTCGGCGCCGGCCGCCGCGCCGCGGCGAAGGCGCGGAGCTGCCGGGGACGAGGACCTGCTGGCCATCGGCGAGCCGCGCCGCGAGGTTGATCCCTTCCGAGCCGGGCCTCGGCCGCGGCGCCCCCGGCGCGCTCGACCGCGTCGGTGACCCGCGACCCGGCCGGCAGCCGGTAGACGCCGGGGCGGCGCACGGCCCCGGTCACGTCGACGACTACGTCGGGGCCGCCGCCCAGGCTGAGGCCGCCGGACCCGCCGCCGCCCCCCGCGTCGCCGCGTGCCGCGCGCCTGCGCCTGACCGGCTCCGCCGCCCTCGGCGCGGAGTCGCCCGGGCGCCGACCAGCAGCAGGGCGACCGCCAATGCGCCGTAGACGAGCAATCTGGGACCTGCTCAGTGGCTCCGGGCATGCCGTTCGCCGCAGCCTGGCGCGAGCGATTCGGCGCGCCGGTGCGGCGCGCGGCCACGGCCGAATCTGATTCAGGGCCGCGGCGACGGTCGCGCTGCGCCCGGCCGATCGACGCCTAGACGTCTTCGTCGTCGTCGTAGCCGGCTGACCTGCGGCCATCTGGCCGCCGTAGAGCTCGGCGACGGCGACCGGGGGCGACTGCACGGAGACGCAGGCGAGCTCGCCGTCGCCCCCGTTGGAGATCGAGTGGTCGGTTGCCGGCGAGACCACGATCAGGTCCCCTTCGCTTACCTCCTGGGTGTCTCCGGCGACCGACATCGTCCCGGCTCCGCGGACGACGACGTAGACCTGCTCGGCCTCCTCGTGCGAGCGCAGGTTCTGCTCGGCGCCCAGCCGGGACCTCGAGCCAGGTCACCGACATGTTGCGCGAGCCGAGCTCGCCCGCGTCCATCAGGACGTGCGAGCGGAGGCGATGGAACTCCTCCACGGGGGCGTCTGCGAGGCGCCTGACGAGCATCGGGCGGCTTTCTACGCAGAAATCGGGCCGTCGGCCGCGAGCGGTCAGCGCACCACCAGGTTGACGAGCTTGCCGGGCACGACGATCTCCTTGACGATCTCCCTGCCGTCGATGTGCCGGCTGCACGTTCTCGCTTCGCGCGCGCGAGCGCCAGCAGCTCCTCCTCGTGCGGTGTCGGACGCCGACCTCGATCCGGTCGCGGAGCTTGCCGTTGACCTGCACGACGAGGGTCACCGTGTCGCGCACGAGCAGCGCCGGGTCGGCCCTCGGCCAGGGCTCCTCCCAGACCCGGCCACCGTGCAGCCGCTCCCAGACCTCGGCCCCCAGGTGCGGCGCGAAGGGGAAGATCAGCGAGGCCGCCGTGGCGGTGGCGAAGCGCAGCGCCGCCTCGCCCGTCGGCTCCGTCGAAGAGGTCGTCCTTGAGCCGGTAGGCGTCGTTGACGAGCTCCATCACCGCGGCGATCGCGGTGTTGAACTGGAAGCCGCGCTCGAAGTCCCGGGTCGCCTTGTCGATCGCCCAGTGCGCCTTGGCGACGAGGTCGTCGCACCTCGGCGCTCTCCGAAGAGCCCGGAGCGCCGTCGGCGGCCGTCCGCCTCGACCTCCTCGCAGAGGCGCCAGAGCCGGGAGAGGAAGCGGTGCACGCCCTCGACGCCCTCGTCGGTCCAGTCGCCGCCGCGCTCCGGCGGGCCCATGAAGCAGACGTAGGTGCGGGCGGTGTCGGCGCCGTAGCGCTCGACGTACTCGGCCGGGGCGACCGTGTTGCCCCTCGACTTCGACATCTTCGCCCCGTCGCGGGTGATCATCCCCTGCGCGAACAGGTTCGCGAACGGCTCCTGCACCTCGAGCTGGCCGAGGTCGGCGAGCGCCTTGGTGAAGAACCGCGCGTACATCAGGTGCAGGATCGCGTGCTCGACGCCGCCGATGTACTGGTCGACCGGCAGCCAGTGCTCGGCGGCGGCCGTGGTCCCAGGCGGCCTCCTCGTTGCGCGGGTCGAGGTAGCGGATGAAGTACCAGGAGGAGTCGACGAAGGTGTCCATCGTGTCGGTCTCGCGGCGCGCCGGCGCCGCCGCAGCTCGGGCACTCGGTCGCGACCCAGTCCTCGGCCGCGGCCAGCGGGCTGCGGCCCTGCGGCGCGTAGTCGTCGACCTCCGGCAGCTCGACCGGGAGCTGGTCGTCGGGGACCGGGACGATCCCGCACTCGTCGCAGTAGACGATCGGGATCGGCGCGCCCCAGTAGCGCTGCCGCGAGACGAGCCAGTCGCGCAGGCGGTAGTTGACGGCCGGCTCGCCGCGCCCTTCGTCGGCGAGCCACTCGACGATCTCGCCGTAGGCCTCGCGGTTGCCCTTGCCGTCGAAGCGCCCCGAGCCGACCATCGGCCCGTCGCCCGGGTAGGGCAGGCCCTCGTCGTCGCGGGCGGCCTCCGGGTCCTCCCCTCGATCACCCGCCTGACCGGCAGGTCGAAGGCCTGGGCGAATTCGTAGTCGCGCGCGTCGTGGCGCGGGGACCGCCATGATCGCCCCGGTCCCGTACTCCATCAGCACGTAGTCGGCGACGAACATCGGGATCTCGCTCGCCGTTGACCGGGTTGACCACGGTCGCCCGAGCGGCACCCCGGTCTTCTCCCGGTCCTCGTCGCCACGCTCCTCGGCCGACTCGCGCGCGACCCGGTCGACGTACTCGCGGACGGCCGCCTCGGCCTCGGTCCCGGCGACCAGCCGCTCGAGCTCGGGGTGCTCGGGGGCGAGCACGAAGAAGGTCGCGCCGAAGAGCGTGTCCGGGCGGGTCGTGAAGACCGGGAAGTCGATGTCGAGCTCCTCGCAGCGGAAGACCACCTCGGCGCCCTCGGAGCGGCCGATCCAGTTGCGCTGCATCGTGATCACGTGCTCGGGCCAGGACTCGAGCAGGTCGAAGTCGGCGAGCAGGCGGTCGGCGTACTCGGTGATCTTGAAGAACCACTGCTCGAGGCTTGCGCTGGATCGACCGGCGTGCCGCAGCGCTCGCAGCGGCCGTCGACGACCTGCTCGTTGGCGAGCACGGTGGCGTCCTTCGGGCACCACTGGACGCGGCGCCTCGGTCGCGGTAGGCGAGCCCGCGCTCGAAGAGCCGCAGGAAGATCCACTGGGTCCAGCGGTAGTACTCGGGCGTGTGGGTGGCGAGCTCCCGCGCCCAGTCGATCGAGATCCCCCACTCCTGGAACTGGCGGCGGAAGGACTCGATCGAGCGCTCGGTCGCCTCGCGCGGCGGCTCGCCGGTCTTGATCGCGTTGTTCTCGGCGGGCAGGCCGAAGGCGTCGTAGCCCATCGGGTGGATGACCTCGTAGCCGTGGCGGCGGCGGAAATGGGCGATCGCGTCGCCGACCGCGTAGCACTTGAGGTGGCCGACGTGGGGCTCGCCCGGACGGGTAGGGCAGCATCTCGCAGCACGTAGGACTTCGGCTTGGAGGCGTCGAAGCCGGGCTGCCCGGGGTTGGCGACCTCCCAGGTGCGCTCCTCGGCCCAGACCCGCTGCCACTTCTCCTCGATCGCCCTCGCCTCGTATCCGGCCATCGGCCTGATCCTATGAGGGCGAGCGCCGCCAGGCGCGGGCGCGCGACGGCTCATCTCGCATACGATGCAGCTGTCGTGGCGAGCTGGGTACTGAGTCGGCGCACCGTCAGACGCCGAGCGGTCCGGAGCCGGAGGAGAGGGCTTCGAGGATGTGGGGCCAGACGTAGACCTCGATCGCCGCCGCGACGATCAGCGCCGGGATCGCGATCAGCGACGGTGACCACGGTCGCGGCGAGCAGCTGGTTCCACTCGCCGCGCCGGCTGGCGATCAGCCAGGCGGCGAGCGGCAGGAAGAGCGCGGTCAGCTCGAGCAGCGCGTGGGGCAGGACGCTGAGGATCAGGGCGGCGTTGGAGATGTCGAGCTGGAAGGCGATCGTCGACCCCTGGAAGCCGAGGTAGAGCGCCTGGGTGCTGAGCGAGAAGAGGGTGACGGCGCAGACGAAGAGGATCGCCAGCTCGCCCGCCTTGACGTGGACCCAGCGCGAGAAGCCGGTGCGCTGGGCGGCGGCGATCGGCATCGAGGCGCCGGCGATGAAGCCGGCGACGCAGGCGGTCGCGTGCAGGGCCAGGACCAGCGAGTTGCGCCAGAGGATCGGCAGCATGTCGCCGGGCTCGGAGGGCCGTGTGAGGCCGGGGAGGTGGATCGGGGTGAGGTCCGGGTTGAGGAGCGCCGGCGACGACCAGACCGCCGCGAGCAGGGTCAGGGCGATCGCCAGGCTGAGCGCGAGCCAGCCGCCGAGCACCGCGCCAGCGGCCGGCCGCTCCAGAGCTCGCAGCGTCTCGCGCGTGTCCCGCATCCCGTGCGAGAAGACGTGCTGGTTGACGGCGCTCATCGCTACCCCATCGGCAGCCGCCGGGGATGGTTTGAGGGCGCGGTCTGGATCGAACCGCTGACGAAGGCGACGCGTTCCGAGAATGGAGCTGAGGGGGCTCGAACCCCTGACCTTCGCGCTGCCAGCGCGACGCTCTTCCAGCTGAGCTACAGCCCCGGGCGAAACCGGATTCTAGCTCGACCGAGCCGAACCTCTAGGCGGCGTGGTGCTCGGAGTCGTCGTCATCGACGTCGAGGACGACGTTGTCGTCGGCGGCGCGGCGCACGCGGAACTCCATCGGCGAGTGCTCTTCGAGCTCGCGCAGCAGGTCCACGGGCTCGTCGAGGTTCATCGAGAGGGTCGCCCGGCCCTCGGAGAAGCGCTCGATCGAGATGTCGGAAGCGCCGAGCCGGCCGATCGCGTCCTCGATGCCGACCAGCTGCGAATAGTCGCCGAGCGGGCCGATCTCGACGCTGATCGTGCCCTCGAAGGTCTCCTGCGGCGATTCCGGGTCGGAGGCTGCCCGTTGAGCTCGGCCACCGGCGCGATCCCCTCCTGGTCTCGCGAGACTCGGGCGCGACTCGGCCTCGGTCAGCGCCTCGGCGCGGCGCCCCACCTCGACGGCCTCGCGCAGCGCTTTCATCCGGATCCGGGTCGCCTGGCCCCTTGCCTGGGCTTCGATCTCCCCGAGCCGGGCGCTCACCGCCTCGAGCGAGGCGATGCTGCGGTCGTGGCGCTCGTTCGCCTGGCGCAGCTGCTCGCCGAGGCTGCGGATCTCGCGCTCGCGCTCGATCACCATGCCGGAGAGGGAGGTCAGCTCCTCCTCGAGCTCGGCCCTCTCGGCGACCTCGCCCTTCAGGTACTCGATCTGGGGTCCCGCGCCGTAATCGCCGCATCCACTTCGGGGCGGCGGTAGCCGAGGAAGGCCCTCCGGAAGCTACCCATGCGCGGCACCGTAGAGATCCCCTCGGACGTCATTCCCGATGCCGGGAGATCAAGGCGCGGCGCCTCCCGCCAGAGTTCCTCGAGCTGGTACCGGCCGCGCGCCTCCGCGGTGAAGACGTGCAGGACGGCGTCGAGGAAGTCGAGCACGATCCACCCGGTCGCCCCGTCGCCGTCGGTTCCCCCCGGCAGCAGGCCGTCCTCCCTCTTCAGGCGCAGCCCGACCTCGTCGACGACGGCCCGCGCCTGGCGCTCGTTGCGGGCGGTGCAGATCGACCAGGAAGTCGGTGTAGGAGACGAGCTCGCGCATGTCGAGGACGACGATCTCGGCCGCCCCTTTCGAGTCGGCGACCGCGGCGAGCTTTCGCGCCAGGGGCTCGGAGGCCGGACGCCGCGCCTCCTCGCTCACGAGTAGATGCCCTTCTCTTCGATGAAGCGGGCCACGGACTCGGGCACCAGGTAGCGCAGCGGCCGCCCGGCGGCCGCCCGCTCGCGGACCGCCGAGGAGGAGACGCCGAACTGGGGCATCTCGAGCATCGTCGCCCGTCCCTCGGCGCCGAGGCTCCTCATCACGGCCCCGACCTCCGTGTCGGATACGCCCGAGCGGCGGGCGACTGCGAGGCGTGCGAGCTCGACCACCCGCTCGGGCCGCCGCCAGCTCTCCAGCCCGATCGCTGCGTCGGCCCCCATCACGAACACCAGCTCCGAATCGCCTCGTTGCTCGGCAAGCAGCTCCAACGTCTCATACGTGTAGGACGGCCCCTCCCTGTCGACCTCGAGGGTCGAAACGCCGGAAGCGCGCGTCGTCGGAGGCGGCCAGCCTGGTCATCGCAAGGCGCAGCTCGCGGCCCGGGTCGTCGACGATCCGCTTGTGCGGGGCCTCGCCGGTGGGGATCAGGACCACCTCGCCGAGGCCGAGCTGCCAGAGGGCCTCCTGGGCCAATGCCAGGTGCCCGAGGTGAGGAGGGTTGAAGGCCGAGCCGAGGACCCCGATGCCGGTTCCGGAAGACGAGCTACTCACGCACCTGGCCGTCGCCGCGGACGATGTACTTGTAGGTCGTCAGCTCGCGCAGCCCGATCGGGCCTCGGGCGTGGAGCTTCTGGGTGGAGTTGCCGATCTCGGCCCCCATCCCGAACTCGAACCCGTCGGTGAACCGGGTCGAGGCATTGGTGTACACGACCGCGGCGTCGACGCCGGCGGAGAAACGGCGTGCCGCGTCCTCCGAGGAGGTGACGATCGCCTCCGAGTGACGGGTCCCGTGGCGATTGACGTGGTCGATCGCCTGCTCCAGGGAGTCGACGACCGCCACCGCGAGCCGCAGGTCGAGGAACTCGGTCGCCCAGTCCTCCTCGCCGGCCTCGCCGACCGCGATTCCCCCGGCCGCCTCCCTCGCCCGCCGGTCTCCCGACCAGGTCGACGCCCGCTTCGGCGAGGTCGGCCAGCGCCGGCGGCAGGAACTCGGAGGCGATGGCGGCGTCGACCAGCAGCGTCTCCGCCGCGTTGCAGACGCCGGGGCGCTGCACCTTGGCGTTGACCGCGATGCTGCGCGCCATCTCGAGGTCGGCGTCGGCGTGGACGTAGACGTGGCAGTTGCCGGCGGCGGCGTAGATGACCGGCACCGTGGCGACGTCTTTGAGGGCTTCCTTCAGGCCCTCGCCGCCGCGGGGGATGAGCAGGTCGACGAGCCGGTCCTGGGTGGCGAGCTCGGCGAGGGTCTCGTGCCCGCCGCCGGCGAGCAGCTGGACGGCGTCCTGGGGGAGCCCCGCCTCCGAGAGCGCCTCGCGCACGACGGCGGCCAGCGCGCCGTTGGAGCGCTCCGCGTAGCTGGAGCCGCGCAGGACGATCGCGTTGCCGCTCTTGACCGTCAGTGCCGCGCAGTCGATCGTCACGTTCGGCCGCGCCTCGTAGACGACCGCGACCACGCCCAGCGGAACCCGCACCTTGCGCAGATCGAGGCCGCTGCGGAGAGTCCTGTGCTCGAGCTCCTCGCCCACCGGGTCCGCCAGCCCGGCGACCGCGCGGACCCCTTCGGCCATCGCCGCGATCCGCTCCTCGCTCAGGGTCAGGCGGTCGCGCAGCGCCTCGGTGAGGCCGGCGGCGCGCTCGTCGGCGAGGTCCGCGGCATTCGCCTCGAGGATCTCGGCGGCCCGCTCGCCCAGAAGGCGGGCGGTCGCCTCCAGCGGCGACGTCCTTCTCCGCGGTGGAGACGGTTCCCAGCGCCAGCGCAGCGCGATTGGCCGCCTCGCAGACCTCGGCCACGGTGGGAGTCGCAATCGCCATCGGCTAAGGGTAACCGGGGGGCGTCCCCGCGCCCGGCCCGATGGCAGGGGGCAGCCCGCGCTAGACGAGCACGAAGCGATCCCTGTGGATCACCACGTCGGCCGCGTGCGGGAGGACCTCACGCACTTCGGCGCTCTTCATGCCGATCACCCGAGAGAGCTCCGATGCCGAGTAGTCGACGATGCCCTTGCCCACCAGGGCCCCGTCGGCGGCGACCTCGACCGCGTCGCCGGCCTCGAAATCGCCCTCGACGGCGGTGATCCCCACGGGAAGGAGGCTCGAGCCGCTCTCGCGCAGGACCCGGGAGGCCCCCTCGTCCACCAGCAGGCGACCGTGGGCCGGCTTCGCGTACTTGAGCCACAGCTTGAAGCTCGACGCGCGGCCGGGCCGGGCGGCGAAGCGCGTGCCGACGGGCTCGTCCGCGGCAGCGGCGGCGAGGGTCCCGGGAACGGTCCCGTTGCAGATCGTCGCCGGTATCCCGGCCTCGACGGCCATCTCCGCCGCCGCGACCTTGCTGCGCATGCCCCCGGAGCCGAACGCCGAGGTGCGGTCCCCGATGTCCAGCCCCTCGAGCTCGCCGAGGTCGGCGACCGACTCGATCAGCCGCGCCCCGGCGTCGACCCGCGGGTCGGCGCTGTGCAGGCCGTCGATGTCGGTGAGCAGGACGAGCAGGCGCGCCTCCAGGAGGATCGCCACCTGGGCCGCGAGGAAGTCGTTGTCGCCGAAGGTGATCTCATCGGTCGCCGTCGTGTCGTTCTCGTTGATCACCGGCACCACCTTCCACTCGAGCAGGCGACGGAGGGTCCGGCGGGCGTTCAGGTAGTTGGTGCGTGCGGCGATGTCCCCTGCGGTGAGCAGCACCTGGGCGGTGCGCGCCCCCCCGGCGGAGAGCCGCTGCTGATAGGCGCGGAACAGGTCTCCCTGGCCCACCGCCGAGGCGGCCTGCAGCTCGTCCATCGCCCGTGGTCGGACCGGCAGGCCCATCAGGCGCATGCCCCGCGCGATCGCACCCGAGGTGACCATCACCACTCGCTCTCCGCCGCTCTCCAGCTCGGCGACGCCCGCGCAGACCGCGTCGAGGACGTCGGTGCGCAGCTCGCCGTCGTCGGCGGCGACGATCGAGGAGCCGAGCTTGACGACGAGGGTCATCGGCGCACAAGTGTAAGAGCCGCCCGATGCACGAGACTTGGGCGATCAGCAGACCGCTGGACAGCCGCCTGCCCTACATGCCGGGCATCGACGCCCTGCGAGCGGTGGCCGTGCTGGCGGTCTTCGCCTACCACGCCGGCGTCGACGAGCTGCCCGGAGGCTTCCTCGGCGTCGACGTCTTCTTCGTGATCAGCGGGTACCTGATCACCTCGCTGCTGCTCGCCGAGCGGCAGCGGGACGGGCGGATCCGGCTCGGTCGCTTCTGGGCGCGCCGCGCACGGCGACTGCTCCCCGCCGTCGGGGTGCTGATCGCGGTGACGCTGGCAATCGCGGCGATCGTCGAGCCGGACCGGATCCAGAGCCTGCGCGGCGACGCGGTCGCCTCGCTCGCCTATATCGCCAACTGGCACTTCATCTTCGACCAGCAGTCCTACTTCGACCAGTTCCAGCGGCCGTCGCTCTTCCGCCACCTCTGGTCGCTCTCGGTCGAGGAGCAGTTCTACCTCTTCTGGCCGCTCGCCTTCGCCGCCGGGGTCAAGGCCCTGGGCCGCCGGCGGCTGATCGTCGGGGTGCTCGCAGGCGCGCTCGCCTCGGTCGCGCTCGGCTGGGCCCTGTTCGACCCGCACGATGCCTCGCGCGCCTACTACGGGACGGACACCCACGCCGCCGGCCTGCTCTTCGGGGTCGCGCTCGCCCTCGCCTGGTCGCCCTGGGACCTTCGCCGCCGCGTCCCGGGACGCTGGACCGGGCCGGCGCTCGACGCGGTCGGGGTGCTCGCCCTCGGCTATATCGCGCTCAGCTTCCTCGAGGTCCACGACTACGACCTCGGCCTCTTCCACGGCGGCTACCTCTCGCTCTCGCTGCTCACCGCCGTGCTGATCGCCGTGCTCGCGCATCCGGCGGCGCGCCTGGGCGGCCTGCTCGCGGCGCCGCCGCTCGTCTGGCTCGGCCTGCGCAGCTACAGCTTCTACCTCTGGCACTGGCCCGTGCTGGCGCTGACCAGGCCGGGCATCGACGTCGCGATGCCGCGTGGCCTGCTGATCCCGCTGCAGCTGGTCGCGGTGCTCGCGCTGGCGGAGCTCTCCTACCGCTTCGTCGAGCGCCCCTTCCGCCGCCGCCGCACTTCTCGGGGCGCCGCCGGCTGGGAGCGCTACGCGAGGCCGGCGATGCTCGTCGGGGTGCCGGCGATCGTCCTGCTCGTCGGCTGGGGCGGGATCGCCGCGGGCGGGGGCGGCTCCCCTGCAAGCGCATCCGCGTCGCTGCCCGAGTTCGCCCGAGTGACCGTCTCCGAGGTCGGCGGTCATGTCAAGCGCCCGGGGAACGGCACCCGCCAGCGGGCCAGGGGCCGGGCCCCGCGGGTGGTGGCCTTCGGCGACTCGGTGATGATCTCCGCCCGCGACCGGCTCGCCGCGCGTCTCGGGCCGCGCTTCTCGATGAACGCCAGGGTCGGCCGCCAGGCAGATGAGTTCGTGAAGCTCGCCCGGCGGCTGAAGGCGCGCGGCGGCCACGTCGACGCGCTGATCATCCAGATGGGCAGCAATGGCCCGATCTACAGCAACGAAATGGCCCAGGTGAGGAGCGCGACCTCGGCGGTCGGCGAGCTCCTCCTCGTCAACGACCACGCCCCGGTCTCCTGGCTCGCCGAGTCGAACTCGCAGCTCGCCGAGGCGGCCAGGACCTGGCCCCACACGACGCTGGTCGACTGGCACGCGGTGGCCGAGGCGCATGACGGGCTGACCTGGGACGAAACCCACCTCACCCCCGCCGGGGCCGGCGTCTACACGCGGATGCTGAGCGCCGCCGTGCGCACCGCCCTCCGCGAACGCCGATCAGGGTCTTAGCTCGAACTCGTGCTCGCCGATGCGGACGTCGTCGCCGGGCTCGAAGCCGGCGGCGCGCAGCGCGGCGACCACCCCGATCTCGTTGAGGCGATCCTCGAGGTAGGCGAGGGCCTCCTCGTTGGAGAGGTCATGCCGCTCGAAGAGCAGCTCCACGCCGCGGCCAAGAATCCGGAAGCCGCCATCCGCCTCGCGCTCGACGGCATAGCCGCCCTCGCCCGTCGGGCGGTAGACGCGGTGCTCGGCCTCGAACTCAGCGGGGCCCCGCCGCCCCGTGGCGAGACCCGGCTCGGCCCCGGCCGGAAGCTCGGCGAGGATCGCGCGGCGCAGATCCTCGACCCCCTCGCCGGTCGCGGCGGAGACGGCCAGGATCCCGAGCGCCCGCGTGCCGAGGCGCCGGCGCCAGTCCCGGATTGCCATGCCGACGTCGTCCGCGGGCAGCAGGTCGCGCTTGGAGAGCACGACCAGCTCCGGCAGCCGGTCGAGGCCGGCGCCGTAGGTGGCGAGCTCGGCGCGCACCGACTCGTAGTTGGAGACCGGGTCGCCCTCGAGAGGGGCGAGCTCGACCAGATGGACGAGCATCGCGCAGCGCTCGATGTGGGCGAGGAACTCGTGCCCGAGGCCGGCCCCCGCGGCGGCGCCCTCGATCAGGCCCGGTATGTCCGCCAGGACGGCCTGGCGGTCTTCGCCCTCGATCACGCCGAGCACCGGCGAGGTGGTGGTGAACGGGTAATCCGCCACTCTCGGCGAGGCCCGGGTCAGGCGGCCGAGCAACGAGGACTTGCCGGCATTGGGGCGACCGACCAAGCCGGCGTCGGCGAGAAGCTTGAGGCGCAGCTCGATCCAGGCCGCCTCCCCGGCGGTGCCACGCTCGGAGAAGCGCGGGGCCTGGCGGGTCGATGTCGCGAATCGCCGGTTTCCATGGCCGCCGCGGCCTCCCCGGGCGACGACGGCGCGCTGTCCGGGGACGACCAGGTCGACCGCGGCACCCTCGACCGTCTCCCCCTGAGTCCCCGGCGGTACGGCGATCTCACGGTCCTCCCCCCTGGCGCCGTGGCGGTTGGACCCTTCGCCATGGCGCCCGCGCGCGGCGCGGAAGTGCTTGCCGCCGGCGAGCGCGCCGAGGTCGCGCCGCGAGGGATCGCAGACCAAGACCACGTCCCCCCCGTGGCCGCCGTCGCCACCGTCGGGGCCGCCCCGCGGCACGTGGGCCTCGCGGCGGAAGCTGACGCAGCCATTGCCGCCGGCGCCGCCCTCGACCCAGATTCTCGCCCGGTCGTACATGACGAGGAGGGTAGAGAGAGGGCACCGGGCACCACTCCGTCGGGCTGGCCTTTTCGCCTGTCTCGCCTGCTCCGGTGGGCGGGTGGGGGCGGGGCGAAAAGGTAGCGCCGCCCTCGGGCAGCGGGAGCGGTGCCCGACCGGCTCCCTCGCAGGCTCTAGTCCTGGACGACCGAGACCGTGCGGCCGCGCCGGGCGGGCTTGAACTCGACAGTCCCCGCCGCAGTGGCGAAGATCGTGTGGTCACGGCCGAGGCCGGTTCCCTCGCCGGGCCAAAAGCGCGTCCCCCGCTGCCGGACGATGATCTCGCCCCCGCTCACCCGCTGCCCCGCGAACACCTTGACGCCGAGCATCTTCGGGTTTGAGTCACGGCCGTTGCGGCTCGATCCGAGCCCTTTCTTATGAGCCATCTTTTTTCGCTTTCGGTTTGGCTTTGGCTTTTCTTGCCGTCTGTTTCGCCGCCGGCTTTTTCGCCGACTCGGCTTTCGGCTTCGCCTCGGATGCCTCCGCTTTCGGCTTCGCCGCGGCTTTTTTCGCGGCGCCACCCATCTTCACCTCGGTCACCTCGAGCCTGGTCAGCTCCGAGCGGTGGCCGGCGCGGCGGCGATAGCCCTTCTTCGGCTTGTACTTGAAGACCCTCACCTTGGGCCCGCGCAGGTGCTCGGCAACCGTCGCCTCCACCTTCACCTTCTCGAGCGCCTTCGGCTCGGCGATGACCTCGGAGTCGCGAAACAGGACCGGCCGCAGGCTGACCTTGTCGCCCTCCTTGGCGTCGAGGCGGTCAACGAGAAGGGCCGTGCCCTTCTCGACCCTGTACTGCTTGCCTCCGCTCTCTACGACCGCGTACATGCTCATTCGTCCTTGCCGCTCTGGGTTGAGCGCGCCCGTCCACGACCGCCTCCGCGACCGCGACGGGCACTGCGCGAGGGGGACGATTCTAGCTGGCCGTCGCCGCCCTCGCCCGCTCCGTTGCCATTGCTCTCCCCCAGGAGCGAGGCGACCGCGGCGGCGCGGGCGACCTCCTCGATCCGCACCAGCTTCCGCTCGCCGACGAAGCGGCCGGCGCCGCTGACGCTGACGATGTAGGAGTCGACGCGCGCGACGGCGTCGTCGGCGTTGTACATGTGGGGCTCCTCTATCTTGACCAGCACCTCCTCGCCGACCTTGAAGGGAAGCGCCCGTGCCTCGATCGCCTCCCTGGTGCCGGACTCGACCACCTCGAAGGTCTCGATCGCCAGAGCGTCGCCGCCCTCGAAGTGGAACTGCTTGCCGGTCTCGGCCTCGAGCTCGGCCAGCCCACTTTCGGGGTCGATCAGCTGCGCGGCGACCTTCGGGTTGACGCGGACCAGGAAGGCCTCGTCCGCGGAGCCCGTGACCGACTCTCGCAGCGTCCTCAGCCCCTCGAGGGCGACCGTCTCGGCCGACAGCACCACGCCCTCGCCGTCGCATGTCGGGCAGGGCGCGGTGAGGATCTCGCGCACCCCGTCGGTGATGTTCTGCCTGGTCATCTCCACCAGCCCCAGCGGGGAGACCTCGACCACGTAGCTCTTCGACTTGTCGGCGTCGAGCGCCTTGCGCAGGGTCTTCAGGACCTTGTCGCGGTTCCTGGCGCGCGCCATGTCGATGAAGTCGATGACGATGATGCCGCCGATGTCCCGCAGCCGCAGCTGGCGAACGACCTCCTCCGCCGCCTCGGTGTTGACGCGGGTGATCGTCTCCTCCAGGCCGCCCTTGCCGCGCCCGGTGAAGCTGCCGCTGTTGATGTCGATCACGGTGAGCGCCTCGGCGTAGTCGATGATCAAATAGCCGCCGGAGGGGAGGTCCACCCGCCGGCTGAGCGTCGACTCGATCTCCCTGTCGATTCCCCATTTCTCGAACAGGGGCTTCTTCCCCCGGTACAGCTCGACTCCGTCGACGAGCTCGGGCGCGGTGCGCTGGAAGAAGCTCGTCACCCGTTGGTACTGCTTCTGGGAATCGATGATCGCCGTCTCGAACTCATTGAGGAAGACGTCGCGCAGGACGCGCACCGGCAGGTCCGCCTCTTGGAAGACGAGGTCCGGCGCCTCGGTGTCGGCCGCGCGGCGGTCGAGTACGTCGTTCAGCTTGTGCAGGTAGCCGATCTCCCGCACGAAGTCCGACTTCTTGGCCCCGTGCGCAGCGGTCCGGACGATCAGCCCGCCCGGGCCCTTGTACGTGCGGTCGACCATCTTGCGCAGCCGGTCCCGCTCCGATTCGCTCAGCCTGCGGCTCACCCCGACCCCGCTCCCCTGGGGGGCGAAGACCAGGTATCGACCGGCGATCGAGACGTTCATCGAGAGCCGGGCGCCCTTCGTCTTCAACGGGTCCTTGACCACCTGGACGACGATCTCCTGGCCGGACTTGATCAGCTCGTCGATCCGCTTGCCGCTGCCGCGGCCGCGCTTCGGCGCCTGGCGCCCGTCCGGGAGGACGATCTCGTCGACGTGGAGGAACCCGTTGCGCTCGAGGCCGATGTCGACGAAGGCGGCCTCCATGCCGGGAAGGACGTTGTCGACCTTCCCCTTGTAGATGTTGCCGACGATCGAGCGCCGTCCGCGCCGCTCGATGTAGAGCTCCGCGACCGTCGGTTTCTTGCTGCCGCCCTTCGTCTTGGACTCGAGGACAGCGACCCGTGTCTCGCCGCTGTCGGCGGACACCAGAATTGTTTTCTTCATTCTCCTAGCTCAGTTCAGTAGGTACGCATCGCCCGTCCTCGATGCTCGAGGGCTCCAGGCGAGCCTGCCCTTCTGGCTGAGGCGCGCTTGCATGTGAATGCTCTGCAGGACCCCCACCGCCAAGAACGTCGCGAGCACGGAGGAGCCTCCGTAGCTCATCAGCGGCAGGGGGATCCCGGTGATCGGCATGATCCCGAGGTTCATCCCCACGTTGACGAAGACCTGGAACAGAAGCATGGCGGCGATTCCGCCGGCCACGAGCATTCCGTAGGAGTTCTTCGAGAGCGTCACGATCCGCAGCGCCCGCCAGATCAGCAGGGCGTAAAGGGATAGGACTAACGCCGCTCCGACGAATCCGTAGCGCTCGCCGATCACCGCAAAGATGAAGTCGGTGTGCCGCTCCGGAACGAAGTCGAGCCGCGTCTGTGTTGCCCGATCGCCACGGCCGGTTGCCTCCCCGGCGCCGATGGCGGTCTTGGCCTGATTCTGCTGGTAACCCGCGTCGCTCGGGTCCGCGCTCGGGTGCAGGAAGGATGTGAGCCTGTCCTGCTGATAGCCCTTGAGGATCGGCGTCCCTGCTGCGGGAGCCACCACGAGGACCAGTGCGGTCAGAGCGGCGAGGGTCGCGCCGATCAACGCGAAGTGCGTCCATCGGACGCCCCCCACGTACATCACGGCGAGGGTGATCGCCCCGAACACCAGTGCGGTGCCCAGGTCCGGCTGCAGGAATACGAGTGCGGCCGGTACCAGGCCGAGGGCCAGGTAGCGCACGGTGCGCTGCCTCGGCGACCCCCGCCTGGCGCCATCGATGACGAACCCGGCAAGCGCGAGCACGAGCAGGAGCTTGCCGAGCTCCGATGGCTGGAAGCTGAAGAAGGGCAGGTCGAAGGCGCGCCGCGAACCGCGCGCCGCGAACCCGAAAACGAAGATCAAAGCGATGCTCGTGCATAGAAACGTGTAGATGCCGACCCGCAGCTCCCGGAATCGCGAATAGTCGACGCGAGCGAGGAGGTACATGCCGACGATGCCAAGCAAAGCGTAGATCGTTTGCCTGTCGGAGTAGTAGCCGGGGTCGCCGGGCACGTCGTGAGCGGTCGTCTGGGCGAGCACGAAGACGCTGGCGCCGACCAGCGCCGCGGCCGCCAGGGCGAGTGCGCCGTCCATGTATGGCAGGCTGAGGCGCTCGGCGATCCCGGGGCGCACCGAGAACGGCTCCGGCCGGGCACGGCGGTTGCGGGTCGCCTGGCTCACCCGGCCCCCCCTTCGCCTTCGCCTTCGGGCCCTTCGCCTTCCGGCCCCGCTTCCGCCTTCAGCCGCTTGGCGAAATACGCTTCCAATATCTGCTTCGCCGCGGGTGCCGCCGCTTCGGATCCGAAGCCGCCTTCCTCCATGGTCACGGTGGTGACGATCTGCGGGTTCGGATACGGAGCCAGGATCGAGTACCAGGACTGGTCGGCGTGCGGCGGCCGCTGCGCCGTGCCCGTCTTGCCGGCCACCGGGATCGGGAAGTTCCCGAATGTGTCGAAGGAGGTCCCGCCGCCGTTCTGCGCCGCGTCGTGCAGGCCTTCGAGGATGACGGCCCGGTAGGTCGGGTCGATCTTCAGGTGGCGCTGCGGGGGCGGGTCGAATTCCTTCAGCACGCGGCCGGCCGCGTCCTCGACTTCCATGCCCACATGCGGGGTCACCACCGTGCCCCCGTTGCCGAGCGTCGCGTAGGCAATCGCCAGCTGCAGCGGGTTCGTCTGCAGATCCCCCTGGCCAGTGGCGAGCTGGATGTTGTCCCCCTGCGACCAGGGCCGGCCTTCGGCTTCCCCTTCGGCTGCGAGCCTGTCACGCCATCTCTTGGTCGGCAGCAGCCCCTTGGCGGCGCCCGGCAGGTCGATGTGGGGGTCACGGCCGATGCCCATGTTGTGGGCCCACTGCTGCAGGTATCCCTTGTCCCACATGCGCAGCCCGAGGATGTAGAAGTAGACGTCCGAGGACACTTCCAGCGCCGGGATCATGCTCACGGTCCCGTTCGCCGCTTCGCCCGCGTTGGTGAAGGTCTGCCCCCCGACGACGAGCTGGCCGGGGTCTTCGATCGGTTCGTCGACGCTCACCACCCCGTTTTCGAGGGCGGCGATCGCGGTGATGAGCTTGAACGTGGATCCGGTGGGGTAGAGGCCGGCGATCGCCCGGTTGGTGAGCGGCGCCGAGACCGGGTCGCGGTAGAGCCGGTTGACCTGGGCCTGGCTCTGCGGGTGCGTGAAGACGGCCGGGTCGAAGGTCGGGAAGGAGCCCATGCCGAGGATTTCGCCCGTGTGCACGTTCATCGTCACGAAGGCGCCCCGGAGGCCGAAGGAGGCGAGCGCCGCTTCGCCGGCAGACTGGACTTCCCGGTTGATCGTCAGCTTCAGGGAGTCTCCCGGGACCGGTCGCCGCGACTTGATCCGCGTCCCGGAGGTCGGCTGCCCGAAGGCATCCACCTGGATCCGCGTCAGCCCCGGTCTGCCGCGCAGGTACTTGTCGTAGGTGTCCTCCACACCTTCCTGGCCGATCTGGTCGCCGGGCTCGAGGCCGCGGTAGCGGCGCTCCTTGAGGTCTTCTTCCGTCACCTCGCCGACGTTGCCGAGGATGTGGGCGGCGAAGGCTTCGTGCGGGTAGCGGCGCACGAACACCCGCTCGACGTCGACCCCGGGGAAGCGGTCCTTGTTCTCTTCCATGTAGTAGACGAGGAAGTGGCCGACGTCTTTGCGCAGGGTGATCGGGGCCCCCGGCGAGGTGCTCGACTCTTCGCGGATCTTGCGCCGCACCTTCCGCAGCGTGGAGTGCGTGAGGTCCGCCAGCTGGGCCAGCTCGGCGCGTCGCCTCCTCGCGTCCGGGGGCAGCTTCTGGAGGTTGAGCTGGAGGGCGAGGCTGGTCCGGTTGGAGACCAGGATGTCACCCTCGCGGTCGACGATGTAGCCGCGCGGGGCGCTGACGCGGAATTCGCGGATCCGGTTGTTGTTCGCCTCGGCGAGGTACCGGTCCCCGTTGAGGATCTGGAGGAACCAGAGGCGGAAGAAGAGGACCGCGAAGAGGGCGATCGCGAAGCCGCCGAAGACGGCGATCCGCAAGGTCCGATTGCCGTTCATCTGCGGGCCGCGATCGTCGGAGCGCAGGTACATGCCCTCAGGCTCCCACCGCGGTCGGCCGGCGACGGCGGCGGCGACGGGGGCTCGGCCTCGACTCGTCGACCAGGGCCGGGCGCAACGCCCGGCGCAGGGCCAGGTAGATGGGCCAGCCGAGGAAGAAGGCGTACACCGACTTGAGCAGCATGTCCCTGACGATCAGCGGGCTGACCGGCGAATCGATGCCGAGCATCGCCTGGACCACGAAATACCCGAGCTCGGCGACCAGCGTCAACGCCATGCACATCAGCGGCGCCACCAGGGCGCCGTGGAACTCGAGCCGTTCCCGGAAGAGGCCCGCGAGGTAGCCGGTGCCGAGCAGGACAAGCGAGCTCCCCCCCACCGCCGTGACCAGCATGCAATCGAGCAGGAAGCCGATCGAGAAGCCTGCGACCGCGCCGGCCATGCTGCCCCCGAGCAGGCCGAACGATACGACCAGGGCGGGCAGGATGTCGGGGCTGACGTGCAGGAGGGCCACGCGCGAGAAGAAGGAGAGCTGCAGCAGGACCCCGACGATCGCGATCGCCGCCACGCGAAGGAAGATCTTCGGGGTGACGATCACCTCCTCGTGCCTCCGCTGAGCACCTGCACGAGGTCGAGGTTGGCGAGATCCGCGTAGGGGCGCAGCCGCACCTGCTGGCTCGCCTCCTGCTCGACGATCGAGGCGCGCGTCACTTCACCGACCGGGAGGTTGGGGGGGAAGAGCGATTCCAGCCCCTGTGCGCGCCAGCCGGAGGTGACCACCGTCTGGCCGACGCCGATCTTCGCGGTCGAGTCGATGTAGTCGAGGATCAGGTCTTCGGGGTCCCCCAGGTCGGGGCGGATCACTCCCTGCACTCCCCTGGGAAGCACCTTGGCGGAGATCGCGCTGGAGCTGTCGGTGATCAGCTCGACCTGCGCGGAGGAGCGCTCCACAGAGGCAACGCGACCGACGAGGCCTTCGCCGCTCACCACGGGGTCGTCAACCGCCACCCCGTCGCCACTGCCGACGTCGACGGCGACCGAGGACTGCACCGCCGTCGGCGAGCGCGCGATCACCCTCGCCGCCACGGGCTTGTAGGCAGAGCCGGCGAGCGCCGGCCCGCGATCGAGCCCGACCAGCTTGCGCAGCTGGGCGTTCTCCTGCAGGGCGGCCTGGCCGGCGACCGCCTGCTTCCTCGCCTTCGCCAGCTCGGTCTTCAGCCGGCCGTTTTCGCCGCGGGCGTCAAAGGTCTTGTCGAACCAGCCGACGAGGTCACGGGCGGGCTTCAGGGCGCGGTCGGCGACACCCTGGACGGGGCTGAAGATCGTGCTGACACCCCGCTGCAGCCCGGTGGACCCCTTGCCGTAGGTGAGCGTGAGGAGGACGAAGGAGCTGATCACCAAGAGCGCGAGCACCGCTCGGCGGCGGCGTACTTGCTTGCGATACATCGTCGAACCTCAGGTTTGGTTGGCGCGGTGGATGGCCTCGAACTCCTCGAGCGAGATACCAGAGCCGAACGCGACACTTGTGAGGGGCGAATCCGCCAGCTGACAGGGCATCTGGCACTCGTCGCGCAGT
The DNA here is from genome assembly GCA_963712325.1 of uncultured Solirubrobacterales bacterium. GTDB lineage: Bacteria > Actinomycetota > Thermoleophilia > Solirubrobacterales > 70-9 > VRUE01. The sequence goes on from CAVQHG010000005.1 coordinate 239,738, forward strand.
CGCTGCTCCAGCCCCTGGAGGAGAGCGCCGCCACCGGCAAGGGTAACGCCCCGGTCCATGATGTCCCCGGCGAGCTCCGGTGGAGTGCGGTCGAGGGTGTCCTTGACCGCGTCGATTATGTGGCCGACGGTCTCATCGAGGGCCAGGCGCACCTCCTCGGAGTCGAGCGTGATCGTCTTCGGCAGGCCGGAGACGAGGTCCCGCCCCCTTATTTCCACCTCGACCTTCTCCGGAAGCGGCGAGGCGGAGCCGGCTTCGAGCTTGATCTGCTCGGCGGTCTGGGCGCCGATCGCGAGTTTGTGCCGGTGTTTGCAGTGCCCGACCAGCGCCTCGTCGAGCTCGTCGCCGCCGATCCGGATCGACTGGGAGACGACGATGCCGCCCATCGATATCACCGCAACCTCGGTGGTGCCGCCGCCGATGTCCACGATCAGCGAGCCCGTGGGCTCGGCGACCGGGAGCCCGGCGCCGATCGCCGCCGCCATCGGCTCCTCGATCAGATAGGCCTTGCGGGCCCCGGCCGACAGGCAGGCCTCCTCCACGGCCCGCTTCTCGACGCCGGTGACACCGGAGGGAACGCAGACCACCACGCGGGGATGCGCGAATCGGTTCGGGTTGACCTGCTTGATGAAGTGCCGAAGCATCTGTTCGGTCACGTCGAAGTCGGCGATCACGCCGTCCTTGAGAGGACGGATCGCGGTGATTTTCCCGGGCGTGCGGCCGAGCATCCGCTTCGCTTCCGCCCCGACCGCATGGACCTTTCCCGTCGCCGAGTCGATCGCGACGACGGACGGCTCCGAGAGAACGATGCCGCGCCCCCGGACGTAGACGAGAGTGTTGGCCGTGCCGAGGTCGACGGCCATATCGCGGCCGCCGAGGCCTCGCAGGGAGCTGATCAGGCCCATATCTGAAATTCGCGGGTTACCAGGCGGAAAATCATCCCAAACCGGGCAAGCCGGCCACCTCCGCCCGGCGGTCCCTGTCAGCGCGCTTGCAGAAACAGCTCCGGGGCAAGTCGCGCGAGCGTCCCGACGGGAAGGCCGATGACGTTGGAGACGCTCCCCTCCAGCCTCGCGACCAGGGTGGAGCCAAGCGTCTGGATCGCGTAGCCCCCGGAGCGGTCGCGCCACTCGCCGAAGGCGACGTAGCGCTCCTTCTCGGCGTCGCTCAGCTCCCTGAAGACGACGGTCGTCCGTTCCAGCCCGGTGCGCTCCTCCCCGTCTGCGAGGACCACCAGGCCGCTGAGCACCTCGTGGCCCCGTCCCGACATCCGCTCCAGGTACTCGCGCGCCTCCCCCTCGTCCGCCGGCTTGCCCAGCACGACGCCGTCGAGGACGACGTCGGTGTCGCAGGCGATCACCAGCGCGTCCCGGCGCGCGGGTCCCGGCGCGGTCGCGCGGGGACCTGCGGGCGGGCGCACGGCGTCAGTTCTCGGCCCCCGCACACCCGCGCGAGGGGGCGCATCGGCGACCGCGTGCGCCTTGCGCCGAGCGTTTTCGATCACCAGCCGTTCTGGGTCCCCGTCCTCCAGCTCGTCGATTCCCGGGACGACGACCTCGAACTCGATCCCCAGCTTGGTGAGGATCTCGGCCCGCTGCGGGGAGCCGGACGCGAGCGTTGCCCGGGGCCGCACCCCGCCCGGCCTAGCTCAGCTCGGGGAACCAGATGCCGATCTCGCGCTCGGCCGATTCCTCGGAGTCGGAGCCGTGCACCATGTTGAAGGTGACCTCGAGCGCAAAGTCGCCCCTGATCGACCCTGGCGCCGCCTCGACCGGGTTGGTCGCGCCGATCAGCTGGCGGGCCGCCGGTACCGCCTCCTCTCCCTCGAGCACCGCCGCGACCAGCGGGCCGCCGGTGATGAAGGAGACGAGCTCGCCGAAGAACGGCTTCTCGGAGTGCTCGGCGTAGTGCTCGTTTGCGATCGCCTCGTCCGCCTGCATCTTCTTCAGGGCGGCGATGCGCAGGCCCTTGCGCTCGAAGCGGGCCAGCACCTCTCCGGTGAGAGCGCGCTCGAAGGCGTCAGGCTTGACGAGGATCAGGGTCCGGCTCACGGGTGCTGCTCCTTTTCTGTCGTTTTGGTGCGCTCTGGCGCTGCTCGCTCTCGGCGGCGCGCGTGGCCGGTTCCTTCTTCGCAGGAGGCGCGGAGGATTTCTGGCGGGATTCGGCCGAGCGCCGCGAGGCGGGGCGCTCCCCGGATTTGCGCTCTCGCCCGTCGGGGGAGCGGCGCTGCTCCGTCGAACGCCGCCGCGAACGCTGCTCGAGCGCCGACTCGCAGTAGGGGCAGATGGCCCAGCGAGGGTCGACCGGCTTTCCGCACGACGGGCAGGGGTCCTTGAGCCGATGCTGGCAGTTGGGGCACCGCAGGTAGTTCTTCTCGACCGGGTACTCGCAGTTCGGGCAGGAGAGCTCGGTGAGCTGGCGCACCCGCAGCTCCGCGGCGCGGATCTCGAGCTCGCGCTCGTGCGCGTCCTCGAGGAACTCCGGTGGGCGAAGGATCGCGTAGACGGCCGTCCCGATGTAGGGGATGAAGGCGGCGATCGTCGCGCAGGCGACCAGGAAGGGGTCGGAAACGCGCCGTCGCGCGTCGAAATACGTGTAGACGATCAGCGCCAGCCAGACCACCACCAACATCAGGACGAAGAGGGTGGCGACCAGGTTGAGGCCGTTGTTGCCGATTTCGAATATCCCGGGGGGCATGGGTGAACGGTCGGCCAGTCTACTTCGCTGTCCCGCCTGGGAACCCTGTCAGAGGAAGAGGCTTCCGAACAGGTAGCCGATCCCGAAGAAGACGAGGATCACCGCCGCGACGATCGCAGCGACGAGGGCCATCATCGACAGCAATTCCGATCCTGCCCCTCTGTCCACCTCCCAATCGTCGCATAGAAGCGGTGGATGGTCGATTCCCGACCCCCCGCACGCCCGGATGATGCCCGGTGCCACCCGGCCGTGGAGTTCGATGTCTAGCCGAGAGCGGCGCGCAGCGGCTCGAGCACATAGTGGGACCCGACGGCGAGCACCGTTCCGTCTCCCAGCTCCGAGGCGACTCCGCGCGCGCGCGCGAGCGCCGCGGCGAAGCTCGGCTCGGCCTCGGCCGGCAGGCCGGCCGCCTCGCACAATCGGGCCAGCTCCTCCGCCCGCCACGATGGCCGACGGGCCGATTTCCCGGGTTGGTCAGAGGCTCCCGGCTCATCGGCGGGGGTCGAAGGGGAGCCGGGGAGCTCGGTGCAGACGGCGCGGTCGAGGACCGGCGCCAGCGCGGCGACGATCCCGGCGGCGTCCTTGTCGGCCAGGACGGCAAGCAGGGCTATGACCCGCCGGCCGCCGGCCGCGTCCGGCAGGGCCTCGGCGAGGGCGCGGGCGCCGTCAGGATTGTGGGCCGCGTCGACGAGGGTGGGCGGCTCACCGCCGATCGGCTCGAGCCGCCCGGGGACCGTGAGCGTCGCGGCCACCTCGGCGACCCGGTCGGGATCGAGCGGCCGGCCGAGGAACGCCTCGGCGGCGGTCATCGCGAGGGCGAAGTTGCGACGCTGGAAGCGCCCCGCCGCGCGAAGGCGAACCCCGGCGCCGGGATCGGCGGCGGCCCGCACGAGCCTGGCGCCCCGGTCGGCGACGACCCGCTCGGCCAGCGCCAGCGGCCCGGGCCCGAGCTCACCGACGACCAGCGTCGTCGCGTCGCGGAGGACGGCGAGCTTCTCCGCCGCGATCTCGGTCTCGGTGCCCCCGAGCCACTCGGTGTGATCGAGGCCGATCGAGGTGAGCACCGTGACCTGCGAGGGGATCGTGTTGGTCGCGTCGAGCCGCCCCCCGAGCCCGGCCTCGACGACCGCGACGTCGACGCCCGCGGCGGCGAGTGCGAGGAAGGCGGCCGCGGTCGCCACCTCGAACTGGGTGACCGCCTCGCCCGGCTCCAGCCCGCGCTCCACGGTGGTGGCCGCCTCGGCGACCCGCTCGACCGCGGCCGCGAATGCCTGCGGCCCGATCTCCTCTCCCCGGACCTCGATCCGCTCGGACCAGCGACTCGAGTGGGGTGAGAGACAGGCGCCGGTCGAGAGCCCGTGCGCTTCGAGCAGGGCGGCTGTCATCCGGGCCACCGAGGACTTGCCATTCGTGCCGACCACATGAATCGAGGCGAACCGGTGCTGCGGCATGCCGAGCAGGGTGCAGAGCCGGTGCATGCGCTCGAGGCCGAGCTTCCAGCCGATCGGCTCGAGCGACTCCAGGTGGGCCTCCGGGTCGATGGGCGCTATTCGGACAGCTCCTCGAGCTCCGACCGGTAGCGCTCGAGCTTGTCCCGCTCCTCCTCGACGACCTCGGCCGGGGCCTTGGCGACGAACCCCTCGTTGGCGAGTTTGCGCTCGGCGCGCTCCACCTCTGCGCGCACCTCCCGGCGCCGGCCCTCGAGTCGCTCGGCGACCGCTTCCGCATCGACCTCCGGAGAGGGGAGCACGCGCACCGGCCCGACGGCCGCGACCGCGTCCCCGTCGCCGCCGGCGCCGGCGCCGAACTCGAAGCGGGCGAGGCGGCCGACGAACTCCGGCGGATCGACTCCCTCGCAGCGACCGAGGAGGGTGCTTCCCGCGGGAACGTCGACGAGGTCGCGCCAGGCGCGCAGCCGCCGGGTGAGCGCGATCCCCGCACCCACCTCCTGCTCCGCGGCGGGGTCGAGCAGGGCCTCCTCGGCCACCGGGAACGGGTGGACCGCGAGATGGCCCTCGCGGTGCGGGTGGTGAGACCAGATCTCCTCGGTGACGAACGGCATCAGCGGATGCAGGAGCGCGAGGACGCGCTCGAGCACCCGGAGCAGGATCGCGGAGACCTCCTCCTCGCCCTCGTAGAGGCGCGGCTTGACGATCTCGAGGTACCAGTCGCAGAGCTCGGACCAGAAGAACGAGTAGGCCTCTGCCGCTGCATGGGCGAAGTCGAAGCGCTCGAGGTTTGCTGTGACCGAGCCGATCGTCCGCTCCAGCCGGGAGAGGATCCAGCGGTCCTCGACCCGATCGACAGCGAGATCGTCCCGAGACACGACCGTGCCTTCGACCGCCGCGGCAGGAACTTGGTCCTGCCGCGCATTGTTCTGCGGCTCATTCTGCTGGAACTTCACATTCAGCAGAATGAGCCGCGACGCGTTCCAGAGCTTGTTGGTCAGGTCGCGGCCCTGCTCGACCTTGGCGTCCGAGTAGCGCACGTCCTGCGTCGAGGACATCGCCAGCAGGCCGAAGCGCAGGGCGTCCGCCCCGTGCACGTCGATCTCCTCAAGCGGGTCGATGCCGGTCCCCAGGCTCTTCGACATGCGGCGCCCGTCGCGGGCCTGGATCACCGAGTGGACGTATACGTCGCGGAACGGGACCGCCCCGGCGAACTCGATCCCGGTCATGATCATCCGCGCCACCCAGAGGAAGAGGATCTCGCGTGCGGTGGTGAGGAAGCTGGTCGGGTAGAAGGCACGCAGCTCCGGGGTGTCGTCGGGCCAGCCGAGCGTCGCGAAGGGCCAGATCGCGGAGCTGAACCAGGTGTCCAGCACGTCCTCCTCCTGTCGCAGCTCACCGCCGCAGGACCCGCAGCCGGCCGGCGTCTCCTCGGCGACGATCGTCTCCCCGCAGGCGTCGCAGTACCAGACCGGTATTCGGTGTCCCCACCAGAGCTGGCGCGAGATGCACCAGGGGCGGATCTCCCTCATCCAGTCCAGATACACCCGCTTCCATTGGGGAGGCGCGATCCTCACCTCGTCGCGCTCCACGACCTCGATCGCGGGCCGCGCGAGCTCGTCCATGCGACAGAACCACTGCAGCGAGATCAGCGGCTCGATCCGCTCGCCCGAGCGGTGCGAGAAGGGGACAGAGTGGACGTAGGGCCGTTCGTCGCGGACGAGCCCCTGCTCACGCAGGGCGGCGACGACCGCCTCCTGGGCCTCGGCCGCGGTCAGGCCCGCGAAGCGCTCGCCCGCCTCGTCGCTGATCCGGCCATCGGGGCCGATCGCCCCGATCTCCTCGAGCCCGTGCCGACGGCCGATCTCGAAGTCGTTCGGGTCGTGGCCCGGCGTGATCTTCAGCGCCCCGGTGCCGAACTGCGGGTCGACGTGCTCGTCGGCGATGATCGGCAGCCGCCGTCCCACCAGCGGTAGGACGCAGTGCCCCCCGACCAGCTCCCTGTAACGATCGTCGTCGGGGTTGACGGCGACCGCGGTGTCGGCCAGCATCGTCTCCGGGCGCACCGTGGCGACGGTCAGCACCCGGTCCGAGCCCTCCACCGGGTAGTCGATCGAGAAGAGGACGTCCTCGACCTCGCGGTTCTCGACCTCGAGGTCGGAGATCGCCGAATGCGACCCGGGGTCCCAGTTGACCATGTAGTTGTCGCGGAAGATGTAGCCCTTGTCGTAGAGACTCTTGAAGACCCGGTGGACGGCTCGCACGTAGCCCTCGTCGAGGGTGAAGCGCTCGCGCTCGTAGTCGCAGGAGGCGCCGAGGCGCTTGTACTGCTCGACGATCCGCGACCCGTACTCCTCTTTCCACTCCCAGACCCGCTCGACGAAGGCCTCACGGCCGAGGTCGCGGCGCGATCTGCCTTCGGCGCGCAGCTCCTTCTCGACCACCGCCTGGGTCGCGATTCCCGCGTGGTCGGTGCCCAGGGTCCAGAGCGCGTTGCGGCCGCGCATCCGGTTCATCCGCACCAGCGCGTCCTGCATCGAGCCGTTCAGGGCATGGCCCATGTGCAGCGCGCCGGTGACGTTGGGAGGCGGGATCGCCACCGAGAAGTTCTCCTCAGGGGAGCCCTCCGCGGACGGATGGAAATAGCCGGCGGCCATCCATTCCTCGAACACGCGCCGCTCGACCTCGCCCGGGTCGTAACGGGTCCTGGCCTCGAGCTCACTCCTGTCCGCCGCGCTGCTCACAGGCGGCGAGTCTAGATACCAGGTGGCACGCCCGTCTCCGCCGAGCGCTGCGCAGATGACACCATGGCGGCCGATTTGCAGCACCCGGCGCCGGTGCCGGGTGAGGCGCTACGCGGTTTCCTCGTCGAGGTCGTCCTCGGCGGCGCCGATGTCCTGGTGGGCGGCCTCGGTGACAAGGGTGGGGCGACGGCCCTGGGCGATCGTCTCGCGGGTGACGACGCACTTGGTCACGTCGCGTCGAGAGGGGAGCTCGAACTGGACGTCGAGCAGGGTCTCCTCGAGGATCGAGCGCAGCCCGCGGGCCCCGGTCTCGCGTTCCAATGCCTTGTCGGCGATCGCCTCCAGGCTGTCCTCCGCGAAGACGAGGTCGATGTCGTCGAACTCGAAGAAGCGCCGGAACTGCTTCGTCAGCGCGTGGCGCGGCTCGGTGAGGATCCTGACCAGGTCCTCCCGGCTGAGCTGGTGGATCGCTGCCACCACCGGCAGCCGGCCGATGAACTCCGGGATCAGCCCGTACTCCATCAGGTCCTCGGGCAGCACCCGCTCGAACCACTCCCCCGTGTCCCGATGGTCCTTCGAGGAGATCGCGGCGCCGAAGCCCATGCCGTTGTCCCCGACACGTCGCTCGATCACCTTGTCGAGCTCGGCGAAGGAGCCGCCGCAGACGAAGAGGATGTTGGTCGTGTCGATGGTGAGGAACTCCTGGTGCGGGTGCTTGCGGCCGCCCTGCGGCGGCACCGAGGCGGTCGTTCCCTCGAGGATCTTCAGCAGGGCCTGCTGCACGCCTTCCCCGGAGACGTCACGGGTGATCGACGGGTTGTCGGCTTTGCGCGCGATCTTGTCGATCTCGTCTATGTAGATGATCCCCGTTTCCGCCTTCTTGACGTCGTAGTCGGCCGCCTGGATCAGCTTCAGCAGGATGTTCTCGACGTCCTCCCCCACGTAGCCGGCCTCGGTGAGCGCGGTGGCGTCGGCGATCGCGAAGGGGACGTTGAGGATCCGCGCCAGGGTCTGCGCGAGCAGCGTCTTGCCGCAACCGGTCGGCCCGAGAAGCATGATGTTCGACTTCTGCAGCTCGACCTCTGCGTCCTCGGACTGCGCCATCTGCACCCGCTTGTAGTGGTTGTAGACAGCCACCGACAGGGCGCGCTTGGCAGCGTCCTGGCCGACCACGTACTCCTGCAGGACGTCGTGGATCTCGCGCGGTTTCGGCAGGTTCTCCAGCTCGATCGCCGGCGGCGCGGTGAGCTCCTCGTCGATGATCTCGTTGCAGAGGTCGATGCACTCGTCGCAGATGTAGACGCCGGGACCGGCGATCAGCTTCTTCACCTGGCGCTGCGACTTGCCGCAGAAGCTGCAGAGAAGCTGCTCGTTGGAGTCTGTGGGACGTGCCAGGGGAATCCCCTCCTTGCGGGGCGGTAGCGTTCCTACCGGCGTCGCGACCACTAGCTTAGTCGGGCCCGGGCGCCGGCTCGAGTCGGGTGTGGGTCGTCTTACGTCGCCGGCCCGGCCGTCCCTGCACGTGGGACTAATCTTGATCCTCGATGGCCCTCGACGTCGAGCCCGTGACCGGAGAGCAATTCGAGCTGCTGCTGCCGATGATCGCCGCCTACCAGGGCTTCTACGAGGCGAACGACATCTGCGAGGACCGCAACCGCAGCTTCTTCAGGCGCTTCGTCTCCCCGAGCGACGACGGGATGCTGATCGGCGCCTGGCGCGACGGGCGCCCCGTGGGCTATGCCTGCCTGTACTGGCACTTCTCCTCGACCAAGGCGGTCGAGACCGTGCTGATGAACGACCTCTACGTCGAGGAGGCCGAGCGAGGCCGGGGCGTGGGCCGCACGCTGATCGAGGCGGCGGCGGACGTCGCCCGAGAGCGAGGCTGCCCCGTCCTCGAGTGGTCGACGGCGCCCGACAACGAGGTCGCCCAGCGGCTCTACGACTCGACCGGCGCCGAGCGATCTACCTGGATCGAGTACGAGCTGACGCTCGGCGAGCCCGGCTAGTGCCGGCCGAGGCGCACCTGCGATTCGAGCCCCGGGCGGCCGACGACCCGGCGGTGATGGCGATGTACGCGGACTTCATCCGCGAGGCGGACGGGCCGCTGGCCGACCGGATCGACATCGAGGCGGAAATCGCCGCCGGGCCCCCGGCCGACCTCGCTCCACCGGGGGGCACCCTGCTCCTCGCCATCGTCGGCGACGAGCCGGCCGCGATCGGAGGGGTCCGCCACCTCGACGCCCCGACCGCCGAGATCAAGAGCATGTACGTCGTGCCGGGCCATCGAGGCTCGGGTCTCGCCGCCCTGATGCTCGACGAGCTGCACGCCGTCGCCCTCCGCCACGGCTGCCGCGCGACCAGGCTCGATACCTCGTCCTACCTGGAGGCCGCGATCGGCCTCTACCGGTCCGCCGGCTACCGGGAGGTCGCCGACTACAACGGCAACGTCAAGGCGGACCTCTGGTTCGAACGACGGCTCGAGGAGCCCGTGCGGCTCGCCCCCTACGACCCGACCTGGCCGGACGCCTTCGAGAGGGAGCGCGCGGCGCTCGCGGAGGCGATCGGCGAGTGGGCGGTGGGGGGCATCCATCACGTCGGCAGCACCGCGGTGCCAGGTCTCGCCGCGAAGCCGGTGATCGACATCCTGGTCGGCGTCGCCGACCTCGAGTCCTCGCGGGCCGCCTTTGGACCGCTGGCCGAGCTCGGCTACCTGTATGCGCCGTACCTGAGCGACGAGATGCACTGGTTCTGCAAGCCGCGCCCGGACCGGCGGACCCACCACCTCCACCTCGCGCCCGCGAGCGGGCGCCGCTATGCGGCGGAGCTGGAGTTGCGCGACCGGCTGCGGGGCGACCCGGCGCTGGCCGCGGCCTATGCCGGGCTCAAGCGGGAGCTCGCGCAGCGCTTCCGCGACGATCGCGAGGCCTACACGGCGGCCAAGGCCGGCTTCATCCGCGACGCGCTCGCGCCCAGCGGCTGAGCGCCGGCGCCGGGTCGATCGGCCGCCCGTTGACGTGGATCTCGAAATGCAGGTGGCAGCCGACGCTCCGGGCGTTGCCGGTGGCGCCGACCCGCCCGACCCGCTCTCCCGTGAACAGGCGGTCGCCGCGGCGGACCCGCGGCGGGTGCCGAAGGTGGGCGTAGAAGTAGCTGCGGCGCTCCCCTTCGCCGTGAATCAGCAGAAAGTTCCCGTACAGCACCGGGTCGTATCCGGACCTGCGCACGCGTCCGCCGCGGACGGCGACCAGCGGGGCACCGCAGCGGGCGACGATGTCGAGGCCCTCGTGGGTGCGCCCGCCGGTCCTCGGCGCGCCGAACTCGCCGATCGAGCCGCGGCCCCAGTGCCGCGCGGCGACCGGAAACACGTGGGCGAAATACCCGGTGCCTCCATTCTCACGGGCACCGGCCACCGCTGAGTGGGCGGCGAGCGCCACCGCAAGGAGCACGACCAACGCCCCCAGCCGGCCGAGCCGGACCGCTGAGTTGACCTCACACCCGGCCGGCGCGGACGCGGGAGCGGCGCTCCCACCCGACCGGCGCGGACGCGGCAGCGATACCCACCCGGCCGGCGCGGACGCGGGAGTGGGGGCGCATCGCAATCTGATTCTCTTGCGCCCCCACGGGAGCAGACCTCCCACCCGGCCGAACCGGACGCGGGAGCGATACCCACCCGGCCGGCGCGGACGCGGGAGTGGGGGCGCATCGCAATCTGATTCTCTTGCGCCCCCACGGGAGCAGAGCAGCCGGCCGAACTAAGTCCCTCAGTGATGCTCGATGACCCGATCGACGAGGTTGTACTCCTTCGCCTCCTCGGCGCTCATGAAGTAGTCGCGATCGGTGTCTTTGGTGACCTTCTCGAAGGGCTGGCCGGTGTGTTTGGCGAGGATCTCGTCGAGCCGGCGGCGGACGTCGATGATCTCTTTCGCGTGGATCTCGATGTCGGTCGCCTGTCCTTCGAAACCGGAGGAGACCTGGTGGATGAGGATCTTCGAGTTGGGCAGCGCCATCCGCTTGCCCTCGGCGCCGCCGGCGAGCAGCAGCGCGCCCATGCTCATCGCAATCCCGACGCAGATCGTCTGCACGTCCGGCTTGACGAACTGCATCGTGTCGTAGATCGCCATGCCGGCGTAGACGGAGCCGCCCGGCGAGTTGATGTAGAGGCTGATGTCCTTGTCGGGGTCCTCCGACTCAAGGTGGAGGAGCTGGGCGACGATCAGGTTGGCGATGTCCTCGTTGACCGGCGGTGCCGAGGAAGACGATCCGCTCGTCGAGCAGGCGCGAGTAGATGTCGAAAGCGCGCTCGCCGCGCGAGGTCTGCTCGACCACCATCGGGACCAAGGGGCTCATCGTGCGGGGACTCTATCGAAGGCGTCCGGCGGGCCGGCCGGCCCCTCCGGCGGCCACGGCGCCGCGTCAGTCGCCCGGGGTCCAGAGCTGCCCGCCGCCTCGCGCTCCTTCTCCGGCGTCCAGAGCTTCTCGCGGGCCTCGGCCTGCTCGGCCGGGATCGGCGTCGCCGCTTCCGCGACGAGGTCGATCGCCTTGCGCAAGCGGATGTCCTCGCGGATCATCCCGTCGCGGCCGCTCCTCGCGCAGCCGCTTCGAGCAGCTTCTCGGGCGTGGTGCGCTCGTGTTCGGCGGGGTGGGCCAGCGCCTCGAGCATCTCCTCCTCGGTGACCTCGATCTCCTCGGCCTCGGCGATCGCCGCCAGCACCGCCTCGCGGCGCAGCTCCCGCGCCGGCATCGGGCTTCGACTCCTCGAGCAGCTCCTCGCGGGTCTTGCCCTGCATCTGGAGGTAGGCTGCTCGGGAGTCATGCCCCGGCCCGGCCAGCTGCCGCTCGACCCGCTCCCAGCGCTCCGCGGCGCGGGCCTCGACGAGCTCGTCGGGGACCTCGACGGTCGCGCTGCTCGACGGCGGCGTCGACCGCCGCCACCCGGAAGTCCTGCTCGACCCGCGCGTCCGATCGCCTCGGCGAGCCGCGTCCTCGATGTCGGCGCGCAGCTCCTCCGAGCGTGTCGAACTCCGAGGCCTCGGAGGCGAAGTCGTCGTCGAGATCGGGCAGCACCTTCTCGCGGACCTCCTTCACCTCGACCGTGAAGACCGCCTCCTTGCCGGCCAGGCTGCTCCGCTCTGGTACTCGTCGGGGAAGGTGACCTCGACCTCGCGCGATTCGCCGGCCGACGCCCCGGTGAGCTGGTCCTCGAAGCCCTCGATCAGCTGGCCGCTGCCCAGCTCCAGCAGGTAGTCGCTCGCCTTGCCGCCCTCGAAGGCCTGGCCGTCGACCAGGCCCTCGAAGTCGATCAGCAGGACGTCGCCCTCGGCGGCGGCTCGCTCGACCGGCTCGAGTTTCGCGAAGCCCTCGCGGACCCGCTCCATCTCACGATCGACGATGTCCTCCGGCGACCTCGGGCTCGGCCCGGCCGACCTCGAGGCCCCTGTACTCGCCGAGCTTCGCGACCGGGCGCACGCCGACCTCGAACTTGAAGGCGAGCGGATCGCCCTCGGCCTGCGGGCGCGGAGACGATCTCGACGCTCGGGTCGCCGACCGGGCTGACGCCCGGAGCCGAGCAACGCCCGCTCGTACCACTCGGGGAGCGAGTCCCGGATCGCCTCCTCGAGCACCGCCCCGTAGCCGACCCGCTGGATCACCAGCGCCGGCGGCGCCTTGCCCTTGCGGAAACCCGGCAGCCGCATCTCGCGCGCCAGGCCGCGGGCGGCCCGCTGCACGCCGCGTTCGACGTCGGCGCCCGGAACCTCGACCTCGACCCGCACCCGCGAGCCGGGCAGCTCTGTGACGCTCGTCTGCATCGGCGCCGGACCCTAGATGATCGCCCGCGCCGGGCACCCCGCCCACTCAGCGATGAGTCGATGACCCATGGCGCCACTGCGCACTCGCGCGGCGAAGCGCGACGGCGGAGGACCTTGCCCAGGGCGCCGGTGACAATCCATGCGCGAAGGCGAAGCCGCGCCCCGGGCGGGCCGGTGACCAGCCATGCCTTGCCTCCACTCACGTTCGCGTATTCCAGCAGGGAGGTGTCGACCAGCCACTCGACCGGCGCGCGGTCGTCGGTGTAGACCTCGCCGCCGGGCAGGCGCGGGCCAGCGAGCCGGCCGCCTGCGCGGGCGAGCGCGCGCAGGCCGGGCGGCAGCTCGCGGCGCCGCGCGCGCGCAGGCGCGCTCGCCGAGAGATCGCCGCCGCCGCCGAGCAGCAGCGTGTTGGTCGGCTCGATCGGGTCGCGGAGCACGCGCGGGAAGGCCGCCGCCATCGTCCTGCCCAGCACCCGCTCGAGCTCCTCGCTGCCCTCCGGGTGGCCGACGTTGACGATCACGACGCCGCCGGGCGCGAGCCGGTCGCGGGCCAGCTCGAAGAACTCGCGGGTCGTCAGGTAGAAGGGGATGTAGGGCTGGCGGTAGGCGTCGACCATGATCACGTCGTAGCGCCCGTCGGCGCCGCTCCAGCCAGGGCCGCGCGTCCTCGGCGAAGACGCGCATCCGCGGGTTGCGCAGGTCGAAGTAGCGGCGCCCGAGCTCGGTCAGCTCGCCGTCGATCTCGACCGCGTCGACCGCGGTGTCGCGGGAAGAAGTGGCCGTAGGCGCGGGCCACCGTGCCGGCCGCGTTGCCGAGGATCGCGATCCGGCGCGGCGGCTGCCGGCTCGCGCCGCGAACGGGCAGCACGAGGTGGCCGTCCCAGTAGTCGCCGGTCAGGTAGCTGCCGGGCCGGTAGAGCGAGTGGATCGCCTGGCCCTCGTTCAGCTCCAGCACCCGGGCCCCGTCGGGCCGTTCGACGACGCGCGCGTACTGGTGCTCGGTCTCGGCCTCGTAGAGGACTCTCGCCGGTGTCGGCCGCCTTGATCGTCCCGACGGGAATCACGAGCGCCAGCGGCCAGCGCCGCCGGCACCGCCGCGTAGCGCCAGCCGAGCCCGGCCGCGGCGACCAGCGCCAGCGCGAGCGCGAAGACGAGGAAGGTGCGCTGGGTGCCGAGCAGCGGGATCAGCAGCAGCGCCGCGGCCAACGTCCCGAACAGCGAGCCGGCCGTCGAGATCGCGTACAGCCGCCCGACCGACCTCGCCGGAGCGCGCTCGACGTCGGCGACCGTGAGGCGCATCGCCTACGGCGAGGCCGCGCCGAGCAGGATCACCGGGACCGCGACCAGGACCAGGACGCCGAACAGCGAGCCGGCGAAGCCGCCGACCGAGATCGTGTCGAAGGCGTCGACCGAGAAGCTCGAGGAAGGGGCGCGCGGCGAACGGGACGACCGCGAGCAGCGACCGCGGCGACGAGCACCAGCAGGCAGAGGCCGCGCAGGTGCGGGTGGCGGTCGGCGAAGCGCCCGCCGAACCAGTAGCCGACCGACAGGGCGACGAGCACGACGCCGATCGTGTTCGCCCAGACGATCGTCGAGGCGCCGAAGTAGGGCGCCAGCAGGCGCGCCGCGGCGATCTCGGCGCCGAGGCTGGCGGCGCCGACGACGAAGACGAGCGCGTAGCAGCGAGCGATCAGCGGCCATCGGGTCGCCGCTCGCGTCCGACAGCCGCTCCTCGAGCAGCGCCCCGTGCCCGGCCGCGACCGCGCGCGCTGCGCGCGGCGCTCGTCGAGCGGCACGCCGCGCTCGCTCGGCGAGGTCGAGCAGGCGCTGCTTTTCGGTCCCTTCGCGGGCCAGCTCGAAGAAGAGCCAGGCGAGCACCCCCAGGGCCACGAAGGTCCCCTCGATCATCATCAGCACGCCGGCGGTGCTCTGATCGGCGAGCGGCGAGATCCCCCAGTAGCGCTCGCCCGGCTGCGTAGACCGGGTAGAGGACGCGTCCCCGACCACATCAGGACGTTGCCGAGGATCGCGCCGGCGAACCGGACCGCGATCACGTAGGCGACCTTCCAGCGCGGCGCCGAACCAGGCCGGCTTCGGCAGCGGCCCGAACACCGGCATCCACATCAGGCAGCCGAAGAAGAGGAAGGTCGCGTGCTCGAGCGCGTGGACCGGCGCCGTCCCGTAGGCGTCCTGGTAGAGCGCCGGCAGGTGCCAGAAGAAGAGGTTGACCGCCCAGAGCGGGAAGGCGACGAGCGGGTGGGCGAGGATCTGCAGCCGGTTGAAGGGCGCGGATCGCGAGCACCGGCTGCAGCAGCGAGCGCGGTCAGGCCCAGCACGAGCAGCAGCGCCGCGAGGTCGCCGATCAGCAGGTGCTCGCCATGTGGGCGATCACGAGCTCCTCGGAGATGTGGCCGATCGGGCTGAAGAGCGCGACGACGATGGTCGCCAGGCCGGCGCCGAAGCACAGCTGGCGCCAGGCCGGGACCGGGCGGGCGTCCCAGGAGAGCACCATCACCCGGTGCCAGTAGAGGATCCCCGCCGCCGGTCAGCGGGAATCACCTCGATCGGCACAAAGGCGCCGGCGACGTGGGCCGATGGCAGGATTCCGGCGCATGCGTCGGTGGCTTGCCGCCAGCCCGCTGGTCGCGTGAGCGGCCTGCGCGACCATCGACACCGCTTCCCGCCGATCGGCAGCTACGGCTTCCTCTCCGACTGCCACACGGCGCGCTCGTCTCCTTCGACGGGCTCGGTCGAGTGGCTGTGCCTGCCCGCGCTTCGACTCGCCCAGCGTCTTCGCCGCCCTGCTCGACCGCGGCGCCGGCCACTTCAGGCTTGCGCCGCGCGGCGTCGTCGTGCCGATCAGCCGCCGCTACGAGCCCGGGACGCTGGTCATCGAGACGACCTGGGTGACCGACACCGGCTGGGTAGTCGTCCACGACGCGCTGACGATCGGCGAAGTGGGCCCGGCAGGAAGGCCGGCTCGCGGCCCGAGACAGCCGCACGAGTCCGACCGCTCGCTGCTCCGCACGATGACCTGCGTCGACGGCGAGGTCGAGATGGAGATGGAGTGCCTGCCGCGCTTCGGCTACGGCGCCGAGGCCGCCGAGTGGAGCGGCGGCGAGCTGGGCGAGGCGATTGCCGGTCCGCCGACGGGACCGAGCTGCGGCTGACCAGCGACATGGAGATCTCGACCTCGAAGGCGGCGCCGCCGCGGCCGGTGCGGCTGCGCGAGGACGAGACCGGCTTCTGCGCGGTGACCTGGGGCGATGGCGACCTCGGCGGCCCGCGCAGCGCCCCCGAGGCGCTGGAGCGGCTCGACTCGACCGAAGAGTTCTGGCGCGAGCTGGCTGCGCGACGGCAAATTCCCCGACCATCCGTGGCGGATACACCTGCAGCGCTCGGCGCTGGTCCTCAAGGGGCTCACCTACGCGCCGACGGGCGCGATCGTCGCCGCCCCGACCACCTCGCTGCCCGAGACGCCCGGCGGCGAACGCAACTGGGACTACCGCTTCACCTGGATCCGCGACTCGACCTTCTGGCTCTGGGCCCTGCACACGCTCGGCTTCGATCAGGAGGCGCGCGACTTCATGCGCTTCGTCCTCGACGTCTGCCGTGAAGACCCCCGCCTGCAGATCATGTACGGGATCGAGCGGCGAGCACGAGCTGCGACGAGCGCACGCTCGACCACCTGGACGGGTACGGCGGCGCGCGGCCGGTGCGGATCGGCAACGGCGCCTTCGACCAGCGCCAGCACGACGTCTGGGGAGCCCTGCTGGACTCGATCTACATCGCACGAGAAGGCCCTGCGCGGGATCGGCCACCACCGCTGACCGCGAGCTGATCGCGAGCAGGTCGAAGCGGCGATCGAGGCCTGGCCGAGGCCCGACCAGGGGATCTGGGAGTCGCGCGGGGAGCCCCGGCACTACGTGTCCTCGAAGCTGATGATCTGGGTCGCGGTCGACCGCGGGGCGCGCCTCGCCCGCGAGCGTCGGCCGCGACGACCTGGCCGACGAGCTGGCAGGAGGCGGCCGACGGATTCCGCGCCGAGATCCTCGAGCGAGGCTGCCGCGACGGCGTCTTCCGCCAGCACTACGACACCGACGCCCTCGACGCCTCGACCCTGCTGAGTCCCGCTGGTCCGCTTCCTGCCTCCCGACGACGCGCGGGTGCGCGGCGACCGTGGAGGCGATCGCCGAGCACCTCACCGAACACGGGCTCGTTCTCCGCTACAGGGTCGAGGAGACCGACGACGGGCTGAGGGGCGAGGAGGGGACCTTCCTGATCTGTTCGTTCTGGCTCGTCTCGGCGCTCTCGGAGATCGGCGAGCCGAGCCGCGCCCGGGACCTCTGCGAGCGGCTGCTGGAGTCCTCGGGCTGGCTCGACCTCTACGCCGAGGAGCTCGAACCCTCCAGCGGCCGCCACCTTGGCAACTTCCCCCAGGCGTTCACGCACCTGGCGCTGATCAACGCCGTCTCCCACGTGATCGCCGACGAGCAACGCGAGGACGGCGGCATCACCGCCGTGTTCAGCGAGATGGGCGGCGTTCGCGAGGGATCCTGAGCGTCCCTGGCCGCAGACAAAACGTTTCGGATTTCGTTTATATTGGCCGCTCGCGCATGGCAGGAGCGGGCCGTTCCACCCAGGACCTCTTGGTCGCCCTCGGGCACCCGACCCGGCGCCTGATCCTGCGCGAGATGGACGGCGCCTCGCCGGCCAGCCCCCGGGACCTGGCCGAGAGGATCGACGACACGCTGAGCAACATCAGCTACCACTTCCGCGTCCTCGCCGAGGCCGGTGCCGTGGAGCTGGTCTCGACCCGCCCGGTGAGAGGCTCGACACAGCACTTCTACGGGATCTCGATCGACGCCGACTGGGCCCGGGCCGTCCTCGAGCTCGACGAGGCCGAGGGCAACTGAGGCGACCACCGAGGGGAAGAGATCGCCTGACCTCTTCATGGGGCGTGGTAGCAGTGGCAAACGCCGATCACACCCGGGCCACCGACATCGAGGACAGACAGGCCGAGTCCGCGGTCCTCCGCGGCCTCCTCTCCCTGCATCCGGCGCAGCTCACCGTCGAGGAGCTGGTCCGAGACCTCGCCGCCGACCCGGACGACTTCGCCGAGCGCGACGCGATCGAGCGCGCGGTCCGCGACCTCGCCCGTGCGGGGCTCGTCAACCGCAACGGCGAGTTCGCCCTCCCCTCGCGGGCGGCGGTGCGCTTCGACCAGCTGCTCGGCACCTGAGCCGCAGCGCCGCCTGAGCCGGCTCCCTCCGACCGGGTTCCGCCTGGAGCCGACCGCGCCGCTCGAGGGCCTGGAGCTAGTCAGCGAGGCCGAACTGCGCTCTTCGCTCCTCGGGCACCAGCTCCAGCTCCTCCGGATGGCTCTCGATATAGGAGCGCACGAACGGGCAGAAGGGGAGCACCGCGATGCCCTCGGCCCGCGCCCGCGACAGCGCCTCGCGCACAAGCTGCGCCCCCAGGCCGCGCCCCTCGAACTCTGGCTCGATCTCGGTATGGGTGAAGGCGATCGCCGCGGGCCGGCGCCGGTAGGCCGCATACCCGGCGCGCCTGCCCCCGACCCGGATCTCGAGCCGCCCCGCATCTGGGTCGTCGCGAAATTCCGGGGGCGCCGGGGCCCTCAGCCTGTCGAGCCACATTCGGAAACGGAATCTTGACAGAGGATTTACGCGATTTTGACCAGCGACAAAGGGGTGCGAACGAGGCTGTGCGGAACAACCCAGTCAAGGAGGCCGCCGATGCCCCAGATCCTTATCGTCGCCGACAGCTCCGAGAGGACCGAGCAGGTCGTCGTCTACCGCGAGCGGATCGTCCCCAGCGACCTCGAGTCGACCCACTTCTCCGGCCAGCTGGTCGAGCGGGTCGGCTGGGCCGTGGCCGACGCGGACCGGATCGAACGGCCGGAGCCGGAGCCGACAGCCTCCGCCTAACCTCGCGCGCCGGCCGGCGCCGGCGTGATCAGGGCAACCGGCAGGCCGAGGCCGGCCTCGCGTCGCAGCGTCGCGATCCGCCGGCCCGGCTGGACCGCGTCGCGCACCTGTCCCGCGCGATCGCCAAGCGAGGCGACGGCCGCGTCGATGTCCGGGACCGCGAATGCCATTCCCCAGAAGAAGGCGGGCCGGTTGATGCCTCCGCCGGCCCGCTCGATCGCCTCCGGGGGCTCCTGCACGACCTCGAGGATCGGGTCGCCGACACGGAAGAACGCCTGTCTTGGCGCCCCCGCCGGGGTCGGCTCCTCGCGGATCCTGCGCAGCGCGAGGCCGGCAGCCTCGAGGGCGGCGACCGTGCGGTCCAGCGCCGGCGAGATCGCGACGACGTGGTCGAGGGAGACGACGCCGTTCGGGTGGGCCGGCGCCGGAGCCGGCGGCTCCCGGCCCGAGCGCTCGGTCGGCAGGCCGTCGAGCTGGAGCGAGCGGGCGCCGCGCAGGGACCACGAGACGATGCCGCTCCCCGCGTCGCGACCGGCAAGGCGGATCCGCGCCTCGCCCGCCAGGCAGAGATTGCCGTCGACCCGGAAGCCGCAGGCGCGCCACGCATCCGGCGGGTCGGCGATCGTGAGCTCGTCGAGAGTCGCAGCCACGCCCTCTGCCTACTCCGGCAGGCCGTGCGGGTGCAGGTGGTCTTCGGCCATCCGCTTCAGCCCCACGCGATCGATCTTGCCGGTCGGGTTGAGCGGCATCTCGTCGAGGAAGACGACCTCCTCGGGGGCCTTGTAGCCGATCCGCTCGCGGCAGAAGACGATCAGGTCGGCGCGCGACGGGCGCTCGGCGCCCTCGGCGAGGGTGACGTAGGCGCGGACGTTCTCGCCGTGGACCTCGTCGTGGACGCCGACGACGCCGGCCAGGGCCACGGCGGGATGTTCGACCAGCGCGCCCTCGACCTCGAGCGGGCTGATGTTGGAGCCGTCGTGGACGATCACCTGCTTCTTGCGCCCGAAGAACCAGAGGTAGCCGTCCTCGTCGGCGCGGGCGAGGTCGCCGGAGTCGAGCCAGCCCTCGACCGACGACCTCCGCGGTCGCCTCCGGCGCTTCCCAGTAGCCGGCCATGCGGCTGCGGGTGCGGATCCAGATCCGGCCGACCGCCTCCGCCGCGACCGGCTCGCGCCGTCGCTCGTCGCGGATCGCGATCGCTGAAGCCGCCGATCGGCGTGCCCGATCGAGCCCTGCCTGATCTCCCCCGAGGGCGGGTTCAGCGTCGCGAGCCCGACCTCGGTCATCCCGTAGCCCTCGACGATCGGGAAGCCGGCGGCCTCGGCGAACTCAGCGCAGCAGCTCGGTCGAGACCTTGTCGGCCCCGGCCCGGCAGATCCGCAGGCACGAGAAGTCCCCCGGCTCGAGGTCGTGGTCGTGGATCAGCGCCGAGAGCGCCGCCGGGATCATCGCCAGCACCGTCGGCCGGTGCTCGCGCAGCAGCGGCAGCAGCTCGTGGGCGTCGGTGCTGCGGGCGACGACGACCTTGCCGCCGACCGAGAGCGGCGCTGAGCGCCCACAGGAAGGAGCCGATGTGGGACATCGAGGAGCCAGGCAGGAACACGTCTCCGGCGCCGAGCCCGAAGGCGGCGGCGGCGCTGGCGATCATCCAGCGCAGGGTCTCCCGCGTGTGGGTGACGCCCTTGGCCGGCCCGGTGCTGCCGGAGGTGAAGAAGATCGCCGCCGGCACGTCGGGTCGGGTGGCGGCCCGGCGGCGAGTGGCTCGGCCGCGAGCAGCCGGTCGAAGCCGGCGACCAGGGCGACCCGCGCGGGCTCGCGTCGACTCCGGCAGCGGATCGTCCGCGTAGGCGATCGTGCCGAGCTCGAGCTCCCCGGCGAGCGCGCTCGCGGCGACGTCCTCGGCCCGCTCGACGTGAGCGAGTAGCGCCCGCGCCCCGCTGACGTCGAGGGCGTGGTCGATCTCGCGATGCGTGTAGCGGTAGTTGAGCGGCGTCGCGACCAGGCCCGCCCTGAAGCAGGCCAGGTAGTGGACCACGAGGGCGACGCGGTTGGGCATCAGCGAGGCGATGCCGGTCACCGGGCTCGAGGCCGATCCCGCGGTAGCCGGCGGCGAGGCGCGCGCTCTCCTCCTCCAGCTCGCGCCAGGTCAGCGATGCGATACGCCGACTCGACCGCCACCTCCTCGGGTCGCTCGAGGCCGGCCCGCAGCAGCTCGCCCAGCGGTGCGGCGGGGATCTCCAGCGAGTCGCCGTCGATCTGCATCGCCGGGATCGTAGACCCAGCGGCCGGAGCGGGTAAGGGGCTGGTGTGGAGATCGGCTTCGCCGCAGCGCTGCTCGTCTTCGGCGCCCTGCTCTGGGTCGCCGCCTCGCTCTCCGGGGTGATGCGGGGCACGGTCCTCTCGATCTCGGTGCTCTCGGTCGCCTGCGGCGATCGCCCTGGCCGAGCTCGACGTGGTCAGCGTCGACCCGGCCAGCGCCGAGCTGCGCCACCTGGTCGAGGTGGCGCTGATCGTCACCCTCTTCTCCGACGGCCTGGTGGTCGAGCGCGAGCTGCTGCGCCGCCACTGGGCCTCGCCGGCCCGCTCGCTGGTCGTCGCGATGCCGATCACGATGGTGCTGCTCGGCGCTCGCCGCGAAGCTGCTGTTCGCCGAGCTGACCTGGGCGGAGGCGTTCCTGCTCGGCGCCGTGCTCGGCGCCGACCGACCCGGTCGTCAGCTCCGTCGGTCGTCACCGCCCAGCGACGTTCCGGCTCGGATCCGCCACGCGCTCAACCTCGAGTCCGGCCTCAACGACGGGCTCGCGGTGCCGCTCGTTCTCTTCTTCCTGATCCTCGCGTCGCCCGGCGGCGACCCCGGCCACGGAGGCGCTGCAGCTGGCCGGCGAGGCGGTCGCCGGAGCGGCGATCGGCGCCGCCCTCGGCTACCTCGGCGGCAAGGCGTCCACCCGCGCCTGCCCGGCCGCGAGCTGACCGAGCAGTACACCGGCGATCTTCGCCCTCGGCCTCGGCCTCGCCGCCTTCGGCCTCGCCGAACTGACGATCGGCAACGGCCTGATCGCCGCCTTCGTCTGCCGGCGCCGCCGCTCGGCCTCGCGAGCGAGGAACGCCGGAGCCGTTCACGGCCTTCAGCGAGTACACCAGCGCGATCGTCCAGGTGATCGCCTTCTTCGCCTTCGGCGCGCTGATCGTCGCCACCGGCTACGAGCAGCCGGTGTCGGCGCTGGCGGGGATGATCGTCTTCGCCTTCCTCGTCGCCCGGCCGGTCGCCGTTCTTCGTCGCCAGCCTCCGCGCCGGCCTGCCGCCCGCCCAGCGGGCCTTCATCGCCTGGTTCGGGCCGAAGGGGGTCGCCTCGATGCTCTTCGCCCTGATCGTCCTCAACTCGCAGGCCGCCGGACCGCAGCCTCGTCTTCGACATCGCCGCCTTCGTCATCCTCGCCTCGATCTTCGCCCACGGCCTGACCGACACCGTCGCGGCAGCGCTGGATCGCGGGCGGGGCCCGGCGGGCGAGAGCTGGGAGAGCGAGGCGGAGGAGCCGGCGTAGTAAGAAGGGGGGTTCAGCCGGGCGAGGACCGGGTAGCCGTAGGCGAAGACGAGAGATCCGGGTCCCAGCGGCTTTGACCGCGCGAGCATGCGGTTCCCGCTCGGGTGAGAAGACCAACCGCCGCCCGCGGTCGCGATGGCGAGGCGTCCGGACCGAGTCCAGAAGGAAGGAGCATCCCCATGTCTGAGCAACTGCGCGGCAAGAGGATCGCTTTCGTCACCGCCAACGAGGGCGTCGAGCAGGTCGAGCTGACGGAGCCGATGGAGGCGGTACGCGAGGCCGGCGCGGAGGCCGGCGCTGCTGGCGCCCGAAGCCGGCGAGGTCGCAGGCCTTCAACCACCTCGACAAGGGCGACGTGTTCGAGGCCGACGCGGTCGGCGACGCCGACGCGGAGGAGTTCGACGGCTTGGTGCTGCCCGGCGGGGTGGCCAACCCCGACCAGCTGCGCACCGACCGCAGCCGCGGTCGCCTTCATCGCGCTCGTTCTTCGAGGCCGGCAAGCCGGTCGGCGTGATCTGCCACGGGCCGTGGAGCCTGATCGAGGCCGACGTGGTCCGCGGCCGCACCCTCACCTCCTGGCCGAGCCTGCAGACCGACATGCGCAATGCCGGCGCCGAGTGGGTCGACGAGGAGGTCCACGTCGACGACGGCCTGGTCAGCAGCCGCAAACCGGACGACCTCGAGGCCTTCAACGCGAAGATCGTCGAGGAGTTCTCCGAGGGCGTCCACGAGGGCCGCGCAGCGGCGGGAGGACCGCGAACGGCCGGCATAAGGGAGGAAACGATGCCGTCGCGCGGATCGAGAGAGGAACGAGACCGAGTGACCATCGCAGCGCGCGATTCTGCTGATCGTGGTCGGGGCGATTCTGACCTTCGCCACCAACATCCACGTCCAGGGGGTGAACCTCGACATCATCGGCTGAGGAATCCTGATGATCGCCGGCGCCGCCGGGCTCGTCCTCGCCTTCTTCCAGGAGGCGATCTGGACCGAGAGAAGCCGACGCCGCGAAGTCGCCGCCGAAGAGCGGCGCGAAGACGACCGCCCCGCGAAGCCCCGCCGCGCTACTGAGGGCGGGTGGTCGGGACCGTGACGGCGATCGGCTACACGCTCTCCAGCGAGGAGAACGACGCCCGTGCGCTGGTCGCCCAGGCCCGCGGGCGGAGGACGTCGGGTTCGAGTTCGCCTCGATCTCCGACCACTTCCACCCCTGGGTCGACCGCCAGGGCGAGAGCCCGTTTGTCTGGGGGGTGCTCGGGGCGATCGCCGAGGCGACCGAGCGGATCGAGCTGATGACCGGCGTCACCTGCCCGACCACCCGCGTCCACCCGGCGATCGTCGCCCAGGCCGCGGCCACGGCGGCCACCCTCCTGCCGGGCCGCTTCTCGCTCGGCCTCGGCAGCGGCGAGAAGCTCAACGAGCACATCCTCGGCGACCGCTGGCCGCCGGTCGGCGAGCGCCAGGAACGCCTCGCCGAGGCGATCGAGACGATCCGCGAGCTCTGGAGCGGCGGCCTCGTCAGCCGGCGCGGCGCCCACTACACGGTTGAGAACGCACGCCTCTACAGCCTGCCCGAGGAGCCGCCGCCGATCCTCGTCGCCGTCGCCGGCTCGCGGTCGGCGGAGCTCGCGGCCGAGCTCGGCGACGGGCTGGTCGGCACCGCTCCGATCGCCGAGACGGTCGAGAGCTTCCGCAAGGACGGCGGCGCGCGCAAGCCCGCCTACGGCCAGGTCCACGTCTGCTGGGCCGAGACCGAGGAGGAGGCCCGGCGCACCGCGCTCGAGTGGTGGCCGAACGGGGCGGTCGGCGGCGGCACTTCACCGAGCTGCCACTCCCCGCGAACTTCGAAGTCAGCCGCCGAACTGGTCGGCGAGAAGGAGATCGAGGCGAGCATCGTCTGCGGCCCCGACCCGGAGCGACACCTGGAGGCGATCGCGGAGTATGCCGAGGCAGGCTACGACCACGTCTACGTCCACCAGGTGGGACCCGACCAGGACGGGTTCTTCGACTTCTACTAGCGCGAGGTCCTGCCGCGAGCGGGCTGAGCTGTCAGCCCTGGTGGCGGCGCATCGGCTGGAAGGCCCGCCACCAGCCGTCGTCGAGCACGGCGTGCTCGACGCTCTCCAGCATCGAGCCCTCCTCGTCCTGGAGCGCGTAGCTGACCAGCGGCGGCTCGGCCCGGGTGGACGAGCGACCACGTGCGCGATCAGCAGATAGGGAGGGCGGCTGAGCCACATCTGGCCCGGGCGGGGTATCGACTTGGTATCGACCATCTCTGCCCGGCTACCCCGCTCGCCGGCTTCGAATCCCGCCGGCCTCCGGTTAGGGGCAACCGGCCTCGGGTAGCCGGACTCCATGTACTGGATTCCGATAGTCGTGCTCGTCGTGCTGGCGGTGATCGCCGTCGGCTGGAGCCCGCTCTTCGCCCTGATCGTCGCCGTGCCGGCCGTGATCGCCTTCGGCATCTACGGACTGACACGACCGCGCTCCGACGAGCAGGTGCGGCCCCCTCGGGGAGGCGGTGCCAGGCACGAGGACGAGGGCGGGGGCGGAGCCTGGGGACAGCGCCCCCACTGACGCCCGGACCGCCCCAGCACCCACAGGCAACCGCGATTGGAGAGGGAGATGACCGCTCCGACCATGCAGGAGATCGGCGGGCTGATCGATTGGGAGCCCGGCCTCGGCACGGTGTCGATCTGCATCGGCCTCGATCCCGGCGACCGCGGCGGCGGCTGGCAGACCGAGCTTCGCAACGGGCTGGCCGCGCTCCGGGGCCAGGATCGACGAGCTCGACCACGAGCGCCGGATGGCCCTGCGCGCCACGGCCGAGCGGATCGGCGAGCGCTTCGCCAACCACGACCGCGACCTCCCACAGGGCGAAGTCGGCATCGTGGAGGTGGCGCCGGAGCCCGGCCGCGAGCTCTGGTGGCAGCTTCGGATGCGGGCCCCCGAGGCCGCCTACGTTCGCTTCGCCTCACGACCCCTGCTGGCGCCGCTGATACCGATCGCCGGCACCGAGGAACCACGGGGCGTCGCCCTGATCTCGGCCGAGCGAGTGCGGCTGCTCGAATGGCGGCCGGGAGGCATCGAGGAGCTGCATGCCTGGGAGCTGAGCGTCTTCAGCCGCGATTGGCGCGAGCGAAAGGCACCTCGGGTGGCGGACCCTGCGCGCGCGCAGTCGATCAGCTCCTCGGGTCGCGAGCAGTTCCGCGGACGGCTCGACGACAGCCGCCAGCGCTTCCTCGGCCAATGCAGGCAGCTTGCGCTGGAGGAGGCCAGGCGGCGCGGATGGCCCGAGGTCCTCGCCTTCGGCCCCGCCCAGCACCTGGACCGGTTCCTGACCGGGTCGGAGGCGGCGGCGAGTGTGGAGCGCGGCGACGACCGGGACCTGATCTCGGCGAGCGCCGGCGAGGTCGAGGCCCACGTCGTCGAGGCGATCGAGCGCCACAGGGCCGAGTCGGAGGTCGAGCTGGCGTCGACCGCGATCGAGCGGGGCGCCGGCGGCGACCGTGGAAGCGCAGGGGTCGACGAGACGCTGGCCGCGCTGCGCGAAGCGCGGGTCGAGCACCTCGTCCTCGACGCGCGGCTGACGAGCCAGGACACGGACGGAGGCGCGGAGGCCGTCGACGCCGAGCGGCTTGTGCGCCTCGCGCTCCAGAGCGGCGCGGCGGTGTCGGCGCTGCGTGACGAGGCGGCCGAGCGGCTGGCGCCGGCAGGCGGCGTCGCCGCGCTGCTGCGCTACTGAGCGGATCGTTTCCCGGCCTACGCCCCGGGTAGCCGTTCCCCATGGCACCCCTGGCGGGAGACCATGAGCAGGGCGGCAGACCCGGGCCGGGCGACGCCGGACTACGGCGGGTCCTCGTCGTCGCGGCCGGAACGCCGAGCGACGCCGATCTGATCGGAGAGGTGCGCGGCGAAGGCGGAGACGAGGTCGAGGTCGCGGTGGTCGTCCCGGTCGTCGAGCCGAACCCGGCCAAACGCGTCGCCGGCGAGCTGGAGCCGGCCCGAGACGCCGCCGAGCGACGCCTCGAGGACAGCCTTGCGAGGCTGAGGAACGGCGGCCTCGCAGCGCGGGGCGAAATTGGCGACACCGACCCGATCCTTGCAGCGGAGGATGCGCTGCGCCAGTTCCCTGCCGACGAGGTGCTGGTCTTCGAGGAGAGCGGGGCGCATGCCCGCTGGTTCGAGGAGGGGCTGTTAGAGCGCGCCGAGCAGATGCTCGACGTGCCACTGCGGATGCTCGACGCGGGCGGCGGCGGCGCGGCGCCGACGAGGCCGGTCGCCGAGCGCGCCGCCGCGGAGGCGGAGCAGCGCCCCGAGCGGGAGCTCAGCCTCGCGCCCTACCTGCCGGCGATCGCCGGAGACGACCTGGCGGCCGTCACGGTCGGGGTGGTCGGCACGATCCTGGCCGCGGTCTTCTTCGCCGCCGGGCCCGGGACCTCGACGACGCCGGGAGCGGTGCAGGGCCTCCTGGCGCTTGCCGCCGTCCTGATCAACATCGCCCACGCGGTGGCGATCACGATCTTCGAGAGCGTCCGCTACCGCGGCGGCTTCCAGAGCTTCGTCCGCGACGTCACCCTGGTCTTCACCCCGGTGGCGATGGTCGCCAACCTCATCATCCTGCTCGTCGCCTGAGGGCCGCGCCGCTCGGCGACCCGGCCTCCCTATTCGGCCGCGAGGCGCGAGCCGAGCCTTCCGACCGCCACCGCTCCGAGCCCGCCGAGCAGCCCGGCGCCGAGCCCGGCGAGGGCCCAGCCGACGCCGGAGGCATCGAGGTCGAGGACGGCGTCCAACGACCAGCTCCCGGGGCCCACAGCCGTCACTGCGAAGGCCGCCGCGACCAGCACCAGGTTGTACTCGAAGCCGCCGTCTTTGGACCAGATGCCGTTGCGGGCGTGGACGCTGACGACGGCGGCGGTCATCACCGCGGCGATCAGGGCGGCGGCCAACGGGGTGAGCAGACCGACCGCGAACAGGAGCCCGCCACCCAGCTCTGCGAGACCCGACCCGACCGCCTGGGCTCGGCTCGGACGCAGGCCGAGACCCTCGAAGAAGCCGGCCGTGCCCTCGACCCCGCTGCCGCCGAAGGCGCCGAACAGCTTCTGCGCTCCGTGGCCGGCGAAGAGCAGCCCGACCACGGTGCGGAGAACGAGCAGTCCGAGGTCCATGGGAGGCTTGTACCTCGTCGACGACCTCCGAAACGCTTCCGGGAAGATCGCCGAGCAATGGGTCAGGAGACCGGCTCGAGACGGGGGCCGGGCCGCCGGCGCCGGCCGACCTTGGCGCAGGGGCGCCCGTCGAGCTCGACCAAGTCGGCGGTGAAGTCGTTGCTGCCGCGCAGCAGCGCCGAGCCGACGCCGTAGGAGTCGACGGGGGCGCCGGCCCGCTCGAAGCGCTCGATCTTCTCCGCGTCGAAGCCGCCGGAGGCGACGATCCGGACCCGCTCGTGCCCAGCCGCGTCGAGCGCCTCCCGCACGCGAAGCGCGAGCCGCGGATTGACGCCGGTCGGCTCGAAGTCGCCCATCTCCTCCCAAAGCGAGCGGTCGACCAGGGTCTCGGAGGTGTCGAGGCGCACCCCCCAGAGGTCCTCGCCGAGGGCGTCGGCGACGGCGACCGCGTCAGCGACCGAGTCGTTGTGCGAAGTCGACGAGGACGACGACGTTCACGTCCGCCCGCGTAGCGCGCGGCGAAGGCGCGGGCGGCAGCCACGGTGTCGCCGCCGTAGGCGGCGATCAGCGCGTGGGGGACGGTGCCGACGCCACGGCCCCCCCACCAGCTCGCCTGTGCGTCGGTCGAGACGCCGATCGCGCCCGCGACGTGAGCTGCCCAGCCGTCGCCGGTCTGCACCAACCAGTGATCGTGGCGAGCCGGGAAGAAGAGGATCGGCTTGCCGCCGGCGGCCTCGACAACCCGGCGAACGTTGCGTCATCACCAGCGTGCGGCGCGCCAGCGTCCCGAGGTAGAGCGTCTCCAGGTGGGCGAAGAGGCTGTAGTCGCCCTCGATCAGGAGCACCGTCTCGTAGGGCTCGATCGGGTCCCCCTCGCGCAGGGCCTCACCCGCAGCTCCGGCCAGCCCTCGCGCCAGCCGCCCTGCCGCTCGCTGCCCGAGCAGAGCCTGAGCAAGCGCGATCGCCTCGTCGATCCCGCCGAGCATGGCCCGCCGCTTCTGGAAGACCTGCATCGTCACCCGCGGATGGCGCCCATCCCGTTCCAGGAGGCGCTTGGTTAGCGCGAAGTAGGAGTCCGAGTAATAGGCCGAGCGGATTTTCTCGACCGGTAGGCGAAACGTCTCCGCGGGCAGGCGCTCCGCCGCCCTCACCCCGCTCGGGCCGGGGCGCTGGCGAGGTGAGTCGCGGCGAGGTCCTCGTCTCCGTGCTCGCCGGCCGCCTCATCCATCCGAGCCGCGATCGCCTCCAGCGCCGCCAGGTCCAGGCCCGCCTCCCGTGCCGCGTCGACGGCGAGGCGCGCGTCCTTGGCGGCGAGGGCGAGCCGAAACGAGGGCGGGAACTCGCGCTTCAGCATCGCCTCGGCCTTGATCCTCATGTAAGGCAGGTCGAGCGGCCCTCCGGATATCGCGTCCAGCACCTGGCGGGGGTCCACGCCGAGCCCTTCGGCAAGCGCGATCGTCTCCGCCGTGCCCTCGACGACGGTGACGATCCAGCTGTTGATCGCGATCTTCAGGCGGGTGGCCGCCCCCGCCTCGCCGACCCAAACGGTGCGCTTGCCGACCGCGTCGAAGATTCCCTCGAGCCTCGCTCGCGCCTCCTCGGGCCCTGCGGCGAGCACGATCAGCTCGCCGGCCTCGGCGGGCGCCTTGGTGCCGAGCACCGGCGCGTCGACGAAGGCCAGCTCGTGGCGCCTGGCAAGCCGCGGGCAGCGATCGGTCCCGTCGATCCCGATCGTCCCCATCTGGGCCCAGACGGCGTTGGCGTGGCCGCGGCCGCCCCACCGCCGCTCTCCATCACCTCGAGCACGGCGTCGGCATCGCTGAGCATCGTCACCAGCACGCCCGAGCCGGCCACCGCCTCGGCCGCCGAGGCGAAGGTCGAGACGCCCGGCACCGATGCGAGGTCATCGAGCTCTCGGGCGTGCGGTTCCAGGCGCGCACCTCGATGCCCGCCGCGGCGAGGTTGCGCGCCATGGCGGCGCCCATCGTGCCGCCGGCGCCGACGACGGTGACAGCTGGCTCTCGCCTCGCCATGGGGCGCCGCTACCCCCGAGCGCCGGCGGGCAAACTGGTCCGCAACCCGTTTCGGCGAGGACGAAGACGGCGGCTGCGAATCGGCTCGACGCGATGCGCGCTCGCAGGCCCTTCAAGTCGACCCGCTCGCGGAGCGAGAGGCCGATCTGGAGCAGGTCGAGGGCGGTTCCGTCCATGCGGTCGGACTGGCGAACCGGGCCGGCATCACCGCCTCCTTCGAGGCGATCGACGACGAGGCCGACCTGGCGAACCTCCCCCGCTCGCGGGCTTACTCGGCGCCGAGCAGGTGCCGCGCGCGACGCAGGTCGGCGGCGTCGTTGACGTTGAGCAGGAGATGGGCGGGGTCCCCGAAGCGCGCCAGCTCGTCGCGACCCAGCCGGCGCGGCCCGAGGGCGCGCAGCGCCTCGCGAAGCGAAGCCCGCTGGTCCAGCGCCTCCTCCAGGGCGGGCAGCAGATCGGGCGCGACCCGGGCCGGGAAGGGGTCGAGGTCGGCGCCGACCTGGGTCAGCACCAGCGGCTCGGAAGCGCGTGCCAGCTTCCCGAGGAGCGAAGCCGAGGCAAGGGGCATGTCGCAGGGGACGACGATCAGCGGCCGGCCGGCAAATGCCCTGAGAGCCGCGACC
Organism: uncultured Solirubrobacterales bacterium; assembly: GCA_963712325.1. GTDB lineage: Bacteria > Actinomycetota > Thermoleophilia > Solirubrobacterales > 70-9 > VRUE01. The sequence continues at coordinate 269,746 of CAVQHG010000005.1, forward strand.
ACGCCGCAGAGAGGGTGGCGGGGCTCGGCCGGCTCGCGCACCACCCCGCAGTCCAACGGGGGAAGCTCGGTGTCGGGCTTGGCGGCGACCACCGCCTCGATGCCCGCCTCCTCGAGGGCCCTGAGCGGGTGGCCGATGAGCGGCAGCCCGGCCAGGCTCGCCGTGGGCTTGCGGCCGCCCAGACGACTGCCGAGCCCTCCGGCGAGCACCACCCCGAGCGGGGCGCCGGCGGGCGCCGTGACGCAGTCGGCGTCGGGCTTCGTCACCGAGACAGTGTGACGTCGGTCCCAAGAGAATCAGGCGATCGAGATTCGACCGGGCTCCCCGTCGGCGATCCGCCCGATCCTGGCGCCGATCATCTCGGCGCCGGGCGGAACCGCCGCGAGCAGGCCGCCGGAGGTCATCGCGTCGGTGAGCAGCGCGCGGCGCGGCGCGGAGACGGCGTCCGAGAAGGCCGCGAAGCGCTCGGCGTCGGCGGCGTTCCTGGCACTGCCGCCGGCGAGCGCCTCGCCCGAGGCGGCGAGCTCGAGGGCGCCCGGGAGAGCGGGCACCGACGCGGCCTCCACCTCGGCGGCGACGCCGCTGGACTCGCAGAGCTCGTGCAAATGCCCGAGCAGCCCGAATCCGGTCACGTCGGTGAGCGCGTGGGCCGCGGCCGCTCGGGCCGATCGCGCAGCCTCCTCGTTGAGCGTCGTCATCGCCTCGACCGCGAGCTCGAGCTCTTCCTCGGCCGCCAGGCCGCGCTTCGCCGCCGTGGTGATCAGGCCGCCCCCGAGCGGCTTGGTCAGGTAGAGCTCGTCGCCAGGCCTAGCTCCTGCCGCGGTCAGCATCTCGTCGGGGCGCACGGTTCCGCTGACCGCCATCCCGTACTTGGGCTCGGGATCGTCGATCGAGTGGCCGCCGCCGATCGCGACGCCCGCCTCGGCGGCGATCTCCGCTCCTCCGCGGAGGATCTCGAGCAGGACGTCGCGATCGAGCGCGCCAACCGGGAAGGCGACCAGGTTGAGGGCCAGGCGCGGCGTCGCCGCCATCGCGTAGAGGTCGGAGAGCGCGTTGGCGGCGGCGATGCGGCCGAAGTCCCGGGGGTCGTCGACGATCGGCGTGAAGAAGTCGACGCTCTGGACCCAGGCCAGGTCGTCGGCGACGCGCAGGACGGCGGCATCGTCGGCCGGGTTCAGGCCGACGAGCAGCTCCGGGTCGGCGCTGATCGGGACCGCCCCGCAGAGCTCCCTGAGCTCGGCGGCGCCGATCTTGCAGGCGCACCCCGCGCCGTGGGAGAGGCCGGTGAGGCGTGGCGGGTCGCCGGTTAGAGCCATCGGCGGTGCGGGTACCCGGCAGGCGCCGAGATGACACCGAGCACCAGCGCCGGCGAGCAGGACCGGGGTGGCGAGCTGCGCCGCCTGCCGTCAGTCGATCGCCTCGCCGGGGCGGTCGCCGCGCCCCACGGCCGCGCGGTCGCCGCCGCACGCGAGGAGCTGCGCGAGGCGCGGCGGGCCGTGCTCGCCGGCCAGCGGGCGCCGGCGGAGCCGGAGCTCGTGCACGCCACCGAGGCGCGCGCCCGCAGGCTGGGCATGCCGAGCCTGCGCCCCGTGATCAATGCCACCGGGGTCGTCATCCACACCAACCTCGGCCGCGCTCCCCTTGCCACCGCGGCCGTCGAGGCGGTCACTGCGATCGCCTCCGGCTACTGCAACCTCGAGTACGACCTCGAGGCGGGCGAGCGGGGCGAGCGGGGCGCGCATGTCGAGCCGCTGCTCTGCGAGCTGACCGGGGCCGAGGCGGCACTCGCGGTCAACAACAACGCCGCCGCCGTGATGCTCTCGCTGGCCGCGCTCGCGGGCGACGGCGAGGTCCTGGTCAGCCGCGGCGAGCTGGTCGAGATCGGCGGCTCCTTCCGGATCCCGGACATCCTCGCCAGCACCGGCGCGACGCTGGTAGAGGTCGGCACCACCAACCGCACCCGGCGCCAGGACTACGAGGGGGCGATCGGCCCGCGGACGGCGGCGATCCTCCGCGTGCACCGCTCGAACTTCGCGATGGTCGGCTTCACCGAGCGGCCGGAGCTCGGCGAGCTCGCCGAGCTCGCCGCCGCCCGCGAGCTGGCCCTGGTCGAGGACCTCGGCTCGGGCGCCCTGCATGACGTCGGTGGCGAGCCAACCGTCGGCCGCTCGCTGCACGCCGGGGCCGACCTCGTCTGCTGCTCGGGGGACAAGCTGCTCGGTGGCCCCCAGGCGGGGATCCTCCTCGGCCGCAGGGACGCAGTCGAGCGCTGTCGTCGGAGCCCGCTGGCCAGGGCGCTGCGGCTCGACAAGCTGCAGCTGGCGGCGCTCGAGGCCACCCTGCGGATCCACCGCGACCAGGGGGCGGCGGCGCTGCCGGTGCCGGCGATGATCGACGCGCCCGAGGAGCAGCTCGAGCGCAGGGCGGGAGCGATGGCGGCGGCGATCGGGCGCGCCGCCGAGATCCGCGCGCCATGCCGGAGTGCCGGGCGGAGGCGCCCTCCCCGCCCTCGAGCTCGAGGGCCCGGTCTGCTCGGTCGATCCCGGAGCCGAAGGGCCGGAGCGGCTTGCCGCGCGGCTGCGCCGGGCCGACCCGCCGATAGTCGCGCGGATCTCCGAAGATCGGCTCCTGCTCGATCCGCGGACGATGACCGACGAGGACGCGATGCGCGCGGCGACCGCCGTCGTCGAGGCCGTCGCCTAGGGGATGGCGGCGCGACCGCTCACGATCGGCACCGCCGGCCACGTCGACCATGGCAAGACCGCGCTGGTCGCGGCGCTGACCGGCTGCGACACCGACCGGCTGGCGGAGGAGAAGCGCCGCGGGATGTCGATCGAGCTGGGCTTCGCCGAGCTCGATCTCGGGTCCCGCCGCCTCAGCCTCATCGACACACCCGGCCACGAGCGCTTCGTGCGGACGATGATCGCGGGCGCCAGCGGGATCGACCTCTACCTCCTCGTCGTCGCCGCCGACGAGGGCGTGATGCCGCAGACCCGGGAGCACATGGCGGTGCTCCATGCGCTCGGCGTGGACCTCGGCCTGGTCGCCCTCAACCGCTGCGACCTGGCGGAGGCGGGGATCCGCGAGCTCGCCGCCGAGGACTGCGCCCGGCTGGTGCCGGGCGCAGAGCCGATCGAGGTGAGCGCCCGCACCGGCGCCGGGATCGAGGCCCTTCGCGGGGCCTGGCCGAGCTCGCCGAGATGGTCCCCGAGGCTGCGAGCGGCAGGGCGGGTGAGGCGCCGCTGCTGCACGTCGACCGGGCGTTCACCGTGGCGGGCCACGGCACCGTCGTCACCGGCACGCTCTGGTCGGGGGAGCTGCGTCGGGACCAGGAGCTGTTGCTGATGCCCGAGGGCCGGACGGCGCGGGTCCGGGCGATCGAGGTCCATGGCAATCGGCTCGACTCGGCGGCCGCCGGGCAGAGGGTGGCCGTCAACCTGCGCGGCATCGGCCTCGACGAGGTGCGGCGAGGCGACGCCCTCGCCACCATGGAGAGCGAGGCGCACGCCACCCACCGACTCGACGTGGAGCTCGGCGCGGGAGGCGAGGCGATACTCGCCGAGCGCCGGGTCCAGGTACACCTCGGCACCCGAGAGACGCCGGCGCGAGTCGTCGACCGAAAGAACCGGGCCGTCCAGCTGCGACTCCAGCGGCCGCTGATCGCGCGTCGGGGCGACCGGCTCGTGATCCGGCGCATCGCGCCCCCCGACACCATCGGCGGCGGCCTGGTCCTCGACCCCTGCCCACCACGGGTCCGACGCGACGGCCGCGGCGAGCCTCCGCCGGGGAGCCGTGCGCCGGCCCGCGAGGCCGAGCGGCAGGCTCCCGGCCCGCTGGCCCGAGCAGCTGCTCGGTGAGCTGCGCCGGGATGGGCTCCGACCCCGCACCCCGGCCGACCTGGCGGCGGCGGTCGGGGCCCGGCGCCGCGAGGTGGAGGCCGCGATCGGTCAGCTGGTCGACTGCGGGGAGCTGGTGCGGCTGAAGCGCGACGTGCTCTACCCGGCGGACAGCTACGTGAAGATCCGCGGCGTCGTGCTCGCCCAGGTCGACCGGGACGGGTTCACGACGATCGCCCGGGCCCGCGACCTGCTTGGGGTCAGCCGCAAGTATGCGCAGGCCCTGCTCGAGCAGCTCGACGGCGAAAGGGCTCTCCGCCGTGAGGGGGACCGTCACCTTCCGAGGGCCTCGCGCGCATGATCGCCTTCTCCAGACGTGGGGCGGCAGGGGCCCGGTGGCCCATCCGGCCTTCAAAGCCGGCAGGGCGGTGTGGACCCATCGCTTGGAAGGTTCGACTCCTTCGCCGCCTCGTCTCCGCGCAGGCCGTTTCAGGAAGGACGGCGGGACGCGGTGAGCACGACGGATGCCGGAGGCGGGCGATCGGTCCCCCGGCGCGTACGATCAGCGCGATCGGAGGTTGAGATGAGACGTGACGAATGGCTGGACCTGTTCTGCAGAGAGGCCGGCGTAGAGCCGCCGACCGACGAGGAGGTGGTGGAGCTGCTGGAGCTCGCCGCGACCGCCGCCCACTCATCGGAGCGCACCGCCGCCCCGCTCGCATGCTGGGCGGCCGGGAGAAGCGGGCTCGGCCTCGATCGGCTGCGGGAGCTGGCGACGGAGGTCGCGCCCGAGGAGGCCCGCTAGCCCTCCTCGTCGGAGGCGACGTCGCCCTTGACGGCGAGGACCGCGGCCGGGGCCAGGGCCACCACCGTCAGCCCGAATGCCCACCAGAACGTATTGCCGAAGGCCCGGGCGATCGGTTCGGCGAGCCGGGCGGCGACCTTCGGCGGCAGTTCCCGCGCCGAGGAGGCCCCTCCTCCTGCTGCTGAGCCCGAGCCGAGCGCCGCGAGCTGGCCGTGGAGCACGACGGCGAGAATTGCGGTGCCGAGGGAGCCTCCGACCCGCTGGAGGACGTTCAGCGCGCTGGTCGCCCGGGGCACCGCGCCATGCTCCAGGGCCGCGTACGCGGCCGCCATCGACGGCATCATCGTGAAGGCCGAGCCCGAATCCGCGCAGGACCAGGGCGCCCTCCAGCAACCAGAGGCTGGTCGAGGCGCTGACCAGCGCATAGGGGACGGTGCCGGCCGCGACCATCACCAGGCCGACGACGGCGACCGGACCCCCGCCGACCCGGTCGGTGAGCTTGCCGGAGAGCGGGCATCATGAGGGCCGCGGCGACGCCCTGGGCGGCGAGGAGCAGGCCGGCGCCCAGAGGGCTCTCCCCGCGCGAGATCTGGAAGAAGAGCGGCAGCACCAGGAGGCCGCCGAACAGCGCCGCGCCGACGAAGAAGACGGTCGCCGAGGCGGCGGCGAAGCCGACGCGCCCGAACAGGCGCAGGTCGATCATCGGGTTCTCGGCGCGCAGGGAGTGCCAGACGAACGGCGCCAGCAGGACGACGCCGGCGAGGATCGGGCCCCACGACGACGGTGGCGGCGAAGCCGCCCTTCGCTGGTGCTCTCGGAGAGGCCGAAGACGACCAGCGCCACACCGGGCGAGCCGAGCAGGAAGCCCAGCCAGTCGAGCCGCCCGGCCTCCCGGTGGTCCCCGGCCGCAGGACCCGCCGGGCCAGCGCCAGCGCGATCACGCCGATCGGGATGTTGACGTAGAAGATCCAGCGCCAGCTGGCGTTGTCGACGATCAGGCCGCCGAGCACCGGGCCGAGCACGGGGCCGAGCAGCATCGGCACGCCGACGATGCTCATCACGCGGCCGACCCGTTTCGGCCCGGCGGCCTGGGTGAGCAGGGTGATGCCGACCGGCATGATCAGGCCCCCGCCGAACCCCTGGAGGACCCTGAAGGCGATCAGCTCTCCGGCCGAGCCGGCCAGGCCGCACAGCGCCGAGCCGATCATGAAGAGGGCGATCGAGCCCATCCACACGCGCTTCGCGTCGAAGCGCTCCGAGATCCAGCCCGAGAGCGGGATCACGGTGGCCAGCGCCAGCAGGTAGCCGGTCACCACCCACTGCACCGTGTCCAGCGGGGAGCCGAGCTCCTGCGAGATGTCGCGCAGGGCGATGTTGACGATCGTCGTGTCGAGGATCGACATCAGCGCGCCGAGGATCACGACGCCGGAGAGCTTCAGCACCTCCCACTCGATCCCGCCGATTTCCGGGCCCGCGTCCTGGCGGTCGGCCTGACCCGCGGCCTCGGGGTCGGCTTGGCGGGTCGCGCTCACCTCATCCGGCTACCCGCTGCGCTCCCGTGTAGACGTTCACGCGGCCGCCGCGCGCGAACCCCGCGAGGGTCAGGCCGCGGTCGGCCGCGAGCTCGACCGCGAGCGAGCTGGGCGCGCCGACGCCGACCAGGACCGGGGCGCCGGCGACCGCCGCCTTCTGCACCAGCTCGAAGGAGAGGCGGCCCGCTCACGCAGAGCACGCGGCGCGGCGAGGGGCAGCACGGCTGTCGAGCAGCGCCCGCCTGATCGCCTTGTCCATCGCGTTGTGGCGCCCGACGTCCTCGCGCGCCAGCGCAGCCGCCCGCGGCGTCGAAGATCCCGGTCGCGTGCAGGCCGCCGGTGCGCTGGAAGCCGGGCTGGCGCAGCCGGTCGGGCAGCACGGCGAGCAGGTCGCGGGCGACGCGGGGCCGGCGGGCAGCGGGCGGGCTGCCACCGCGACCTCCTCGAGCGCGCCCTTGCCCGCAGACTCCGCACGAGGAGGTCGTGTAGAAGCGGCGCGCCGCCGGGGTCGCGCAGCAGAGGGCCGGCGACCTCGACGACGTTGGCGGCGAGATCGGTCGCTGGGCCCCACGGCTCGCGGCCGCCGCGATCAGGCCCTCGCCGAAGAGGAAGCCGAGCGCCAGCTCCTCGTCGTGGCCGGGCGTGCGCATGGTCACGGCCAGCGGCTCGCCGTCGACGCGGATCTCGAGCGGCTCCTCGACGGCCACCGCGTCGCGGCGCCCGTCGCGGCTCGATCGTCGCGGTCAGCGAGTGCCTCTGCGGCGGTCATGCGCGCGCTGCCTGGCGCCTCGACGCGCCGTGGCCGCGACCCGCGTCGACGCGCTCGCGCTGGGGCGCGACCGTCTGCTCGGGTCGCGGCGCCGAGGCGAAGCCGGCCTTGAAGACGCTCCAGCGCTCGGCCAGCCGAGCCCGGCGAGGATCGGCGCGCCGCCGGCGACCGCGGCCGGCGCGGCGCCGCGCCGCGAGTCGCCAGCACCGCGAGCGCCGCCCGCGGTGTCAGGCCCCGGGCCAGCCTGCCGAAGCGGCTGGCCTCGCCGTCGCGGTACGACGCGCCGTGCGTCGCCCGAGACGGCGTTGCATGACGGCAGCGGTCGCGCCCTCCTCGGCGAGCGCCGCGGCACGCCGAGGCGCGCGCGCCGGCGCCGCGCCCGGCACCGGCCGGCACCATGACGTCGCGGCGCCGGCGGCGCTGGCGGCGGCGCTGGCGGCGAAGACGAACGGCAGCTCGCGGCGCGCCTCTGACCAGGCGGGCATCGCGCTGTTGGCGATCAGCACCGCGGTGTAGGTCGCGAGCGGCGGCCCGAGCAGCCGCGGCGACCGGCGCGGGTGAGCCCGGCCAGACGCGGCTGCCGGCCGGTGAGCGCGTTGAGCGCAGGCCGGCAGCGATGGTGGTCGCCGCCGCTGGCCGCCAGCAGCCAGGTCGCCGACGCTCATCGGCGAGGTCACCTTGAAGACGCGCAGCATGTTGAGGAAGCGCGCGGGCCGGCCGAGGTCGGAGATCAGCAGCAGCGGGCGCGACCGTACCGCCGGCGAGGGCGACCGGCCCAGGCGCGCCGGCCGAGCTCCGTCCGCGCCGGCGCAGGTCGGCCGCCGGCACGCGAGCACCGCCGAGGCCCCGGCCAGCCCGCCGGTGAAGAAGTAGACCGGGATCTCCCGGCTTCCAGACCGGCGGCTTGACCACCGGCCGGTCGTAGTAGGTGGCGCGCCGCTCGCGTGGCACCATCGGCGCTCCTTCATCGCCGCCCCCCGACAGGCTGGCCGCGATCCCGGCGCCGAGCGCCGACCGCGGCCGCGCCGACCGGCGCCCCAGATCGAGCGCAGGTCGCGCGGGTCGGCACGACCGGGTCGGGCGGCAGCCCGTAGACCTCGGGCTCGTCGAGCAGCAGGAAGAAGGCGCCGAGCGCCGCCCGACGCCGTCGTCCTCGGGTCGCCGTAGAGGCTGCGCCTCCTCGTGGCCGCGCCTCGTGCAGCGCCTCGACCGCGCTCGCCGGCGCGCTCGCGCAGCTCGTCGAGCGGCGCCGAACTGGATCGAGTCGGTCGGGCAGGCCTGCGCGCAGGCCGGCTCCATGTCGTCCTGCAGGCGGTCGTAGCAGAGCGTGCACTTCCAGACCCGCCCGTCGTCCTCGCGCTGGTCGAGCACCCCGAACGGGCAGGCGACGACGCAGTAGCCGCAGCCGTTGCAGATGTCCTCCTGGACGACGACGGTGTCGAACTCGGTGCGGAAGATGCGAGCCGGTCGGGCAGGCGTCGAGGCAGCCGGCCTCGGTGCAGTGCTTGCAGACGTCGGAGCTCATCAGCCAGCGGAAGCCGTCGCCGTCGTGCGTCTCGCAGCCCCGCTCGACCAGGTTCTGCGTCGCGGCCTCCTGCACCCAGGAGTCCGGCGCCGCCTCCTCGACGCCGACCGCAGCTTCTGCTCGATGAAGGCGACGTGGCGCCAGCGGTTCGGCGCCCAGCTCGCCGCTGTTGTCGTAGGAGCTCGCCGGTGAAGCCCTGCGGGTCCGCCGGCACCTGGTTCCACTCCTTGCAGGCGACCTCGCAGGCCTTGCAGCCGATGCAGACCGAGGTGTCGGTGAAGAACCCGACGCGCCGCGGCTCGCCGCTCGGCCGTCGTAGGCCGGCGCCGGCCTCGAGCTCGATCGCGTGCCCGGCCATCAGGCGCCCCTCGCCCGCGGCGCGCTTGCGGTAGGAGGCGACGAAGGCGGGCAGCGCCGGGCCCGCGCGGCCGGCGGCCGGCGACGACGTCGCAGGTCGCCGCCTTGACCTCCTGGATGTGCACGTTGGGGTCGAGGGCGAACGGGAACAGGTCGTTGGCCGAGTCGCCGGTGACGAGCCCGCGGCTGCCCCAGTGGTAGGGCAGGCCGACCTGGTGGACGGCTGCGGCCCGTCGACCTCGCAGCGGCTTGACCCGCGTCGGTGACCAGCACCCGCGCCTCGATCGCCGTGCGGGCGCTGACGATCGTCGCCCAGCCGCCGTGCTCGAGGCCGCGCTCGGCGGCCAGCGCCGGGCTCGACCTCGCAGAACATCTCCGGCTGCAGCTCGGCCAGGTAGGGCACCGTGCGGCTCATGCCGCCGGCGGTGTGGTGCTCGGTCAGCCGGTAGGTGGTCATCACGAAGGGGAAGACGTCGGCGCCCGGCTCGCCGGCGGTCGGGTTGTAGGGGTTCTCGGGCCGCTCGAAGCGTCTGGCGGGTCGGGTTCGCCTGCTGCCCGTAGAGGGGGTTCGCGAACGGGCGACTCGTGCGGCTCGTAGTGGGTCGGGAAGCGGGCCGTCGACGAGCCCGTCGGGCACGTAGCAGCCAGCCACGCCCGTCGGCCTGCATGATGAAGGGCTCGTCGCCGCGCAGCGCGTCCTGGGCCGTCGCGCCCTCCGGCGGCACGTAGTCGGGCGCCTTGTCGGCGGTGAAGTCGGGCACGTCCTCGCCGGTCCATTCGCCCTGCCTCGGCGTCCCACCAGACGTAGCGCTTGCGCTCCGACCAGGGCCTGCCCTCGGGGTCGGCGGAGGCGCGGTTGTAGAGGATGCGCCGGTTCGGCCGGCCACGCCCAGCCCCACTCCGGGGCCACCCAGCTCTGCTCGCTGCCGGGCTTGCGCCGGGCGGTCTGGTTGACGCCGTCGGCGTAGCAGCCGGAGTAGATCCAGCAGCCGCAGGCGGTCGAGCCGTCGGCCTCCAGGTCCGTGAAGCCGGAGACGGCGAGCCGTCGGCGTCGCGGCCGTTGATCTCCTCGCAGCACCGCCTCCGGCGTCGGGCTCGTCGTGGGGGCCCTGCGGTCGGGTAGTCCCAGGTCAGGTCGAGGATCGGCCGGTCCTTCGGATCGTCCGACCCGGCCAGCCTCTCGCGCACCCGGCGGCCGAGGTGGTAGATGAACCACAGCTCGGAGCGGCTGTCGCCCGGGCGGCTCGACCGCCTTGTGGTGCCACTGCAGCAGGCGCTGGGTGTTGGTGAAGCTGCCGTCCTTCTCGACGTGCGCGGCGGCCGGCATCAGGAAGACCTCGGTGCCGATCTCCTCGGTCTTCAGCTCGCCGCTCTCGATCTCCGGCGAGTCGTGCCAGAAGGAGGCGGTCTCGATCTCGCTGAAGTCGCGCACCACCAGCCAGTTCAGGTTCGCCAGCGCCTTGCCGCTGCAGCTTCGAGTTGGCCGAGCCGACGGCCGGGTTCTCGCCGATCACGAAGAAGCCGTCCACCCGGCCGTCGAGCATTTCGAGGATCGAGCGGGTAGTGCGAGTGGTCCTTGCCGATCCGCGGCAGGTAGTCGAAGCAGAAGTCGTTCTCCTCGCGTCGCCGCCTCGCCCCACCAGGCCTTCAGCAGGCTGACCATGTAGGAGCGGGTGTTGCCCCAGCAGCCGGTCGGCGGCGCGTTGCGTTCGACGTAGGTGTCGAGGCTGGACCGCTCGTGCGCGTGCGGCATCGGCAGGTAGCCGGGCAGGATGTTGAACAGGGTCGGGATGTCGGTCGAGCCCTGGATCGAGGCGTGCCCGCGCAGCGCGAGGATGCCGCCGCCGGGCCGGCCGATGTTGCCGAGCAGCAGCTGCACGATCGCCGCCGTGCGGATGTACTGGACGCCGACCGTGTGCTGGGTCCAGCCGACCGCGTAGCAGAAGGCCGAGGTGCGCTCCCGGCCGGAGTTCTCGCAGAGGGCCTCGGCGACCTCGAGGAACTGTCTCCCTCGGCACGCCGCAGATCCGCTCGACCATCTCCGGCGTGTAGCGGCTGTAGTGGCGCTTGAGCAGCTGGAAGACGCAGCGCGGGTCCTCGAGCGTCTCGTCCTCCTCCGGGGGCTCGCCGTGGCGCAGCTCGCCCCCGTGGGCGCCGTGCGCCTGCTCGCCTTCTGCCTCGCCCAGCTCCCGCTGGCCGGCCGAGGCGCCCACCTCCATCCCCTTGTACTGCCAGGAGTCGCGTTCGTATTTCCCCGTCTCCGCGTTGAGGCCGGAGAAGACGCCGCCGAGGTCCTCGGTGTCGCGGAAGTCGTCGCTGACGATCGTGCGCGCGTTTGTGTAGGCCTGCACGTACTCGCGGAACTCGCGCCCGTTCTCGAGGATGTAGTTGACGATGCCGCCGAGGAAGGCGATGTCGGAGCCGGCGCGGAGCGGCACGTGGACGTCGGCCATCGCGCTGGTGCGGGTGAAGCGCGGGTCGACGTGGATGATCTTCGCGCCCCGTTCGCGCGCCTCCATCACCCACTGGAAGCCGACCGGATGGCACTCCGCCATGTTCGACCCCTGGATCACGATGCAGTCCGCGTTGGCCAGGTCCTGCTGGAAGGTGGTGGCGCCACCCCTACCGAACGACGTCCCCAGACTGGGGACGGTGGAGGAGTGTCATATGCGCGCCTGGTTCTCGATCTGCACCGCGCCCATCGCGGTGAACAGCTTCTTGATCAGGTAGTTCTCCTCGTTGTCGAGGGTCGCGCCGCCGAGGTGGGCGAAGCCGCGGGTGCGATTGAGAGCGGCGCCGTCCTCCTCGCGCTTCCCAGCCGCTCTCGCGGGCGGCGATCATGCGGTCGGCGATCATCTCCATCGCCTCGTCGAGGTCGAGCTCCTGCCACTCGGTGCCGTGCGGCGGCCGGTATCTGACCTTGTGGTTGCGCAGCTCGCTGTTGACCAGCTGCTCGGAGGCCGCGCCCTTCGGGCAGAGCCTGCCGCGGGAGACGGGGCTGTCCGGGTCGCCCTCGATCTGGGTGACCCTGCCGTCCTTGGCGTAGACGCGCTGCCCGCAGCCCACTGCGCAGTAGGGGCAGACGGACTTCGCCATCGTGTCGGCGCTGAGCGTGCGGGGCCTCAGCTCTCGCGAGCGCTTCGAGCGGGCGGCTGAGCCGCGACCGGTGGGATCGCCGCCCAACTGGCGAAGTAGGGGCGGAAGCTCCATCGCTATTGCCGTGACTCCCCTTGCATCGTGTGCCTCGGATACCCAAGGTGCGCGACGCGTAAACGAAGCACGCGAGCTCGACCATCGGCACCGCAAACCGCTTGGCACCGGGCGGTCAGGCTCCTGACGAGCGGTTCCGGCGGACCCATGCCGGGTAGTGCGGCTGTGGAGTAGGAACGCTAGAGAAAAGAGGCCAAGATGAGTCCAGAACGCAATGGGCACGGTGGCTCGGACGGCTGGTCCGACACGACTCGGGTGATGCTGCAACCGATCGCCGCGCCCTCAATCCTCGGCCTGTTCGGCTTCGCCGGGGCGACCTTCGTCGTCGCGGCGCACCTGGCCGGTTGGTACGGGGGCAGCGAATCGGATCTGTTCCTGTTCCCCTTCGCTGCGATGTTCGGCGGCCTGGCCCAGTTCCTGGCAGGGATGTGGGCGTACAAGGCTCGCGACGGGATAGCCACGGCCATGCACGGCATGTGGGGCTCGTTCTGGCTGGCCTTCGGCATCCTCAACCTGCTGGTCGCGGTGGGGGCCTACACGCTTCCCACCGGCTCGTTCCCCGAGCTGGGCTTCTGGTTCCTCGCCCTGGGAGTGATCACGGCCCTCGGGGCGCTTGCCGCGGTCGCCGAGAGCGCGGCGCTGTTCACCGTGCTCACGTCGTTGGCGGTGGGCGCCGGGTTCCTCGCGATCCACTACCTGACCGGTGTGGGGTGGTGGGGCACCGCTGCCGGCTGGATCCTGATCGGGTCCGCGGTCGCAGCGGCCTACACGGCAGGCGCGATGATGCTCGAGGGTGCCTGGGGACGAGTCGTGCTGCCACTCGGCAAGTACGAGAAGGAGGCCAACATCCCGGGCGGTCGGATCACCACCCCGATCCAGTACGAGCACGCCGAGCCGGGCGTCCGCCAGGGCCAGTAGCCCTGCGCTGATCGATTCCGGCAGTTTCCCGGCCGCCGCCCCAGAGGCGGTGGCCGGTGCGTTGCTACTCGTCCATCTTCTCGCGCTTTACAGCGACTCGCCGGCGCCGTCGGGCGGCGGCCGATGAACCAGCAGCAGGTCGACGCGGTCGACGCCGAGCTGGTCGAGCCTCTCGCGGGCGGCGCGGCGCGGTTTCTCGTCCTCCTCGATCTTGGTGATCAGGAAGGCCCCTCCCCGCTCGACCGGGAGGCACGGAGGGCGTCGCCGACCTGCGCCTGGTTCTCGTAGTCGTCGGCGGTGTCGATCATCCGGTAGCCGATCTCCAGCGCGTGCTCGACGCCGGAGCGAGCCTCCTCGCCGGTGAGCTGCCAGGTGCCCAGCCCGAGCACCGGCATCCCCGATCCACCTCGAAGGGTGATGGTCTTCGGATCGGCCATGGGTATGAGCTACCCGGCCGTTTGTGCGGCCAAGCCGGGGGGTAACGGAAGTCATCGGCACGTTCGAGGAAATGACCGTCGTGGTGACCGGCGCCGGCTCCGGGATCGGGCGCGCGATCGCGCGCAGGTTCGCCGATGACGGCGCCAAGGTCGCCCTCCTCGCCCGTGGCGAGGATGCCCTCGAGGGAGTGCGCGACGAGGTCGAGAGCGCGGGAGGCGTGGGTCTCGCGGTGCCCACCGACGTCGCCGACGCCAATGCGGTCGAGGAGGCGGCCGAGCTGGTCGAGGCCCAGCTGGGGCCCATCGACGTCTGGGTCAACGACGCGATGACCACCGTCTTCTCCTACTTCTGGGACATCCAGCCCGAGGAGTACGAGCGCGCGACCAACGTCACCTACCACGGGACCGTCTGGGGAACCCGCTCGGCGCTGAGCCGGATGCGCAGGCGCGACGCGGGCACGATCGTCCAGGTCGGCTCGGCAATGGCCTACCAGGGGATCCCACTGCAGGCCCCCTACTGCGGTGCCAAGCACGCGATCAAGGGCTTCGTCGACTCGGTGCGGACCGAGCTCCGCCACGAGGGCTCGAACGTCCACGTGACCATGGTCCAGCTACCGGGCGTCAACACGCCGCAGTTCGACCACGGCCGCTCGAAGATGCCGAATCACCCGATGCCGGTCCCGCCCGTCTACCAGCCGGAGATCGCCGCCGACGCGGTGCACTGGGCCGCCTGCCACCGCCGCCGGCAGGTCTACGTCGGCGTGCCGACCGTCTACACGGTTCTGGGCAGCAAATTCGCTCCCTGGCTGGCGGAGCGCTACCTGGCGCGCACGGCCGTCGACGGGCAGCAGACCGAAGGCCCGCCCACGGAGACCCAGGAGGAGGGCGGCAACCTGATGACGCCGCCCGCCGAGGATCCCGGCGCCCATGGCCGTTTCGACGGGATCGCCCACGGCGCGAGCCCGCAATGGTGGCTGACCCGGCATCGGGCCGCGATCGCGGGAACCCTGCTCGCGGGCGCCGCAGCCGCCGGGGCGCTGGTCGCGGCAGCCGATCGCTGACCTCAGCGGCATCCCCGCCGCCGGTCAGCGATTTGACGGCGCGGTGCTATGCCGGGCCAACGGCGGGTACCGACTCGTACCCGGCTCGACGAGGAGGAGCGCCAGCAGCTGTATGCGTGGGGCGCCCGGCTCGTCGGCACCCGTGGCTCCCGCCGGGTCCGCCGCCTCCGCCGCCTCCGCGCCGAGGCCTGCCAGAGGTGGGCCGAGGAGATGGGCTGCGGCCCCCGTTGGAACTGGAAGCGCCTCACCTGGCGCAGCGCCAGCGGAGCCGCCGAGGCCTGTGCCGGGGCCGCCGCCGAGCGGGGCCTCGGGCTCTCCGTCGCGGACCTGCTGATCGAGCTCGGAAACGAGGACGGACCTGCCGCAGAGGTCGGACCGCCCCCAGGCCCGAGCCTGCCTCAGCCCACCACGAGCGCGGCCGGCCTCACCCGGCGGAGCTGATCGGGCCGGCTTGACGCCGTCTGCCGGGCGGCGTCTCCCGCCCCGTGCGCCCGGCGCTTCAACTCAATCTCGCGCCCGGGCCAGGGCCAGCGCGCCGGCGGCGATCCCGGTGCCGGCCAGCAGAGCCCCGCCGAGCAGGGCCGCTTCCCGGCGCCGACCCTCGCCGTTCATCACCAGGTCGGGCAGCCCGTCCTCGGGGCGAGGTCCGAGACCGTCCCCCGCCCTGCGCTCTTGGTGGAACGCCAACTCGATCACCTGCGCCGTGTGCAGCGCCCGTCGTTCGCTCAGGGTCTCTATCTGCGTCTTGCAGGAGAAGCCGTCGGCGATCAGCAGGGTGCTCTCCGCGGCGCCGCGGACGGTCGGCAGCAGCCGCTGCTCGGCGATCTCGCGCGAGATCTCGTCGTGGTCTGCGCTCGAAGCCGAACGATCCGGCCAGGCCGCAGCAGCCCGAGTCGAGGACTTCGAAGTCGAGGCCCATGCGCTCGTAGAGCTCGGACTCGGCGCTCATCCC
The DNA here is from genome assembly GCA_963712325.1 of uncultured Solirubrobacterales bacterium. Taxonomy (GTDB): domain Bacteria; phylum Actinomycetota; class Thermoleophilia; order Solirubrobacterales; family 70-9; genus VRUE01. The sequence goes on from CAVQHG010000005.1 coordinate 285,148, forward strand.
CATCACCGCCTCCTGGTGGCAGTGGCCGTGGACGAGGGCCGTGCGCATTGAGCCGCGGCGGTTGCCAATCAGGGGCCCGCTGCCTGAGCAGCTCGGCCAGGGTGAGCGTCTGCAGCGAGAGGCGCTTGGCGTCCTCGTCATGCGGCATCAGGCCCGGCAGCTCGTCGCGGAAGGCGGCGACGCAGCTCGGCTCGACCCCGACCACCGGCGTGCCGTCGCGGATGTGCGGCGCCAGCACGTCGAGCATCCGCCGCCAGAAGGCCTTGGCGGTGTCGAGCATCCCGTAGTCGTAGAGCGGGCGCCCGCAGCACAGCGCCGGCTCCGGAACGACGACGCGGAAGCCGGCCGCCTCCAGGGCCCTCGCCGTGGCCTTCATCACCTCGGGATGGAGGAAGTTGTTGAAGGTGTCGGGGAAGAGGACGACGGGCTCGCCCTGCGGGTTGACGGCGCCGCGTCCTCGCGAACCAGTCCTTGAACGTCTGCTCGGCGAAGCGCGGCATCTCACGCTCGGGGCTGAGCCCGCCGGCGCGCTTCAGCGCCGCGCCGAGCCCGGGGGCATGGGTGATGCGGTTGGCGAGCCGCGGCAGCCGAGCGGCGAGCCGGGCGTGGAACATGATCAGCCCCATCGAGTAGGCGGCCCGCGGGCGCGGCCGGCCCTTGTAGTGGTGGGAGAGGAACTCGGCCTTGTAGGTGGCCATGTCGACGCTGACCGGGCAGTCGCCCTTGCAGCCCTTGCAGGAGAGGCAGAGGTCGAGCGCCTCCTTGACCTCGTCGCGAGCGCCAGCCGTCGGTGACCGTCTGCCCTCGAGCATCTCGTAGAGGATCCGGGCGCGGCCGCGGGTCGTGTGCTCCTCGTCCCGGGTGGCCATGAAGCTCGGGCACATCGTGCCCTGCGAGTCGTCGCGGCATTTGCCGGCGCCGACGCAGCGCAGCGCCGCGTGGGCGAAGCTGCCGCCGTCCTCGCCGTAGGCGAAGTGGGTGTCGACTTCGGGCGGCGAGTAGCCGGAGCCGAGCTTCATGTTGGAGACGATCGGATAGGGGTCGACGACCTTGTGCGGGTTCATCCGGTTGTCCGGGTCCCAGATCCGCTTCATCTCGTCGAAGGCGCCGACCAGCTCCGGCCCGTACATCTTCGGCAGCAGCTCGGCCCGCTGCTGGCCGTCGCCGTGCTCGCCCGAGAGCGAGCCGCCGTGCTCGACGACGAGGTCGGCGGCCTCGTCGAGGAACCGCCGCCAGGTGCGCAGCCCGCCGGCGGTGCGCAGGTCGAAGTTGATCCGGCAGTGGACGCAGCCGTCGCCGAAGTGGCCGTAGAGCGCCGCACGGTAGTCGTGCTCGTCGAGCAGCTCGCGGAAGCTCGCGCAGGTATTCGCCGAGCCGCTCGGGCGGCACCGCGGCGTCCTCCCAGCCGGGCCAGTGGTCGCGCTCGCCGGGCAGGTAGGAGGTGGCGCCGAGGCCCGCCTCGCGCACCTCCCAGAGGCGACTGCTCCTCCTCGGGATCGTCGAACAGCTTCATCGAGGGGGGCGTCCCGTCCCTCCGCAGCTCCTCCATGCATTCTTCTGCCCGGCCATGGCTCTCCGAGCGCGACTCGGCGCCGAACTCGACCAGCAGCCAGCCCTCGCCATCGGGCAGCATCGGCACCTCGGCGGTGTGCTTGCCCTTGCGGACCAGGTCGGAGATCAGGCGGCCGTCGATCCCCTCCAGCCCGGTCGGCCCGTGCTCGAGGATCTCCGGCACGTGATCGGCCGGCCTCGAAGACGCTCGGGTAGCCGAGCACCAGCAGCGAGCGGGCCGGCGGGGATGGGACGAGCCGCACCGTCGCCTCGAGCACCATGGCCAGCGTGCCCTCGGAGCCGACCAGGGCGCGGGCGACGTTGAAGCCCTGCTCGGGCAGCAGCTCGTCGAGGTTGTAGCCGGAGACGCGGCGCGGGATGTCGGGGTAGCGGTCGCGGATCAGCGCCGCGTAGCGTTCGCGCAGGTCGCGCATCGCCTCGTAGATCTCGCCCGCGGCGGCCGCCGGCGGCGACGATCCGCTCGAGCTCCTCCTCGGAGGTCGGCCCGACCCGCATCACCTCGCCGTCGTAGGTGAGGATCTCGAGCTCTTCGACGTTGTCGGCGGTGCGGCCGGCCATCACCGAGTGGATGCCGCAGGAGTTGTTGCCGATCATGCCGCCGAAGGTCGCGTATTCGTGGGTCGAGGTGTCGGGGGCGAAGGTGAGGTCGTGCTCGCTCTCGGTCGATCGTCGCGAGCTGGTCGCGGATCACGCCGGGCTGCGACCCGGGCGATCCTGCGCTCGGGGTCGATCTCGAGGATCTCGCGCATGTACTTCGAGGTGTCGAGGACGACGGCGACGTTGTCGGTCTCGCCGGAGAGGCTGGTGCCGCAGCCGCGGGGCAGGACCGGCGCGCCGTGCTCGTGGCAGGCGCGGACGGCGGCGATCACGTCCTCGCGGCCGCGGGGGATGACGACGCCGAGCGGCGGCTGGCGGTAGTTGGAGCTGTCGTGCGAGTAGATCGCCCGGGTGCCGGCGTCGAAGCGGACCTCGCCCTGCGACCGCGTCCTCCAGGTCTCGCTCGAGCGCCTCGGCGGTCGATCTCGCTCGGCGCCCTCGGGCGCGAGCGTGCCGTGGCCCGACGCGTCGCCGGCCAGCTCATGCCGCGTACCTCTCCGCCTCGTCGCGCTTCAGCTCGAGCCCCAGGCCCGGCCGCGAGCGGTCGGGCACGAGCCGCCCCCCGTCCGGCTCGAGCGGTGCCGTCGAAGAGCATCCGCTCGATCCGCACGTGGTCGTGGAAGTACTCGAGGTGCTCGAAGGTCTCGATCGCGCAGCAGACGTGGGCGGAGACCGCCGGCGCGCAGTGGGCGGAGAAGCGGCGCTGCGCCGCCTTGCAGATGCCGTCGGCGCGCAGCATGTTCGGTGATGCCGCCGACCCGGGTGACGTCGGCCTGGACGACGTCGACGCAGGCGGCGAGATCCGCAAGCTGCGGCAGGTCCCACTCGTACTCGCCGGCGGCGATCTCCATCCCGGCCGGGCCGTGCTCGCGCGACGCAGGCGCAGAGCCGGCGCGGTCCTCGGAGCTGACCGGCTCCTCGAGGTAGGCGACGCCGAGCCGGCGTAGATCTCGGCCTGGCCCAGCGCCTCGCTTCGGGTCGAAGGCGCCGTTGGCGTCGACCATCAGCTCGACCTCCTCGCCGATCACCTCGCGGCACAGAGCGAGCCGTTCGCCGTCGCGCTCGGGCTCGCGCCCGACCTTGATCTTCACCCGCGGCAGCCGCGCCTCCATCCAGCCGTCGAGCTGCTCGCGCAGGCGCTCGGTCGAGTAGGAGGTGAAGCCGCCGCTGCCGTAGACCGGCAGCGGCCTCGTGGAAGCGAGGCAGGGCGTCGGCGAGGCAGACGCCGAGCAGCTTCGCCTTCAGGTCCCAGAGCGCGATGTCGACCGCGGAGACCGCCATCGCGCCGACCCCGGGCCGGCCGGCGTTGCGGATCGCCGCCTGCATCGCCGCCCAGGCCGCAGGCGGGCAGAGCGCGTCGGCGCCGCGCACGACGGGCGCCAGCTTCGAGTCGACGAGAGTCGCGACGGCGAGGTCGCCGTAGGTGTAGCCGAGGCCGGCCTCGCCCCCCGCCCTCGACCTCGACGACGACGATCGTCGTCGAGTCCCACTCCAGCGTGCCGTCGGACTCCGGTCTCGTCGGTGGGAACGGTGTAGGCCGAGACCGCGAGCTCGTCGACCGGCGCCTCGACCGTGCCGTCGTGCGCCGTCGGCGACGCCATCAGCGGGTCACGAACTCCTTCAGCTTGCCCTTCAGCGACTGCTTGACCACGCGCGCGCCGTGCGGGTCGCCCTTGAGCAGCGCCTTCGCCATCGAGGTCGCCTGTTCGAGTTTGATGTGCGGCGGCAGCGGCGGCACCTCGGGATCGGTGATCGCCTCGAGCAGGACCGGGCGGTCGGCGGCGAGCGCCTCGTCCCAGGCGTCGCCGACCGCGTCGGGGTCGTCGACCCTGATCCCCTTCAGCCCGAGCAGCTCGGCGTAGCCGGCGTAGTGGAAGTCGGGGATCGTCTGCGAGGCCTCGAGTTTCGGGTCGCCGGCCAGCACGCGCTGCTCCCAGGTGACCTGGTTGAGGTCGTCGTTGTGGAGGACGAGCACGACGAGCTGCTTGTTGCTCCACTGCTCCTAGCGGTTGGCGATGTCGATCAGGGCGTTGATGCCGAGCATCTGCATCGCGCCGTCGCCGAGCGCGGCGATCACCGGCCGGTCCGGGTAGGCCATCTTCGCCGCGAAGGCGTAGGGGACCGCCGGGCACATCGTCGCCAGCGTGCCGGAGAGCGCCGCCCGCATTCCCTCGCGCAGCTTCAGGTGGCGCGCCCACCAGTTGGTCGCCGAGCCGGAGTCGGCGGTGAGGATGCAGTCGTCGGGCAGCCGCGGGCTGAGCTCGTGGAAGACGCGCAGCGGGTTGAGCGGCTCGGCGTCGAGCATCGCTCGCTCGGCGAGGATCTCTCACCAGCGCTCGACTTCGCCCTCGATCTCCTCGCGCCAGGAGCGGTCCTCCTTGCGCTCCAGCTGCGGGATCAGCTCGACGCAGGGTGTCGCGGGCGTCGCCGACCAGGCCGACCTCCATCGGGTAGCGGATCCCGATCAGGCGGCCGTCGATGTCGATCTGGACGCCGCGCGCCTGGCCCGGCTCCGGCAGCCACTCCGCGTAGGGGAAGCTGGAGCCGATCATCAGGAAGGTGTCGCAGCCATCGATCATCTCGTAGCTCGGCTTCGAGCCGAGCAGGCCGATCGGGCCGGTGACGAAGGGCAGGTCGTCGGGCAGGACGTCGCGCCCGTTGAGCGCCTTGGCGACGCCGGCGCCGAGCAGGTCGGCGACCGCGATCACCTCGTCCGCGGCTCCCGCGGGCGCCCGCGCCGACCAGGATCGCGACCTTCTCGCCGGAGTTGAGGACCTCGGCGGCGCGCCGCACCTCCCGCTCCGGCGGGAACGATCCGCGGCGGCCTGCTCTCGATCGGAGCGGTGAACACCGAGCCGTGGGCGCGCGGCGGGTCTTCGTAGTCGGACTCCTGGACGTCCTCGGGGAAGATCACCGCGGTCACCGAGCGCGGTCGCGCGAGCGATCTGGATGGCGCGGTCGATCAGGTGGCGGGCCTGCGGGGGTGACATGCAGGTCTGCACGAACTCGGAGGCGACGTCCTTGAACAGGGTGTTCAGGTCGACCTCCTGCTGGTAGTTGGAGCCCAGCGAGGTCCTCTTCTGCTGGCCGATGATCGCCACCACCGGCTGGTGGTCGAGCTTCGCGTCGTAGAGCCCGTTGAGCAGGTGGATCGCGCCCGGCCCGGAGGTCGCCATGCAGACGCCGACCTCGCCGGTCAGCTTCGCGTGGGCGGAGGCGGCGAAGGCGGCGATCTCCTCGTGACGGGTCTGCACGAACTCGACCTCGTCGCCGTGCTCGTGGAAGCCGCCGAGGATGCCGTTGATGCCATCGCCCGGATAGCCGTAGATGCGGTCGACCCCGTGCTCGTGAAGACGCCTGAGTGCGAATGCTCCGACGGTTTCGGACATCTGATCTCTCCTTAGCTCTCCTGGTGTGCGAGGGTCGACAGCAGGGCCAGCGCCGGCTGCCTGGAGTCGAGCCGCGTGTGCTGGACGACGACCGGGTCGCTCGACTCGATCACCGCCGCGTAGTCCGTGTCCCTCGGTACCGGCTCGGGATCCTCGAGGTCGTTGAAGCGCAGGTGCCGCGTCCGCTGAGCGGGAACGGTCATCAGATATGGCCCCGCGGGCTCGCGATCGGCAAAGAAAACGGTCAACGAGACCCGGGTCGGGGAGTCGCCGGCGTTGAGGACGCAGACCGTCTCGTGGCTTTCGAACGCCGGCCCGTCACCGGTGCTCGCCGAGGGGATGTATCCCTCGGCGATCGCCCAGCGCCGGCCGCCGATCGCTTCATTGCCCGCGGTTTCAGCCATGGCCTGCGGCTACCCGGGATGGGGGAGCGGAAACGGGACGGCGGGCGTTCGGCGGGTGCGGGTGGCGGCCGCAGCGCTCCTGCCATGCCGCTCCTGCCATGCCGCAGGAGACGGCTGAACTGTTTTCGGCCTCCGGACCGCGGGTAGGCCTGGGGGCGTGGCCATCGGCGAGGGCGAAGAGGCGTCGGAGCGCTACCCGGCGCTCTCCGAGTACGGCCTGATCGGTGACCGCCGCAGCCTCGCGCTGGTCTCGCGAAGCGGCTCCATCGACTGGTGCTGCATGCCACGGATCGACTCCGGGGCGGTCTTCGCCCGCCTCCTCGACTGGGACCGGGGCGGCCAGTTCGCCCTCGACTTCCCGGGCTGCGAGGCGGAGCGGGAATACCTCGACGAGACCCTCGTGCTCGAGACCCGCCTCAGCGGAGCCACGGGCAGGGCGCGCGTGCTCGACTTCTTCCCCGGCCCGGTGGACGGCTCGACCTCGCGGATCGTCCGCATCGTCGAGGGCATCGAGGGGGAGCTCGACCTCGGCGTCCGTGTCGTCCCCCGGTTCGACTACGGCTCGGTCGACCCATGGATCCGCGGCGAGGGACGCGAATTCGCGGTGGTCGGCGGCCACGACGGACTGCTGCTGCGCACCGAGGTGCCGCTCGAGTATGAGGACAGGCACACGCTCGTCGGGCGAGCGAAGGTCTCGGCGAGCGACCGGCTCCGGTTCGAGCTCGCCTACCACCCGCCGGTGGACCTGGACTCGTTCGGCGAGCGGGGGGCGATCGACTTCTCGGAGATCGACGGCCACCTGCAGCGGACCGTGGACTGGTGGCAGGAGTGGTCGCGCTGCATCGACGGTGACCTCGCCGGCGATCGCGCGGTGGCGCGCTCGGCGCTCGTGCTCAAGGCCCTCTCCTTCGAGCCGACCGGCGCGATCGCGGCGGCGGCGACGACCTCGCTGCCCGAGGCCCGGGGACTCACCGGCGAGCGCAACTGGGACTACCGCTACAGCTGGGTGCGGGACTCCGAGATGGCCGTGCGATCCCTCGCCGAGCTCGGCTGCGAGCGCGATGCCGACGCCTTCCGCCGCTTCATCGAGCGCAGCGCGGCAGGGAACGCACACGATCTTCAGATCCTCTTCGGCATCGGCGGCGAGCGGCGGCTCGGCGAGCTCGAGCTCGACGACCTGGAGGGATGGCGGGGCGCCGGGCCGGTCCGGATCGGCAACGAGGCCGCGGGGCAGCTCCAGCTCGACGCCTTCGGCCAGCTGGTCAGCCAGAGCTGGCGCTGGCACCGGCGCGGCAACTCCCCGGACGCCGACTACTGGCGCTTCGTCGCCGACCTGGTCGAGGCCGCGCTCCGGCACTGGCGCGAGCCGGATCGGGGCATCTGGGAGTGGCGGGGAGAGCCGCGCCACTTCGTCCACTCCAAGGCGCTCACCTGGTCGGCCGTCGACAGGGGCATCCGGCTCGCCGAGGACACGGGCCGCGAGGTGCCCGAGGAGTGGCGAGCCGCCCGCGAGGAGATTCGCGCCGCCGTCGAGTCCGATGGCTACGACGAGCGGCAGGGCAGGTTCGTGATGGAATTCGGCGGCGAGTGCCTCGACGCGGCCCTGCTGCGACTGCCGGTGGCCGGCTTCCTGGCCTGGGACGACGAGCGGATGATCCGCACCACCGACGCGATCCGCGACGGGCTCGACGCGGGAGGGGGCCTGCTGCGCCGCTACGACGCCGACGACGGCATGCCCGAAGAGGGTGCCTTCCTCGCCTGCTCGTTCTGGCTGGCCTCATCCCTCGCACACCAGGGCAGGGAGGGTGAGGCGCGCGAGGTCTTCGACGCCGCGATCGAGACCTCCAATGACCTCGGCCTCTTCTCCGAGGAGTACGACCACGACGCCGGGCGCATGCTCGGCAACTTCCCGCAGGGGCTGACCCACCTCTCGCACATCGAGGCCGCCCTCGCGCTGGCGGGCGGCGGCGCCGATTAGCGCTCCTGCTCCTCGGCCCCAACGCCGACCGGCGCGTACTGGTCGCGGCCAGGCGCTTCACCCGCCCTTCGTCGACCGCCTCGCGAAGGGCGGCGCGAAAGCGCCCGGGGCCCCAGTAACGGCCTCCGACCCGGCGCCCAAGCTCACGGCGGCTCGCCGTTCCGTGCTCGGCCAGCGCCCGCTCGATGATCTCGATTTCATTCTCGAGCCCGGCTTCGGGCCGGGAGGAGTAGAGCGGCATCCCGGGCGATCCGCGGGAGCTACCGGGCCCGGGCCGGAAACGGCGCAGTCCGCTGCGCTGACGCTCTCGGCGCGACTCGATCCGCGCGCGGCGCTCGGCTTCGAGGCGCCGGCGCTCATCCGGCTCGGCGCCCGCTTCCTCGCCCTCCTCGCCGCGCTCCTCCTCCCCGCGCTCCTCCTCTTCCTCGCCGTGCTCCTCCTCCTCGCCGCCCTCCTCGGCTTCTTCGGCGGTGAGCGGTTTTGTCGATGTTCTCGAGGCCCTTCTGCTCGGCGCGGACGCCGAAGATCAGCTCGGCGATCCCCCCCAGCGTCATCACCGCGGCGCCGATGAAGAAGCCGATCGCGACCTTGCTCTGGCTCCCTGAAGCGATCAGGTGGCCGAAGAGCAGCGGGCCCGCGATCCCGCCGGCGGCGGTCCCGACCGCGTAGAAGAAGGCGATCGAGAGCGCCCTGCGTCTCCATCGGGAAGATCTCGCTGACGGTCAGGTAGGCCGAGCTGGCGCCGGCCGAGGCGATGAAGAAGATCACCAGCACGAAGGCCATGAAGCTCCAGGTCGTGAGGCTGTTCGCCGAGCAGCAAGCAGCCCGAGCACGACGGTGAGCGCGGCGGAGGCCAGGTAGGTGCCGGAGACCATCGGTTTGCGGCCCGACCGTGTCGAAGAGCCGGCCGAGGGTCAGCGGGCCGAGGAAGTTGGAGATCGCGAAGATCGCGATGTAGATCGGGATCGTGCCCGAGGCGACGTCGAAGAATTCGCCCAGCAGGGTGCCGAGGTCGAAGGTGACCGCGTTGTACATGAAGGCCTGGCCGACGAACAGGGAGAGGCCGAGGACGGTCCGCTTCGGGTAGAGCTCGAAGGCGGTGCGGGCGATCTGGCGGAAGGGGATGCGCTCGCGCTGGCGCACCTCGAGGCTCTCGTCGGGCTCGGCGAGCTCCTCGCCGGTCTCCTCCTCGACTTCCTCGCTCGATGTCGCCGACGATCTCCTCGGCCTCCTCGTCGTTGCCGTGGATGAACAGCCAGCGCGGGCTCTCGGGCACGTTGCGGCGCACCAGCAGGATCGCCAGGCCGAGCGCGGCGCCGACGCCGAAGGCGAGCCGCCAGCCGAGGTCGGCGGCGAACAGCGCCGTGTCGAGGAAGGCGACCGCGGCCAGCGCGCCGCCGGCGGCGCCGAGCCAGTAGCTGCCGTTGATGATCAGGTCGACCCGGCCGCGCACCCGCGCCGGGATCAACTCGTCGATCGCCGAGTTGATCGCCGCGTACTCGCCGCCGATCCCGGCGCCGGTGAAGAAGCGGGCGGCGTAGAAGTACCAGGCGGCGAAGGAGAAGGCGGTCGCCGACGGTGGCGGCGATGTAGACGGCGAGGGTGAGATGAAGAGCTTCTTGCGGCCGAAGCGGTCGGTGAGCTGGCCGAAGAAGAGCGCGCCCGATGCAGGCGCCGGCCACGTAGAAGGCGGCGGCGGTGCCGATCTGCCCCGCGTCGAGGGCGATGCCGCTGCCCTTTTCGGTCAGCCGGTCGCCGATGCTGCCGACGATCGTCACCTCGAGCCCGTCGAGGATCCACACCGTCCCGAGCCCGATCACGATCATCCAGTGGAACTTCGACCAGGGCAGTCGGTCGAGGCGTGCCGGGATCCTCGCCTCGATCGTTCCCGTCTGCGCCTCCGCGTCGCCCATGGGCGTATGGCTACCCCCCCCCCCCCCCCCGTCGCCGGCCTCGAAACAGCCGCGCCGCCTCGTCAGCCGCTCAGCAGCTCGTCCAGGGTTCGCCCGCTGAGCACGGAGCCCGGCAGCTCGGCGACGACGTCGGAGCCCGGGCACGCGTGCCGGTCGCGGCGCTTGACGAGCAGCCACCTGGATCCCTCGCCGCCGTCGGTGCGCTGCAGCGCGAACCCGCCGGCGAGCTTCTCGCCGTGGAGGACGAAGACGGCATGTCCGCGCTCCAGGGCCTCGGGCCAGCCGATGCGGCCGCCCTGCTCGTAGCCGCCCCGGTCCCAGACGATCGCGCCGCCACCGCGGCTCGCCCCCTCGCTGAGTCGGCCGGAGAGCTCGTGCTCGGGCATCTCGAGCGCAAGCCGCCTCACCGAGGGGTCCATCGAGGGCCCCTTCGGCAAGGCCCAGGAGCGCATCGCGCCGCCCACCTCGAGCCTGAGGTCGAAATGACGGGAGCCGGCGGCGTGCTCGCGGACAACGAACTCCCCGGCGACCACGCCGCGCACCGCGAACTGCTCGTGGCCCTCGACCTCTGCCCGCTCGAGCTCCACGCCGGCGACCTCGGCGGCCCGGCTGCCCTCGCCCAGGAACTCCTCCAGCGCACCGATCGCCGCCTCGGGGCCCTCGGCGTGCACGCGGACCGAGCCGTCGCCCTCGTTGCGGACCCAGCCCCGCGCGCCCAGGCGCCGCGCCACGCGCATGGTGGCGTCGCGAAAGCCGACTCCCTGGACCCGCCCGCGCACAGTGGCGCGAATCGCTCTCTCTTGCTCACGCGAATCTGCCATCGATCCTCCGGGAGTCGTTCCGACCAAGGCTAGCCAGCGGCCATTCAGCGGGTATATGGCGTTCATGCACGAGGTGCGGATCGGCTGCTCGGGATGGAGCTACCGCGACTGGCGGGACGGCTTCTACCCGGAGGGGACGCCGGCGCGCCGCTGGCTCGCGCACTACGCGTCGGTCTTCGACACGGTCGAGGTCAACGCGACCTTCTACCGGCTGCCGAAGGTGGAGACGGTCGCGGCTGGGCCGAGGAGGTGCCCGCGGGGTTCCTATTCGCGGTCAAGGCAAGTCGCTACCTGACCCACATGAAGCGGCTGCGGGACATCGGCGACGGCATGGCACGGTACTGGGAGCGGATCGAGCCCCTGCGCGAGGCCGATGCCTGGGGCCGGTGCTCTGGCAGCTCCCCGAGCGCTTCGAGCGCGACGAGGGCATCCTGGACGGGGCGCTCGCGGGCGCTCCCCCGAGCCCGACATTGCTTCGAGTTCCGCCACCCGAGCTGGTTCACCGCCGACGTCCGTTCCCTGCTCGATGAGCGGGGGGCCTCCCTCGCGATCGGCGACGACGGGCGGCGGGAGCTGCCCAGCGTCTCTCCCTGCGGGCGATCGCCTACCTGCGCCTGCACTACGGCGCTCGCGGCAGGAGCGGCAACTACTCCGACGCCGAGCTCGCCACCTGGCGCCGCCGGATCGCCGCCTGGCGCGCGCGGCGGCCGGTGTTCGCCTACCTGAACAACGACTGGCAGGGGTTCGCCCCACGCAACGCGCTCACCCTGCGCCGGGGCCTGTCCCAGCATGCATGACCGCTCGCCGGCGCGGGAATAGGAGGGCCGATGGGCGTCCGGCTCCACGACCTCTCCTGCGTGATCCACGTCCACTCGACCTGCTCGGACGGCACCGCGACGGTCGAGGAGATCGTCGCCGCCGCCCGCGAAGCCGGACGCGACGTCGTCGTGCTCACCGACCACGACACGATCGAGGCGCGCCGCCTCGGTCACGAAGGCTGGCACGGCTCCGTGCTCCTGCTCGTCGGAGAGGAGATCTCGCCGCGCGGCGGCCACTACCTGGCGCTCGGGGCCGAACGCGAGCTGGGCGGCGAGGGCCTGGCGGAGCAGCGGATCCCGGCCGCCGTCGAGGCGGCCGGCGGGATCGGCTTCGCAGCCCACCCGTTCTCACGCGGCTCGCGGATCTCGCGGACGGTCGCCCCTCCCCACCCCTGGCCCGACCTCGACGACCCGGCGATCGTCGGGCTCGAGCTGTGGAGCATGGAGACCGAGGTGGCCGAGGGTTGGCGCGGGCCGCTGGCGGCCTATCGGGAGCTGAGCGACCCCGACCGGCACCTGGACGGCCCGCCCGCCGAGAACCTCCGTGCCTGGGATCGGCTCTGCAGCCGCCGCAGGCTGGTCGGAATCGGCGGCCTCGACGCGCACCAGAAGGGGGCGCGGATCCTCGGCCGACCGGTCTCCCCGATGTCGAATCGGCGTTGGTTCGGCCTGTTCGGCACGCACGTGCTCTGCGATCGCCCGCCGCACGGTGAGCTGGATGCCGACCGGGCCCAGGTGCTCGCCGCCCTGCGCGAGGGCCGCTGCTACGTCTGCCGCGACTCGCTCGCCGACCCACGGGGCTTCGGGTTCCGCGCCCACGACGGGAGCCGGACGGTCGAGATGGGCGGCCGGGCCGCCCCCGGCGAATGGACGGTGGTCGCCCGCCTCCCCCGCGAAGCGGACCTTGTCCTGCGCCGAAACGGCTCGCCGGTCGCCTCGGTGGAGGGCGATCGGCTCGAGGCCGTCGCCCACGAGCCCGGCGCCTACCGCGTCGAAGCCTCGCTCGCGGCGCACGGGGCGGCGCGGCGCTGGATCGTCTCCAACCCGATCTACCTGCGATGAGCGCCCGCGGCCGCTATCCGGCCCCCGCGCCGCTCCGCCGCACTGCCCTGCTGGGCGACTGGGGACGTCTGGTCCGCGACCCGATCGACGTCCTCCGCCTCACCTATCTGGTCGGCTTCCTCGGGGCGATCCTCTTCGCCGACCTCGGCGCGGCGGCGCGGCTCGGGGTCACCGCGGTGTTCGTCTACCTCGCGCGCTGGATCGCGCCGCCCAGGCTCTTCGACCTCGGCTTCGTGCTCGGCATGGCCCTTCAGGGCTGGGGCAACGTCCTCGGCCTCTTCGACACCTTCACCTGGTACGACACCGTCGTCCACTTCGTGCTGAGCTTCTGGACCGCACCGCTCTTCTACATCGGTCTGGCGCGGCTCGGGGTGGTCCCCGACCTCGGTGACGAAGGGGAGCCGCATCCCTCGCCGGGATCTTCATCGTCACCCTCTCGCTCGGGCTCGCCTTCGGCGCCCTCTACGAGGTCTACGAGTTCGTCGTCGACCAGTTCGGCGGCCACCTCTTCATCAGCGAGGCGGACACGGTCAAGGACCTCGCCACCGACGCGGTCGGCTCGGCGCTGGGCGGGATGCTGCTCGTCGCCTGGGCCTCGCGGGGCTGGGGAACGATGCGGCGGGTGCCGGCCCGCGAGATCGTCCCGCCGGCGAGGGGAGCCTCGTGAGCGACCGGCGGGAGAGGTTGGAGCGAGGCGTCCGCACCTCGGTGCGCAACAACGTCTCCGCCTACGGCTTCTAGGTGATGATCACCGCGGCGTTCGGGGTCCTGAGCGCCTCGCTCGGCTCCCCCAGGGTCGGCGAGGTGTTCCTCTACGCGGCCGGCTCGGTCACCGGGGTGACGCTCGTGGAGGGCGCCGCCTCGCGGGGGTTCCGGCTTCGGCTGAGGGGCGATACCTCCGACGTGGTCGCGCTCGGATCGTCGTTCAGCTTCGCCTCCGTCGGGCTCTCCGTCGGGGCGGCGGCGCTGCTCGGCGAGATCCTCGACGGCTGGGTCGCCTGGCTGATCGGCCCGTTGGCGGCGAGCGCGGCCTACGTGGTCGGCTCCGGAGTCGAGATGGCCCTGGCCCGCGCCGCCCAGGAACGGCGCGAAGCGGAGGAGGAGGGCGACTCGCTTCCCGCGAGGACCGCCAACCCGGGCAGGACGGCGGCGGCGACCAGTGCCGCGTCCCGCCCGCCGAAGGAGAGCCGGCCCCGCCTCGGCCTGGACGGTGCGAAAGCGCGCCGACTCGGCGCCGACCCAGGCGAGCACGGAGTCGACGATCGCCAGCGGCCGGCGGCGGACCGAGCCCACCGCTCCGATCAGCGAGCGGGCGGCGGCGCCCAGGCGGCGGCCCAGCCCGAGCTGGTCGAGCGCCGCCAAGGCCTCGGGCACCGACGGGACCCGGCCCAGCCTGCGCAGCACTCGCTGGGTCACCTCGCGGAACCCCGCTTCGCCCGCCGCCCCGCGCATCCAGGTGGCGGTCATCACCAGCAGCCAGGCGCGAACGGCGTGCGCGGCGGCGGCGGCCCAGCCCGAGCCGCCGACGCCGGCGACGAGCAGGGCGCTGGCGCCGAGAGCGGTGGCGAGGACCAGGCCCGCGGGGACCACGTGGCGCTCAGGGGGTGCCAGGAGCCAGGCCAGCCCCAACCAGGCCGCCACGGCGGCGAGCAGGGGCCACGCGGTCCAGCCGATCAGCAGCGCGAAGGCGACGACCGAGGCCGCTGCGATGCCCCTGCGGTCGAATCCGTGGCGAGCCGCGTCGGGAGCCGGCGCCGCCGTGCCGGCGAGCAGCTGCGGTTCATGCTCGGGCCAGCGGCGCAGGCCCCGCCGGAAGACGCCGACCTGGACGATGGCGGCGAAGGAGGCCCAGGCCAGCAGCGCGATCGCGGTCGCGATCAACGCCGCGGCCGGGCCCGAGGGAAGCAGCGGCAGGCCGCCGAAGGCGGAGTCGTAGGTCCCCGCGTAGGCGGGCAGGCCCCCGGCCAGCACCCAGATGAAGAAGGCCGTGGTCACGGCGTTGTAGGCGAACCTCATCGAGGCGCAGATCACCACCTGCGCCGCCGCGCCGATTCGCAGCCGCTCCATCCTGCCCAGCGCCGGCGCCGTGATCGCCTGCGAGATCGCGCCGCCCAGCCGCGTGGGGCCGACGATCGCCACCGTCTCAAGGATCGTCCCCAGTCCGGCGCCGTATCCCTTGCGCAGGCCGGCGCGCTGGCCGGCTCGGGCCAGCGCGAGGCCGCCGGCGAGCGCGACACCGAAGCCGATCGGCGGCGCGATCCTCGCGGCGACAAAGGAAATCGTCGCGACGTGCGCCAGGCCCGCAAGGCGCGATTCTTCCATCGCGTCACCTCTCGTCGTCTCGAAACGGTCGCCTGATGCCTCGGCTACCCGCGCGGGCGGCCAGCCATTCGTCGAGCCTGCGTGTCCTTTCGGTGTCCTCGTAGACCTCGTACTCGCGCATCCTGCCCCAGGCCATCCGCCCCCAGATCACGTAGCGGTTCTCGTAGACGCGGCCATCCGCGCGGTCATCGAGGTGGATGTGGCCGCGGACGCAGACCGTCTGCCGCCAGGGGAAGCCCTTGACGACGACCTGGTCGGGATATATCTGCAGGCCCACCTCGACGAATCGCGCAAGCCATTCCTCGAGCTCCCGCTTGTCCGCCGCCCCCGGCGCGAAGGAGCTCTCGCCGGGGAACGAGAAGCGGACGTCATCCGCATAGAGCGCGACGGTCGGCCCCGTGTCCCCGGCCCGCAGCAGCCTCATGTTGCGGTCGATCAACTTCCCAGCCAGCCAAGAGAGCATCTCGGCGCCTCCTCCTTAGGTTGTCGCGGGGCACGCTACTCCGGCAGCTCCCGCACCTCGGCCGCGGCCCGCTCCCCGGACTGCACGGCGCCGTCCATGTAGCCGGCCCAGATCGTCGACGGTCTCGGCGCCGGCCCAGTGCAGGCGCCCGATCGGGGCGCGCAGGGCGCTGCCGTATTCGGTCCAGCCGCCGGTGGTCATCAGGCAGCCATAGCAACCGCGGGTCCACTCCTCCTCGGCCCAGACCCGCTCGATGATAGCGCTCGCGGGCGCGCGGCGGCCTCGCCGAAGAGGCGGGCGTGGCCGGCGAGCACGGCTTCGCGCGTCAGCTCGGCGGGCGCGAGCCCCCATTCGCGGGCCAGGCGGCCCTCGAGGAAGCCGAGCAGGACGCCGGGAGAGCCGTCGGGCGGCGAGTTGTCGAAGACGACCCGTGCCGGGCCGACGTCGCTCGTCGCCTGCCCCGAGAGGCCCTCCTCGCGCCAGAAGGGACGTCTCGTAGACGGCCATCGTCTTGATCACCGTCCCCTGCGGCATCCGCTGCGGTGAGCTGGTCGCGCAGAGCCGGCAGCGGCGGGTCGTAGGCGATGCGCCCGGCGAGCGTCGGCGGGATCGCGACGATCGCCCGCCGCGGCGCGGCACCGAGAGCGGCGCCGCTGTCGGCGCCGTCGGCGCTCAGCGACGACGCCCTTCGTCGTCCGTGGGCGATGCTGGCGCACCGGCGCGCCGAGGCGGCATGCGTCTCGGCGCCGAGCTCCTCGGCGAGCCGCAGCGCGAGCAGCTGCGAGCCTCCCCGGAAGCGGTCCTGCTGGGCGCCACCGCCGGTCCCGATCAGCCTGTTGAAGCCGCCGCCCGGAGCGCGTGTAGAAGAGGACGTGGAGCAGGGAGACGTCCGCCGGCTCGGCCGCCCAGACGGCCTCGGTGGCCAGCTCGAACAGGCTGCGCGCGGCCCGCGAGCGGGTGTTGCGGCGGATCCAGGTCGGCGAAGGTCTGGCGCGTCCCACTCGCGCGCCCTCGGCGCCGTCCAGGGCGCCTCGACCGGCACCCGACTCGCCATCCGGTCGAGGCGGGCCCGGGCCTGTTCGAAGTCGGCCAGCGCGAGAGGCGAGATCGCCGTCGCCAGTTCCCGCACCAGGCCGAGGCGAGCATCGGTGAAGGAGCCCTCGAAGGTCGTCCGACGCCCGCCGATATCGACCACGTGTCGGCCCTCGTCGTGGGTCGGGAAGGTCCCGACGCCGAGCTCTGCGCCGAGCGCCGCGATCCGGTCCTGGGTCGGGCCCGATCCACTGGCCGCCGATCTCGACCACCTTGCCGTCGCCGATCGCCTCGTTGAGAAGCCGGCCCCCGACGCGATCGCGAGCCTCGAGGACGAGGCGGTCGCCCCCGCCTCGACCAGCCGCCGGGCGCACACCAGGCCGGCCAGGCCGGCGCCGACGATCGCGACGTCGACTTCGAGACGATCCGTACGGCGGCCCATGGAGCGACCCTAACCGAGCCGGACGGGCAGCGGCGACGCTTCGCGGCGTCGGTGGCACGGTCGTCGGCAAAGGGCGCCTGGCCGATCAGTCGGGGGCCTCGAAGTCCCGCAGCAGAGCGGACATGTCGGCTATCGCCTGCGCCGTGCCCCGCACGGTCCCGGTCACCTTCGAGCGCCCGGCGCGGCGCCGGTAGGGGATCGGCAGCTCGGCGATCGTCCAGCCGGCGGCGTTCGCGCTGAGCACCATCTCCAGGGGCCAGCCGCTGCGGCGGTCGCGCATGCCCAACGCGAGCAGGCGCAGGCGGCGGGCGGCGCGCATCGGGCCGTTGTCGCTCGAGCGTCAGCCCGGTGCGGCGGCGCAGCTCCAGGCGAGCACGCGGTTGGCGAGCCGGGCATGCAGCGGCCAGGCGCCCCGCTCGGGCGGCGCGCCCCGATCACCAGGTCGGCGCCGTCGCCGAGCAGCGGCGACGAATTCGGGCAGCTGCGCCGGGGTCGAGCGAGCCGTCGCAGTCCATGAAGCAGACGACCTCCCCGCGGCCGCGGCAAGGCCCGCGTAGCAGGCGGCGCCGAAGCCGCGCCGCGGCTCGCGCGACGACTCGGCGCCGAGCTCGGCGGCGATCTCGGCCGAGCCGTCGCTGGAGCCGTTGTCGACGACGATCGGCCGGTAGCCGGCCGGCATCGCGGCCAGCACGCGCGGGATCGCCTCGGCCTCGTCGAGGACCGGCAGGACGACGTCGGGCATAGCCTCGGCCCCTCGGCTCGGCTCGCCCTCGCGGCCGCCGCCGCCGGCTCGGCGCAGCCGACCGCGTAGAGCAGCGCCGAGCCGAGGAAGAGGGCCGCGCAGAGCGCCAGCCAGCGGCCGAGGAAGACGTCGGCGCTGAGGCCCGGTGTCGTCCATGTAGCGGTCAGCGGAGAGCCCGAGGATCAGCGGGAAGAAGAGGAGCGAACGCGAAGCCGCTGAGCAGCGCCGGGACCCGCAGGTGGTTGATCGCCGGCACCCGGCGCGCGTCCGCCGAGCCGTCGCGCGGCCCGAGCGAACGAGCCGTGGGCGATCAGGTTGAGAGCCGAGTAGAGCGGGAAGGCGATCAGGTCGTGGGCGACGATCGCGGCGCCGAACCAGAGAAGCGTGCCGAGCGCGCGAGGGGCTTCGACGATGCGCAGGAAGCCGTAGCCGGCGAGGGCGAAGCTGGCGAGCACGGCGAGCACGTGCAGCGGCGAGGCGCCGTAGAGCGGAGCGCAGGCGGGCCACGGCTCAGGCCTCCTCGAACCGCATCGCCGAGACCCACTTCGTGCAGTGGACGCCGGGGGCGCCGGGGACGATCACCCGCGCCGGGTAAGCCGTGGTCGAGCGAGAGGTCGCGCCGTTCACCCGCAGCGCCAGCAGGCTGCGCTCGTCGCCGACCTGGTCGGAGCTGAGCGACGGCCTTGCGCAGGGCGCCGCCTCGCTGCAGCGATTCGACGAGCGACCTCGCGCGCCTCCGTGACCCCGACCTCGGCGGCGAGGTCGCGCAGGCGCACACCGGTCCAGCGCTGCGTCGTCGACCAGCCTTCGACGCAGGCGATCGGCAGGTCGTAGCTGTGCTGGGGCATCGCCAGCAGCTCGCCCGCGCGAGAGGCGCGCCTCGGTGCGCCCACCGGCCAGCGCCAGCCGCCAGCTCGGCCCCGGCCTCGCGTGGGATCGATCCCGACCGCGGCCGCGGTCTTGTTGACCTGGAAGCCGTTCGGGCCCGTCGTCGATCTGGGTGCCATGGGGGGCGAGCAGGGCCAGTCTCGCGAAACGGTCCGCCGACCGCCTGGCCGAAGCCCATGAAGCCGGCACCGAGCGCCGCGGCGCCGACCGTCGCCAGCATCGCCCGGCGCGAGATCGTCGGCGGGCCGGGCTCCAGCGGCGCCGTCGTCCCTGCCTCGTAGGGCTCGGGGACCGTGTGCCGCGGTCCTGGCGCAGCGGCCGCAGCACACCGCGCTCGCGGAAGGCCCTCGCGGCCGTCGGCAGCTTCAGCCGACGTGCAGGGCGAAGGCGGCAAGGAAGACGAAGGAGCCGTAGTAGTGCGCCGTGAGGAAGCCGAAACGGCCACGGGTAGTAGACCTGGATGTTGAGCAGCCCCGTGAAGAAGACGAAGAGGCTGCCGCCGACCAGCAGGGCGAGCGAAACGCGCTCGAGCGGGTGCGCGAGGGAGCGCACCGGCGGCCATTCGAAGAGCTTCGGCATCACCGACCAGAGCTTCGCCAGCAGCAGCGGGATCGCGATCAGGCCGCTGATCACGTGCAGGCCCTGGGTCAGCGCGTAGAGCCAGGCCGGGCCGGGTCGGCCAGGAGAAGAAGTAGAGGTCGAATCCCGGTCCGCCCGGCGGCAGCAGCGAGTTGCCGCCGAGATCGGGGTTGTAGGCGGCCTGCGAGAGGAAGCCGGTGACCGCGCAGATGGCAACCAGGGGCAGCAGCGCCGAGCCCAGGATCGAGGTCAGCCAGGGCCCGCGCAGGGGGCTGCGCCAGAAGTCGGGCCGCGACGGGCCCGGGCGGCGGCTGGGCCGGCAGCCGGGGGAGCGGCGGCCTCAACCGGAGCCTCCCCCCGCCGCGGCGATCCTCTCGATCCGACCGGGCCGCCCGGCCGGGTCGCCGGCGACGAAGGCCGCGCCCGAGCGGGGGTCGACCGCGACCGAGTTCGGCTGGCGCACGGTCGGGAAGGTCGCGACCAGGCGCGGCCGGTCGCCATCGATGTCGTACTCGGCGAGGCGGTTCTTCGCGGTCAAGGTGACCCAGAGACGATCGCGGGCGGGGTCGACGGCAATTCCGTACGGCGCTCCCGGGGCGGGCGCCGTGGCGATCTCGGCCGGCTCCTCGGCGACCCGGAAGACGCGGATCCGACCGCCCTGGGTGTCGGCGACGAAGGCCCGGTCGCCGGCGGTCACCACGTGAGTCGGCCCGACGCCCGCGGAGACGGCGCCGAGCTCCTCGAGGGCCCTTGCGTCATAGACCTGAAGCACGCGCTCGGCGACGGCGACGAGGACGACGAACCGGTTGCCCACGGCGGCGATGCCGCCCGGCTGCTGAGGGGCGCCGAGGGTCGCGATCACCCGGCCCCTTCGCAGCACCGAGACCTGATCGGAGTGCTCGTCGGCGATGAAGACCCTGCCCGCCGCCGCGGTCGCGTCGTGGGGGTGCTTGCCGACCTCGGTGATCGAGACCACCCCCGCCCCCGGCGAGATCCTCAGCACCGTGTCGGAGGCCTCGTCGGGGACGACGACAGCCTGCCCGGCGGGCCCCAGGCCGAGGTGGCGGGCCGGGGCCGGAAGCGGGAAGGCCCGCACCACTTCGAGCGAGCGTGGATCGACGAAAGCGAGCCTGTTCGGCGCCCGCAACGCGACCGCGAGCAGGTCGGCCCCCGGGACGAAGGCCATCCCCTCGGGCCCGCCGTCGAGCCGGGCCACGGCACCGGCAGGCCGGGCCCGTGGCGGGGGTGAGTCGGCGGGCTCGGCGGCGCGCGGAAACTCCGTGCCGCCGCCGCATCCCAATGCCGTGAGCGCCGGCGCGCCCAGCAGACACAGGTAGAGGGCGAGCCTCACGAGGCGAGCATCGCAGGCGCCGGTGAACAGGGTGTGAACCGCCCCGCCCCGGGCACCATCTAACCTGCGCGCGTGCCCGGCCGCGTCCTAGTCACCGGCGGAGCCGGATTCATCGGCTCGCACGTCGTCGACCTGCTGCTCGAGTTGGGCCGTGAGGTGCTGGTGCTCGACTGCCTGCACCCCGCCGCGCACCGGGAGCGCCCCGGCTACCTGAACCCCGCCGCCGAGGTCCGGGTCGAGGACGTCGCCGACCCGGGGGCCGTGGCCGCCGCCCTGGACGGAGTCGATGCCGTCTGCCACCAGGCGGCAATGGTCGGGCTCGGCACCGACTTCGCGGAGGCCCCGGACTACGTCGCGGCGAACGACCTCGGCACCGCTCGCCTGCTCTCGGCGCTCGCGGAGCGCTCCTTCCACGGCCCCCTGGTGCTCGCCAGCAGCATGGTCGTCTACGGCGAGGGCGGTTACGAGTGCCCGCGCCATGGTCGCGTCCGCCCCGGGCCGCGCAGCCGCGGCGACCTCGAGGCCGGTCGATTCGACCCGCCCTGCCCCCGCTGTGGCGAGGCGCTGGAGGCGCGCGCGGTGCCCGAGGACGCTCCTCTCGACCCCCGCAGCCTCTACGCCGCCACGAAGCTCCAGCAGGAGCACCTCTGCCGGCTGTTCGCGCGCGAGCGGCAGGGCGTCCGCTTCACGGCGCTCCGCTACCACAACGTCTATGGGCCGCGAATGCCACGCGACACGCCCTACGCGGGCGTGGCGAGCATCTTCCGCAGCGCCCTCGCCGCGGGGCGCCCCCCGGCCGTGTTCGAGGACGGCCGGCAGCTGCGCGACTTCGTCCACGTGAGCGACGTCGCCCGCGCCAACCTGCTGGCGCTCGAGCCGGAGGCCGACGCCGAGGGCGCCTTCAACATCGCCAGCGGCCACCCCCGCTCGATCGGGGAGATGGCCGAGCTGCTCGCCGCCGGAGCGGGCTCCGGAGCGCCTTCTCCGCGGGTCACAGGCGAGTTTCGGCTCGGCGACGTCCGCCACGTGTTCGCCGATCCGTCCCGGGCGAGGGAGCGGCTCGGTTTCGTCGCCGCGGTCGGGCTCGAGGAGGGCATGCGCGAGTTCGCCGGCGCTGAGCTGCGTGACCCGGTCGGCCCCGGTCCCTGAGCTCACCACTTCGTGTAGAAGAGTGCCTGGATCGCGATCGCCTGGACCGTCATCGCAACGAGGATCGGCCGCAGCCTCTCGGCTCGGGCCCAGCCGGCCGCGGCAAGGCAGGCGAAGGGGACGAGGAAGATCCATATCCGCTCGGTCTCGCCCTTCGTGTAGCCGGCGAGCGCGGAGACCGCGACGACGACCCAGAGGGCGATCGCGGTCGACTCCCGGGCGGCCAGGCCGCGCCCCGCGAACCAGGCGATCGGCCCGAGCATGAAGAGGAATGCCGCCGGCGAGCCGAATAGGTAGAAGAGGTACGGGCGCAGCCGGGCGATGCCTTCGTGGTAGCGCTCGTTCGTCGCCCGCAGCACCTCGAGCAGGTTGAAGCCGGTGAACAGGTCGATCGCGAGATAGAAGGCGAGCAGCGCCGCGCCGCAGAGGGCGGCGACCCGGGCCGCTTTGCCGATGCCCTCCCTGCGCCACCAGAGAATCGCCGCCCAGGCGCCGATCGCGAGCAGCGGATAGGAGAAGAAGGAAGAGAGCGCGAGCAGCGCCGCGCCGAGCGCCACCAGGGACCACCGCCTCGAGGCCAGGCAGGCGGCCGAGGCCACGCCGAGGGTCGCGTACATCGCGTCCGCCGAGGTGGCGCCGTAGAGCAGCGAGGTCGGCACGAAGACGAAGAGCAGCGCCGCGCGGCGCGCGACCCTCTCCTCGAACAGCTCGCGAGCGAGCAGGTACAGGGCCGGCGTCGCCAGGGCGCCGACGACGATCGTCAGCGCCGCCAGCCCCTGCGCGGTGTCGATCCCGAGCGCGTCCATGGTCAACAGCAGTCCGGGCGGGTTCCCGGCGGCGTGGACCGGCAGCGTCGCGACCAGCGAGTGGAAGCGTTCCAGGAACGGACCGACGCCGTGCTCGATCGCGAGAAGGGCCGGCAGGTACTCGGTGCGGCCCTCGCCGACAGGGCGCACGACGAACACGTCGTAGAGGTCCGAGGGGCCACCGCGCGCTGAGTTGAGGGCCACGCGCGTCGCCAGGGTGAGGCCGAGGAGGGCGAGGCCGAACCGCGCCGGGCCGACCCGGGCCCGGTACAGCCTCAGCGCAGCGTAGAGGGACGCCGCGAGCACGAGGACGGCCGGCGCCGCCCACGCGGAGAGCTCCGGGTTCCAGAAGAGCACCAGCGGCTGGGCGGGAGTCCGCCAGCGGATGCCGGCGGCTCGGGCTGTCAATCCGACGGCGATCGTCAGCAGGGTCCCGGCGACGATCGCCGCCGGCACCCAGTCGGCCCCCTCCGGCCGCCATCGGGCCCGCGTCGGGGGTCGCGGCCGCCGCTCGGGGGTCGCGATCGAGCTCAAGCGGTCGTCCCGCGACTCAGCCGCGCGAACCACCGACGCCCGGCGGACCAGAGGTCGTCGAGCTCCAGTTCGGCGGCGGAGGCGATCGGACCGATCGCGTCGGCGCCGACCCACGCCCACGGGATCGAGGCGCTGACGTCCTCGGGGCCCTCGAGCCGCAGGCGGACCAAGCGCGTCTCGGTGCGGGGCGGGTCGAGCTCGACAAGCGCTCGGCCCCCGGGCCGCAGCAGCCCTGCCACCCGCGAGAGCAGCCTCTCCGGATCGCCGCCGATGCCGATGTTCCCGTCGAGCAGGAGCGCCGTGCCCCACTCGGCCCGGGGCCGCAGGTCGAAGACCGAGCCCTCGATCACCTCCGCCCCACGCGAGCGGGCGATCTGGACGGCGCGGCTAGATATCTCGACGCCGGTGGCCTCCACCCCCCGCCGCCGCAGGGCGAGTAGATGGCGCCCGGCCCCGCAGCCGACGTCGAGCACCGGCCCGACCGACCACTCGAGCAGCCGTTCCTCCTCGTCGGCGGGGCGGCGCAGCCAGCGCTCGAAGGGAATCCGCCGGCGGCTGCCGTCATCGCCGACCACGTGGTAGACGGCGCTGTGCACATCGTCCAATCCGCTCTCGTAGAGCTCCCTGGCGCTGCGCAGGCTCAGCTCGGGCAAAGGCTCGTCTCCACGCTTTCCAGCACCCGCGCAAAGCGCCCCCCCGGGCATTGTGCGGCGACCGCGCGAGCATCGGCGATGTCGTCGACGTCGCACAGCGTCGGCAGGTCCCTCACCTCGAGCCCGAGCTCCTCCAGCCGCCGGCGCTGTGCCGTGCCCGTCCTCGGGCTGCTCATCGGCACCCCGTCGAAGGGCTCGGGCGGCGGGGACCTGAAGCCGATCGCCCACCATCCCCCATCCTCGGCGAGGCCGAGTGCCGCGTCGGCGCCAGGCTCCCGGAGGCGCCCGATCGCCATTCCCAGGAGCTCCGGGGAGACCTGGGGCGTGTCCATGCCGATCAGGAGCGTCGCCCCATCGTGGGGGGCGAAGGCGGCCGCGAGCCGCTCGCCCAGGCCCCCGCCACACTGGGGCACCACCTCGAAGCCCTGCGGCAGCCAGTCCCCGCATTCGCCGTCGAGGACCAGGGTGCGGCCCTCGCAGGGCGTCTCGGCGACGGCCGCGAGCGTGTCGGCGAGCGCCGCCTCGGCGAGTGCCGCTGCCTGCGCCGGCGTGCAGGGAGGGCTGAGCCGCGTCTTCGAACGCCCCGGGACGGGCGCCTTGGCGATGACGAGCAGGTGGGCCAAGTCGGTTGAGGAGTCTCTCCCAGAGAGATGACGAATCGATTACGAAGCGTCGCCGGAGATTTGACTCGCCTCCACGGGCCCGAGCATGCCAGGCCTCTACCCCGGCCCTCCACCGGCAAACGGCCGCTCTCCTCGGGTTCCCGAGTCGGCGAGCCCGGCCTCGGATTCGGTTTAACCGACGCGACCTCGGGTGAAATCCACGGAGGGCAGGTCGGTATGAAGATGAAAGCGTCGCATCTCGACATAAATCGATGCGCAGTATCGGGCGCACACAGACAAGCGGAGGTGCCAAGAGCATGAGAAGGGGATTGGAGTTGGGTGGCGTAGTCGCCGCGATCGTGCTGATCGCGTTCGGAATCGCCTCGATCGTGATGGCGGCCAACGGCCAGGACACGGTGGTGACGGAACTCGAACGCCAGAACATCACGGGCTCGCCTGACATGAGCCCATCCGCGATCAAGGGGGAGGCGAAGGAAGCGGGCCTGCCCCTCGACAGCGTCGGTGTCCCGAGCTGCGACGTTGCCGAAAAGGAAATCAACACCGGCCAGCGGGCCCGCTGCTTCGCGTCGTACATGCGGATCCACGCCCTGGAGTCCACGGGCGGCTACACCTACTCCGAAATGGGGCGCTTCGAAGCGAAGCCGAACACGCCGAAGAGCGAACTGGCCGCCGGCGGAGGAACGGAAA
This sequence comes from uncultured Solirubrobacterales bacterium, assembly GCA_963712325.1. Lineage (GTDB taxonomy): Bacteria > Actinomycetota > Thermoleophilia > Solirubrobacterales > 70-9 > VRUE01. The sequence continues at coordinate 309,973 of CAVQHG010000005.1, forward strand.
GCGAAGAGTTCGCTGTGATCGACGCCGCGACCGGGGAACCCGCGGAAAACGGCGCCCGCAACGTCTGGGTGACCGAGACCGCGCTGGCAACCGCGCTCAATGCCAGCTACATGGCCGACAGGCTCTCGCTGTTCGGGATCGTGATCGGGATCGCCCTGCTGCTCACGGGCATCGGCTTCGCCGTCCTCGTCGCCAGCGGCGCCGTGCGCGATCCGGAAACGGCGCTCAAGTTCCTGCGCTCGCACAGGCCGCACATGCGGCATCACGAGTCCCCGTAGGAAACGAGCGGGCCCTCCGCCGGACGACGGCCCACCATCGGGTGTCGCCGGGGCCCATGTGGATCCGTCTGCCGCTGACCCAGAGGCCGGGAGCGGGCGGCTTCTACCATCGGGTAGATGCCGCTCGCGCTCGGCCAGCGGATTCTCTTCCATCGCGCCTCCGAAGGAGGCTGGGTGCTGATCGTCGCCCTGGTCGCAATCCTCCTCCTGGTCCGCTTCTGGCCGGCGATCGTCGCCTGGTTCGAGCAGCGCGGCCGCAGGTAGCCACCCGATCGGGCGACGGGCTACCTGGCCGGAGCAGGGACCGAGTAGCAGTCGAAGGTCTCGTGGGCGAAGACCCGGCCCTCGCGGACCGTGATGAAGGCGGCCACCTCCGCCTCGAGCTCCTCGCCGGCCGAGAACGGGCCGGCATCCCGCGCCACGGTCCCGCGCCAGGTCGCACGGACGGCGACCCGCTCGCCGGCGACGAGAGCCTCGTGCACCGCGAACTGCTGCCGCGAGAGCAGCGCCTTGCCGGATTCGAAGCCGGCGAGGGTCGCGTCGAGCCCGCGGTCGGCCCCGGCGGGCGTGATCGCGTTCGGGTGCTCGACCACGCGCACCTCCGGATGCAGCACCGCCAGCAGGTCCTCCCGGGTCGAGGAGAGGTCGCCGACGACCTCGAAGTAGCGGCGCACGACGTGCTCGGGATCGGTTATCGCAGAGAGCATATGGCGACTGGATTCAGGCGAGCGTGTCAGAGTTGAGTCCGTGGAGGAAGGCGATGCGGCCCGGACGCTGCACGGGGACCGGCCCCGCTTCGAGCGCGGTTGGAGCCCGCTCGGCGACGGGACGTGGGCCTGGCTGCAACCGAATGGCCGACTGGGCGAGTCCAATGCCGGCCTCGTCGTCGGCGGCGGCGAGGCGCTTCTCGTCGACACCCTCTGGGACCTCCGCCTGACCCGCCGGATGCTCGACGGCGCTCGGGAGCTCGGCGCGCCAGAGCCGGGGATCGTCTTCAACACCCACTCCGACGGCGACCACTTCTGGGGCAACCAGCTCCTGGCGGGCGCGCGGCAGGTCTCGACGGCGACCGCCAGGCGGCTGATGACCCTGGACACGCCCGCCGAGCTCCGCCGCCTGCAGCGGCTCGGCCGGCTGCTGCCCGGCCTCGGCCGCGAGCTCGCCCCGTTCGACTGGAGCGAGATCGAGCTGACGCTCCCGGCGGAAACCTTCGAGGGCAGGCTGACGCTCCCCGTCGGCGGCCGCGAGGTCGAGCTGATCGAGGTCGGCCCCGCTCACACGCTCGGCGACGCGATCGCCTGGGTCCCCGACGCGGCGGTCTGCTTCGCCGCCGACGTCCTCTTCATCGGCAGCACCCCGATCACCTGGGCCGGCCCGGTGGAGGCGTGGTTGGCGGCGCTCGACCGCGTCTGCGCGCTCGGGGCGAGGACCTACGTTCCCGGCCACGGCCCGATCTGCGGCCAGCCCGAGGTCGACGAGCTGCGCCGCTACCTGGAATGGGTGCGCGACGAGGGCGTCCCGCAGCTCGAGCGCGGCGTCTCACCGCGCAGGGCGGCGCTGGGCATGCTGCGCAGCGAGGAGTTCGCGAGCAGCCCATGGGCCGAGTGGGACGACCCCGAGCGCCTGGCGATCACGCTCAGCACGGAGCGCTTCCGCCGGCGCGGCGGCGAGGGCCACCTGGCCGGGGCGGGTCGCACGCGAGCGGTGCTGCAAATGCAGCGTGTGGCCGGGGCGCTGAGGCGGGACCGGTGAGCGGCGCCGGGAAGCGACGGGCGGGCAGCGCTGTCATGCGGCCGACCGCACCCCGACGACCGGGAGCGTAGATCGGCTACGCGGAGCGAGTGGCGCCCGGGGGCTCCGACCCGGGCGCGCATCCCGGCCGCGGGCCGAGCAGGTCGGCCAGGGTGCGGCGCAGCTGCTGGTAGCGACGTCGGCCGACCGCGCGCTCCCATTCCGCCTCGACGGCAGCGTGCACCTCGACCGCGGTGGCGTGCAGGCTCCTGCCGCGCTCGGTCAGGCGGATGATCCGCGCCCTGCTGTCGTCGGGGTCCCGCTCGAGCTCGAGGTAGCCGAGCCGTTCGAGATCGCGAAGAAGGTCGTTGACCCGCTGCTTGGAGATCTGTGCGTCGGCGGCGACCTCGGTGGGCCGGCGGCCGTCGGGGCCCGGCCAGCGGAACAGCGTCACGTGGGCGGGCCGCAGGTCGTCGAAGCCGGAGGCGCGGACGCCGGAGTAGATGCGGACGCGGATCTCATGCAGGCCGAAGCGCATCAGCGCGCCGATCGGCAGCGCCGGCGAGGAGCTCTCGGAGTCGGGAGACATGGGAAAGTACGGAAGCTGTACTATCGGCTCGTACGGTTTGCATACTATCCAGCCAGGGAGGACGATCGAATGGCAACCGAGACCGCCGAGGCCCGGCACCGACCCGCCGGACAGGGCCGCGCGTTCGCGTTGATGGGGTCGACGCTGACCTTCAAGTACGAGCCCGAAGACAACGGAGGCGCGCTGCTCGCCTTCGAGCATCTCTGCCCGCCGGGCCTCGGGGTTCCTCCCCACAGCGAGCGCAACCACGAGGCGTTCTACGTGCTCGAGGGGACGCTGGATGTGGAGGTCGAGGGCGAGCGCCGCAGGCTCGGCGCCGGCGACTTCCTCAGCGTCGCCCCCGGCAGCGTCCACTCGCTCCACAATCCGGGCGCCGAGGCCGTCAGGGTGCTGACGCTGGTCAGCCCGGGCGATGGCCACGCCCGCTTCTTCTCAACCCTCGGCGAGCCGATCGCCGACCCTGCGAACCCGCCCCAGCCCGGCCCTCCGCCGGCCTTCGACCAGGTGCAGGCGATCGCCCGCGAGTGCGGAATCGACTTCCTGCCGCCCCCCGGAGAGTAGGCGGACGCCGACCCCGGTCAGGGTTCCGGGGCGTAGGCGATCCGCGCGGTGCCGCGGGAGCAGGAGATCGTTCCGCCGTGCCCCTCGCAGACGAAGTCGTTCACGGTGAGGACCGTTTCCGGTGAGCGCGCTTCCGCCGCGAAGCGGCGGACCACCCTTTCCGCCGGCACGCAGCCGACGCCTTCGACCCGCAGGTCGCCGGGGAGGGAGGACCCGCATGGCGGCCCGGGGATCGCCGCCGGGGCCGGAGGCCGCGCCTCCACGCTGCGGGTCGGCGTCGGCGCTTCGCCCCCGCCGCAGGAGGCGAGCGCCAGGGCGGCGAGCAGCAGCACCGCGGCAGCCGACGCCGGGCTCGAGATCCCCGCAACGCGCCTCACGCGCTAACCGAGCTCCGCCTCGATCAGTCGCGCCACCGCCTCGCCGGCCAGCTCCACCGGCTCGGTGCTGCGCATCGCGCGGCTGAGGACGAAGGCGCCCTCCAGCGCGCTCAGCATCTGGATCACGAGCCGGCGCGCCCTCGCCTCGGGGATGCCGTCGGCGGCGAGCCGCGCCGTTCCGCCGGCGATCCAGGCAGCGAAGACGTCGGAGCAGGCTTCGCGCAGCCGCTCGTCCGTGCTCGAGACCTCGAGCGCCACCGTCGCGATCGGGCAGGCGTCGGCGTAATCGGTCTCGCGCAGGGTCCGGGCGGCGCCGGAGAAGAACTCGCGCACCCCGGTGACCAGATCGACCTCGGGGCCGACGTACTCGGTGAAGAGCAGCCCGTAGAGCGCTCCCGAGCGGCGGATCGTCTCGGTGCCGAGCTGCGTCTTGCCGCCGGGGAAGAAGTGGTAAAGGGAGCCGAACGGGGCGCCGGCCTCCTCGACGATCTGCTTCACCCCCGTGCCCATGTACCCCTGGCGGCGGAACAGCTCCCCGCTCGTCTCCAGGATCCGGTCCTTGGTCTCGCTCGCCACTCCAGCCTCCTCGTCCTCGATGCCGCTCGAACTCGATGCTATTGTGCCCGATTAGAGCGATCTATCAAGAGCGATCGGAGGCGGAGCGATGCCCGAGGTGGAGCTGCCGGCAGGGACCATCGACTACCAGGACACCGGCGGCCGAGGACAGCCGCTGGTCCTGGTCCACGGCCTCTCCGACAGCCGGCACTGGCGCAAGGTCGTCGCCGAGCTCGAGGGCGAGTTCCGCTGCATCTCGCCCACCCTGCCCCTCGGCTCCCACAGGCGGCCGATGAGGCCCGACGCCGACCTCTCCCTGCGTGGGCTGGGACGCATCCTCGCCGAGTTCCTCGAGCGGCTCGACCTCGAGCACGTCGCCCTCTGCTTCAACGATTGGAGCTGTGCGCAGACGATGGTCGCCGACGGCCTGGTCGACCGGGTCGGAAGCCTGGTCCTGGTCTCCTGCGAGACCGAGGGCAACTACCCGCCGGGGATCGGCGGGATGGCGCTCTCGATCGCCGCCAGGGTCCCCGGCGGGCTGTCGCTGACCCGGCAGGCCCTGCTCCGCCGCCGGATTCGCGAGCTCCCCTTCGTCTACGGGCAGATGTCGAAGCGGGGCGTCCCCGACGACCTGATGCGCGAGTGGCTCGAGCCCTGGGGACGCCGTGAGACGAGACGGGACCTGCGCAAGTACATGGGCGACGTGAGGAACGGGCGACGGGCGATGCGCGCCGCCACCCCCACCCTCGCCTCCTTCGCGCGGCCGGTCCTCGTCGTCTGGGACGCCGAGGGGCGGATGATGCCCAACGAGGAGGGCCGCAGGCTGGCCGAGGCGTTTTCCAACTCGCGGCTGGTCGAGCTCGACGACTGCCGCACGCTGATCCCCGAGGACCGCCCTGAGGAGCTCGCCCGGCAGATCCGGGAATTCATCGCAGGCGGCTCGGCGGCCGCCCGCGAGGGACAGGGCGCCGCGGCCCGCCCCTGACGCGATCGGCGGCCCCGCGCAATCCGCCCGCCGACCAGATGCGGTGGACCTCGGCGGGAACGGAGCTCGCCTCCGTCCCCCGGGCCTTCGCCACGGCTTCCTGGTAGGCGGTCATCAGCCCGGTCCCGGCGACCTTCCCAATCGGCGACGCGCCAATCGGCGACGCGCAAACGACGATGCCGGCACGCGAGTCGGTCATAAAATCGCTCCATGCGCGCACCTACGGCACCATCGGGCGTGCGCCGCGCCGAGCTGGTCGCGACGCTCTCGCTGGGGACGGACCTCGGCTTCGGGCAGCCGATGGAGCATGTGCTGCGCCAGTGCCTGATCGCGCTGAGGCTCGGCGAGCGCGTCGGCCTGGCGGAGTCCGAGCGCGAGGTCGCCTACTACTCGGGACTGCTCGCCTGGGTCGGCTGCCACGTCGATGCCTACGAGCAGGCGAAGTGGTTCGGCGACGACATCGCGCGTGAAGGCGGACGTGCGGCAGACCGACCGCCTCGGCCCCGGCTTCGCGCTCACCCACGTGGGGGCCGGGCTGCCGCCGCTGCGGCGCGCGCGCCTCGGGCTCTCCTTCCTCGGCGAGGGGCGGCGGGCGGCGGCAGGAGCTGTGGTCCAACCACGGCACCGCGGCCGTGCAGCTCGCCACCGAGCTGAGGCTCGACGAGGAGGTCCATGGCGGGGCTGGAACAGGTCTTCGAGCGATGGGACGGCCTCGGGCCCGACCGGCCGCCGCGGCGAGGAGATCATGCTCGCCGCGCGCCTCATCAGCCTCGCCGACGTGGTCGAGGTCTTCCACCGTGCGGGCGGCGTCGAGGCGGCCGTCGCGGTCGCCGAAGGAGCGCAGCGGCACCCAGTTCGACCCCGAGCTGGTCGGCGCGCTCCGGACCGAGGCGGCCGAGGTCTTCGCCGGCCTCGACGGGGCGAGCAGCTGGGACGCGGTGATCGCCGCGCAGCCGGCCGCTCGACGTGGAGCTCTCCGAAGACGGAGCTGGACGCCGCCCTGGAGGCGATCGCCGACTTCGCCGATCTCAAGTCGCCGTGGACGATCGGCCACTCGCGCGGCGTCGCCGAGCTCGCGGAGGGCGCGGCGCGCGCCTACGGGATGCCGGATGCCGACGTCGTCGCTGATCCGCCGCGCCGGCGCTGGTGCACGACCTCGGCCGGCTCGGCGTCTCGAACGCGATCTGGGACAAGCGCGGGCCGCTGAGCCAGGCCGAGATGGAGCGGGTGCGCCTGCATCCCTACCTGAGCGAGCGCATGCTCTCGTTCGCGCCGGCGCTGGCGCCGCTGGGGGCGATCGCCGTGCAGCACCACGAGCGCCTCGACGGCTCCGGCTACCCGCGCGGCCTCGGCGCCGAGGAGATCACCCCGGCCGGGCAGGCTCCTGGCGGCCGCCGACGCCTACCGCGCGATGACCGAGGAGCGCCCGCACCGCCCGGCGCTGCTCGCCGGAGGAGGCGGCGGCCGAGCTGCGCCGCGAGGTCGCCGCCGGCCGGCTCGACGGCGAGGCCGCCGACGCGGTGCTCGCCGCCGCCGGCCACCGGGTGCGGCGGCGGCGCGAGTGGCCGGCCGGGCTGACGCCGCGCGAGGTCGAGGTGCTGCGGCTGCTGGCGCGCGGCCTCTCCAACCGCGAGATCGCCGAGCGGCTGGCGATCGCGCCGAAGACCGCCGGCAACCACGTCGAGCACATCTACTCCGAAGATCGGCGCCTCCAACCGCGCGATGGCGAGCCTGTTCGCCGTCGAGCACGGGCTGATGCGCGACTGACCGGCTCGAGCGCCTCGGCGACGCGCCGTCGGGCGCGCGAAGATGGGGAGAACGCCCCATGAACGGCCGGCCCGGCGGCGCCTAGCGTCGTCCTGCCCACGCGCACGACGGATCAGAAGGAGGACAACGGTGGAGGCAGCGACGCAGGAGATCGACCAGGCGAGGTTGGAGCAGGCGATCGGCCAGGCGGTGACCGACACGGGGGCGGCGCTGAACGGCGCCCTGGTGATGCTCGGGGGCGAGCTCGGGCTGTGGAAGGCCCTCGCGGGCGCCGGGCCCGTCGACCGCCGCCGAGGTCGCCGAGCGCAGCGGCGTGCGCGAGCGCTACGTGCGCGAGTGGCTGGCCGCCCAGGCCGCCAGCGGCTACCTCGAGTACGACGCCGCGGCCGACACCTTCACGCTGCCGCCCGAGCAGGCGATGATCTTCGCCGACGAGGAGAGCCCGGTCTTCCTGCTCGGCGGCTACCGGATCATCAGCTCGGCGTTCAAAGACCGGCCGCAGCTCGAGGAGCGCTTCCGCGCCGGCGACGGGCTTCGGCTGGCACGAGCACGACTCCGAGCTGTTCGCCGGCACCGAGCAGTTCTTCCGGCCGGGCTACCGCGCCCACCTGCGTCGCCGAATGGATCCCCGCGCTGGACGGGGTCGAGGAGAAGCTGCGCGCCGGCGGGCAGGGTGGCCGACGTCGGCTGCGGCCACGGCGTCTCGACCGCCCTGATCGCGCAGGCGTTCCCGCAGTCGACCGTGCACGGCTTCGACTACCACGAGGGGTCGATCGAGCGGGCGCGCGAGCTCGCCGCCGAGGAGGGCGTGGACGGCAACGTCGAGCTTCGAGGTCGCCGCGGCGAAGGACTTCCCCGGCGAGGGCTACGACCTCGTCTGCTTCTTCGACTGCCTGCACGACATGGGCGACCCGGTGGGGGCGATGGAGCACGTGCGCGAGGTCCTCGCCGAGGACGGGACGGTGATGCTGGTCGAGCCGCGGGCCGCCGACAGCCTCGACGGAGAACCTCAACCCGGTCGGCCGCCTCTTCTACGCGGCCTCGACGCTGTTCTGCACGCCGAACTCGCTCGACCAGGAGGTCGCGCTGGGGCTCGGCGCCCAGGCCGGCGAGGCCCGGCTGCGGGAGGTCGCCGAGGAGGCGGGCTTCAGCCGCTTCCGCCGCGCCACCGAGACGCCGTTCAACCTGATCCTCGAGGCGCGGCCCTGAGGGCACCTTCCGCAGACGGAAGGGCGAGGGCGAGGCTGTATGTGATCGCGCCCTCGCATCCCGCCCTCGCGGCACGCCTGATGCTCGAGCGCAGCGGGCTCGAGCACGAGGTGAGGGAGCTTCCCCCCGGCCTGCATCCCGCGCTGGTTCGCGCCGCCGGCTTCCCCGGCTGGACCGTGCCGGCGCTGCGGATCGGCGGCCGCCGCGTGCAGGGTACGCTGGCCATCGCCCGCGAGCTGCATCGGCTCGCGCCGGAGGCCCGCCTCTTCCCGGCCGACGATCGCGCCCGCGATGCCGTCGAGAGGGCCGAGCGCTGGGGCCACGACGAGCTGCAGCCGCTGCCCCGGCGCCTGTTCCGTTGGGCGGCGGCCGAGAGCAACGCGGTACGCGCCTGGTTGCTGCGCGAGGTCAGCGGCCTGCCCGCCGCACCGGCGCTCGCGATGGCCTTCAGGCCGGCCATGGTTCTCTTCGCGCGACGCGCCTCGGGGGCGCGCGACGCGACCGTGCGCGCCGACCTGGCCCGCCTTCCCGAACTGCTGGACCGTGCCGATCGCCTGCTCGAAGATGAGATCATCGGCGGTGCCGTGCCCAACGCCGCCGACCTGCAGATCCTCACCTCGCTGCGGCTGCTGCTCGCCCATCAGGACCTGCGGCCGCGGCTCGAGCGCCGCCGCTGTGCCCGGGCGGCGCTGCGCCTGCTGCCCGACTACCCGCGCCCGGCCCCAGAGGCGCTGCCTCCGGTGCCGGCGGTGCTTCCGGAGGAGTGGCTGCGAGGGCCGGGCTGGACCGATTCAGGTGATGCGCAGTCCGAGACGGAGGCGGTGATCGGATGACCGACGGAGCGGCCGCGCTCGCGGCCAACAGCGAGGCGACCGAAGCATGGAACGGGCCCCTCTACGACCGCTGGATCGCCTTCCGCGACATCGTCACCGACGGCCTTGCCTCCCACGGCGAGGCGGCCCTGGCCGCCCACCCTCCGCCGCGCGGCGCACGGGTGCTCGACATCGGCTGCGGCCTCGGCGACACCACGCGGCGGCTCGCCGAGCTGGTCGGCGCCGAGGGGCATGCCCATGGCATAGACGTGGCCGAGCGGATGATCGAGACGGCGACCGTGGAGGCGCGGGAGGCGGGCGTCGGCAACGTCAGCTTCGCCGCCCTCGACGTGCAGGCCCGGCCCTTCGAGCAGACCTACGACTACGCCTTCTCGCGCTTCGGCACGATGTTCTTCTCCAGCCCGGTGGCGGCGCTGCGCAACGTGCGCGAGGCGCTGGTCCCCGGCGGCCGGCTGAACATGGTCGTCTGGCGCCGCAAGCTCGACAACGGCTGGCTGCACAGGGCCGAGCAGGTTGTCGACCGCCACCTCGAGGAGCCCGAGGAGAGCGACGAGCCCACCTGCGGGCCCGGGCCCTTCTCGATGCAGAGCGCCGACATGGTGACCGACGTCCTGCTCGGCGCCGGCTTCTCCGAGATCGAGCTGCGACGCTGCGACGACCCGATCAGGATCGGCCGGGACATCGATCACGCCGTCGCCTACGCCGAGGCGCTCGGGCCGGCCGCCGAGCTGCTGCGACTGTGGGGCGACCGGGCGAACGAGATCCGGCCGCGGATCGAGGCCGAGCTGCGCGAGGCCCTGGCCGAATTCGAGACCGACGATGGAGTCGTCGGCCCGGCCTCGAGCTGGCTGGTCAGCGCCCGCGCCGGCGCCGCCTGAGCCGCACGTCCGAGTTTCAGGGGAGGGACTCGGGGTAGGCGAGAGACGCCCCCGAGCGCTCCCGGTTGGGCGGGGGGCGAGCACGACACGTGTCCCCCCTAGACCCGCACAGTCCCGACTCGCACCACATCGCGACGCTGTGGTGGTGGATGCTGGTCGTCGCCGGGATCGTCTTCCTCGGCGCGGTGGCGTTGCTGGTGCTCGGCTGGCTGCGGCGCGACCGGACCGGCCTGCCCGTCCTCGGTGAGAGCGAACGCGCCAACACGGCGCTCGTCGTCGCCTTCGGGATGGCGATACCGATCGTCGTCCTCGTCGCCCTCTTCATCGTCTCCGACCTGGTCCTGGTCAACGAAACCGACGCGCCCCCGGCGAGCGCCACGGCGATGACGGTGACCGTGGTCGGCCATCAGTGGTGGTGGGAGGCCCGCTACGGGGACTCCGAGGCGGTGACCGCCAACGAGATCCACATCCCGGCCCGGACCCACATCGAGCTCGTCGCCCGCACCGCCGACGTCATCCACTCCTTCTGGGTGCCGGAACTGAACCGCAAGATCGACATGATCCCGGGGCAGTCGAACAGCATCGAACTGTACGCGGAAGAGCCGGGCGTCTACCGAGGGCAGTGCGCCGAGTTCTGCGGGCTCCAGCACGCCCACATGGCGTTCGCCGTCTACGCCGAACCGCCCGCTCGCTTCCGCGCCTGGCTGGCGAGGACCGAACGGCCGGCGCGCGAGCCCACCACGGCCGAAGCAAAGCGCGGGCAGAGCCTGTTCATGGAAAACGCCTGCTCCTCCTGCCACACGATCGCCGGCACCGAAGCGCAGGGCACAGTCGGGCCGAACCTCACGCATGTGGCCAGCCGCCAGACGCTCGCCGCGAACACGATCCCCAACACCCCCGCCAACCTCTTCCGCTGGATTCGCAACCCGCAGAGCATCAAGCCGGGCGACAAGATGCCGGGGCTGGGGCTGGGCGCGGCCCGCTTCCACGCGATCGTCGCCTATCTCTCGGAGCTGAAGTGATGGAGGTCGCCTCCCCGCCCGCGCCACGGACCCGCCTCGAACGGCTCGAGCGGGTGTGGGAGGAGCCCCCGGGCATCCTCGGCTGGCTGACGACGGTCGACCACAAGCGGATCGGCATCCTCTACTTCTTCACCGCGCTCGCCTTCTTCCTCGCCGGCGGGGTCGAGGCGCTGCTGGTCCGCACCCAGCTGATCGGGCCCAACCAGGCGACTCTGGACCCGGGGACCTTCAACGAAGTGATGACGATGCACGGGGTGACGATGATCTTCCTCTTCGTCATCCCGATGTCGCTCGGCGCCTTCGGCAACTACCTGCTGCCGCTGATGATCGGCGCCCGGGACATGGCCTTCCCGCGGATGAACGCGGTCTCCTACTGGATCTACCTCTGCTCGGGGGTGTTCATCTACGTCGGGCTGTTCACCGGCAACGCGCCGAACGCCGGCTGGTTCAACTACGTTCCGCTCGCCTCCAAGACCTTCTCCCCCGGGCCCGGAATCGACTTCTACGCGCTCGGACTGCTCTTCGTCGGCATCTCGACGACGGCAGGGGCGATCAACGTGATCGTCACCGTGTTCAAGCTGCGCGCGCCCGGCATGTCGCTGAACCGGATGCCGCTCTTCTGCTTCGCCTTCCTCGCCGTCTCCTTCGCCCTCGTCTTCGCCCTGCCGGCGCTCAACACGGCGCTCATCCTGCTCGAGTTCGAACGGCTGCTGGGGCTGCACTTCTTCGCGCCGGCCTTCGGTGGCTACCCGATCCTCTGGCAGAACCTGTTCTGGATCTTCGGCCACCCGGAGGTCTACATCATCATCCTGCCGGCCTTCGGGATCGCGACCTCCATCATCCCCACCTTCACACGGCGGCGGATGGTCGCCTTCCCGCTCGTGGCGCTGGCGGAGATCCTCGTCGCCTTCCTCGGCTTCGGCGTCTGGGCGCACCACATGTTCGCGGTCGGGCTGGCGAGTGCGACCGCGATCTACTTCGCCGCCGCGAGCCTCGTGATCGTGATCCCCAGCGGCATCCAGCTCTTCTCCTGGATCACGACGATCGTCACCGGCACGCCCCGCTTCAAGACGCCGCTGCTGTGGATCGTCGGCTTCATCGTCCTCTTCATCATCGGCGGCCTGTCCGGAGTGACCTTCGCCGCGATCCCGTTCGACCAGCAGACGACCGACACCTACTACGTCGTCGCCCATTTCCACTACGTGATCTTCGGCGCCGCGGTCTACCCGCTGCTGGGCGGGATGTTCTACTGGTTCCCCAAGGTCACCGGCCGCATGTACCACGAGCGCTGGGGCCAGGCCAGCTTCTGGCTCACCTTCGTCGCCACGAACATCACCTTCTTCCCGATGCACCTCCTCGGCCTGGCCGGGATGCCGAGACGTGACTACACGTACTCGGCCGGCCTCGGCTGGACCAGCTACAACCTGATCGAGACGCTGGGCGCCTACCTGCTGGCGCTGGGCCTGCTCAGCGTCGCCGTCAACCTCCTGGTCAGCATCTTCCGCGGCGAGCGGGTCGGCAACGACCCCTGGGGCGGGGACACGCTCGAGTGGTCCACGAGCTCGCCGCCGCCCGAGTACAACTACGCCGTCATCCCGACCGTCTCCAGCCCCTACGCGATGTGGGACCGGGAGGACCGCGAACAGGACGAGGCGAACCTGGCGGCCGGCCGCAGGACACTCGAAGCGGGGCACGAGACGCCCGGCAGCACGGCCGTCGACGGCGAATGGGACGAGACGCTCGAGATGCCCTCGAAGTCCGCCTGGCCGCCGCTCACCGCGCTGGCGATCTCGGCCGTGTTCGCGATGGTCATCCTGCAGCGCTGGCTGGCGGCGGCGATCTTCACCGCCGTGGTCTTTCTCGTCCTCGCCGCCTGGCACGGGCGCGAGCCGGAGGAGGCCTGAGTGGAGGCGGCGCCTCGCAGCATGCAGGCGAGCGGCCCGGCCGACGTCGCCGCGGTCGCGGCGCGCCGCCGCGCCCAGCCGAGCGGCTGGTGGGGGATGGCGCTGCTGATCGCAACCGAGGCGACCCTCTTCGCCTGCCTGATCGCCACCTACTACTACCTTCGGTTCAACGCCTCCGAATGGCCGCTCGGGGGGATCGAGCCGCCGTCGGTCGTGCTGCCGCTCGTCTTCACCGGCGGGCTGCTCGCCGCGACCCTGCCGATCTTCCTCGCCGTGGGAGAGGCCAAGCGAGGCGAGGCGCGGCGGGCCTGGTGGCTGCTGGCCGCGGCCGCGGCGATCCAGGCGACCTACCTGGGCCTCCAGATCCACCTCTTCGCCTCCGACATGAACACCTTCAGCCCGCGCGAGAACGCCTACTCCTCGATCTACTTCGTCCTGCTCGGCCTCCACCACGCGCACGTCGCGGTCGGCCTGGCCCTCGACTCGTGGCTGCTGTGGAAGCTCTGGCGCGGCATCACCAACTACAGGCTGATCGCGCTGCGGGCGACCGCGCTCTACTGGTACTTCGTCAACTTCGCCGCGATCGCCGTCGTCCTCACCCAGCTCTCGCCCTCGCTATGAAGGCGCTCGAGCCGATCCTTGCGCGGTTCCCGCCTTCCTCACCGTCCTCGCCGACGCTCTGGTTCGCGGTGCTCGGCGCCCCCGCCGCATACGTAGTGCAGCAGGGCCTGGGCTACTGGCTGACCCAGGCGCAGTGCAGCCCGACCGGTGGCATGTGGGGCATATCGCTGGGCACCTGGGCGATCGTCGTCGGAGCGGCCGCCGCCGTGGTGGCACTCTCCGCCGGGCTGACCGCGCTCTGGCTGTTCCGCCGAACCGGCGACTACAAAGCCGCGCCGCCACAGGGTCGCACCGCCTTCCTCGCCATGGTCGGGATGACGGTCTCCTCGCTGTTCCTCGTGCTGATCCTGATGACGGCCACCGGCGTGATCACCTTCGACGTCTGCAACCAGGCGTGATGCGGGCGCGGCGAAAGGCGCTGGGTGCGGCGGTCCTGCTCGTCGGGCTCGGAGCCGCAACCGTGGCGCTCGCACAGCCGCCGAGCGGCATCGTCCACGTGCCCGGAGGCTCTCGGATGGGCAAGCTGCAGCTCGGCGCCGGCCTGTTCGCCGCCAACTGCGCCAGCTGCCACGGCCCCAAGGGCGAAGGCGTCCTGCGCGCGAACAACCGCGGCGCCGGCGACATCACCGCCCAGGGCCCGCCGCTCCGCGGGGTGGGCGAACTGGCGCCGGACTTCTACCTGCGCACCGGCCGGATGCCGCTCGAATCACGCCGGCGAAGAGCCCGAACGCCAGCGACCGTTCTTCAACTCGCGCGAGATCGCCGCGATCTCCTCCTACGTCGGGAGCTTCGGCGGCGGGCCGAAGGTCCCCGACCCCCACCCGAACTTCAATGCGCTGACCGAAGGCCTGACGATGTTCACCGAGCACTGCGCGGGCTGCCACCAGGTGGTCGGCGAAGGCGGCTACGTGAGCGGCGCCAAGGTGCCGGTGCTCCAGCACGCAAACGCGACCGAGATCGCCGAGGCGGTGCGGATCGGGCCCTTCCTGATGCCGAGGTTCCCCAAATCGCAGATCAGCGACCGGGACCTGAACAAGATCATCGCCTACGTCCTCGCCAGCCAGCACCCGAACGACCAGGGCGGCCTCGGGATCGGCCACCTCGGCCCGGTCCCGGAGGGGATCGTCGCCTGGCTGGTCGCGGCGTTCGTGCTGACCGGGCTCTGCGTCCTACTCGGAAGGAGGCTGAAGAGATGAGCAAGCGCACCGGGTGGAAGGCGGCCGCGCTGGCGCTGCTCGGCTTCGTCCGCGGGGCGGGTCGCAGGCGCGAGCGCGAGCCGATCCTGCCCGCAGAGTCCGAGCAGAAGGAGCGCGAGCGGGGGCGCGCCGAGCTCCTCGTCGCGATCCTGCTGCTCGGCAGCGCCGCCTGCGCGGTGATGTTCATCGTCGTGTACGCCCAGCAATGGGCGCACCTGACCCAGTACCTGGGCCTCTGCCTCGGCGGCGCCCTGGCGCTGCTCGCGGCGGCGCTGATCGTCACCGGGGAGAAGCTGGTGCCGACCGAGGAGCTGGAGGAGGACTACCCGGTGAGCGAGCACCCGGCCGAGCAGGACCAGGTCGACCAGCTGCTCGCCGAGACGGGCGGCCGCTTCACCCGCAAGCGCCTGCTGACCGCCGCGGCGGGGGCGGCCGGGGCGGCGCTGGGCGCGGCGCTGCTGGTTCCGGCGGCCTCGCTCGGGCCGATCCTCGACACCAAGTCCTTCTACTACTCGCCCTGGCGCCGCGACCGCCGCCTCGTCGACGAGGAGGGAAAGCCGCTCAGGGCCGACGACATCGAGACCGAAACGTTCTATACGGCCTACCCGGAGGACGCCTACCGCGACGAGCCCGCGGCGCCGCTCGTCGTCGTCCGCCTCGACCCCGACGAACTGGAAATGCCCGCGGGCCGCGAGGGCTGGACGCCTAAGGGGATCATCGCCTACTCGAAGGTCTGCACCCACGCCGGCTGCGCGATCGCCCTCTACCGCAACCCGCGCTTCCCGGCGGCCGAGCCGGGCCCGGCGCTGGTCTGTCCCTGCCACTACTCGACCTTCGACCCCGCGCGCGGCGCCGAAGTGACCTTCGGCCCGGCGGGCCGGCCGCTGCCCCAGCTGCCGCTGCTGGTCGACTCCGAGGGCGACCTGCGCGCCGCCGGCCAGTTCTCCGAACCGGTGGGCCCCGCCTTCTGGGGAGTGCGCACCCGGAGGCCGTCGGCGTGATCCGCAGGACGGTCCGCTTCCTTGACCAGCGCAGCGGCGCCGCGCCCCTCCTGCGCAAGACGCTGCGCTACGCCTTCCCCGACCACTGGTCCTTCCTCCTGGGCGAGGTGGCCCTCTACTCGTTCATCGTCCTCGTCGCGACCGGCATCTACCTGACCTTCTTCTTCGAGCCGAGCACGGCGAAGGACACCTACGAAGGCAGCTACGCACCCCTGCACGGGATCGAGGCGAGCAAGGCCTACATCTCGGTTCTGCACATCTCCTTCGACGTCAAGGCCGGACTACTGATCCGCCAGACCCATCACTGGGCGGCCGACGTCTTCATCGCCGCGATCGTCCTCCACCTGATCCGCGTCTTCTTCACCGGCGCCTATCGCAAGCCGCGGGAGCTGACCTACGTGATCGGGGTGCTGATGCTGTTCATCGCGCTGGTCGAGGGCTACCTCGGCTACTCGCTGGTGGACGACCTGCTCTCGGGCATGGGGTTGGCGATCGGCTACGGGGTGGGCCTCTCGATCCCGTTCTTCGGCGCCAACCTGATGCTGCTCATCTTCGGGCATCCATTCCCAGGCGCGCCGGAGTTCTGGTCGCGCATGTACATCGCCCACGTCTTCATCTTCCCGGTGCTGATCGGCGGCCTGCTGACCGCTCACCTGGCTCTCGTCGCCTCGCGCCATCACACCCAGTTCAAGCGCAGGCGCGTGCCCGGCGAGCGCAAGCTGATCGGCGTGCCCGCCTTCCCGGGGCAGACGCCGCGCTCGCTCGGCCTGATGCTGGCGGTGGCGGCGACGCTGGTGCTGCTCGGCGGCCTCGTGCAGATCAACCCGATCTGGCTCTGGGGCCCCTACCACGTCTCGCAGGGCACCAACGGGGCCCAGCCCGACTGGTACCTGGGCTGGCTGATCGGCGCCCTGCGGCTGGTCCCCCATTTCGACGTCGTCGTCTGGAACCGCACCCTGGTGCCGAACCCGTTCTGGGGCGGCATGCTCTTCCCCGCGGTCGTCATGGGCGCGCTGCTCGCCTGGCCCTGGCTGGAGCGGCGGGTGACGCATGACCGCCGCTTCCACAACGTTCTCGACCGGCCCCGCGACGCGCCGGTGCGGACCGCGATCGGGGCCGGCTTCCTCACCTGGGTGGTGATGATCTTCATGGCCGGCGCCTCGGACCGGATGCTGGTCTGGCTCGGGATCAGCTACATGAGCCAGGTCTGGTTCTACCGGGTGGCGGTCTGGATCGCGCCCTTCGTCGTCGGCTTCCTCGCCTGGCGCGTCTGCCTCGGGCTCAGGGGGATGGAGGAGGTGGAGGCGGAGCAGGAGCGCGCCGAGAGGGAGGCTGAGCGGGAACGGGCCCGCGCCGTCGGTAGCGCGCGGCCCTGACGGCGACCCGCTCCTCGCCGCCGGCGTCGAGCAGCGACTGGCGCAGCTCGGCCTCGCGCAGCCAGCGCAGGAAGAGCCAGGAGAAGGCGACGATCGTCACCAGGGCACCCCAGATGAACATGATCGCGCCGCCGAGCTGCTGGTCGGCAGCGGCGAGATCCCCCAGGCCCGCTCGCCCTCGGCGTAGCCGGGGTAGAAGGCGGTGCCGGACCAGATCAGGACGTTGCCGAGGATCGCGCAGCCGAGCGCCCGCACGGCGAGCACGTAGGTCGCCTTCGCGCCGGAGCCGAACCACGTCGGCCCGGGCAACGGCTCGATCAGCGCTCCCCACATCAGCATCCCGGCGGCGAAGAACATGCCGTGCTCGAGCCAGTGGACGGGCTCGTTGGCGAGCGCCAGTTCGTAGAGGGCCGGAACGTGCCAGCGCATAGAGGTTGGCCGCCCAGAGCGGCAGGGCGACCAGCGGCAGGACGAGGAAGCGCAGCCGCCTCGCCGGCGCCAGGACGAGCAGCGGCCGCAGCATCGCGCCGCTGAGGCCGATCAGCATCAGCAGCGGCGCCAGTTCGCCGATCGTCAGGTGCTGGATCATGTGGGCGTAGAAGATCCGCGTCTCGGCAAGCCGGTCGAGCGGCGAGATCAGCGCCGCCAGCAGCGCGACGAAGGCCGAGGTAGAAGCACGCCTGGCGCCAGGCGGGCATCGCGCGGCCACGCCGCGGCGAGCTCGCGGGTGCGCAGGGCGTAGGCGGTGGCCGCGAGCGTCGCCGCTGCAGATCGGCAGCAGGTCGGCCCCGCTCCATTCGCCAGCCGCGGTGTGGGCGATGGGAACCAGCTTCGTCAACTCGCCTGGTTCACTACCCGCTTCGCGGGTAGACATCCCTCCATGCGGCGTGCTCTCATCGCGATCGCGGTCATCGCCGCGCTCGCCTTCCTCGGCGATCTCGCTGCGCATTCGCTCCGCCGCGGAGCGCAGCGCCCACGCCGCGCCCGCCTCCCTGCCGGAAGGCGTCGCGTCGACCGGCGGCCGCCGCCCGTGTCGGCTGCTCGACGCAGGCGGCCGACCGACCTCGCTCTCGGACCTCCGCGGCCGCTGGTTGGTCCTCGCGCCCTTCGATGACCCACTGCCACGAGGTCTGCCCGATGACCACCGGCGCGCTGCTGAGGCTGCGGCGCATGCTGCGCGCCGCCGGGGCGGGCCACCGGGTGACGGTCGCGGAGCTGAGCGTCGACCCTGGCGCGACAGCCCGGAACGGCTGCGCGCCTACCGTCGCCGCAGCGGCGCCGACTTCCCCTTGCTGACCGCGTCGCCCTCGCAGCTGCGCCGCATCTGGGACTTCTTCGGCGTTCACTTCGCCCGGGTCCCCCAGGGCACGCCGCCGGACACCGACTGGCTGACCGGACGGCCCGAGCGCTTCGACGTCGAGCACACCGACGGCCTCTTCCTGATCGACCCCGCCGGCCGCGAGCGCGTCGCGATCGTCGGCATGCCCGACGTCGACGGCAGGCTGGCGCCCCGGCTGCGCGGACTGCTCGACCAGGAAGGGCGCGCCAACCTCGCCCATCCCAAGGGGGCCTGGCGCCCGGCGCGCGTGTTCGCCGACCTGCGCCTGCTCGCCGGCTTCCTGCCGCCCGGCGCCGCCTCGCCCGCGCGGGCGCCGGGCCGACGCAGGGCGAAGCGAGCGCTGGCCGGGTCACCGGCCCCGCTCGCCGCCCTGCATCGCCAGGGGGGAGAGCTGATCGAAGGGGAATCCCTGGCAGCGAGGCTCGAACGGCTGCGCGGGCACCCCGTCGTCATCAACGCGTGGGCCTCGTGGTGCCCGCCCTGCCGCGAGGAGCTGCCAATCTTCGCCGGCGCCTCGGCTGCCCGGGGGCGGCGCATCGCCTTCCTCGGCGCCGACGTCGAAGACGAAGCCGGCGCCGCCCGCGACCTGCTCGCCGGCCAGCGCCTCAGCTATCCCAGCTTCCCGGTGGATCGGGCGATGCTCTCGACGCTCGCGCCGTTCCACGGAACCCCGACGACGATCTTCCTCTCCGCCGGAAGGCAAGCTGGCCGGCCTCCACATCGGCGCCTACGGGTCGGCGGCAGAGCTCGACGCCGACCTGGCGCGCTACGCCGGGAGCCGGTGAGGGTCTCGCTATGCGGTCGGGGCCGCCGTCGCAGCCGGGCGCTCGTCGACCGGCTCCGGAAGAGTCGCGCCCTCCGGCCGGCCGATCGCGATCAGGCCGTCGGCCAGGGCGAAGGCGAGCGACGGGCCGCCGGGCGACTCGAGCGCCGCCCTGGCGCAGAGCGCGCCGAGCGAGCGGGGGCTGCCCCAGAGCGCGAGCGTCTTCACCCAGATGCCGGAGATCGCGCCGATCTGGCGGCTCCATCTGGCGCAGGCGCGCATCCGCGCCCAGCGCACGCGCCAGCCCGCGCGGCTGTCGACTATGTCCGCCGCGTAGCGGTAGAGCTCCTGGCGGGAATCGTCGTCGAGGCCGTCGTTGAGGGTGCGCATGTAGGCGCCGATCACCGGGCAGACCGAACGCGGTCGATCGCTGAACGGCTCGCCGGCAAGCATCGAGGCGAGCTCTACGACGCAGGCACCCTCCTGGGGGGAGGAGTGCCGGCCCCTGCGAAGCTCGACGTTCTGGTGGGTGAGATCGGTGTTGGGCGGGGTCGGGTGCCCGCCGGTCGGAATGCCCATGGCTTTCTCCTTGGTCGTACGGTCGTTGCTCCTTGGTCGTACGGTCGACTGCCATTGGCTACCCGCAGAGGCCGCTCTCAATGCCACGCGGCCGCGAAAGCGAACCGCCCCTCATCGACCGCGCTCGGATCGGCCCGCTTGCGTCCGGCGCAGCCCTTCGTTCGAGAATTTCCTCACCTGCGATCCGACGTCGACCATCGTGTTCCTCGACTGCGTGGGGACGACTCTCGCTCTTCCCCGCTCCGGAAGGGTGCTGCTGAGCGCGACCGGTGGCCAGGCCAGCGGCGGCGTCCCAACCCACGGGCTGTGCCGGCTGGAGGTCGATGACTCAACCGCGGCGATCCCCCACTCGGCTGCGGTTCGACCCGGCGAGGTGGTAACCGACAACACGGACGGGAGTGCCCAGAACGGCTTCGCGATCACAGCGGTGACGAACGTCCTCCCAGCCGGGCTGCACAAGTTCGAGATGAGCTGCAACGAGGAAATTGGAGATCTTGCGGTCCTGCACTCGACGATCACGGCGGTGATGATCGGCGCCGGCTGAGGCACCGCGGTCCCGGGAGAGCCGCCCAGCGTCCCGTCAAAGGACGTCGCGCGCCCGCACCCGGGGACGTCGAGGGAGCGCGGGCGCGGCTGCCTGGGTCACGGCGACACGCGCATCGCGAAGGCGAGAAAGCTCAGCGGATCCGCCACAGGACACGCGCCGGGCCACCGCAGAAGCTCGGTGTTTGGCTGCTTGACGTCGTTCCGCCAGCCGTGAGAGCGTCCTGCTACGGAATCGGAGTCAAAGAACGGAGCGACGATGGCGAAAGGTTTGATTTTGGAGTTCGAGGCCTTCGGAAAGGAGACCTATGACGGGGTCAATCAGCACCTAGGTATCGACATGGACAGTGGAGAGGGCGACTGGCCAGCGGGCTTGCTCTTCCACAGCGGCGGAGCGAAGCCAGATGGCTGGGTGGTGTTCGAGGTATGGGCATCGAAGGAGGACCAAGAGCGCTTCATGGCTGAGCGCCTCGGCCAAGCGCTCAAAGAAGGGGGCGCGGATCAGCCGCCCAGCCGCGTGGAGTGGCTCGACCTCGCTGCATTCCACAGCTTGAGCAACTAGCGGGAAAGGTGGACTTGATTCCCCACCCTTAGCTTCGCAGGCAAGGGCGTGGGCTTGCCCGGCCCGCCCAACCCCCGCAGGGCCGCGTAGGCGAGCTCCAGCTCGCGGGTTTGGCCAGGCCAGGCCCCCGCCAAGCGACGCCTTGCCTCGCCGGGGCCATGGTTCTGGGTGGGGGTGGCTTAGGCCTGGCAGCGCCGGGCCACCGCCTGCGGCTCGGGGGTTGGCTTCAGCGGGGAGCAAGCCCTCTCTGCGAGTCGCGAGACACCCAACGGCCAACGGTGGATCAGCTCGCCCTTGGTCAATCGGGTGCCGGGAAAACCGCCAGTGAGCCCGGGCCTGAGCGACTAGGCCGGATCGTGTGCGTTGATCCCCCACGGATTGTCAATCAGGATCTGCCAGCCCCCGTCGGTCTGACGGCGAGCGACGCCCGCGGTCCGGTTGCTCATCTCGACTTGGTTCCCCGACGGGTCTCGACCTCTGAGCGTCCAGTCGTTTCGCAGGAGCGCCACTCCGCCGCTTTGGACCACCTGATCGTGCCCGAGCTCGAAACTCTCTGCGAGCTGGAGAAAGCCATCTAGGACTTCGCGAATGGCGTCCGTGCCGGCGGCAAGCTCCCCCGACTGGGTTATGAAGGTCGCCTCACGATCGTAGAGCTCCATCATGCCGTCGAGATCTCCGGAGCGAAAGCGCTCCGCGAAAAGACGATGAATGTCGTTGGGGGTCTTCGCGATCACGTTGTTCTCCTCTCATGCTTGAATCGGTCGCAATGACCATTGCCCAAGTGGTCGGGCCGCGCATCGGCGACTCTGCCCATCTTTCGAGGTCGACCGACAGCGCTAGGCGACTCATGATCCGGCGGCCAGAGAAAGCAGATCGTGCTCGACCGCGAAGAGCGCCGCAGCGGCGCGACTGGAAACGCCGATCTTCGCGTAAATGTGCTGCACATGATGGTCGGCGGTACGGGGAGAGATCTGCAGTCGCCTCGCGACCTCGCGATTCGAGCAGCCATCTGCGACGAGGCGCAGCACCTCGATCTCGCGGTCGGTGAGCCCGCCCGGGCGCAGGTCACGGCGGCTGCGGGGCCGCCGCTGCCCGGCTGCTTCCAGGACTCCCCCGACAGCGTCCGAGTCGAGCTTCCCGGCGCGAGATGCGCGAGCGAGCTCCTGCGCTGCCCGCTCTGGCGGTAGCGACGCGCGATGGGGGCGCGGCTGGGTCATCGCCTGGAAGGCATCGGCGGCCGCGAGCACGCGGCACGCCATCGAGAGATCATGGCCCCGGCAGCCACGGTGGTACCCGGAGCCATCCAGGCGCTCGTGGTGCATTCCGGCGATCCGAGCGATTGGCTCCAAAGCGCTGGAACCCGCGAGTATTCGCTCGGAGTGGTAGGGATGCATCCGCACCCGCTCCCACTCTGCGATTGTCAGCGATCCGGGTTTCTCCCAGATGGCGTTCGAGACGCCGACACGCCCGAGGTCGTGCAACAGGGCCGCGAGGTGGAGATCTGCGCGGCTCTTCTCGTCAAGGCTCAGATTTCGCGCGGCCGCGCTGGCGAGCGTCGCGACCTCGCTGGAATGTCCATTGGTGAAGGGTGTCTTGAGGTCGACGACGTCACCGAATGCCCGGGCGACATCCGGGAGCTCGGCGTGCTCCTTTTCGACGAAGGGCTCCGGCTCGATCTCCAGAATCCGCTCGCGGGGATCGTGGCCAGACACTTCGGAAAGGAGCTCGGATGCGCTCGCGCTAAACCCGTCGACCACGGCAGGGTCGAGCATCCCGCCCGAGCGTTTGGCCAGTGCGTCGACGGCGAGCTCGCGACCTCCGAGCTCGTTGAACAGCGCCGCGTCAGTGGCCAGACGCGCGATGCGTGCCGGCATCGCGATCTCCTCGCCCTTGAGGCCACGGGGGGCGCCGCCACCGTCCCACCACTCGTGGACCTCGTAGAGGGCTCGCCTGACGCCCCCACCCAGGCCAATTCGGCGCGCGGTCTCCCTGGCCACCTCGCAGGACCCGGTGTCGAATCTCTTACCGAATGCCTTTCCGCCAGCGACTAGGAATGCGGCGGCACGCGCGCGGGCGAGCGGCGGCATCCCCCGCGTGGCTTCCGGGATCAAGGTGCTCAGAACGTCCCTGGGATCTGCGAAGTTCGTTTTCGCCGCGGCGCTATTGGCCCTGAGGTCGTCGCCGAGGGCGGCGGTCGTCTCGTGTGCGAACGCGCTGCAACCAACATGAAAGAGGAGGCTCGCGTAGTAGGTGTCGGCAACCGCCTGCTCGGACATTGCGAGCTTGCGGGCGAGCGAGGTGCCGATGACGCACGCGCGCATCGCCGTCTCCGGCGGCAGTCCGAAGCCCATATCGGCCACGATTGAGAGTCCGGCAAGAAGGTCGGCGAGACGTAAGCGAGCGACCATGCGGTGATTGTGACGCTCTGCGAATTGCGGGAGCTGCTGAGTGAAGACCTGTATCGAGCCGCCCCCACCCACGACCATGTTCCCGGCGAGGCAAGGGCGTGGGACTTCGCAGGGGCGCGCGGGCCGAGCGGGCCTCGATCGGGCCCACCGGGCTGGAACAGAAATTGGGCCGGCCTTCATTGACCCCCCACCTGCTGGAACGATGGCGCGTCGCCGGGCGCGTGGAAGAGGGGTAACCCGGGGCAGGAACCGATCTCCCTGCGGCCAAGATGGCATCTACTGCAGCGAGCCGGCGAAACCCTCCCTCAGCAGGGACTTCATGAGGGGTCTCAGCAGGGACTTCATGAGGGGTGGACGACCGGATTCGAACCGGCGACCGCCTGGACCACAACCGCCAGCGACGACGATTGCTGCGTTCATTCCGGGCTGACAAGCGCGGTTTCGCTCAGGCCAGTTCGCTCCGATTAGCTCAGTTCAGTACCCCGGCTAGTACCTGGAAGGCGCCGCCTCGCCCGATCCGATGATCCGCTAGAAACAGGCTAATCCGTTCTGCTGCAAGCACGGGCAGCGACTGGAGTCAACCTCGTGGCGCCGCAGTCTCGAGATGCAGCCTTGCCAGCCGGCGATATCGAAGCGGTGTGGACGCGCTCAGCTTGTAGGCCCCTCTTTCTGAGCGGAATTTGCGTCTCTGAGATACCACGCTGACTACCTACGACGCCCACGTTGGCGATATGGGCGACGGATCAGCGAAGGCTGATCTGCTTCGGCGTCCGGACCTCACTGTTTTGCGGGGAGTCCGGAAAGCCAGCGAAAGCGTCTCAGCGCCTTCCACTCCTCCGGAGTCCAGCTTGTTGAGACGTTGGGGACGCCGCGATCCTTGGAAAGCGAGATAGCAAGGTCGTCCGCCCTTTCGATTGTGGACAGTGCGAGACGATGGGCGAAGGGGAATGGATCAACCGAGGGCTCAAGACCCTCGGCATGGCGGTCACCTAGGCCCCAGGTCGCAATTTGGTCCCCGTCGCTGTGGCACATAGCCGTCAGCTTGACCACCCGGATTGGCCGCAGATCTCGCGACGCTCAGCTGCGCTTGGCGCCAAAAAGCCTCGGTCGTGCCGCAGGCACCACGATGCCGAGCAGGCCGCGCAAGAATGCGACGGAGAAGGTCAGGTAGTCGAAGCGATCACGCCAGAGCACGATCTCCCCATCACGGACATCGAAGCGCCCGCAGACCCAGAACTGGACGCGCATCCGCCCCCATTCGAGCGCGTCGGTGCGTTCGGTGAGGACCGATTCGCCATCCACGGAGATCGCGTGCATCCTGTATTCGAAACGGCCCCCCAGTCGCCGCGCCGCCCGGAATATCCGACGCACTTGCTCGCGACCGCGCACAGCGGGCAGGCCGGTGTTCTCATACAGCACGTCCACCGTGAGGAGATCCACCGCCTCATCGTCCTCGGTGGCCACGAACAGGTCCAGGAACCGCTCGACGATTGCGACGGGAGACGCGTCGGCCACGCTGACTTCACCGGGGTTGTCGGATGCCTGGTCCACGTGCTTGCTGCTCGCCATAGGGCGCCTCGTTGTCGGCATCGTATGGCTTCTGATAGGCCTTCTGGGGCGACGCCTCGAGAAAGTCGCCGCGGCCTCTCAACGAGCCTAGCGGCGGTTCTCGGGCCAGCGCCAGACTGAAGACTTCGGTGCGGCTGCCAGTCCGCGAGAAGGTCGAGCTAAGACCATTTCCGAAAGCGCGGCGCCCGGCCGACGGCGAGGAGGGTGGCGACGTAAAGGCAGTCCAGGGTCAGCATGACCATGAGGAAAATCAGGGCGAAGGTGAGGGCCATGGGTTCTTCGATTTGGAAGTTGATTGATCTCGACTCGACAAGAGCGATATCGGCATTTGCGTGACGTCCTGTAACCATGCAACGAGGTGACGCTGCTCTCAGTGCGCTGGCAAGGAGCGGGAGAGAGCAAGGGCTAATGTCGATCAGGCTGACCGGGACTTCTCGCGGAGCAATACGGGCCGGGTCGGTCTTCCAGCAGCAGATCGGCGCGAGGGTCTGCTTCGGCGGCAGCGAAGCCGAAGGCCCCTTACCTTTCGCTGGTTCCCGCGGTCCTTCGGCTCAGAGTGGGGCGCCTCAGCGCGGAATGACCCGCCGGCGTTTGAGAGCTCACCGGCGGCCTTCTGTCGGAGGCCGCCGTGTCGACCGCCGAGGCGCTCGTGGAAATCGCGCGTGAGCGTGCCGCCAACTCCTGGGCGGGTCGACGCCCTCGGCCTCTCTATGACACGGCCCTGACGGCCCGGAACCGAGCCTGCCAGTCCTCCCGGTCGAAGCGAGAGGGCTCCGTCTCCTCCAGGAAGCCTTCGAGCACGGCGACAAAACGCGAAGGCGCCTCGAGCTGCGGCAGGTGACCGACTCCATCGAAGATCTCGAGGCGGCTGCCGGGGATGCTCTCGTGAGCATGCTCGCCGTGGTGGGCAGGAATCAGCGGATCCCGGGCCCCCCAGATGATCAGCACCGGCACGGCCTCGGCCAGATAGAGGCGATCGCTGGCCTTGACGCGCTGGCCACCGACACCGATCACCGAGCGCACGGTTGCCAGGAATGAAGCGCGGCGAGTGGGATCGGCCAGGGATGCATAGCCTCGCGCGACCTCGGCGATGTCGGCGTTCGGTCGCAGGCCGACTGCCCCAGGCCGCGCCCGAGCGCCGATCCGACCCGCTGTCCCACACCGGCGGTCGCCGCGATGAAGAGATCGGCGCCGGGAAGCGCGGCGGCGCGGAGGATCGGGCTCACCTCGCGACCGAGCCCGCCGCTTGAGACCAGCACGAGGCGCTCGACCATCTCCGGGAATTGGTAGGCGAACTGCATCGCGATTCCGCCCCCGAGCGAATGGCCGACAACGGTGGCACGCTGGTGACCGAGCGCGAGAAGCAGATCGCGCAGGACGGCAGCCAGCGCCCCAATCGAATAGTCGCCGCCACCCGGGGCCGACCGCCGTGCCCGGGAAGGTCGGGGGCGATCACGGTGTGATTGCGCGCCAGCGGCTCCATCACCTCCTGCCAGTTTTCGAAGTTCCCGGCCATCCCGTGGATCAACAGGAGAACCGGGCCCTGGCCAGCGGCTGCGTATGTCACCGGGTGACCGTGCAGCGTCTCCGTCTTCACCTCCATCGCGCTCATCTCGCGGCCCCCTCGGGGACGCCTGTCGCGGCCAGGGCGTCCTCGACACAGGCTTCGCGGAGGCGCCCGGGCTCGAGTTCGAAGCTCGCGGCGACGCCGGGGGCCGCTTCGCGCACGCCGACGCCGGCGTGCGCGAGCTGGATCGAGCCCAGCATCTGCGCATTGAGCAGGTTGGCTCGGAAGGCGGGGTCCTCGACTGCGAAAGCCTTCTTCTCGGTGCCGGCGACGAGAATCCGCTCCAGCCGCCCCACGCAGGCGGCCAGCGCCCCGCTGAGGCGAAGCCATACCGCATCGGAGATCTGCTCGCGCAGCTCGTCGGTTGGCCGCCCCAACAGCGACAGCGAAGAGTCGACGAACGCGGGATACTCGAGGCAGAAGTCAACGTAGCCCAGACACGTCTGGCGAAGCGCTGCGACCGGCTCCTCGGGTTCCGCTGCGGCGGCGTTGCGCTCCTCGAGCTCCGCGAGGTAGTCGGCGAGCGTCATAGCGATGATCTCCTCCTTGGAGTCGAACGTTCGATAGACGTCGGGCTTGCTCATACCAGCGGTGTGGGCGATCTTCTGGACCGGCGCGTCCCGCCAGCCATGCTCATCCAAGAGCATGCGGGTGGCCGTCACGATCGCCAACTCACGGTCGCGCCGCCGCTCGCGTCGGGTTGGACTTCTCCTCTTTCGCCTGGTAGTCATCGTGAAAAGTGTACCGGTATTAAGACCAATAGTACAACCCTTGGTTCGGCAGGCACGGTGCGCAGGGTCGACTCGTTCACCTTCGCCCCGGTGACCGCATTGCCGCCGATCTTCGCCGTGACGACCGAGTTCTTCCGGGTGGCGGAGAGCGGAGCGGCTTAAGCCGTTCGGGAGGGCTCCCCCCGGTGAGGAGGCCCCCCACATGTTTCGTCGTACGAAGGTCGCGAACGCGGCGCTCGTCATCTCGATTCTGGCTTTGGTCGCCGCCGTAGTGGGCACGGCCATGGCCGGTCCGGACCAACCGACCGCCGAGACCTCGGCATCCTCCAAGCGGATCGCCCTATCCGCCCTGAAACAGGCAAAGCGGGCGAGGAAGGCGGCGCGTGCCGCGCGCATGGCGGCGAAGGCCGCCCGAGCCACGGCCTCAGGGGCGCAGGCCTCGGCCGACACTGCCCAGACGGCAGCCGGCCAGGCTCAAGGGGCAGCCGCTTCGGCCCAGACCACGGCCTCCCAGGCCCAGGTACTCGCCGCGCAGGCCACGATCGGGCGGAGTGCCTACAGCCTCACCTGCGATCCGACGTCGACCATCGTGTTCCTCGACTGCGTGGGGACGACTCTCGCTCTTCCCCGCTCCGGAAGGGTGCTGCTGAGCGCGACCGGTGGCCAGGCCAGCGGCGGCGTCCCAACCCACGGGCTGTGCCGGCTGGAGGTCGATGACTCAACCGCGGCGATCCCCCACTCGGCTGCGGTTCGACCCGGCGAGGTGGTAACCGACAACACGGACGGGAGTGCCCAGAACGGCTTCGCGATCACAGCGGTGACGAACGTCCTCCCAGCCGGGCTGCACAAGTTCGAGATGAGCTGCAACGAGGAAATTGGAGATCTTGCGGTCCTGCACTCGACGATCACGGCGGTGATGATCGGCGCCGGCTGAGGCACCGCGGTCCCGGGAGAGCCGCCCAGCGTCCCGTCAAAGGACGTCGCGCGCCCGCACCCGCGTCGAGATGTCGTCAGTCTCGCACCGCTCGAGCTTGCGCGTGATCTGGAGCGGATCACGATCTCCGTCAAACCTGGTCCGGCTCGAGGCGGGCCTTTCTCATTGGCTAGGTAGTCGGCCGGCGTTTGCGTCGGGCCGGATCCCGCCCGTCCTTGCCGAGAAGCACCTCGAGAAGGTCGCCGATCCGCCGCTGCTCCGTCTCCCGCGTGAGGGGATGACGCAACGGCAGCTCGGGCTTCACCCTGTAGAGGTTTCGCCTCCCAACTCGCTCGCGCACGACGTAACCGTCGTCGACCAGCTCCGAGACGATCCGGTGGGCGCTTCGCTCCGTGATCCCCACCGTCTGGGCAATATCACGCAGGCGAATTCCTGGGTCGTGCGCAACACAGAGCAGGACATGAGCGTGGTTCGTAAGGAATTCGTATTGGGGCATCTCATTTGCTCCGGGCGCGAGCTGGCTGAAGATCCGGGAAAGCGCACCGAGAGGCCATATCACTAGATATAGATATCATGATATGGTCTTCAAGAAATGCCTGCTGGGTGATTGAGCTTGGAGTCATCTCATCTTCTGCCTGTTCTTCCTGGTGGGCTGCCCTGACCGTCGCTTACGCGGCCAACGCCGCACGGCATTGTCAAGGACCGCGCCGGGCGGACCCCGACTCAATCGACTCAACGGAGGTTGTGACTATGCATGTAGTGGTGGAGCACAGAATTACGGATTCGGAGAAGTTCGCCTCGATGGACGCCGAGGCGGTCGCTGGAGGGGGGCCGGCGGGTACCCATCTGCGGCAGTTCCTCCCGCCCAAGGACGGGTCCGTGGCAACCTGCGTTTGGAAGGTGGACTCTATCGACGGCCTCCGAAACTATCTCGACCCGGCTACCGCCGGCGTGACTGAGAACACCTACATCGAGGTCGACGAGGAGAGTGCTGTTGGCCTTCCGGAGCCAGCCGCTGCGTAATCGGCTGCTGTAGAGCGTGACCAAGGGCCCTCCCAGGAGGGCCCTTGGTGTTTTTTGGCGACGCCAGATGCCAACCGTGGTGCCGAACTGCGCGAAACCCCGCTGATCGCACCTCGTCCAGCTACCGCAGCGTGCGCAACGAATGATCGGGGCGCGGCTCAATGCCGAAGGTGTTCCGACGTTGTGCCGGTGATCTCGAGATCGATTGCCGAACCGAAATGCGAAAACCCCGCCTGAGCGGGGCTTTCTGAGGGGTGGACGACCGGATTCGAACCGGCGACCGCCTGGACCACAACCAGGAGCTCTACCAGCTGAGCTACGTCCACCGCGCGGGATCCAATCTAGCGGGTGGACGGGGCTCTCAGGCCGGTTGCGCCGGGTGGGCCGGAATTCACATCGCGCCCCCCCGCGACGGGTTAGGCTCGCCCCAGCCCCCGCGACCGAAGGAGAGAGCATGTACGCGCGAGTTGTGAGGTTCGAGGAAGGCGAGGCCGACGCGATCAGGAGCTCGGCGGAGAGGATCCGTGAGGACTCCGAGAGCGGGCCACCCGAAGGGATACCCGCCAAGCAGCTGATGCTGCTCAACGACCCCGAGGGCGGCAGGTCGCTGGTGATCGCGATGTTCGAGACCGAGGAGGACTACCGGGTCGGCGACGAGACCCTGAACTCGATGACCCCGCCCGGCGACGGGATGGGGCGCCGGGTGTCGGTGGAGAAATACGAGGTGGCGCTCCAGCGCGACGCCTGAGCCCGGCCGGCCCTAGTCCCCAGCATTGAACTCGGCGATCGCGACGCCGAGCATCAGCAGCCCGAGCCCGAGGACGGAGAGGATCGCCAGCGCCGTCGGCACCGTCCAGCCGAACCAGGTGATGCCGGGGTTGAGGGCCGTTTCGGCCTGCGCGGTGAGATCGAGGTGGGCGAAGACCAGCGAGCGCATCGGCGAGACCGCGTAGGTGAGCGGGTCGAGGCGGTTGAGGACCGCGAGCCAGCCGGGCAGGTCGGTGACCGGGAAGAGCGCCCCGGAGATGAAGAACATCGGCATCATCACCAGCTGCATCACGCCCATGAATGACTGGATCTGGTTGATCCGCGCCGCCACCATCACGCCGAAGGCGGTGATCGTGAAGGCGAGCAGCAGCTGCAGGGCGAAGACGCCCAGGACGAGCGTCACGCTGTAGGGGACGCCGACCGCGGGGGCGAGGGCAATCATGATCACCCCCTGGAGGCCGGCTACCGTGGCGCCGCCGAAGCACTTGCCGACGACGATCGAGCTGCGCCGGATCGGCGCCACCATCATCTCCCGCATGAACCCGTACTCGCGGTCCCAGACGATCGAGGCCGCCGAGAACATCGCGGTGAACATCACCGACATGCAGAGCACGCCGGGGTAGATGAAGGTCTTCAGGTTGAGCCCGTGCGTGCTCGCCGCGGACAGCTGCTGAAGGCCGGCCCCGAGCACGAAGAGGAAGAGCAGCGGCTGCACGAGCGAGGTGACGATCCGCACCCGGTCGTTGGCGAAGCGGATCAGCTCCCGCCGCCAGACGACCCTCGTCGCCCGCAGCTCCCCCGCCAGCTGCGCTCCGGGACGCGAACGCGGACGACCTCCTGCGGCAGGCCCCCGGCGGGCTCCAGCGCCGGCTCCCGGGTGCCCGAGCTCACCGGCGCATCCCCGACATCATCTGCGCGGCGACCCGTGCGTCGGTGCGGTTCTCGATCGACTCCGCGTCGCGGATCGTCGTCCCGGTGTGGGCCATGAAGACGTCGTCGAGGTCTGGGCGGGAGAGGTTGACCGAGCGGATCGGGACGCCGAGTTCGGCGAACAGCCGGGGGACGAACTGCTCGCCCTCTGCGACTGCGAAGCTCACCGCGCCCTCGGAGATCTGCGCCTCGAGGCCGAAGCGCTCGCGCAGCGCGGCGATCGCGGCGGCGTCGTCCTCGGTCTCGATCCGGATCCTGTCGGCGCCGACCTGCTCCTTCAGCGCCTCGGGCGAGTCGAGGGCGACGATCTCGCCGTGGTCCATGATTGCGATCCGGTCGCAGAACTCGGCCTCGTCCATGTAGTGGGTCGTCATGAAGATCGTGATCTCCTCGCTCTCCTGGAGCTGGCGGATGTAGTCCCAGATCGAGCTGCGGGTCTGCGGGTCGAGGCCGATCGTCGGCTCGTCGAGGAAGAGCACGCGCGGCGAGTGCATCAGCCCGCGGGCGATCTCCAGCCGGCGCCGCATGCCGCCGGAGAACATCAGCACCTGGCCGTCGCGCCGCTCCCAGAGACCGACCATCTCCAGGACCTGGCGCATGCGGGGCTCGACCGTCGCCCGCTCCACGCCGTAGAGCTCGGCGTGCATGCGCAGGTTCTGCGCCGCGGTCAGGTAGCCGTCGAGCGTGGGGTCCTGGAAGACGAGGCCGATGTGGCGGCGCACGTCGTCGCGCTCGGTGACGACGTCGTGGCCGGCGACCGTCGCCTTCCCGCCGCTGGGCCGCGCCAGCGTGCAGAGCATGTTGATCGTCGTCGTCTTGCCGGCTCCGTTGGGGCCGAGGAAGCCGAAGACCTCCCCCACGCCCACCTCGAAGCTGACCCCGCGCACGGCCTCGAGCTCGCCGAAGCGCTTGCTGAGGTCGTCGACTGAGATCGCGGCGTTCATCGGGCGGCGACGAACGGTACGCCCTGCCCGCCGCCGGCGTTCGCGCGCCCCGCCTAGCGCCCTTCGACCAGCTCCGCGAAGGCGCGTAGGCCGGGGGCGGTTCGCAGCAGGAGGTCCGTCTCCAGCTCCTCGGCCTGGGAGGGCAGCAGGCCGGAGGCGCCGAGGCCGATCGCGCGGCCGGCCTCCATGACCATCTCGGGCACTTCCAGCCAGGCCTCGACCATCGCCGCATCGGCCTCGAGGTGGAAGAGGATCCCCCAGGCGTTGCCGTAGCGGAATGCCTGGTGCTCGGTCGCCGCCGAGGAGGCGAGCGGCCGGGCACCCTCGGGGAGGTCGAAGACGTCGCCGTGCCAGTGCAGAACCGTCGCCTCCGGCGCCAGCGCGCCGATCACGGGGTCGTCGGGGTCGGTCACTTCGATGTCGAGGAAGCCGATCTCCTGCCGGTCCCCGGACCTCACGGCGGCGCCCAGCGCCCGCGCCAGCAGCTGCGCGCCGAGGCAGATGCCGAGCACCGGGATCTGCCGCTCGACGGCCTCCGCCAGCCACTCGCGCTCCTCCCCCAGCTCGGGATGCCGGTCGAGGTCGTCGACGCTCATCGGGCCGCCCATCGCGACGACCCCGTCGACCTCCTCGTGGGCGGGAAGCGGGTCGCCGGCGAGGGCCTCGACTTCCATCACATCGACCTCGCCGTCGAATGCGTCGAGGACCCGGTGCGGCCGCTCCCACGGAGCGTGGATCAGGGCGAGCAGGGTCGTCATGAGTTGCGCAGGGTAGCCGCGCTACGGTTGGCGGGATGGCCGCTCGCCGCATATCGCTCTTCAGGCCGGAGGGGAGGCCGGCGAGCGCGACCGGCGCCAGGGCGGTCGGGGCGCTGGCGGTCGGCGCCGCGGCGATCGGCGGCTTCGCGATCGGCCGGCTCAGCGTCGGCAGGATCGCGATCGGGCGGCTCGCGGTCGGCCGCCTCGCCGTCGGCCAGGCAAAGATGAAGCGCCTCGAGGTGGAGGAGCTCGAGATCGGCCGCATCGCCGTCCGCGACGGCCCCTACGGAACCGGCGATTCGACACTTGACCCCGCCTGAGCACGGTCAAGCGTCAAGGCGATGGCGGGTGGGCGTGCTCGCCGGCTGCCTTGCCACGACCCTCTGCGTTGCCGCAGGGCTGCTCGCGGCCGAAAGCTCCGCGGTCGGCCCCGACCCCGAGCTCTTCGGCTGTCCGGCCTTCCCCGACCCGCCGCACTCGCTCTCCCCGCACGCGCCATCGCTCCCCAACCAGGCGGCCTGGAACCAGGACATCTCCAGAGCGCCGGTGGCGCGCAACTCGGCGCGCGTGATCGCCTACATCGACCGCCACGGCGGCGACCACCTCCATCCGGATTTCGGCTCGCCCCGTTCCTACGGGCTCCCCTACGGGTTCGTGGGATTCCCGAAGCGGTGGCTGCCGATCCACTACACCGCCTACGGCGAGGAGAGCGACCGGGGCCCGTTCCCGATCCCGCCCGACGCGCGGGTCGAGGGGGGTCCCGCCAGCGACGGCGACCGTCACGTGATCGTCCTCGATAGGACCCGCTGCATCCTCTACGAGCTCTACGGCGCTTTCTTCGAGCGGCGGCCCCGGCCTCACTGGAACGCCGACTCGGGCGCACGCTGGAACCTGCGGTCGCGAGCCCGCCGCCCCGACTCGTGGACCTCGGCCGACGCAGCCGGGCTGCCGATCTTCCCGGGGCTGGTCCGCCACGACGAAGCGGCCGAAGGCCGGGTCGGCCACGCGATCCGGGTCACCTTCGCGAGCACCCGCAACGCCTGGATCCATCCCGCCACCCACTGCGCCGGAGAGACCACGAGCCCGAACGCGCCGGCGATGGGCGCCCGGCTGCGGCTGAGGCGCGGCTACCCGCTGCGCGGCTTCACCGGCCCGGCCCGCAGGATCGCCATCGCGCTCAAGCGCTACGGGATGATCGTCGCCGACAACGGCTCCAACTGGTTCATCGGCGGCAGCAGCGACCGCGCCTGGGACGACGAGAACCTGAACCAGCTGAAGCGGATTCCGGGACGCGCCTTTCAGGTCGTTCGCAGCCGGGCCCGCCCGCACGTCTGCTGACCCGGCGCCGGGCGCTCCGGGCGACGAGGGTCGGTTGCGTCCCCCACGGGGGTCGAATCGACGCGTCGCGCCCCGAGCGGGCGGATCAGCCGAGACGCACGTAGCGGAACTGCGCTTCGAGCCGCTCGTCGAGCTCGGCGGCGGCCGCGTCGAGCCCGTCGCCGGCCGACCCGTCCGCGATCAGGATGACGTCGGTGGCGGGAAAGGTGTGAAGCTGGTCGGAGACGGCCTGGACCACGTCCTCGTCGCCGACCCGGGCCTCGGCATCGATCCCCGCCTTGGCGAGGGCGGCGACGATCGCTACCAGGTTGCGCTGCGCCGCCTCCCGGGCGGGCTCGACGTCGGAGGCCCAGCGATCGAGAAAGCGGATGCGCGCCGGGGAGAGAACGAGCAGCTCGGCGTCCTCGCCGGGGCGAAGGCCGGCTTCGCGCACCACGCGTGCGACCGTCTCGGGCTCCTCGACCTGGCAGGTGGCGACGAGCAGCAGGTGACGGCGTCCGTCGGAGGACGGCGCCGAGGCGAGCGGCCCGCGCGGCCGCTGGCGGGCGGCGACGACCACCACGGCGAAGACGGTCAGGGCCCCGACAGCCAGCCCGACGCCGGCGCCGCCGACCGCGAAGCCGGCGACGATCGGCACCACCAGGGCGATGACAATCAGTGGCAGCTTCCAGGCGGTCAAGGGCCGACCCCCGCCAGCGCCGAGTAGTCGCGCTCACGGCCCTCGTATTCGGGCGCGTAGCGGCGCACGTACTCCCCGTCGGGGTCGAAGCGGCGTGCCTGGCGCTCGGGGTTGAGCACGCGGTTGGGCCTGGTGTCGTTGCCGGTGCCGGCGACCCACTGCCAGTTGCCGCTGTTGTTGGCGACGTCGGCGTCGATCAGCAGCTCCTCGAAGTGGCGCGCGCCGATCCGCCAGTCGAGGCGCAGGGTCTTGGTCAGGTAGGAGGCGACGATCATCCGAGCGCGATTGTGCATGAAGCCCTCGAGGGCGAGCTGGCGCATGCCGGCGTCGACGATCGGCACCCCGGTGCAGCCCTGCCGCCAGGCCTCGGCCTCGCGAGGATCCCGCCGCCAGCGCCGCCCGCGATCGCGGTAGTCGGCCCATGGCAGGTCCGGCCGGGCGGCGAGCACCTGGTGGTGGAAGTCCCGCCAGCACAGCTGACGGGCGAACTCCTCACCCCCGGGCCGCCCCTCGACCCGCTCGAGGACTGCCCCCGCCGAGAGGCAGCCGAGGTGCAGGTCGGCGCTGAGCCGCGAGGTCGCAGCGGCGGGCAGATCGTCGTGGGAGCCCGCGTAGCCGGCGAGGCCGGAGCGGACCCAGCGGTCGAGCCGGCGGCGGGCGGCGCCCTCCCCGGCCTCGGGGAGCTCGCGCGAGGCGCCGCCTCCCCCGAGCGCTCGCGAGGAGGGAATGCGGCCCGCCCTGACCGATCCGGGCATCGTCAGCCGCCGGGGGGCGGAGAGCAGCGGCCGGCGCGGCAGCTCGCGCCACGCCCGCCAGTACGGAGTGAAAATGCGGAAGTGGTCTCCTCCGCCGCTCGGACGGAGCGCGCCGGGCTCGACCACGGTGACCCCCGGGAAGCTGCGCAGGCCGAGCCGCTCGCCCTCGCAGGCCTCGGCGAGGCGCTCGGCGCGGCGCCGCGCGTGGGCGCTGTGGTCCTCGCTCAGGTGGATCGCCTCGGCGCCGCCTTCCCGAGCGACGGCGATCGCCTCGCGGACCGGGTCTCCCCGGCGCACGACCAGGCGCGCGCCGCGCTCCCGCAGGCCCTGGTCGAGCGCCCGCAGGCAGCCCCGCAGGTGGGCAACCCGGTTCGGCAAGCCGCAGCGGCCGGCGAGCAGCCGGTCGTCGAGGACGAAGAGCGGAATCACTCGCTCGGCCTCCCGCGCGGCGGCCGCGAGCGCCGGCTGGTCGCGAAGGCGCAGGTCACGCGTGAAGAGGACGAGGACGCAGCTCAACCCGCCCAAGGCTAAACGGCCCGCGGCGGGTCGAGTGCGTCCCTCCCCAAGCCCGTCCGGCCCCGCCGGCCACTCGGGACGCCTGCAACGGGGCGCTCAGCCTCGGGTGCCGCCGCCGGTCCCGTCGGGAGACCAGCCGGGCCCGCGGAACAGGTAGCCCAGCCGCTCGCGCCAGCCCCGGGCGCCGCGCACGTCGCGCGCCATCGCGACGAACTCGTGGAAGGCGACCCGGTGAGGCTTGAAGGTGCGGATGTTCTTGGTCAGCCCGTACACGGGGCGTTCGGTCTCCCCCTGGAAGGTGCCGAACAGCCTGTCCCAGATGATCAGGATCCCGCCGTAGTTCCGGTCCAGGTAGACGTCATTGGCGCCGTGGTGCACGCGGTGGTGGGATGGCGTGTTGAAGAAGAACTCGAACCAGGGGGGCAGGCGGCGGATCCGCTCGGTGTGGATCCAGAACTGGTAGGTGAGACTGATCGCCAGCTGCATGAGGATCATCCAGGGAGCGAAGCCGAGCAGCGCCAGCGGCATCCAGAAGGGCAGCGAGGTCATCGGGGTCCAGGTCTGGCGCAGCGCTGTCGAGAGGTTGTAGTGCTGGGAGGAATGGTGGACGACGTGGCTCGCCCAGAAGACCCGCACCTCGTGGTGCACGCGGTGGAACCAGTAATACGCGAGGTCGTCGGCGAAGAAGAGGGCGACGTAGGTCCACCAAGCGTCGGCGGGCATGCGCAGCGGCGTCAGCTGGTAGAGCCCGGCGTAGACGGCGAGCACGACCAGTTTCCAGGTCCCGTTGATGAGGACATTTCCGCCTCCCATCGAGAGGCTCGTGCGGGTGTCGCGCGCCTCGTAGCCAACCATCTCGTGGTCGTCGCGCGCGTACCGGAAGGCGAGCATCTCGAGCACGAGAAGCACGACGAGGGCGGGGATCGCATAGACGATCAGGTCGACCATCGGCCACAAGCCTAGCCGTCCGCAACGCGCCCCGGCCGCGCACAACCGCGGCTTGATCCGAGGCCCCGACGAGGTGCGCCGGGGCCTCGGACTGCTCGGCGGCCCGGCCGACTCAGGCGGGACGGCCCACCGCGACCGCTCGCGCGCCCGGCTCGCGCTGCCCTCGGAAGAGGACCAGGCTCGCCGCGAGCACCCAGAAGGGGAGGACCAGGAACCCGAACCACCCGAACGGGGTGAGGAACGCGACGCCCAGCGCGATCGCGACCCAGGAGAGCGACCGCGGCAGGCTGAGCGTGCGCAGCCCGCCGATGCCGACCGCGAGCATCATCACGCAGAGGCCCGCGGTGAACGGGACCCAGTCCACGGCGCCGAGCTGGTTCAGCGTGTAGACGGCGGTCCGGCTGCCCTGATCGGCGGCCGTCGCCGTCGCCAGCGAGAGCAGCGCCGCGATCGAGAAGCCGACCGCCGCGAACACCGCGCCGCCGAAGGCGACCACCGAGTAGGTCGACTCCTCCCCCTCGCCGCCGCGCAGGACCGAGCGCAGCCCGGCGCCGAAGAAGACGAGCGCCACCGTCGCCGTGTGCAGGAGCAGCGCCGAGACGATCTCGGCCGTCCTGTGGTCGCTCCAGTAGGCGTATGCCTTGGCGACCGAGGCGCTCTCGTCGACCTGGTCGCTGGTGATCAGGAACGCCGCCACGACCAGGACCGCGAAGAGGATCCCGGAGATCGCGAGGGCGCGCTGGTAGGTGCTGGTTCGCATGCGATGACCTTCCTTTCGTCGGTTTCGAGTCGCTCATTCGGCGGCGCAGGCGTCGAGGCCGGCCTGCCTGGCGAGCCGGCTGACCTCGGTGAACGGATCCTCGGATCCGGCGAGCTCCCGCCGGTTCGGCCTTCAGCCGGTCGTTCGACCGACTGCGCCTCGGCGGTCATTTCGGAGACGGTGCCGGCCAGGCTCGCTCGGCGGCGTCAGCTCTTCGATGCCGTCGATGATCTGCTGGGTGTAGGGAACGACCGCGGCGGTCGCGAACTTCTCGAACTGCTGGCCGGTGGGCTCGCCGGGACCGAGGAGCTTGCCGGCGGCCGCCTCGATCCGCTTGTCGGCGCGTTCGCAGATCGCGTCCGCGGCGGCGACGAATTCCGCCTTCCCCATCGCCGAGGTCGTCGAGGACCCCCCGCCTCCGCCGCAGCCGGCGAGCAGCGCACCGCCGATCGCCAGCCACGCGAAGCAGGCCACCGCAGCTCCACCTCTTCGCTCTCATCGTGCCTCCTCTCGCTCGCGCCGCGCCGTTCGCGGCGACTCGGGGGCACGATCGAACCCCGGCCGTCCCACCGACAAGGGCACCCGGGCTCGATCCGCCCGGGAAATCGACCTGGGGCAGATGTCCCGCCGGGGCCGGGAAATTGGCTTCGCCGGGGTGACAACCGTGCCGAGGGAATGGACAATGACCCGGCCCATGGAGGCGATCTCGAAAGCCGTGAGGGAGCGGAGGCGCCGCGGTCCCGGCCGGCGCCAGCCGGCGGCAGGAGATCGGCGCCTGGGCCTGCTTCGCGGCCGTCGCCGGGATCTGCGGCTTCGCGATCGCCCTGATCACCGCGCTGCCCCTGCATGGCTCCGACGGCGGCTTCAGCATCCTCGTCGTCCCGATCGCGCTGACCAGCGCCGGGCTCGGCGTCCTCGTCCGCCTGCGGCGGCCGGAGAACCTGATCGGCTGGCTGCTGCTCGGCAAACGGCCGGCGTGCTCGCCACCCTGGCGCTGGCGACTCCCTACGCCTACTACGGGGAGATCAGCCACCCGGGCAGCCTGCCCGGGGCCGAGTGGGCCACCCTGTGGAAGGCGATCGACTGGCCCGGGCTGTACGTCGGTCTGATGGCGATCGCCTTCGTCTTCCCCGACGGGCACCTGCCCTCGCCGCGCTGGCGCAAGGTGGTGATCGCCACGGCGATCGCCTACCTCGGGCTCGAGCTGGGCTTTGCCCTGCACCCCGGAGCGTTCGACCCGCCCTTCGAAGAGGTCGGCAAGCCGCTGCCCACCTACCCCAGCTCGCTGGAGTGGGTCTGGGTCCCCTTCTACCTCGGGGTCCTGGTCAGCCTGTTCGCCGCCTTCTTCGCGGTCCGCAGCCGGCTGCGCCGCGCCGACGGGCTCCGAACGGCTGCAGATCCTCTGGTTCACCTACGCGGCGCTTGCTGATCCCGCTGGACCCTGCTGCTGTGCGCGCTGAGCGGGGTCGTGGTCGGCGAAGGCCCGGTCACCGACGTGATCACCGGCGTTCTCATCTGGACGATGCTGGTCGCGATCCTCGCCGCGATCGCGATCGGGATCCTCCGCTACCGGCTCTTCGACATCGAGCTGGTGATCAACCGAACCCTCGTCTACGGGACGCTGACGGTCTGCATCGTCGTCGCCTACGTCGCGATCGTCGGCGCCCTCAACGCCCTGATCAACCAGAGGGGCGTCGCCGGAGTCCTCGCCGCCGGCCTGGTCGCGGCCGGGGTGCAGCCGCTGCGGCTGCGGCTCCAGCGCCGCGCCGACCGCTGGGTCTACGGCGATCGCTCCGACCCATACGCGGCGCTGACCAGGCTCGGCGAGCGGCTGCAGGACACCCTCGCTCCCAGTCAGGTCGTGCAGACGGTGGTCGACTCCGTCGCCGAGGCGCTCCGCCTTCGCCACGCGGCGGTCGAGTTCGAACGCGACGGGAGCGTCGAGGTCGTCGCCGCGCACGGCAAGGAGGGCGGCGGCGAGCTGCGGCGGGTGCCGCTCATCTACAACGGCGAGCAGCCTCGGCAGCCTCGTCGTCCAGGTCCCGCCGGGCCGGCAGCTGAGCGCAGCCGACGAGCGCCTGCTCGAGGACCTCGCCCAGCACGCCGGGCCGGCGGTCCACGCAGTGCGTCTCAACGCCGACCTGCAGCTCTCGCGAGAGCGCCTGGTCACGCGCGCGCGAGGAGGAGCGCCGCCGGCTGCGGCGCGACCTCCACGACGGGCTGGGACCCGCGCTGGCGGGGATGGCGATGCAGCTGGACGCGGCCAAAGTCCAAGGCGAGCGATCCCGAGATCGAAACGGTGCTGGGCGAGCTCCGCACCGAGACCCAAGATGCGATCGCCGATATCCGCAGGGTCGTCTACGAGCTGCGCCCGCCGGCGCTCGACGAGCTCGGCCTGGTCGGGGCGCTGCGCGAGCAGGCCGCGCGCCTCTCGGCCGGAGGAGATGGCCTCTCGGTGACCGTCGAGGCCCCGGACCTCCCGCCGCTCCCGGCCGCCGTCGAGGTGGCGGCCTACCGGATCGCGACCGAGGCCCTGACCAACGTCTCTCGACACGCCGGCGCCCACCGCTGCCTCGTCGAGCTCACGCTCGCGGGCGCGACTGGTCGTCGAGGTCGCCGACGACGGTCGCGGCATCGGCTCGCGGAGCGCCGGTGTCGGGCTGACCTCGATGCGGGAGCGCGCGGCAGAGCTCGGCGGGGAGCTGGCCATCCGGGGGCGCCCGGGAGGCGGCACCCTGATCCGTGCGGAGCTACCCATCGGAGGGCCGTGACCACGCCGATCTCAGTCATCGTCGCCGACGACCACCCCGTCTTCCGCCAGGGCCTGCGTGCGCTCCTCGAGGGCGTCCCCGACATCGAGCTGATCGGCGAGGCCGCCGACGGCAGGGGGCGGTCGCGATGGCGCTCGAGCGCAAGCCGGCCGTGGTGCTGATGGACCTGCGCATGCCGGGCCTGAACGGGATCGAGGCGACGCGCAGGATCAACGCCGCCGAGCCCGCCGTCGGGATCCTCGTCCTGACCATGTTCGAGGACGACGACTCGGTCTTCGCCGCGATGCGCGCCGGGGCGCGCGGCTACCTGCTCAAGGGCTCCGAGCAGGAGGAGGTGACGCGGGCGATCCGCTCGATCGCCTCCGGCGAGGCGATCTTCGGCCCGGCGATCGCTCGGCGGCTGATCGGCTACTTCTCCTCGGCGAGCACCGAGGCCT
The DNA here is from genome assembly GCA_963712325.1 of uncultured Solirubrobacterales bacterium. Classification (GTDB taxonomy): domain Bacteria; phylum Actinomycetota; class Thermoleophilia; order Solirubrobacterales; family 70-9; genus VRUE01. Next base: position 350,478 of record CAVQHG010000005.1, read on the forward strand.
TCCCGGAGCTGACCGCCCGCGAGCGCGAGGTGCTCGAGCTGATCGCACAGGGCCGCAACAACCAGGCGATCGCCGAGCAGCTGGTGCTCAGCCTGAAGACGGTCCGCAACCACGTCTCCAACGTCTTCAACAAGCTCCAGGTGACCGATCGCGCCGGCGCGATCGTCAAGGCCCGAGAGGCCGGGATGGGCCGCGCGAGAGAAGGAGACTAGGATCGCCCAACCGGTGGTGCGCTTCTCAGTACCCCCGGCTGGATTCGAACCAGCGACCGTCGGCTTAGAAGGCCGGTGCTCTGTCCACTGAGCTACGGGGGCAGTCTCCTGAGTGTATGGCTCTAGGAAGCCGTTTCTCGAGCCGAGCGACTATTCCCTTTTCAACGTCGCGACCTGGACGGCTGTGATTGACGGGTTGTATGCGGCTATTTCGGTCCCCGAGGAGATCGCGCACCAGAGCGAGACTTTGGCGGGCGCGGTGAGCTTCATCCCGTAGCCCAAGGCGACGAAGGAGTCGTGGTCGGCGGTCGAATGGTCGCCGAGTTCTTCGACGATCTCATATCCCTGCATCGGGCCGAGCAGGCGGCAGTCCGCCACCGCGCTGCCGCTGGCGGGGTTGGCGAGCCGTGTCGAGGCGTCGACGACGAAATTGCCCGCCGGCAGCGACAGCGAGGCGAGGTAGGTTCCGGCTTCGCCGATGTTGGAGACGGGGAGCTCGAAGTCCGAGAATCCGTCGCTGGGCCCGCGCGGGCCGGCGGGGCCGACGGCGCCCTGGGGCCCGGCCTGCCCCCTCGGGCCCGCCGGAAGCTGCCCCATCTTGAAGTCCCTGGCGAGCAGCGAGTGGTTCTTGACCTTCGCTCCGTCGATCGCGTTCCTGCGGACCTTCCGCCTAGTCACTGCGTTCCTCTTCAGCTGCCTGGTCCCGACGCTGTTCTTCGGCAGCCTGACGGCCGCATAGGAGGCGCCGCCCAGGGCGACGAACAGGGCGAGCGTGGCAGTCACGTTCGCGTAGCTCAGCTTCGGACCCTTTCGCATCTTCGAACCCCCGTCCGGATTTCGCGGCATTGGCCCAGCCCCCTGGGACGAAGGCCCTCGTCGGCTCACCGTAGCCCGCGCTCGAGGCACCGGTCAATCGGACTCGGCGGACATTGGAGAGCCGTCTCGAGCGGAAGGGGAGTGCCGACCCACCCGCCCCGCGCTCTCGGGAAGCAGACGGCCGTGCCGGCGCTCACGTACCATCGGGGCGGATGCCGAGCGCCGACGCAGCGGGGACCGAGCTGTACTACGAGCGAGCCGGCGAGGGCGAGCCGATGCTGCTGATCCAGGGGATGAGCGCGACCCACCTCGCCTGGGGCGAGGAGTTCCGGCGGGCGCTGGAGCCGAGCTTCGAGACGATCGTCTTCGACAACCGCGGCATGGGCCGCTCCGGGCGGGCCGAGCTGCCCTTCGGGATCGCCGAGATGGCCGCCGACGCCGTCGGCCTGCTCGACGCGCTGGAGATCGACTCCGCCCACGTGGTCGGCATCTCGATGGGCGGGGCGATCGCCCAGGAGCTCGCCCTCGCCCAGCCCGCCCGGGTCCGCACCCTGACCCTTGGCGCGACCTTCTGCGGCGGCCCCGAGGGGACGCTGATGGCGCCCGAGGACCTGCAGATGCTCGGCGCCGCCTACGCGTCCGGGGACCGCGAGCGGGTCTTCCGAGCTATGTGGGAGATGAACGTCTCGCCCGACTTCGCAGCCGAGGAGGCGCGCTACGAGGCCTTTCGCGAGATGGCCGAAGCCCTCCCCGCGCCGCGCCCCGTGGTCATGCAGCAGATGCGCGCATGCGGCGTCCACGACACCAGCGACCGCCTCGGCCGGCTCCCGATGCCGACCCTGGTCGCGCACGGCACCGCCGACCGGCTGATCGCCTTCTCCAACGGCGAGCTGATCGCACGGCTGATCCCGGCTCGCCTCGAGCCCCTGGAGGGCGCCGGGCACATGTTCTGGTGGGAGCAGCCGGAGCGCTCGGCGGAGTTGATCCGCGAGCACGCCCTGGCGGCGGTCTGAGCACCCCCGCGGGCGGCTATTCCGACTTGCAGCCCGAGGGGTTGAGCCTGCCGTCGACCCGGAAGACGAAGTCCGGCTGCGGCTCGATGTCGGGCTCGGAGATCAGCAGCTTCACGGCCGGGTCATTTTTGATCCAGGCGTAGACCGGCTCCTGGTAGGGGCCGATCGCGTCCATCGTGTACTGGCTGAGGATCAGGTAGTCGTATTCGCCTTCGTTGATCAGGTGCCGGAAGCCGCGGCAGCTGGTCGGCAGCCGGTAGGTGCCGTCGGGGCCCTGGACGCCGATGTACTGGACGTAGTTGTCGAGGCTCTCGCCGTAGAAGCCGTACTGGCCGAAGAAGATCTCGCCCGAGCCGGCGATTCCGATCCGCTTGTCGTGCTGGCGGCGGGCGAAGTTATAGGCCTTCTTCGGCCCGCCGTCCTGGAGGAAGTGGTCGGGGAACGTGTAGTGGTTCTTGAAGTACTGCACCTCCTGCGCCCGCCCCAGCACCACCGCGAGCAGCAGGACCGTGCCCAGGCCGGCGGCCACCTGGACCCTGGTGATGCGGCGCCCGGCCCGCAGCAGGCCGAGGCCGGCGGGCGCCCAGACCAGGCACAGCGTGAGGAAGACGGTGCCGACTATGTAGCCCGGGTACCAGCGCGGGGTCAACAACACGGTGATCGCGTAGACCACGACCAGGAAGAGCAGCGTCTGCCAGGCGCGCGCGTCGGGAGCGCGCAGCGGCCGGGCGATCGGCAGCATCACCATCGCCAGCAGCAGCCCGGGCGCCAGGTAGCGGGTGTTGGTGAAGAAGCCGGTCGGAGAGCCCTCCTGCCCGGCGGCGGTCAGCGGGGTGAACACGTAGACGACCGCGGTGAGCAGGCGCAACGCCGGCGAGCACCTGCACGATCCGGTTGCGCGAGCGCACGACCAGGTAGACGGCCACGGCGGCGGCGATGATCAGGATCAACGGCCAGAGCGGGCCGAAGGCGTCGTCGAGCCGCGGGAAGAACCACTTGCGGTAGATCGTCGGGTCGCCCAGGTAGTGGGCGACGGCGAAGCGCGGCCGGGGGTCGAGCGGCATCTGCTCCGGTTTCGGCAGGTGCAGCGGGCCCCAGCTCGAGTAGGGGATCGGGTTGCCGCCGGTCTTGATCGCGGCGCGCACGTACCAGTAGCCGCCGACGGCGAACGCCGACAGCCCCAGCACCCAGGCGGTGGTCAGCCGCCGCCCCCTGCCGCTGAAGGCGACGACTCCGATCCCGATGGCGACCACGGGAATCAGGAAGGTGAGCTTGACCGAGGCGGCGAGCCCGGCGGCGACGCCGGCGAGGACCAGCGGCCCGCGGTCGAGCAGTGGCGCGTCCCTCTCGGGCGCGTCCTGGACAGCGGTCCCCTCCGCCGGCGCCCGGCGCTGGTGGCCGTTGATCAGGAACGCGGCGAAGGCGACCAGGAAGGCCAAGCCCATGATGTCGTTGCGGCCCTCTCCCGGCTGGGTCTCGATCATCACCCCCGCGTCGAGCACGATCGCGCCGGCCACCAGGGTCGCGGGCCCGACCCGGTATGGACGACCGACGCACCAGCAGGCGAGCAGGCCGATCGAGAGCCAGGCCAGGTTGAGCAGGGGCGAGAGCCAATCGCTCTTGAAGAGGACGATGCCGGCCGCGTGGACCAGCTCGGAGCTCTGCGGGTAGAACCAGGCGGCGAGCCGCAGCGGGTCTGTGAAGTGCAGGTGGACCGTCGACCCTTCCTGGGCGATCCGCGCCGCGAACGGCATGTGGTACCAGGTCGTGTCCCCTCCGAACATGCCGTTGTCGAGGCTGAGCTGGGACGGGAAGGTCCACTCGGCGACGGTGAACGAGGCGACGCCGAGCGCCAGCAGGAGCGCGATCGACTGCACGGTCGGCGCCTTCACTTCGCGGCTCTCGGCGGGCGCCATGCGCCATCCGATCCACGCCGCGAGCAGCCCGATCCCGATGCAGACGAGGACCGTCCAGCCGAGCCGGAGGATGCTGAGCGTGCCCAGCACCTCGAGGGAGGCGATCAGGAGGGCGACCGCCAGGGTCGCGTCGGCGAGGCGGGCCAGCGCACCCGAGAACTCGGGCACTATCCAGCGCCGCAGCCAGTAGCCGCCGAGACCGACGGCGGAGACGATGCCGACCACGGCAAGGCAGCCGCCGATGTAGGAACCGAGCGAGGGGGTCACCGGCGCGGCATGCTAATCGGTCACCTTCAAGTATTCGCGGGCGGGGCGCGGGGACGACGCTCGGGCGGGGTTCGGCGCTAGGAGGCCGCCGGGATCCTGCAGGAGACGCCGGTCCCCGCCAGCCCGCAGTAGCCGCCGGGGACCTTGTGCAGGTACTGCTGGTGGTGCTCCTCCGCGTAATAGAACGGGCCGGCGGGCTCGACCTCGGTCGTGATCGGCTCGTGGCCGGCGGCCCGCAGGTCGGCGTCGTATGCGGCGAGCGCCATCTCGGCGGTCTCGCGCTGGGCGTCGCTCGTGAAGTAGATCCCCGATCGGTACTGGGTGCCGACGTCGTTGCCCTGGCGCATGCCCTGGGTCGGGTCATGCTCCTCGAAGAAGACCCTGAGCAGCTCCGCGTAGGTGACCAGCTCCGGATCGTGGGCGACCAGGACGGCCTCCGCGTGGCCGGTCCTGCCGGTGCAGACCTCCTCATAGGTGGGGTTCGGCGTGACCCCGTTCATGTAGCCCACCGCGGTCGTGTAGACCCCGTCGAGGCCCCAGAAGAGACGCTCGGCGCCCCAGAAGCAGCCGAGCGCCAGGTGGGCAACCTCGATCCCCTCCGGGAACGGAGGCTTCAACGGCGTGCCGAGCACGGCGTGGCGCTCAGGGACCTCGAAGGCGGGCTCGGCGCGGCCGGGGAGCGCCTCCTCCGGAGCCGGCATTCGCGTCTTCTCGGGGCTCATCGCGGCCATCAGCTTGCCGAACCTGCTCATGCACCCAAGGTACACAGCCTGTCCAGCCGGTAACGTCACCCGCATCGGCTGTCTCGTCGCCCTCTTCGCCCTGATCTCGCCGCGGCTTGCGCTGTTCGTGGTCTGGCTTTTCAGCGACCTGCTTAGCCGCGCCTTCGACGACTGGATCGTCCCACTGCTCGGCTTCTTCCTGCTGCCGTGGACGACGCTCGCCTATGCGGCGATGTGGGGAGCGGGCCCGAACGGCGTCACCGGCTTCGAGTGGTTCATCGTCATCCTCGGGTTCTTCTTCGACCTCGCCTCCTGGGCGAGGGGCGGCAGGGAGCGCGCCCCCGGCTAGCGAACCCGCTCGATCGGGAAGGCGACGCGCACGTAGTCCTTGGCGACGACGATGAAGTCGTGGTGCACGGCCTCACCGCCCTCGATCGGCGTGATCTGGACATCCGCAACCGGGATGAAGGCGATCTCGGGTCGGTTCAGCGAGTCCGAGAGGCGACTCTGGTAGCCGTCGGGCGGCAGAGTCACGTCGCCGACGATCAGATGCCGATCCGTTTCGAACTGGACGCGTTCGACGCGACGCTCGATCTTGCCCGGCATGGTCATCGGCCGGGGCGCATGGGATGAGTCCATCATCTACATATCGGACGACGAGATCGAGGAATTTAGGCGAACCCCGGCAGGGCATCGGCAGGCGGCCTCGCGGCAGGCCATTTCCCACCGCGCGCGAAGATGACGCGGATGCGAATCATTCAGGTGGACCTGCGCGAAGCGGCGCGCTGCGTCGATGCCGCCGGGATGGGCCCGCGCACCGCCGAGCCGCGGGCGCGGCGCGGCCGGGAGCGCCCGCAGGCCAGGCGCCGCCGGCTTGCCGGCCGTGCCGCCCTGAGGCTGGCGCTGGCCGCTGAGCTCGGCTCCGACCCGGCCTCGTTGGAGCTGGCCACCGATCGCGACGGCAAGCCGTTCCTCGCGGGCCGAGCGGCAGAGCGCGATCCGCTCTGGTTCAACCTCGCGCGCAGTGGCGAGCTCTGCGTGATCGCGATCTCCAGGGCGGGCCCGGTCGGAGTCGACGTCGAGGAGGCGCGCGGGTTCCCGGAGATGGGGCGAATCGCCGCCGCTCGCTTTGCCGCCGTCGAGGCGGCCGGCATCGCGGCGCTCGGGGGAGAGGCACGGCGACTCGCCTTCTACCGGTGCTGGACGCGCAAGGAGGCCTACCTGAAGGGGGTCGGGATCGGCCTCGCCGCCGGGCCGGAGAGCGTCGCCGTCTCGACCGGGAGGCGGCCCGCCCTGCTCTCTGCGGCGGTCGGCGAGCCCGCGGAATGGTCGCTCGCCGACCTCGACGTCGGCTCTGGATTCGCCGGTGCGGTGGCGGCCCGGCACGACCTCGAGGAGGTCGCGCCGGGCCCGATCGGGCCTCAGCCGCAGCGTCTCGGCCGGTATGTAGGCTCGCCGGTGCCAGCGTCGTGAGCCAGCTTGCGGACTTCACCGCCTTCTGCGAGCGCCGAACGGGTCGCCGGCTGAGCGAGCCGGGGGCGCTGCAGGCGTTCTCGGTCGCCGACCATCGCGCCTTCTGGGCCCTCTTCCTGGAGTGGGCCGATCCGCCGCGCGGCGGGCGCCCCGACCCGATCTGCACGGACGATCGCTGCGAGGCCGCCGAGTTCTTCCCGAACCTCGAGCTCAACTATGCCGAGTGCCTGCTTCACCCCCGCTCGCCGGCCGACGACGAGCGGATCGCGATCGTCGCCCGCCATGAGCTGGGCCCGACCGAGAGGGTCACGCGCGGGGAGCTCCGCCGTCGGGTGAGGCAGGTGGCAGGTCACCTGCGCTCGCTCGGGATCGGCGAGGGCGACCGGGTGGCGGCGATCGCCCACAACAACGCGGAGGCGGCGATCGCCGCCCTCGCCGCAGCGGCGCTCGGGGCGACCTTCTCGAGCGCTGCCCCCGAGATGGGCGCCCATGCGATCCTCGCGCGCTTCGAGCAGGTCTCCCCGAGGCTGCTGATCGCCAACCTCGAGGGCGGCAGCTCCGGATCGCCCCTCGCCGAGCGGGTGGGCGAGGTCGCCGCCGCGTTACCCGAGGTCGAGGCAGTGCTCGCCCTCGACGAGGGAGCCAGCTCGAGCCTCGACCGGCCGCTGCTCCGCTTCGCGGACCTGCTCGAGGCGCCGGCCGAGGAGCCGCTGGAGGAGGGCTGGCGCCGCTTTCCCTTCAACCACCCGCTCTTCGTGCTCTTCACCTCGGGCACGACGGGGCCTCCGAAGTGCCTCGTCCACGGGGCCGGCGGCACCCTCCTCGAGCACCTCAAGGAGCAGCGCCTGCACCTCGACCTGAGTCCCCGCGACACCCTCTACTTCCACAGCTCGACGGCATGGATGATGTGGAACTGGCAGCTCTCGGCGCTCGCTGCGGGCACGGCGATCGTCACCTTCGACGGGCGGCTCTCCGGGCCCGCGGCCCTCTGGGAGATCGTCGCCGAGGAGGACGTGTCCGTGTTCGGCACCAGCCCCCCGTACCTGCAGCTCTGCGAAGACGCGGGCCTCTCGCCCCTCGGCCTCGGCCCGATGCCGCGCCTGCGATCGATCCTCTCGACCGGGTCGGTGCTCCGCGACTGGCAGTTCGACTGGGTCGAGCGCGAGCTCGGCGGCGTCCGGCTGCAGTCGATCTCGGGCGGCACCGACATCGTCGGCTGCTTCGTCCTCGGGCATCCCGAACTTCCGATCCGGCGAGGGATGATCCAGTGCCGCAGCCTCGGGCTCGACGTCCAGGCGCTGAGGACCGAGGCGACGCCGGCCGGCTCGCGGGCGGGAGAGCTGGTCTGCCGCAACCCGTTCCCGTCGCGGCCGCTCGGCATCCTCGGGGACGGCGACGGCAGCCGCTTCCACGAGGCCTACTTCGCCGCCCACGAGGGCGTCTGGACCCACGGGGACCTGATCGAGTTCGACGACGACGGCCAGAGCCGGATCCTCGGGCGCTCGGATGGGGTCCTCAACGTGCAGGGGGTGAGGATCGGGCCGGCGGAGATATACGAGGCCCTGCACGAGGTTCCCGAGGTCGAGGAGGCGATGGCGGTCGAGCAGCCGCGGGGCCGGGGCTCGCGGCTGGTGCTGCTCGCGGTGCTCCGCGAGGGCGAGTCGCTGGACGGGCGGCTGACGTCCCGCATCCGCCGCACGATCGCCCGCGATACGACCCCCCTTCACGTCCCCGCGCTGGTCGTCGCGGTCGACGAGCTGCCCGTGACCCACAGCGGAAAGCGCTCCGAGCGGGCCGCTTCGGCGGCCGTCGCCGGGGACCGGGCCGCCAACCTCCGCGCGCTGGCCAACCCGGGCTCGGTCGAAGGCATCAGCCGCGCGGTCCGAGCCGCCGAATCGGGGCGGTCCGCGGCGAGCCGCGAGGCGGACGCCGGGGGCGACACGCGGGCCCGGCTGCGCGCGATCTGGGAAGACCTGCTCGACCTCGCCCCGATCGAGGACGAGGACGATTTCTTCGAGATCGGCGGCACCTCGCTGCTCGCCGTCCGCCTCTTCCAGCTGATCGACGAGCGGCTCGGCGCGCGGCTGCACCTCTCGACCCTGTTCGAGGCCTCGACGATCGCGACGCTGGCGGCGCTGATCGACGATCCCGAGAGGAAAGCCGAGCGCGTCGTCCTCATGCGCCGCGGCCGCGAATCCCCTCCCCTCTTCCTGATCCACTCGCTGTGGGGAGACGTGCTCGGGATGCGGCAGGTGGCGCAGGCGCTGCGGACTGACGTCCCCGTCTACGGGATCCGTGCCGTCTCCGAGGACGGCCGGACCTGGGCCGGCATCACGATCGAGGAGCTGGCGCGCAGCTACGTCAGGGTGCTCCGCTCCGCCCAGCCGCAGCCTCCCTACCGGATCGCCGGCCACTCGTTCGGGGCGCTGCTCGCCTTCGAGCTCGCCCGCCAGCTCGAGGAGCTCGGCCTTGAGGTCGGCTGGCTGGGGATGATCGACGGAGAGCTCAGCACCGCCTCCCTGCCCCCGCTACGGCGCTGGGGCCACCGGATCGCGATGCCGTATCACCTCGCGCGGGCCGCGCTGCGGGACCCGCGGGCGGCCGTGCGGGCCCTCCCCGGCACCGTCGCCTCGGGCCTTCGCGGGCTCGGGGGCCGCCGGGATGCGCCGGAGGCCGCCCTCGCCGAGCCGCCTCCCGGGTGGATGGAGGGCGCATCCCCCTACTACCAGGAGATGGCCCGGGCGTTCCTGGCGGCCGCTGAGGCATTCCGGCCCCGCCCCTACCAGGGCGAGGTCACCTACTTTCTGCCACGGGTTCGCCGCTTCCACCTCTACGCGGACCCGCTTCCGGTCTGGAGGCGGGTCGCCGAGGGCGGGCTGGCGCTCGAGCCGGTGCCCGGCCCACACGTCGGAATGGTCTCCGGGGAGCGCGCCGCGATCGTCGCCGGGATCATCGACCGGCGGCTGGGCGGCGCCGGGGACGGTGACGCTTCTTCGAAAGGTGAGGCCTCAGCCCGGCCGATGGATTGATTCGACCTCGGCGCGGCCGGGGCCGATGACGGCAGCCGAATGGACCTGCTCGCCGCGCAGCCGCCTCACTCCCGGGGGGAGGGCCTCGACTCCGCCCGCCGCAATCGCCGCAGCGTGGAAGCCCGAGACGACGGCGGGGTCGGAGGCCGGGAAGGCGAGATGCAGGCCCTCGGTGGGAGGCAGACCGTCGCTGACCAGCGAGAGCGTCGCCCACGCGCCCCGAAACTGGCGGCCCTCCTCCCAGCGCCGTCCCTCGCGCAGGCCGGTGTGCTCCATCGTCGCCTCCTGGAAGGCGACTGCCGCATCGAGGTCGGCGACCCGGATCCAGAGGTGATCGACGTTGCCCCCGCCCCGCACGAACTCGTGTCGGACGGCCTCGGCGCTGTTGCCGTCGGGGTCGCGAAGGAAGGCGCCGTAATAGCCCGGCGTGTACTGCGGCCGCTCGCCCGGGGCGCCGTCGTCCTCGTAGCCGGCATCGACCCCGGCCCGCCAGAAGTCGTCCACGCGATCGCGGTCGGCAGCGACGAATGCCAGGTGAAGCCCACGGGTCGGCGGGTGGCCGGGCCGCGCCGCCTCGAGCACGAAGTCGCCCCATGCCACCCATCCCCTGCCCTCTCCGCTCGGCTCGATGCCGAGCGTAGCCAGCACGGTCCGGTAGAAGCGCGCGGACGCGGAGAGGTCGGCCGCTCGGATCGCCAGGTGGTCGAGCAAGGGGATGACGGTAGCGGCCCGCAACCTCGCGGCTCTGTCACAAATATCTCTGCGGTCCTCCACGGATGAGCGGCGGAAGCGTCGGATAGGATCTCGGCCGATGGGGCGCAACCGGTCAAGAGGCATGCTCGTCGAAGCAGGGGCGTTCGTCGCGGTTGCGATCATCGCCTTCGTGGCGGGGCTCCTGATCGGTGACCTCGGCGGCTCGCCGAAGACCGAAACGGTCGTCGCCTCCAACAGCGCCGGCGAAGGCGGAGGAGCGGAAGCGCCGCAACCGGGGGGCGAAGCGACCGAAGCCGGTGAAGGTGCCGGAGGCGCCGCGCCCGAAGCGGAGGGCACTGCGAACGGCCCCGGTGCCCAGATCTTCGTCAGCGCCGGCTGCGGCAGCTGTCACGCCTTCAAGGCGGCCGGCACGACGGGGACGACGGGGCCCGACCTGAACGAATACCTGGAGCCCGACGACGACAAGCCCGGGATCGAAGAGATGATCGTCGACCCCAATGCCGAGATCGCCCAGGGCTATTCGGCCAATGTCATGCCGACGAACTTCGGAGAAACCCTCTCTTCCGAAGAAGTCCAGCAGCTGGTTGCCTTTCTCTACGAAAATTCCCCCGCCAGCGAAACGCCGACGGGGGAGCAGGGCGAGAAGGAGCCGGAAAAGCGGAAGTAGCAGCCCGGGGAGCGCACGCGGCTGCTCGGCGCGGCCCCCGGGCGACACCGCGTTAACCTTCCTCACGTGAAGGGTCCGCGCGTCAGCAAGGTCGACCGCGAGCTTGCTCAGATCGAAGCTCGCGCCGCCGAAGCCAGGGCGGAGGCGGAGGGAGCGGCCACCAGACCCAGGGCTCGAGACGCGATGATCCGCTGGGCGAGGGACAGGGTCGTGCGCCGGACCAGCACCAGGCGATAGCTCCTTCCTGGCTGCTTCGAAGCCAAGCGAGTTACGCAAGCGGTCCCTTGCGGTTGCCGCGGCCGGGGAATGGGCGGGACTTGGAGCGACCAGCAGCGCCAAGTACGGCTAGCTCAACCAGGCTCCCATGTAGGCCGCGGCGAGGTCCATCTCCTCCTCAACTTCTCGCAACCGCAAGCTCGCCTGCAACGCGCTCCGCGTATCCACTCGCGCCGATCTCGGTGAACAGGCGATCGGCCTCGCTCAACTCATCTCGCCACGTTTCCTCGTCCTGATCTTGGTGTGCGAGCGCGGCGAGCTCGACGTGGACCTGAGGCTCGTAGGCCTTCGCGCCCGAGCGCCGGATGAGCTCACGGGCACGGGCAAGGGTCGCCTCGATCTCGGTTCGAGCGTCGGGCCCAACCGTTCCGAGCAGGACCCGCGCCCGGGGGAGGCTCGCGTAGAGCTCTCCCAAGACGTTCCCTTGGGAGCGGGCGATCGCCACACCTTCCGCGGCGACCTCCCGCGCCTGCTCGGCTTCGCTGAGGCCGCGATGCGATTCTGCGAGAAGGGCGAGGCGGAAAGGCTCGGCCTCCACTGCGGTGTGCTGTTCGCGGCAGATCTCCCGCGAACGCTCGAGTGCCTCGAGTGCCGCTCGCCAGCGCTCCCGCATCACCTCCGCCATGCCCAGGAAAAACCAGGCCCAGGAGCGCGCGAAGGAGTCGCCGATCCGCTCAGTGATCTCCACCGCCCGCCGAGCGTGGCCGAGCGTGCTCCCCGCCTGCCCCGAGAGGTAGCTACAAAAGCCGGAGAAGTGATGGCTCCAGCCGACCACCTCGAGGTCTCCCTGCTCGGCCGCGATCTCCCGGCCAGCGGCGATGGTTCGGGCACCCTCCTCGAGTTCACCCAGGAAGGCGAGATCCAAACCCTTGTATCCGACGCAGAAGGCGAGCGGACAGAGGACATCGAGACCGGCCCCGACGCTGGGATCGCCCTCGGCCAGCTCGATCGCCCGGTCCGCCACGGCGATGCTCTGGCGCAACTCTCCGCTCACTGCGCTGGAGTGGCAGATCACGACCGCCGAGGCGAGATAGAGCGGCGGGTCGCGGGCCTCCTCGGCAAGCGCGGTTGCCCGCCGGGCGAGCCGTGCAGACCCGACGAGATCCCCGTCGCCGAACGCCTTGAGGCCCGAGTAGCCCATGAGCTGCAACGCCCTGGACCGGACGTCATCTGCACGCCTGGCCATCTCCTCCGCTTCAGCGAATAGCTGCCCCGCCTCTTTGGGCCCGATACCCAGCCGCCAGCCGAACGTGAGCAAGAAATTCCTGGCGGCGAGACCCAGGCTGGCGCTCTCCTCGAACTCCGGTATCTCGTCGGTGAGATCACGCACCCGCTGCCAGTGGGAGAAGGCGGCGGCGGGATCGCCGGTCCCCGCCCGGGCGGCGGCGCGGGCATGCCAGCGCGCTGCCTCGAGCTGCTCTCCGCCCGCCTCCCAGTGGTCCGCGACGAGTGCCGCGCGCTCCTCGAGACGGTCGGGGTAAGCGGACGCGATCGCCTCGGCGGCCTTGGCGTGCAGAGCGCGGCGGCGCTCCTCGAGCTGTGAGCGATAGGCGACCTGCTGGGTGAGCGCGTGCTTGAAGACATAGACCGGCTCCGGACTGAGGTCCTGCAGGTAGACGAACTCGGCTGAGACAAGCTCGCCGAGGGCCTCCTCCAGCTCGAGTGGGGAAAGCCCCGTGACCTGAGTGAGGATCGGCTGGGAGAACTCGCGGCCAATCACCGCGGCAGCTCCCAGCACCGCCTTCTCGCGCTCGCCGAGACGGTCGATCCGCGCCGCCAGCACCGCCTGCACGCTCGCCGGGACCGACACCTCCTCGATCGGGCGAGCGAGCCGGTATGCGCCCGGCTCGCCAGCCAGGCTTCCCTCCTCGACCAGCGAGTGGACAGTCTCCTCGATGAAGAAGGGGTTGCCCTCGCCGCGCTCTCCGATCAGCTCAGCGAGCCCGTCGAGGGAGGGATCGTCGCCAAGCAGCCCTGCCAGCAAGCGCTCGCTTGCCTCGGGACCGAGCGGGGAGAGGGCGACCTGGCGATAGTAGGAGCGCGACATCCAGGCCGCCTGGTAGTCGGGGCGGTAGTTGACCACGGTGAGGCTCTCGGTCCCCTGCAGCGCCTCGACGTGATTGGCCAGATAGGCCTCGCTGGCCTCATCGAGCCAGTGCAGGTCCTCGATGACGAAGAGGCTGGCCTGCTGGGCGCTCTGGGCGCGAGCGAGGCGCTTGAGCAGCGCCAGAAGGCGGCGCTGGCGGGCCTCGGGGGCCATCCGCTCGGCGGGGCGCTCGGGGTCGCCAACGGCGAGCAGTTCGAAGAGCAGCGGCAGCTCCTCGCCGAGTCCGGGGTCGAGCGAAGTCACCGTTTCCCCGATCCGCTGCCGCGCCAGCCGGTCGGGGTCGTGCTCGCCAATCCCGAAGAACTCGCGCAAGAGCGCCAGCACCGGTGCCAGCGGCACGGACCTGGCATGGGCTTGGGCGGCGACCTGGAAGACCGGCATGCCGCGCCCCCGGCAGCGCTCGGCGAACTCGTAACAAAGTCGGCTCTTGCCGACACCCGCCTCGCCGACCACGCCCACCACCTGTCCCTGCCCGGCGAGGGCCTGCTCGCGGGCCCGATCCAGGACATCCATCTCGGCCTCGCGGCCGACGAAGTGCGAGAGGCCGCGGCGGCGCAGTGCCTCCACCCTTCCGGTCGCCTCACCGCGACCCGCCAACTCATAGATCCGAAGCGCACCGCCCGCGCCCTTCGGTTCGACCTCGCCGCGATCGGCAAGCTCGAGGTAGCCCTCGACCAAGGCCGCGGTGTGCTCGGTGAGGCAGATCGTGCCCCGCGCTGCCAGCTGCTCAGCGCGCTGCGCGAGGCCGACGGTGTGGCCGATCGCCGTGTAGTCCATCTCCAGGTCGTCGCCGATTGCCCCGACCACCACCTCGCCGGAGTTGAGGCCGATGCGGATCGCCAGCTCGATGCCGTGTTCGGCACGCAGCTCCTCGGCGTAGGCGGCCAATGCCTCCAGCAGCTCGAGCGCCGCGTAGCAGGCGCGGCGTGCGTGGTCCTCGTGGGCGATCGGCGCACCGAAGATCGCCATCGCCCCGTCGCCGGTGAACTTGTCGACTGTGCCCTCATATCGGTGCACGGCCTCGCAGCTGAGCGCGAAGAGCCGCTCCATGATCGCGCGCCATGTTTCGGGGTCGGTCTGGGAGGCAAGCTCCATCGATTCGACCACGTCACAGAACAGCACCGTGACCTGCTTGTGCTCGCCCTCGAGAGCGCTGGCATCGGCGCGGATCCTCTCCGCCAGGTGCTCTGGGACTCTGGCGGGCGACCCTCGGTGTGGCTGGGTCTCCGGCGCTCGGTCCAGCTCGCGGCCGCAGCTGTCACAGAAGTGCTGACCACGAGGGTTCTCCGTTCCGCAGTTGGGACAGGAAACCGACTCAGCCAGCGGCGTACCGCAGCCCCCACAAAAGCTCGCCTCGGGCCGATTGGAGTGACCACACGCTGGGCAATCCACGCAAACCCCTTCCCCCCCAACAATGCCGTCCCGGCGAGTCTACTCAGCCCGACAACCTGAGGTATCGACCTGTAATGGGGACAGTCGAGGCGCATCCGGGACGCGGTGCCGCCCGAAGTTAAGCCCCGGCTGTTGTCCCGCCCTCAGCCTTCTGGCTCGCTTTTGCTGACTGTTCCTGGCTGCTTCGGGCTGAGCGATTTACGCACCCGACCCTTGCGGTTGCCGCGACTTCGAAAAGGTCGGGATTTGGGCGATGAATCCAGAATCGAGCTGCTCGGATACGCCCGGGTGTCGACCGATGACCGAGCGGCCGCCGGCTATGGCCTGGAGGCCCAGGAGGCCATTCGGGACGCATGCGCCCAGCGGGGATCGGTGCTCACCGGGCCGCTGCGCGACGAGGGTAAGTCCGGCAAGAGCCTCGACCGGCCCGCGCTCCGCCAGTCCTCCCGGGGATCGCCGACCGCGTGGACAAGGACGGAGTCCCGACGATCCGCGGCGGCAGCGTCCGATGAAGATCGCTTCATCCTTTATGGAGGAAATTCGAGCTTTAAGCTTAACGGTCTATCCTTAAAGCATGAACTCTGGGCTCAAAGCTGGCGAAGAGAGCCTAAACGGCCACTACGAAGAGCTTACGTGGTCCCCCGACTTCCAACATGCGGGACGCCGCCACAGGCAGGCGCAACGCTACAGGGCCTTCATTCCGAACGAGATCGCCGACGAAGAACCGACGCTCTCGAGCACAACGGCTGCTCTATGCGAACGGGCCGGGAACGCGGTACGGGACCTCAATGCAGATCGATCGGGACTCATTGCGCTGGAGGGCATGGCGAGGCAGCTGCTGCGATCCGAGGCATTGGCCTCTTCCCAAATCGAGGGGCTCAGCATCTCTCATCGGAAGCTGGCCGAAGCAGAACTCGGCGATCAGGCAGGCCACCAAAAAGCGCAGGAGATCCTCGGGACCATCAAGGCCCTGAGGACAGCAATGGACATCGGTGCCCAATCGGATCCCCTCGCTCCTGCAGCGATATCCGAGATCCATCGGGAACTATCCATCACCCCGCCCCTGGACCGGATTGCCGGGGAATTCCGGGACGAGGCCAGCTGGATCGGCGGCACCGCACCGCCCAACGCTGAATACGTGGGACCGCCGGAGCAATATGTTCTCCCCCTGGTCAACGATCTGTGCGGGTTCATGAATCGGGACGACATCTCCCCGATCCCCCAAGCCGCCATCGCGCACGCACAGTTCGAGCTAGTTCACCCTTTCGGCGACGGCAACGGCCGCGTCGGGCGTTGCCTGATCCACGTCCTACTCCGCCGCAGAAAGCTTGCGCCCCACTACGTGCCGCCGGTCAGCCTCGTCCTCGGGGCCAACAAGGACGCCTATATCGCGGGATTGCAGCACTTTCGCGATGGCGATACGGATGCATGGGTTGCCCAGTTTGCACGCTCAGTCGAGATCGCTGCGGCCAGGGCGCGTGATTTCTCAGAGGAAGTTGCCGCGCTCCAGGCGCGATGGCAGAAGCTCCTGGGGCCGGTCCGGCGCGATGCCGCCGTCCTGACCCTTATCGACATCCTGCCCAAATTTCCCATCATCACCACTTCGGTCGCAGAGAAGGAACTGGGACGCTCCCGTCCGGCCACGATAAACGCACTTCACCAGCTCGAGGAGGCAAATGCCCTGACGAGGCATCGCAACCAGAAGAAGGGCGACAGCTGGGAGGCGAAGGGGCTCTTCGCACTCCTGAGAGATTTCGAGGATGCAGCGCACGTACCGGCCGGTCCCGAGGCCGGCTGACTCCTTCCGCTACGCCGCGGAAATCGGGGCGCCCGGATTTGAACCGGGGACCTCGGCCACCCAAAGGCCGCGCGCTACCAGGCTGCGCCACGCCCCGAGGCGCCCAGTGTAGTCCCGGGGGCGATGGTCGGCGGCCCACGGCCGCTCGGGCGCAACCGCTAGGTTTCGCCGCCGTGGCAGACGTTCGCCCCATCAACGCCCTGCACTACGACCTCGAGGTCGTGGGTCCCCTCGGCGACGTGGCGGCGCCGCCCTACGACGTGATCGACCTCGAGATGCGGGCCGCGCTGCTCTCGCGCTCGCCGCACAACGCCGTCGCGATCGACCTGCCCAAACCCTACGGGCAGACGGGCCCCCAGGAGACCGGGGGCGATCCCTACGTGAACGCCGCGGAGACGATCGACGCCTGGCGCGACGCCGGTGCCCTGGCGAAGGACCCCGAGCCGGCGATCTGGGCGATGACCCAGGACTACGTGGGGCCCGACGGCGAGGCCCGCACGCGCCACGGCATCCTCTGCCGGGTGCGGGTCGAGGACTTCGAGACCGGCCAGGTCCTCCCCCACGAGCGCACGCTCCCCGGGCCGAAGCAGGACCGGCTCGACCTCACCCGGGCCACCCGCCACAACCTCTCGCCGATCTTCTCGCTCTCGACCGAGGACCCCTGGCCGCTGGTCGAGCCCGCGATCGACCCCGGCTCCCCCTGGGGCGAGGCCACCGACGAGGGTGGGGTGGTGACCAGGGTCTGGCGGGTCGGCGATGAGAAGGTGATTGCGACAGTCACCGAGCTGATGCGCGGGGCGCGGCTGCTGATCGCCGACGGCCACCATCGTTATGAGACCGCGATCGCCTACCGCGACGAGGTCAACGGCGGGGCGGCGCCGGGCGGCGAGGGCGCCCACGAGTTCACCCTGATGGCCCTGACGGGGCTGGCCGACCCCGGTCTGACCGTCTTCCCCACCCACCGGCTGCTCTCGGGATTCGCCGGCGACCCCGACCGCCAGGCCGCCCTGGGCGCGGGGATCCGCGAGCTCTTCGACGCCGAGGAGGTCGCGGTCGGCGAGCCTCGACCCGCGCGGCGAGGAGGGGGTCGGCGTCTTCGGCCTCTATGACTCGCACCACCGCCAGGCCTACCGCCTGCGGCTCAAGCCCGCCGCGATCGAGGCGCTCGACGAGCGGCTGGCCGGCAGGCCCGAGGCCTACCGGCGGCTCGACGCCGCGATCCTCGAGTCCCTGGTGCTGAAGGGGATCGCCGGGATGAGCGAGGATGACATCCTCGCCAAGCGCGGGATCGGCTACTCGAAGAGCATCGAGGACTCCCTCGCCCTGCTCGAGGACGGCTCCTACGACGTCGCCTTCATCCTCCGCCCGATCCCGGTCGAGCAGGTCCGGGCGATCTGCGAAAGCGACGAGAACATGCCGCCGAAGTCGACCTACTTCTACCCGAAGGTGCTCACCGGGCTCGTCTTCAACCCGGTCGGCTGAGCCGCGCGCGTCGTCATCCGAGCTGACGGGAACGGCTTCGACTTCGACCCCGCGTAGGATCAGCCGATGGTGAGGATCTACACACGCAAGGGCGACGACGGCACGACCTCGCTCTGGTACGGAGGCCGCGTCCCCAAGAGCCACGGGCGCACCGACGCCTACGGCTCGCTCGACGAGGCCTGCTCGCTGCTCGGCATGGCCCGCGCGGCATGCGGCCCGGACGACGAACTGGCCGCCGACATCCTCTGCCTCCAGGATGACCTGTTCGTCGCCGGCGCCGAGCTGGCGACGGCGCCCGAGGCCGCCGACCGGCTGGAGGACGGCGTCAGCCGCACCACAGAGGAGATGGTCGAGCTGGGTCGAGGGGCGGATCGACCGCTACATGGATCGGGTCGAGCTGCCGCCCAAGTTCGTGATCCCCGGGCGGCAACGAGCTCTCCGCGCGGCTCGACGTCGCCCGCACGGTCGTGCGCCGGGCCGAGCGCCGGATCGCGGCCCTCGGCGAGCGGGGCGAGCTGGCGGCGAGACGATCCTCCACCTGGTCAACCGCGCCTCCGACCTGGTCTACGCGATGGCCCGCTTCGCCGACGTCGAGACCCGGCGCTGTTCGAGGGCCGGGAGCGAGCCCGAGCCCCGTGAGGGTCCTGGCCCGCCGCCTGCAGGGCTTCGCGCACGAGGTCGACATCGAGGGCGGCCACACGCTCTGGTCGTCGACGAGCCGGCCTCCGAGCGGGGGCACCGACACCGGGCCCTCCCCGGGCCGCCTGCTCGCCGCCAGCCTCGCCTCCTGCACGGCGGTGACGATGGAGATGTACGCGTCCCGCAAGGGATGGGACTTGGGGCAGGTGGAGGTCGACGTCGAGGCGACCTACGAGAGTCACGTACCGAGCGCCTTCGAGGTCACCGTGAGGCTGCCGGCCGGGCTCGGCGAGGAGCAGCGCCGCGGCCTTCTGGCGATCGCCGGCAAATGTCCCGTGCACAGGGCGCTGAGCGGGGAGACCGACGGTAAGGATCGCCGACCGGGTCGAGGTGCTGTAGATGGACCTCGGGCTGAGGGGGCGCACCTGCGCCGTGACCGGCGCCAGCCGCGGGATCGGCCTGGAGACCGCCAAGCTGCTCTGCGCCGAGGGGGCATCGGTGCTGCTGATCGCCCGCAACGAGGATCGCCTCGCCACGGCCACCGAGGTGGTCGCCGCCGCCGGCGCTGACGCCGGAGGACGGGCCGAGCACCTGGCGCTCGACGTGACCGCGGAGGAGGCGGGCGACCGCATACTCGCCGCCGCCGAGCAGGACTTCGGCGGCCTCGACGTGCTCGTCAACAACGCCGGCTCCGCCTCCTGGCGAGACCTCGACGAGGTCAGCGACGAGGAATGGCGGGCCGCCTACGAGCTCAACGTGATCGCGCCGCTGCGGGCGATGCGGGCCACGATCCCGGCAATGGAGGAGCGCGGCTGGGGCCGCGTCGTCAACGTCTGCTCGACCGCGGGCAAGCGACCGTCTGCGGCGATGCCCGAGTACTCGGTGACGAAGGCGGCGGAGCTCTCGCTCTCGAGCCTCTTCGCCGACCGCCACGCGAAGAGCGGCGTGCTCGTCAACGCGATCTGCCCGGGGCCGGTCGAATCGGAGATGTGGATGGAGCCCGGCGGCCTGCTCGACCAGTCGAAGGAGATGTCCGGGGCCGCGCAGTCGCGAGGAGGCCCTGGCGGCGGCCGGCGCCAAGCGGCCGATCGGCCGGCTCGCCCGAGGTCGGCGAGATCGCGGCGGCGATCGTCTTCCTCTGCTCGGAGCGCGCCTCCTACGTGAGCGGCGCCGCCTGGTCGGTCGACGGCGGCACCGTCCAGGTGATCATCTGACGCGGCGGATGCGCATTCGCCGCGCGGGATCAAAGAGCGCTGCTGACCGCCGGAGCAGGCGCTGGCGATGGAGGCCCGTGGACGCACCGACGCCGCCGTGCTGCTGCCGCTCTTCGGCTGGCCGGACGAGCCGGGGCTGATCTTCACCGAGCGCCGCGCCGACCTGCGTCGCCACGCCGGGGAGATCTCGTTTCCCGGCGGCCGCCGGGACGAGGCGACACCGACCTGACGCCACCGCCCTGCGCGAGGCGGAGGAGGAGATCGGCCTCGATCCCGCCGCGGTCGAGATCGGCGGCGCGCTGCCGCCGACCACGACCTTCGCCACCGGCTACCGGATCCACTCATTCGTCGGGCTGATACCGGACCCCGAGGAGCTCGGCCTGGAGCCCAGCCCGGCCGAGGTCGAGACTGTGCTCGCCTACTCGCTCGACCGCCTTCGCGAGGGCTACGCGATGCGCCGGTTGGTCCGCCGCGGAGTGCCGATCCACACCCCGACCTACGAGGTCGAAGGGCAGATGATCTGGGGCGCGACCGCCCGCATCCTCGGCGAGCTGCTCGAGCGGCTCGGCTGGCGCCGGCTAGGCCCTGGGCGTAGGAGCGGTCGGGCTGGGGGACGATGCGGATGTAGGGCCGCGGCTCCTCCCAGCCGTCCGGGTAGAGTCTCCTTCGCTTCGTCGTTGGAGACCGAGCCGGAGATGATCACGTCGCCGCCCTGCTGCCACTGCGCCGGCGTCGCGACTTTGTGGTTCGGCGGTCAGCTGGAGCGAGTCGATCACCCGCAGCACCTCGTCGAAGTTGCGCCCGGTCGTCATCGGGTAGACGAGGATCAGTTTGACCTTCTTGTCGGGGCCGATGACGAAGACGTTGCGCACGGTCTGGTTGTCGGCCGGGGTGCGCTCCGCCGGATCGCCGGAGACGTCGGCCGGCAGCATCCCGTAGAGCTTGGAGACCTCGAAGTCGGCGTCGCTGATGATCGGGTAGTTGGGCGCCGTGCCCTGGGTCTCCTCGATGTCAGTGGCCCAGTCCTCGTGCCTGTCGAGCGGGTCGACCGAGAGGCCGATGACCTTGACGTTGCGCTTTTCGAACTCCGGGTTGATGCTCGCCATGTAGCCGAGCTCGGTCGTGCAGACCGGCGTGAAGTCCTTCGGGTGGGAGAAGAGAACCGCCCACGAATCGCCGATCCAGTCGTGGAAGCCGATCCGCCCCTCTGTCGTGTCGGCCTCGAAATCAGGGGCTACGTCACCAATCTTCAGAGCTCATCGGACCGCTCCTCTCGAAATCTCTCGTCATTTACCTTAATTCCCATCAGAGTTTAGCTATATCGCGTCGCCGGCTCCGGGGCCAGTCCCAGCGTCGCCTCCAGGGCGGCTTCGACCCAGCCGTCCTGGTCGCCGGGATCGGCCGCGAGGATCGCGATCGGGATCCGCCAGGTCGCCGCCGCAGCTCCCGACCGCCGCGGCCCCCTTTCGAGATCGGCGGGGACACTGCCCGCCGCCTCGTAGGCGAAGCCGCGCACAGGGGTGTCGACGAGCCTTTCGAGCAGCCGCTCGAGCCGCGGCCCGTGGATCGCCTCGAGCTGCTCCCGGTCGCCCGCGGCGGAGCCGAGCAGCCAGTGGACGACGGCGACGTCGCCGACCAGCTCGAGCACGGTTCCCGGCCGGGCCGGGTCGGCGATGCGCGGGCTCGATCCCGGCGGCCTCGATCGCCGCCAGCCCGCCTCGGGTGCGGCTCGTCCCCCGCACCGCCCAGCCCGCCTCCAGCACAGCGCCGTGCCGAGAGCCCGGCCGCGACAGCCGCAGCCGACGATCAGCGCCCTGGCCAACCGCCCTCAGCGCTCCGGCCATTCGAGCGATTCGATCTCCTCGGCGGCGACTTCGCGGCGCAGCTGGGCCTCGTCGAGGGCCGGGGCGCCGCGCCGGGCGCGCATCTCGTTCTGGGCCTCGACCATCTGGCGGACGTCGTCGATCTCGTTCTGGGCCTCGACTTCCGGCGAGCGGGTCGGGTACCAGTCGACCAGGCCGGCGCTCGAGCCGCCGTAGAAGTGGCCGACGACGACGCAGGACGCCGACCAGGAACAGCACCAGCGCGATCGGAGCCGAGGACGAAGACCACGGGGCAAGGATAAACGCGCGGCTGCCCGCATCCCTGTTTAATCCCCGACGTGAGCGAGGCCTACGTAGTCGAGGCGCTGCGGACCCCGATGGGCGCCTACCGCGGCGCGCTCTCTGCGTCCGCCCCGACGACCTCGCCGCGCGGGCGATCGGCGCCGTGGTCGAGCGCAGCGGCGTCGACCCCGAGCGGATCGCCGACGTCTACCTGGGCGCCGCCAACCAGTCCGGGCGAGGACAACCGCGACGTCGCCCGCATGGCGGCTCTGCTCGCCGGCCTGCCGCAGAGCGTCCCTGGCGCGACCGTCAACCGCCTCTGCGCCTCCGGCCTGGAGGCGGTCAACTGCGCGGCCCGCGCGGTCAAGGCAGGCGAGGGCGACCTCTACCTGGCCGGCGGGGTCGAGTCGATGAGCCGCGCCCCGTGGGTGGTCGAGAAGCCGGAGCGCGGCCTGCCGCGCGGCCCGCAGACGATGCACGACACGACGCTCGGCTGGCGCATGGTCAACCCGCGCATGGCCGAGCTCGGGGTCTCGACCGAGTCGATGGGCGAGACCGGAGAGAACGTCGCCGAGCGCTACGGGATCTCCCGGGAGGCCCAGGACGCCTTCGCGCTGCGCAGCCACCGGCGCGCCGTGGCGGCTGCCGAGAACGGTGTCTTCGCCGAGGAGATCGTCGCCGTCGAGGCACCCGCGGGCCGTCGCGAGACGGTCGCTCGTCGAGGCCGACGAGGGGCCCCGCCCCGACGCGTCCGCGGAGAAGATGGCGAAGCTCTGCGCCCGGTCTTCCGCGAGGGTGGCACGGTCACCGCCGGCAACGCCTCGACCCTCAACGACGGCGCCGCCTGCCTGCTGATCGCCTCCGAGAAGGGGGTCGGAGGAGCTCGGCGCCGAGCCGCTGGCGCGGGTCGTCTCCACCGGCGTCGCCGGCGTCGACCCCGCCTACATGGGAATCGGCCCGGTCGAGGCGATCCCAAGGGCGCTCGCCAGGCGCCGGCCTCGAGCTCGACCGGATCGACCTGATCGAGATCAACGAGGCCTTCGCCTCCCAGGTCCTCGCCTGCGTCGGCGAGCTCGGGATCGACGAGGAGCGGCTCAACGTCAACGGCGGTGCGATCGCCCTCGGCCACCCGCTCGGCTGCTCCGGCGCCCGCCTGGCGACGACCCTCGTCCGCGAGCTGCGCCGCCGCGGCGGCCGCTACGGCGTCGCCAGCCTCTGCGTCGGCGTCGGCCAGGGCCTGGCGACGGTCTTCGAGGCCGTCTGAGCCGCGAGACCCGCCGCACGACGAGGTAGCCTCGCGATACTCGATGGCGAGCGACTTCAGAGAGCTGGCGAGCGTCGACGGGACGGTGACTCCGACAGCAGAGGCGATGGTCCCGATGGAGACGACGGGCTCTACCGCGGCGACGGCGCCTTCGAGGTGATCCGCCTCTACGGCGGCCGGCCCTTCGCGCTCGTCGACCACCTCGATCGCCTGGCAGCGCTCGGCTGCGGCGATCGAGCTCGATTTCGACCGCGGCGCGCTCGAGCGGGAGATCGGGGCCCTGCTCGCCGAGCACGGCGAGGGCGACGGCCAGCTGCGCCTGATCGTCACTCGCGGCGGGCGGCGAATCGCCGCGATCGAGCCGCTCCCCGCTCACGGCGGAGTCGCTGCGGCTCGCGACCGTCCCCTACGCGCCGAGCGTCATCCTCAACGGCGTCAAGTCACTCTCCTACGCGGCCAACATGCAGGCGACGCGGATCGCCAAGGGGTCGGGCGCGGACGAGGCGGTGCTGATCGAACTGGACGGCACGGTCCTGGAGCCGCCGACATCGTCGATCTTCTGGGTCTCGCCGCAGGGGGCACTGCGCACCCCGGCGCTGCACGCCGGCGTGCTCGAATCGATCACCCGCGACCGCCTGGTGAGGGCGCTCGAGGTCGAGGAGGGCAGCCTGGCCGGTCGACGACCTACGCGCTGCCGGCGAGGCGTTTCTCGCCTCCACCACGCGTGAGATCCAGGCGATCTCGGCGATCGACGGAACCGAGCTGCCGGTCGCCCCGGGCCCCCGCACGATGGAGGCGCAGGAGGCCTTCGGCGCGACCCTGGAGCAGGAGCTTTGATGAGACGACGACTCGACGACACCGAATCTGACGAGAAAGCGAAGGTGAGATGGACTTCCAGCTGAGCGACGAGCAGAAGCTGATCTCGGAGGCGGCGCGCGAATTCGCCGACAAGGAGATCACGCCGCGCGTCAAGGAGAACGACCGCGCCGCCCGCTTCGATCGCGAACTGGCGAGCAAGCTTGGAGAGGTCGGCTACCTCGGAGCTCCGGTCGCCGAAGAGTACGGCGGCCGCGGTCTCGACTACCTCGGCTACGGGTTGATCGTCGAACAGGTCGGCCGCGCCGACTCCTCGGCGCGCACCGTGGTCTCGGTCCAGACCTCGCTCGTCGCCGGATCGATCGAGAGGTGGGGCACCGAGGAGCAGAAGCAGGCCTGGCTGCCGAAGCTCTGCTCGGGCGAGTCGCTGGGCTGCTTCGGGCTGACGGAGCCCGACACCGGCTCCGACGCCGCCAATCTGCGCACCCGAGCGACG
Source organism: uncultured Solirubrobacterales bacterium (assembly GCA_963712325.1). Lineage (GTDB taxonomy): Bacteria > Actinomycetota > Thermoleophilia > Solirubrobacterales > 70-9 > VRUE01. Next base: position 374,896 of record CAVQHG010000005.1, read on the forward strand.
AAGACCGACTCGGGCTGGTCGATCAGCGGCCAGAAGATGTGGATCAGCCTCGGCAACTTCTCCGAGGTGGCGCTGATCTTCGCCCAGACCGACCCCGAGAAGAAGCACAAGGGACTGGCCTGCTTCCTGGTGCCGACCGCCGGCGAGGGCTTCACCACCCAGGAGATCCACGGCAAGCTCGGGCTACGCTCCTCCGATACGGCCGAGCTCTCCCTCGACGGCGTCGAGGTCGGCGAGGACGCGATGCTGGGCGAGATCGGGGACGGCTTCAAGGTCGCGATGAGCGCCCTCGACAATGGCCGCTACAGCGTCGCCGCCGGATGCGTCGGCATCTGCGAGGGCTGCGTCGAAGCCTCGGTCGCCTACGCCAAGGAGCGCGAACAGTTCGGCGTCCCGCTTGCCCGCTTCCAGCTCGTCCAGGAGATGATCGCCGACATGATCCTCAAGCGCGACGCGAGCCGGATGCTGGTCTACCGCGCCGGCGCGCTCAAGGACGAGGGCAAGCCGAACACGACCGAGACCTCGGTGGCCAAGCTGTACGCGACCGAGTCCGCGGTCGAGTGCGCGAACCTGGCGATCCAGGTTCACGGCGGCGCCGGCTACGTCGACGACTACCCGGTCGAGCGCTACCTTCGCGATGCCCGCGTCACCACCCTCTACGAGGGAACCTCCCAGATCCAGAAGATGATCATCGGCCGCGCCGCGACCGGAATCAACGCGATGAGCCCCGCTATGAGCCCGAGTGAGCAAGCGTCATCGTCTGAATTCTCGCGCAGCGAGCGAGGGCGAATGCTTTGTGGTGGGCGCGGTCGATGACCGGCGCGGTCCAAGACGAGGTCGACGACGCCCATGTCGCCCTGCTGCGGCTGGGCCGGCCGGAGGCGCGCAACGCCCTCTCGCCGGAGATGATGGAGGAGATCGCCGGCCGAGCTGGAGCGACTCGACGCCGATCCCGAGGTGCGCTGCGCGTGATCGCCGGCTCGGACGAGGTGTTCGCCGCCGGGGCCGACATCAGGGCGATGGCGGAGCGCACCTTTCCCGAGGCCCTCTACCACCCGGCCGCCGGCTTCTGGCGCCGTCTGGCGGCGGTGAAGACGCCGCTGGTCGCTGCGGTCTCCGGCTACGCGCTCGGCGGCGGCTGCGAGCTGGCATTGGCCTGCGACATGATCGTCGCCTCCGAGACCGCCCTCTTCGGCCAGCCCGAGATCACCCTCGGGATCATCCCCGGCGGCGGCGGCACCCAGCGCCTGACACGGGTGATGGGCAAGCAGCGGGCGATGGAGTACGTGCTCACCGGGCGCCGCTTCGATGCCGAGATGGCCCGTTCGATGGGCCTGGTCAACAGGGTGGCGAAGAAGGGAGCCTGGCTGGAGGAGGCGCTGGAGCTGGCGCGGACGGTGGCCGCGCGACCCCCGATCGCCGCGCGGCTCGCCAAGCAGGCCGTGCTCGCGGCCGAGGAGTCCGGGCTCTCCTCCGGGATGGAGAGCGAGCGGCGGATGTTCGAGGTTGCGATGGCGACCGAGGACCGGGTCGAGGGGATGAGGGCCTTCATCGAGAAGCGCGAGCCCAGGTTCGAGGGGCGCTAGTCCGTTGCCCTCGGTCGAGCGGGTCGGTGTGGTGGGCGCCGGGACGATGGGCGCCGGCATCGCCCAGCTGGCCTGCTTGGGGCGTTATCAGACGGTGCTCCACGACCCGGTGCCGGAGGCGCTGGAGGCGGGCGGCGCGCGGGTGGGCGAGTCGCTTGCCAGGGGCGTCCGCCGCGAGATGTGGAGCGCCGCCGACGCCGAGGCGGCCGAGGGGCGCCTGGAGCTCGCGGCCGAGCTCGACTCGCTGCGGGGCTGCGACCTGGTGATCGAGGCCGCGCCCGAGAGCCTCGAGCTGAAGCAGGAGATCTTCGCGCAGCTGGCCGCCGCCTGCGGGCCGCGGGCGTTCCTCGCAACCAACACCTCCTCGCTTCCGGTCAGCGCCGTCGGCGCCCGCGCCCCGCATCCCGAGCGGGTGGTCGGGATGCACTTCTTCAACCCCCCGGCACTGATGCTGCTGGTCGAGGTGGTCGCCACGTCGGATTCTTCGCCCGAGGCCCTGGAGGCAACCGACGAGGTCGGCCGCCGGATGGGCCGCACCCCGATCCGCGCCAAGGACAGCCCCGGCTTCCTCGCCAACCGCCTCTCCCGGCCCTTCGCGCTCGAGTCGCTGCGGATGCTCGCCGACGGGGTGGCCGACGCAGAGTCGATCGACCGCGCCGTGCGGCTCGGGGGCGGCTTCCGGATGGGGCCCTTCGAGCTGATCGACCTGATCGGCCTCGACGTCAACCTCAGCGTCGCCCGCTCCTTCTACGAGCAGGGCGGCGAGCCGGCGCGCTGGCGCCCGAGCGAGATCCAGGAAGGCATGGTCGCCGAGGGCCTCAGGGGTCGCAAGGGAGGCCGCGGCTTCTACGTCTACGAGGAGGGCCGGCCCCACCGCGAGCCCGACCCCGACCTCGACGTCGCGGCCCCCACGGTCGACCCGGAGGAGCTGGCCCGGATCGGGCCCGAGGCGGTGGAGGTGGTGCCGCGGCTCGTCGCCCAGATCGCCAACGAGGCGGCCTTCGCACTCGAGGAGGAGGTCGGCTCGCCCAAGGACATGGACACGGCGATGCGGCTCGGCTTCAACTGGCCGATCGGCCCGATCGCGTTCACGGAGCTGATCGGCGCCCGGCGTGCGGTCGAGCTGCTGGGCGAGCTGCGCGAAGCGCACGGCGATGCGTACCTGCCGGCGATGCGGCTCCTGGAGGCCGCCGGGTCGGCCGGGCAGACGCCGCGCGGCCCGGAGGACGGGCCGTGAGCGGCGGGCGCAAGCCGGCGACGCCGGCGACGGCGGCCCGCAACCGCGAAGCGCGGGCGACGCTGCCGAGCGACGACTCGCTCGAACAGGAGGAGGCCCGCCGCGGCCTGATCGCCCCCTTTGCCCCGCCAAGGGTCCGAGCCGGGTCGGGCCGCACGGTCTGGGAGCTCGAGTCCTACGACTTCCTCGACGCCGAGGACCCCCCGGACACCGCGCATCCGAGCCTCTGGCGGCAGGCTCGCCTGAACCGCATCGCCGGCCTCTTCGAGGCGGCGCCGGGCTTCTACCAGCTGCGCGGATTCGACCTCTCGAACATGCACGTGGTCGAGGGCGCCGAGGGGATCCTCGTCGTCGATCCCCTGATCTCGGCCGAGGCGGCGGCCGCCGCCCTCGCGCTCTATCGAGAGCACCGCGGCGACCGGCCGGTGACCGGCCTGCTCTACACGCACAGCCACGTCGACCACTTCGGCGGCGCCCGCGGGGTGATCGGCGAGGCCGAGATCGAGCGCGACATCCCGATCATCGCCCCTGCCCATTTCCTCCACCACGCGGTCAGCGAGAACGTCTTCGCCGGGACCGCGATGGGACGGCGGGCGGGCTACATGTATGGAGCGCTGCTCGACCGCGGGCCCGATGGTCAGCTCGGCTCCGGCCTGGGAATGACCACCTCGCTGGGCGACCTCACCCTGATCCCGCCCAACCTCGACGTCGTCGAGACCGGCCAGCAGGAGGTCGTCGACGGGGTCCGGATCCGCTTCCAGCTCACGCCGGGCACCGAGGCGCCGGCCGAGATGAACGTCCACTTCCCCGACTCGCGGGTGCTCTGCATGGCCGACAACGTCGCCCGCTCCATGCACAACATCCTCACCCCGCGCGGCGCGCTCGTCCGCGACCCCCGGGTCTGGGCCCGCTACATCGACGAGGCGATCGAGCTCTTCGGCGGCGAGTCCGAGGTGATGGTGACCGGCCACCACTGGCCGGCCTGGGGGCGGGAGCGGATAGTCGACGTCCTGGAGAAGCAGCGCGACCTCTACTCATACCTGCACGACCAGACCCTGAGGCTGCTCAACCGCGGCCTGACCGGGCCGGAGATCGCCGAGCGGCTGGAGCTTCCGCCGAGCCTCGCGTCGGAGTGGCACTGCCGCGAGTACTACGGCTCGACGAGCCACAACACGAAGGCGATCTACCAGCGCTACCTCGGCTGGTTCGACGGCAACCCGGCGCACCTCTGGCAGCACCCCCCGGTCGAGGCGGCGCATCGCTACGTCGAGTTCATGGGCGGGGCCGAGGCGGTCCTGGAGCGGGCCCGCAAGTCCTTCGCGGACGGCGACTACCGCTGGGTCGCCGAGGTGGTCGGGCACGTCGTCTTCTCCGACCCGGGCAACGAGGCCGCGAGGGAGCTGCAGGCAGACGCCCTCGAGCAGCTCGGCTACGGCGCGGAGAACGCGACCTGGCGCAACTTCTTCCTGATGGGCGCCAGGGAGCTGCGGGAGGGCGTCGCCGGGACGCCGACCGCGACGGCGCCGGCCGACGTCGTCGCCCACCTCACCGTGAGCCAGCTGCTCGACGCGATGGCGATCCGCCTCGACGGCCCGCGCGCGGCCGAGCGCCGCCTGCTGATCGACTGGGTGGTGACGGACCCCGACGAGGAGCACTCGATCACGGTCCGCAACGGGGTGCTCGTGCACCGACCGGGCCGCCACGAGGACCCTCCCGCCGACGCGGGCCTGGCGATCGAGCGGGCGGCCCTGGACGAGCTGCTGCTGAAAACGGCGGACGTCGCAGCGCTCGCCGAGAGCGGAAGGCTGCGGGTCGAGGGCGACGGCGAGCGGCTGGGCGAGCTGCTCGGGCTGCTCGATGAGCCCGATCCCGGCTTCGCGATCGTCACTCCCGACTGAGCCGGAACGCCACCTCGTCGACATAGCACCAGCTCCAGTCCTCCCCCGGCTCCGCCGAGCGCACTATCGGGTGGCCGGTGGCGCGGTGGTGCTCGGTCGCGTGCCTGCCGACGGAGTTGTCGCAGCAGCCGATGTGGCCGCAGCTCTGGCACATGCGCAGGTGCACCCAGCGCATGCCCTGGGCCAGGCACTCCTCGCAGCCCTCGATCTCGGCCGGGAGGTCGGTGACCTCGATCGAATCCAGATGTGAGCAGGTCGCGGCCGTCGACTCAGGCTAGAGCAAGATGTAAGGATGACGGGATCGGCGCGCAGGCGAAGCAGATGATCCGGTGAGCGGGCAGGGAGCGGGCGGCGAGAAGATCACCGCCGAGGGCATCGATGCCCTGAGGGTGGAGATCGAGGAGCTCGAGGGCCCCAAACGCGCGGAGATGGCCGCCCGGATCAAGGCCGCCCGCGAGCTCGGCGACCTGAAGGAGAACGCCGAGTACCACATCGCCAAGGAGGACCAGGCGCACCTGGAGACCCGGATCAAGCGCCTGCGCGAACGGCTCCGCAACGCGGTCGTCGTCGAGGTGGACGAAGAAGCCGAAGCCTTCGCCTTCGGCCGCACCGCCGAGGTCCTCGACGAGGCCACCGGCCAGGTCAACTCCTGGACGCTGGTCGGCTCGACCGAGGCCGACCTGGCCGCCGGCCGGCTCTCGGCGGAGTCGCCGATCGGCAGCGCGCTGATGGACGCCAGGGTCGGCGACCCGGTCGAGGTCGAGACCCCGAAGGGGGCGCGCACCTTCGTGGTCCAGAAGCTCGTCGGCTGACCGCCGGCCTCGATCGGACCGGGCGGCGGTACTAGGAGCGGGGGGTCGGCGCGATCTCCGTGGGCTCGCCGCCGCTGACCCAGTGGGCCTCCGGCGTCGGTGGGGTGTCGCGCAGGTACCACTCGGCGTCGAGCGCTCCCTTGCAGCCGCTGCCGGCGGCGGTGACCGCCTGCCGGTAGACGTGGTCGACGACGTCGCCGACGGCGAAGACCCCGGCCAGGTTGGTCCGGGTCGAGCCACCCTCGGTGAGGATGTAGCCGTCGTCGTCGGTGTCGACCTGGCCGACGACGATCTCCGATTTCGGGATGTGGCCGATCGCGACGAAGGCGCCCTCGGCGGCGAAGTCCTCGACCTCACCGGTCTCGACGTTGCGCAGGCGGACGTGGTCGAGCTTCCGCTCCCCCTCCGCCGCGACGAACTCCTCGGCGACGAAGGGCGCCTTGAACTCGATGTTGGCCTGCTCCCGGGCCCGCTCCTGCATGATCTGCGAGGCCCGGAACTCCTCGCGACGGTTGACGATGGTCAGCTCGCTCGCGTACTTGGAGACGAAGATCGCGTCCTCCATCGCCGAGTCGCCGCCGCCGATCACGATCACCTTCCTGTCCTTGAAGAAGGCGCCGTCGCAGACGCCGCAGGTGGAGACGCCGCAGCCGCTCAGCTCGAGCTCGCCGGGGACGCCGAGCCGGCGGGGCTCGGCCCCCATCGCCAGGATCACGGTCTTCGCCAGGTGCTCCTCGTCTCCGAGGTGGACCCTGTGGACGCCGCCGTCGGCGAGCTCGACCCGGTCGACGTCGTCGGTCACGAAGCGCGTCCCGAAGCGCTCGGCCTGAGCGCGGAACTGCGACATCATCTCCGGCCCCATGATCCCATCGGGGTAGCCGGGGTAGTTCTCGACGTCGGTGGTGTTCTGGAGCTGCCCGCCCCACTGGAACCCCTCGAAGAGCAGCGGCTCGAGGTTCGCCCGCGCCGTGTATAGGGCCGCCGTGTACCCCGCCGGGCCGCCGCCGACGATGATCACGTTCTCGATCTTCCTGCCGCCGTTCTCGCTCATTCCTCTGTCCTCGAGTCTAATGCTTTACTTTTTATAGTAACGGTGTCCGCAACCGGCACGCGGTCGATCGGCAGCCCCTCGTCGTCCCAGCGCTGCACCGTCTTTCGGAGCTGGAAGAAGGCGATCGACTCCGAACGGAATCGGCAGCCAGAATGCGACCAGGCGGTAGATCAGGATCGCCGGGAAGACGGTCTCCTCCGGCAGGCCGAAGAGGACGAAGGCGCCGATCATCCCGGCGTCGACCGCGCCGACCCCGGCCGGCGCCAGCGGAAAGAGGTTGGCGACCATGCCGAGGAAGAAGCCCTGGACGACCACCGCCAGCGGCACGTGCACCCCGAAGGCATGGAAGGAGGCCCAGAGCATCCCGATCGTTGTCGCCCAATAGCCGGCGGCGCCGATCACGGCCAGCCCCCCGCGCGAGGGATGGGCGAAGAGCCCGAGAGCGAAGCGGAAGCCCTCGCCCGCGATCGCCGGGGCTTTTGCGATCGTCGTCGTGATCGAGTGCGCGCGCTCTCCGCCGTGGGCTTCCGCAAACGGGCCCACCCGGCTGGCCGAGGTCGGGCGGGATCAGCGCGATCAGGACGCCGAGGGCGAGCATCGCGCCGGCGACCCCGGCGGGCACGATCGTCAACTCCACCGAGTCCTTGCCGTTCATCACCCCGGTTCGCAGCAGGATGCCGAAGAGGATCAGGGCGATCGGGTAGAAGGCGTAGTGCAGGGTGAGGAAGGCGACCATGCGGCGGCCGACGTCGCGACGCTCCATGCCCGCCTTGCGCAGCGCCCAGTAGGTCAGCGCGATCCCCCCGGCTCCTCCGGCCGAGAAGAGCAGCGTGGCGGCGACGCCGGCCATGTTGATCTCGTAGGTCTCCGACCAGGTGAGCCGCAGGGCGTCGCCGCCGACCACCGCCTTGAACAGCGCGACATAGGTGCCGAAGGAAGCGACGTTGAAGCCGATCGCGACGGTAATCCAGACCGGGTCGGCGTCGCCGAGCCTGCTCATCGCATCGCTGAGCCCGACCAGCTTCGGGAAGAGGAAGTAGATCCCGACCAGGAGGGGAGCACGACGACCGCGGTCTGGACCAGGCGCCGCGGCGTGATGATCGGGAACTGGGCCCGGCCCAGCTCGGCGGCGTCGTCGGCCTCGATCGAGGCCTCCCGGACAGAGCCCTCCTCGGACACCCAGGGACGCTACCCGTTTGCGAGGCGCTCCAAGTCGCCGCAGCCGGCCGTTGACCGCGGCGACGAGCGGCTCGGCGAGCGGCTCGCCCGCCGCACGGCGGCGAACAGGGCGGCGCCGGCGGCGAGGTCGGTGACGTAGTGCTCGCCCAGGTAGACGAGGGCGAAGCCGAGCGTCAGCGAATAGGCCCAGCCGACGGCCCCGGGCCCGCCGCCCGCTTCGGCGAGCTCGTCGGCGGCGACCAGCGAGGTGGCGAAATGCAGCGAGGGCATCGCCGCCCAGGGGTTGCCGCCCAGCGCCGCGTACATCGCGCGGCCAGGCGCGACCCCAGAAGTCTCCTCGCCGACCTCCGCCATGATCCGCCGCACCTCCTCGCCGGTCAGCCCCTGCTCGGAGGACCACCAGGGCGGCGCGGTCGGCACCGCGAAGTAGACGGCGCAGCCGAGGTCGAAGACCGCGGCCATGCGGCGCGCGGCGCGGGGAAAGCGCGTCGGGTGGCGGATCAGGATGTAGAGCGAGCGCCAGGTAGGGCTCGACGAACCAGAGCCAGTGCACCCAGGCGAGGAAGCGGTCGAGGACGCCGATCCCGCGGCACGCGGGCGAGGCGCGCGCTGGAGGCGGACGCTCGGCAGGCGCCCGAGGCCGAGCGCGCGGTCGATCGACGATCGGATAGCGGGCGCGGAGGCGGGGCCGCAGCCGCTCGGGATCGTCGTAGGGGAGCTCATGGACCATGGTGAAGGCCCACATCTGCATCGCGAAGAGGGCGACGTCGCGCTTGTGGCGAGCGCGGGCGCAGCACGGCCAGCGCGAGCGGCCCCGCGGCGGAGGCGGCGATCGTCAGCCGGGGCGGGGATGCGCGCGCGGCGGCGCAGCAGCGGAACCGCGACCGCGGCCGCAATGGCGCCGGCGGCCCCAGCGCGCAGGGCGACCCGCAGCGCCGGTGATGGCCGGGAGCGGTTCCGCATCAGCGCGCGAGTATAGGATGGCCGCGCTTTGGCGCCACATTCTCCCGGCACCGAACAGATCGACACGCTGCTGTGGATCGGCTTCATCGCCGCCACGATCGTCGTCGTCGCGGTCAACGTCGCCCTGCTCGCGGCCTGCGGCGCAACCGCGCGAGCCGCGGCGCCGAGCCGCGGCAGCTCACCGGGGGCGGCGGGTCCAGGTCAGGGTCGGCGCGGTGCTGACCGTCTTCGCCGCGCGTCCTCTTCGTGCTCAGCTCGATCTACACCGAGAAGGCGCGCGAAACCCCGGCACCGGGCCCGAGGGGCTGCAGGCGGCCAACGAGGAGCCGCTGCGAATCGAGGCGACCGGCCAGCAGTGGCTGTGGCGCTACGACTACCCGAACGAATCCTTCTCCTACTACAAGCTCGTCGTCCCGGTCGACACCGAGGTCGTGCTCGACCTGGTCTCGACCGACGTCGTCCACACCTGGGACGTCCCGTCGCTGGCCGGCAAGGCCGACGCGGTCCCCGGCAGGCACAACAGGGTGATCTTCCGGGCCGACGAAGAGGGGACCTTCAGGGGCCAGTCGGCGACCCTCTCCGGCCAGGCGCTACGCGGCGATGCGGACCGAGGTGGAGGTCGTCTCGCCGGACGGTACGAAGCCTTCGTCGAGCGGCCCAAAGACGACATCCAGGCGGCCCAGGACCGGGTCGTCGGCCTGATCGAGGAGGGAGAAGACGCCATGAGCGCGCGCCGCCCGGAGCTGGTCGTCGAGGGCTGCCCGCGCGCGGCGGCGCTGGGTCGAGATCGCGACCAGCGCCAACCACAAGGACGTCGGCGGGATCCTGATCGCGCCGCGCTCGGCTTCCTCTTCATCGCCCTGGTCGAGCTGCTGCTGATGCGGCTGCAGCTGGCGATCCCCGAGAACACCTTCCTCAGCCCGGTCACCTTCAACCGCATGCTCTCCCTCTACGGGGTCACGGCGATCTTCCTCTTCGCGCTGCCGCTGGCGGTCGGCTTCTTCTACTACCTGGCGCCGCTGCAGATCGGCGCCCGCGGCACGGCGCTGCCGCGGCTCGGGCAGACCGGGGCCTGGCTCTACCTGGCGGGGGCGACGGTGCTCTACGCGGGCTTCCTCTTCACCCCGTCGGAGGCCGGCGATCAACCCGCTGGCGCCGCTCTCCGAACTCGCCTTCCTGCCCAACAACGGGGTCGACGCCTGGGCGGCGGCGACCGGGCTGGCGACGCTGGGGTTGGTCCTGATCGCGATCGACCTGGCGGCCACCCTGCGCACGATGCGGGCGCCGGGGATGGCCTGGCGCCGGCTGCCGATCTTCTCCTGGGCCGGCGCGATCTGCTCCTGGCTGCTGATCGTGATCGGGCCGGTGATGCTGGCCGCGGTGACGATGCTGCTGATCGACCGCAACTTCGAAGGGATCTTCTTCGCCGGTGACGCGGGCGGCTCGCCGCTGCTCTGGCAGCACCTGAGCTGGATCTTCTTCACCGGCTCCTACATGCTGATCCTGATCGCCGCGCTCGGCGCGATCGCCGAGATCTTCCCGGCCTTCGCGGGCAAGCCGCTCTTCGACCGCGGCGCGACGATCGGCTCGCTGGTCGCGATCGCGGTGATCGGCACGCTCGCCTGGATGCAGAACATGCTGATCGCGCCGATCGGGATCGGCTGGATGTACTTCGCGATGATGATGTCGCTGGCGCTGATCGTGCCCTTCGGCATCGTCGCTCTTCAACCTGATCGCGACCCTGAGCGGCGGCGCGGTGCGGGTGCGGGCCCCGATGCTGTTCGCGGCCGGCGCGGTCTCGGCGATCTCGATCGGCCTCGCAGCGGAGATGTCCCACTCGATGATCGCCGTCGGCTGGCGGCTGCAGAACACGGTCGACAGCACCGCCGCGACCCACTTCGCGCTGGTCGGCGGCGCCGTCTTCGGCGGCTTCGCGGCGCTGCACTGGTGGTTCCCGAAGATCACCGGGCGCACGATGGGCGAGAACCTGGCGCGGATCTCCTTCTGGACGATGGTGGTCGGCACGCTGCTCGCCTTCGTGCCCCTGTTCCTCGCCGGGCGGCGAGGGCCAGGTGATCGACGCCTACAAGTTCTTCGACTGGACCGGGGTCAACGCCTACAACCTGATCGCCTCGATCGGCACCTTCGTGCTCGTCGTCGGGATCGTGATGACCCTGGTCAACGCGATCCTCAGCCGCGAACGCGGGGCCGGAGGCGGGTCACGACCCCTGGGGCGGGGAATCGCTCGAGTGGTTCGCGCTCTCGCCGCCGGAGCCGCACAACTTCGACGTCCTGCCGGACGTCCGCAGCGCCCATCCGATGCGCGACATCCGCGATGCGATCGCCCACCGCAGCGGCAGCGGAGGCGGCCTGACCGCGAGACGCAGCCGGTAGCCTGATCTCGATGGAAGCGACGGCACGCGGCGGTCTCCCGGCGCCCGGCGCGCGTTCACGGCGTCTGCGCGACTACCTGACCCTGACCAAGCCGAAGGTGCAGTCGCTGCTGCTGCTGACCACGGTGACGACGATGTACGTGGCCGGCGACCCCTCGCTCGGGCTGGTCTTCCTGACCTGCCTCGGCGGGGCCCTCTCCGCCGGCGGCGCCGGCGCGATCAACCACGCGATCGACCGCGACATCGACCGCAAGATGAGCCGCACCGCGGACCGCCCCGTGGCCGCCGGCCGGATCTCGCCGGGGGCCGCGATCGCCTTCGGCGCGCTGCTCGGCTGTCCTCGTTCTCCCTGCTGGCGCTCGCCGTCAACCCGCTCGCCGCGGCCCTCTCGCTCTCCGGGCTGCTCGGCTACGTCTTCGTCTACACGCTCTGGCTGAAGCGCTCGACGCCCCAGAACATCGTGATCGGGGGCGCCGCCGGCGCGGTGCCGCCACTGGTCGCCTGGGCGGCGGTCACCGGCGGGCTCGGCGGCACCGCCTTCTATCTCTTCGCGATCGTCTTCTTCTGGACCCCGCCCCACTTCTGGGCGCTCTCGCTGCTGATGAAGGACGAGTACGCCAAGGCGGGCATGCCGATGCTGCCGGTCGTCAGGGGCGAGGACGAGACGCGCCGCCAGATCCTCCTCTACACCGTGCTGCTCTACGCCGTCACCCAGCTTCCCTTCTGCGCCGGCGGCTTCGGCTCGAGTACCTGGTTGTCTCGATGACCCTCGGGCGCGGCCTTCATCTATTGCGCGGTGCGGCTGCTGCGCAGCGCCGACCGGCGCTGGGCGTTGCGCACGTACCTCTTCTCGCTCGCCTACCTGGCGCTGCTCTTCCTGTCCATGCCGCTCGACCGGGTGCTCTGAGCCGGCCCCTCCGGCGTGGGCGTCTGGTAGAAATCCCGCCGTGGATCGCGAGCGCGCAGGAAGCAGCATGGGCGCCGGCCTGCTGGCCGGAGGCATCGCCGCCGCGATCTTCGCGCTCGCCTTCATAGCCGCAGTGCTCTACATCGCCTCATGACCGAGCCCGAGCGCCGCGACATACCGGAGCCGGGCGAGCTGGTCTACGCCCCCCGCTCCTCGTGGTTGCCGGCGTTCCTCGCCTTTGCCCGGCGCTGGTCGTTTGCGGCGTCTTCGCGGAGGGATTCATGGTCCGCGGCTGGATCTATTCGGTGATCGGAGGGGTCGCGGCGCTGCTCATCTTCCGCGCATGGTGAGCGGCTCGGTGGGCGACTTCTTCCGCCTCAGGCGGAAGCAGAAGACGCGCGGCGCAGTTCTCCCGGTCGAGCCGATCGAGCCCCCCGGGCACTGAGGCGCGACGGGTCGGCGTCCTCGGTCGCTCGCGTGCGCAGCACGCCACGCTCCCTGCGTCCTAGACCTGCCGCGCCTCGGTGGGATCCCCTCGCCGTTCCTCGCTGCGTCACCCGAGCCGCTTGGCCTCAGTGCCCGGGCGTCGGGTCAGTCCGGGGACATGGCGGAGGTTGCGCCGTCGGATGTCCAGACGCGGACGATGTCCCGCATCGAGAGCACGCCGACCAGCTCCGGGCCGTCGAAGACCGCGAGGTGGCGGATGCCGCGCCTGGACATCTCCGCGGCCGCTCGCTCCAGGCTCCAGTCGGGCGCCGCGGCGATCACCCCGTCGCTCATGTGCTCGGCGACGCGCTCGGAGTCGGGATCCTCGCCGGCCCCCACCGAGAGCAGGACGTCGCGCTCGGTGATGAAGCAGGGGATCGCCGCCTCGTCGTCGTTGACCAGCGCCGCGCCGACGCTCCTGGCCGCCATCTGCCGGGCCGCCTCGCGCAGCGTGTGGGTCGGGCCAACCGTCAGCACCACCTCGGTCATCCCTTCTCTGACGAGCATGCGGCGCCCCTCTCTGAGGTCGAATTGGAGTTCGTGAGAATCGCCTCAAGCGTACCCCACGAGACCGCCTTGCGAGCCGCTTCGACGGGTGCCCCGGCATATAGACTCCGCCGCGCTTCGCCCCCACCACGATGACCTCGGTCCGCAAGATCACCCGTCCCCTGCTCGCCCTCGCCGCAACGGCGCTGGTCGGGCTGGCCGTCTCCGCCTGCGGGACGACGACCGCCGATGTCGAAAACGGCCGCACCCTGTTCATCGAAAACTGCGGCACCTGCCACACGCTCGCCCAGGCGGGCACCACGGCGGAAGTCGGCCCCAACCTCGACGATGCCTTCGCCGCCGCGCGGGCGGCCGGCGAGGGCGGCGAAACGATCGAAGGCGTTGTCGAAGCGCAGGTCGAGTACCCGCGGCCGGGCAACGGCGACCCGGCGGCCTCGATGCCGGCCGACCTGGTCGAAGGGCAGGACCTCCAGGACGTGGCCGCCTACGTCGGCAAGTGGGCGGGCGTCCCCGGGGCCGCTCCGCCGGAAGTGCCCGGAGGCCCCGGCGCCCAGGTCTTCGCCAACAACGGATGCGGCGGCTGCCACGCCCTCGCGGCGGCGGGATCCGGCGGCCAGGTCGGCCCCGACCTCGACGAAGTGCTGCCCGGCCAGAGCGCCGCGATGGTCCGCGAATCGATCGTCGATCCCAACGCGCAGGTCGTCCAGGGCTACCCGGCGAACGTGATGCCCGCCAACTTCGGCGAAAAGCTGACCGAAGAAGAACTCAACGACCTGGTCCAGTACCTGATCGAAAGCACCGGCAAGGGCAAGGGCGGCGGCGGCTCGAAGAAGGGCGGCTGACGGCGCGGCGGCCGGGGGCCGCTGCAATCATCAAGGGCGATGGGCGAGCGACTGCCACGAATTTCGCCGCGGCTCTACGCCAAGGTGGCGCTGGTGGCGCTTGCCGCGCTCTCGCTGATCGTCCTCACCGGCGCCGGGGTGCGGCTGACCGGCTCCGGCCTCGGCTGTCCCGACTGGCCAAAGTGCTACGGCGACACCGTCCCGCCCCTCGATGCCCACGCGGTGATCGAGTACGGCAACCGCATCCTCACCGGCTTCGTCGGCTTCGCCGTGATCGCCGCCGCCGTCCTCGCCTTCCTGCGCAGGCCGTTTCGCTGGCACCTGGCCCTGTTCGGCGCCCTGCTGCCGCTGGGCGTCGTCGCCCAGGCGATCCTCGGAGCGCTGGTCGTCAAGTACCACCTCGCCCCGGGCCTGGTGATGAGCCACTTCATCCTCTCGATGCTCCTGCTCGACGCCTCCTTCGCCCTCGCCTGGTGCTCGCGGTACGAGCCAGGCGAGCGGCGGCATTCCGAGGACCGGCTCGGCGTCTGGTCGGTGCGCGGGCTGATCCCGCTCGGCCAGCTCACGATCCTCGCCGGGACGATCGCGACCGCCTCCGGGCCACACGCCGGCGCCCACGCGGGCCAGCTCGTGCACCGCTTCGATTTCGAGGGAGACGGGACCCTCGAATGGGTCGTGCAGCGGCATTCGGCGATCGCCGCCGCCTTCGGCCTGGCGGCTATCGCCGTCTGGCTGCTTCTCAGGCGGCCAGGAGGCGATGGGAGAGCGCTGAAGCCACTCACCGTCGTTCTTGGGCTCTTGGCCCTTCAGGGAGTCGTGGGAGGCGTCCAATGGGCGCTGAAGCTGCCCTCCGAGCTCGTCTGGGTTCACGTCGCGTTGGCGACGGCCACCTGGCTGTCAATGCTCTGGACGGTGGCAACGGCGGGCCGCCTGGAGCGGCGCGCCGACCACGCCCCGGCCGCCGAGAAGCCGGCCACCGAGGTCGAGGCGACGGCGCCCGTCGCCTAACCGGCCGTCCGGGCCCTGCGCTCGCGGTCGAGGTCGACGACGACGTGGGCGATCGGGAGGTCGATCTCCCGCCGGGCGCGCTCGACCACCCCGCGCTCCAGCCAGCGCGATCTCTCGGGAGGATGGGTGGAGATGACGATCTCGTCGGCGGGAAAGATCCGCAGCGCGTCCTCGATCGCGACGTTCGGGTCGGAATCGCCGATCTCGCCCCGCGCCCTCAGCCCCAGGCGCTGCTCGATTTCGATCAGCGACAGCTCGAGGCGCTGGCGGGCGAGGACCAGCGCTTCGTCGATGTCGGAGGCCCAGTGCTCGGCTCGCGTGGCGGCCAGCGCCGGCGTGATCACGAGGATCTCGCTGCGGCGCCCGCGACAGCGCTCGCCGATCTCCTCGAGAAGCGCGCTGCCCCCGACCGTCTCGTTGGCGACGACGAGGAGGCGGTGGATGCCGTCGCCCCCCCGGGTCGTCGGCAGCGCGCCGGCGAGCCTGCCCCGGGAGGTGCGCCAGGCGATCGCCGCGCCGCCGCCGATCAGCAGCAGAGCCCAGACGACGCCGACCAGCGGCCTGGTGAGCGCGGCCAAGGCCCCGACCGAGATCGCGCCGATGAGGATCACGACGAACCACCGGAAGGCGTCGGCCTCGGAGCGCAGCGGGTTGTGCATACCGTGGTTGTACCCTGCCGGGGCCGATTTTCAAGCCGCCGCCGAGGCGGGCTACAGCACGTAGACCGTGAGGAAGACGATGATCCACATCACGTCGACGAAGTGCCAATAGATGCCCGGCACCTCGACGCCGAGATGTTCCTTCTCCTCGGGCCCGAAGTGGCCGCGGAAAGCTCGGATCGTCGCGAAGCTGAGCAGCATCAGGCCGACGAACACGTGCGCCCCATGCAGGCCGGTGAGGCTGTAGAAGATCGTGCCGAAGCCGAGGTCGCGGGCGCTGAAGCCGATGTGGGCGTACTCGTTGATCTGGATGAACAGGAAGGTCGCCCCGAGCAGCCAGGTCAGGACCAGGCCCAGTTTCAGCCCGTTCCGGTTCCCCTTGCGGATCGCCTCCAGCGCATAGTGGATCGTGAAGCTCGAGGAGACCAGGATGAAGGTGTTGACGAGCGCCACGCTGACCGGCAGCTGGAACGGCTGCGGGGGCCAGTTCGGCGGGTTGACGACGACGCGCAGGAAGAAGTACGCCGCGAAGAAGGCGCCGAAGAGCATGATCTCGGAGACGATGAAGAGGAGGATCCCCAGCGTCTGGCGGTCGATGCGGGAGCTCTCGTTGGCCTCCGGCGGCCCGTGATGCTCCTCGTGGGCATGGTCGAGTGCGACGGTCGCGCTCTCCATCAGTCTCCTCCCTCGCTCACCGGCCCGCCCTCGGCCACCGCCGCCGCGACCGCCGTCGCCGGGCGACCGACCTCGATGTGCTCGACCGGCTTGTCGGTTATCTCACGGGTGCGCCCAACCAGGTTCTCGTCGAGCCAGTGCGATTGCTCACCCGCGAAGGTCGAGATCAGAACCTCGTCGATGCTGTAGTGCTCGATCGCGTTCTTCACCGCGTGGAACGGGTCGGGGCTCATCGGCTGGCCGGTGGCGTCGATCTCGGCCCGGTAGAGCTCGGCCAGCGTCGAGGCGAGGTCGGCGACGATCTCGGCCTCGCTGACGTCGTCGGAGCGCGGGCAGACGATCGTGTAGCGGTGCGGGTGGCCGGCGGCCCGTTCCTTGAGCCTCGTGACCAGGTCGGGCGCCGCGACGGTCTGGGTCGCGACGACGAGCGTGTGGCTCTTCTCCCAGCTCACCGAGTCGTCGGCGACGCGCACGGGGATGTGGGTGAGGTCGGCCTCCGGCTCGACCCGCTTCCGCGCCCACTCGACGAGGTCCTTGCGGGTGACGCCGTAGCGACTCTCCGCGAGGCACGAGAGCAGGACTTCACCCGGCTCGTGGGCGCGCACCGCGTCGTCGAGGGCGAGCATCGGGTCCCGGTCCATGACCTCGCCGGTGGACGCGATGCCGTACTCGGCGAGGATGGCCATCGTCACCTCGACCCGCGCGCGGGCCGCGTCGCGCAGTTCGCCGGAGCCGATCAGCTGCCCGACCGCCGGCTGGTTCTGCGGCGCGGCGACGACGACGGCGGAGGCTCTCTCAGCACGCTCGCGGATCGCCGCCAGGAGCTTGCGGCCGCCGGCGACCTCGTTGAGGAACACCAGCAGGGGCCGGCCGGAGGCGTCGCTCATGACGAGGATCCCGCGACCGCGGGCTCGGGCCTCTCGGCGGCCTCGGCACCCTCGCCGCCCATGATCGCGTGCCGTGCCCCCGGCACCCCGAACTCGTAGGGCCCGCCGACCACCCGCGGGATCTCGTCGAAGTTGAAGATCGGCGGCGGCGAGCTGACCTGCCACTCGATCGAGTTGGCCCGCCACGGATTGGCCGCCGCCCGCGGGCCGAACCGCCAGCTGACCACCATGTTGTAGAGGAAGACGAGCTGGACGGCACCGAGCACGAAGGCCCCGCAGCTGATCAGCAGGTTCCAGTCCCCGAACTGGGTCGCATAGTCGGCCACGCGCCGCGGCATCCCATCCATCCCGACCCAGTGCATCGGGAGGAAGGTGACCCAGGTGCCGAACACCGTGCCCCAGAAGTGGACGCGGCCGAGTCGCTCGTCGTACATGCGGCCGGTCATCTTCGGGAACCAGTGGTAGACGCCGGCGAAGATCGTGAAGACCGATCCGCCGAACAGCACGAAGTGGATGTGGGCGACGATGAAGTAGGTGTCGGAGACGTGGATGTCGATCGGCACCATGCCGAGCATCACGCCGCTGATCCCGCCGATCGTGAAGGTCACGATGAAGGCGAGCGCGAAGAGCATCGCGGTCGAGTAGGTGTGGATCTTGCCGAAGTAGAGCGTCCCCAGCCAGGAGAAGATCTTGATCCCGGTCGGCACCGCGATCAGCAGCGTGGTGATCATCATCGGGACGCGCAGCCAGCTGAACATGCCGGCGACGAACATGTGGTGGGCCCAGACCGAGTAGCTGAGGACGACGATCCCGATCAGCGCCAGGGCCATCAGGCGGTAGCCGAAGATCGGCTTGCGGGCGTGGGTCGAGATGACCTCGGAGATGATCCCGAACCCGGGCAGCATCATGATGTAGACCGCCGGGTGCGAGTAGAACCAGAAGATGTGCTGGTAGCTGATCACGTCTCCGCCGCCCGCGAACTGGAAGAACTGGGTGCCGAGGGCGCGGTCGAAGAGGACCATGAACTGGGCGCCGGCGATGAATGGGGTGGCGGCGACGACCAGCAGCGAGGTCGAGAGGTTCGCCCAGACGAGCAGGGGCATCCGCCAGAAGGTCATCCCGGGCGCGCGCATGGTGATGATCGTGACCAGGAAGTTGAGCGCCGTCGCGATCGACGAGGCGCCCGCGAACTGGACCCCGAGGTTGAAGAAGGACTGGCCCAGGGGCGCCCCGGTGGAGAGCGGCGCGTATCCGGTCCAGCCCGCGTCGAAGGCGCCCCCGGGGGCCAGGAAGCTGCCGATGAAGAGCAGCCCGGCGAGAGGAAGCATCCAGAAGCTGAGCGCGTTGAGGCGCGGGAACGCCATGTCGGGCGCGCCGATCATCAGCGGCAGGACGTAGTTCGCGATCCCGGCGAAGACCGGGATCACGAAGACGAAGATCATCAGCACCGCGTGGGTCGAGAAGAGGCTGTTGAAGGTCGCCGCGTCGACGATCTGGGTCCCGGGCTGAGCGAGCTCTGCGCGGATCAGCATCGCCATCAGGCCGCCCACGAAGAAGAAGAAGAAGGTGGTGACGATGTACTGAATGCCGATCACCTTGTGATCGGTGTTGAAGCGGAAGTAGTCCTTCCAGCTCCTCGCGCCGTGCTGGGAGTGGTCCTCGGGGATCGTCGGCATCCCGGCCGCCCAGCGCACCCAGTAGTCGAAGCAGCCGAACCCGGCGAGGAAGCCGAGCGGCGCGGTGACCAGCGGCACGACAACCTGCGGGTAGCCGGTCTGCTCGGTCTGGAAGGCGTCGAGCCCCGATGCCTTGCGCAGGACGACGACGAGGGCGAAGCCGAAGGCCGCGCCGAACAGCGCCCCGAAGGCGCCGCGGATCCATCCCGGTTGCTTGATCGCCTCGACCATCAGAGAGCCTCCATTATGCCCCGCCCGCTCCCACGGGTTCCTGGCTTTCGACCTCGGCATCCTCGTCGATCGTCTTCAGATACGACGGCGGGACCTTCTTGTCAAGCCCCGAGACCCATCGTCGGAATTTCGCCGGCGGCTCGACCACCACCCTGGCCCGCATCGTGGCGTGCCCGAAGCCGCACAGCTCGGTGCAGATCAGCTGATAGGTGCCGACCTTGTCCGGCGTGATCGTCGCGGTCGTCGTTATCCCGGGCACGTTGTCTTTCTTGATCCGCCACTCCGGGACCCAGAACGAGTGGATCACGTCCAGCGAGTGCATTTTGAACTCGACCTGGCGATTGACCGGCACATGCAGCTCCCCCTGGGACCAGACGTTGCCCTTGCCCGGGTACCCGAAGCTCCAGGCGTACTGCTGGGAGAAGACGTCGACCCGGAGCGAGTCCTTTTCCTTCGCTTCGATTTCATCGAGGACGACCCAGCTGTAGCCGGCGCCGAACAGCACGATCAGGGTCGGGATCACGGTCCAGGCGATCTCCAGCCGGGTGTTGCCGTGGATCGGCTCCCCGTCGGACTCGTCGCCCGGCTTGGCTTTGAATTTCCAGAGGGCATAGAAGAGCATGACCAGGACCAGCGAGAAGACGAACGAGGAGAGGACGATCATCACGTCGAGGAGCTGGTCGATCTTCGGCGCGGCGGTGGAGGCCTCCTGGCCGTTCCAGTTGATCTGCAGCATCACCACCGAGATGACCGTCGTCAGGGCGACGGTGGCGGCGAGCATCTTCGCTATCGGCAGGCGTCCCATCATCGGAGTTCCGGGCCCGGGAGGGCCGCGGCCGCGCATTCTATGCAAGCGGCAGACGGTCTAGCTCGCCCCGCGCGGCGTGGACCAGCCCGCGGGCGACGCCTTCCCAGCTCCAGAGCGCGCGGGCGGTGCCGACCAGGGCGTCCCTCGCGAGCCGCCGGCGCTCCTCGGCGAGCGCCAGCCAGGCCCCCACGCGCCCGGCGATCGCCTCGACGGCGCCCTCGGCCACCGGAAAGGAGGTAAGCGAGCCAATCTCCTCGGGCAGGGCCTCGGCGAGCTGCCGCGAGACCTCGCGCATACCCGAATGGTCGGCGGAGACCGGCAGCGCCCCGCACGCCGCCGCCTCGACGGCGACCATCCCGAAGGCCTCCGGGAAGCTGCTCGGCATGACCAGGGCGTCGGCCTCCGGCAGCAGCGAGGCAACCCGGTCGTGCTCGAGCCGGCCGACGAACCGCACCGAGGACGAGATGCCCCGGGCGGCGTCGACGTAGCCGGCCGGGGGTTCGGCGAGGAAGGAGGAGAGGATCGACAGGGGCCGCGGCTCGCCGCCCTCGAGCGAGCGGCCCAGCAGGGCCACCTCCCGGGCGGCGTCGAGGTCGCCCCGGTCGAGGGCCCCGAGCAGCCGCCTCAGGCCTTCCTCGTACTCGCCGTACCCGGCGAGCCGCAGCTCCGCGTCCGGCCGGCCCCGCCGGATCAGCGGCCAGGCCGCGATCAGCAGGTCGACTCCCTTGGAGACGATGAACTTGCCCACGTAGACGACCAGGCCCGCCCGGCGTCGGACATCTGGGCCGGGCCGGAAGAGCTCGACGTCGATCCCCGGGGGGCCGAGGCGCGTCTTCGACTCGAGGCCATGGACGCCGGGGAGCGCCGCCCAGAGCGACTCGGCCGTGTGGCGTGAGCCGACGAGGACGCCGCGCGCCGCCTCCATCCCCTCCTCCGCGAAGGGGACGAAGCGGGGGTGCGGCTTGACCGTGTACTCGAGCGCCGAGCCGTGGACCTTGGCCGCGAACGGGGCGACGTCGGCCCGCGCGAGGATCGCCGGCCCCATCACCAGGTGGTTGGCGAGGGCCACGTCGAAGCCCCCGACCCGCTCCGACAGCGCCCGGACCGCCTCGACGTTCGCTGCCAGGTAGCGATCGAGCTCTGCGTCGGCGAGCTCCGGGAACGCCTTCACCTCGAAGCCCTCGTAGGGATCCTTGACGTAGACCGGCAGCAGGCCGCCGATGTCGGGATTGTGGACCTCGACCCCGACGGGCCGCACCTCGCGATCCTGGCAGACCAGGTGCACCTCGTGGCCGAGCCGGGCGAGCGCTGCCGCAAGGTTGGCGTTGTAGATGTTGCTGCCGGTGCCGCGCAGCATGTAGCCGTGGAAGATCAATACCCGCCGGCTGCTCTGCTCTCGCTCACTCGCGCTCATCGTCACCGGCAGTCTCGCTCACTCGCTCCCGCGTCCGGGGGCGGGTGGATTACGTCAGCCTCGGCGGGACCTGCGCAGGACCCTGTGGAGTCCGCCTCGGCGACGGTGGTGCCGGGGTGTCGTTGTATTGTCCCGGCCGTGAACGAGCGGCAGCTCTATCGGATGCGGGCGCCGGCCTCGGGCCGTGAGGCGCTGGCCGAAGCCGAGCCGGGCCAGGTCTACGTGGACCGGGAGACCGGCGAGGAGATGGTCCCGGTGGCGATGGTCCTGCCCCTGGCGCCCTCGGCCTCCTCCCTGCCGCGGACTCCCGACAACCTGCGCGCCTGCCGCCGCTGTGACCAGCTGATCGGGATCGACGTGAGCGACTGCCCGTACTGCGGCCTGCGCCAGCCGGCCCTCTGACCTTCGCATCTCGCCGTCTCGGTCACCGGCGTGCGGTTGCGCGCTTTCCCTGCGGTGCTCGATCTGCTCGGCCGGAACCGGCCGGCCCAGGCCTAGGGCCCTTGACCAGGGTCGCCGTGTAGAGCAGGCGGGCGTTCGAGTAGTAGCAGCCGTAGACCTTCGTCTTGCCGACCCCCTGCTGGGGGTGGCCCCCCTGGATGTCGGAGCGGCTCGAGCAGTGTTCGGCCCTGCGGCTGCCGCGCCAGGTGTTTTCGCCGGAGACGTTGAAGGCGAACATCGGCGCCCAGGTCGGGATCGTCAGCGCGACGACCTGCCCCTGGAGGACCGTCAGCGGGTGCTCGAGCGCGAAGACCACCTTGCCGCCGAAGTACCTGTTGAGAACCTGGATCGGGCTCTGGCGGACCAGGGTGTACTTCGGTGGCTTGGTCTGCTTCTTGAGCGGGCGCAGGACGCCGATCCGGGCCTCGGAGGGCTTGCCCAGGAAGTCGTTGAAGTAGGCCACCTCGTCGCTCGTCGTCTTCGTCTCCTTGCGCGACGGCCGGGCGAGGGTGATCGACCAGGCGACCACCTTGCCGTCGAAGGGCGCCTCATAGGGCGCGGCGACGCCGCCCGCCTTCGCCTGGAAGCCGGTCACGTGGCCCTCGACGCGGCAGGGGATCACCTCCACCCCATTGACGATCTTGCCCGGGCAGGTCGGCCCCGGCGTCGTCGCGGTCTGGCCGAGGACGACCACCCGCGCGGGCGCCGAGTCGGCGCTCCCCGGCCAGGCGACCAGGGCGAGCCCGGCCAGCAGGCAGGCGAGGGCGAGGGCGACCGCCGCCCGCGCCCGATCAGGTCGTCTTTCCGCTATCCGATGCACGATCTCAAGCTGAGAACCCGGGTGTTCTACCGGGGTTGCGGCAATGATGTTGCCTTCGCCGGGCGCTCGGCGCTCCCTGCCGCCCGCCTTGCACGATCACGGCCAGCCGGGCTCCCGGCTCCCCTGTAGGGTTGCCAGCCGTCATGGAGGGCTCCGGGCGGTCAGACGAATTCATCGACGGGGGCCTGGCCCTGCTCGGAATCGAGGCCGACGAGGTGGAGCGGGCGGTGATCGCAGCCTCCCATCAGCTCTTCTGGCCGGCGATCCTCGAGCTGCTGGAGCTCGACCTCGGCGAGGTCGAGGCGGAGCGCGACGCGGATCTCTCACGTCCACCCGGCGGGGCGGGAGGTTGAGCGCCCTCGATCTCTCGCTCAGCGCCCAGGCGGCGGCGATCGCCGCCGGCGAGGTCGACCCCGCTGAGCTGCTCGAGGCGGCGCTGGCCCGGATCGAGGAGCGCAACCCGCCGATCAACGCGGTCGTCGAGACCTTTCCCGAGCGCTCCCGCGGAGATGCTCGCCGCCGCCCCCGACGGTCTCCTGCGCGGCGTCCCGGTGGTGATCAAGGACGAGTGGCCGCTGCCCTGGCGCGCCCAGCGCTTCGGCGCCGCGGAGATGCTCTCCCCGGTGGCGCCCGGCGAGTCCGGGCCCTTCCGCGCCCTGCGCGACGCCGGCGCCGTGATCGTCGGCGTCGCCAACATGCACGAGGCCGGCGCCAGCAGCACCGGGGAACGTCTCCGTCTACGGTGCCGCCCGCAACCCCTGGGACACCGGGCGCTGCCCGGGCGGCTCCTCCAGCGGGCCGGCGGCGGCGGTCGCCGGCTCGCCTCGTCGCCGGCGGGGTCGGCGCCGACGGGATCGGCTCGATCCGCTTTCCCGCCGCCTACTGCGGGCTGACCGGGTTGAAGCCGACCTTCGGCCGCTCGGCCATGGACGGCCACCACATGGCCGACGTGACGACGATGATCGTCTCCGGGCCGCTCTGCGCCGATGCCGCCGACTGCCGGCTGCTCGGCTCGGCGCTGCTTCGGCGAGGAGCTGGTCGCCCGCGAGGCGCCGGCACTGCGGATCGGCGTCCTCGCCGACGACCCGGTGGGCGCCGACGTCGACTCCGGAGGTGGCGCGAGCCTGCGAGGCGGCGATCGACGCGCTCGCCGCCGAGACCGGAGGCGAGGTGCGCAGCGTCGGCCTCGACGGCCTCGACGCGTCGGCGCTCGCCGCCGTGCTGGTGGCCAACGCCGAGGGCCTCGGCGGCGTGACCCCGGAGCGGCTCAACCGGCTGAGCCCGGAGCTGACGCCCGTCTTCCGCGGGTTCGCCAAGTACCGGATGCTGCTTCCCGCCGCGGCTGCGGTCAAGGCGCTGCGGGTCCGCTCGGCGATGCGACAGCGCCTTGCGGATCTCTTCGGCGAGGTCGATGTCCTCGCCTGGCCCACGGTCCCGGCGCCCGCGCCGCCGCTCGAGGCGCCCCTCGTCGACCTGCCGTCGGGCACGATGACCGCCGACCAGGCCAACGTCCGGGGGGCCGGGCTCGCCAACCTGACCGGCACCCCGGCGATCAGCGTCCCGGTTGGGCTGAGCGACGACGGGCTGCCCCTTGCCCTGCAGCTGCTGGCGCCCTGGGGACGCGACGAGCTCCTCCTCGATGCCGCCGAGGCCCTCGAGCGCGCCAACGGAAGGCGCTGGGTGGAGTCGCTGCCACCGCTCGCCGGCAACGCCGCGGAGGCCTGAGTGGCGGCGATCTCCGTCGAGGGCCTGGAGCGCGAGTTCGAGGACGTGAAGGCGGTCCAGGGGGTCGACCTGGAGGTCGGCGAGGGCGAGATCTACGGCTTCCTCGGCCCCAACGGAGCCGGCAAGACGACGACCGTGCGGATGCTGACCACCCTGCTGCTGCCGACCGGCGGCCGCGCCACCGTCGCCGGCCACGACGTGGTCGCCGAAGCGCGCCGGTGCGGGCGTCGATCGGCGTGGCGCTCCAGGAGGCCGCCCTCGACCCGCTGATGACGGGGCGGGAGCTGATCCGCCTCCAGGCCACACTCCAGGGGATCCCGACCAGCGCGAGGGCGCGAGCGCGCCGACGCCCTGCTCGAGCGGGTCGGGCTCACCGGCGCCGCCGACAGGCGGGTGGGCGAGTACTCGGGCGGCATGCAGCGCCGCCTGGACCTTGCCGCCGCCCTCGTCCACGAGCCGCGGGTGCTCTTTCTCGACGAGCCGACCACCGGGCTGGACCCGGTCAGCCGCAAGACGATCTGGGAGGAGGTGCAGGACCTCAACGACGCCGGCACGACCGTCTTCCTGACAACCCAGTACCTGGAGGAGGCCGACCAGCTCGCCGACAACGTCGGAATCATCGACAGCGGCAGGATCGTCGCGGAAGGGACCCCGGCCTCGCTCAAGGCCGAGGTCGGCAGCCCCCATATCCGGCTGCAGCTTGAGGAGGGCTCGATCGCCGAGGCGGAGCGCGCCTGCGCCAAGATCGGCAGGCTGATGCCTCCCGTCGACGCGAAGACGATCCTGGTCGAGGTGGCGGACGGCGCCGCCGAGATCCCGCACGTGGTGCGGGCCCTCGACGAGGTCGGGGTGGAGGTCGGCTCGCTGGAGCTCGTCCACCCCACTCTCGACGACGTGTTCGTGGCCAAGACGGGCAAGCACATCCCTGCCTCCTCGGCTGCGGCGGAGGATGGATGAGCCCGGAGCTGGCGACGAACCTGCGGGTGGTGAGGGAGCTCGGCCTGCGCTCGGTGCGGCAGACCTTCAGGCGCCCGCAGCTGCTGGCCCCGATCGTCGTCTTCCCGACGATCCTCCTGGCGATCCAGACCGGCGGTGCCGGCTCCGCCGTCGAACTGCCCGGGTTCCCGCCGGTCGAGAGCTTCCTCCAGTTCATGCTCGCCGGGGCGATGATGCAGTCGATGATGCTGGCCGGGAACAGCGGCGGCATCGCGCTCGCCGTCGACATCGAGATCGGCTTCACCGACCGCCTCTTCACGGCCCCCATCTCCCGCTACGCGATCGTCCTCGGCCGGCTCGCGGGAACGGCCGCGCTCGGGCTCTTCGCCTCGCTGTGGTTCCTGGCCATCGGCCTGGTCTTCGGCGCCGAAATCGAGAGCGGCCTGCCCGGGGCGGCGATCTCGGTCGCCCTGGTCACCTGCGCAGCGCTCGCCGTCGGCGGAATAGGCGCCGCGATCGCCCTGCGCACGGGGAGCGCCAGCGTCGTCCAGGGCCTCTTCCCCCTGGTCCTCGTCGTGCTCTTCCTCTCCTCCGCCTTCTTCCCGGTCGACCTGATGATCGAACCGGCGAAGGCGATCGCCGAATACAACCCGATGAGCTTCATCGTGGAAGGCGTTCGCAACCCGATCATCTCCCAAATCGACGGCTCCGAGCTGCTTGGCGCGGTCGCGGCGATCCTCGGGATCTTCCTGCTCGGGGTCGGGCTCAGCGCCCGGGCCCTGCGATACAGGCTGAGGGTGGGATGAGCGCGAGCCGAGCGGGCGAGCCGTCCCTCGCCGGGTTGGGCGGCGAGCGAGGCGCGAGCCCGGCGCGCGCCAACCTGGCGACGATCGCGGCGCTCATGGCCCGCGCTCGCAACGAGCTGGTGCGCGTGCCCGGAGCGGCGATTCCCGGGGTGCTGGCTCCGACGATCTTCTTCCTCGGCCTGAACGGCGTATTCGGCGCACTGACCAACCTGCGCGGCTTCGAAGCCGGCGTCTACGAGAGCTTCCTCGTCCCCGTCAGCATGATCCAGGGGGCCGGCTTCACCGGCGCCGCGGCCGGCGTCAACCTCGCCCGTGACATCGAAGCGGGCTGGGTCGACCGGCTGCTCGCCTCCCCGGCGCCGCGCTGGGTGCTACTC
Source organism: uncultured Solirubrobacterales bacterium (assembly GCA_963712325.1). Classification (GTDB taxonomy): domain Bacteria; phylum Actinomycetota; class Thermoleophilia; order Solirubrobacterales; family 70-9; genus VRUE01. Next base: position 401,220 of record CAVQHG010000005.1, read on the forward strand.
GCCGGGACCGTCCTCGCCGCCAGCGCCAGGGCACTGATCCCGGCAACCTTCGTGATGGCGGTGGCGCTCGGCCTCGGCGCCGCATGGCCCGGGGTCGACGGGCTCCTCGTCAGCTATGCGATGGTCTGCGCGATGGCCGCCGTCGCCGCCTGCTGGGGATCCTTCCTGGCGCTGCGGTTCAAGAGCCAGTCGGCCGCGCCCCTGATGCAGGCCGGGATGATGGCCCTGATCCTGACCACGACCGCGTACGCCCCGCTGGCCCTGCTCCAGCCCTGGCTGCGAGCGGTGGCGGAGGTCAACCCGGTCACCGAAGTCATCGAAGCGGCGCGCCAGGGCTTCGTGGGGACCGTCACCTGGTCCGGCACGGCCCCGGGGCTGCTCGCACTCGCCGGCCTGCTGCTCGTCCTCGGCGCGCTGGCCCTGCGCGAGATGCGACGCACCGCCCTCTGAGCGCATGGGAACGGGCCGATGAGCCGCGGACGGGACGAAGACCTCTGCATGTCTGGGGAAATCGGCCCGTCGGCAGTCGCTGAGTCGGAGCGGGTGCTTCGCCGGAACTGGCTCGAGGGCGAGCGGCGCGGAACGACCTTCGCCTACACGCGGCCGAGCCCCGGTCGCTACCCGTGGCAGTGGTACTGGGACTCCTGCTTCGCCGCGATCGCCTGGCGGCGCTTCGACCGGCGGCGCTCTCGCGCCGAGCTGGAGAGCCTGCTCTCCGCGCAGCGCGAGGACGGCTTCATCGGCCACACGATCTTCTGGGACAGAAGGGTCTCCCTTCTCCGCCTGCCCTTCTACAACGTGCGGTCGCGGGACGCGTTCCAGACCGAGACGATCCAGCCGCCGCTGCTCGCCTGGGCCTGGCGGCTTGCGGTCGGGGATCCCTCGCGGGAGCCGCGGATCGCGCGGCAGGTCGACTGGCTCGCCGCCAATCGCGACCTCGAGGGCGACGGCCTGCTCTGGATCGTGCAGCCGGATGAGTCTGGGCTCGACGCCTCTCCCAAGTTCGACCCCGTCTGGGGCCGGCGCGCCAACGGCCGCATCGGCTTCCCGCTGCTGGTGCGGCGCAACCGGCGCCTCGGATTCGACGCGCGGCAGGTGCTCGAGCGCGGCGGGCCGGTCCTCTGCGAGACCTTCTTCAACACGCTCTGGTCGCTCTCGCTGCAGGCGCTCGGCCGGCCCTCGGCGACGCCCGCGCTGGTAGACAGGCTCTGGGACGACAGCGCCGGAGCCTTCCTCGACGAGGCCCAGCCCGGAGGGCTGCGGCCGCAGGTGCTCACCTGCGCCGCGCTTGCGCCCCTGGCCCTGCCCGACCTGCCCGAGGAGATCGGCAGGCGGCTGGTCGAGGAGCACCTGCTGGACCCCACCGAGTTCCTAACCCCGGTCGCCCCGCCCTCGGTCGCGGCCTGCGAGCCTTCCTACGACCCCTCCGGCGGACGGGGGCCGATCCGCCGCTACTGGCGGGGGCCGACCTGGGTCAACGCCGCCTGGCTCGTCTGGCTCGGCATGCGCCGCCTCGGCTATGAGGACGCCGCCCGCGAGCTCGCCGCCGGCCTGGCCGCAGCCGTCGCGCGGGAAGGGCTGCGCGAGTACTACGACCCCCGCGACGGCACCGGACTCGGCGCCGAGGACTTCGCCTGGTCCGCGCTGATCTGCGAGCTCGTCGACCCGGAGCCCGACGGAGCGCGTCCAGGTGCGTGACCCGCAGCCGACCGACCGAGGACGCCGCGAGACGGCTATTTGTAGCGATAGGTGATGCGGCCGCGGTCGAGGTCGTAGGGCGACAGCTCGATCTTGACCCGGTCGCCGGGAAGGATGCGGATGTAGTGACGGCGCATCTTGCCCGAGATATGGCCGAGGACCTCGTGGCCGTTGTCCAGTTTGACCCGGAACATCGTGTTGGGGAGGGCTTCGGTGATCTCGCCCTCCATCTCGATCTTCTCCTCTTTGGCCATGCGGCGGGGAGCGTATCTGACCATGCCGGCCGCGGGGCGCTCAGCGCCCCTCGAAGCTCGCCTTCCCCGGCCCCTCGTCGAGGAACGAGCGGACCGCGTTGCGGAGGTCTTCGGTCGCGAACAGCGAGCCCGAGACCTGCGGTGTCTCGGCGTCCGCCCTGTCCACTCCCCCCTCCAGGTAGGCGCGGACCAGCCGCTTGGTCGCCGCATGCGCCATGGTCGGGCCGGCGGCGAGCCGGTGGGCGAAGCGCATGCCCTTCTCGAGCAGCTCGTCGTCGCCCACGACGAGGTTGACGACGCCCCAGTGCTGCAACGTTGCCGAGTCGTACAGGCCGCCCGTCATCACGAACTCCCGCGCCCGGCCGGGCCCGGCCCGCTCGGCCATCCGCTGCGTCCCGCCGGCGCCGGGAGTCAGTCCGACGACCGCCTCGACCAGGCCGAAGCGCGCCGACTCGGTCGCCCAGATCATGTCGCAGCCGAGCGCGACCTCGAGGCCGGCGGTCAGGCAGAGGCCGTGGACCAGGGCCAGGGTCGGGATCGGCAGGGCCTCGAGCCGGCGGACGCCGCCGACCAGGGCAGCGAACATCTCCGCGGCGCCGTTCGGGTCGGTCCCGTCGAAGACGTTGACGTCGGCGCCGCCCGTGAACACGTCGCCGTCGGCCCGCCAGACGAGGGCGCGGGCGTCGGAGTCCTCGACCTCGGCGACCCGGGCCTCCAGGGCCTCGAAGGCCTCCCGCCCGAAGAGGTTGAGCGGGGGGTTGTCGAGCACGAGCACCGCCACGTCTCCATCGCGCTCGAGCCTCACCGGATCAGCCATCGTCCCTCCTCGCCTCGTTGGAAGTTGCCGCCGCGAGCCTATCCGCGGAGCCCGCGCGCCACCGCCACGGCCTCCTCCCGGGTGCTGACCTCGCCCGCGTACTGGGCCGCCTCCAGCTCGGCCAGCAGCTCGCCCAGCTCCGGCCCCTCCGCGATCCCAAGCTCGGCAGCCAGCTCGTCGCCGCGCAGCAGCGGCACGGGAGGCCCGTCGCGGCGCCAGTCGAGCGCCGCAGCGAGCATTTCGCGCGCGAGCGCGAGATGGGCCTCGATCGCCTCCTCGGTGGCAAACGGGCCGCTCCCGCGCGCCGAGAGCCGATCGGCGACCGTGAGCAGGGTGACGTCGGCGGCGACCGGCGAGGTCGCGCGCAGGTACTCGTGCACCCGCCTGGGCGGAAGGGGCATCTCGTGGACCATGAAGCCCAGGCGAAGGTGATGGAGGGTCAGCGCCTGAAGGTGGGCGGTCAGCGCCCGGCTGGCACGCAGGCGACGACAGGCCTCGCCCACGATCGCCGCCCCCTCGCGGTCGTGGCCGATGAAGGTCACGTGGCCGCCGCGCTCGCCGCGCGTAGCGGGCTTGCCGACGTCGTGGAGCACGGCCCCGAAGCGCAGGGCGGTGCCCCGGCTCATCTCGTCGGCGAGCGGCTCGCAGAGCAGCGCGCGGGCCTCCTCCGCCCGCTCCCCGGCAAAGCGGACCAGGTCGGCCTCGATCTCGAGCGTGCGCTCGAGCACCGCGAGGGTGTGTCCGTGCACGTCCAGGTGGTGGTTTGGGCCCTGCTCGACCCCGCGCAGTCGAGCCAGCTCGGGGAGAACGACCGCGGTCAGGCCCAGCTCGTCGAGCAGCTCCAGCCCGCGCAGCGGGTCCGGGCCGCCGATCAGGCGGCGCAGCTCGACCAGCTGCCGCTCGCCGGCCGGCTCCGCCGCGCGGCCGGCCGCCGCCCGGGCGAGCGCGATCGTCGGCGGGTCGACCTCGAGCCCGAGCTCGGCCGCCAGCCGCGCGGTGCGAAGCAGCCGCAGCGGGTCGGCGGCGAAGCTCTCCTCCCCGACGACCCGCAGGACGCCGCGCTCGAGATCGGCGAGGCCGCCGAACGGGTCGATGACCTCGCCGCCTCCGAGCGGAACCGCGACGGCACCCACCGTGAAGTCCCTCTCGGCGAGGTCGGCCTCGAGCGTCTCGCCGCGCAGCGCGGTCAGGTCGACCTGCCAGCCTCCGCTCCTGGCGGTGACCCGCCACGTCGAGAACTCGGCCGAGAGCTCGAAGGCGTGGCCGTCCCCGGCCGCGCCGATCGCCCGCGCCGCGGCGCCCGGGTCCCCGGCGACGGCGAGGTCGAGGTCTGTGACCTCCCTTCCCAGGGCGGCGTCGCGGACCGCGCCCCCTGCGATCCAGGCGTCCAGCCCCTCTGCGCCCAGAGCGGCGCTGGAGAGCTCGGCCACACGGGAGCCCAGCAGCCGCTCCACCAGGGTCACCGGCGGCACCCGATCACGCCGGCTCCCGCGGCACCCGGGACGAGATCCCGCAGGTCACCTCGTAGTTGATCGTCCCCAGGCGCCGTGCCACCTCCTCGGCGAGGATCCTCTCGCCGCCCTGGGTGCCGATCAGGACCGCCTCCTCGCCGGGCTCGACGTCGGTGTCGGGACCGAGGTCGATCGTCACGTTGTCCATCGAGACCGTCCCCACCAGCGGCCGCCTCCGACCGGCGACGAGGACCTCGGCATTGTTGGTGAGGCCCCGCCGCACGCCGTCCCCGTAGCCGATCGGCAGCACGCCGATCCGCGTCTCCCGCTCCGCCCTCCACCGCCGCCCGTAGCCGACGCTGTCCCCCGGCGCGAGCGCCTTCACGTCGGCGACGTAGGAGCGCAGCGACATCGCCGGGACCAGCCCGCGGTCGGCGGGATCGCCCTGGAACGGATCGAGCCCGTATACGGCGATCCCGCAGCGGACCATGTCGAAGTGGGCGTTCGGCTCGCGGAAGACGGCGGCGCTGTTCGCCGCGTGCACGGTGACCTCGGGGAAATCGGACCTGACCGCCCCGGCGAGCTCGGCGAAGCGCTGGAGCTGCTCGTCGAAGAAGTCGGAATCCGGTTCGTCCGCGGTCGCGAAGTGCGTCCAGAGGCCGGCGAGCTCGAGGTCCGGGTCCTCGGCGCAGGCCCGCGCAAGCTCGAGCACCGCACCCGGGTCCCGGTTCCCGAGCCTTCCCATGCCGCTGTCGTGCTTGACGTGGACCCGCGCGGGGGCGCCGCGTGCCCTGGCCCGCGCCGCGACGAGGGCAAGGAACCCCTGCCGCCAGACCGTGACCTCCGAGCCGGCGGCGAGGGCGGCCTCGAGCTCACCCTCGGTCAGCGCCCCCATCGTCAGCAGCGGCACCCCGGGAAAGCGGGCGCCGACCTCGGCCGCCTCGTGCCCGGTGGCGACGGCGAGCCGCGTGGCGCCGCCGGCGAGGGCGGCCCTCGCGCAGGCCTCGGCCCCGTGCCCGTAGCCATCCGCCTTGACCACCGCGCAGAGCTCCGCTCCCCGGCCCACGGTCGCCGCCAGGTGGGCGCAGTTGCGCTCGACGGCGGCGGCGTCGATCCGGGCGACTGCCCGCGCCATGGCTAGTCCCCGACTAGGGCGGCCAGCGCGTCGGCCCTGGTGACCATCCCGGCGAGGCGGCCCTCGGCGTCGACGACCGGCAGGTGATTGTGATGCCTGTCGGCGATCTTCCTGGCAACCGACTCGATGTCCTCGTCGGTCGCGACAACCACCGGATCGGCGGTCATCAGGTCGCGGACGTTGGTCGCGAAGGCTTTGTTGAGCTTCTCTTCGAAGCCCTTCATCGAGCCGACGAAGACGACACCGCCCATGATTTCCAGGTAGTGCGGGAGGTGCAGGTCCGACTCCTCGTCGCTGATGATCAGGTCCGACTCGCTGACGATTCCGACGACCCTGTTCTCGCTGTCGACCACGGGAATCGCGCCGAGCTCGGTCTGCGCCATCAGGTCGATCGCCCGCTTCGCGTCCTCCTCGCGGGTCACGGCGGGCACCTCGGTATCCATGATCTCGGCCGCGGTCTTCATCGTGCGCCGTCGAGATTATTCGACCGGGAGGGCCGTGGCCATCCCGGCCGGGATCGACTCGATCACGTCGGTGGCGATCACCGACTCGGCGGCGCCGACCCTCGCCACCGACTCGCGGCCGGCGCGGGCATGGGCGAGCACTCCGGCGCTGGCGGCGGCGAAGGGCTCCAGGCCCCGCGCCAGCAGGGCGGCGACGATCCCGGAGAGGACGTCGCCGGTGCCCGCGGTGGCGAGGGCGGGCGCCGAGAGCACGTTGACCGCAAGCCGCTCGCCGTCGGTGACGATCGTGTCGTCGCCCTTGAGCACGACCACGGCGCCGGCGGCGCGCGCCGCCTCGCGGGCCGCAGCAAGGCGATGGGCGGAGATCTCGCCCGAATCCCGCTCGAGGAGGCGGCCGAGCTCGCCGGCGTGCGGCGTGAGGATCGTGGGCGCCGGCCGGGATGCGATCTCGTCGAGGCGTCCGGCGAAGGCGTTGAGGCCGTCGGCATCGAGGACGAGAGGCGCGTCGATCCGGGCGAGGGCTTCGCGCGCGAGCTCGAAGGAGCCGGGGTCGCGACCGAGCCCGGGGCCGAGCACGCCGGCCGCAGCCCGCTCGAAGGCCCCCAGCAGAGCCTTCGCGGACCGGGGCGCGAGGCAACCGTCGCCGCCGGGGCAGCCGACCGACATCACCTCGGGCTGGCCGACCTCGAAGATCTGCTCGAGGTCGGCGGGGACGGCTACCGTCGCGTAGCCGGCGCCGGCCCGGATCGCGGCGAGCGAGGACATCCGAACGGCGCCCGTCAGCCCGCGGGACCCTCCTCCGATCGCGACCTGCCCGGAGCTGAACTTGGTCGAGGTGGCGCCGCGCCGCGGGGCCAGCCCGAGCACCGCCGGGCCGATCTCACCGGCGACCGGCTCGACCGGCGCCCCCTCGGGTATGCCGATCGGGGCGATGACCAGCTCGCCGGTGTGGAGCTTGCCGGGGGCGACGCGGTGTCCGACCTTCGGCCCATGGAAGGAGACCGTCATCGAGGCCTCGACCGCGGCGCCCTGGACCTCTCCGGTGGAGGCGTCGACACCGGAGGCAACGTCGCAGGCGACGATCGGCGCCCCGCACCGGTTCGCCGCCTCGATCGGGGCGAGCGCCGGCTCCCGCGGCTCCCCCTGGAACCCGGTCCCGAAGATCGCGTCGACGACCGCCCCCGAGCCGGCGAGCAGGCCGTCGAGGTCGTCGGGGACGTCGCCGCCGAAGACCTCGATCGTCTCCACGGAGAAGCCCATCGCGCCCAGCCGCCGCGCGGCGACCAGGCCGTCGCCGCCGTTGTTCCCCTTCCCGCAGAGGATGCGCACCGGGCCCTGCGGAGCGAGCCCGGCGACGGCCTCCGCCAGGCCGCCCCCCGCCGCCTCCATCAGCTCCGCCTCCGGCACGCCCTGCTCCTCAATCGCCCATCGATCGACGGCGCGCATCTCCGCCGCGTCATACAGAGCTCGCGCCCAGGCCTCCATCAGGCCTCGCCCGCTTCGACGGCGGGCTCGCTGATCGCGACGGCGGCGGCGAAGTCCCGGGAGTGGGTGAGCGAGAGGGCGATCCGGCGCCCGGCGGCCGCTCGTCCGGCGCGCCCGGACACCCGCACGGTCGGCGGCTCGCCGGCGAGCACCTCGATCTCCCCGAGCCCGATTCCGCCGGGGAGGCCCAGCGCCTTGACGACGGCCTCCTTGGCCGCGAACCGGGCGGCGAGATGGCGCCCGGGCCTGGCCCGGGCGGCGGCGTACTCCCGCTCGGCGGCCGTGAACACCCGCTCGGCCAGCCGGGGGTGGCGACGCAGGGCGCGCTCCATGCGGCCGATCTCGAGCAGGTCTATGCCGACTCCCGCCGCCAACTCCCCCCTATCGCGTCACTCCGAGGACCAGCCGCAGCCGGCCGACGTCTTCCTGGGTTTCCGAGCCGATTGCCAGGAACGGAACCCTGCTCAGGTAGGGCGCCAGCTGTTGCAGCCGTTCCCTGTCACCGGAGTCGGCGATCAGGCCTTCGAGCAGGCGAAGCAGCGGGACGCGGGCGGCGAACCCGGTGATCGGCGTCTCGCCCAGCGCGTCGAGTGCTTCGTTGTAGGCGGCTGTCTTCGAGAGGTCCGGGGCGGGCTTCGCCCCGAGCCCGGCCAGGACCGGCGCCAGGCCGTAGCCGACCGCGATCCGCCCCCCCTTTGCTGCGACGACGATCGGACGCCGGCCCAGGTCCCGGCTGCGCACCGAGAAGCCCGAGGCGCTGCCGGTCACCGCGGTCACGCCCGGCGTCCCGCTGGCGCGCAGGAGGGTGCCGATGTTGGCCACCGTGTTCCGCGCTTCCACCCCGTTCCGGGATTCGATCACCAGCGCCCCCTCGAGCGTCGCCCGGCTCCTGCCCCGCACGAAGAGAGCCGCGTCGCCGAGGCTCTGCGTGATCCCTTCGATGTCGATCCCCGCCCGCTTCAGGGTGCTCTTGAAACGGCCGGGCGGCAGCTGGCCCGGTATGCCGTCCTGGTCGATCCGGTCGACGACTCTGCCGGCGCTCTTGCCCAGGTCACCGATGCCGAGAGCGACGGCCGAGCCGGCCGGCATCGAGCCCAGCAGCTCCGCCGTGCCGCCGCTCACGGATCCTTCCGTTTCCTTGGTGAGATTGCTGGCGACCTGGATTTCGACGTCGCGCGGCCCGGGCACGAGGCTGGCCAACAGTGCCCCTTCGTCGAGTTCCACGCCGATCGCTTCGAAGAGGCGCTGCGCATCGGGATCGACCCTGGCCCCCGCCGAATCGATCAGCCCGCCGACGTCGACGTAGACGTTCGCGAGGCTTCCTTCGGACGCCTGCGGGGCAATTTCCTCGTACCTTTCCGCGCCGGCCAGCGAATCCCCCTTCGAGGCGTCGACTGCCGCTTCGAAGGAGGCCCTGTCCCCGGCGACGACGAGGAATTCGCCGATCAGGCCAACCGCCTGCCCGCCTTCGGGGTCGAGCTTGTAGTCGTGCCCCTCATAGGACTCGTCTTCGGGCCGCGGGTCCTGGGAGGCGGATCGCCTTTCGACGAAGGCCTGCGCTTCATCGGTGTCGGTCACCTGCAGCGCGAGCCCCCCTCCCTGGAAGTCGTTGCCGTCGAATCCGGTGAGGAAGATGCCCGCCCGTTCGCCCAGCCAGGGCTCGACTTCGCCCTGGTAATCGAGCGGTTCGTCGGAGTCGAGGGCGTCCTTCTCGACCAGGGAGACGATCGCGCCGCCGAGGTCCTCGACGCCCGCCACCCGGCGGGCAATGCCTTCGACGTCTTCCCTCAGCTCCCCCGTGGGGCGAACCTTCGCTTCCACGAACACGGGAGCGTCCGGCGGCGCTACCGCGGCGGGGTCGCCGCTCGAGCCGCCGCCGCCGCAGCCACCGAGGAGGGAGAGAAAGGCGATCGCCGCCAGGGACGAGAGGGCGAGACGTGCCTTGCTCATCCGCGCCAGACTAGCGGCGCGCGGGCGCCCCGGCTACTCAACCGTCACCGTCTTGGCGAGGTTGCGCGGCTTGTCGACGTTGAGCCCGAGGGACCGGGCGATGTCGTAGGCGAGCAGCTGCAGCGGCAGGATCGCGACGACCGGCTGCATGATCCAGTCGGTGCGGGCCACCTCGATCGTCTCCTCGGCGACGGAGGAGACCCCCTCCACCCCCTGGGTCGCGATCGCGATCGTCTCGGCCCCGCGGGCGCGGACCTCTTCGACGTTGGAGAGCAGCTTGGCGAGGATCGGGCTCTCGGTCGCGACGCAGACCACCGGGGTCGACTGGTCGAGCAGCGCGATCGGGCCGTGCTTCATCTCCCCCGCGGCATAGGCATCGGTCGGGATGTAGGAGATCTCCTTCAGCTTCAGCGCCCCCTCGAGGCAGACCGGAAGGCCGATGTGCCGTCCCAGGTAGAGGAAGAAACGCTGGCGGTGGTGGGCGGCGGCGACGTCGCGAACTTGCGCCTCGCAGGAGGCGAGCGTCTCCTCGATCCGCGAGGGCAGGTGCTTGAGCTCGGCGACCAGCTCGGCGAGCCGCTCGGCGGACAGCGTCCCCCGCAGCTCGGCGAGCCGCAGGCCGAGCAGGTACATCGCCGCGACCTGGGCGACGAAGGTCTTGGTCGCGGCGACGCTCACCTCGAGCCCCGCTCGCGTGTAGAGGACGGCGTCGGCGTCGCGGGTCGCCTGGCTGCCCATCAGGTTGGTCACCGCGAGCACCTTTGCCCCTCTCTCCCGGGCCAGCCGCATCGCCGCCAACGTGTCCGCCGTCTCACCCGACTGGGTGAGCCCGACCACGAGGTCGCCGGGGCCGACGACCGGGTTGCGGTACCGGTACTCGGAGGCGACGTCCATCTCGATCGGGACCCGGGCCCACTCCTCGATCGCATAGCGACCCACGAGCCCGGCGTGGTAGGAGGTCCCGCAGGCGACGACGACGATCCGCCTCAGGTCGCGCAGGTAGTCGTCGTCGATCTCGACCTCGGAGAGGTCGACGCCGTCGTCGCCCGGCAGCCGCCCGGCGATCGTTTCGGCCACCGCGTCTGCCTGTTCGTGGATCTCCTTCAGCATGAACGTCTCGTAGCCGCCCTTCTCGGCGGCGTCGGCGTCCCAGGCGATGTGCTCGGGGAACGCTCGACCGGGCTTCCGGCAGCGTCGGTGATCCTCACGCCGGAGGCGTCGATGGTGACGATCTCGTCGTTCTCGATCGTCACCGCTTCCCTGGTCTCGGAGAGGAAGGCCGGGATCGCGGAGGCGAGGAATGTCTCACCCTCGCCGATTCCGGCGACCAGCGGGCACTCGCGGCGCGCCCCGACCAGGAGCCCGGGCTCGTCGGCGTGCATCGCGACGAAGGCGTAGTGGCCGCGGAGCTCGGCGAATGCCAGCCGCACCGCCTCCGTCAGGTCCCCCGCGTAGCGATCGGCGATCAGATGGGCAACCACCTCCGCGTCGGTTTCGGAGCTGAACGACCGGCCGCCCGCCTCGAGCCCCTCCCGCAGCTTTGCGTGGTTCTCGATGATCCCGTTGAGGACGATGTGTACCCGGTCGGAGCTGTCGCTGTGCGGGTGGGCGTTCTCCTCGGTCACCCGTCCGTGGGTCGCCCAGCGCGTGTGCGCGACGCCGGTCGTCGCCGGGGGCGCCGCGAGGGCGACGGCGCCGCCCTTCCCCTCGCGCCCGGCGAGGGCGGCGCGCAGGTTGCCGAGGTGGCCGACCGCACGGACGCTCTCCACGCGACCGTCCTCGATCACCGAGACGCCCGCCGAGTCGTAGCCCCGGTATTCCAGCTTCTCGAGCCCCGCGACGAGCAGATCGCGGCAGGGACGGCCACCGACGTATCCGACGATTCCGCACATGGAAGGGGCTAAGAGTAGAGGGCCGCGGTCAGCCCAGCTCGCTGCGGACGACGGCGGCGAGCCGCTCGCAGACCGAGCTCGCCTCCTCGGCGGTCGGCGCCTCCGCCATCACGCGCACCAGCGGCTCGGTGCCGGAGGGCCGCAGGAGGATCCGTCCGCGGCCCTCGAGGGACCGGCCCTCCTGCTCGACCGCCGCCCAGACCGGCTCGGCCTGGGCGATTGCCTCGCGCTCGGCGACCTCGACGTTGACCAGCACCTGGGGCAGCTTCTCCATCGGCACGGCATCGGCGAGGCTGCGCCCGTCCAGCTCCCTCATCGTCGCCAGCGCTGCGCCCACTCCATCGCCGGTGGCAACGATGCGAGTGTCGATGATGTGGCCGGACTGCTCCCCGCCGAGCACCCAGCCTCGCGCGGCCAGCTCGTCGAGGACGAAGCGGTCGCCGACCGGAGTCGTCGCCACCTCGATCCCCGACTCCGACATCGCGCGGTGGAAGCCGAAGTTGCTCATCACGGTGACGACCACCCCGCCGCCGAGCTCCCCCCGGGAGGCCATCCCTCGGGCCGCGAGTGCGATCAGCTCGTCGCCGTCGTGCACGCCCCCGCCGCCGTCGACGGCGAGCACGCGGTCGCCGTCCCCGTCGAAGGCAAAGCCGATCTCGGCCTCGCCTTCGGCGACGTGGGCACGTAGCAGATCGAGGTGGGTGGACCCACAGCCGTCGTTGATGTTGCGCCCGTCGGGCTCGACGGCGATCGCCTCCACCTCGGCGCCGAGTCGCTCGAAGATCGCCGGGCCGGCCCGATAGGCGGCCCCGTTGGCGCAGTCCAGGGCGACCCTCCGGCCGGCGAGCTCGAGCGGGAAGGAGCTCTGCAGGGCCCGCAGGTAGTCCTCGAGCCCGCCGCGCAGCTCGCGGACCCGGCCGGGTGGCGGGGGGTCGCCGCCGGCCTCTCCGAGCAGCGACTCGATCTGCTCCTCGGCGGCGTCGTCGAGCTTCGTCCCGGCGGCGGTGAAGAACTTGATTCCGTTGTCCCCGTAGGGGTTGTGGGAGGCGGAGACGACCGCGGCGAGGTCGAGGCCCAGCTTCCTGACCAGGATCGCCGCGGCCGGAGTGGGCAGGACACCGGCCAGCAGCGCGTCCCCGCCCGCCGCCGCGATCCCGGCGGCGAGCGCCGCCTCCAGCATCGGCCCAGACTCGCGCGTGTCGCGCACGATCAGGATCTGAGGGCGCTCGGCGCCCAGCGAGAGCGTCGCGGCCCGTCCCAGCGCCGTGGCGAGCTCCGCGTCGAGGAAGGTCCCGACCTCCCCTCGGACCCCGTCGGTGCCGAAGAGCCTCCGCCCCGTCGTCGTCATGGCTCGCTCAGCGCTTGCTGAACTGCGGCCGCTTGCGCGCCTTCTTCAGTCCAGCCTTGCGGCGCTCCTTGGCCCGAGCGTCGCGGGTCAGGAAGCCGCGCCGCTTCAGCTCGGACCTCAGCTCCGGGTCGATCTCGGTCAGCGCCCGCGCGATGCCGTGCCGGATGGCGCCCGCCTGGCCGCCGATGCCGCCGCCGTGAACGCGGATGCGAACGTCGACGCTGTCCTCGTAGCCGGTCGTGGCGAGCGGCTGCCTGGCCATCGTCTGGTGCAGCTGCCGGGGAAAGAACTCCTCGAGCGCACGGCCGTTGATCATGAACTGGCCACCGCCGGGGACCAGGGTGACGCGCGCGATCGAGCGCTTGCGCTTGCCCGTCGCCTGAAAGCGGGAGCCGGTCTCGAGCTTCGCCGGCGCGCGACTCGCGCGGGCCTCCTCCTCGTCGCCGTCGCCGGCGAGCGCGGCCTCGCGCTGGCGCCGCTCCTCCTCCTCGGCCTCGCGACGCGCGCGCTCCTCGGCGCTGAGCGGCCTCTCGTCGGCCTGTTCGACCGCGATCGGCTCGAGGTCGGCGCCCGGGATGACGTCCTTCTTGTCGGCCCTGGAGTCCTCCTTCGCCGGCTTCTCGGCCGGCGGCTCGGTGGCGGCAGGTGCCTCGTCCTCCGCACCCTCGGCTGCCTGCGGCGCCTCGCCGCCCTCGCTCGTCGCAGAAGAGTCAGCAGGCTCCTCCGCGACGGTCCCGCTCTCCTCACCCTCGGAGGCCTGGGTCGGCTCGCCGCCCTCGCTCGTCGCAGGGGAATCAGGCTGCGACTCCTCCTCGCTCGGGCTAGCGGCTTCGCCATCAACCGCCGCCTCCTCCGCTTCGCGTCCGGAGGCGGCGGGCGTCTCTTCGGCGTTCGTCCCAGCCTCGTCGCGCGGGGTCTCCTTGGAAGTCTCTCGGTTCTCTTCCTCGCTCACTTCTCGATCTCCATCGGTTTCGGCTGCTGGGCTGCGTGCGGGTGGTCGGGGCCGGCATAGACCTTGAGCTTGGTCAGCTGTCGGCGGGCGAGGCGGTTCCGCGGCAGCATTCCCTTGACCGCCTTGCGGATCACCTCCTCGGGCCGGCGCTCGAGCATTTCGCCGAGCGTGCGCGACTTGATCCCGCCCGGGTATCCCGAGTGCCGCCAGTAGGTCTTCTGCGCGAGCTTGTTGCCGGTGACGCGGATCTTCTCCGCGTTGACCACGACGACGAAGTCGCCCGTGTCCACGTGCGGGGTGTACTCCGGCTTGCGCTTGCCGCGCAGGGCGTCTGCGACCCTCGTCGCCAGGCGCCCGAGCGTCTCGCCCTCGGCGTCGACGACGTACCAGTCGCGCTGGCGGTCGGCTGGTGTGGCGACATAGGTCTTCATCGTGAAAAAAACCACGCGGGGGCTCCGCGCGGCCTCGGGATGATAGGCGAAGCGCCGCCCCGTCGTCGCCGAGCTCGCCTATACTCGCCGCGCAATACGCCGAGTCCCGCTCGGGAGGTCCGGGCGGGAGCGGGGGAACCGCAGGGTCCGTTGCAGGTCCCCGGGGCGAATCGGGCGAACACAGCCCGTAGCGCAAGCTCTTTCAGCGCGAGCCCGACAGCTAACCCCGCAGGCAGTCGAAAGAGAGGGAGCTTGACCCCGAGAACGTCGAGAGCCCGTCCGGCACGGGCGGGATTGGCATCAGCCGTCGCGACGGCTGTCCTCCTGGTCTCCCTGCCGGCGAGCGCCGCCTCGGCGGCAGCGACCGGAGGCGCCCCGACGCCGGCTGGCGGGCCCCCCGCGCCACCGAGCGCCAGCGGCTCCCCCCAGGAGGGCGCGCCGAGCGCCGGTGTCATCAGCCTCGTCTCGGCGAAGACCTGGCCGCGCGTCTCCTTCTTCTACGGGGTCCGCAATCCGAGCCTTCGCTTCGAAATCGATAGCACCCAACAGCTCAACGACCTGCGCATCGACGTCATCCGGCGTGGCGGCAAGGTCGTGCGCAGCTATTTCCGCAACGACGTCGAACCCCACGAGACGGTCGGCATCCGCTGGGACGGAATGAGCTCGAGGAAGCGGCCGGCACCGAACGGCCGCTACAGCTTCCGCGTGCGGACCCAGGGCGTCCCTCGGGTCGCGCGGCGCGCCAAGACCTCCTCCAACCCGCTCGCGCTCGGCTTCTCGTTCTACGGCTTCGCCTTCCCCGTAATCGGCAGGCACGACTATGGCGGCGCGGGGGCCCGGTTCGGCGCTCCCCGCTCGGGGCACACCCACCAGGGCCAGGACGTGATGGCGGCCTGCGGGCTGACCGTGGTCGCCGCCCGTGGCGGCCGGGTGCGATACGCCGGCTGGGACGGAGCGGCGGGCAACTACCTCGTCATCGACGGCAGGGGCAGCCCCTACGACACGGCCTACATGCACCTCGCCGAGCCGAGCCCGCTGAAGGAGGGCGCGGTGGTGCGCACCGGCGAGCCGATCGGGATCGTCGGACAGACCGGCGACGCCACCGCCTGCCACCTCCACTTTGAGATGTGGGGCTCGCCGGGCTGGTACCAGGGAGGGAGCCCGATCGATCCGCTCCGCTTCCTCAAGAGGTGGGATCGGTACAGCTGAGCGATTCGCCCCGGGGCCGGGCGAGGGCGAGAGCGAGAGCGACGGGGACCGTCGCCGGCAGGGTGTCGACGGCGAAGAAGAGCAGGTCGAAGGCGAGCGCCAGGACGCCGACCAGCGCCGCCGCCGCCGGCTGCCGACGGGCGAGAGGGCCGACCGAGATTCGACCAGTGGTCCGATCGGCCCGCGAGCGGGTGTCTTCGGCGAGGAGCAGGCAGCCGACGAGGCCGGCGACGAACAGGTCGCCGAAGCCCATCGTCGCGGTTCCCAGGTGGACGACCTGCAGGCGCGGGAGCTCGGCCCCCGGCGCCGCCGCTGTGAGGACCGAGTTGGGGCCCTGGAGCAGGTCTGCGGCGACCAGGCAGGCATCGACGGCGGCCATCGCGTAGACGCCGAGGCGCAGCCAGGAGGCGGGGACGATCGCCACCAGCATCCAGCCGAGCGAGACGCACGCGAGTCCGGAGAGGGCCATCGCCGCCGCCTCCCCGGCGAGCGACCCGGTCGCCGCCCAGGCCAACGCGAAGAGCGGCGCCGCCGCCGCAGCCCAGAGCGGCCGGGCTCCCCACACCAGGGTCCCGAGGGCGAGCGCCGCCAGCGGCGGCACGGCGACCAGGGCGAGATAGGTGAGCAGGGTCGCCGAGCCCTCGAAGAGGTCGACGAGGAGGATCACCAGCGCGATCGAGAGCGGCGGCACCAGCGCCCACCAGCGGCTCCTCAGCCCCGCCAGCGGCAGCGGTGGCAGTCGACCGGGCAGGGCGACGAGCGCCGCCTGGGCCAAGCCCAGGAGGGCGATCGAGACGGCGAACGGCATCGGTGCCGAACCTAGGTGATCGACATGGCCGGGTGTGCCGGGCGGCGCCGGTGGACCGTGGGCCGGCCTACTCCCACTCGATCGTCGCCGGTGGCTTCGAGGAGACGTCGAGCGCGACGCGGTTGACGCCGCGCACCTCGTTGATGATCCGGTTTGAGATCCGCTCGAGCAGGTCGTAGGGGAGGCGCGCCCAGTCGGCGGTCATCGCGTCGTCGGAGGTGACGGCGCGGACCACGATCGGGTAGGCGTAGGTGCGCCCATCGCCCTGGACCCCGACCGACCGCACCACGGGGAGCACACAGAACGACTGCCAGAGCTCTCGGTACAGGCCGGCGGCCCTGATCTCCTCCTGGAGGATCGAGTCGGCGGCGCGGAGGATGTCCAGCCGCTCTCGATTGACCTCGCCGCCGACGATCCGGATCGCAAGTCCCGGCCCCGGGAAGGGCTGGCGCCAGACCAACCGCTCGGGGAGCCCGAGCTCGGCGCCGACCACCCGCACCTCGTCCTTGAAGAGAAGGCGAAGGGGCTCGACCAGCTCGAATTCGAGATCCTCGGGGAGGCCGCCGACGTTGTGATGGGACTTGATCGTGTCGGCGCCGTCGCTTCCGCCCGACTCGATCACGTCGGAATACAGCGTCCCCTGCACGAGGTAGCGCGCGTCGGCGAGCTTCTCGGCCTCCTCCTCGAAGACCCTGATGAACTCCTCGCCGATGATCTTCCGCTTTGCCTCCGGGTCCTCGACGCCCGCCAGCCTCGCGAGGAAGCGCTCCTCGGCCTCGACGTGGACCAGCGGGATGCCGAATTGCTCGAAGGCCTCGACCACCTGCTCGGCCTCGTTCATCCGCATCAGCCCGTGGTCGACGAAGACGCATGTGAGCCTCTCGCCCACCGCCCGGTGGACGAGCAGCGCGGCGACCGACGAGTCGACACCACCGGAGAGGCCGCAGATGACCCCGCCCTCTCCGACCTGGGCACGGATCCGCTCCACCTGCTCGGCGATCACCGACTGCGGCGACCACTCCTGCTCGCAGCCGGCGATATCGCGCAGGAAACGGGTCAGGATCTCGGTCCCGTACGGGGTGTGAACGACCTCGGGATGGAACTGGATGCCATACAGGCCGCGGTCGGGGGCCTCGCAGGCGGCGACCGGGGAGCCCGGCGTCGAGGCGAGGGCGTCGAATCCGGCGGGCGGCTCGAAGACCGCGTCGCGGTGGCTCATCCAGCAGCTCTGCTCCTCGGGGAGGCCGCCGAGCAGGCGCCCGCCCCCGTCGCGGAGGGTGAGCTCGGCGCGACCGAACTCACCGGCTTCGGCTCCCTCGACCCGGCCGCCGAGCGCCCTGACCATCGCCTGCATGCCGTAGCAGATGCCCAGCATCGGCACGCCGAGCTCGAGGAGCTCGGTCGGGAATGCGGGCGCCCCCGGCTCGTATACGGAGGCCGGCCCGCCGGAGAGGACCAGCGCCGTCGGCCGGCGCTCCCGGATCGTGTCGAGCGGCGTGGTCGCCGGCAGCAGCTCGGAGTAGACGCCGCATTCGCGGATCCGGCGGGCGATCAGCTGCGAGTACTGCCCGCCGAAGTCGAGTACCAGCACCTCCTCGGTCCGCTGCGCCGGCGTCGCCTCAGAACCGTCGGCTTCCGCGCTCGTGGTTTCCCGCTCCGGCTGGGCGTCCGCGGATCTGAGAGCTGACTCACCCACGTCGCTGCCGGCGGGTGGCGCCGATTTGGGGGACCGCCCCGAGGAGCGACCGCACCGCAGGGGTGGTGGCGCCAAATCGGCGACAGGACCCGCCGGCCTGCGGCGCAGGGGAATCAGTCATCCGCGACGCCCACCCCCGCTGAGACCGCGGCGCGCCCGTTGGAGCCCATCCCCACCGCCTGCTCGTTCTGGAGCTTCTTGCCCTCGCTCTGCAGGGCCGGAGCGACCATCACCTCGGCGCGCTGGAAGGAGCGGATGTCCTCATACCCGGTGGTCGCCATCGACGTTTTCAGCGCCCCGATCAGGTTGAAGGTGCCGTCGTTCTCCTGGGCCGGGCCGAGCAGGATCTCCTCCATCGTCCCGTCCTGCCTGGTTGAGACCCGCGTCCCTCGCGGCAGCGAGGGATGGAAGGTCGCCATCCCCCAGTGGAAGCCGCGGCCGGGGGCCTCCTTGGCGCGGGCCAGCGGCGAGCCGACCATCACCGCGTCGGCCCCGACGGCGATCGCCTTCGAGACGTCGCCGCCGGTGCGCATGCCGCCGTCGGCGATCACGTTCACGTACTCGCCCGTCTCCAGCATGTGCTGCGAGCGGGCGGCGGCGACGTCGGCGATCGCCGTCGCCTGGGGCACGCCGATCCCGAGCACGCCCCGGGTCGTGCAGGCGGCACCGGGCCCGACGCCCACCAGCACTCCGACCGCCCCGGTCCGCATCAGGTGCAGGCCGGTGGAGTAGGAGGCGCAGCCCCCGACCACGGTCGGCACCGGCACTTCGGCGATGAACTCCTTGAGGTTGAGCGGCTCGACCGTGGTCGAGACATGTTCGGCTGAGATCACCGTGCCCTGGATCACGAGGATGTCGATCCCCGCCTCGACCGCGATCTCGTAGTGCTCTCGGACCTTCTGGGGGGTGAGCGAGCCGCAGGCGACCGCGCCCTTCTCCTTGATCTCGGCGATCCGCCGCCCGATCAGCTCCGGCTTGACCGGCTCGGCGTAGATCTTCTGCATGATGCGGGTCGCTTCGTGCGTGGGCGCCGCCGCGATCGACTCCAGCTTCTCCTCGGCGTTCTCGAAGCGCGTCCAGATGCCCTCCAGGTTGAGGACGCCGAGCCCGCCGAGGCGATTGACCAGCGTCGCGGTCTCGGGGCTGACGACGCCGTCCATAGCCGACGCGACGAGCGGCATCTCGAAGCGATAGGGGCCGAGCGTCCAGCTGATGTCGATGTCGTCGGGATCACGGGTGCGGCGCGACGGAACGATCGCGATGTCGTCGAATCCGTATGCGCGCCGCCCTTTCTTGCCCCGACCGATGTCTATCTCCAATTGGTCCTCCAGGGTGGCGTTGAACAGCCAGATTACACTTCCGCGGGGACCTCCAAATCCTGCACGTGGACCCGATCGAGGAGGCGCTCGACCTGGTTGCGATCGACGGTCCCGGCGCCGAAGTGCTGGGTCGACTCCGCCCCGCAGGCGACCCCGAAGGCGAGGCACTCCTCTGGCGCCCGCCCCTCGTAGCGCCCCGCCACGTAGCCGGCCAGGAAGGCGTCGCCCGAGCCCACCGTCGAGACCGGGTCGAGGGGCTCGGTGCGCACCTCGAGGAACCTGCGACCCGAGCCGTGGCCGACGACGGCAGCGCAGCCGTCGGGACGGGTGATCGCCGCTTCGCCGGCGCCCAGCCGCAGCAGCTCCGAGAGGCCCTGGACGATGTCCCCCCGATCGGCGAACTCCTGGCCGGCGAGCTCCTCGGCCTCGCGTTCGTTGGGGGTGATCACCGAGGCGCCGGCACGCACGCCCTCGAGCATCGGCTCGCCGTCGGCATCGAGGACGACGACGATCTCGCGCGTCAGCAGGTCCTTGATCAGGCGGGCGTAGAGATCGTCGCCGGCGCCCGGCGGCAGCGTCCCCGCCAGCACGCAGATCCTGATCCCCGACGCCAGGTAGTCGAGGCGCTCGACGAATCGCACGACCTCCTCGGGGCTGACCGCGGGGCCGCGCTCGTTGATCTCCGTCTGCTCGCCCGAGGTCGGGTCGATCACGGCGAGGTTGATCCTCGTCTCCCCGGCGATCGTGGTGAAGTCGGTCAGCACCGACTCGTGGCGCAGCTGTTCGAGCACCCTGGTCCCGGTCGGGCCGCCGATGAAGCCGCTGGCGATCACCGGCTGGCCCAGCAGGCTCAGCGCCCGCGCCACGTTGATCCCCTTGCCGCCGGCGACGGTGCGGCTCTCGACGGCGCGGTGGCGCCGGCCGAGCCGGAAGTTCGGCACCGCCACCGTGCGATCGATCGCGGCGTTCAAGGTGACTGTGAGGATCACTTCCCGGTGCCTCCGGTCATCTGCGCTCCCCTACGCCTGCGACGCAACGTCAGCGCCGCGAGGGCCGCTCCAATCAGTATCACGAACGGCGCCCCTGCGGCGAGAATCGCGTGTTCGGAGGCGAGCGCCCTGGCGCGGTCGAAGGCGTTGGCGGCGGGGATCGAGCGACCCGCGCGCAGGGCCGTGGAAGCGGCCGGGCGGCCGTCGACGAGAACCGTGACGCGCCCCAGCCTGGCACCGCGCGCCACCGGCCCCTCGACCTCGGTCGGCGCGTCGACGTCGAGCTCGAGCCGCTGTCCTCGGAAGGTGCCGACGACGAGGCTGCGGGCGGGGCGCAGCGGAAGCGCCCCGCCTGAGTAGCGGATCGCCGGCTCTGCGATCTCCCGTCCCGCGCGCACCGGGACCCTGCGGCGGTACCTGGCGAAGCCGTCTTCGAGCAGCGCCAGCGTCCCGTCGTCCCGCGCTTCGCCGCTGGGCGCCCCGATCACCACCGAGATCAACTCGACCCCCTTTCGCCTGCCGGAGCCGACCAGGACGTAGTCGGCGTCGAACGTGTGCCCGGTCTTCACCCCCGTCGTCCACGGCCTGAGGTGGAGCAGATCGTTGATCGTCCGTATTCGGCGCGGGGGGCGGAGGCTGCGCAGGCGGGCCTCCCGCGAGGCGGCGATCTTCGCGAACGTCGGGTGCCGGAGCAGGCGCGAGGTCAGCGTCGCAAGGTCGGCAGCGCTGGAGTAGTTGCCCCGCTGGTCGAGCCCGATCGGGTTCGCGTAGTGCGTGTTCGAGAGCCCCAGCGCGGCCGCGCGCTGGTTCATCTGCCTCACGAACGCCCGCTCCGAGCCCGCCGCGGCGCGGGCCAGGTCGTAGGCCGCGTCGTTGCCGCTGCGCAGGATGAGGCCGTAGAGCAGGTCGCGCACGCTCACCGACTGGCCCGGCCGCAGGTTGAGCAGGGACTCGCCGTAGATCGGGTGGTAGGGGGCCGCCCGGACGCGCCGGCGCAGGGGCAGCTCCTGCATCGCAACGTAGGCGGTCATCAGCTTGGTCGTGCTGGCGATCGGCAGCCGCCGGGCGGCGGCATGGGACTCCAGCACCCGCCCCGTGCGAGCGTCGACGAGGATCCAGGCCCGCGCTTCGGGGGTTGGCCTCGAGGCGGCCGCCCGGGCGGGCGCCGCCAGCAGGAGCACGCCAGCCAGCACGGCAAGGCATGTCCGCACGAGGCTCAAGGTGCCGGCGTCGGGACGCTCACCGCAGCTTGAGCTTTTCACCTGCGATCAGGATCTGCGGATCGATCTTCGGGTTCAGCCGTTCGATCTTGGCGATCGAGACGCCGGTCTTGTGGGCGATCCCGAGCAGTGTGTCGCCGCTCTTCACCACGTAGACCTTCGGCGCCTTACTCTCGCTCCTCGCCCGCGCTCCGGGCTTGCGTGCCTCGGTCCTGACGCTGCTTTCGGAAGAGCCTCCGCCCAGGGCGGAGGCGAAGACGACGATCACGACGACGAAGCCCGCGATCAACGCGATCACGGCCAGGAGGCGGGCTGGTGCTTTCGATCGCTTGGTCATCGGTGCAGAGGCGAGCGAGCTGATCGTACAGCGGCTCCGCCGCCCGTCAGGCCCCCGACACGCTCCAGACCGCGGCCCGCAGCCGCTCCGCCGCCTGCCCGGGATCGGCGTCGCCGGCGATGCTCCGCGACGCCGGAACCAGCGCTGCGGCCCGGCCCGGCCCGAAGGCAGCCCCCAGCGCCTCCGGCCGCCCGCCCTGGGCGCCGACCCCCGGGATCAGGAAGATCGAACGGGGCATCAGCTCACGCAACCTGGCGATCCGGCCGGGCTCGGTCGCGCCGACCACGGCGCCCATCCCGCTCAGCGATCCCTCGCCACTGCCCGCGAGGCGCTCGGCGAGCCGGTCGACGAGCTCAGCCAGTCGCTCGTGCAGGGGTCGTTCCGGCGCGCCCAGGTCCTGGAGGTCGGCGGCGCCGGGATTGCTGGTGCGCACCAGGGCGAAGACCCCGGCCCCGGCCTGCTCCGCCGCCGCCACCAGCGGCTCGAGGGCATCCAGCCCGAGCAGCGGGTTGGCGGTGAAGGCGTCGGCCCCGAGCCCGGCGACCGGCCCCCACGGAGTCGGGGTCTCGCCAACCAGAGCCTGGCCGTAGGCCCTCGCCGTGACCGGCACGTCGCCGCGCTTCCCGTCGGCGACGACCAGCAGGCCGGCCGCGCGGGCCGCCGCGCAGGTGTCCTCGAGCGCGGCCCAGCCCGGGGCGCCGAGCCGCTCGAAGCACGCCAGCTGCGGCTTCACGGCGACGCAGGCAGGGCCGGCGCTCTCGATCAGCGAGGCGCAGTGGACGGCGACGGCACGGGCAGCGACCTCAGCCGGCGTGCCCTCGACGGTCGGCCCCAGGTCCGCGCCGGTCAGATCGGCGGGGTCCGGGTCGAGCCCGAGGCAGACCTGGCTGCGGCGCTCCTCGACGAGCGCCGCGAGCCGGTCTGCGAAGGGAGCTTCGCTCAGCCCTTGACCTTGGACTTGAGGGCGGACCCGGCAGAGAAGCGGGGAACCCTCCCTCCCGGAATCGTGATCCGCTCGCCGGTGCGCGGGTTGACGCCCTGGCGCGGCCCTCGCTCGGCGACGTGGAACTTGCCGAAGCCGGTGAAGCTAACCTCGCCGCCGCCGCTCAGCGTGTCGGTGATCGCCTCCAGCACCGCGTCGACCGCGTCTCCGGCGGCCTTCTTGCTGCCGATCCGATCGTCACCTGCCAGTTGGTCCAGAAACTCAGCCTTTGTCACGTCGAAAGCTCCTCTTCGTCCGTCGATGGTTGAAATTCGCGCGCAATCTAACAGCGAGGACGGCGCACAAACGCGCAACCTGGCCGGTTGGGCCTCAGGCGCCCGCGACGGTCATCTCTCCGATCAGCAGCGGCGGAGTCCGCACCGAGCCGCCGAAGGGGACCCAGCGCGCTTCCGCGCCGGCGGCCCGCACGCCCCGCAGCATCGAGGTCAGGTCGCTGGCGATCGTGAACTCGCGCACCGGCTCGGCGAGCTCCCCGCCGTGGATCACCCGGCCGGAGGCGCCCACCGAGAAGACGCCGGTGACCGGGTTGACGCCCGAGTGCAGCCCGGCGACGTCGGTCACGTAGACGCCCCCTCCGGCCTCCGCCAGCAGCTCCTCGAAGCCGAGGGTCCCGGGCGCCAGGACGAGGTTGGAGGCCGAGACCCCCGGGGGGCCGCGGTAGCCGGCGCGGCCGGCGCTCGAGGTCGAGCCGGTCCCTCCCCGCCGCGCGGTGTAGGTGTCGAACAGATACGTGCGCAGGACGCCCGCCTCGATCAGCGCGGTGCGCCGGCTCGTCAGCCCCTCGCCGTCGAAGGGGGCCGTCGCCGGGCCGGCCGGGTCGAGCCCGTCGTCATGCAGGGTCAGGGCCTCGGCGCCGAGCGCCTCGCCGACCCGGTCCGCGAACGGCGAGCGGCCGCGCTGCACGGCATCAGCGCCCAGCGCCCCGCCGACGAGGCCGACGAAGCTGGCGGCCACGGTCGGGTCGAGGACGACGGGGCAGGCCCGCGACTGCGGCTTCCCCGCGCCGATCATCGACGTCGCGCGCTCGGCTCCCTCGCGTCCCGCCGCAGCGGGATCGATCGCGGCGGGGCCGCGGGCCAGGTCGAAGCCGAGACCGGTCTCCGCGCCCCCCTCGCCGGCGGCGAGCACGGTCGCGTAGGCGTAGCAGCTGGACGACTCGTACTCCCCGGCGATGCCGGTCGAGGAGGCGATCGCGACCCGGTCGGCCGAGCCCGCGTAGACCGCCTGCTCAACCCCGGAGACGCGCGGGTCGGCGCCGAGCGCCTCCCGCTCGACCGCGAGCGCCAGCTCGGCGACCTCCGCGGTGGACCAGGCGTCGATCGAGGAGTCGCCCAGCTCGAGCTGCGGGGGCGGCTCGGCGCTCGGCTGCGGTGCGCCGGCGAACTCGTCCTCATCCGCGGCTCGCGCAGCCTCGACCGCCCGCGTCGCGAGCGCCGCGACGCCGTCATCCGCCAGGTCCGTGCCGAAGGCGTAGCCCACCCGCTTCCCGAGCCAGGCGCGCAGCCCGAGACCCCGCCCGGTCGCGGCGGTCAGGCTCTCGATCTCGCCCCCGTGGGCGCGGACCTCGCGCTCGCTCGACTCCGACGAGTATGCCTCGGCGTCGGAGGCGCCGGCGGCGAGAGTGGCCTCGACGGCGTGCCGAGCGACTTCGATCACGATTCACCCACGGCGATCAGACCTCCGTCCCGCCGACGGTCATCGCCGCGATCCGCACATGGCCCTGGCCGGTTCCCACCGGGGCGCTCTGACCGCCCTTGCCGCAGATCCCGGTCTTCATCGAGAAGTCGCTGCCGACGGCGTCGATCGCCGCCAGGGCCTCCAGGCAATTGCCGATCAGCGTCGCGCCGCGGCACGGCCGGGTCACCCGGCCGGCCTCGATCAGATACCCCTCGGAGACGCCGAAGACGAAGTCTCCGGTCGCCGGGTCGACCTGCCCGCCCCCGAAGGACGCCGCGTAGAAGCCGTTCTCGACCTCCGAGATCATCGCCTCCGGCTCCGAGTCGCCGGGCGCGATGTAGGTGTTGGTCATCCGGGGCAGCGGCAGGTGGCGGAAGCTCTCGCGGCGCCCGTTGCCGGTCGAGGAGACCCCGTCCCGGTCGGCCCGCAACCGGTCGTAGAGGAAGGAGGCGATCCGCCCTTCGTCGACCACCAGGGTCCTCTGGGTCGGCGTTCCCTCGTCGTCGATCGCGTCGGTGCCCCACTCGTGCGGCATGCGGCCGTCGTCGTAGGCGTTGAGAAGGGGCTGCGCCACCTGCTCGCCGAGCTTCCCGGCGTAGACGCTGGCCCCCTTCTGAACGTGGTCGGCCTCCAGCCCGTGGCCGGTCATCTCATGGAAGAGGACGCCGCCGAAGCCGCCGCCGACGACGACCGGCATCGAGCCGGCCGGGGCCGGTCCGGCCTCGAGCAGGGTCACGGCCTTGCCGGCCGCCTCGGCTGCGATCGAGCCCGGATCGCCATCGAGCAACTCGAAGCCGCGATGGCCTCCGAGCGTCTCGTGGCCGGTCTCGACGACCTCGCCGCGCCGGGCGACGACCTGGACTCCGATCCTCGTCCGGGTCCGGTCGTCGCCGCAGAACAGACCCTCGGAGTTGGCGACCGCGACCTCGCGGCGCGCCTCTGCGTAGGAGGCGAGCACCTGGGCCACCGCGTCTCCCTCGGCGCGCGCCCGCTGGTCGAGCTCGCGCAGCAGCTCTGCCTTGCGCTCGGCCGGCACCTCCTCGGGGCGTCGCTCGATCCCCTGGGGTGCGGTCTCGACCGCGACCAGCGGCTGCGGCTCGGCTCGGCCGGCGCGGAGGGCGGAGGCGGCCTCGGCGGCGGCGCGCTCGAGGTCCGCCGGGCGCAGCCCGTCGACGTGGGCGAAGTAGGTTGTGCCGCCGGCCACCACGCGGACGCCGGCTCCCTCCTCGGCACCCGAGCGCACGGATTCGACCCGCGACTCGTCGATCGACATCCCCATGCCGCGACGCCTCTCAGCGAAGATCTCGGCGAACTCGCCGCCATTGGCGAGCGCGACGTCGAGGACGCGGGAGGCGACGTCGGGAGCGATCAGGTCCGGGCCCCCGGAGGGACGGCTCCCCATCATCGCTCGCGCTCCGCGTGCTCGCGGGCGATCTCGATCAGGCGGCCCGCGGCGACGAACAGCTCGGCCCCTGCCTCGGTGTCGGCGGCGTGGTCAGACGCCCGGCCGCCCGGGTAGTAGAGACGGGCGAAGGGCCGGCGGTCGACGCGCCTGCGGCGCACGTAGGCGGCGGCCTCGTCGGCATAGCCCGAGACCCGCTCGAGCAGCACGCGGTGAGCCTTCGGCGGCGTCATCTCGGCTCCCCCGAGCCCATCACCCGGAGCCCCTCGCGAGCTCGCGCAGGATCGCGCGCAGGTCGAAGAGGAAAAGCGAGGCGAGCGTGAAGCGCTCGGTGACCGCGACCGCCGCCAGGCCGCCGTGGCGGATCGCGAAGACCTCGCCCTGCTCAGTGGCGAGGTGCACCCGCTCGACGGGCTCGCCGCCGGCGCGGTCGGCGACCGCGAACAGCTCGGCGGCGTCCTCCTCCCAACGGCCGGGCGGCCCGGTCGAGGCGAGCGCCTCCCCCGCCGGGCCGAGGATCGCCGCCCCGCGCAGGTCGGGGGAGAGCTCGATCAGCAGGGAGAGCGCCTGCTCGGCCTCGTCCCCGGTGGGGTGCCGGTCGGTGGGTTCGGCGGTCTCGACCATCCGATCAGCCAAAATACCGGCCCGTGTCGCTCGCCCGAGCATCCTGGATAGCCGTGGTCGCGGTCTGCGCGGTCTCCGCCGTCCTCTTCGCCCTCAGCGGCTACACCGGCTACGCGATCACCGTCGGCGCCGTCGGGCTTGCCGCTGCGGTCAACCTCCTCCCGCCCCCCTAGATCATCTAACCGGATCGATAGGGGTCCGCCTCGGACCCCGGGTCGAGGGAGGTCTCCGGCTCAACGTGGATCAGCACCTCCGTCCCGGGGAGCGCCAACTCGATCTCGTCGCGGATCTCGTGGGCGACCGAATGAGCCCGCTCCAGGCTCGTCCCCGACCGGAACTGGACGTGCAGGTCGACGTGCCGCAGGGCGCCCGCGCGCCGCGAGCGCAGCTTGTGGTAGCCGGCAACCTCCTCCGTGCGCACCGAGGCGATCGCGATCTCGATTCGATCGACCTCCTCGGCCGGCAGCGATTCGTCGACCAGGGCCCCGGACGAGCGGCGGATGATCCGCAGGCCGGCGGCGACGATCGCGCCGGCGACGACCAGGGCCGTGATCGAGTCGAAGGCAGCCGCGCCCGTTGCCTCGACCAGCACGAGGCCGCACAGCACGCCGGCCGAGGTCAGGGCGTCGGTGCGGAGATGAGCGGCGTCACCCTCGAGCGCGGGGGAGCGCTCGATCCTCGCCTGCCGGTAGAGGATGGTGGAGACCGCCAGGTTGGCGACCAGCGAGAATCCCATCACGGCGATCCCGACGCCGAGCGCCTCGACCTGCGATCCGACGACGAGCCGGTGCGTCGCCTCGTAGACGATGACGCCGGCGCCGACGAGGATCAGCATCCCCTCGATCGTCGCCGCCAGGCTCTCGACCTTGCCGTGGCCGTAGGGGTGCTCGGCGTCAGCGGGCTCGTCGGCCTTGCGAACCGAGACGAAGGCGATCACCGAGGCGACGAGGTCGATCAGCGAGTGCAGCGCCTCGGTGAGGATCGCGATCGAGCCGGTGATCGCCCCGGCGGCGAGCTTGATCGCGATCAATATCGAGTTTGACGCGATCGAGAGCGCCGCCGCTCCCGCCTTGGTGCGGATCATCGCCTGCTCGCGGCCGCTCCCCGCTTCGCCAGGTGCTGCGCCAGCATGCGCGCGGCCCGGCCGCGGTGGCTGATCGCGTTCTTCTCCGAATCGCTGAGCTCCGCCGCGGTGCGGCCGTCCTCCTGTCCCTCGGGAACGAAGGCCGGGTCGTAGCCGAAGCCCCCCTCTCCGCGCGGCTCGTCGATCAGCGATCCGTCCCAGCGAGCCTCGAAGACGTGCTCGGTGCCGTCCTCTTCGATCAGCGCCAGGGCGCAGGTGTAGAAGGCGCGCCGCTCCTCGCCCGCCTCCGCCACCTCGCCCAGCAGCTTCTCGAGGTTCTCCTCGTCCGTAGCCCCCGCTCCTCCGTAGCGGGCGGAGTGGATCCCCGGACGGCCCCCGAGCCCGACCGCGCCGATCCCAGAGTCGTCGGCGACGGCCGCCTCGCCGGTCGCCTCGTGCGCAGCGCGCGCCTTGTCGACCGCGATCTCCGCAAATGAGCTCCCCTCCTCCGAGGGGAGCTCGACCCCCTCGGGCAACGGCTTCAGATCCACTCCCGGCAGCAGCTCGCGCAGCTCGCGCAGCTTGTGCTTGTTGGCGGTCGCGAAGATCAAGCGGCCGCCCGCTCCTGAACCTCGCGCAGACGCTCGATCCCCCCCTCGGCGAGCGCCAGCAGCTCGTCGAGGGAGGCCCTGGAGAGCGGCGTGCGCTCCGCCGTCGCCTGCACCTCGACAAGGCCGCCGTCGCCGGTCATCACCACGTTGGCGTCCACCTCGGCCTTCGAGTCCTCGGCGTAGTCGAGATCGCAGAGCGCCCGCCCGTCGACCACGCCGGCGCTGATCGCGGCAACCGACCCGGTCAGCGGCATCTCCTCGAGCTTCTTCGCGTCCAGCAGCCCCTGTAGCGCCAGGCGCAGCGCCACGTAGCCGCCCGTGATCGCTGCGCAGCGGGTGCCGCCGTCGGCCTCGAGCACGTCGCAGTCGACGTAGACGCTGCGTTCTCCGAGCGCCGCGAAGTCGACCACGACGCGCAGCGAGCGGCCGATCAGGCGCTGGATCTCCACCCCCCTGCCGTCCTGCTTGCCGCGCGATATGTCGCGCGCCTTGCGCTCCCCCGTGGAGGCCGGCAGCATCGCGTACTCGGCAGTCACCCAGCCACGACCGCGCCCCTGCATCCAGCGTGGCACCTGGTCGCTGACCGAGGCGGTGCAGATCACCCGCGTGCCGCCGATCGAGATCAGCGCCGAGCCGTCGGCCGTGGCCACGTACCCGGGGTCGATCTGCGCCGGCCGGATGTCGGCCGGGGCGCGGTCGTAGCTGCGTGAGTCGGGCATCAGTGCTCTCGCTCCTCTCTCGGGTGGGCGAGTCTCTCACTTTCTATTTGAACGCCACCTTGTCGACCGCCTCGGTGATCTTGTCGACGATCAGGCTCGCCAGCTCCGTTCCCTGCCTGCCGTTGAACCCTTTCATCGCAGCCACCATCCCCACCATCAGCAGCGAGACGAGGAGGATCAGGCCGACGTACTCGACCGTGCCCTGCCCCCTCTCGCCCTCGGCCAGGGCTCGGATCGCCCTCACCCTGCCCGCGGCGGCGGCGTGCAGGTAGCCCATCAGCGCGTAGATCATCGAAACCTCCCGTTCGTTGGTTTCGCCCGATGCTCGGCTCCGGGGCGTGACCGATCCAGACGACTCTGCGCCGATTGCGCCAACGCCATGTGCCGAAGCGCCGCAGTCCGCCAGGGCGCGGATACGCTCAGCGCGATGCGGGTCCTCGTGGTCACCAACTTCGTGCCCGATGCGGATGCGCCGCAGCGGGGCCAGTGGGTGCGCGATCAGGTCCGTGAGATGCGCCTGCGCGGGGTCGAGGTCGAGGTCTTCGAGTTCCCGCCCGGCGCCCGGCGCTACCTGCCGGCGACGCTCGGGCTGCGCCGGCTGCTCCGCGAGCGCCGTGCCTTCGACCTCGTCCACGCCCATTACGGCCTGCCCGGATGGTGCGCCCGCCTGGCCGGCGCCACCCCCCTCGTGGTCAGTTTCCACGGCACCGACGTGCGCCACCCGGTCGTCGGCGCGATGTCGCGCCGGCTCGCCCGCCGGGTCGAGCTGCCTGCGGTCGTCTCTGGGGCGCTCTACCTGGCGGAGGGCGGCAGGCCCGGCCTGCCGCTCCTGCACGGCTCGGCGATCCTGCCCTGCGGGCCGGACCTGGACCGCTTCGGCCCGGTGCCGCGCGAGCAGGCCCGCCGCCGGCTCGGCCTCGACGCCGAGGGAAGGTACCTGCTCTTCCCGGCCGACCCGGCCCGGCGCGAGAAGCGGGTCGACCGGGCCCGCGAGCTCGCCGACGCCTGTTCCGCCGAGCTGCTCTGCGGCGGCGGGATCGAGCCCGACGCGATGCCGCTCTGGATCAACGCGGCGGACGCGGTCGTGGTGACCTCGGACTACGAGGGATTCGGGATGGTCTGCGTCGAGGCGCTCGCCTGCCGCGTCCCGGTGCTGTCCACCCCCGTGGGCATCGCGCCGTTCCTCCTCGCCGGCCTCGAGGGGTCGCTCTGCGCTCCCTTCGAGATCGATGCCTGGGCGACCGTGGCCGGGCCGCATCTCGATGCCATCGACCCGCGCGTCGACGGGTCTGCGCGGGCCGGGTGGCTCTCCGCCGCGCGCACGGCGGAGCGTACGATCGAGGCATACCGCGACTTGCTCGCCGCCTCGTATTAGATTCTCTCTCCGTGAGCGCGGATAGAGCAGACGATTCCGGTGTCGATGCTCCCGGCGCGCGGATCGAGGAGGCCGAGCGTCGGCTGCAGAAGGCGGCCGACTCCGCCGAGAGCGCCGAGAAGCGCGCCACCGCGGAGATCCGGGCGCTGGAAGCGGACCTCGAGCAGGAGAAGCTGAAGGCGGCGGAGGCGCTCGAGTCGGTGCGCGAATCGTTCCGACGCGACCTCGAGCGCGAGAGCGAGGCCAGGGAGAAGTCGATCGCCGCCGCCGAGCAGCGCCTGGCCGAGATCGAATCCCAGGCCGAGGCTGCCGAGCGACGGGTCGCGGAGGCCGAGCGCCGCGCGAGCGCGGCCGAGGAGCGAATTGCCGAGGAGAGGGCGCGGGCGCGGGAGGCGGCGGCGAGCTGGCTGCGAGAGCAGGTCGCCTCGATTCGCCGAGAGGCGGCCGGCCGATAGGGGCTGCTCCCGAGTACGACGTCGCCGTCGTCGGCGGCGGCGCCGCCGGGCTGTGGACGGCGCTGCGGGCGGCCGAGGAGGGCGGCCGGGTCTGCCTGGTCTCGCGCACGCCGCTCTCCCAGAGCGCCAGCTACTGGGCACAGGGCGGGCTCGCGGCCGCACTCGAGCCCGGCGATTCCCCGGCCCGTCACGCCGCCGACACGATCGCCGCCGGACGGGGTCTCTGCCGGCCCTCCGCGGTGCAGGTTCTCGTCGAGGAGGCGCCGGCCGCCGTCGAGGAGCTCCGCCGGCGCGGGGTCTCCTTCGACCTCGATCCGGACGGCGGCCTCTCGCTCGGACTGGAGGGCGGTCATACCCGCCGCCGAATCGTGCACTCCGGCGGCAGCCAGACCGGCAGCGAGATCACCTCGAAGCTGGCGGCGATGGTCGCCGCGGAGGAGCGCATCGAGGCCCGGGAGAGAACCTCGGCCACCGCACTCTGGAGCGACGGCGAGCGCTGCCCGGGGTCGTCTCGACGACGGCCCGATCGCTGCGGCGGCGACCGTGCTGGCGACCGGCGGCGCGGCTGCGCTCTGGCGCCGGACCACCAACCCCTGGGGGGCGATCGGTGCGGGGCCGGTGCTCGCCGCCGCCGCCGGCGCGGATCTCGCCGACCTCGAGTTCTGCCAGTTCCATCCGACCGCCCTGGCGCTGCCGGGGACCCGCAGGGACGGCCTGCTGATCACCGAGGCGGTGCGCGGCGAGGGCGCGGTTCTGCTCGACGCCGCCGGGCGCCGCTTCACCGACGAGCTGGCCCCACGCGACGCCGTCACCGCCGCGATCCTCGACCGGCTCGAGGCCGACGGGACCGCCGATGTGAAGCTGGATCTCCGGGAGATCGACCCGGGGCGCTTCCCGAACGTCTTCGAGTCGCTCGAAGGGGCGGGAATGGACCCGACGAGAAAGCCGGTGCCCGTGTCCCCGGCGGCCCACTACGTGATGGGAGGGGTCGCCGTCGACCTCGACGGCCGCGCCTCCCTCCGGGGCTCTTCGCGGTCGGGGAGTG
Source organism: uncultured Solirubrobacterales bacterium (assembly GCA_963712325.1). Lineage (GTDB taxonomy): Bacteria > Actinomycetota > Thermoleophilia > Solirubrobacterales > 70-9 > VRUE01. The sequence goes on from CAVQHG010000005.1 coordinate 432,649, forward strand.
CTCCTGCACGGGACTGCACGGCGCCAACCGGCTCGCCTCCAACTCGCTCAGCGAGTGCTTCGTGTTCGGGCGGCGGGCGGCATCGGCCGCGCTGGGCGAGAGCCCACCTGGCTACCGGCCCGATCCCGGCCGATGGCGGTTCGAGCCGCCGACCGAACGGACCCGGGACGCGGTCTGGCGGCTGGCCGGCCCGGTCAGGCGCGCGGCCGGGCTGGCGGAGCTCGATGGCGACCCCTACCCGCTTGCGTCGGCGATCGCGAGCTGTGCCCTGCGCCGCGAGGAGTCCCGCGGCGGCCACCTGCGCTCGGACTTTCCCGACATCGACGCCGGCCTCGACCGAACCCACATCGTGTTCGGCCCCGACGGCGCCACCCGCACCGAGCTCTGGTCCTGACCGCGCGGGCGGTCTGTTCTAATCACTCCCGTGCTCCTCGGTGTCGACGTCGGCGGGACCTTCACGGACGCCGTCCTCTTCGACGGCGACCGGATCCACACGGCGAAGCGCCCCACCACCCCCGACGACCAGTCGATCGCCGTGATCGACGCCATCGGCGAGGTCCTGGAGAGATCGGGCGCCGCGCCGAGCTCGGTCGACCTGTTCGCGCACGGGATGACGGTGGGGACCAACGCGCTGCTCGAGGAACGCGGTGCTCGCACGGCGCTGATCGCGACCCGGGGATTCGCCGACGTGCTCGAGATCGGCCGCCAGGACCGCCCCCATCTCTACCGGCTCTGTGAGCCGAGGGCGCAACCGCTGATCGAGCGCGAGCTGCGCTTCGAGGCCGCCGAGCGGATCGGCTCCGACGGCGTTGTCGAGCGGCTCGGCGAGGGGGAGCCGGAGCGGCTCGCCGCCGCGCTGCGCGACAGCGGAGCCGAGTCCGTCGCGATCTGCCTGCTCTTCTCCTACCTCGACCCCTCGCACGAGCGGCGGCTTGCCGAGCACCTACGCGCCGAGCTGCCCGGGGTCCACGTCTCCGCCTCGCACGAGGTCCTGCCCCGCTTCCGCGAGTACGAGCGCTGCTCGACGACGGCGATCGACGCCTACCTCTCACCGCTGCTGGGGCGGTACCTCGGCCGGCTGCAGGAGTCGGCGGTCGCCGCGGGCCTGCCCGCGCCGCTCGTCATGCAGTCGTCGGGCGGGGTGGCGACCGCCGGCGAGGCGGCGCGGGCAGGCGCCTGGAGCGTGCTCTCCGGTCCCGCCGGCGGCGCGGTCGGCGCCGGCCTGGTCGCCACCGTCAGCGGAGACGGCAACGCGATCGGACTCGACATGGGCGGAACCTCGTGCGACGTCTGCGTGGTCGAGGAGGGGGAGGTGCGACGCACCGACGCACGGGAGATCGACGGCCGCACAATCCAGCTGCCGATGGTGGACGTCCACACCGTCGGCGCCGGCGGTGGCTCGATCGGCTGGCGCGACAGGGGCGGGGCGCTGCGGGTAGGCCCGCGCTCGGCCGGCGCCGACCCCGGCCCGGCCTGCTACGGGCGGGGCGGGACCGAGCCGACCGTGACCGACGCCAACCTGCTGCTCGGCCACCTGGCGGGCGACTCGCGGCTGGCAGGCGGAGTGGCGCTCGACGCCGACGCGGCCGCCGCGGCGGTCGGCGAGCTGGCTCGCTCCCTCGGGCTGGGCGAGCTCGAGACCGCGGAGGGGATCGTGCGGATCGCGAACCAGGAGATGGTCCGCGCCCTTCGGGTGGTCACGGTCGAGCGCGGCGTCGACCCGCGCCGCTTCGCCCTCCTCCCCTTCGGCGGAGCGGGGCCGATGCACGCCGCCGCGATCGCCGCGGAGCTCGGGATCGGCCGCATCATCTGCCCGCGGGCCGGCGGCGTGCTCTCCGCGCTCGGCCTCTGCGCCTCCGACCGCCGCCGGGACACGGTGCGCACGGTCCTGCTCGAGGGCGAGCGTCTCACCGCGGGGCGGATCGCCGCCGCGGTGGACGACCTGATCGCGTCCTCCGACGGGCTCGAGGGCGCCGTGCCGTCGGTCGTCTACGAGATGCGCTACGCGGGCCAGGCCTTCGAGCTGCCGGTGCCCGGCCCGCGCGACCCCGACCCGGAGGACCTCGTCGAGCGCTTCGAGCAGGCCCACGAGCGCCTCTACGGGCACCGCGACCCGGAGGGCAGCGTGGTGCTCGTCCACATCAGGCTCGCACTGGTCGTTGCCGGCCCCCGTCCGCGCCCGGCGCCGCCCCCCGGCGCCGCACCGCGAGCGGGACGAACGCCCGGTCAGGCATGCGGGCGAGTGGCTCAGCGCGCCGGTCCTGCGCGGCGAGCCCGCCGCCGGCACCGAGCTCGCGGGGCCTGTCGTGTTCGAGCTGCCCGAGGCGACCTTCGTGGTGCCTCCCGGCTGGTCCGCACGGGTCGACGAGGCGGGCACGATCCTCGCGGAGGCAAGCGGATGAGCGGCGTCGACCCGATCACGCTCCAGGTCATGGCCGGTGGGATGCGAGCCGCCTGCGAGGAGATGGGGGCGGCCCTGATCCGCTCCGCCTACTCGGCGAACATCAAGGAGCGACACGACTGCTCGACCGCCCTCTTCGATGCCGGCGGAGAGCTGGTCATGCAGGCCGAGCACATCCCCGTCCACCTCGGCTCGATGCCCGACGCGGTCGCCGCGGTGCTGGGCGAGGAGCAGCGGCCCGATCGAAGCTGGATCCTCAACGACCCATACCGGGGCGGCACCCACCTGCCCGACGTAACCCTGATCACGCCGGTCTTCGCCACCCGCGAGCTGATCGGGTTCGCCGCCTGCCGCGCCCACCATGCCGACGTCGGCGGCCCGACGCCGGGCAGCATGCCGGCGCGCTCGAGGACTCTCGCGGAGGAGGGCGTGGTGATCCCGCCCACCGTCGCGGACCCGGAGCGGCTTCGCGAGATCGCCGGGCAAATGCGCTTTCCCGAGCAGCGCCTCGCCGACCTGCGCGCACAGGCCGCCGCGAACAGGATCGGCGCCCGGCGCCTGCGCGAGCTCGCCGAGCGGCACGGCCGCGAGCTGCTGCTCGCCGGGATGGAGGAGATCCTCGCCTACGCCGAGCGGCGCACCCGAGCGGCGCTGGCGGAGCTGCCCGACGGCTCCTACCCCGCCGAGGATGTGCTCGAGGACGACGCCTCGGGTGAGCCGCGCGACATCGTGCTACGGGTGGTGGCCACGGTCTCCGGCGAGCGCCTGGCGCTCGACTTCTCGGGCACCGATCCCCAGGTCGACGGCAACCTCAACTGCCCGCTCTCGGTGACCAAATCGGCGGCCTTCTTCGCCGTCCGCGCGCTCACCGACCCCGACGCCCCACCCTCGGCCGGAGCCTTCCGGCCGATCGCGGTCGACGCTCCCGAGGGCTGTCTGCTCAACGCCCGCCCGCCGGCCGCCGTGGTCGCCGGCAACACCGAGACCTCGAGCCGCGTGGCCGACCTGGTGATCGCCGCCCTCGCGGGCGCGGGCCCGGCACCCGCCCAGGGCCAGGGCACGATGAACAACCTGACCCTGTCCGGGGAGGGGTTCACCTATTACGAGACGCTCGCCGGCGGCCAGGGAGCCTGCCCGCGCGGTGACGGGCCGAGCGCGGTCCACGTCGCGATGTCGAACACGCTCAACACCCCGATCGAGGCGCTGGAGACGGAGTTCCCGCTGCGCGTCCGCGAGCTGGGGATCCGTCGAGGCAGCGGCGGCGAGGGCGAGCGCCGTGGCGGCGAGGGCATCGTGCGGGAGATCGAGGCGCTGGCGCCGATGCGCTTCAGCCTCATCGGGGAGCGCCGCCGGCACCCGCCCCGCGGTCGCGACGGGGGCGGCGACGGCGCCACCGGCCGAAACCTGCTCGACGGGCGCCCGCTGCCCGGCAAGGCCGAGGGTGACATGCGTCACGGTTCGGTGCTCAGGATCGAAACTCCAGGCGGCGGCGGCCTGGGTTAGGCGCGCTTAAGCGGACATTCATTTTGCTATTTGGACGCCCTCGTCTAAAATGCGCAGCCGCGCGGGGTCTTCCCCCTCCGCAGACAGGGGCGATTGCTGACCCCAGTCGAGATTCGCTGTTCAAAAACCTTCTCAGGTTCAAATGCCGATCGCTTTCAAGGAATGGGCCGTAACGGTTCGTGCGCTCGCCGAGGGCGAGCAGCTCCTGACCCTGCGCAAGGGCGGGATTCGCGAGGAGAACAAGCACTTCGAGCTCGAGCACGAGCGCTTCTTCCTCTATCCGACCTTCGACCACCAGCGCAACAACCTGGTCCGCGAGTCCCATCATCCGGAGCTGCGGCGCGCCCTCGAGGAGGGCGTCTGGCCCGACGAGGAGCCGCCGCCGCGGGCCCTGATCCAGGATGGCGGCATCACACAGCCGGACCGGGTCAGGCTGCGCGCCTGGGCCGAAGTCACCGACCACGTGACGGTCACCGACCCGCGAGCGGTCGACGCGCTCTCCCCGTTCTACGTCTGGACTCCGGACTACGCGGAAAAGCGCCTCAACTGGAAGCGGCGCCACCCGCTCCACATCCTCCTGCTGCGGGTCCACCGCATTCCCCGACCGGTGACCGTCAAGGTGCGGGACGAGTACCACGGCTGCCGCTCCTGGGTCGAGATCGACCGCGACCTCCCCTTCGAGGGCACCCCGGTGATGGCCGACGAGGAGTTCGATCGCGCTCGTTCCGAGATTCTCGAGGTCTGCGCGCCCGCTCAAGAGCCTGCGCTCGTCTAAGGTCGCCTGGTCCGGCAAACCCAGGACGCAAGGAGCATGGCGTGCCCTGCACGCGAGCGACCGAGGACGCAGAGAATCCCGGGCCGAGGTAGCCGTAGATGCCGTGGGTGGAAACCGAATCCCTGAGCTTCACCGCCAGGCACGACAGCGGCGACTCCGCCTATGCGGAGCGGACGCTGGACCGGATGGAGGCATTGAGGCTGCGTCTGGAGGAGCGCTTCGAGGAGGTGCCCGGCGAGATCACCGTGGTCGTCCACACCAATCCGGCGCTGCTGTCGATGGCCCATCCCTTTCTTCCGGCCGCTCGCTGGTCCTCGGCGCCGGCCGGGCGCCGCTACCTCGCCGGCTGGGCGATGGAGACCGAGCTGCACGTGCTCAATGACCCCTCGCTCGAGCGCCGTGCCGCCGGCCAGGACTCCCGCGAAGCCCTGCGCGGCACCGCCGAGCGGCTCTACGCCCAGCTGGTGCTCGCCTCCAACAATCCGATATCTCCCCCCCTCCTGGACGCCGCGCAGGTTCGTCCGCTACCTGCGCTGGGCCTGGCTGGTCGAAGGCGGTGCCCAGTACTTCGCCAGGCAGGTGGGCCTCTACCGGGCCGCCGTGATCCGGCGCCTGCGTGAGAGCGCCCGGCCCTCCTTCCCGCCCTCGCGCCGCGACGCCGTCATCCTCGGCGGCACGATCTTCGACCTGCTGGAGACCGAGCGGGGCCCCGACGCCTGCGAGCGGCTTGCCCTCGAGCAGCACCACGCCGGCGCGGGCCCGACTCTCGAAGCCGCCTTCGAAGCGCGGGTCGGGGAGATCGAGGACGCCTGGCGGGCCTCGCTGCGGGCGATCTCCCGACCGCAGCTCGCCTGAGCCGCTCCCGCTACTCCGGGCTGACTCCGGGGGTTCCCTCCAGCACCTGGCGTGCCTCCTCGGCGACGCCCTCGAGCACGAAGACCTGGCGGGGGCCGCTGGCGAGGAACTCGGGGACGTCGAATCCCGGGCCGCGCTTCAGCATGCTCTGGATCCCATGGTCGCTGAGCAGCCCCTGGATCATTTCCGCCTCCATCTGGTTCGGGGCAAAGGCGACTTTCACCAGCCGGCCGCCACCGCCGCCGCCACCGCCGCCACCGCCGCGGTCGCCTCCGCCCGCGGGGCCGCCGCCCCGGCCGTGTCCCGGCACAGCGGGCGGCTCGCGCTCGGGAGCGGTCGACTCCTTGCGGTCAGGTGATGACGATCTCGGCATCTGCGATCCTCAGGTCCCTCAGAAGGTACCCCCTGACGTCAGGCGCGTCAGGATCGGCAAGCGAGACGATCAGGTAGACCTGATCGGGCCAGGCGACTGCCTGGTTGACGTCGGTCTGCGATGGATACGCGGCGCTCTTCGTGTGGGAGTGGTAGATCGCGAGCAGCTCCCGGCCGCCGTCCTCGATCGATTTCCAGGCTTCGTACTGCGCCTTCGGCTCCATCTCGTAGCGCAGCGGGCTGGCGGCCGCATTCTCGACCCGGATCACCTCGGTGGCCTCGCCGTTCAGCCCGGCGACCATCCCGCAGCACTCGTTGGGCAGGTCCTCGCGCGCGTGCGCGATCATCTCGTCGACGAGAGCCCGGGAGATCCGCATCGTCCGGCGACTACCACCAGACGGTGGTGTCCAGGTTCTCGATCTCGTCGATTGGCTGCGTGTAAACGCCGGAGGAGAGGTACTTCCAGCCGTCGTCGGGGATCAGGAAGACGACGTTGCCGGACTCGAGCTCGCCGGCGATCCGGTGCGCGATTGCCGCGATCGCCCCGGCCGAGACACCGGCGAAGACGCCCTCCTCGTCGAGCAGCTTCCGGGTCCAGACGATCGCGTCCCGGTTGGAGACCATGATCTTGCGGTCGAAGAGCGAGATGTCGATGATCGGCGGGATGAAGCCGTCGTCGAGCGAGCGCAGGCCGTGCACGAAGTCGCCCTGCATCGGCTCCGCCGCGACGACCAGGGTGTCGGAGTCGGCCTCCTTGAGGCGCCTGCCGTTGCCCATCAGGGTGCCGCCGGTCCCGAGGCCGCCGACGAAGGCGGCGACGCCGTCGTCCAGCTCTTCGAGGATCTCCACCGCGGTGCCCTCGTAGTGGGCGCGGGGGTTCGCCTCGTTGCCGTACTGGTAGAGCATGTGGTACCTGGAGTCCTCGGCCATCTCCAGAGCCAGCTCGACCGCCCCGTTGGAGCCCTTGGGCCCCTCCGAGTAGACGATCTCCGCCCCGTACATGCGCAGCAGCTGCGTGCGCTCCTCGGTGACGTTGTCGGGCATCACGACCTTGAGCGGATAGCCCTTGCGGCTGCAGATCATCGCCAGCGAGATGCCGGTGTTGCCGGAGGTCGGCTCGAGGATCGTCTGACCCGGCTCGATCGCTCCCTCGGCCTCGGCTGACTCGATCATCGCCCGCGCCACCCGGTCCTTGACGGAGCCGGTCGGGTTGCGGCCCTCGAGCTTCGCGTAGACCCGCACCCCGGGCTTCGGCGAGAGCGTCGGCAACTCGACCAGCGGCGTGTTGCCGATCGACTCGACGATGTTGCCGAAATGCCCCCCGCAGGGCCGGTTGAGAAGCTCGTCACGCGTCATCGAGGTCCCTTACTTCAAAAAGTATAGCGATGGCCGGGCCCAGCCCCCCGCCTTGCGCCCCGGCCGCGCGACCGGTTAGGTTCGAGATCCTCCCGCAAAAGACCGACGATCGGAGGCCTTACCCCAATGCGAGTCAATCCCCGACCGACCGCAGTGCTCGCGGCCGCGGCGCTCATCGTGACAGTCGCGTTCGCGACGGGCTGCGGCAGCAGCGACAACGGCACGACCGGAGGTGAAGCCGGCGGATCGAAGCTGACGGTCGGCTCGGACATCCCCTATCCACCGTTCGAGCAGGGCAAAGCCCCGAACTACACCGGCTTCGACGTCGAACTGATGGAAGCGATCGGCGAAAAGATCGGCCGCCCGGTCGAATTCCAGGACACCTCGTTCGACTCGATCTTCGTTGACCTCGCCCAGGGCAAATTCGACGCGGTCGCCTCGGCGGCGACGATCACCGAAGAACGCGAGAAGACGGTCGACTTCACCAACCCCTACTACCTCTCCGAACAGGCGATCCTGGTCAAGGAAGGAACCCCGATCGACTCGGTGGAAGCGCTGAAGGGCAAGAAGATCGGCGTCCAGCAGGGCACCACCGGCCAGGAATTCGTCGAAGAAAAAGGCGAAGCCGGGGAACTGCGCAAGTACCCGCAGGGCCCCGACGCGGTCAACGCGGTCAAGTCGGGGACCGTCGAAGCGGTGGTGATGGACATCCCGGTCGCCGAAAACGCAGCCGCCGCGGGTGGCGGCCTCGAAGTGTCGGCCGCGATCCCGACCGAAGAAGAGTACGGCTTCGCCGTCGCCCAGGGCAACGAAGAACTGCTCGACGAACTGAACGAAGGCCTGGCCGAAACGATCGAAGACGGCACCTACGCGAAGATCTACGAAAAGTGGTTCAAGCACGCCCCGCCGGAAGCGATCTCCAACGCCACTCACGAAGCAAGCTGAGCCCGCGCGGAGAGCGGGTGTGAGATTCGGGAAGGGGCGCCGGCGACGGCGCCCCTTCTCTACGTTTTAGACCCGACGAGACCACCAGGGAGAGGCGATGGAAGAGTTCCTCAAGCAGTTCTTCGACGTCGGCTTCATGGCCGAACACTTCGACGAAGTCCTCAGCGGCTTCTGGATCACGATCCAGCTCTCGGTCGTCAGCGGCGCCCTGGCGCTGGTCTGGGGACTGATCCTCGCCACCCTCCGGCAGGTCCAGGGGCGCGCCCTCGCCCCGGTGCGCCTGCTGACGATCGCCTACATCGACGTCTTCCGCGGCGTTCCCCTCCTCCTCCTCATCCTGATCATCGGGACGGGGATCCCCTCGCTCGAATTCCTCCCTGAATGGCTGCGCCTGCCGCAGTGGTTCGGCAAACCGGACAACTTCTGGTTCGGGGTGACCGCGATCACGATCACCTACGGCGCCTACATGGCTGAGGTCTACCGGGCCGGGATCGAGGCGGTGCCCGGCGGCCAGACCGAGGCGGCACGCTCGCTCGGCATGAGCCACCGACAGGCGATGCGCAGCGTGATCCTCCCGCAGGCGGTGCGCAAGGTGATCGCACCGCTGCTCAACGACTTCATCGCCCTGACCAAGGACACGACGCTGGTCAGCGTGATCGCGCTCAACGAGGTGGTGCTGGTCGGCAGCGACATCCAGTCGGAAACCTTCAACAGCTCGGCCCTCACCCTGGGGGCGATCATGTTCCTGGCCCTCACGCTGCCCCTGGCGCGTATCGTCGACAGGCTGATCTCCCGAGAGCAGAGCCGCTTCACCCGCGGAGCCCCGCGGGTCGAGGCGCTCTGATGGAGGCCCCGGCCGCCTCCGTCGGCGGCCCGATGATCGCGCTGCGCGGGGTCCACAAGCGATTCGGCGAGCTCGAGGTCCTGCGCGGGATCGACCTCCAGGTGAGGCGCGGCGAAGTCGTCTGCATCCTCGGCCCGAGCGGCTCGGGGAAGAGCACGCTGTTGCGTTGCGTCAACCTGCTCGAGCCCCCCGAGCGGGGTGAGATCCTGCTCGAGGGCCGCGACATCTGCAGGGGTTCCGGTTCGGGCAGGGGCGAGTCCGGCTGGGAGCTCGACTACGTTCGCCAACGGGTCGGCATCGTCTTCCAGCAGTTCAACCTGTTCCCCCACAAGACCGCGCTCCAGAACGTCACGCTTGCCCAGGAAAAGGTGCTGCGGCGAGGCGCCGCCGAGGCGAAGGAGAAGGGCGCCGGCCTGCTCGAGCGGGTCGGGCTCGCGGACAAGCTCGACGAGTACCCGGAACGGCTCTCGGGCGGACAACAGCAGCGGGTCGCGATCGCCCGGGCCCTGGCGATGGACCCGCATGTGATGCTCTTCGACGAGGTCACCAGCGCACTCGACCCCGAGCTGGTCAAGGAGGTGCTCGATGTGATCCGCGAGCTGGCCTCCGAGGGGATGACGATGATCCTCGTCACCCACGAGATGGGGTTCGCCCGCGAGGTCGCCGACCGGGTGGTCTTCATGGACGCCGGCGTGATCGTCGAGCAGGGGCCGCCCGCGCGGGTGTTCGACGAGCCGCGCGAGGAGCGCACGAGACGGTTCCTCGGCCTCGTCCTCGGGCGCTGAGAAGGACCGCTAGCGCCCGCCGGCCATCGCCGGCAGGATGACCACCGTGTCGCCGTCGGAGACCGCGGTCTCCAGCCCGTCGAGGACGCGCACGTCCTCGTCGTTCAGGTAGACGTTGACGTAGCGGTTGAGGTCGCCGTCCTCGCCGAAGAGCTGGTCCTCGGTGGCCGGATGCGAGGCGGTCAGCGAGCGCAGAACCTCGCCGACGGTCGAGCCGCCGGCCTCGACCTCGGGGTCGCCGCCCGTCTGCGGGCGCAGGACCGGTGGGATGCGGATCGTCGCCATCGGGCCGGAAACCTACCGGCTAACGAGCGCAGAAGAGCTCGTAGTCGGGGAACTGGCCCATCTCCGACTCGGGGATCTCCGGGGCGTTCTCGCCGCAGATCGGGCAGTTCGGGTCGCGGCGGACCTTGAGCTCGGTGAAGCGGGTGCCGAGCGCCTCGTAGAGCAACAGCCGGCCGACCAGCGGCTCGCCGATGCCGAGCACGAGCTTGATCACCTCGTTGGCCTGCAGGGTGCCCATCGTCCCGGCCATCACCCCGAGCACGCCGTTCGCCGAGCAGCTCGGCGCCAGCTCGGCCGGCGGCGGCGTCGGGTAAAGGCAGCGATAGCAGGGACCCTCGTAGGGGACGAAGGTCGAGACCTGGCCGTCGAAGCTGAGGATCGAGGCGGAGACGACCGGCTTGCGCAGCCGCACCGAGGCGTCGTTGAGCAGGTAGCGGGTGGGGAAGTTGTCGGCGCCGTCGACGATCACGTCATAGCCCTCGAGCAGCTCGAGGATGTTGTCCGCGTTGAGCCGCAGGTTGTGCTCGACGACGTCGACGTCCGGGTTGAGCGCCTCGATCGTCCTGCGCGCCGAGGTGGTCTTCGCCTCGCCGATCCGCTCGGTGTTGTGGATCACCTGGCGCTGCAGGTTGGAGGCGTCGACCACGTCGTCGTCGACCAGGCCCAGGGTGCCGATCCCGGCCGCGGCCAGGTAGAGCGCGGTAGGCGCGCCGAGGCCCCCGGCGCCGATCAGCAGCACCTTGGCGTCGAGCAGCTTCAGCTGGCCGTCGACCCCGACCTCGGGAAGCAGGGTGTGGCGCGAGTAGCGGTCGCGCTGCTCGGGGGTCATCCCCGCCGCCGCGACGACCGGCAGGCCCTGCTCCTGCCAGGCGAGGATGCCGCCCGCCATCGAGGCGACGTTCTCGTAGCCGAGCGCCTGCATCTGCTCGGCGGCCAGGTAGGAGCGGTTGCCGCTGCGGCAGTAGAGGATCGTGCGGGCGGACCTGTCGGGCGCCGCGTCGGCGATCTCCTCGCCGAGCAGGCCCGGCGGCACCAGCCTGCCTCCCTCGAGGTGGGACTCCTGGTACTCGTGCGGCTCGCGCGTGTCGATCAGGACGACGTCGCCGCTGTCGATCTCCTCCGCGGCCTCGAAGGGCCCGATCTCCTCTACCTGGGCTTTCACCTGCGTGTCAGCACCCGCCATTACGCAAATCTCCTAAATCCGGATCGGCTTTTACTTCAAAAAGTATAGCGGGCGCCGGAAGCGGGCCGGGAAAGCCGGGTCCGCGGAGGCTTCGGATCGGCCTTCGGCTACAGAGCGGGGCGCATCTGGCGCAGCCTCTTGACCCGCTCCTCGATCGGGGGATGGGTCGAGAAGAGCCCGGCGATCCCCTTGGCGGAGAACGGCCTGACGATGTACAGCGGCTCGGCCGCCTGGTTGACCTGCATCGGCATCGCTTCCGCGCCCTGCTCGAGCCGCAGCAGAGCGCTGGCCAGCGACTCCGGGTTGCCGCAGATCTGGGCGCCCCCGGCGTCGGCCGCGTACTCGCGCTGCCGCGAGATCGAGAGCTGGATGATGCTCGCCGCGATCGGCGCCAGCAGCACCATCGCCAGCGAGGCGACGAGGCTCAGCGGGGAGTCGTCGTCGCTGCCGAACCACAGCAGCATGTACGCGAGGTAGGTGATCGCGGCGCCGATCGCCGAGGCGACCGACTGGATCAGGATGTCGCGGTGCTGGATGTGGGCGAGCTCGTGGGCGAGGACGCCGCGCAGCTCGTCCTCGGAGAGCAGCTTGGTGATGCCGCGCGTGACCGCGACCGCCGAATGCCTGGGGTTGCGGCCGGTGGCGAACGCGTTCGGCTGGTCCTGGGGGATCATGTACAGGCGCGGCATCGGCAGCCCCGCGCGTGTGGTCAGTTCGCGGACGATCTGGTACAGCCGGGGCGCTTCTGACTCCTCGATCGGCTTGGCGCGTGCCATCGCCAGCGCCATCCTGTCGCTGAAGAAATAGGAGCCGAGGTTGATCAGCAGGGCGATGCCGAGGAAGATGGCCGCGGTGCTGGGCCCGCCGATGAGGGCGCCGATCAGGACAAGCAGCCCGGAGAGGGATGCGAGCAGGATCGTCGTGCGCAGCGTCGCGCCCCAGTTGGACTGCTTCGTGGTCGTCATCTCGTCATCAACTCCTTTTCGTTGCCTCGGCAAGAGTATTCCCCCGATCGGCCCGCGCCTCCATAGGGGACGCCCCCTATTCGCGCCCGTCCACCCCCCACCGCCGATCGCGGTGGCCGCGACGGTCGATGGCGCTTTGACGACCCCTAAGCTCAGGGGCGTGCAGCCGGGGAGCCGGACTTGACCGCATCGGTCCTCGCGATCGCCGCGCTCGCGATCGTCACCCTCGGGCTGGCGGTCGACGCGGTCCTGCAGCGCCGCCGGCTGGCGCCGCTTGAGACGCTGATCGAGGAGATGGAGAAGGTCGACCTGAGCCGCCCAGGCCCGACCCTGCCGCCCTCGATCGACGGAGTCGGAGAGACCGAGGAGGTTGCGCGCATCGAGCTCGCCTTCCTGCGCATGATGCGGCGCCTGGAAGCGGAGCGGCGGAGGGCCGGCTCGGCGGCGCTGCGCGCCCAGGAGCAGGAGCGGGCCAGGGTCGCCCGCGACCTGCACGACGAGGTCAACCAGTCTCTGACCGCGGTGCTGCTGCGGCTCGAGGCGGCCAGGGACGAGTCCCCGCCCGAGCTCGCCGAGCAGCTGGCCGAGACCAAGGCGCTCGCCAATCAGGCGATGCGCGAGCTGCTCGCCCTCGCCCGACAGCTACGCCCCACCGCGCTCGACGACCTCGGGCTGGCGGCGGCGATCGCGGGCCAGGTCGAGGGAGCCGCCGCGGCGGGGATCGCCGCCGAGCTGGTCGAGGAAGGGGGGTTCTCCGACCTCGACGACGACGCCCAGCTCGTCGTCTACCGGGTCGCGCAGGAGGCCCTCTCCAATGCGGCGCGGCATTCGGGCGCGGACCATGTCACGGTCACATTGCGGCGCAGCGGCGACGGCGTTGAGCTCGACGTCGCCGACGACGGCCGCGGCTTCGCCTTCGAGGAGTCCGAGAGCGGCCTGGGGATCGCCGGCATGCGCGAGAGGGCGCTGCTGATCGGTGCCGAGCTTCGGATCGAGTCCCGTCCCGGCCAGGGCACCACGGTCCGCCTGAAGGTGAGTGCGCCGCCCCCGGACGCGGAAGCCGGCGAGAGCAGAGGAGGCGGCGTCCAGCCGCCCCCGGACGCGGGAGCCGGCGAGCGAGATCGCCGGTCGTGATGAGCGCGAGCCGGCGAGAGCAGAGGAGGCGGGGTCCAGCCGCCCCCGGACGCGGGAGCCGGCGAGCGAGATCGCCGGTGGTGATGAGCGCGAGCCGGCGAGAGCAGAGGAGGCGGCGTATATGAGAGTCGTCGTCGCCGACGACCACGGCATCGTCCGCTCCGGCATCCGGCTGCTGCTCGATCGCCAGCCCGACATCGAGGTGATCGGCGAGGCCGCGGACGGCGCCGAGGCACGGGAGCTCGTCGTCCGCGAGCGCCCCGACCTGGCGATCCTCGACGTGAAGATGCCGAAGCTGACCGGGCTCCAGGCGACCCGCGAGATCAAGGAGCAGGCGCCCGAGGTTGCGGTCCTGATCCTCTCCATGCACGACGACGAGCGCTACCTGTTCGAGGCGCTCAAGGCGGGCGCCTCCGGGTACGTGCTGAAGACGCAGGCCGACACCGACCTGCTGGCTGCGATCAGGGCGGTGCAGCGCGGCGAGCCATTCCTCACGCCGGAAGCCCAGCGGGCGCTGATCCGCGACGTGCTCGAGCGCGGGTCGGCAGGCGAGGAGGAGCTGACGCCACGCGAGGAGGAGATCGTGAAGCTGGTCGCCGAGGCCAACACCACCAGGGAGATCGCCGCGATCCTGCACCTCTCCGAGAAGACCGTCGAGCACCACCGCGCCAGCGCGATGCGAAAGCTCGGCATGCGCGACCGGGTCGAGCTGGTCCGCTACGCGATCCGCCGCGGCCTGATCGAGCCCTGAGCCCGCGGCGCCGCCCATAACCGACTCACTCAGTAGGATTTAGCTCCATGCTGTTCTCGACGAAAGCGGAGTACGGAGTGCGCCTGATGGTCGAGCTTGGACGGGTCGGGCCCGACTCGACGCCGATCTCGCTGAGCACCGTCGCCGAGGCCGAGCGGTTGCCGCTCTCCTACCTCGAGCACCTCGTCGCCAAGCTGCGCAAGGCAGGCCTCGTCGCCTCCACCAGGGGAGCCCACGGCGGCTACCGCCTCGCCAGGCCGGCCGAGGAGATCACGATGGACTCGGTCGTCGAGGCGCTGGAAGGGCAGATCGCCCCGATGGAGTGCTTCCACGAGACTCCGGAGGGCAGGGTGCTCTGCTCGCACGAAGACGACGGCGACAGGGCCTGCGCGACGAAGCTGCTCTGGACCAGGGTCCAGGGCGGCGTCACGAAGGCGCTCGCCGGCACGACGCTGGCGGAGCTCGTCGAGTTCGGCGCCACCCCGGCGCCGGAGCGCCAGCTGACCGCGGTCGGCGGCGCGGCCTGAACAACTGCGGACAAGAAACGGAGCGTCGAATTGGCTGAGCTGGAGATTCGCAACCTGCACGTGAGCGCCGAGGGCAAGGAGATCCTCCGCGGCCTCGACCTCGACGTCGAGAAGGGCAGGGTCCACGCCCTGATGGGGCCCAACGGCTCGGGCAAGTCGACCCTGGCGAACGCGATCATGGGCCACCCGGCGCTCGAGGTGACCGACGGCACGATCTCCTTCAAGGGCGAGGACTTCACCGAGGCGGACCCCGACGAGCGGGCGCGCGCCGGCCTCTTCATGGCCTTCCAGTACCCCGTCGCGATCCCCGGCGTCTCGGTCAGCAAGTACCTGCGGATGATCGTCAACGCGCACCGCGAGGCACGCGGCGAGGCGGAGATCAAGATCAGGGACTTCGCCAAGGTCGCCCAGGAGGCGATGGAGCTCGCCAACATCCCCAGGGACTTCTCCAGCCGCTATCTCAACGACGGCTTCTCCGGCGGGGAGAAGAAGCGGATGGAGCTGCTCCAGCTGGTGATGCTGCGGCCCGAGATCGCGATCCTCGACGAGACCGACTCCGGCCTCGACATCGACGCCCTGCGCACGGTCGCCGACGGGGTCAACAGGTTCGCGGGGCCGGAGATGGGCGTCCTCATCATCACCCACTACCAGCGGATCCTGCACCTGGTCGAGCCCGACTTCGTGCACGTCATGTTCGAGGGCCGGATCGTCAAGGAGGGCGGGCCGGAGCTGGTCGAGCAGCTCGAGGAGAAGGGCTACGGCTGGATCCGCGAGGAGGTCGAGGCCCAGGCCTCGACCTAGGCGCGATGGGGACGACCGCCACCAAGCCCCCGAAGCTCCCGCTCGAGAGGGTGCGGGCGTCGTTCCCGGCGCTGGAGCGCGAGGTCAACGGGCAGCCGGTCGCCTACCTCGACAGCGGCGCCAGCGCGCAGCGGGTGCTCGCCTCGATCCAGGCGGTGGACCGCTATGAGCGCGCCCACCACTCCAACGTCCACCGCGGCTCGCACACGCTCTCGGCGGAGGCCACTGCCGCCTATGAGGGAGCGCGGGCGACGGTCGCCGACCACCTCGGCGCCGCCGACCGGCGCGAGGTTGTCTTCGTCCGCAATGCGACCGAGGCGATCAACCTCGTCGCCCGGGCCTGGGGCGACGCCAACGTCGGCGAGGGCGACCGGATCCTGCTCACCGAGATGGAGCATCACTCGAACATCGTCCCCTGGCAACAGCTCGCCGGGCGGGTCGGCGCCGAGATCGACTGGGCCCCGGTCACCGAGGACGGGCTGCTCGACATCGACGCGCTCGCCGACCTGCTCGGGCGCGGGCCGAAGCTGCTCGCGGTCACCCACGTCTCCAACGTGCTCGGCACCGAGAACCCCCTGGCTGAGATCTCCAGGCTCGCGCACGAGGCCGGCGCCCTGGTGCTCGCCGACGGCGCCCAGGCGGCGCCGAAGCTCCCCGTCGACGTCGCCGAGCTGGGCGTGGACTTCTACGCTCTCACCGGCCACAAGCTCTACGCGCCGACCGGGATCGGGGCGCTGTGGACGCGCCTCGAGCTGCTGCGCGAGATGCCGCCCTTCCTCGGCGGCGGCTCGATGATCCGCAAGGTGACCAAGGAGGGGACGACCTATGCCGATCCCCCCGCCCGCTTCGAGGCGGGGACGCCGGCGATCGCGCAGGCCGTCGGAATCGCCTCGGCGCTGCGCTGGCTCGACGGCCTCGGCATGGAAGCGGTCCGGGCCCACGAGGAGGAGATCGCCGACTTCGCGCTCGAGCGCCTCGGCGACGTGCCGGGCCTGCGCGTGTTCGGCCCGCCGCGGGGCAGCGGGCGCCTCGGCCCGGTGAGCTTCGAGCTCGAGGGCGTCCACGCCCACGACGTCTCCGAGATCCTCGACCGCCACGGCGTCGCGGTCCGCGCCGGCCATCACTGCGCTCAGCCGCTGATGGACCGCTACGGGATCGCCGCCACCGCGCGGGCGAGCTTCGGCGTCTACACCACGCCGGAGGAGATCGACCGCCTCGTCGCCGGGCTCGAAGACGCACGGAGGATCTTCGACTGATGAGCGCCAGCCACCCGCGCAGGGCGGACGCGGAAGCGATCGCCAATCCATTTCTGCTTCTCTTGGCGATCGCGAGAGCGGAGCACCTGCGCGGAATTTGATCATGGACGAGCTCTACCGCGACCAGATCCTCGAGCACTACAAGCGACCGCACAACTTCGGCCGCCTGGAGCACCCCGACCTCGAGTTCGAGGACACCAACCCGCTCTGCGGTGACGAGCAGCACGTGACGATCCGCCTCGACGACGCGGGGAAGGTGGCGGAGGTCGCCTTCGACGGCAAGGGCTGCGCGATCTCGACCGCGGCGACGTCGCTGCTCACCGACGAGCTGGCCGGAAAGTCTCGCGAGGAGATCGTCCGCCTGCCCAAGGAGTACGTCCTCGACCTGCTCGGGATCGAGATCTCCGCGACGCGGATGAAGTGCGCGCTGCTCGGCCTCAAGGTCGTCAAGAGCGCCAGCCTCGGCGAGCCCGCCGAATGGGAGGACGAGGGCGAGGCGGGCGACCCCTCCGAGGCGACCGCGATCTAGCTCGCTTCTCCTTCGCTGGCCTTGATCACCGCGAAGGCCGCGCCCCAGGGGTCGGCCGCCATCGCGAAGCGGCCGGCGGGGATGTCAACCGGGCCGAAGCGCACCTCGCCCCCGCCGGACTCGATCTGCCCCACCGCCGCGTCGGTGTCGGCGACGGCGAAGTAGACCATCCAGTGCGCGGGCACCTCATCGGGAACGCGGCCGCTGATGTCGGCCATGCCGCCGATCGAGGAGTCGCCGAGCTTCCACTCGGTGTAGGTCCCCATCCCCCCCATCTCGTGGTCGACGAAGCTCCAGCCGAAGACCGCGGCGTAGAACGACTTGGCAGCCTCCGGGTCGCGGGTCTCCAGCTCGTTCCAGGAGAGCGCGCCGGGCTCGTTGACGAGGCCCGCCCCGATGTTCCTTCCCGCCTGCCAGAGGCCGATCGCCGCCCCGGTCGGGTCGATCAGGAAGGCCATCCGCCCGTAGTCGAGCACGTCCATCGGCTCGACCATCACCGAGCCGCCCGCCTCCCGCGCTCTCGCCACCGTCGCGTCGACGTCCTCGACGCTGACGTAGCTCGACCAGGCGGTCGGCTGACCCTCCTGCATCAGCTTCATCACGCCGCCGACCGCGGCGTCGCCGAGCATCGCCACCCGGTAGCCGCCCGTCTGCTCGGCGTTCTCGTCCTCCTCCACGCGCCAGCCGAAGAGGTCGCCGTAGAACTTCGCGGCCCCGTCCTGGTCCGGCGTCGACAGGTCGATCCAGCATGGCGTGCCCGCTTCATAGCTCGTGCGCTCCGGCATGGTCATTCCTCCTGGCTGGGAGTTCGGCGTGCGCACGATCCTCTCACGGCCGCGTAGGCGCCCGGTTAAGGAGGCGTTCCCGGCCTCGGCGCGCGGAGCGGGCTCCGGCCGGGCCGGCGCGGCCGCTAAAATCCGACCCAGCTACTAGGATTAAGTCTCATCCCGCACTAGGTGATGTGGGGAGCAGCTCTCTTGGCCGATAGCGCAGGAACAAGGATCTCAGTCTGCCCGCTCGCGGAGCTCGGGCCGGGCGGCATGCGCCTGGTCGAGCACGACGGCGCCAAGATCGGCGTCTTCAACTGCGAGGGGACGCTGCATGCGATCGAGGACCGCTGCTCGCATGACGACGGTCCGCTCGCCGAGGGCGAGTTCGACGCCTCGACCTGCACGGTCGAGTGCCCGCGCCATGGCTCCCTCTTCGACCTGACCACCGGCAGGCCGAAGACGCTCCCCGCCTATGCTCCGGTGAGGACGTTCCCGGTGACCATCGAGGACGACACGATCACTTTGGAGGTCGATTAGACGTGGCAACGCCAGAGGTCGTCGCAGAGAAGCGAAAGCTGGCCGGACTCAACGCCGACTACAAGGAGAAGTTCGGCTTCCATGACCCGGAGACGGGGTACGCCTACAAAGCGCCGAAGGGGCTCTCCCGCGAGGTGGTCGAATCGATCTCCGAGTACAAGGACGAGCCGCAGTGGATGCGCGACTTCCGCCTCAAGGCGCTCGACCACTTCCAGAGCCGCCCGACCCCGACCTGGGGCGGCAACCTCGGACAGATCGACTTCGACGACATCCACTACTTCGTGCGCGCATCCGACAAGAACAGCCGCGACTGGAGCGAGGTCCCCGAGGACATCAAGAACACCTTCGACCGGCTTGGGATCCCCGAGGCCGAGCGCAAATTCCTCGCCGGGGTCGGAGCCCAGTACGAGTCCGAGGTCGTCTACCACCAGGTCAACGAGCAGCTCGAGTCGCAGGGCGTGATCTTCACCGACATGGACACCGCCCTGCGCGAGCACGAGGACCTCGTGCGCGAGCACTGGGCGACGGTGATCCCGCCGAACGACAACAAACTGGCAGCGCTCAACTCGGCGGTCTGGTCGGGCGGGTCGTTTGTCTACGTCCCCGCCGGGGTCAAGGTCGAGATGCCGCTGCAGGCCTACTTCCGCATCAACACCGAGAACATGGGCCAGTTCGAGCGGACCCTGATCATCGCCGAGGAGGGCTCCGACGTCCACTACATCGAGGGCTGCACGGCGCCGGTCTACTCGACCGACTCGCTGCACTCCGCGGTGGTCGAGATCGTCGCCAAGCCGAGCTCGCGGGTCCGCTACACGACCGTCCAGAACTGGTCCCAGAACGTCTACAACCTGGTCACCAAGCGCGCTGTCGCCCACGAGAAGGCGACGATGGAGTGGGTCGACTGCAACCTCGGCTCGAAGCTGACGATGAAGTACCCGTCGATCTACCTGCTCGGCCCCGAGGCCCACGGCGAGATCCTCTCGATCGCCTTCGCCGGCGAGGGACAGCACCAGGACGCCGGCGGCAAGATCATCCACGCCGCGCCCCGCACGTCGTCCTCGATCTTCTCCAAGTCGATCTCCAAGGACGGCGGCCGCAGCACCTACCGGGGACTGCTCGAGGTCGCCGACGGGGCGTCCGAATCGCGGTCGAAGGTCGTCTGCGACGCGCTGCTGCTCGACGAGGACTCGCGCTCGGACACCTACCCGACGATCCGGATCGGCGAGAACGACGCCGACGTCGGCCACGAGGCGACGGTCTCGAAGATCGGCGACGAACAGCTCTTCTACCTCGAGAGCCGCGGCCTCGACGAGGAGGAGGCCTCGAAGATGATCGTCAACGGCTTCATCGAGCCGGTCACCAAGGAGCTGCCGATGGAGTACGCGGTCGAGCTCAACCGCCTGATCGAGCTGCAGATGGAGGGCTCGATTGGCTGAGACAGCCACGCTGCCGCCCCTTCCCGACCAGAAGGAGAAGGGGTGGGAATTCACCGACCTCTCCAGCCTCGACCTCGCCTCCTATGAGCCCGGCCCCGTGGCCGCCTCGATCGAGGGTGGCGAGGGAGCGACGGTCATGCCTCTCGCCCAGGCGGTCGAGGCGCGCCCCGAGCTGGTCGAGGGCAGGCTCGGCGCCCTCGCCCCCGCCGAGGACCCGTTCGTCGCCCGCAACGACGCCGCCTGGCGCGAGGGCGTCCTCGTCCACGTGCCGGCCGGGGTGCGGGTCGCCGAGCCGATCCGCGTCCAGGTGCCCGTCGAGGAGGACGGCGCCGCGATCGCCTGGCGCACTCTCATCGTCCTCGAGGAGGGTGCCGAGGCGGAGGTCTGGGAGCACTGCTCCTCCTCCGGGGACGAGACGGACGCGCTGCTCAACTCGGTGGTCGAGCTGCACGTCGGCCAGGCCGCGACGCTGCGCTACGTGAGCACCCAGGACATCTCCGAAAGGGCATGGATCTTCGCCACCCAGCGCGCCGAGGTCGAGCGCGACGGGCGCCTCGACTGGGCGGCGCTCGGCTTCGGGTCGGCGAACGGCAAGGTGCGGATGGAGACCAAGCTCGCCGGGCCCGGCTCGGAGGCGCGGGTCACCGGCGGCTACGCCGGCGGCCCCGGCCAGCACCTCGACTTCGACACCACCCAGGAGCACGCGGCCCCCAACACCATCTCCGACCTCGCCTTCCGCGGGGTCCTCGCAGCCGGCTCGACCGCCGTCTGGCGGGGGATGATCAGGGTCGACCCGGGCGCCCAGCAGACCGACGCCTTCCAGGAGAGCCGCAACCTGCTGCTCTCCCCCGACGCCCACGCCGACGCGATCCCCGGCCTCGAGATCGAAGCCGACGACGTGCGCTGCACGCATGCGGCGGCGATCGCCCAGGTCGACCGCGACCAGCTCTTCTACCTGACCTCGCGCGGCCTCGACCCCGCCGATGCGAAGGGGCTGATCATCGAGGGCTTCCTCGAGTCGCTGGTCGAAAGGCTGGCTGAGGGCCCGGTGCGCGACGAGATCTCCACCGCCCTCGAGCGGCGGCTCGAGGAGATCCTCTAGCCGCCCTTCGCGTGCGGGGACGCTACCTGTAGGCGATGGCCGCGCTGGTCGGGCCGGCCAGCGGAAGGACCTCTGTCTTCTCGAACCCGACCTCCTTGCACCAGCCGGCGAAGTCGGCCCCGGTGAAGTCGAACCCGTCCCCCGTCTCGATCAGCATGTTGAGCGACATCAGCAGGCCGAAGGCGTTCTCGCGCCGGGCGTCGTCGATGATGTTCTCGATCACGATCAGCGCCCCGCCGTCCGGCAGCGCGTCGTACGCGGCCCTCAACAGGTGCATCTTCCGCTCGAGGTTCCAGTCATGGAGGATGTTCCCCATCGTGATCACCTCGGCCTCCGGCAGGGGATCGGCGAAGAAGTCACCCGCCACCGCCGTCACCCGATCCCCGAGCCCCGCCGCCTCGATGGCTCGCTCGGCGATCGGCTGCACGGGCGGCAGGTCGAAGCTGGTGCAGCGCATGTGAGGGTGCCTTCGGGCGACGGCGAGCGCCAGCTCCCCAGTCGCTCCGCCCACATCGCAGAGGGTCTCGTACCCGGAGAAGTCGAACTTCTCCGCCAGCGCCATGAACGGGCCCTTGGAGATGCCGGCCATCGCCTGCATGAACTGCTCCAGGCGATCGGGGTCGCTGTACAGCTCCTCGAACATCGGCGTGCCCGTCAGCTTGACCTCGTTCTGCGGGCTGCCGCTCCGCAGCGCCTCGGTCAGGTCGGCCCAGAACGGGTAGAGCCGCGCGTTGGCCATCTCGAGCAGCCCGCCGATGTAGGCGGGGCTGGCCTTGTCGAGGAAGGTCGCCGTCGCCTCGGTATTGCGGTATGTCGCGTCCGCGTCCTCGCCGTCGCGGTCGAGCAGCCCGAGGGCGACGAGCGCGTCCGGGAAGTCCGGGATCGCGCGGGCGTCGAGGGCGAGCGCCTCGGCGATCCGCGGACCGCTCATCGGCTCGGCCGCAAGCTTGGTGAACAGCTCGAGCTCGACCGCCGAGAGGAGCGTCTTCGACCCCCAGAAGCCCATCCCGACCTCCATGATGTGCGATGGATCGACCTGCTCGTTCATCTCTCCTCCGTTCTGGGATGTCTCAGCCTGAGTCCCGGACAGGCACGACACTATCCCGAGGGGCGGGGCCTGAATCGATCGGGCCCGCCGTCAGGTGTTGGCGACCGAGAGCAGGTAGAGCCCGAAGCAGGTGAAGGCGACCATCACGGCCAGCATCCAGTACTGGGAGCGGGCGGCCTGGCGGTAGTCCCCCCAGTAGGCGGTCGCTCGGTCGTGGGCGAGCGTGAGCCCGACCACGTGGCCGACGACCAGGGCCCCGACCTGGACGTACCAGATCGCGTTGGCGCTGAGGACCCGGAAGTCGATGCCGCCGGACGCCGTCCCGAAGAGGTCGGTCGTGGCGGTGCCCAGCGGGTCGGAGAGCAGGTAGGTGAACTGGGCCTGCTCCTGGAAGACGAAGAGGCTGAAGTAGTGGGCGACCAGGTAGGCGAAGGCGATCGGGATCAGGGTGTGGGCGAAGCCGCTGAAGAGGCGACGCACGCTCGGCGCGCCGCGCACGGTCGACATGCCCCGCACGCCGATCAGGTAGACGAGGGCGACGCCGGCGAAGGTGAGCAGCATGAAGAGGGTGTCGGTGGAGCGGACGGCCGCGGTCGGTTCCAGGCCGGCGTCGAGCAGCCTTCGGATAACGCTTTCCATCCCGCCCTTGAAGGCTCCCTCCTGGGCGCCGTCAAAGCTGGTCGTCGCGATCGAGGCGATCACCACGGCGGCGGAGCCGGGCACCGTCGCCCACCGCGTCGCCGCCGAGAGCGGCCGGCGCACGCCGAGCCGGCCCTCATGGAGGCCGAGGAAGCCGAGCCGCGAGAACATCCCGAAGTAGACGGAGAAGACCTCCCCCCTCTCGCACCACTCCTCGACCCCGAAGACCGCCATCATCGCCAGCGTGTAGCCGCTGTAGACGAGGATCGCGACCGCGGCAGCGTGCGGGGAGAGCCCGACCGCGACGCCGCCGCTGACGCCATAGACGATCTCCAGCCAGACGAAGGCGACCAGACCGACCGCGGCGGGCCAGCGCCCGAGGCGCTCGGGGTAGCGGGCGTGGGCGAAGCGCTGCCCGGCCAGGGCCTCGAAGCCGGCGCCGACGACCCGCCCCACCGCCCGCCACGGGTTGAAGGGGCGGAAGACGTTGCCGAAGACGACGCTGAGCAGGGGGAAGCCGAGCCAGCAGGTGACGAAGATGAAGGTGAGGGTGAAGTTGCGGTCGGGGGCTTCGGTCCCGCGCAGTCCGGCGTAGGCGGAGAGGCCGAGCAGGAAGACCCCGATCGCCCCGCAGGCGATCTGCGCCGGCAGGCCGAGCAGCGCCCGGGAGAGCCACGAGCCGAGCGCCCGCCAGTGTTCGCTCTCGAAGCGCGGCCGGCGCCAGGAGGCCGAGAGCGCGAAGAAGGAGACGATGAGGACGATCGACGCCCCCCAGGCGAACAGCCAGGCGGGTATCGGGAGGTCCTGCCTGGCGACCAGGGCGTGGGCGAGCGGGAGGGCGTCGATCAGGCTCATCGCCGGGCCCTACGGATTGACCCGCAGTTCGAGGATCTGCTCGTGGTGTTCCTCGAGCTCGGCCTCGAAGATTCCTTCGATTTCCGCCGGGAAGGAGAACGAGACCGTCCCCCCGGCCGGCACGTCCTTCATCAGGTCATAGCCGTGAACGTGCACCTCGTCGGCAACGTCGGACCGCACCTTGAAGCGGACCTGTTCGCCGGCCGAGTATTCGAGCGTCTTCACGCCGCCGACCGGTTCGCCGTTCTTGACGACGATCGTCGGCTCGGCTCCACTTTCGCCCCCGGCGGATTCCCCGCCCGCTGCGGAGCTCGCTCCGCCGGCCGTCTCCGTCGGGCCGGCGGTCGTGGATCCGCCGCCTCCTCCGCAGCCGGCCGCGAGGACCACCGCGACAATCGCAAGCACTGCTCCGATGGCAGCTCTCAAGTTCGTCATTGCTCTCTCCTTACGTTTGGTGCGCGCACCCGCAGACGGGTCGGCATCGGGCCGTGCCCGCGACGTCGCGGACGCGCTCTGCGATCAGGTGGAGGAGAGGAGAGGCGGCGCCCGCCCGGAGAGGGCGAGGGCGAGCAGCAGGCCGCCCCGCGCAGGCTGCGAGCGGGGCGGGAATGGCGGTCTACAAGAGGACGAGCGGGACCGGCGCCAGGTCGATGACTGCGAGAGCCGCTCGGAGAGCCTGACGATCGCCTCGCAGCCCGGATAGTGCCCGAGCAGGAGCAACGCAAGCAGCAGGAGCAGCGGCGCCGCGGCGATCAGGATCTCGCTCATCGGCGCATAACCCTAGCGGGTGCTGCCTGCGTCGATGTTCCCCTTTTCCCCGGGGAGAGGCTCGAGCGGCCCGGAGCTAGGCGGCGGTGACGCCGTCCAGCAGGCGCCAGTTGGCCCTGAAGACCGACTCGGCGGCGGCGGCGAGCTGGTCCGGGTCGGCGCCGTCGAGGTGCTCTTCGATCAGCCCCCGCGCCTCCTCGGCGTGGTGGACGTCGGCCTCCTCGTGGACGCGGAAGTACTCGTTGCCGGAGCCGTCGCCGATCCCGTAGTGGGCTGCGAGGCCATCCCGCTTGGTCTTGGAGATCTGCGGCTGGCCGCTCTCGATCGCGTACATGCGGACCAGCTGGCCGAGGTGGCCGTCGTTCGCGGTCCAGGCCTCGACGCACTCGCGGGTCTCGGCGTTCGGCTCGGCCGCGACCGCGCCGCCGACGGCCTCGACGAAGCCGTCCCAGAGGGCGATGTGCGAGGCCTCCTCCTCGGCGTGGCGACGCAGCTCGGCGCGCTCGGACTCCGGCGCGGCCTCGGCTACGTCGGCGCTGAGCCGGGCCAGCGCGGCGGTCGCGTGGCGGTACTGGCCCGAGTACTCGGCGAGCTCCTCGCGGCTCAGCTCGCCGGCCGACCAGCGCTGGTAGAAGGGGTGCTCGAGCACGTTCCACCGCGCGCGGGCCTGCTCGATCCTCTGCCAGACGTCGTTGCTCACTGAGTCCTCCTTGGGGTCCGCCAACTGGTCGGCCCCAGGATAACGTCCGCCGGGTGCGCCCCGAGCGAGACAACATCGCCGCCCCCGACCTGCCGGCGGGAATACCCTGGATCGGCGAGGAGCCGAGCTCGATGCCGGCGCTCACGGCCGGGGGGCCGGCGCTCGTGCACTTCATCGACTTCGCCCAGCTGAACAGCGTGCGGACGCTCCCCTACGTGATCGAGTGGGACCGGCGCTACCGCGGCGCCGGCCTGCGCACGATCGGCGTCCAGGCGCCCCGCTTTCCGTTTGGCGCCGAGCCCGGGGCGGTCGCCCGCGGACTCGAGCGGCTCGGAGTCGGGTTCCCGGTCGCGATCGACGCCGACCGCCGGCTCTGGCACGCCTACGGCTGCGAGGGCTGGCCCAGCCTCTTCCTCTGGCGCCTCGGCGGGGCGCTGGGCTGGTTCCACTTCGGCGAGGGCGAATACGCGGCGACCGAGGAGGCGATCCAGGAGGAGCTGCGCGCCGCCGACGCGCTGCGCACCGACCTGCCCGCGCCGCTGGAGCCGCTGCGGCCGACCGACGCGCCGGGGGCCAGGGTGATGGCGCCCAGCGCCGAGATCTTCCCGGGCGGCTCCTGGGAGCGGCCCTGGGTCGCCGGCCCCGACGGCGAGGAGCTCGACGTCCCCTACGAGGCCGGCGGCGCCCACGCCACGATCGAGGGCGAGGGCGAGGTCGGATTGGAGCTCGACGGGTCGGCGGCCGAGCCGCTGCGCGTACGGGGGGCGGGGCTGTATGAGCTCGCAACACACCCGCGCCACGAGCGGCACTCGCTCACCCTGCGCCCCGGCACCGGACTGCGGGTCTGGTCGGTCAGCTTCGCCGCCGGCCTCCCGTAGCGCCGGCCCCCGCCGCGCCTGGAGGCGGGACGTACCGCCGCGGTGCCTAGGCGCGGGCGGCGATCTCCTCGCGGATTTCCTTCGGCAGCATGAAGCGCACGTCCTCCTCGACGGTGCGCAGCTCGGCGACCTCCTCTGCGCCACGCTCGCGGAACAGCTCGACCAGCGCCTCGACCAGCTCCTCGGGGGCGCTGGCGCCGGAGGTGATCCCCACGGTCCCGACGCCGTCCAGCCATTCCTCGCGCACCTGCGAGTGGTTATCGATCAGGTGGGAGGCGGCCCCGTGTTCCCGCGCCACTTCGACCAGGCGGTTCGAGTTCGACGAGTTGGTGGAGCCGATCACCAGCACCAGGTCGCACTCTCGCGCCAGCTGCTTGACCGCGATCTGGCGGTTGGTCGTCGCGTAGCAGATGTCGTCGGACTTGGAGCTGACGATGCCGGGGAACTTGGCCCGCAGGGCGGCGATCACCTCGGCCGTCTCGTCGACGGACAGCGTCGTCTGGGTGATGAAGGCGACCTTCTCGGGGTCGGGGACCTCGAGGGCGGCGACCTCGTCGGCGGTTTCGATCAGGACGATGCTGCCGGGGGCCTCTCCGGTGGTGCCTTCGACCTCCTCGTGGCCCTCGTGGCCGATCATCACGATCGTGTAGCCCTCGGCGGCGAAGCGGCGCGCCGAGACGTGCACCTTGGTCACCAGCGGGCAGGTCGCGTCGATCGTGCGCAGGCCCCGCGCGGCGGCGTTCTCGTGCACGGCGGGGGCGACTCCGTGCGCCGAGAAGACGACCATCTCCCCCTCGGGGACCTCGGTCTCCTCCTCGACGAAGATCGCCCCCCGCTTGGCCAGCTGCTCGACCACGTGCTTGTTGTGGACGATCTCCTTGCGGACGTAGACGGGCGCGCCATGGAGGTCGAGCGCCCGCTCCACCGTCTGCACGGCGCGATCGACGCCCGCGCAGTAGCCGCGCGGCGCCGCAAGCAGGACCCGGCGGGGCCCGGTGGTGACGGTGGCCGCCATGCACAGCAGGGTAGCGAGGGCAGTTAGCCTTGCAGCATGCCCTCCGCAGCCCGCCACATGGACCGCCTCACAGCCGTCGACGCCTCCTTCCTCAGCAACGAGACGCCGGCGAGTCACATGCACATCGGCGCGATCCTCGTCTTCGAGGGACCGCCGCCCCTCTACGTGGACCTGGTCGAGCACGTCCGCGGCCGCCTGGACCAGGTGCCGCGCTTCCGCCAGCGGATCGTCGTGCCGCCGCTGGAGGCCGGCCGGCCGCTCTGGGTGGACGACGTCAACTTCAACCTCACCTACCACATCCGGCACACGGCGCTGCCCGAGCCCGGCGGCGAGGCGCAGCTGAAGCGGCTCGCAGCGCGGGTCTTCTCCCAGCAGCTGGACCGCTCCAAGCCGCTCTGGGAGCTGTGGCTCGTGCAGGGGCTCGAGCGCGACCGCTTCGCGATCCTGACCAAGACCCACCACGCGATGGTCGACGGCATCTCCGGCGTCGACATCGGCACCGTTCTCTTCGACCTGGAGCCGATCCCGCAGCCGGCAGGCGTCACGGACGGCTGGGCCCCCGGCCCGCAGCCCAGCGCCTCGACCCTGGTGGCTCGCGGCGCCACCGAGCTCGCGACGACCCCAGTGCGGCTCGCCGAGCGCGCCCTGGAGGCGTTGCGCAGCCCGGAGGCGACGGCACGCCGGGTCGCCGATGGCCTGGAGGGGCTCGGCGAGTTCGTCGGTGCGCTCGCCGACCCGGCTCCCGACGTGCCGCTCAACCAGCAGATCGGGCCCCACCGCCGCTTCGTCTGGGCCCGCTCGGAGCTCTCCACCTTCAAACGCATCAAGGACACCTTCGGCGGCACCGTCAACGACGTCGTGCTCGCGGTCGTCACCGGCGCCCTGCGCGACTGGCTTCATGGGCGCGGCGTGCGCACCGAGGGCCTCGAGCTGCGGGCGCTGGTCCCGGTCTCCATCCGCACCGAGGACGAGCGCGGCAACCTCGGCAACCGGATCGCGGCAATGCGCGGGCCGCTTCCCGTCTACGTCGACGACCCCGTGCGCAGGCTGCGTGTGGTGAGTGAGGCGATGGAGGGCCTGAAGCGCTCCAAGCAGGCGCTGGGCGCGGAAGTGATCTCCCGCTTCAACGACTTCGCGCCGCCCACCCTGCTGGCACAGGCGTCGCGGGTCAACTTCTCCACCCGCCTCTTCAACCTGATCGTCACCAACGTGCCCGGGCCGCAGCTGCCGCTCTACGTGCTCGGGCGGGAGATGGAGGAGATCTTCCCGGTTGCCTTCCTCCCCCAGGACCACGTGCTGGCGGTGGCGATCATGAGCTACAACGGCCGCGTCGGCTTCGGCCTGCTCGCCGACTACGACGCGGTCGACGACATCGAGGTGATCGCCGCGGGCATCGACTCCTCGCTCGCCGAGCTCGAGGAGGCCGCCTCCGCCGCCGCGCCCGCCTAGGGCCCTCTCTAGGCTCTGAGGCATGGGCATTCTCGTCGTCCTCTTCATCGTCGTACCGATCCTCGAGCTGTGGCTGATCATCGAAGTCGGCGGGCTGATCGGCGTCCTGCCGACGATCGCCCTGCTGCTCGCCGACTCGATGCTCGGCGCGCTGCTCCTCCGCCACCAGGGGCTCGGCGCCTGGAGGCGCTTCAACCAGGCGATCGGGGAACGGCGCTTCCCCGGGCGGGAGGTCGCCGACGGCCTGCTGATCGTGGTCGGCGCCACGCTCCTGCTCACGCCCGGCTTCCTCACCGACGCGGTCGGCCTCGCCTTCCTTCTCCCGCCCACGCGGGCGGTCCTCAGGCGCCTGCTCGGCTCCTACTTCGGCAGGCGCTTCGTCGTCATGGGCGGAC
The DNA here is from genome assembly GCA_963712325.1 of uncultured Solirubrobacterales bacterium. Lineage (GTDB taxonomy): Bacteria > Actinomycetota > Thermoleophilia > Solirubrobacterales > 70-9 > VRUE01. Next base: position 461,508 of record CAVQHG010000005.1, read on the forward strand.
CCGCGGGAACCGCCTACGGCGCCGCGAGCGCCGGCGGCCGCGCCTACGGCTACGCGCGGCGCGGCGCCGCAGCCGGCGACGGGCCGAGCGCGAACGGCGCGCGTCGCGACTACGACTTCGAGGGGACCGCCGAGGAGGTCGAGGGCGAGGACCCGCAGCTGGACTCCTGAGCCCGGTGCCCGACTTGCGCGACGGCCGGCGGGCGGTTTAGGCTCGTCCTGTCTCTGTCCCAGTCGAGCCCGATGGAGGTCGCAAGATGGCCGCAACGCCGTACGAGTCGGAGATCAGGGAGTTGACCTGGGGCTGGTGGGCGATCCTGCTGGTCGGAATCCTCAGCATTGCCGCCGGCGTGATCATCCTCCTCAAGCCGGGCGACAGCCTGCCGACGCTGGCGGTGGTCGCGGGGATCTTCCTGCTCGCGGACGGCATCCTCGAGCTGGCGAGCGCCTTCGCGCGGGCCACGGTCAATCGCGGCATCGTCGCGCTCTTCGGAGTGCTGACCGCCGTCATCGGGGTGCTGCTGATCCGCCATCCGGTCGGCGGCGTCGCCTTCGTCGCGCTGCTGATCGGGATCTGGCTGATCGCCGCCGGAGTGATCCGCTTCGTCACCGCCTTCGACGAGCCCGACCACCGCGGCTGGCACGCCTTCGCCGGCGTGCTGGAGCTGATCGCGGGGATCGTGATCGTCTCCAGCCCCGACATCGGCTTCGCCACCCTGGCGATCCTGGTCGGGATCGGCTTCATCCTCAACGGCATCGGCCTCACCGCCCTGGGCTGGGCGATGCACGGCGTTCGCCGGGACGCGGCGCGCCCCGCCTGAGCCAGGGCTCGCGCGCCTCGCCGTCGCCGGTGACGACAAGGACGGCGGGCGAATCGCGAGCTTGCCTTGCCGCCCGACCGGGGCTAGCGTGAGCGCCCATGTTCGTTCGGCAGCTCCGGGCCTCGCTCGGCTCGCTCGCCGCCGTCTTCGAGAACCCGAACCTTGCCCGCCTGGTCCTCGGCTGGACGGGCACCATGTTCGCGACCTGGGCCTTCGCGATCGCCCTCGGCGTATACGCGTTCTCCGAAGGCGGGCCGACGGCCGTCGGCATTGCCGCCCTCGTCCGCATCCTGCCCGGCGCCCTCGCCTCGCCGTTCGCCGGCCTGCTCGGCGACCGCTACTCGCGGCGGCTGGTGCTGGTCGCCAGCACGGCGCTCAGCGGGGCGGCGATCGCCGCCGCCACGGTGGCCGCCGCGGCGGGAACCGATGCCTGGGTCGTGTATGGCCTCGCCGGCCTGTTCACGATCGCGTCCACCGCCTATCTGCCCGCGGAAAGCGCCCTCTTGCCGATCGCGGCTCGCAGCCCGCAGGAGCTCTCGGCGGCCAACGTCGCCCGCAGCCAGGGTGACAACGTCGGCTTCCTGCTCGCCTCGCTGGCGAGCGGGGGGCTCCTGGCGCTGGCCACGCCGCAGGCTGCGTTCGCCGTCGCTGCGCTGGGCGCGCTGCTCGTCGCGGGCCTGCTGGCGACCCTGCCTCCCGACGAGCGGCCCGTCTACGAAGACGCGCGCGGGGCCGGCGGGGTTCTCGAGGAGACGGCGGCCGGCCTGCGGGCTCTGGCGGCGGATCGAAAGCTGCGCATCGTCGGGGTCGTCCTCGGCTCCCTCGTGTTCGTCGAGGGCGCCGCCGACGTGATGAGCGTCGTCACCGTCCTCGACCTGCTCGGCGTCGGCCAGGGCAACGTCGGCTGGATCAACGCGACCTGGGCGATCGGAGCGCTGATCGCCGGGGCCGCCCTGGCGGTCCTCCTCGACCGCGGCCACCTCGCCGCGGGCCTCACGTTCGGCTGCCTGATCGTCGGGGGCGGCTTCGCGCTTCCGGGTGCCTGGCCGGTGGTCTTCGCCGCCTTCGCCTCCTACCTCCTGATGGGCTTCGGCTACGCCTTCGTCGAGGTCGCGGCGCGAACCCTCCTGCAGCGACTCGGCTCCGACGAGACCCTTGCGCGGGTGATCGGCATGCTCGAGACCTCCAACCTGGCGGCGAGGGCACTGGGCTCGATCGCCGCGCCGATCCTCGTCGCCCTGCTCGGCGTGCGCGGCGCGCTGCTGGCCCTCGGCGCGCTGCTGCCCGCCCTCGCGCTGCTCCGCTGGGGCGCCCTGCGCAGATTCGAGATCGGCGCACCCGTCTCCGAGCGCGACTTCAACCTCCTGCGCGGCAACGCGATCTTCACGCCGCTGCCGGTCGACAGCGTCGAGGGCCTCTGCCGGTCGGTGGTCGAGGTCGAGGCCGACCGAGGCGCGGAGATCGTCACACAGGGAGAGCGGGGCGACACCTTCTACGTGATTGCGAGCGGAGAGGTGGAGGTGGTCGAGAACGGAGCCTTCAAGCGCAACATGGGCCCGGGCGAGGGCTTCGGGGAGATCGCCCTGCTGCGGGAGGTTCCCCGCACGGCCACCGTGCGGGCGACTCGCCCCACCTGCCTGCTGGCCCTCGACCGCCGATCCTTCATAGGGGCCGTGACCGGCCACCGCCGCAGCCATCAGAGCGCCCACGCAGTGGCTTCCCGCTGGCTCGAAGGAGGGGGAGGCGGCGGGGAAGCGGCCTAGAAGCCCAGAGCGAACTTGGCGTCGTCGGTCATCATCTCCGGCGACCAGGGCGGGTCGAAGACCATCTTCGGGTGGACCGCCGAGACGCCGCGGAGGTCGCCGACGAACTCCCGCATCTGCTCGGAGACCTGCGGGCCGATCGGGCAGGCGGGGGTCGTCAGGGTGAAGGTGATGTAGACGTCCCCGCCCTCGATCTCGACGTCGTAGACGAGCCCGAGGGAGACGAAGTCGAGGCCGAGCTCGGGGTCGATGACCTCCTCGAGCGCCTCGTAGACGTCGTCCTCCGCAAGCGTCCCGTCCTGCGCCGGCGCCGGCGGCGCCTGCTCGTTCTGGCTGGTTGCTGCCTGCTCATCTGACATGGCCCCAATGGTAGAGGGGCCCGCCGCCGCGCTCAGTGCGGCTCCGGTGGCGGGTCCTCCGCCCCCGGGCTGAGCTCGAGCTGCCACCAGCCGACGTCTCGCCAGGCGCCCAGCTTCCAGCCGATCGCGCGGTAGACGCCGACCGGCTCGAAGCCGAGCGCCTCGTGGAGGGCGACGCTCGCCTCGTTGGGCAGCGTGATGCCGGCGCAGGCGACCCGGAGCCCCCGCTCGTGCAGGCGCGCGAGGAGCGCCTCGTAGAGGCGGCGGCCATGGCCCCGCCGACGATGGCCGGCATCGACGTAGACCGACACGTCGGCCGCCCAGCTGTAGGCGGCCCGGTCTCGGTGCGGGCAGGCGTAGGCGAAGCCGACGACCTCCCGCGCCGCCTCCGACACCAGCCAGGCGTGACCGGCTCCGAAGGCGGCGATCCGCTCGGCCATCTCCCCGGTCGAGGGCGGCCGCTCCTCGAAGGAGGTCGCCGAGGACTCGACGAGGGGCGCGTAGATCGATGCGCAGGCGGCGGCATCGCGGCGGGGGTCGGCGTTGCGCACGGAGTGGGCGCTCAAGGCCACTAGGTTAGGGTGCCGTTCCCCGTGACGAGTGAGCGAGGATGAGCGAGGACGCGGCCCTGAGGCGATCGATCGGGATCGTCTTCTCCGACGGCGGCCTGCTCGCGCTGACCGCCGTCCGTCCCGGCGGTGCCGAGGACCACGGAGCCGAGCAGGTTGCGGCGGTGCTCTGCGACCCTGACGCCGCCCCGGTCGAGTTCTCCGAGGCGTTGCTGTCCACCGAGTACGGGCCCGACGGCGTCCAGCGACGGGCGACGCTCGAGCTCTGGCGGGGCGATGGCGAGGAGGTGGAGCGGCCGGTCCGGGGCGGCGGCACGCTGATCAGCTCCAGCGCCGTGCACCGCCCGGGGCTCGACTCGACCGTCGCCTTCTTCCGCTGGTCCGTCGAGGGCAGGGAGGGGCTCGGCCACTACGAGATCGTCCGTGGCGACGATGGCTGAGGGGGCGTGGCATCGAGGTCGTCGTCTCCGACTTCGGCGGCGTCCTGACCAGCCCGCTGATCGAGTCCTTCATGGCCTTCCAGGACCAGACCGGGATCACCACCGAGCAGCTCGGCCGGGGCATGCAGGCGGCGGCCGAGGCCAACGGCGGCGAGAATCCCCTCTTCCAGATGGAGCGCGGCGAGATCACCGAGGCCGCCTTCCTCGAGCAGCTGACCGCGGCGCTCGAGCCGCTGCTCGGGCACGCGCCGGAGATGCACCGCTTCAAAGAGATCTACTTCGAGGCCCTGCAAGCCGAATCGAGCCGATGATCGACCTGATGCGGGAGCTGCGGGCGGAGGGGCGCCGGATGGCGATGCTGACCAACAACGTCCGCGAGTGGGAGCCCTACTGGCGCTCGATGCTCCCCGTCGACGAGATCTTCGAGACCGTCGTCGACTCCGGCTTCGTCGGCTGCCGCAAGCCCGAATCGAAGATCTACGCGCTGACCCTCGAGCGGCTGGGCTGCACGCGGAGTCCTGCCTGTTCGTCGACGACGTCGAGGTCAACTGCGAGGGCGCGCGGCGCGCCGGGATGAGCGCGGTCCACTTCCGCGACAACGAGCAGGCGATCGCCGAGATCCGCGCCGCGCTGGCCGAGCCTGGCTAGCTGCGGCCGTCCACGATCCGGTCGAGGATCTCGATCACGGGTCGGAGCCGGGGCGGGATCGCCGTGTCGACCGCGCGGACCGTGTGGCGGCGGTAGGCGATCGTGTGAGTGAGGGCGTCGGCGACCGGATGCGGCGGCGCGTAGCTCGGCTTCAGTTGAGCGAAGCGGGCCCTGCGCAGGGCCCGGACCAGACGGCTCCGGGTGCGCTCGCCGACCAGGACGCGGCGGCTCCCGGATCCCGTCCTCAGCCACGCGTGGCCGTCGCGCCTCAGCACCAGGTGGTCGCTGCGGCCCGCGAGGCCGCCCAAGCGCCGGTAGTCGACGAGCACGCGGTCGCCGCTCGCCGAGCGCTCCGCCGGCGCGGGCGTGCCGGCCAGCGCTGCGAGCGTCAGAGCGACGATCAGGCAGATGGCGAGACGAACGAGCACCGCAACTCAGAGTAGACCTCGGGCGCCGGGTCGTCACCCGCCATCGGGGTGCGCCGACGCGGACGAGGCTCGCTCAGTTGTCGGAGCCGGCGCGGTCCCAGACGTAGAGCTCGACCGCCTCGACCGCGAGCTCCATCAGGCGAGGCGGACGAGAGCAGCCCGAGGACGAGCTCGAGCGCGTCCTCTTCGGTGACGCCGGCGTCGACCGCCTCCTCGCCGCGGAAGCCGGCGGCGAGCTTCAGCGCCTCGCGCCGGTTCTCCCCGAGCGAGCCGAAGGCGCCCATCAGGAAGTCGCGGTTGGGGATCGGGTGGCCGACCTCGAGCGAGCCATGCCACGCGGCGAGCATCGAGAGGTCGTGCTCGTCGAGCTCGGAGATCGCCTTCGCGTAGTGGACCTCGAGCTCGCTGTCGGGGATCTCGTCGACCCAGGCGCGCACCGCCTCGCCGAGCAGCTGGCGGCGGGCCTCGCGGCCGATCGAGTCGGCGATCGCGCGGATCGCGTCGGCCGGGTCTACGAAGCAGAGGGCCATCTGCGCGATCAATGTAGAGAGAGGGGAAGACGGCAAACCGGCGCCCGGATCCCCCCCGTTTGCGGCCTTCGGACGCGCCGCGGCCGCGACCTATGCTGGGCGGTCCGCCCCGATGCCCCTGAAGCTGATCCACGGACCCCCGAACTCGGGCCGCGCCGGCCTCGTCCGCCAGCGGGATCCGGCCGCCCTGGAGCGCGATCCGGTGCTGGTCGTCCCGACCGTCGACGACGTCTACGCCTTCGAGCGCGGAGCTCTGCGAGGGCGGGCGCCGTCCTCGGCGCCGAGGGTGATGACCTTCGGCGGGCTCTTCCAGCACCGTCGCCGGCGCCGGTGGCAGCGCCGCCGGCGCCGGTGCTGACGCCGGCTCAGCGCCTCGGCGCGATCGCCGCCGCGATCGCCGAGCGCCGGCGGCGGCTGGGCCCGCTGCGCGCCTCGGCCTCCCGCCCGGGCTTCGCACCGTCGCGCTCGAGCGGCTGCTCGACGAGCTCCAGGGCGCGGGGCTCGAGCCGGCCGACGTGGAGGCCGCCGCCGGGACGCTCGAGGGCTCCGCCTACCTCGGCGAGATCGCCGCGCTCTTCGCCGGCTATGCCGCGCGTCCGCGACGAGCTCGGCCGCGGCCGACCGGCACGCGTCGCCGCGGACGGCGATCGCGCTGCTGGGCGCCGGCGCGCGGAGCCTGGCGGCCGGCCGGTGTTCCTCTACGGGTTCGACGACCTGACTCGCAACCAGCTCGACGCTGATCGCGGGCCTCGCGCGGTCGCGCCGAGGTGACCGTCGCGCTTCCCTACGAGGCGCGGGAACCCGGCCCTCGAGGCGCGCCAGCGGCGCTGCTCGAGAGGCTCGAGGAGATCGGCGTCGAGGAGCGGGTAGAGACCGCCGCGGACCCCGAGAACACCGACTCGCCGCTGCTCTTCCACCTCGAGCGCGGCTTCGGCGCGGCCGACGCCGGGGCCGCCGGCGCCCGACGACGAGGCCTCGTCCTGATGCGCTCGGCGGGCGAGCGCGGCGAGGCCGAGGCGATCGCGCCGGAGGTCGCGCGCCTGCTCGCCGAGGGGGTCGAGCCCGAGCAGATCGCGATCGTCGCCCGCGATCCCGCCCGCCGCGGGCCGCTGCTCGCCTCCGTGCTCGAGTCCTACGGCGTCGCCGGCCGCGCTGGAGGCGGAGATCCCGGTCGGCGAGCGACCGCGGTCGGCGGCGCCCTGGTCGCGCTGCTCGAGGCGCTGCTCGGCACCGGCCGGGCCGCCGACCTGCTGCGCTACCTGCGCGGCCCCTCCGGCGTCCCCCCGGGACGGGTCGACTGGTTCGAGCGGCGGGTGCGGCGCGAGCGGATCGTGACGGCGGCGACGCGCTGCGGCTCTGGGAGGAGAGCACGGGCGAGCTGCCCGACGACGTGACGCAGGGTACGCGAGGCCGCCGCCCGGCCGGCCGAGCTGGCGCCGCGATCGCCGGGGCCATGGCCTCGGCGATCGGCGCCGCGGGCGCGGCTCCGACGCTCGAGGCGCCGGGCCGGCCGCCGGCGATCGCGACGGCGATGGCCGAGCGGGCGGAGCTCGACGGCCTTGCGCCGGACGCCGGAGCGATCGCCGCGGCGCTGGCGGACGCTCGGGTGCCGGGTCTGGAGCGGGCCGGTCGAGGGCCGGGTGCGGATCGCCGACCCCTACCGGCTGCGCGCGCGCCGCTTCGACTACGTCTTCGTCGCCTCGCTCCAGGACGGCGAGTTCCCGCGCCGCGACGCGGTCGAGCCGACCCGTTCCTCGCCGAGTGCGCAGCGGCGAGGCGCTCGGCCTGCAGCCGCGGCGCGACACCGAGGCCGAGGAGCGCTACCTGTTCCACGCCTGCCTGCCGCTGCCGCGCCGCCGGCTCTACCTCTCCTACCGCGACAGCGACGAGAACGGCGCCGCCGAGGCGCCCTCGCCGCTGCTCGACGAGGTCCGCAGCCCGGCCGCTGCCGAGCGAGGACCCGACGCGGCGAGCCGTGTCCGCGGCCGCGACCTCGGCCGAGGCCGTGCACCGGGTCGGCGAGCCCCCTCGGAGACCGAGCTGGCGCGCGCGATCGCCGCCCGGGGCGGCGGCGGCGATCCGGAGGCCGCTGGCCGGCGGTCGCGGCCGCGCGCGAGGGTCGCCGGGCGGGTCGGCGAGCGGCTCGCAGGCCGCCCGCGGCGGCCGAGGCCGGCGACCCGCGCCCCGGGCCCGCTCACCAAGCCGGCGGTGATCGAGGCGCTGGCGCGAGGTCGCCGCCTACGGCGGCACGACCCTGGAGGGGTTCGACGTCTGCTCCTACCGCTGGTTCGTCTCCCACGAGCTCGACCCGCAGCCGCTCGACCCGCTGCCCGACCCGCTGCTCCAGGGCGGCGTCGTCCACGACGTTCTCGAGCGCCTCTACCGCGAGCGGCCCGGAGGGCGACGCCCTGCCCCGGCCCGGCTCGCTGGCGCGCTGGCTGGAGCCGCAGCCGCGAGCTGGTCGCCGAGCGTCGCCACGGACGCGGGATGGGCGACGCACCCGGCGCGAGCGCGCGATGGTGCGCCGGGTCGAGGGCCTGCTGGCGCGCTTCCTCGCCGAGGAGGCGCGGCGCGAGACCGGCGGCTTCGAGCCCTGGCTGCTGGAGGCCAGGTTCGCGGACGACGAGGAGGGCGAGCGCCCGGCGCTCGAGATCGACGGCTGGCGCCTGCACGGGGCGATCGACCGCGTCGACCGCGCGCCGGACGGCCGCGCCCTGGTCCTCGACTACAAGCTCTCCGGCCCGGTGCACCCCGCGCGAGAAGCTCGAGGAGGACGCAAAGCTGCAGCTGCAGCTCTACCTGATCGCCGTCGCCGAGCTCTGGGGGGCGGAGGCGGTCGGCGGCCTGTACCACCCGCTGCGCGGCACCCGGCAGCGCCGCCCGCGCGGGGTGGTCGCTCGAGGAGGCGGCCGAGGAGCTCGCCGCCTACGGGATCTCCCGAACCGACGGGTCGACGGAGGCGGTTCGAGGCAGCTGCTCGCGGACGCCCGCGAGCGCGCGGGCGAGATCGTCGAGCGGATGCGGGCCGGCGACATCCGCCGCGACCCGGGGCCGCGCGCCGGCCTGCGCGGCCACGGCATCTGCCCGCTGTTCTGCGAATTCGCGCCGATCTGCCGCCGCGACCGGGCGCCGGTCGAGCCGACCGGCGAGGACGAGGAGGAGGGGTGAGCGCCGCCGCGCCGCAGCCCGAACGCCGAGCGAGCAGCGGGCCGGCGATCGAGCGCCGCGCGGCCGCGACGGTGCTGGTCGAGGCCGGCGCCGGCACCGGCAAGACCGGCGTCATGGTCGACCGCTACTGCCGCCTCGTCTGCGACGAGGGGGTGTCGCCGGACGCGGTCCTCGCCTTCACCTTCACCGACAAGGCGGCGGCGGAGCTGCGCGCAGCGGATCCGGGCCGAGCTCGAGCGGCGGGCCGAGGCCGGCTCCGAGCGCGCCCGCGAGCTGCTCGCCGGGCTCGGCAGCGCCTGGGTGACGACGATCCACGGCTTCTGCAACCGGCTGCTCGCGGCCCACCCGGTGGCGGTCGGGATCGACCCGCGGTTCCGCGTGCTCGACGCGCCCGAGGCCGAGCGCGCCGCGCGCGAGGCCTTCGACGAGGCGCTCGAGGAGTTCCTCGCCGACGGGCGAGCGACGAGCGCGAGCGACGGTCGCGGCCTTCGGCGTCGGCGGCCTGCGCGCGATGGTCGCCGGCGCCCACGCCGAGCTGCGCAGCCGCGGCGAGGCCGAGCCGGCGCCTGCCCGAGCCGCCGCCGCCCGACGTCGCGGCGCGCGCTGCGAGCGCGCCGCGGCGGCGGCCGCCGGCGCGCGTCGAGGAGCTGAAGCCCGGCAGCGCCAACCGGGAGCTGGTCGAGCGGGCGCTCGGAGCTCCTCGGCGGCCCGCCGGCGGCGCCGTCCCTGGACTCGACGATCTGGCCGCGCTGCGCACCGACCAGCACGGCGAAGCCGATGGCCGAGTACCGCGAGGCGATCGACGCGGCGCTGGCGCGCGGTCGCCGAGGCCGGCGAGGGCGGCGCGCGCCTACCGTCACCTCGGCGAGCTGCTGCGCGCTTTTCGCGGCGCCGCTTCGCGGCCGCCAAGGCGCGGCGCGCGGGGATCGACTTCGAGGACCTGCAGATCCTCGCCGCGCGGCTGCTGGAGCGGACCGAGGTCGGCGACGGCCTACCGGGCGCGCTTCAGCCACCTGATGGTCGACGAGTTCCAGGACACCAACCGCCTCCAGCTGCGGCTGATCGAGGCGCTGCGCGGGCCCGCGCACGCGAGCTGATGGTCGTCGGCGACGAGCTGCAGTCGATCTACGGCTTCCGCCACGCCGACCTCGACGTCTTCCGCGAGCGGCGCGGCGGCGATCGAGGCGAGCGCCCGAGCGGCGAGGTGATGCCGCTGAGCGGCAACTTCCGCTCGCGGCCGGAGGTGATCGGCGCCGTCAACGCGCTCGGCGAGCGCGCTGCTCGGCGACGCCTACCGGCCGCTGCGCGTCGGCGCCGCGCCCCGAGCGCCGACGCCGCCGCCGGCGAGGGGCCCGCGGTCGAGATGCTGCTGACCGCGCGCGACGGCTGGGACGAGGAGGGCGATCGAGCTCGAGCCGGCGACCGACGCCCGCACCCCGCCGAACCAGCTGGCCGAGGCGCGGTTCCTGGCCGCGCGCCTGCGCGAGCTGGCCGACGCAGGGCGTCGAGCGCGGCGGCGATGGTCGTGCTGCTGCGCGCCTTCACCCACCTCGACGCCTACGAGGACTCGCTGGAGCGCGCCGGGCTGCGCCCCTACGTCGTCGGCGGGCGCGGCTACTGGTCCCAGCAGCAGGTCGCCGACGTCTGCGCGCTGCTGGCGACGATCGCCAACCCGCTCGACGACCAGGCGCTGTTCGGCGCGCTCGCCTCGCCGGCCTGCGGGGTCGCCCCCGACACGCTCTGGCTGCTGCGCGCGGCGGCCGGCCGCGGGCGCCACCTCTGGCCGGCGGTCGAGCGGCGGCCGGCCGCGGCGCGGACGAGGAGCGCGACGCGCGAGCGGCTGCGAGCAGATCCCGGACGAAGAGCGCGCGCTGCTGCGGCGCTTCGCCGCGACCCTCGACGAGCCTGCGCGCGCGGCGCCCGCTCGCTGCCGCTCGCCGAGCTGATCGAGGCCGCGGTCACCGAGACCGGCTACGACCTCGCGGTGCTGATGCGCCGCGCCGGCGAGGCGCGCTTCGCCAACGTGCGCAAGCTGATGCGCCTCGCCGCGCGAGTTCGAAGCCGCCGAGGGGCGCGACCTGCGGGGCCTGCTCGACTTCCTCGCCGCCCGCGCCGAGGCCGACGCCGACGCGCAGGCGGCGACCGCGGTCGAGGGCCACGACGGGGTGCGGATCATGACCGTCCACAGCGCCAAGGGGCTGGAGTTCGACGTCGTCGCGATCCCCCACCTCGTCGCGCGGCGCTGCTGGCCGGCGCCGCGCACCCCGCTGTTGACGCTCGGCCATGAGCCGGACCGCCCCGGGTCGGGATGCAGCTGCGCCGGCTCGGCGCCCGCGGCGGTCAACCTCTACTCGCAGCGCGAGCTCTGCGAGGAGCACAGGCAGCGCGAAGCCGAGGAGGAGCTGCGGCTCTTCCACGTCGCCGCGACGCGGGCCCGCGAGCGGCTGCTGCTCAGCGGCGTGGTCTACCCCGTCTCCGCCGTCACAGCAGGGAATCGGCACGGCGGTCGTCGAGCGGCTCCTCGCCGGCCTCGGGATCGAGCGCGAGCGGGACTCCTCGGTCCCGGTGCCGGCGCCGCGAGGCGCGCCCCGGCCTGGAGGCGGAGCTGTCCCCGTCGGAGATCGCCGTGCGGGTCAACCTCCCCTCCGCCGAGCGGGCGGCGGAGCTGAGCGCGGGTGCGGCCTGGCCCGGAGGCGAGCCCCGGAGGACGGCCGCGGCCCCGCGCCGCTGGTCGGTCCCGCTGGAGGCGGGCGCGCCGCGCCGGCCCCTCTCCTACACGGCCCTCACCGCCCACGAGGAGGGCGCCGAGGAGCGGCTGCTCGACAGCGACCGGGCGCTGCGCGGGGACGGCGGCGCCGGCGAGGAGGGGGCGCGGCGCGGGGCCGCGCGGTACATGCCCTGCTCGAGTGGAGCCAGGCGCACGAATGGCGAGAGCCGCGGCGCCGAGCTGGTGCGCCGGGTCGCCGCCTCGGCGGAGGCGGGCGGCGTCGGGGAGCTCTCCGAGGAGGCGCCTGCTCGGGCCGCTCCGCGCCTGGCTCGGGTCGGCGCTGTTCGCCGAGCGGGTGCGCGGCGCCCGCAGCCGCGGCGAGGTATCGCTGCTGATCGAGGTCTCCGGCACCGTCCTGCGCGGCTCGATCGACCTCCTCGTCGAGACCGACCGCGAGCCGCCGCTGATCGTCGACTACAAGACCGACAGGGTCGACGGCGCCGAGCTCGCGCGAGCTGGCGCGGCGCTACGAGGTCCAGCAGGCGATCTACGGGCTCGCCGTCGCGGAGGCGCGGGGCAGCGAGGAGATCGAGCTCGCCTACGTCTTCCTCGAGCGCCCCGAGCGAGCCGGTCCTCGTCCGTTGGGGTGCCGCCGAGCTGAAGCAGGCCCGCGGCACGGTCGAGGCGGCGATCGCCCGGCTCAGGGAGTCCTGATCAGGAGCTGCCCTCGGCCGCGGAGGCGTCGAGCTTCTCGGCGAGCTCGTCGAGGCGCAGCTCCCGCAGTCCCTCGCCGACGGCGTCGAGCTCGGCGCGCGCAGTAGTTGACCAGCTCGCGGCCCTCGGTGCAGAGGTCGAGCGTCTCGCGCAGCCCGGCCTGGCCGGAGTCGAGCCGGTCGATGATCTGCTCGAGCCGCTCCACGGCCGTCCTCGTATGAGTCAAATTCCGCCCGCGTGCTCTGCTCCCGCTCGTTCGCGTCCGTCATGACCGGAGATCTCGCTCACTCGCTCTGGCGTCCGCCGCGGGCGGTACCCTCGGCCGGCTCCGCCGGGCTGCCGTCGCGGACGGGTTCGCATCGAGCCTGCCATCGGAGAAGCGCAGACTAATCCGCTCCTCGGCGCGTGCGGCCTCGGCGCTGGTCAGCGGCTCCCCGCCCGGCGTCTCGGCGAGCGCGTAGCCGCGCTCCAGCGTGCGCTCGGGCTCGTGCGCGCGGAGGGCGACGACGGCGCGCCGCAGCGCCTCGCGCCGCCGCTCTGCGTCGGGGCCGGCGGCGCGCGCCGCGGCCCGCCCCAGGACCAGCGCGTAGGTGCGCTGGGCCCGCAGCCGCTCGGCCAGCCGGCGCTCGGAGGCGGCGCGGACCTCGCGCGTCTTCTGGTTGAGCGCGAGCCGCTCGCGGCGCAGGGCGCGGCCGGGGCCGCGGGCGAGGGCGACGAGGTGGCGGGTGCGGGCCCCGACCGCCGCCTCCCCCGCCCGCCGCAGCGCCGCGGCGCCGCGCTCGAGGTCGCCGCGGGCGGCGCCGCAGTCGAGCGGGACCAGCGCCTCCGGGGCGTGGGTGGGGGTCGAGCAGGCGACCGCGGCGACGTCGTCGATCAGGGTCGAGTCGCGCTCGTGGCCGACCGCGCTGATGACAGGCACCCGCAGCATCGCGACGGTGCGGCAGAGCGTCTCGTCGCAGAAGGCCCAGAGGTCGGCGAGGCTGCCCCCGCCGCGGGCGACGAGGATCGCCTCGACCTCCGGCCGGGCGGCGAGGTCCTGGAGCGCCGAGGCGATCGCCGGCGCCGCGCGCCGGTCCTGGACCGGCGCGAAGGCCCAGACGACCGTTCCCCGCCAGCCGCGCCGCTCGAGGCCGGCCAGCAGGTCGCGGCGGGCGGCGCCGCCCTCCGCGGTGATCACGCCGATCGTCCGCGGCAGCGCCGGGCGCGGCAGCTTCGCCTGGAGCTCGAAGAGGCCCTCGGCGCGCAGCCGGCGGCGCAGCTCCTCCAGCCTGGCGAGCAGGTCGCCCTCGCCGGCGAGCCGCACGTGGGTCGCCCGGAAGGCGAAGCTCGGGGACGCCTGGCCCCCTCCCGGGTAGTAGTCCGGCCCACCGGAGATCACGATTTCGGCGCCGTCTCGCAGACCGCCCTCGGGGAGGGCGGCGCGCTCGAGGTCGTCGAGCCAGATCACGCAGGGGACCGCGCCCTCGGCGTCGCGCAGCTCGAAGTAGGCCTGCACCCGGCTGCGGCCGCTTCCCGTCACCTCGCCGACCAGCTGGACGCGGGCGCGGCGACGCATCTCCTCCTGGAGCTTGCGGGCATAGCGCCCCACGGCGAAGGGCCCGGGCAGATCCGGGCCCGCGCTCCGGGGCGTGGCCTGCGGCTGCTCCACCGGCCTCAGGCGGCCGTCTTCCAGCGCCGCGCCCAGGCGCGCAGCTCGGAGATCGCCGGCCCCAGGTCCTCGCCCTTCTCGGTGAGCGAGTAGCTGACCCTGACCCGGGAGCCGTCCTCGACCTCGCGCTCGACCAGGCCCGCCTCCTCGAGCTCGCGCAGCCGCCGGGACAGCAGCCGGTCCGAGAGCCCCGGAACGGCCCTGCCCAGCTCTCCGAAGCGCAGCGGCCCGTCGCCGAGGGCGGAGACGATCGCGCCGGTCCAGCGCTTTCCGATCAGCTCGATCGCCGCGTGGAAGTGAGGGCAGACCCCCTGGCCGCGTGTGGGCGTGGATGCAGCGTCCACTCCATGACCTTACTGAACGTAAGTGACGGGGCGCTCGGCCTGCTTGTATTCATGGCTTGACCGTCCTCGACTGGGGAATAATCGCGTTCACGCTGGCCCTCGGGCTCTGGGGATATAGGCAGGGGCTGATCGTCGGCTTCCTCACCCTCTTCGGCTTCGCGACCGGCGCCTTCATCGGCAGCCGTATCGCGCCGCTGGTGCTGAATCAGGGAACCTCCTCGCCCTATGCGCCGCTGCTCGCCGCCCTCGGCGGCCTGATCCTCGGCGCGCTGGTCGCCGTCCTCCTCGAGACCATGGCGCTCGGACTGCGCGCGAAGCTGATCCGGGGGCCGAACCAGCGCCTCGCCGACGGCGCCGGCGGGGCGGCGCTGGTCGCCTGCCTGGCGCTCGGCATCGTCTGGGTCGCCGGCGCGGTCGCCCTGCACGCTCCGGGCACCGCGAACCTGCGCGTCGACGTGCAGCGGTCCCTGATCATGCGCAGCCTCAACGAGCTGCTTCCGCCCTCGGGGCCGGTGCTCAACGCGCTCAACCGCGTCGACCCCGCCCCCGCGATCGTCGGCCCGACCACCCCGGTCGGAGCGCCCGACCCGGCGGTGGCCCGAGATGTCGACGTGCGCAGGGCGGGGCGCTCGGTCGTGCGCGTGCTCGGCTCGGCCTGCGGGCTGGGCGTCGAGGGATCGGGCTGGGTCGTCCGCCCGGGGCTTGTCGTCACCAACGCCCACGTCGTCGCCGGCGAGGACGACACCTCGGTGACCACCCGCGACGGCTCGAGCTTCAACGCCACCCCCGTCCTCTACGACACGATCAACGACCTGGCAGTGCTCAGCGTCCCCGCCTCGGTCCCCACCCTGCAGTTCGCCCCGGAGGCCTCTCGGGGCCAGAGCGCCGCGGTGCTCGGCTTTCCCGAGAACGGCCCCTACCGGGTGGCGGCGGCACGCTTCGGCGAAGAGCGCGAGGTGGTCAGCGAGGACTCCTACGGCCAGGGGCCGATCAGGCGCTCGATCGCCTCGCTGCGGGGGAGCGTGCGCAGCGGCAACTCCGGCGGGCCCCTGGTCGACAACCGGGGCCGGGTGCTGGCCACCGTCTTCGCATCCACCACGCAGGGGGCCCCCGGCGGCTTCGCGATCCCCAACGACGTCGTCGAAACGGCGCTCGAACGCCTCGTCCCCGAAACCGACACCGGGCCCTGCACCGGCTGAGGCCCCCTGCCTCTACATTTCCCTGCAGTGAACATCGTTCGGTATGAGGTGGAGCGGCGTCGTCGTCTCATCACCCGCGCGCTTCCCCTCGCCCTCATCGCCCTGGTCGCATTCGTGCTGGGCGCGATCAGCGGAGCGGGCGGCTCGCCCGGCAGGGACGCGGTCGACCGCTTCGTCGAATCCTGGCAGGGCGGCGACCTGAGGGGCATGTACCGGGAGCTCAACGCCGCCTCGCGTGAGCGGACCTCGCGTGCCGACTTCCTCGCCGCCTACCGCGAGGCGGCCGGCATCGCCACGCAGCGCTCGCTCGCCGCGGGCTCCCCGGCGACTCCTTCGAGCGCGACGGCACGATCGTCTACCCGGTTTTGGTCGACGCCAATACGGTCGCCTTCGGCTCGGTCGAGGGGGAGGTGGCGGTCCCCTACCGCGACGGCGGGATCGCCTGGGACCCGCGACTCGTCTTCCCGGGACTGCGCCATGGCGAGCACCTCGAGAACAGCATCGAGCTCGCCCCGCGGGCGCCGATCCTCGCCGCCGACGGCACCCCACTCGCCGAGGGCGGCGCCGAAGCGCGCGAACATCCGATCGGCAGCGCCGCAATCGACGTGACCGGCGAACTCGGCACAGCCGCCGAAGAGGACCTCCCGGCGCTGGAGCGGAGGGGGTTCTCGGCGAGCACGCCGGTCGGCGTGAGCGGCCTCGAGCAGGCCTTCAACGAGCGCCTGGCGGGCCGGCCCGGGGGAACCCTGCTCGCGCTCTCCGCAGGGTCGGGGTCGGCGCGCGTGCTGGCGCGCGGGGAACCGCGGCCCGGAGCGCCGGTGAAGACGACGATCGACGTCGGGCTTCAGCGTGCCGCCGTCTCTGCCCTCGCCGGGCGCTCCGGCGGGATCGCGGTGCTCGACGCCCGCAACGGGGACGTCCGGGCGCTCGCCGGGCAGGCGTTCTCGGCGCCCCAGCCGCCCGGCTCGACCTTCAAGATGATCACCACCACCGCGGCGCTCCAGACCGGCGTCGTCTCGCTCGACGACTATTTCGAAATCACCGACGGAGTCAACGTCGGCGGCCGCTTCATCGAAAACGCCAATGGCGAGCTCTGCGGAGGCACCTTCCGGGAAGCCTTCGCCGAGTCCTGCAACGCGGACTTCGCCCCGCTCGGCCCCAAGATCGGCAACGACGCGCTCGTCGCGACCGCGGAGCGCTTCGGCTTCAACTCGCCGCCGACCCTCTACGCCCCGGCATTCACCCGGGAGGTGGAACCTCCGGAGTCGAGCATCCCCGAACAGGTCGGCGACGACCTCGACCTCGGCGTCAGCGCGATCGGGCAGGGCGAAGTGCTGGCCACGCCCCTGCAGATGGCCAGCGTCGCCCAGGCGATCGGCAACGGCGGGGTCCGCGAGCCGACCTCGATCGTCGCCAACCGAAAGCTGCGCCCGCACGCCGAGCCGGTGCGGGTGATGTCGAGGAAGATCGCCTCAGAGCTGACCGAACTGATGGTCGGCGTGGTCACCGGCGGGACCGGGTACGCGGGCGCGATCCCCCAGGCGCAGGTCGCCGGCAAGACCGGTACCGCCGAGCTGGGGCCGGTCGCGGGGCAGGAGAACGCGGAAAACCCCGAACAGGCGAAGGACGCCTGGTTCGCCGCCTTCGCGCCCGCCGAGAAGGCGAAGCTCGCGGTCGGCGTGCTGCTGGTCGAAGCCGAAGCCGCCGGCGGCGAAGTCGCCGCTCCGGCGGCGGCCCAGGTCCTCTCCGCCGGGCTCTAGGAGCGGCTAGAGGTCGAGGACGACGGTGCCTTCTTCGCCCCCGGGGCTGTGAATCTGGAGCAGCAGCGGGCGGTTCTGCGAGGTGTAGTCGGGGAGCATGAAGAGGACGAGGGAGCCCTCGATCGGCCCCTGCTGGGGGGTCGAGTCGAGCACCGGGATCTGTTCGTTGCCTTCGACTTCGCCGCCGAAGGGGAAGGCATAGAGGCTTTCGGTTGCGCGCGATTCGAAGACCTGGTGGTCGGAGTCTTCGATCGTGAACTGCTGCGGCAGCGGCTTGCCCTCTTCGTTTTCGTTCTGGACTTCGAGGAAGACGCCGAAGTACGCGCTTTCCGTGTCCGCCGGCGGCTGCCCGACCAGGTAGGCGGAGTCCTCGTTGTCGTTCGGGTTGAGGTAGCGGGAGAAGATCACGTTGTACTTCAGGTCGCCGACCTCGACCGGTTCGCCCTCGGGGACTTCCTTTGCGTGGCTCTCGTAGCCGCAGGCGGCGACGGCGATGGCCAGGGCCGCGAACGCGAGCGCGGCGAGCAGCATGCGCAGGGGTCGGCGGGTCATCTCGGGCATCGGCGGGGCGGGAGTCTATTGACGAAGGCGGATCAAGGGATGCCGGTCGCGTGGGGGTTGCCGCCGGCCGGCGCGAGGGCGTGCGGCGGCGGCATGCCGGACTCCAGCTGGTCGCGCAGGCGGCGCAGGGCCTCGCGCCAGCGCCTCTCCTGCCAGCGCTCGGTTCCGGAGGCGATCTCGAGCGCCCGGTCGACGTGTCCCGGCTCGGTCCAGTGCGAGACCTTGACCCGAGTCAGGGACCCCGGGCCCTCGAGCAGCTCCCAGACGGTGGTCGCCGGCACCCGGTTCCCGCGTCCGCCGCTGCCATGCTCGACCAGCCGGTGGGGCGGGTCCACCTCGGCGATCGCCGTGTCCATCCAGATCGAGCGGCGCCGCGGGCCCACCCTGAAGCGGGCGCCGGCGCCCGGCCCGGAGGAGGTGATCCTGGTCAGGTGGAAGTCGGTGAGGAAGTGGTCGGTGAAGCCGGGGCGGCGCGCCAGGTCGGCGATCGCCTCGAAGGCCCGGCCCCTCGGCACGTCGATGTCGATCTCTGCGCTCACCGGGCCCATGGGCGGGCGCGATTCTAGTCGACCCGCCGCCGGGTGGATCGGGTGAAATCTTCTGCAATCTGCGAAGAACCGGGGTGCACCGCCCCACGACTAACGCTACGATCATCACAAGACCGAAGGAGTAAGGCCATCTCAACGAAAATCCGCCCCACGGCTTTCACCGGTGCCGTGACGGGGTCGGCCCCCGGCGCGGGGACCTTCTTCTGCCTCAACTGCGGATCGCATCTCTCACTGCTCGAGGACGACCTCCTCCCCCACTGCCCCGATTGCGAGGGGACGGCCTTCGGGCGCGACTCGATCTTCGCCTCCCTCCAGGGCCACGGCGGCGGCGACCCCGGCGCCCGGCCCCGCGACGCGGACCCGGACTGGCTCGAGGAGGCACGCGAGATGCTGCCCCCGGGCAGTCGGGCGCTCGCCCTGCGCGAGGAGGAGGGCGAGATCCGTCTCTTCGCGATCGAGCCGGGCTGGACGCGGATCGGCCGCTCGGCGGCAGCGGACATCCGCCTCGACGACCCGAGCGTCTCCCGGCGCCACGCCCTGCTCGTCTCGGAGCCGCCGAAAGCGCTGCGCGTGCTCGACGACCGCAGCCTCAACGGTGTCCGCCTCAACGGGGTCGGGATCGAGTGGTCGAGGCTCGCCGACGGGGACGAGCTGGCGATCGGCCGCTTCCGCCTCCTGGTCGTCATCGCCCCCTGAGCCGGGGGATTCCGCCCCTGCGGCTCGTAGCATTGCGATGATGAGTGCCGCTCCCGAACCGGACGATCCCGCGGGCCGGTCACCGGAGATCTCCGAAGCCGCCGAGCTGGCGCGGTCCCGGCTGCACGAGGAGATCGAACGGGTCCGCAGGGGCGTCGAGGAGATCCTCGACGAGCAGGAGGCCGGCGGCCGCGGCGGCGGCGGGGGATCGACCGAGCTGCTGCGGCGCGAGCTGGACGAGCTGCGCCTCGAGACCCGCAACTACGTGAAGAAGAGGGTGAGGAAGTCGGAGAAGCGCCTCGGGCGCTCGATCCGCGAGCTCGAGTCGCGCGCGGACCGGCTCGAAAACCGCCTCGACGAGGTCGTCGCCGACCGCGCCGAGGCCGAGTGGCGCATCCACAACGCCACCGAGCGGATGCTCGACGGCCTGCTTCGCGACGTGCGCTCGATCGCCGACCGGCTCGAGGCGTACTCGCCGGCGGCCCGGCCCGCGCCGCCCGGCTGGCCGCCGAGATAGGCGAGTCCCGAGTCGGGCGTGGCTCGGGAATCGATCATCTAGGGCCGCCGGCCCAGGGCCGGCCGCCTACTCGGTGGAGATGCTCGGGTCGGCCTGGACCTTGTTCGGCACGACCATGAGGAAGTTCTCGGGCGCGTTGGCCGCCAGCTCCAGGATCCTTGCCGCCTCGGCGCCCTGATCGGTCGCCTTCAGCTGCTCGGCGTACTCGGTGAGCAGGTCGTCGACGTCCAGCAGGCCCTCGGCGTCGAGCGCCTTCAGCTCGACCTTCGCTCCCTTGCCGAGCCGCCGGCGGATCACCTCCTCGTCGATCCCGAAGGCGTTGTGGCGGACGTAGACGCGGCCGCCGGTCATCCCGGCGCAGGCCCAGGGCCCGATGTCCCCGAGCACCACGGCCCGGCCGGAGGTCATGTACTCGAAGGCGAAGCCCTTGGCGTTGGCGCGGTCGACCAGGCAGCCGCGGCTGTCGTCGACATCGGCCTCGGGCTCCCCGCCCAGCACGACGTCGGCGCCGGAGAGCCGGATGCAGAAGCGGGAGTCGGCCGAGCCCTGGACGAAGAGCCGTCCCCGCTGAGCGCCGTAGGCGAAGGACTTGCCCACCGAGCCGTTCAGCCGCTTCCCCTTCGCCCCCCGGCCCTTCATCACCGAGACGGTCCCGCCCAGCATCGTCTTGCCGACGCCGTCCTGGGCGCCGCCCTCGACCCGGATCGAGACGCCGTAGGCGTTGAATGCGCCGAAGCCCTGGCCGGCGACCGAGCCGTCGTCGAACTCGAGGCTGGCGAGGACTTCTTCGTCGGAGGCCTCGGGCCCGCCGTCGAAGATCCGCGAGCGCGCGATCGCCCCGGCGAGCTCGGTGCCGAGCACGCGGTCATTGGCGTCGGTCGGCCGCGGGAACTCGCTGCGCAGGGTGCGGCCGGCGCAGATTTCGCCGGCCAGCCCGGCGAGCTCGGTGGAGGCCTGCTTGCGCTCCATGCGGATCGGCCGGGCGACTACGAGGCCGGCCTCGGCGCGGCTCTCGGCGATCTCCTCGGCGACCGGCAGGTCCAGCGGCTCGAGGTCGAGGAACTCCTCCAGCGGGGTGATCAGCGGCGCCAGATCGAGCGTGTCGGCGTGGGAGACCTGCTCGAGCAGGTCGTAGCGGCCGACCAGGTCCTGGGCCCGCTCATAGCCGAGCGAGGCGACGACCTGCTTGACCTCCTCGCCCATCGCGCCGAAGAAGCGGGCGCAGCTCTCGGCGGCCGCGTCGACCTCCTGCGGGGTGAACTTCTTCAGCCCGTGCTCCTGGGCTTCTTCCACGGTCTCGATCTGGGTCGCGATCCCGACGTGGCAGGTGTCGAGCTGGCAGCCGCGGCAGATCGTGCAGCCGAGGCTGACCATCGCCAGGGTGCCGAAGCCGACCCGGTTGGCGCCAAGGCAGTGCAGCTTGACGATGTCGTGGCCGGTCCGGTAGCCGCCGTCGGCCCAGATCTCGACCCGGTTGCGGATCCCCGCCTCCATCAGCGCCCGGTGCACCGCGCGGGTGCCGATGTCGGAGGGCAGGCCGACGTGGCGCAGGGCGTGCTGGCGGGCGGCGCCGGTGCCGCCCTCGAAGCCCGAGAGGGTGATGATGTCGGCGCCGGCCTTGGCGATCCCGAGCCCGATCGTGCCGATGTTGGGGACCACCGGGACCTTGACCGAGACCCGCACGTCGGGGTTGACGGTCTTCAGCTCGTCGATCAGCTCGGCGAGGTCCTCGATCGAGTAGAGGTCGTGGTTGTTGGAGGGTGAGATCAGGTCGGTCCCCGGGGAGGCGTTGCGGGCCGCGGCGACCTTCTCGGAGACCTTCTTGCCCGGCAGGTGCCCGCCCTCGCCCGGCTTCGCCCCCTGGCCGATCTTGATCTCGGCGACGTAGGAGGAGTTGATCATCTCGGCGGAGACGCCGAAGCGGCCCGAGGCGACCTGCTGCCCGCGCCACTTGCGGTAGTTCCCGTACATGTCGCGGATCTCGCCGCCCTCGCCGTTGACGCAGAGGATGTTGATCGCCTTGGCCGCCTCGGCGTAGGCCCGGAAGGCGGGCTCGGACTGGGAGCCGAAGCTCATCGAGGAGATCACCACCGGATAGTCGTGATGGCCGACCCCGGCGTCGACGCCGGCCGGGTCGACCGGGTCGCGATCGCCCTTCAGGTCCATCACGTGGCGCATCGAGATCGGGCTCTGGCGCTCCAGGTCGCGGACCTTCTCCGAGTATTCCTCGTAGCTTCCCGAGCCGTTCGAGGTCGCGATCGCGGCCTTGTAGACCTTGGGATAGAAGCGGAACGTCTTCGCCGGTTTGGCCTCCTCGACGCCGGTCAGGATCCGGGCCCGCTCGTTGCTGTCGCCGTCGAGGTCGCTGAACCCGACTCCGCCCACGTCGCTGGCGGCGAACGCCTCGGTCTGGAAGATCTCCGCCAGCTCCGGCTTGACCCCGATCGAGGAGAACTGGCGCGCGTAGCCGCGAACCTCGTGGATGCCGATCGTCGAGATCACTTTCTCGATCCCTTTGGTCAGCGCCGCGCAGAGGTTGGAGACGTCGTTCTCGTAGTCCTCGACGCAGATCACCTCGACCATCGTGTAGGGGCAGACTCCATTGGCGCCGAGGCCCAGGGCGAGCATCGTGTCGTGCACGTTGCGGATCGCCGCCGAGCGCAGCACGATCCCGCAGCGCCGGCGCAGGTTCACCTCGCCGGGCCCGACCCTGAACTGCTTCAGCGCCTGGTCGACCGCCGAGGTCGCCAGGTGGGGGTCGAGGAAGCGCCGCTCGCCGTCGTGGACGGTGCGGTCGGTCAGCACCAGCAGCTCCGCGCCGCCGCGAACCCTCTTCACCGCCTCCTGTTTGATCCGCTCGATCGCGCCCCTCGTCGTCTCGGACTCGAGCAGCGAGATGTCGACGGCGCCGGCGCGGCCGCGGAACTCCTCCCAGAGGTCCTCCAGCAGGTAGGTCTCATGCTTGCGCGCGATCCGGCGGTAGGTGCGGTCCGAGAGCGGCGCCAGGTCATGGTGGCCGCCGAGGATCACCGGGAAGGCGACCTCGATCGCGCTCGTGTCCTCGCCGGCGTCGTCGATCGAGGGCCGGCGCCCGAGCACGGCGCGGGTCGAGAAATGCTCCATCTCCCGTTCCCGGTCGATCGCCGGGTTGGTGACGACGGCAACCGTCTCCTTGAAGTAGTCGGCGAGGTTCTGGCGCTCGGGCGAGAGCGCGGCCAGGGGCCCGTCGTAGCCGAGCGAGCCGACCGGCTCGGCGCCGTTGGAGGCCATCTGCTGGACCAGTTTGACGTCGTCGCGCTGCCATCCGAAACCGGCGAGGATCCGGTCGGAGACCTTCACCGGCTCCTCGGGTCCGGCGTGGGAGTAGCCGGGCACCTCGCCTCCCTCCAACGGCCCGCCCGCCTCCAGCGCGCGGTCGTAGGGGCCGGCGTCCTCGGCGCCATTGCGCTCCAGCCAGCGGTCGCGGACGATGCGAAGCATCTCGTCGTGGGGGTGCAGGGCGGCGCTCTTGCGCTCCCGGTCGATCATCACCATCGCCTTCTCCCCGGGCGCAAGCGGCTTCGGCTCGCCGGTCATCTTCGCGACCGGCACGACGCCGGGCTCGGAGCTGAACACGTAGTCGGCCTCGGTCTCCACCTGCCACAGGGGGCGCAGGCCGAGGGCATCGGCCGAGAACACGCATTCGTCGGCGTGGCGGGCGATCAGCGCCACCGGTCCCTGCGCGAACGGGCCCATCGCCTGGCGCAGGTACATGTAGAAGCGGTGCAGATCCTGCGGCAGCTTGCGGATCTCCTCGACGATCGGCGGAACGACCATCTCCATCGCCTCGGCGAGGCTGAGTCCGTTGCGGCTGACCAGCGTGTCGATCGTGCGGTTCAGGTCCTGTGAGTCCGAGGAGCCGGGCTCGATCGGCACCCCCAGCATCCGCGCCTCCTGGCGCAGCTGCTCGATCGTGTTGATCTCGCCGTTGTGGCCGAGGACCGAGAACGGCTGCACCCGCTTGAAGGAGGGCCAGGTGTTGGTCGAGTAGCGGTTGTGGCCGAAGCAGCCGATCGTCTCGGCCCGCTCGTCGTGCAGGTCCGGGTAGTACTCGCCGAGCACCCCCGGCGCGCCCATCACCTTGTAGACGCAGGTCGTCGCCGAGAAGGAGGGGATGTGGATCGCGAGCCGCTGCTCGAGCTCGATCAGCAGGTCGAAGAGCACCTGGTCGCGGCGCGAGGCGTCGGCGACCAGCCCGGCCACCTGCCAGAAGTAGGGCTCCTCCTCGCGCGCGGTGGGGCCGAGCGCGGCGGAGCTCACGGCGCCGATTCGCTCGGCGAGGATGCGGAATCCGCCCTGCCCGAGCAGCTCGCGCGCGTCGTGCTGGATCCGCTCCAGCTCCTGTGAGCGCTCGACGAAGATGTGGGCGACGGCGAAGGCGTCGTCGAGGGCGAGTGACGGGTCGTGGCCGCCGAGCCGCACCTCCTCCGCCCAGATCTTGCGCGGGATGTCGATCAGCAGGCCGCAGCCGTCGCCCTCGCCGTCGACGTTGCCGGCCCGGTGGAGCATCTTCTGCAGGGCCGGGATCGCCAGCTCGATCGGCTCGTGGCTGGGGGTCGCGTCGCGTCGCACCGAGGCGTAGATCGCGCAGGCGTCCCTGTCCTCGACGCTCGGCGGCGAGACGCGCGGGCGATAGGGGCGCTCGGGCGAGTAGCGGATCGGGCCTACCGAGCCCGCCCCCCCTGGGCGAGTCTCGCCGTGTTGCCGACTACGCGGGTCTTCCCCGCTGGACTGGGCGTTGCTCACGTTTTCCTCCCGGTTTCCGCACCTTCTTCGAGCGGGCGCGCGACGGGTTGACGAGTCGGAGAAGTATAGGGCGACCGGTGGAGGTGGGCAAGCGGGTCGCGTTTCCCCTGCTCAGCCCCGATTTCCCCAGCTCACGCGCATCACCTCTTGGGGATATGGCACCCGAACGTGATGCGCGTGGGTGGTTGCTGCGGGTCGGGCCGTTCCGGCCGTGCGGGATCAGGCCCAGCTCATCGGCTCGTACCCGCCGGAGGGGTCGACGCCGACGAGCAGCGCGGTGACGGGGGCGTCGGAGCGGTTGAGGATCGTGCGGCTCACGGGCGGCTCGATCGAGGCGAAGGTCCCGGCCGGCGCCGGGCGCTCCTCTCCGTCGAGGCGGAGCATCGCCTCGCCCTCGAGGATCGCGTAGAGCTCGACCTGGCCGCTCTCGGCCTCGTCGTGCTCGGGGATCTGGCCGCCCGGGCCGATCTCGACCAGGTTGTAGCCGAAGGCCCGCGTCCCCAGCGCCCTGCGGGCCAGGAGCCAGGTCGCCTCTCCGGAGCCCTCCATCGTCTCGAACTCGTCCCGGTGCGCCACCGTGTAGCCGTCCGCCATCGCCTCTCCTCCGTTCAATCGGGGTCCGGGTGCGAACATACCTCGCCTCGGCCCCCGACCGGAGGAGGATGCCCGTGGACGAGCAGAGTGAGCTGCGCGAGGCGATCGACCGCTACAACGCGGCCTGGAACGCCCACGACCTCGACGCGATCATGGCGATGCACGCGCCGGACATGGTCTTCGCGAACCACACCGCGGGCGAGTCGGCGAGCGGCGAGGAGGTGCGCGGGCACATCGCCTCGATCTTCGAGACCTGGCCCGACCTCGAGTTCTCCACCCGGCGGCTCTACGTTCGCCCGGGGCTCGTCGTCCAGGAGTGGACGGCTACCGCGACGCACGCCAACGAGATGCGCCGCGGGGACCTCGTCGCCGAGCCGACGGGCAACCGGGTCAGCTGGGACGGCGTCGACGTGATCCCCTTCGAGGACGGCCTGCTGAAGCGCAAGGACGTCTACTCCGACAGCGTCTCGATCCTCCGCCAGGTCGGCCTGCTCGACTGAGCCCCGCCGCTCAGGCGGTCGCCTCCGCGCCGGGCACGACCCCGAGCTGGCGCAGCAGGGCGAGATCGTCGCGGATCGCGTCGTGCTCGACGAAGCGCCCCTGCTCGTCGACGCTGAGCAGGTGGCACTGGCGCCAGCTCACCTCTCTGCCGGTGGCGGGGATGCCGGAGATCTCGCCCCGGTGGGTACCGGTCATCGTCCCGACCAGGATCACGGTGCCGCCGTCGGCGGCGATCTCCTCGATCTCGAAGCGGGCGTCGGGGAACGCCGCCCAGAGTCGCTGCATCACCTGGCGCTGGCCCTCCGGCCCGGCGGGGGTGCCCGGCAGGGCGTTGCGATTGACGAACTCGGGCGAGAAGGTCTCGTCGTTGATGCGGGCCAGGTCGCGGTCGTTGAAGACCTCCTCGACCGCGCTGCGGACCCGCTCGACCAGTGCCTCGTCCATCCCGGCCAGGCTACCGCGCCCGGCCGATCGCGCAAGCGCTCACCCGGGGCCGGCGATCGCGACCGCGAGCAGGCCGCCGCTGACGCCGACGAAGGAGACGACGGCGATCGCCCGGTACCAGAGGCGGCCCTGGGTCCCCGGGTCGAAGGCGAGCGGCAGGAAGAGCAGCGGGTTGACGACGGTCCCGAACACGAGCGGGACGGCGACCGCGACCGGCAGGCTCGGCACCGCGAGGCCGACCCCGACCAGGATCAGGCCCATCATCACGTAGTCGAGGTGCATCTGGCGGATCCGGTGCGGGGCGACGACGCCCGCGCGCCGCAGCAGCTCCGGGCTCTCCTCGCGAAGCACCATCGCCCAGCCGAGCAGGCCGCCGACCGCGAGCTCGACCAGGCCGGCCTCGATCACCCAGTCCATGCGGCCTCCTCCCCCGACACCCGGCTCACAGCTCGGGGACGTCGGCGCCGAGCGGGCTGAAGGGCAGGCGCCGCACCTCGGCCCAGCCCGCGCAGCGGCCCTCGAGGGCCTGGGCAACCCTGCCCGCGTCCTGCCAGGTGGTCCAGACCAGCACCGTCGGGCCGGCGCCTGAGATCGTTGCCCCCAACGCCCCGAGCTCGGCGGCCGACTCGACCAGCTCCATCGAGCGCGGGTAGAGCTCGCGCCGGCGCGGCTGATGGATCGCGTCGGCGAGTCCGGCGCCGATCAGGTCGAGGTCGGGGCGCTGGAGCCCGAGCACGAGACGCGCGGCGGCGGAGACGTTGGCGACCGCGTCGGCGAGCGGCACTGGAGTCGGGGATCGCCTCGCGGGCGCGCTGGGTGGGGACCTCCTCGGGCGGGATCACGACGATGCCCTCCAGCCCGCCGGGCGGGTCGAGGCGGTCGGCGGCCGGCGCCCCGCCCTCCCCCTCGCCGCAGATCACGAAGCCGCCGTAGATCGAGGCGGCGACGTTGTCGGGATGGCCCTCCAGCTCGCCGCCCGGGCCAGCATCTCCGCCTTCGTGAGCCCCAGCTCGAAGAGGTGGTCGGCGGCGAACAGGCCGGCGACGATCGCCGCCGCGCTGGAGCCGAGGCCGCGCCCGAGCGGGATCTCGCTGCGCAGGCGGAAGGCGATGCCGTCGGCGGGGTGCAGGCTCTCGAAGGCGCGGACCAGCAGGTTGTCCCTGCCGGTCGGCACCGCCGGCCCGCCCGGGTCCAGCGAGAACTCGCCCGTCTCCTCGACCTCGAGCTCGAGGAAGAGCGAGACCGCGGCCGCCAGCACGTCATAGCCGGGGCCGAGGTTGGCCGAGGAGGCCGGGACGCGGACCAGCCGCCGGCGCCGGGTCATCCCTCGAACACCGCCCGCTCGACGGCGCCCAGCTCGTTCTCGCAGTTGACCACCGGCGGCGCCTTGGAGAGCGCCGTGTCGGGGTCCTTGAGGCCGTGCCCGGTGAGCACGCAGACGACGCTCTCCGGCGGCGCCGTGCCCTCCGCGGCCGGCAGCCCGTGGGCGAGCAGGCCGGCGACCGAGGCCGCCGAGGCGGGCTCGCAGAAGACGCCCTCGCTCGAGGCGAGCCAGTGGTAGGCGTCGAGGATCTGCTCGTCGCTGACCGCGGCCACCCGCCCGCGCGAGCCGGTGAAGGCGGCCATCGCCTCCTCCCAGCGGGCCGGGTTGCCGATCCGGATCGCGGAGGCGACGGTCTCCGGCTCGGCGACCGGGGCGCCGTGGACGAGGGGGGCCGCGCCCTCGGCCTGGAAGCCGTAGAGGACCGGGGCGCAGGCGAGCTCCTCGAAGCCCTTCCAGTAGGCGGTGACGTTGCCGGCGTTTCCGACCGGGATCGCCAGCGCCCCGGGCGGCTCGCCGAGCTCCTCGACCACCTCGAAGGCGGCCGTCTTCTGGCCCTCGATCCGGAAGGGGTTGACGCTGTTGACGAGCTCGATCGGATGGCGGTCGGCGAGCTCGCGGACGATCCGCAGCGCGTCGTCGAAGTTGCCCTGCAGGGCGACCACCCGCGCCCCGTGCATCAGCGCCTGGGCGAGCTTGCCGATCGCGATCTTGCCCTCGGGGACGATCACCGCACCGCGCAGGCCCGCGCGGGCGGCGTAGGCGGCGGCGCTGGCCGCCGTGTTCCCGGTCGAGGCGCAGATCACCGCCTCCGCCCCGCGCCCCTTCGCCCGCGAGACGGCGACGGTCATCCCGCGGTCCTTGAAGCTGCCGGTCGGGTTGGCGCCCTCGAACTTGAGGTAGGCGGGGACGCCGAGCCGCTCGGAGAGGCGCGGCGCCTCGATCAGCGGCGTCGAGCCCTCCTCGAGGCTGACCACCGGGTCGCCGGGCTCGAGCGGCAGCCGGTCGCGATAGCGCTCGATCAGCGCGCGGCTCATCGGCGGCCCCGTCGCCATCGGCCCGAGCTCAAACGAACTCCTCCTCGATCACCCTGATCGAGCGCGGCGCCGAGCGCAGCTCCTCGAGCTCGCCGAGCTCGGCCAGGGCGGCGGCGAAGCTCGACTCGAGGCATTCGTGGACGACCATCACCAGGCGGGCGTCGTCGCCGATCCCTCGCTGCACCACGCTCTTCACCGAGATCCCCTTGTCCCCGAGACGCGGGCGATGCGGGCGAGGACGCCGGGCCGGTCGGCGACCTCGAGGTGCAGGTAGAAGGAGGAGGGCAGGTCCGAGACGACGGCGAGCTCCCGGCGGGGGCGGCTGACCGGAGCCTCGCCGGCGAGGATCGAGACGACGTCGCCGAGCACCGCCGAGGCGGTCTCCACGCCTCCGGCTCCCGGCCCCGACATCGTCACCTCGGTGATCGTCGGGGGCCTCGACCATGACCGCGTTGAAGGGGCCGCCGACCGGCGCCAGCGGGTGGCCGCCGTAGAGGAAGCAGGGAAAGACGCGGACGCTGACGCCGCCGTCGCGGCGCTCGGCGACGCCGAGCAGCTTCAGCGAGAGGCCGAGCTCCTTCGCGTAGGCGAGGTCGTCGGGCTGGATCGTCTCGATCCCCTCGTAGGCGACGTCGTCGAGGGTGATCGGCGCGTGGAAGGCGAGCCGCGCGAGGATCGCCATCTTCGCCGCCGCGTCGGCCCCGTTGACGTCCTCGCTCGGGTCCGCCTCGGCGTATCCGAGCTCCTTGGCCCGGGCGAGCGCGTCCCCGTATGCGGCTCCCGTCGCTGCCATCTCGGTGAGGATGAAGTTCGTCGTCCCGTTGACGATCCCGAACAGCTTGTCGATCTCGGTCGTCCCGAAGCTCTCCTGGATCACGCGCACGATCGGGATCACCCCGGCGACCGCCGCCTCGAAGCGGATCTGCACGCCCGCCTCGCGGGCGACGTCGAAGAGCTCGTCGCCGTGCTGGGCGAGCAGCTGCTTGTTCGCGGTCACCACGGGCTTGCCGGCGCGCAGCGCCGCGAGCACGTAGTCGCGGGCGGGCTCGGTGCCGCCGATCAGCTCGACCACGAGGTCAGAGCCGGCAAGGATCTCGGCGAAGTCGCCCGCGGTCCGGGTGAGCACGCCGGAGACCTGCGGGCGGCGCCCGCAGCTCGCCTCCACGGCCTCGGCCCGCCGGCCGAGCAGCTCCTCGAATGCGCCGCCCACGGTCCCGCGTCCGAGCAGCCCGATGCGGACCGGCTCAGACATCGCGGGCGGTGAGGTCCTCGTAGGTCTCGCGCCGGACGACGACGCGGGCCTCGCCGTCGCGGAGGAAGGCGACGGGCGGGCGGGGCACGGCGTTGTAGTTGCTCGCCATCGCGTGGCCGTAGGCGCCGGTCGCCGCGACCGCGACGACGTCGCCGACGCGCGGGTCCTCGAGTCGGGCCTCGGGGATCAGCACGTCGCCCGACTCGCAGTGCATCCCGACCAGCCGGCAGGGGGTGGAGTCGCCGATCCGGCCCGCCACCTCTGCTTCATAGGCGGCGTCGTAGAGCATCGGCCTGATGTTGTCCGACATTCCCCCGTCGACGGCGACGTAGCGCCGCCCCCCGGGAACGTCCTTGACGGTGCCGACGGTGTAGAGGGAGAGGCCGGCGTTGGCGACCAGCGAGCGCCCCGGCTCGCAGAGGACCCGGACGCCGCTCGGCAGGCCCGAGAGCATCGCCTCGGCATAGGCGGCCGGTGGAGGCGGCCTCTGGTCCCTCGTATAGGCGGCGGCGAAGCCTCCTCCCATGTTGACGACGGGGAACTCGCCGGCGGCCGAGAGCACCTCGCCCAGGGTCTCGTAGACGTCGAGGTCGAACACCTGCGAGCCGACGTGCGCGTGCAGGCCGCGGACGCCAGGCCCGCCGCCTCGCAGCGCTCGAGCGCCGCGGGCAGCTCCGCGAGCGGGATCCCGAACTTCGAGTCCTCCTGCCCGGTCGCGATCTTCTCGTGGGTGTCGGGCCGGATCCCGGGGCTGACGCGTACCAGGACCCGCTGGGAGGCGCCCGCCGCGATCCGTCCCAGCCGCTCCACCTCGTCGAGCGAGTCGACGATCACGTGGCCGACGCCGGCCCGCACCGCCTCCCCGAGATCGGCCTCGGTCTTGTTGTTGCCGTGCATGTAGATGCGCTCGGGCTCGAAGCCCGCGCGCAGCGCCAGGTACAGCTCTCCGCCGGAGGCGACGTCGCAGGAGAGCCCCTCCTCGGCGAAGAGGCGCAGCGCCGCGGTGCTGGGGAAAGCCTTGCTCGCGTAGACGACCTCGAAGTCCTCGGTGCGCTCGGCGAACGCCTCGCGCAGCGCCCGGGCGCGGGCGCGCATGTCCTCCTCCGCGTAGACGTAGGCGGGGGTGCCGAGCTCGGCGGCCAGCTCGACCAGGTCGCATCCGGCCACCTCGAGGTGCCCGCGCTCGTTGACGCGGCTTCCCTGCGGGTAGACCGCGGAGCCCGCTATCGGGTCGGCCAGGGCCTGTCCACGCTCCGCCATGAGACGGGCATTGTGACGGTTGGGCGCGGTTCCCCGGCTAGTGCCCCGGGGCGAGCAAGCCGTCGACCGTGTCTTCGACCCCCTTCGCGGCCTTGCCGACGGTTTCGCCGACGCCCTTCGCCACCCCGTCGACCGTTTCGCCGACGGCCGATTCCGGTCCGGCGACCCCGTCGACCGTTTCTTCGGCCGTCTTGCCGACGCCGCTCTTGCCGACCGCGCCGCCGCTCGCGCCGTTGACGGCCGAGGCCGCTTCGTCGGCGGCGCCGGAGACCGTTTCGGAAACGCCCGACGAGGAGCCGGAGCCGCCACCGGTCGAGGAGCCGCCGCGGCTGCCGCCCGAGGGCCCTCCGCCGGTGCCCGGGGACCCTCCGCCGGTGTGCGCGGGTGCGGAGGCGGCCGGTGCGCCGTTGCCGCCGCCGGGGGCGCCGCCGCCCCCACCCTCCCCGGGCACGGGCGAGCTCGCGCCGGTGGCCGTGCCGCGCGGCGCGGCCGCCCCCGCGGCGCCGCCGCCGCCCGCCGCTCCCCGGCGGCCACCGCCGCGCTGCGCCGTCCCGGGCGCCCCCGTCGCCGCGCGCGCCCCGGCGACCGCCCGCGCGGGGGCCACTCCGGCCCCGGCGTCGTCGTCGCCCGCGACGAGACCGGGCAGGGGCCAGTCGCGGAGCGCCTGGACGGAGACCAGGACCACGAAGGCCGCGATGGCGATCGCGATCAGGACCGTCCCGGACACCGCGCCGGCGAGGTATTTCCGAGCCTGGCGGATCATCGATCGACTCCCGTTTGCCTGTACCCAGAGTCGCACCGTGACAGGCCCCCGGTATACCCACTAATGGGAGTTCCGGGCCGGAGGTTACAGGTACCCGAGCGGGTCGGTGGGGACGCCGTTGACGCGGACCTCGAAGTGGAGGTGGTCGCCGAAGCAGTGCCCGGTGCAGCCCACGTAGCCGATCACCTGGCCCTGCGAGACGCTCTGCCCGGAGCTGACCGCGAAGGCGGACTGGTGCGCGTAGCAGGTCTGCAGGCCGCCGCCATGGTCGAGGCAGGTGAAGTTGCCGTAGCCGCCGGAGCTCGACTCGGACTCGAGCAGGACGACGTCGCCGGAGGCGGCGGCGCGGATCGGGGTGCCGGCGGGGACGGCGATGTCGATCCCCTCGTGCGGGCGGCCCCAGCGCATGCCGAAGCCGGAGACGACCGGCCCGTTCACCGGCCAGATCAGCCCGCTCCCGTTGCCGGGCCGGATCGGGCCGGCGGGCAGCGGCGCCGAGCCGAAGCCGGCGAGCCGGGCGGCGAGCTTGGCCTGGATCGAGGCGACGTCGCCGTCCAGCCTTTCCTCGGCCGCATCTATCTTCGCCAGCGCCCTGGACCGCTCGCGGCGGGCGGAGACGAGCTTCGACTGGCGCCTCTGCAGGGCCCGCCGCGCCGTCGCCAGGGCCCGCTCTTCGGCCGCGATCGCGTCGCGGGCGACTTCGATCCGGTTCTTCGCCGAGCGCAGCCTGGCGACCGTCGCCCTCACCTGGTTGCGCAGCTGGCGCACGCGGCCGACGACCGCTTCGTCCATGCCGTGGATCCGTTCGAGGTACTCGGTGCGGTCGACCAGCTCGTCGTAGCCGTCGGAGCCGAGGATGACGCTGAGCACGTCCGGGGTGCCGGTCTCATAGATCGCCACCAACCTGTCGCGGAGCGCAACCAGGGCCCGGTGCAGCCGGGCCCTGACCACCGCCAGGTGGCGCTTGGCGACGTTCAGGTCCCGCACCGCCCGATCGAGCTCCGCCTGCTTGACGGCGAGCCTGGCCCGCACGCCCTGCTCGCGGGTGCGCAGGTCGGCGACCTGCCCGGTGAGCCGCTCGATCCGCGTGCGGTAGCGGGAGATCGTCGTCGTCAGCACGCCCTTGCGCTCGCGCACGTGGGAGAGCTTCGCTTCCTTGTCTTCGAGCTTTGACTGGAGGCCCTCGGCGCGCGCGCCGGGGGCTGCCGCGAGCAGCGCTACGAGGGCCGCCGCGACGGCGAGGGAGGCCGCCGCCGGGGCGAGGCGATTCTCGAGCATCGGCAGGAGGCTAGCCGAGCGCGGAAGCGGCCCTCGGCCGCCGTCGCCCGGTGCAATCGGCTTTGCGAGCCCGATTGCTGCCGGCGGCGGCTATCGCTGCGCCGCGCCTCCAGACCGCGCCCGTGGCCGGGCACGACCCTCAGCTCAGGCGGGCACCGGCTCCTTCTCCTTCTCCGGCTCGGCGCCGTCCTGCAGCGCCCGCTCGGCCACCTCCGCGCCGTATGCGAGCCGCTCGGCGTACTCGCGGGCCTGCATGCGGGAGATGACCATGCGCTGGATCTCCGCCGTCCCCTCGAACAGCTGGTAGATCTTCGCGTCGCGGAACCACTTCTCGAGCTGGAGCTCCGTGCTCCAGGCGGCGGGCCCGACCAGGTCCATCAGGGTCGTCGTCGCCCACATCGTCACGTCGCCGGCCTTGAGCTTGGACATCGAGCCCTGCCCACCGGTCATCGGGATCGCCGCTGCGGCCCATCCAGGAGGCGCGCTGCACGAGCAGGCGCGCGGCCTCGATCTCGGTCGCGACGTCGGCCAGCGTCTGCTGGATCCGCTGGGTCTGGAGCAGCGGCGTGCCGCCCTCCGAGCGACCGTCGAGGTACTCGAGCGTCCACTCGTAGGCGGCCTGCGCGATCCCCAGCGCCGAGGCGCCGACCAGCGGGCGCGTCATCTCGAAGGTCGCCAGGGCGTCGGCCGAGCGCGATTTCTGGCCGGAGCGACCGCGCTCGAGCTTCCTCTGCAGCTTCTCCTCGCCGCCGAGCAGGTTCTCGGCCGGGATCCGGCAGTCGTCGAGCACGACCTCGGCGGTGTGGGAGGCGCGGATCCCGAGCTTGCGTCTCCTTTTTGCCCTGGCTGAGGCCCGGCGTCCCCTTCTCGATCACGAAAGAGGCCTGGCCGCGGGTGCCGAGCTCGGGGTCGACGGTGGCGACGACGACGTGGACGTCGGCGATCCCACCGTTGGTGATGAAGACCTTGGTCCCGTTCAGCACCCACTCCTCGCCCTCGCGCCTGGCGGTCGTCTTCAGGCTCTTGACGTCGGAGCCGGCCTGCGGCTCGGTGACGGCGTAGGCGCCGAGCTTGACCTCCTCGGCGCTGCCGAAGCACTCCGGGACCCAGCGGGCGATCTGATCGGGCGTGCCCGAGGAGGCGATGCCGGCGGCGGCGAGCCCGGAGCCGGAGATCGCCAGCGCGATCCCGGCGCAGCCCCAGTGGAACTCCTCGGCCGAGATCACCTGCATCTGGCCCTCGGCGTCGGCCGCGTTGCGCTGGATCGCCTCCAGGCTGCCGAAGCCCTGCCTGCGGGCCTCCTTGATGACCTCCCAGGGGATGCTCTCCTCCGCGTCGTGCCTGGCGGCGGCGGGGCGGATCACCTCGCGGGCGAACGTCCGGCAGCGCCCTCTGTACTCGAGCTGCTCCTCGTTGAGTGCGAAGTCCATTGAGTTCCCCTGCTCGCGGTCGGCTTTCGGCGACGATTGATTGACTCGTCAGTCAACGAGTTTAAACTGACCGACCGCCAGCCAGTCCCCGCGCCGTGTAGCTTTCGGCGCCTGAGCCAGAGAGAAGCCGATCAATGCGGAGGTTCCGGTCTCCGGGCCGCCGGAGCAGCGGCGCACCGCACGGGCAGGGCGAAGCGGCCGGCGGGCACCCCTCCACGGCCGTGCCGAAGCCGCCCCGGGCGCCGCGCCGACGCCGGCCGGTGCCGCTGCCGCTGGTGCTGATCGGCTGCGCTGGTCCTGTTCGCGATCGCCTTCATCGTCGCCGCGATCCTCGGCGGCCGCGGCGGTGGTGGCGGCGGAGGAGGCGGAAGTCGAACGCGCGGCCCCGCCGGTCGGCGGCGGGAAGAGGGCCGACCGGCCGCCGGCGCGCCGACGACCGACCTCGGCTATCCCGGCCTTCGCGACCAAGAACACGACCCGGATCGGCGGGGCCGACCCGGCGGCCAACGCGGCCGCGCGCGGCGCTCGCGGCGTTCCCCTCCACCGTGCCCTCGCAGCGCCCCGCCGCGGTGACCCTGGTCGGCGCGGACGACTGGGCCGGCGGCGATCGCCGGCCGCGGTGCTGATGGCCGCCCCCGGTGCGGGCGCCGATCCTCGTCTCCGGCGCCGGAGCAGATGCCCGAGGAGAGCGTCGAAGCGATCGCGCGCCCTCGACCCGGCCGGGAGCCGGGCGACCGGCGGCGCCGCGGTGCTTCGCGATCGGCGACGTCGGCGCCCCGGCGGGCCTGAGCGCGACGCACGTCGGGCCGGCGCCGGCCCGGCGGCGAGCGCGGCGGCCGTCGCCCGCCTGCGCGACCGCCTCTTCGGGTCGCCTCCGAAACACGTCGTCGATCGCCCCGGCGAGGGGCCCGCGTTCGCGATGCCGGCGGCGGCCTGGGCGGCGCGCTCCGGAGACCCGGTCCTCTTCGCCGAGCCCGACAGGCTGCCCGGCGCGACCGCGACGGCCCTGCGCCGCTACCGCGAGCTGCCGGTCTTCGTGCTCGGGCCCTCCTCGGCGATCTCCTCCGACGTGGTGCGGCGAGATCGGCAGCGATCGGCGCCGAGGTGCAGCCGCGTCGCGGGCGAGGACCCGGTCAGCCAACGCGATCGCCCTCGCCCGCTACTCCGACGGCGGCTTCGGCTGGAACGTCAACGACCCCGGCCACGGCTTCGTCGTCGCCCGCAACGACCAGCCGCTCGACGCCGCCGCCGCGTCGCCGCTCTCGGCCTCGGGGACCTGGGGGCCGCTGCTGCTCACCGACGACGCCGGTACGCTTCCGGCGGCCTTGCGCAGTTACCTGCTCGACGTCAAGCCCGGCTACACGGACGACCCGACGCGCGCCTTCTACAACCACGTGTGGGTGATCGGAGACCAGGAGGCGATCGAAGTGGGACAACAGGCTGAAATCGACGCCCTCGCCGAGCTGGCCAAGATCGGGGGAGAAGCGATGAGCGAGGCTGAGAGACCCGGAGCTGCTCGGCCGCGCCGGCGAGGTGACGGCCGGAGGACATCCGCGCCCTGGCGGGCGCCTCGACGCCCCACTTCGCCCTCCAGGTCCGCAACCGGATCCAGCGCCTGATCGCCCCGCTCCCCGCCGGCCATCCGGCCCGGGTCGAAGGCGAGCGCAAGATCGCCGACCTCGAGGAGCTCGCCGAGCACAGCGGCGACCCGCGCGGAACGATGGGGATCGGCCGGCATTGAAGGGCCTCGCCCCGGGGATCTGGCGGCTGAAGGAGATCCCCGCGCCGACGATCAACGTCTACCTCGCCGGGGACGTGCTGATCGACGCCGGCCGGCGCTGGGACAGGCGCAGGATCTTCTCGGAGATCGACGGCGTCGAGATCTCGATGGTCGCCCTCACCCACGTGCACCCCGACCACCAGGGGGTCGCCGCAGACCTCTGCGAGGCGCGCGGCGTGCCGCTCGCCTGCCATGCCGACGACGTCGACGCGATGGAGGGTCGGCGGGCGGTCCAGGAGGCCCACCCGCGGCACGTCGTCAACCGGGCGATAGATCGGCTCTGGACCGGGCCTCCCCACCGGGTCGACCGGGTGCTCTCCGAGGGCGATGAGGTGGCCGGCATGCGCGTCGTCCACGCGCCCGGGCACGCGCGCGGGGAGGTCGTCTTCTTCCGCGATTCCGACCGGGTGGCGATCTGCGGCGACGTGATCCGCAACATGAGCTACGCGACCGCGCTTCCCGGGATCAGGGAGCCGCCGGAGATCTTCACCCGCGACCCCGCCGAGAACCGCCGCTCGATCCGCAGGCTGGCCGAGCTCAACCCCTCGATGATCCTCCCCGGCCACGGCCCCGCGGTCACCGACATGGCCGCCTTCGAGAGCTTCGTCTCCGAGCTGCCGTCCTGAGCGGCGCCCCGCGGCGCCCCGTATAGGCTTGGCGCCAGATGGCCGAGCCCGAGCACGGATTCAAGGAGGGCGACCCGGTCTGGGTCGAGGACGCCGACGGCCGGCACCACCCCGGCGTCTTCGTCGGCGACAACGAGAGCTCCGGCTGGTTCGGCGGCGGGCCGAGCGCCTACGTCGTCCACCCCGAAGCGCACACCGCCGAGGTGGTCTCGATCTTCCGCATCACCCCCCGCGAGGAGTGAGCGGGGTCGCGCTGCGGGTCCCGCCCCTCAGCGCGGCAGCCGTGCCTTGGCCATCTCCACGCGCCCGCCCCTGAAGGGAACTCCCTCGGCGAGGAGATGGCGGCGCTGGCGGTCGCCCTTGGCGAGGGAGCCGTCGGCCCTGACCACCCGCCACCAGGGCAGGCCCGGCTCGTCGCTCTCGAACAGCACCGCGCCGGCGAAGCGCGGCGCCCCGGGCGAGACGTCGCCGTAGGTGGCGACGAATCCCGCCGGAATCTCCCGCACCCGCTCCTCAACCTCCTCCCGCCGAGTTCGTCGTTGTCCGCCGATATGGCGGATAGGTGCGAACTCAGCATCAGGGCCTGGGGTCTCCCCCCGCTGAGTTCGTCGTTTTCCGCTCATCTGGCGGATAAGTGCGAACTCAGCGGTGGGGGGAGGAGGGGCCGAAGGCGTCGATCAGCCGGTTCTGGTACTCGCTCAGCTCCTCCGGGGAGATGAAGTAGGTGGGCGGGGTCAGGAAGAGGCCGTCGGCGCGCTCGGCGGTCTCCTCGACCCTCGCCCGCACCTTGTCCAGCGGCCCGGCGGCGCAGTAGGCGTCGACCATCTCGTCGCCGATCGCCGCCGGCACCGCCGCCAGGTCCCCGCGCCGGAACGCCTCACCCGCCGCGGCAGCCTGATCGGCGAACCCGTGCATCTCCCAGAGCGGCATGTAGGTCCTCACCGTCGCGTAGAAGGAGATCGTGCGGCGCGCCATCTCGATCGCCCGTCCCTCGTCGTCGTCGATCGCGCAGCAGACGGTGGGCAGATAGTCGAAGTCGGAGCGATCGCGGCCGGAGCGGCGCAGGCCCGTCTCGAAGGAGTCGACGACTACCTCGTCGATCCAGCGCAGGCTCTGGATCGGGTGCCCGATCAGCCCGTCGGCGACGTCGCCCGCCATCCGGCACATCCCGGCCTGCACGCCGGCGGTGTAGATCGGCACCGACTCGCGGACCGCCGGGTGCGGGCGGACCCAGCCCCTGATGTCGATCTCGTAGTACTCGCCTTCGTAGCTGATCGGCTCGCCGGCGCCCGCCTGGCGCATGATCAGCCGCGTCGCCTCGACCGCCTCGCGCAGGTGCGGCGCCGGCCTCCCGTACTCGACGTCGTGCCAGGTCTCGTTGAGGCGCCTGACGCCGGAGCCGAGCCCGAGGCGGAAGCGCCCGCCGGACATCTCGTCGACGTCGAGAGCGGATACGGCGAGGATGAACGGGCTGCGGGTGAAGGCCCAGGCGATCCCGGTGGCGAGGCCGATCCGCTCGGTGCGGCCCGCCAGGTAGGCGGCCTGGGTCATCGAGGAGCGGAACAGCTCCGGCGCCCAGACGCACTCGATGCCGGCCGCCTCCGCCCGCCGCGCGTCCGCCTCCAGGTCGGCGACCGAGTTGCCGATCGCTGCGACCGAGATCCGCTCCAGCGCGCCCACCGTCCGCTCCTCCGCCCCGCTAGGCCGCGACGGGCTCGCCCGCCCCGGCGAGCACCGCCTCGGCGACCCGCTCTCGATGCCACCTGGCGTCGCCGAAGAGAGCCGCGTTGGCGCGGCCGCGCTTGAGGAAGAAGTGGAGGTCGTGCTCCCAGGTGAAGCCGATGCCGCCGTGCACCTGGATCGCCGCGTCGGGGACCCGCCAGCCGGCGTCGGAGGCGTAGGCCTTGGCCATCGAGGCCGCCAGCGGCAGCGACTCCGGCTCGGCGTCGGCGGCCCACGCAGCCCCGTAGACGGCCGAGCGCGCGTTCTCGGTCTCGAGCAGCATCTGCGCGCAGCGGTGCGAGACGGCCTGGTAGGAGCCGATCGGCCGGCCGAACTGCCTGCGCTCCTTTGCGTACTCGACCGACATCTCCATCGCGCGCTGCGCGATCCCGGTCGACTCGGCCGCGAGCGCCACGCAGAGCCGGTGGAAGACCGGGAGGTAGTCGTCCGCGGATGCCGGCATGGTGTCCGCGGAGGGCACCCGCACGCCCTCGAGGCGGACGGAGGAGAGCCGGCGGGTCGGGTCGATCGAGTCTTCGGGGACGATCGTCACCCCGGCCGCTCCCGCCTCGACCAGGTGGCGGCGGCCGTCTGCGCTGGCAACCATGAAGAGGTCGGCGCCGGCGGCGTCGAGCACCAGCACCTTCTCGCCGTCGAGGACCACTTCCTCGCCCTCGGCGACCGCCTCCATCGTGAAGCCGCCGACCGCGGCCGGCGTGCCCGCGTCCCAGAGCGCCGGCACGCCGCGCAGCTCACCCGTGGCGAGGGGGCGCAGGAAGCGCTCGCGCTGGTCGTCGGAGCCGCAGAGGGCGAGCGCCAGGCCGACGATCGTGTTCGAGAACAGCGGCGAGGGGGCGAGCGCGTAGCCGAGCTCCTCGAAGAGGACGGCGAGGTCGACGATGCCGAGCCCCTGGCCGCCCCACTCCTCTGGCAGCGCCAGGCCGGTCCAGCCGAGCCCCGCCATCTCCTCCCAGTCGGACCGCTCGAAGCCGAGCTCGGAGTCGGCCAGCTCGCGGATCCGCTCCGACTTGTAGCGGGCGGCGAGGAAGTCCTTCGCCGTCGACTTGATCGCCTGCTGCTCGTCGGTGAGGTCGAAGTACATGTCGCTCAGCGCATCTTCGGCAGGCCGAGCACCCGCTCGGCGATGATGTTGCGGAGGATGTCCGTGGTGCCGCCCTCGATCGAGTTGGCGCGGGAGCGCAGGAAGCTGTACTCCCAGGCGCCGTTGGCGGGCGCGTGCGCGGCGCCGCGGGCGAGTGGCGCGTAGGCGCCCTCGATGTCGAGCGCCAGCTCGGCGATCTGCTGGTTGATGTCGGCCCACTGCCACTTGCCCAGCGAGCCCTCGGGGCCGGGGATGCCCGACTGCATCGTCTTGGTCAGCCCGCGGTAGGCGTTGAGCCGCATCGTCTCCGCCTCGATGTGCAGCTGGGCGATCCGCTGGCGGAATACGGGATCGTCTGCCGCCGTGGCGCCGTTGACCCGGGTCTCGGCGGCGAGCGCGTTGAGCTTCTTGAGCTGGTTGGCGATCGAGGCGATCGCCCCGAAGGCGAGCCCGGCGCGCTCGTTCATCAGCGTCGTGATCGCCACCGTCCAGCCGTTGCCGACGCCGCCGACGACGTTGGCGTCGGGGATCCGCGCCTCCTCGATGAAGATCTCGTTGAACTCGCCCTCGCCGGTGATCTGCACCAGCGGCCGCACCTGCACCCCCTCCTGCTCCATGTCCATCAGGAAGTAGGTGAGGCCCTTGTGCTTGGGGGCGTCGGGGTCGGTGCGGGCGACGAGCATGCACCACTTGGAGAACTGCGCGAGGGTCGTCCAGACCTTCTGCCCCGTCACCACCCATTCGTCGCCGTCCTTGACCGCACGCGTCTTCAGCGAGGCGAGGTCGGACCCCGACTCGGGCTCGGAGAACCCCTGGCACCAGATCTCCTCGGCGGTGAGGATCGGCTCCAGGTAGCGCTGCTTCTGCTCGTCGGTGCCGTGGGCGATGACCACCGGGCCCCCCATCGCCAGGCCGAGCACGTTGGCGGGGCTCGGCGTCTGCAGGCGCGAGGCCTCGCCGACGAAGATCGCCTGCTCGATCAGCGTCGCGCCGCGGCCGCCGTACTCCTTCGGCCAGGAGATCCCTGCCCAGCCCGCCTCGTGCAGCTTCCCCTGCCACTCGCGGCGGAAGGCGATCACGTCGTCGAGGCCGGTCTCCGGCTCGGGGCCGGGGTGGTTCTCCTCGAGCCAGGCCCGGACCTCGTCGCGGAACTCCTGCTCGGACGGGGAGAGGGTCAGGTCCATCGCGGCCCAGCATATAGGCGGACTGGCCAGGTGGCCAGTCCGCCCGATGCCGGCTCGGCGGCGGCGCCGGCGCTCAGCCTTCTTCGGCGCAGGCGGTGAGGCCCAGTTCGGTGGCTTCCTTGTTCACTTCGTCGAACATCGTGCTGTTGTCGGAGATCAGCTGGCCGGGATTTTCTTCGGCCCTCTCCACCTCGGCTTCCGCGTTCGCAATGAAGGTTTCGACCTGCTCTTCAGCGCCCTCGGGCACGCCCAGGGCGGCGACTTCTTCGACCTGGCGGCGGATCGAGGGGATGAAGAAGTCTTCGGCGGCTTCGGTCAGCTTCGCCTCGGGGGGCGGCTGGTTCTGCTTGAGGCCGTTTTCCTTGGCGAACTTTTCGAATTCTTCGTTGATCTCCTTGTTGCCGGCGGCGCAGATCGCATTGGCCTGCTTGACGTATTCGGACCTGGAGATCGTGGGCGTTTCGCCGGTCGTGCTGTCGCTGCTTCCGCAGCCGGCGACGAGAAGGGCGACGGCAGCGGCGAGCGCCACCATCGGTGCGGAAAGCCTGTTCAAAAGGAACTCCTCTCAGGAGGTGGACAAGAGCCCCGAACCTATTGCAGTCGGCGGCCGGAAGCCACCCCGGTGGGTCTCCGTGCGGCCACCGCCTGGACGCAGGGCCTGCCTCAGACCCGCTGGATCAGCGTCCCGGTCCCGAGCCCGCCGCCGCAGCACATGGTGACCAGTCCCATCTCCCTGTCGGTGCGCTCCATCTCGTGGAGCAGGGTGGTGATCAGCCGCGCCCCGGTCGAGCCGAGCGGGTGGCCGAGGGCGATCGCGCCGCCGTTGACGTTGACGCGGTCCATGTCCGGTTCCAGCTCCCGCTTCCAGGCGGCGACCACGGAGGCGAACGCCTCGTTGATCTCGACCAGGTCGATGTCGTCCATCTGCATCCCGTTTCGCTCGAGCAGCTTCCTCGTCGCCGGGATCGGGCCGGTGAGCATGATCACCGGGTCGACTCCGACCGTGGTCTGGTCGAAGATCCGCGCCCGGGGCTCGAGGCCGAGCTCGTCGGCCTTCTCCCGCGACATCAGCAGCACGCCGGCCGCCCCGTCGGAGACCTGCGAGGAGTTGCCGGCGGTGATCTTGCCGTCCTCTTTGAAGGCCGGCTTCAGCCCGGCGAGCCCCTCCAGGGTGGTCTCGCGCAGGCCCTGGTCGGTCAGGTGGGTGTCGCCGTTGACGGCGAAGGGGATGATCTCACGCTCGAAGCGGCCCTCCTCGGTCGCCTGCTGCGCCAGCTGCTGGGAGCGCAGCCCGATCTCGTCGAGCTCGGAGCGGGGGATCTCCCACTTGTCGGCGATCATCTCTGCGGAGAGGCCCTGCGGAACCAGGTCGTACCTCTCCATCAGCTCGGGAGAGAAGGGGCTGCCGTGCTCCTTCATCACCTCGTAGCCGTCGGCGAAGGAGATGTGGCCCATGTGCTCGACCCCGGAGCCGATCGCGACGTCATGGACGCCGGTCGCGATCAGCGCCGCGGCGAAGTTGACCGCCTGCTGGGCGGAGCCGCACTGGCGGTCGATCGTGGTCGCCGGCGTCTCGATCGGCAGCCCCGCCTCGAGCCAGGCGTTGCGGCCGATGTTGACCCCCTGCTCGCCGAACTGCTGCGCGCAGCCGGCGATCACGTCGCCGGTCTCGGCCGGGTCGACGCCGGAGCGCTCGAACAGCTCCGAGTAGACCTTGGCGAGGAGGTTGGATGGGTGGACGTCCTTGTAGTAGCCCTTCTCGGGGTGGCCTCGGCCGATCGGCGTGCGCGCCGCCTCGACGATCACGACCTCCCGACCTCCGAACCTGCCGTTGCCGTTCTCCGCCATCGGGACCTCCGTTTCGCCGTGTGCCTGAGGGCGCCGCGCGCCTCCTTCCAAGATAGCCGATTGACTGGTCAGTCAGCCAACTGCGTGCCCTTCTCACCACCGGCGACCGGGGCGCGACCACGGTGGTCGTCAAGGGCCGGCTCGTGCGCGGGTTCGCGGGCGGCACGATCGTCGACCACACTCGCGTCGATCCCGAACGGGAAGGCAGGCCCGACCCGGAAGGGACCGACCGCTGCTCGGCGACGGTCCACTGGACCGCCGAAACGGGCTGAGGGCGCGCGACCGGACGGCCCGGTCACGTGATAGGAACCCGGTCCGATGAGCAGTGGGGGCACCGGATACGAGGCGCCGGGGATCGCGGGCAGCGGAGCGATCGCGACCGGGCTGGCCGCGGTCTCGACGACGACCGCCGACACGATCCTGCTCGCCCGCAGCGAGGCCTCGGCCTGGCGGGCGGAGGAGAAAGTGGTCGCCGCCTGCGCCAAGATCGACGGCGCCGAGCCCTCCCGGCTGCGGGTCACCACCGACCCCGCCGACCTCTCCGACTGCGACGTGGTCGTCGAGGCGATCATCGAGGAAGTCGGCCCGAAGGGCGAGCTGCTCGGACGCGTCGCGGCCCATCTTGGCCCCGACGCCGACCTGGCGACGACGACGTCCTCGCTCGGGATCGCCGAGATCGCCGAGGCGGGGGGAATCTCCGGCCGCCTGTTCGGCCTCCATGTCTTCAATCCGGTGCCGCGGATGAAACTGGTCGAGGTCTGCTTCCCGGAGGGCGCGGAGAGCGCCCGGGAGAGCGCTCTGGCCTGGTGCGCGGCGCTCGGCAAGACCGCGGTCGAGGTTCCCGACCAGTCGGGCTTCGTGGTCAACCGGCTCCTCTTCCCCTACCTCTTCGACGCGGTGCGGATGATGGAGCGCACCGGGATGGAGGCCGGGGAGGTCGACGCCTGCATGAAGCTCGGCGCAGGCCACCCGATGGGTCCGCTGGCGCTGCTCGACTTCGTCGGGCTCGACGTCGCCGAGGCGATCGGCGACGCGCTGTACGCCGACTCGAGCGAGGCAGCCCACAAACCGCCCGGCCTGATGGTCGAGATGATCGGCGAAGAGAAGCTCGGCCGCAAGAGCGGCGCCGGCTTCTACACCTACGACTGAGCCCCCGGCCCCGCGACCGAGCCGCCGGGCGCCGCCGCGGAAGGACGGCGCCCGCGCTCTCGGTCACGCACCCCTAGGTGTACTTGGAGGGGTTGAACTTGCAGTTGTGGAAGTTGAACGGGATGACGATGTTGTTCGCCTTCGTCGCGTTCTTGTTCAGCTTCACGACGATCGCGCTCGCCTTCCCCTTCTGGCCCTTCTTCATCGCCTTGCCGGCCTTGAAGAAGAGGTTCGCCTCGACCTTGACCTTGCCCAGCCAGCGCTTCAGCCTGCCGGTGTCGGAGGCCGGCCGCGGCAGCTTCCGCAGCTGCCTGAGGGTCTTCTTCAGCGCCCGCGAGGCGTGGATCATGCTCTTTCCCGCCCGCGACAGCTTGCCCTTCTTGAAGTCGGGCCGGACGTGCTTGAGGATCCGCTTGTTCGCCTTCGCGTTCTTGCGGCAGATCGGCTCGGCCGCCTGGCGGTAGCCGTCACGGGTCACTTCGCCGATCAGCGAGGCCGTCGCAACCCTCCGCGAGGCCTTGGCGACCGGGCGGCAGCTGCGAGTCACCCTGCCGGTGATCTTGGTGCCGCCGGCGAAGATGAACTTGCCGCGGGCGAACAGCCTTCCGGTCGGGCAGCTGGCAAGCAGCAGGTGGCGCTTGCGGTGCTTGAAGCGCCACGATTTGCTCATCCTCGCCCGGAAGAAGGTCAGCGAGCCCTGGCCGTTGGTGATCCTCGGGATCCTCACCTTCGCGTTCGTCCCGTAGCGGCCCTTCGCGTTGCGGATCACCGCCGTGGTGACGAACGTGGTCGGGGCGGGGACGTGCGCGTAGACGTGGAAGATCAGCACCGGCTTGTGCCCCTTCGGCTTGCCGTTGAAGATCACCAGCGGGCCCGAGGCGCCGAACGGGGCCTGTTCGGGGAAGGCGATCTGCGCCCCGACCCGG
The DNA here is from genome assembly GCA_963712325.1 of uncultured Solirubrobacterales bacterium. Taxonomy (GTDB): domain Bacteria; phylum Actinomycetota; class Thermoleophilia; order Solirubrobacterales; family 70-9; genus VRUE01. The sequence continues at coordinate 505,929 of CAVQHG010000005.1, forward strand.
CCGCTGCCGACGATCGCCTTGCGGCAGACCCGCTTCGCCTGCGAGGTGAGCGTGCTTTCCAGCTGCCCGACCGTGCAGGTGGCCAGCCCCTTGGTGTAGAGGTGGCCGTGCTTGTCGAAGTCGAGGTCGAGCTTCTGGAGCGCCGGAGGGTGCGAGCCGTCGGCGGTTTCGATCGATCCCGAGAGCTTCAGGGTGATCGGCGCCGTGCCCTTCTTCGGCAGCTTGGTCGGCTTGATCTTGCCGTCGATCTTGGCGATCAGCTTCCCTGCGCGCACCGTCTGGCCGATGGCCGCCGTCGCGACGACGGCGGCCACGGCCAGCGCCAGCGCGCACAGCCCTGCGATCTTCCTGTTCGCGTTGGAGCGCATACGCCTAGCGGACCAGGTTGTAGGCGCAGATGAAGCGGGTGTTGGCTTCGACCGGGACCTCCTGGATCGTCCCGGCGCCGTCAACCGTCACCGTGCGGTAGTTGACGCCCGACGTGTTCGCGTAGTACTCGTCGGCGACGGCGTAGTCGGGGGCGATGCCGGTCCCGAGGTTGATCACCGTGCGTACCGAGTAGAGCTCCATCGGGCTCGGCAGGTAGCCGCCCTTCGCCGCGCACAGGGAGGCGGCGGATTTGACCCCGGGCACGACTCCGTTGAGCGCGAGGTCGTAGCAGGTGCCGCGGATCAGGGTCGACCCGGGCGGGCAGTAGGCCGCGTGGCCGCTGACCGTGTTCGCGTTGCCGGCCGACCCGGCGCTCACCGCGCTTGGGACGACGCCGAGTCTCCTCAGGTTGATGTCGGCGCCGGTGAGGGAGTTGTCGCGGACCTTCCTGCTGTTGATCGCGTTGTTGGCGATCTTGCCGGTGCGCACGGACTTCGACTTCAGCTGCCGTGTGCCGACCGAGTTCTTGGCCAAATGAGGCTTCTTGTGGCGCCGGAAAGCTCCTTCTTCGCCGAAGGCCGCCCAGGCGCTGCCTGTGAGGCTGATGAACAGGGCGATCATCGCGATCACCATCGCCGGACTGGGCCGGCCGAACCTTTGCCGCATCGAGCTGTGGTGCATATCTCCTCCTCAGGGGTTCACCGGAGGAACACGGCGCGCGTGCATGGCACGTGGAAGGCTGTCAGGAGACTGACGGAGCCGTCCGTCAGCTGACGGCGCGGCGGCGGCCGCTCAGGTCCCAGATCACGTCCGCCTCGGTGATCCCCTGCCGCCGGGCGGCGGCGGCAACCTCTCCCCAGGGAAGCTCCGCCTCCGGGAGGTCGTCCCAGCGGGCGAGGTCGAGCGCCTCGACGGCGCCCTTCAGCGCCGGGCCGAGGTGCTCCTCCGACCGCAGCAGCGCCCTCAGGACCTCGAGCTGTTTATCGCTGAGACGCACAACCCACATACGGGACCTCCAATGCTCGGCGGGGACGCGGGTTGCCCGGAGAAGCTAGGTGTCCGAGCGGACGGAACCGCTGATCCTGACCGCCTCGATCCGGTTCTCTCGCACCGACTCGACCCGCAGCGTGTAGCCGTTCGCCTCGATCGAGTCGCCCCTCTTCGGCAGCCGGCCGAGCTCGCCGAAGACGTACCCGCCGACCGAGTTGTAGGCGTCGGTGTCGACGGGCAGCTCGATCCCGGCATCGGCGAGGTCGCCGAGCGATACGTGGCCGCGGACGAACCAGTCGCCGCTGGTCAACCGGCGCAGTGCCCCCGCCCGGGGGTCGGTCTCGTCCTCGATCTCCCCCACCACCTCCTCGAGGATGTCCTCGACGGTCACCAGGCCGACGGTGCGCCCGTACTCGTCGACGATCACGGCCAGCGAGGTGCGCTGCACCTGGAGGTCATGCAGCAGGTCGTCGAGCGGCCGCGTCTCGGGCACGATCAGCGCGTCGCGGACGACCGGCTCGATCCGCGCCTCGGGGCCCTCGCTCATATAGAGGCGGGCCAGCCGGTTGTTGTGGACGATGCCCTTCACCCGGTCGGGATTCTCGTCTTCGATCACCACCAGGCGCGTGTGGCCGGAGGTCACGCAGCGCTGGAGCGCGGCCTCGACGCTCTCCGAGGAGTCGACGGTGACCACCGCGGGGATCGGGGTCATCACCTCGCGGGCCTCCTGCTCGTGGAGGTGGAAGACGCCGCCCAGCATCCCGGCCTCGCCGGGGTCGAGGGCGCCGCCTTGCTGGGAGCGGTCGATGATCATCCGCAGCTCCCGGGGCGAGCTGAGCTCGTCCTCCGGCGTCGGCTCGATCCTCAGCACCCTCCTGACGAAGCCTCGCGCGGGGACGTTGGTGACGACGATCAGCGGGTGGAAGGCGCGGCGGAAGACCTCGAGCGGCCGGGCCAGGCCGAGCAGCAGCCGCTCGGCCCGGGCGATCCCGACCATCTTCGGCGCCTGCTCGCCGAAGATCACGTGCAGGAGGGTCACCGAGGAGTAGGCGATCAGGAAGGCGATCACATAGGAGACGGCCTGGCCGAAGAACCCCTCCAGAGCCGGCTCGATCAGGCTCGCCACCGCCGGCTCGCCGAGGAAGCCGATGCCGATCGAGGCCAGCGTGATCCCGACCTGCGAGGTGGCGACGTAGTCGTCGACGTGTTCCAGCTGGTGCAGGGCGAGCGGCGCGCGCCTGTGGCCCTCCTCGGCGTCCTGCTCGATCCGGCTCCGGCGCGAGCGGACGATCGCGAACTCGGTCGCGACGAAGAACCCGTTCACGGCGACCAGGACGAGGACGAGGAGGATGAGCAGCAACTCGCTCATCGGCTATTTCGCCCGGTACTTCGGGGGAGGTCGTCTTCGGCCATTCGGCCCTTCGGAATATAGCTTTCTCATCATGCGGATTGCGAGTCTCGTCCCCTCGGCCACGGAGATGCTCTTCGCGCTGGGGCTGGGGGACGAGGTGGTCGCCGTCACCCACGAGTGCGACTACCCGCCGGAGGCCCGCAGCCTCCCCAGCCTGACCCGCAGCGTGCTCCGCCCCGGCCTGGAGCCGGGGCGGATCGACGCCGCGGTGAAGGCGACCGTCGGCGAGGGCCGGGCCCTGTACGAGCTTGACGAGGAGCTGCTCGCCGAGCTCGCCCCGGACCTGATCGTGACCCAGGCGGTGTGCGCGGTCTGCGCGGTCTCCTTCGAGGACGTGACCGAGGTCGCCGCCCGCCTCCCGAGCCGCCCCCGCGTCCTCCAGCAGGACCCGAGCACGCTGGGCGAGGTACTCGACGACGTCATCGCGCTCGGCGAGGCGGCGGGGATCGCGGACAAAGCGCGCGAAGCGCGCGCCGAGCTCGAGGGTCGCCTCGCCGCGGTGGGGGCGGCGGTCGCCGGCGCCGCGACGCCCCGGGTCGTCGCCCTCGAGTGGCTGGACCCTCCCTATGTCGGCGGCCACTGGGTGCCGGAGATGATCTCAATCGCCGGCGGCGACGACGTCGCCGGGCCGCCGGGGCTGCGCTCGCCCGAGGTCGGCTGGGGCGAGCTCGCCGGGCTCGGCCCCGAGATCGTCCTCGTCATGCCCTGCGGGCTGCGCGTCGAGGAGGCCCGGTCCGAGGCGATGCGCTGCTGGCGACAGGTCGAGTCGCTCGGGGCCCGGGGTGTCTGGGCGCTCGACGCCACCGCGAGCTTCTCCCGGCCCGGGCCGCGCCTGGTCGACGGAGTCGAGCTGCTCGCCCACGTCCTCCACCCCGACCGGGTCGGGGCGCCGGGGGGAATCGGGTTCGAAGAGGTCGTGCCCGCCTAGGCCCCGACCGCTCAGGCGGCGAGGACGCCCCCGGCGAAGGAGGCGACGGCGATCGCCCCCATTGCGATCAGCTCCACCGCGAGGCGGTTGGGGCCCAGCCTCCCGCGCTCGCCGATGACGATGATCAGCCCGCAGACCAGCCCGCAGACCAGCCCGCCGAGATGCCCGCCGACGCTGATCCGCGCGGCGCTGAAGGTGAAGGCGAGGTTGATCGCGAGCAGGATGCCGAGCTGCGTGGCGACGTCGCGCAGCCCGCGGGCGCCGGCGATCACGAAGGTGGCGCCGAAGATGCCGAAGATCGCCCCCGAGGCGCCGACCGTGATCTGGCCCGGGTCGGTGAGCAGGATCGCGCCGAAGGAGCCGGCGAGCAGCGAGGCCGCGTAGAGGAAGACGAAGCGCGGCGTGCCGATCGCCGGCTCGAGCAGGCGGCCGAGGAAGTAGAGGGCGAGCATGTTGAGCGCGATGTGGCCGAAGCCGGCGTGCAGGAAGCCGCCGGTGACGAGCCGGTACCACTCTCCTTCGGCCACCGAGGCGCCGCGCAGGGCGAAGTCGTTGACCACCGAGCCGCTCGATTCGCTGAGCCCGCCCGTGCCGGAGCCGATCTCGGCGAGGAAGGCGAGCACGTTGAGGCCGATGAGGACGAAGGTCGCCGGCGCGGCCGTGCCCCCGAAGGCGCCCGGCCCGGTGTGCACGCGGGTGCGCTGCCGCGCGCACTCGGGGCAGCGCATGCCGACCGGCGAGGGGGTCATGCAGTCGGGGCAGATCGGCCTCCCGCAGGAGGAGCAGGAGACCGCCGTCTCGCGGTCGGGGTGGCGGTAGCAGGTCGCCATCGGAATCGGGGAGCCTACAATCGGGCGCCCTTGGCCAGCGACGACGGGAAAGCCAGCCCGGAGCAACCCAGTCCCGCGCGCCTCTACGCGACGCTCGTCGGCGCCCTGCTGGTGCTGTTCGGCATCGTCGGCTTCTTCTACAGCGCCTCGTTCGGCTCGCCGGGGGAAGTCGAGCAGGAGCTCGGCGCCTTCGCGGTCAACGGCTGGAGCAACGTCGGGCACGCCCTGCTCGGGGCGGTCGGCCTGCTGGTCGCCGGGTTCGCCGCCCGCCGCTACGCGCTCTGGGCCGGCATCGGGCTCCTTGCGCTCGGCGCCTGGGGCTTCGCGACCGCCGGCGACACGCTGCTCGGCTTCCTGCCCGCCGACAGCGGCGACAACCTCCTGCACACGGCGCTCGGGGCGCTCGGGGTGCTGGCGGCCGTCGCCACGCCCGTCCCGGGCCGCGGGCGGCGGGCGTCACGATCCGGCTCCCGCGAGCCGCGCCCCGGCTCCTCCGTCACGAGCCGCGGGCGGCGCGCTAGGGCCTGACCCGCTCGGCGAGGGCCCGCAGCCCGCCCTTTGCCTGGCTGCGGCCGCGGCGGCGCATCTCGAGCAGGATCAGCGCCCCGGTGGCGACGCTGCCGGCGCTCACCGCGACCACCGGCCGCACCCAGTTGCGCGGGTCGCGCAGCGCCCGCAGCTCGCTCTCCGAGAGGGTCTCGGCCCAGTCGGAGAGCTCCTCGGCAGCGGCCTGGGTGATCGCCCCAAGGGTGTCCTCGACCCGCCCCGAGAGCCGCTCGGGGGGCTCGATCGGCCGCAACGCGTCGGCCAGCATCCTCTCGACGTCAGTCATCCTCGCCCTCTCCCATCTGCTCCTGGAGCTGCTTGATCGCCCTGTGGATGAGGACCTTGGTGGCGCCGTCGGTGCGGCCCAGGGCCCTGGCGATCTCTCGGTTGTCCATGCCCAGGGCGAATCTCATGATCAGCGCCTCGCGCCGGTCGTCGGGCAGGTCCTGGAGATTGTCTATCACCCTGCGCAGCTCCTCGCGGCCTTCGGCGATCGCCTCGGTGCCGTGCCGGGCCGGGATCGGGTCGGCGCTGTCCAGCGGCGTCTGCGGCCGGCGCGAGCGGTCGCGGTAGTAGTTGGACGCGAGGTTGTGAGCGATCCGGATCAGCCATGGCCGCAGCGGCCGCCCGTCGGACTCGCGCCTGGCGCGGTCGAAGTGGCGGTAGGCCTGGAGGAAGGCCTGCTCGGTGAGGTCCTCGGCGTCGTGCTGGTTGCCGACCTTGTAGTAGGCGTAGGAGTAGACGTCGCGGAGGTGGGTTCGGTAGAGGTCTTCGAACTCGCGGTCGAGCTCGGCCTTGGCTGCCGGGTCGAGGCCGGACGGCTCGACCATCTCCCCCCTCTTCGGGTCGTCCGGGCTCACCGGCAAAGACTATTCGGCCCGCGGGCCGGCCGGCCTCGCTCACGGCCTTCCGGCACGGCAGCGCACCGGCCCCCATCAGGCCGCTCGCCGTGAGCGCTCGACCCTGCGCAGCCCCTCGATCCAGGCGTCGGCGTCGATCTCGCCGCGGATCAGCGCCGCGAGCCCGGCGAGCGCCTCGGCGGGCTCGCCGGCAGCGGAGATCGCGTCCGCCAGCAGCGGCACCGCGTCGAGACCCTCGGAGGCCTGGCCGATGATCCGCGGGATCTCCTCGACCGGGGTGCCCCGGCCGAGCAGTTCCCCGGCCCGGCGGTTGCGGCCGGTGGGGGCCATCATCGTCGCCGTCAGGTCGCCGACCCCGGCCAGTCCCGAGAAGGTCTCCAGCTCCGCCCCTCTGCCGAGCGCGTACCCGGTGCACTCGCGCCAGACCTCGGCGGCGGCGATCCCGGCGGCGTTCAGCCCGTGGGGCTCGGCGGCCGCGGCGGCCAGCGCGGCAGCGTTCTTCGCCGCTCCCGCCATCTCGACGCCGGCGACGTCGGCGGAGCGCTCGCAGACAAGGCCGGCGCGATCGAAGACCTCGCCCAGCTGGCTGCGCAGGTCGGCGTCGGCGGACCCGAGCACCAGCGCCGCCGAGCCGGAGACCGCCTCGCGGGCATGCGCAGGGCCGCCGAGACAGGCGATCCCGCGCGCCCGCACGCGCTCGCCGACGTACTCGGCGGGCAGCTGGCCGAGCGGGGCGATCAACCCCTTGGTGAGCAGCAGCACCGCGGTGCGATCGCCGACCCGAGCGGCGATCGAGCCCACCGCCTGGGGCAGGTTTCCGGAGGGGATCGCGAGGCAGACGAGGTCGAGCCCGGCGAGCTCGATCTTGCCGGCCTGGCGCACCCGCAGCGAGCCGGGCAGCGGGACGCCGGGCAGGTAGCGGTCGTTCTCGCGCGCCCGCTCGAGCTCTGCCGCCTGCCTGCCGGTGCGGGTGCCGAGCTGCACGTCGAGGCCGCCGCGGGCGAGCAGCACCGCGACCGCCGTCCCCCAGCTGCCGGCGCCGATCACCGCGGCGCGGCGCATCGGCGGCAGCCCGCCGAGGTCCTCCCACTGGAGCTCGACGTTCGGCCAGATCCGCGTCGTCACCGCCTCTGCCAGCGCTCGCGAGGGGGCCTCGGCACGGGGGAAGGTCATCGCCCGGCCGAGCCTCACCTTGACCCGGCGCGGCCGGATCCGCCATCCGCGGCGGACGTCTTCGGTTCCGAGCACGGCGGCGGGGATCACCGGGGCGCCCGTCTCCAGCGCCAGCCGCCCGACGCCCCGCCGGGGGGCGGCGAGCGCCCCTGTCCTGATCCGCGTCCCCTCCGGGAAGATGCAGACCGCCCCGCCCCGTTCGACCACGGCGCGGGCGGTCGCCATCGACTCCTCGTCGGACTCGCCGCGGCGGATCGGGAAGGCGCCCAGGCGCGAGAGGATCCAGCCCTGCCAGCGGCGCTCGAAGAGCTCGACCTTGGCGACGTAGTTCATCGGCCGCCGCCAGGGCAGGGCTCCGCCGATCGCAAAGGGGTCGAGGAAGCTGCGGTGGTTGGAGGCGACGATCAGCCCGCCCCTGAGGCGCGCGTGCTCGCGGCCGTTGCGCGCGTAGCGGAAATAGACCAGGAAGAAGGGCGTCATGAAGAGCGCGGGCGAGCAGGTAGAGGACCGGGTGGACGCCGTGACGGCGGGTGTACTCGTGGTAGCGGGCGAGGCGCTCGGGGGTCACCTACTCGCCTACACGGGGTGGGCGGGCCGGTTACCGGGCGGCGGTACTGGAATTCCGGCCCCCGCACGGGTAGCTTTCCGGCACTCGAGCTTCCCTGACCGCTCGACCCGCCATCCCTCACCCAAAGGAGTCCCGCCGTGAGATCCCTGCGATCCCGCCTGACCTACTCGAACGTGATGTCGACCCTCGCCGTCTTCCTCGTCCTCGGCGGCGGCGCCGCATTCGCCGCGATCAAGCTGCCGAAGAACAGCGTCGGCACCAAGCAGATCAAGAAGAAGGCCGTGAAGACCGCCAAACTCGCCCCGAAGGCGGTGAAGGCCGGCAAGCTCGCCCCGGAAGCGGTGAAGACCGGCAAGATCGCGAAGAGCGCGGTGAGCACAGACCGGATCGCAGACGCCGCGGTCACCAACGGCAAGCTCGCCGCCGGCGCGGTCAGCGGCGACAAGATCAACGTGCCGACCACACCCTTCAGCCGGGTGGTCGCGCGGCTCGGCGGGGGCGCGACGGTCGCCTTTGCGAAAGAAGCGCTCTACCCGCTCGTGCCCCCCACCTACATTCAGCCCGCCGGGGAGACCGACCAGTACATCGCCGGCCTCAACGTGAATTTCCAGCCCTCGTGCACGCCGCCCCGGGCAGCGACCGCGTACCTGCTGCTCGACGCGGCCAACCCGGGCAAACCGACGGTCAGCGACATCATCGGCCTCGGGCAGGTCGTGGACGAAGCCGGTGGCCAGGTGACCAAGCAGCTGAGCTTCGGGTCCCTCCCCGGAGCCGGCGCGCCGTGGCGGACGGCTCCGGCGGCCGCCACGCCCCACACGTTCTCGATCCTGATGGCCAGTTCGAGCTGCACCGCCGGCAGCGGCATCACCGCAAGCGGCGGAGCCGTCGACATCATCGGCACCCGCTAGGCGAGTTGCGGAGGGGCGAGGGCGGCCCGGCCGCCCTCGCCCCTCCTCGACGTCACCAGGCGCGCTCGACCAGGGCGCGCAGCTCCTCGCGCCCCGGCGCCCCCGGGGTGAAGGCGAGCTCGGGGCGGGCGAGGATCGCCTCCAGCGCCTCCTCGAGATGCTCGCGCTCGGCCCCCGCCGCGCCGAGCCCCTCCGGGCCGCCTCCGAGCTCGAGGATCCGCGCCTCGATCCCGTCGCGCTCGGTGCCGAGGGCCTCGGCCAGAGCGTCGATCTGCCGCGGCGCGCGTGGCGCCATGAAGGCCATCGCCCGCGGCAGGATCGCCGCGTTGGTCTCCGCATGCGGGCTGCCGCAGATCCGGACCAGGCTCTGGCAGACGACGTGGTGGATCGCGAACATGGCCGAGTCGATCGCGTAGCCGGCGAGGATCGCGCCGAGCGCGAGGGCGCCGCGGTCGCGGCCCTCGCGCGCTTCGTCGAGGGCGCCGGCGATCAGCTCCGCGGCGCGCAGGGCCGTCATCCGCGAGACCGGATTGGCGAACGGGGTGTAGAGGGAGTCGGCGGCGTGGGCGAGGGCGTTGATCGCGCTGGCCCGCAGCCGCGGCTCCGCGTGGCCGGTCATCGCCGCCGGGTCGGCGATCACCAGCACCGGCCTGACCAGGCGCGCGACCCGGTCCTCGGCGCCCGCCGGGAGGCGGTGGATCCCGGTCATCTCCGCCCCCGAGAGGGTCGTCGGGATCGCCGCCACCTCGGCCCCGCTGACCGCGGCGACCGCCTTCGCCGTGTCGATCACCCGGCCGCCGCCGAAGGCGACGAGGCGGCTCCCGCCGGCCTCCTCGAGCGGCGCGAGCAGCTCCGCCGCGGTCTGCGGCACCTGGCCGGGCGGGACGACGTGGACGGCGGCGGCCGCATCGCGCAGGGCCCGGGCCTCCGGCGCCGCCCGCTCGGTGGTGAGCAGCTCGAAGGGCTCGAAGTCGTGGCCGGCGAGCAGCTCGGGCGCGTCGCGCAGCGCGGTCGCCCGGAAGGCGATCAGCCGCCCGCCGTCGCGCCAGAGGAAGTCTTCGGCCACCTCGCCCGCTTCCGCGCCTTGGGGGCTAGGCCCGCGGGTTGACGACCGGGCGCAGGTTCGGCTCGACCTCGTCGCGCAGGTGCTCGAAGTCGGGCGGCAGCGAGAGCTTCTCGCCGAGCGACTCCAGCGGCTCGTCGACGGTGAAGCCCGGCCCCAGCGTCGCGATCTCGAAGAGCACCCCGCTCGGCTCGCGGAAGTAGACCGATTTGAAGTAGAAGCGGTCGATCACCGGGGTCGGCCGGGCGCCGGCGTAGGTCGCCCGGTCGCGCCACTGCTCGTGCTCGCCGATCGTCGAGGCCCAGGCGATGTGGTGGACGCTGCCGGCCCCCTGGCGGCCCGGCTCGCCCGGCGGCTCGTCGTAGACGTAGAGCCCGCCGCGGCTCGAGCCGCGCGCCTCCCAGCCCTCGCTGGAGCGCTCGAACTCCAGCGCCTCGAGCAGGCTCTCACTGGCCTGCGGCGCCCCTCCGTAGGCGCGGGCGGCGTGGAAGCCCTGGAGGGCGAGCTCCCCCGGCACCTCGGGGTGCTCGGCGATCAACGGCTCGTCCTCGACCTCGACCACGGCCAGCTCGTGCTCGAGCCCCTCCGGGTCGGAGAAGACCAGGCTGCCCTGCGAGCGGGTCGTCGACTCGACCCCCCTCTCCGCCAGCCGCTTCTCCCAGAAGTCGAGCGCGTCCTCGGAGCCGACCCGCCAGACGATCCGGTACACGTCCCCCGCTCCGGCCCTGCCGGGCGGCACCCCCGGGAACTCGAAGAAGGTTAGGTCGGAGCCGGCGCTGCCCCTCTCGTCGGCGAAGAACAGGTGGTAGACGGTCGGCTGGTCCTGGTTGACCGTTTTCTTCACCAGCCGCAGGCCGAGGACCCCTGCGTAGAAGTCGACGTTGCTCTGCGCGTCCGAGGTGATCGCCGTGATGTGGTGGATACCCTCGAGCTTCAATGCGGACCCTCTCGGAGCTTCATTGCGTACCCCCCTCGGAATTGGCTCCACTGACGTATAGCATTCCGGCATGAGCCGCGCCCGTCGCCGTTCGGTCAAAGCTCTGGTCGCATTCGGCTCGGTCCTCGCCTTCCTCAGCGTCTTCGCGATCTGGGTCGAACGGCAGGCGCTCAACACCGACGACTGGGTGCAGACCAGCGACAGGCTGATCCAGAACAAGACGATCCGCACCGCGGTCGCCAACTACCTGGTCGACCAGCTCTACGCCAACGTCGACGTAGAACTGGAACTTGAATCGATCCTCCCCGGCGAAACCAAGGAGCTGGCCGGCCCGGTTTCCGGCGGGCTGCGCTCGGTCGCCGGCACGGGTGCCGAAAAACTGCTGGAAACCTCGACCGCCCAGGGCCTGTGGGAGGACGCCAACCGCACCGCCCACGAACAGCTGGTCGCGGTCATCGAAAACGAAAAAGAAGCCGTCTCCACCGAAAACGGGGAAGTGAAGCTGCAGCTCGGCAGCCTCGTCACCAACCTCGCCGACCAGGTCGGGATCGGCGCCTCGCTGGCAGAAAAACTGCCGCCCGACGCGGCCGAGGTGACGATCCTTCGCTCCGACCAGCTGAAGACGGCGCAGAACATCGTCACCGCGCTCAAGGGACTGGCGATCATCCTCTCGCTGCTCACCTTCGTCGCCTTCGGCGCGGCGATCTACCTCTCGCGAGAGGAACGTTGGGTGACGGTCCTCTTCTGCGGGGTGGGACTGGTCGCCGCGGGCTTCGCGGTCGTCGTCTTCCGCGAGGTGGCCGGCGGCATCGTCGTCGGCGAACTGGTCAAGCAGGACAGCATCAGGCCGGCGGCCGACCAGACCTGGTCGATCGCTACCTCGCTGATGACCAGCATCGCGACCACGGTGATCGTCGTCGGCGTGCTCTTCGGCGTCGCCGGCTGGCTCGCCTCGCCGACGACCTCGGCGCGGACCACGCGGCGCTACCTGGCCCCGGCCCTGCGCGAATACCCCGCCTACGTCTACGCGCTGCTGGCGATCGTGGTCGGCATCTGGTTCCTCACCGCGCCGACCCAGAACCTGCGCTCCTTCCTGACCACTCTGGTGATTGCCGGGATGACCGCGTTCGGCATCCACGAGCTGCGCAAGCAGGCTGATGCCGAATACCCCGACGTCACCTACGACGACCTGTTCGGCGGCACGCGGGACAGGGTCGTCGGCGCCGTGAAAGGCGCCAAACTCGGCGAGCGCGCCTCGAAACTGAGGCTGCCCGAGGTGCGCCGCCGCGACGGCGAGGCGGGCGAGCGCGGCGATGGCGCCGCAGAGCCGCCCCAGGCCCCGCCGCCGGACGTCGAGGAGGCGCGGCTGGCGCGGCTCGAACGGCTCGGCGCCCTGCACGAGAAGGGCGTCCTCACCGACGAGGAGCTCGCCGCCGAGAAGGCGCGCGTGCTGAATGCAGACGATTGAGGTCTCCCGCCGGCTTGCGATCTGGACCTTGATCGGGGTCTGCGCCCTCAGCGCGGCGATCGGCTCCTCCATCACCCTGCTCGCCGAGACCGGCCCGACCGGCAAGCAGGGAGACCCCGGCGCCCGCGGCCCGCGCGGACGCCCGGGACCGAGGGGAGTCGCGGCCCGGGCGGAAGCTCCCGACCTCACCTTCCTCGAAGACGAAATCCAGGGCGTCCTGCGCGAACTCGGCAACCTCGGCGCCGTCGAAGGCCGCCTCGACGAACTCGAAGGCAACCTCTCGGAAACCGAATCCACGGTCTCCGAAATCTGCGAAGAACTCGAACTGATCTGCTGAGGGGCGGCTCCGGGGCTGTCCGCGCCGCCTGCGCAGCTCGGCCGGCGCCGGCGACGCGGCGCTGCCGGCCTCGCGTAATAGGGTCGGGGCATGCTCGTCAGCAGCGATGAGACCTGCCCGTTGCCCGAGCATCCGATCCTTGCCGAGTTGGCGAGCACGCTGAATCGAGCCGGCGCCTGGGCTCACATATTCGACCGCGACTACCGCGTCGTCTACATGACCGACGACATCCGCCTGACCAGCGGCGGCCTGGTCGAGATGGTGCCGATGCCTCTTGGTGTCTACGGCTTCGGAGAGGAATACGTCGACACGGTCCTCAGCTGGCCCGGTGGGGGCTGGTCCCTCGACGCCGCACGGGGCATCTTCGCCGCGTTCGGGCCCTGGCTGCTTGCCGACGCCCCGGGCGGCCGGGAGGAACTGCGCGAGAGGGTGGACCGGCGAGTCCGTGACATGGTCGACGAGCTCTCCGCCCCGCAGAGCACGACGGCGGTGCTGTACTCGATTCCCAGCTCCTCGATGGGTGCCGAACTTCCGTTTGAGGTCAAACAGCTCGCCCTGCGCATCCGCGACGAGCGGGGGGAGTTCGTCGGAGCCGTGAACCTGTCGATGACGGCGGTGGGGATGTCGACGATCGGCGCGATCGCCGCCCTGGGTGACCTGGACCACTACGAGCGGATGATGGGCGTCGCCAAGGCGGGGCGGCGCCCGGCGGCCATCCTCTTCGCCGACCTCGAAGGCTCCTCGGCGCTGTCGCGGCGCCTCTCCACGGCCAGCTACTTCGCCCTCGGCCGCCGCCTCGCGCGGGCGGCGGACCGCTGCGTGATCGATGCCGGCGGCCTGGTCGGCAGGCATGTCGGCGATGGGGTCGTGGCCTTCTTCCTCGCCGAGACGGCCGGGTCGGAATCGACCGCCGCGCGTTCCTGCATCGAGGCCTCTCGCGCCCTCAGGCAGGCGATCGGGGAGGTATCCGAGCGCAGCGAGCTCGAGCCCGAGGACGTGGTCCTCCGCTTCGGCCTGCACTGGGGTTCGAACCTCTACGTCGGCAACATCTCCACCGCCGGCCGCTCGGAGGTCACCGCGCTCGGGGACGAGGTGAACGAAGCGGCGCGGATCGAAGCCTGCGCCGGCGGCGGCCGGGCGCTCGCCTCCAAGAACCTCGTCGAACGGCTCGATCCCGAGGACGCCGCGGCCCTCGACCTCGACCCCGACCACATCACCTACACGATGCTCGGCCAGCTGGGGACCGCGACCGAGAAGGCCCGCCGCGACGCTCCGACCATCCCGGTCTGCGAGGTGTAGCGCGCCGCTCAGCGCGGGCGGTCCCTTCGGTGAGAGTGGGCGATCGCGCCCGGCTGACCGGAGAACGCGGCCTGGGCGGGGGCGGCGGCGACCTGCCCGACAAACGCGGACGTCCAGAGCGCGAGGCCGCCCTCTTCATGCGGACAGGGTGGAGCCTGCCGGGCCGGCGATCCAAGCCCGACCATCCGTTGGTGAGCGAAGCCCTCGGCCTTGACAGGGCGGGTCCCCGGAGTAGCGTTCGAGGCGTGCTGCGGAAGGGGAGAGCCGCTCTCGTTGCGCTTCTGGTGCCGACCGCGCTCTGCCTTGTCGCCGCACCCACCGGCTCCGCCGCAGCCCAGCCGGACGTCGTCGTCTGGGCCGGGCCGCTCGTCCCGGGAACCGAGCTGCACGGCGTGCGGCTGAAGCCGAGCGGCAACGGCACGCGGCTGCTCGTCAAGGGCGGCCATCGGGCGAGCGCGAAGGTGACGACCGCGGGGTCCTTCAACCCGACCGGGGCGCAGCTCGCGGAGATCAGGGCGGCGGCGAAGAAGGCGTTCGCCAAACCGGGAGTCCAGGCGACGTCCGACAACTCGACCGGGTCCCACGGCGGCTACGCGTCCGCGGTGATCGAGATCGGCGGCAAGACGCGGACCCTGCTCGGGGTCAACACGAGCTCGGCCCGGCTGCGGGCATTGCTGGTGGCGGTGAACAAGGCGCTGCCCGCCTCGGCTCAGCTCGACGACCCCGAGACAGGCTTCGCCCAGGTCTCGGACGGGCCCTCGACCGCGGCCTGCCCGCCGGGCCAGGGGCCGACGACGATCTCCCGCCGCATAGGGCTGGACGAGGCGGCCCAGCTCGGGATCGTCGAACTCACGGCCAAGGGCGGCTACGCCGGCGACGCCGTCGCAGTCGATGCCAAGTGGCAGGGGACGAACAAGCCGGTCACGGTCAAGGTCAACATCGAGTTCAGCAGCTACCCCGGCGGCCCGACCGCCTCGCAGGTGGAAGCCACGATCGAGAGCCGCCTGCCGCCGCGGACCGCGGTGGACGGCACGAAGGTGAACTTCGACATCGTCGCCCACGCTCGGGCGCCGGGCGCATCGCCCCTGCCCTGCTTTCACCAGGTCGAGCTGCTCAAGAACCGCAACTACCGGGGCGACGCCGGCTTCGCCGACGAGAACCCTCTGGTGAAACCCCAGGCGGGAAGGTGGCCCACCGGTCGCGGCGCGGTCGAGGACCGCCAGATCTGGACCCACGAGGCGCTGCACTTCGCGGGACTCGGCGACCGCTACAGGTCCTTCTTCAAGGTGGGCAAGAAGCTCTACCCGATCCCCGACGACGTCAACATCAGCGACAAGAAGAATCTCGCGGAATGGGCGAAGGAACAGAACCTCGACGTCAACGCGGGCAAGGCGGGGACCAGGCCCGTCCCCGGCTTCGAGAAGGACATCATGGCCGAAGTGTTCAAGGGCAACGAGAAGCTCCAGCAGTACGACGTCGACAGCTTCGCGATCATCGGCGACGACGAGCTGACGATCGAAGGCAAGCCGGGCGATCTGCTGCTCAACAAGCAGGCCGAAGAGCAGAACCTGATGGTGGGCGCGCCATTCGAGCTGACGGTCAAGCCCGGCAAGCCCGGTCACGTCGACGGCCTGGTCGCCTACTGCATCGACCTCGACCGCCACAGCCCGTCCGCCGGCAACAAGTACGACGTGCTCGGCAGCGCCGGGGCCCAGCCGCAGGAATCGATGCAGTACCTCCAGCGGGTCGCCGACCTCGGCGCCACCCTGCAGACGGAAGCGCTGACGGCGTCGTTTGCCGTGCAGGACGCGATCTGGCGGATCACCGACGAAAGCAGCCCGTACGAATCCTCGGCGGCGATCCTCGCGATGGCGGGCGTCCCCGACATCGCCTTCAACGCGCCGCACTTCACCAACCCCAATGCCGGTTCGCCGACCACAGGGGCCGTTAGCGCGACGGGCGTGCTCCCGCCGCCGCCGCCGGTCCCCTACGTGATGAGGCTTCAGGTGCGCCCGAAGAAGCTTGCCGTGGGAAAGCGGCGCACGGTGAAGGCCACGGTTTCCGTGAGCGGCGCCCCGGACAAGGTGCGGCTCGAGCTCCAGCGGCGCAGGGGCCACGGCTGGCACCGCCTCAAGCGCCTCGGCGCCCGCCAGCTCCGCCCCGGTGCGACCAAGCTCCGCCTCCACCTGCCGCCACTGCGCCGCGGAGCCTTCAGGATCGTCGCGATCGGCAGCTCGAGCAGCGCCAGAGCGGGCCTCTCGGTGAAAGCCGGTCGATCGCGACATCGCCGTTAGCCGGCCTTGCGGCCTGTCCGCATCCGCCTCCTCTCGGCCCGGGACCATGGCCGTGACATGCGCTCCATCCCGCCGGCCATCCTCCGGCGCGCATCACGTCTTCGTCCTATTTCCCCCACAAGGCGATGCGCGGTGCCGACGACGGCCTCTCGCACGCAGGACCTATCCGATCAGCGCCGGATCGAGGTCCACGGCCTCAAGTGCTCTGCGGGCGTCTGCATATCCCTCGATGAACACGATCAAGCCGCCGCGTACCCGGTAGACGGCGCCGGCAAGAACCCACATGTGATCCTTCGGGTTCTGACGGGACCTCCGGTGGATTTTCACCACGGCGACGACGCTGCCGTCGTCAGCGCAAAGCAGGCGCCGCACGTCGAAGGCGATCGTCGAGTGCCGGAGCTGAACTTCGAGGTCGTCGAAAAGTCGCGAGGCCCCGCGCAGCGTGCCGTCGCGCGTCACGTGCTCGACGTCGTCCGCGAACATCGCTTCCCCCCGCCGCCGAATGTCGGCCCACTCCTCGCTGCTCGGAAGGATCGACGCCTCCCCCTCCGCGAGATCGTAGAGGCGCCCGATCACGGCGCGGGAAGCCTCGCAGCTGTCGTTGCCGCCTTCCACCAAGACGATCCTAGGTTGGGGTCAGGAGGTGGGCAAGGGCGCCTCCAGCTCACGGGCTCTCTCCACCGACCCCAGCCCCCGGCGGCGACACCGCGCGGGCGGCAACGATCGGCGGCGCTGCTGCGCCTAATCGACTCATAAAGAAATCTGGACCGGTCCCGGCCCGCTGGTAGCGTGGCGCGCCCACCCAACCATCGGAGAGAGAGGCGCTGGTGAGAGTCGCGATCATCGGCGGCGGAGTCGCCGGGCTGACCCTGGCGGCCAAGCTGCTTCAGCAGGGAAGGACCCCCGTCGTCGTCGAGCAGGCGCCGGAGTACGAGGAGGCCGGCTACTCACTCGGCATCTACCCGCTCGGCAGCTGCGTCCTCCACGGGCTCGGGAAGTACGACGAGCTGGTCGAGCGCGGTGAGGTCGCCAGGAAGTACGAGGTGGTGAACGGCGAGGGGCACCCGCTCCAGGACGTCGACCTGCAGTCGATCATCGGCGAGATCGGGCCGATGGTCCTGATCAGCCGGACCGAGCTGATCGAGATCCTCCACTCAGCGGCGAGCGGCGCCGACATCCGCATGGGTACCACCGTCACCAGCCTCGACCAGAGCGACGACCGCTTCGTCACGGCGGAGCTCAGCGACGGCAGCTCGGAGCGGTTCGACCTCGTCATCGCCTGCGACGGGATCGCCTCGCGGACCCGGGCGGAGGTCTTCGGCTCCGAGCCCGACGTCTTCGACACCGATTGGGTCCTCTGGGCCTGGTGGGCGCCGATGCCCGACTGGGACAGGGGCACGAACCTGGAGTCCTGGGGGCAGGGACAGTTCTTCGGGCTCTACCCGACGACCGAGCGGGTGATGTGCTGCGCGGGCATGCACAAGGACCACGTCTCGGTCGAGCCCACGGATCTCGAGGCGGCGAAGTCCTTCATGCGGGAGCGGTTTCAGCCCTTCATCGAATCCGATCTCCGGATCGGCGGCGCGATCGACGCGGCGGACCGGCTCTTCCCCTGGCCGATGGCGGACGCCCGCGCGGAGGACTGGGTCAAGGGCAGGGTCCTGCTCTGCGGGGACGCGGCGGTCGGCTTCATGCCCACGGCGGGAGCGGGAGCCAACTCGGCGATGCGGTCAGCCGGCTCCCTCGCGGACGAGCTCTCGCGCGTCAACGGCGATATCGCCCCGCTGGCGCTGGAGATGTACGAGAAGCGCTGCCGGAAGATCGTCGAGAAGAACCAGCACGACTCGCGGACCCTCGCCAAGTACATCTTCGTCGACAACCGCGCCGTCGCCTGGGGCCGGGACCAGGTGATGAAGCACTACCCGATGCAGAAGCTGGTCAGCGACATCGTCGACGCGATGCACACGCCGTTCTGAGCGTCGACGCGATGCACACGCCGTTCTGAGCTCGCAGCCTTCCGCGGCCGAGTCGCCCCGAGCGGCGCTACCGGCCTTGCGTAATAGGGTCGGGGCGGTGCAGATCAGCAGCGAGGAAACCTGTCCCCTGCCCGAGCATCCGGTCCTGGCCGACGTCGCGAGCGCCCTCAACCAGGCAGGCACCTGGGTCCTCGTCCTGGATCGCGAGTACCGGATCGCCTACATGACCGACGAGCTGCGCCTCACCTTCGGCGGCCTGATGGAAACGGTCCCCGTGCCCCTCGGCGCCTTCATATTCGAACCGAAGTTCATCGACCAGGCGCTGGAGTGGCCGGGCGTGCGCTGGACCCCCGACACCGCGCGCGCCTTCTTCTCGGCATTGGGCCCGTGGGCGCTCGCCGATGCGCCGGGTGGGCGCGAGGAGCTGCGCGAGCGCGTCGACCCTCGCCTCCGCGACATCGTCGACGAGCTCGAGCCGGCGGAGGGCCCGGCGGCACTCACCTTCGTGGCCTCCGGCCTGGCCCTGGGTGGCGCGGCGCCCTACGACGTCGAGGTGTTCGCGGAGCGCGTCCGCGACCCCGAGGGGCGCATCGTCGGGACCGCTGTGCTGGTGACGACGGTGGTGGGGATGTCGACGATCGGGGAAATCGCCGCCCTCGGCGATCGCGGCCACTTCGAGCGGATGCAGCGCGTCGCCAGGGCGGGGCGGCGCCCGGCCGCGGTCCTCTTCGCCGACCTCGAAGGCTCATCGGCGCTGTCGCGCCGCCTCGAGCCCCGTGCGCGGCGATCTGAACGGCTCGGCGTCGACTTCCTCCGGCTGGCCGGGAGAAACTCACCCGGCGCCCGAACGGCGCATCGGCCCACGCGTCAGCGGGCTGGGCTCAGCCCGCGATGACCGCCGCGCCAGGAACGTGAAGTGCCCATGAAGCGCTCCGAGACCCTGAACCTCACCTTGCGAGCGATCCTCGAGCTCGGCATCGTCGTCGGCTTCGGCTACTGGGGATTCACCGCCGCTTCGGGCACCGTTGCGAAGATCGCCCTCGGGCTCGGCGCTCCGGCCCTCCTCTTCGGCTTCTGGGGAGCGGTCGACTTCCACCGGGCACGCCACGGCGAGCAGCTGCGCCTCGTCCAGGAGCTGGTGATCTCCGCCCTCGCGGCGGCGGCGCTCTGGGCCGCCGGGGCGCGCGCCCTCGGAGTTGCACTCGCCGCCCTCTCGGTCGTCTACCACGCTTCGGTCTACCTCTCGGGCGAACGGCTGCTCAAGCGGGACCCGCTCGCCTCCGCCCCGCCGGTGCCACACCAGGCGGACGGCGATTCCGGAAGCTAGCCGCTGCCCATCACGCTAACGGGCCAGAGGCCGATCGGCGATGAGGAGATCGCCCGGGGGGTCCGGCGGGACGCGGGCAGCGGCGACAGAGGCCGTGGCCGCGGTGATCGCTCAAAGCGGCTTCAAGCCACCGCGGGGGGTCGACCCCAGCCTCGGCACCCGGGCCCTGGCGGGGATGCTGATGGCGGCCGCGGAGAGCCTCGGCGACCGCGCCCTGGAGCATCCCTCGGTCGACCTGGACGCGCTGATGGACATCTACATGGGGATGGTCTGGGGCGGAGCGCGCCAGGCGACTGAGGCATGATCTGCGCGATGAGGGCGATGACCCGCTTGCTCGAGCCCGGCCGGCACGGGACCCGGCCGTGAAGGTCTGCGTGGTCGGCGCCTCCGGGAAGCTCGGCAGGTACATGATCCGCCACGCGCTGGACCGCGGCTACGCGGTGGTCGGCGTCTGCCGCGAGAAGAGCGTCGGCAAGCTCGCCGAGTTCGAGGGCAGGATCGATCTGGTCCCGGGCGCGACCGACGACCCGGAGGTGATCGCGCGGGCGGTGGCCGGGTGCGACGGGGTTCTGGTCGTGCTCGTCCCCTTCGGGGTCCACGGCTACGCCACGGGAACGGCCCAGGCGGTGCTCGACCACGCCGAGCCCGGGGCCCGGCTCGTGTTCTCCAGCGGCTGGCACATCTCCATGGACGGCAGGGACGTCTACACCCGGAGGCTGCGCTGGTTCACTGCGGTCTTCGGCAGGCTCGCGCGGCTGGTGCGGTTCGCCGACCTCGACGACCAGGTCGAGGCCTGCCGCCGGGTGTTCGCCAGCGACGCGCGATGGACGCTGGTGCGCGGCAGCGACCTCGAGGAGGGAGAGAGCGAGGGCCTGCCGGTGTGGAGCAGGCACGTCGGCGACCCGATCCTCGAGAGCAACCGCACCCGCCGCATCGACTTCGCCCTGTTCATGGTCGAGGCGCTCACCGACGACGAGCTGATCCACGAGGCGCCGGCGATCGTCAGCTGCCGGAGCCCCTCCGCCCTCGCCCATTCCGCCGCCGAGTAGGAGCCTGCCGACGATGGTGGGGAAAGAAAAAGCCCGCCTCCGGGATCGAACCGGAAACCTCCGCTTTACAAGAGCGGTGCTCTACCAGTTGAGCTAGGCGGGCAGCTCGCCGAATATAGACGCCATGGCCGAAGGGAAGGAGAGGATCGACGCGCGGTTCCGGTTCCTGGAGCCGGGCGAGGGGCGGCTTCTCGCCGAGGCGATCCGCGCCGCCTACGGCGACAGCTACGACGTCTCCTGGGTCTATGACCACGCGCAGGTCGACGCCCGCCTCGAGGCGCGCACCTACGTCTCCTGCATCGCCGAGTCCGCCGGCGGCGAGCTGCTCTGCCACGAGGGGATGAGCCTCGCGGCGGCCGGCGACGCCGTCGCCCACTCCGGCCAGGCGGTGACGATGCCCGCCGCCCGCGGCCATCACCTCTTCACCCGCACCAAGCGCCACCTGATGGAGTGGGCGCAGGGAGAGGGCCTCGCCGGCCTGTTCAGCGAGGCGACCGCCGCCCACCCCTACAGCCAGAGGGCCAACATCGAGCTCGGCGCGAAGGAGACCGGCTTCCTGCTCGGCTGGATCCCGGCGAGCGTCGACAACGACGCCGCCGCCGAGCACCGCCGCACCCGCCAGTCGGCGGCCCTCTTCTACGCGAAGCTGAACGACGGCCACGAGCGCGAGGTCTACGCCCCTCCCCGCCACCACGGGATCATCGAACGGACCCTGGAGCTCTGCGAGCTGCGCGGCAACCTCGCCCACGCCCCCGCCGACAGCGAGCTCGAGCCCCGCACCGAGCTCCACGTCGAGGTCAACCCGGACCACAACCTCGCCCAGATCACCGTCAAGATCCCCGGCGCCGACCTCGAGGCGATCGTCGCCGCCGAGCGCCACCACCTCTTCCACGCCCGCAACCTCGACGCCGTCTACCTCGACCTACCTCTCGAGCAGCCCGCCACCGCCCTCGTCGCCGACCACCTCGAGCGCCTCGGCGTCTCCTACGCCGGCGTCTTCCCCAACCACCACGTCGACGGCGACGTCCTCCGCATGCAGTCCCTGCACCGCGTCCGCATCAGCGCCGAGGACATCTCGACGGCGTCAGAGCACGGCCGGGAACTGCTCGACTACGTGCTGGTGGACGGTCGAGCGACCGGAGCCGCACCACATAGCCACTTCTCTTGATTCTCCACCTTGCGCCCCATCGCGACCGTTCGTAGGCTGATCAGGTGGCCGTCTGGCTTAAGCTCCTAGGAACCGCAGAGCGGCAGGTGCCAGATGCGTGGACTCAGGAGCGACCCCGCCCCCTGAACTCCGTTCGCTTCGGTGGCGCCAAGCCCCCGAGGGAGATCTCAGCGGGAGATCGTCTTGTCTATTACGCGGTCGGCTGGGGTCGAATCTTCGCCGTCGCCGAGGTCACTTCTGAGGACTTCTATGAAACTACGCTGACCAACGAGTGGGACAAGAAATGGCCTTGGGAAATTGACGTTCGGATTCTCCGGAAGAGGAGGCGACTTAGTGACGGACCCAGCGTGCTCACGCTGGGAACAACACCCGATCGGCGCCATCAGGGCTACGTTCCGCCGACAGGTGACCAACTGGCAAAGGCCGAACAGGCGCTTGACATAAAATTCAAGGACTGCCGTAGTCATACTCTGAGACCAAAGCAGGTCCTTCCCGGATGAAGATCCCAGCCTACGAAACAGTGGATCACTTCGGCGTCACCGTCCCTGACCTCGATGCCGCGGTCGATTTCTTCGTCGGCGTCCTGGGCGCCGAGCTCTGGTACCAGGAAGGGCCATTCGCGGATCCAGACGGGGATTCAATGTGGAGCGAGATGCACGTCCCGCCGCGCTCGATCGAGCGACTCGCTATGTTGCGCGTCGGTTCGAGCGCGACGATCGAGCTGCTCGAATTCAGCCAAACGGCGAGACAGACCGACATGCCCCGGACCTGACCGGTCACTCCGTCGCCCACATCGGACTTCGCGTTTCCGACTTGGACAGCGCGCGGAGTATCTCCGCAAGGACGAGGCGGTCGAAGTTCTCGCTGGGCCCACAACCGTCGAGAACGGAGTCGCCGAGGGCCTGCGTTGGATTTTCTTTCTCACTCCGTGGGGACTGCCGTTGGAGTTAGTCGAGTTCCCAGCGGGGATGTCGGTATGAGGGCCTGCCCGCTAGGGCTCGGTGAGCAGGGCCGCAAGGGCTTCGTCCAGCGCTCTGGTATGCAGATCGACATCCTCCGCCGAAGTCTCGGGTGAGACCAACGCCATGTTGTGAAACGGCGTAGTGATCACCCCGCGGTTGATTAGGGCGATTCGCAGGTAGCGCTCGAGCTGCTCGTCTCCAACCGCAGCTAGCTGCGCTCCGTTGATGGGCACCTCTGGCGTGAACGCGTACTCTGCGCGGGCGCCGAGCACAGTGACGATCCATGGCAAGCTTCTGGCGCCGATGATCTCTTCGACGCCAGCAGCCCAGCGCGCCGCTAGCTCGATCATGCGATCGAAAGCCGCATCCGTCAGCACCTCTGAGAGGGTCACGGCGATCAGCTCTGCCGTCAGTGCGTTGCCTGCCAGCGTACCTCCGGTGCCGATTCCCTCGGTGAGGGTCTCTTCGAGGTCGGATCTCCCGCAATCGAGCTCGCGAGTTCCTCGCTGATGCCGTACGCACCGGCTGGCAGACCGCTCGCAACCGCCTTGCCGATCGTGAGGATGTCGGGTTCGAGACCCTCTCGAGCGGTGTAGCCGCCAGGACCGGCCGAGATGGTGTGGGTCTCGTCAATGATCAGCAAGGCACCCGCCTTGCGGGTCAACTCACGGAGGCCCTCGATGGAAGCCGGGCTGTGGAAGCACGATGCCAACGTTGGTCAGAGCGGGCTCGGTGATCACGCAGGCGACGTCGCCATGTGCGAGTTCGCGCTCGACGCCGGCCAAGTCGTTGAAAGCGACGACCCGAGTCGTCTCTGCGAGGGGGACTGGCGCGCCCATATTGAAGGCGCGCTCGACGACGTTGCCTTCGGCATCGATGCTGGCGAAGGACTCGTCCACCGAGCCGTGGTAGCAATGGTCAAAGATCAGGACCTTGCGGCGATTCGTCATTCGCCGTGCAAGCCGGATCGAAAAGCGATTGGCGTCGGTCGCCGAGACCGTGAACTGCCATTGCGCCAGCCCGAAGCGTTCGGCCAGCAGGCGACTCGCGTCGATCGAATGGCGGCTGGGCAGCATGAACGTGAATCCATGCGGCGCCCGGCGCTGCAGCGCCTCGACGACCGGCTCCGGCGAGTGACCGGTCATCGCGCCGGTGTCCCCAAGGCAAAAGTCGATGTAGCGATGACCGTCAACATCGACGAGTTCAGCGCCTTGGGCGCTCTCGATGAAGAGTCGGAAAGCCGCGCGGATCGCCCGAAATCGGAGCAGCCGTCGCCCACTTGTTCATCCAGTTCATCGGCACCCCGCCGATCAATGTCTTCTCCGCCTCCCCATGGAGCTCGGCAGAGCGTGGTCGCGCCTCACAGAAGCGATCCAGTTCAAGCCGAGTCAGCTCTGCGAGCCGCTTGCGGTCGATCGAGCTGCCCTCAGCCCTCGTCATTGTCACTCTCGCTTTCGGCCTCTTTCAGCATCACGTAATCGACATTTCCGTAACCTCCATCGACGATCAGGTTCGCACCAGTAACAAAGGCGGCCTCGGGGCTGAGCAACCAGGCGAACGCACTTGCTACCTCCTCGGGTGCCCCGCTTCGTCCCAAGCGGCGTCAATGATCCGGCCAAGTCGGACTCCGAGGTCATCTCGGTATCGATCCAGCCGGGGCTGACTGCGACCACTCTGATCTCACTCCGCGCAAGTAGATTCGCGAGACTCTTGGTGGCGTTCAGCAAGGCCCGCCTTGCTGACGCCATAGGCAATCGAGTTATAGGAACCGGTCAACCCGTCGGTGCTTGCGATGTTGACCACCACCCCACCGTGAAGCGATGGCTCCAGACGCTCGGGCCAGCCGTACCGGCGTGGTCAGATTCACCTCCAATGTCTCCCGCCATCGCCGGTGATCAAAGCTGTGAAGGTCTTCGAAGTGGATGACGCCAGCGTTGTTGACAAGACCCGAGAGTGGGCGGCCTTCGACCGCTGCGACGAGATCGTCGACCGTCTCCTCCTTGCCGAAGTCGGCCTGATGGACTCTCAGCGAAGGGAACCTCTCGGCCAAGCGCCTCCGCAGTGCGGCGATTCTCGCCGGTAGGTCCCCTCGACCTCCCAGCCGTCGCTCAGCAGCCGCGTTGCGATCGCATGGCCAATGCCTCTTGAGATGCCCGTGACCAGCGCTCGCGGCGGGGTGTCGCCGTTCATCGGCGATCCATGCCTTCGGTGAAGCCGCGCACGCAACTCGTGAATGCCTCGCCCAGACTTCTCGAGTTCATATCCGCCCTCAAGCAGCAGCACCGAGGGAAGCCGCAGTGCACCGATATCGGCGCCGATAGTCCGCAGATCGGCGCTGCTCAACTGGCCGTCCCCAGAAGGATCACCGGCGAGGGTATCGACGCCAAGCGAGACGATCAGCGCCTCAGGGGCGAAATCGGCCGTGGCCTGTAGGACCTCGGTGAGGCAGAAACGGTACTCATCTCCTCCGGCACCGGGAGGGAGGAGCACATTGATCGTCGCCCCTTCGCCCTCGCCGATACCTCGCTCAGCAGGCCAGCCGAGGTGATAGGGATAGTGGTAGCGCGGATCGCCGTGGACGCTTCCATAGAGAACGTCGCCTCGCTCATAGAAGAGCGACTGGGTGCCATTGCCGTGGTGGAAGTCGATGTCAATCACCGCAACCCGCGCGAATCCTGCGTCGCGCATGGACTCGGCCGAAATTGCAGCGTTGTTCAGGTAACAGCCACCCCCGAATAGGTCACGGCTCACATGGTGTCCCGGTGGTCTCGTCAAAGCCACCGCGCACGGGGCGCCCGTGCGCACGAGGTCGACCGCGCTGAGGGCCGCGTCAACAGAGCCGAGCGCCGCGACGAAGGTACCTGCACCGATGCTTCCATAGGTGTCGTAACAGAATGCCCCCAGCGCCCCCCGCCCAGATGCCGGGTTGGCGGCCGATCCCATTCCCGCTCGGAGCCGCTCATGCAGAAAGGTGTCGGCGACGATCTGGTCGGTGCCCGGCGGTCTGTGTGGCCCCAGCGCATCCCAGGCGCCCTCGAGGAACTCGAGCAACGAAGGATCGTGCAACTTGAGAATCGGACCCCGCCCATGTGGCGTGGCGCTTGACGCACGCCAGCCTCCCTGCGATCGCATTGCGGCGAGGATTCGCTCGATGCGGCTGACCGAATCAAGCGCGGAAATCGGCACGCCACCGGTCAACTCGGTCGCCGGTGCGTAACTGGCGTGGGCGGCGTTGACAACGACTGGCAGGCCGGAGGGATCATCCAGCCCGCCGCTTCCTGCTCTGGCGTCGACTCAGCGCTCACAGCAGATCCGAGCGCTCGAGAACTGATCGGGTAAGGAGATCGAATGCACGGATCGCACATTCCAAGTCCTCCTGGGTGGAGTCCTCCTCAGGGCAGTGACTCAATCCCCGCTGCGAGGCACAAAAAATCATCGCGGTGGGAACCAGGGGGGCCAACTCGCCTGCATCGTGCAGGGCGCCACTGGGCATCGCGAAGTCGCTGCCGCCAGCGATCTCGCAGGCCTCTTGAGCGGCGGCTACCAGCCGCGGATCGAATGCCCTCGGCTCGATCGCCCAGATCTGTCGCCTCGCAACCGCTACTCCGCGGGGAGTCGCCGCCGCCTCTGCGATTCGACTCGCTTCGGCGTGCATGTGCTGCAAGGTCTCGGCGTCCTCATGGCGGAGGTCCGTGAATAGGTCGGCACGGCCGGCGGTTGCAGTCGGCACTCCTGGCTCGAGATCGAGTCGGCCGGTGGTCGCGCGGCCTCCGCACCGGCGTGCTAGGTCCTCCAAGGCAACAGCGAGTTCCGCAGCGGGCAACAGGGCGTCCGCGCGTCCCTCCATCGGGGTCGGCCCGGCATGCGCTGATTGGCCTTCAAAGGAGACGCAATCGCGCTTGTATGCCGACGGTCCCGGTGACGCTCGCCACCGACTCACCTGCTTCGGCCAGGAC
The DNA here is from genome assembly GCA_963712325.1 of uncultured Solirubrobacterales bacterium. GTDB lineage: Bacteria > Actinomycetota > Thermoleophilia > Solirubrobacterales > 70-9 > VRUE01. Next base: position 532,348 of record CAVQHG010000005.1, read on the forward strand.
CGGTCCCTGCTCGATGTGAAGCTCAAGGTAGGCCGCAATACGGTCGAGACGCGGGTCGGCACCCTCGAGTGACGTCAAGTGCGATGCCCGCAGCGCCCAGCACCTCCGCTGCGCTCCTACCGTCTTGATCGAGGAGCTCGGCGAACTCATCGACCTCCAGTGTGCCGACAAAAGCAGAGCTGCCGTAAAGACTTCGGCCGAACCGAGCGCCCTCCTCATCGGCCCAATCGACGACCGCAACGCTGTACGGTGGCCGTCCTCCATCGCGCAGCAGACCCTCGAGCGCACCGAGGCCGGCCCACACGCCCAGCGCGCCATCGAGCCAGCCGCCGGCCGGAACGGAATCGAGGTGGGAACCAAGGACGATCAAGGAATCGGAGTCTCCCGGAAGTTCGACCCAGACATTGCCGGCACGGTCGCGCTCGGCGCTGAGGCCCAAGGCCCTCGACCCGCTCCTTGAAATGTGCCCTGGCGCGCTCCCAAGTCGGTGTCCAGGCAAGCCGGCGGGCCCCCCCTTGCCGCCGGTTTGGGCATCAAGCTCACGCAGATCGGAGAGCACCTGCGCAGGCAAGGCCGAGTTCGGCGCCGCCACGGTGACCTCAGCCCAACCTCTCGCGCCGCAAGGCCTGTGCCAGGCAATGAGCACCGCCGCCGCCCGCCGTGAAGACCGAGAGGTCTGGGTCAATCACGGTCAGTCCTCGTGCACGCAACGCAGCGTTCAGGGTTCGGGCCGCGGCCGCGGACAGCACCCGCTCCTTGCCCAGAGACATTGCATTGACGCCGAGCTCGAAGGCCTCTTGCTCGGGAACCTCGATCAGCTCGAAGCCCTTCGCGCGCAACCAGGCGATCAGACCCGCAGGAACCACCTCCGAGCAGACCGCTGCAAGCTTCTCCTCAAGGCATGAGACCAGGACATCGAGGTGCACGAACGAGGACGGGAACTGCTGAATCCGCGCCTCCCAACCCTCAGCTTCGAAATATGCGGCCATCTGGCGAGCCCCCGGCTCCTGGGTACGCGATTCGCTGCAGCCAATCACTACCGATCCGGGCTCGACAATCACGACGTCGCCGCCCTCGACTGGTGCCGCGGTGATCTTGCCCGCCAGCGGTACCTCAGCCTCAGCGTAGAAGTCGATCACGGGCGCATACTCACCGCGACGCCACCACTGCTGAGGCAGTAGCACCACTGGGCCTTTGGGCGTGGCGGTGCTCGAGTCGCGCGCAAACACTTGATAGGGCAACGCCGGGTCGGGCGCCAGGAAATGACAGCGCACCCCCGCCTCTTCGTAGCAAGCGACCATCTCGGCATGCTGGCGTAGACCGAGATCACGGTCGAACTCGGCTTCGCTATCGAGCGTCGCCTGTGAGATCGCACTGGTCGCGAGCCAGCGGAAGTGGTCGGGACGGCAGAGCAGTACATCGGTGAGCGCCCCGTATTCGGAGTCGACGCCCCAGTCCGTAATCGTCTCACCCTCCGAACCAAGGGGCACCATCTGAGTTCCTTTCACGTGTCCCATCATCGATCAATCGAGCTCATCAAGAACCTCGTTGAGCACCGCGAAGATCCGTTGCAGCTGGCCCTGCTCGATAACAAACGGCGGCGTGATCTGAAGGGCATCGCCGGCCAGGACGCGGGTCAGGATCCCTCGCTGCCGACAGGCCGAAACTACTCCCGAGCTGTCGGTGCCTTTGCCTGCCAAGAAACCTGAGTCGAGTTCGACAGCGCCCATCAGACCAACCGATCTGACCTCGGCTACCGCTGAGCGCGCGAGCAGGGCCTGCAGATGCTCCGCGAAGGGGCCTTCTAGGTCTGCGACTCGATCGACGAGGCGTTCGGCCTCGATCAGATCAAGATTTGCCTGAGCAGCGGCACAGGCGGTGGCGTGGCCGGAGTAGGTGTAGCCGTGCCGCAGCGGCTTCTCGGGGGCTCCTTCCCAAAAGGGCGCGGCCACCCGCTCCGGAACAGCCACCGCTCCCAAGGGTAGGTAGCCAGAAGTCAGTCCCTTCGCCAGCACCACCATGTCTGGCTGCAAATTCGTAACGTTCAGCGGCGAACATGCGGCCGGTACGGCCGAAGCCTGTCACCACCTCATCCGCAATAAATAGGACTTCCCGCTCAGCGCAGATCCTCTCGACCTCTGCAAGGTAGCCAGCTGGCGGGGGGTGGACACCACCAGCACCGATGACCGGCTCGGCAAAAACGCGGCGACCCGCCCGGGCCCGATTTCGTCGATCGCCGCCGCCAACGCCGAAGAACTCATCGCGGGCACTGTGCCAACGGCCTCCACCAACGGGCCAAAGTGCTCCTGGTTCGCTGCTAACCCGGCGATCGACGTTCCAAAGGCGTGCATCCCATGGTACGCGTGTTCCCGGGACAGGACGAACGTCTTGTTGGGTTCTCCGACCTCCGCCCAGTAGCGGCGTGCCAATTTAGCAGCCGTGTCGACCGAGTCTGAGCCACCACTAGTAAGAAAGATGGCCGGGCCGTCCAGTGGTGAGAGCTCGGAAAGGCGGTTGGCCAGCTCAAGCGTGACGTCTGAGGCGTAGACATCGAAGCACGAACACGCACTCTAGTTTCGCCGCCTGCTTTCCGATTGCCGTGGCGATCTCCTCGCGCCCGTGCCCGACATTGCAGTACCAAAGCGAAGCCGTCGCATCGAGGTAGGCATTGCCAGCTCTATCCACCAGCTCGCATCCGTCACCCCGAACGAACACGACCCGATTGTGCTTCGTATAGCGCATGTCCGCAAATGGATTCCAGAAGCGCTCGGACGTTGTCTCGCTGATCATGCTCATGTCGTGATCCGCGGATCAGCCGCTGCCTGCAAAATATCGATAACCGCATTGACAACCACATAGATCACCCCAAACACGAGTGTTACCCCAGCAATCGCCGGAAAGTCATCCTTCGGAATGCTTTCGTTCAGGTACAGGCCGATCCCCGGCCAGGCGAACAAAGGCTCGACGACGGTGAGCCCAACGAATAAGAGACCCAGCATCAATCCACTCATCGCCAGAGTGGGGCTGAGCGAGTTGCGCAGGCAATGGTGTATGAGGATCTTCCACCTCGACATCCCCTTGGCTTCCGCGACGCGCACATGATCTGCGCGCAAATTCGAGATCAGGGCGCCCCGCAGTACACGACCGACAGCTACCGCGGGCAGCACTGCAAGCGCCACCGCCGGCAGGATCATGTGCTGGATGATGTTTACGGTCAGATTCAGTTCGCCGTGGATCACGCTGTCAAGGAACAACGACTTGGTCGGTCCGGTTGGTAGGTTGATGAAGCTCGTGCGCCCGCTGGCCGGGAGCCAGCCGAGCTGCTTGTAGAAGAGGAGGATTCCAAGCAGGGCGAGGACAAAGGAGGGTCCCGCAGCCAACCCGACGAGGCCGAGACGGAACGGCGCAGTCCCTCGCCATCGTGCGGCGCCGCTCAGCGCAAATAGGAACGCCAGCGGTGTGGCAATGACTATCGCCGCCACGATCAGTTCGAGGGAGGCCGGGAAGTACGTTCTGATGTTCTCGGCGACGGGTTCGTGCGTTCGCAACGAGGTCTGAAGGTTGCCCGTAGCGACGTCGCCGACATAGTTGAAGTACTGATTCACAATTGGTTCGTCATAACCAAGACGCCTGCGTGCGTTTTCGACAATCTCCTTGGATGCGTTCTCTCCAACCGACGCTCTGACTGGATCGACCGGCGAGATTCGTTGCAGGAAGAACATCACTGCGGAAAGCGTGATTAGAACGATCACCATCGACGCCAAGCGACGTATAGTGAAGGCTGCCATCAGCGATCCACCATGTCTCGGATTGTGTCGCCTGCGACATTGCCAACCAGACCGAGTACGAAGATCGCCAGGCCGGGGAAGATTGCCAACCACCAACTCGTCAACAGGTCGGTGGCGCCGGTAGCCGTCATGCTGCCGAGCTCAGGTGAGGGCGGCTGGGCTCCGAGCCCGAGGAAGGACAGGGTTGCCAGGATGATGATCGCGTTGGCGATATCGAGACTTGCAGCAACAACGGAAACCGGAATTGCACCGGGCAGAAGGTGGCGAGCGAGCCGGCGCCGACGGCTGGTACCAGCAAGCCTCGCCGCCTCCATGTAGGGTCGAGCCGCGAGGGATCGTACTTCGACTCTTATGACGCGCGCGTAATAGGGCCACCAGAGGATTGAGACGGCAACCAGGGTGTGGAAGAGCGACGGCCCGAGCGCGGCGACCACAGCAATCGCCAGCACTGAGGCCGGCAGGGCCAGGAAGAGGTCGGTCGTTCGCATCAGTACTGCGTCCGTCCAACCCCCGGTGGCACCAGCGATCAGCCCGATCGCCCCACCGATCAGCAAGCCGGCCGCAATCACCGCGAGCGCCGAAAGCCATGTCGACTGGATCCCGGCTATCACCCGGCTGAACATGTCGCGACCCGCGGCGTCAGTTCCGAAGGGAAAGGTCCAGCTCGGCGATTCATACGCAGGACCGGCAGCCAAGCGCGGATTGTGTGGCTCGAGTAGCGGCGCAAAGATCGCGATCAGCGTGATAAGCAGGAGCGCTCCGAGCGCGATCCACATCGGCACCGTGAGGCCTCGCAACGGCTGCAACCAGTAGCGGGCGGGTGTCGACTGGACATCCGCTCTGATCGGCTCAACCGCGGCCATCAATTTTCCTCCAGTCGACAATCGACCCAGTGGCTCGGATCCGCTCCAACCTGAACCATCGAAGCACCACGCGTCTTGCACTCCTCGGTAGCGAATTCACAGCGAGGATGGAAGCTGCAACCGGCTGGAGGATCGAAGAGACTGGGCGGCTCGCCGAGCAAAGGCACCGCGACCTTGCCGAACGAGGGCACCGAGGCGATTAGCGTTTTGGTGTACGGATGTGCGGGCCGGCGCAGAATCGTCTCGGCCGGTCCGACCTCGACGATCCGTCCCAGATACATCACCGCTACCCGCTCGGCAACCAAGCGCGCGATGTTCAGATCATGGGTAACGAATATCAGCGACATCCCGAATCGTCGCCGCAGCTCTCCAAGCAAATTGAGCACGCCGGCGGCGATCGATACATCCAGGGCGGAGGTCGGCTCATCGCACAGCAAGAGCTTGGGCGGCTCGACCACCGCACGCGCGATCGCCACCCGCTGGCGCTGTCCGCCCGAAAGCTGCGCCGAGCGCACCGAGGACAGCCGCGGCGATAGGCCGACCATCGCCAGAGCCTCATCGACTCGTTCCGATCGCTCGCGGCGCGAGAGATCCAACGATCGCAAGCGATCGGCAATGATCTCCCCAACCGAAAGCCATGGCGTGAGCGAGGCGCCCGCATCTTGGAAGATCATCTGAGGCGCTGAACCGGCGACCTTGAGTCGGCCGCTACCAACCGGAATCAGCCCGGCGGCGGCGCGCAGCAGCGTGGTCTTCCCGGAGCCGCTCTCGCCGACGACCGCGACCGATTCACCCGCTCGTACCTCCAAGTTGAGGGCATCGAGGATCTGCAACTCGTGTCGGGATCGCGGCCATCTTCCGATCTTGACCTGAACTCCCAAATCAGCTGCGTCGACCGCGACCTGATCAGCGCCGCCGCGACTGTGCCGGCGGCCATCTCTCCCCCGGAGCCGTCTCGGTGCTGAGATCGATCTCACGGCTGCGAATGCAAGCATCCTGATGCACAGGGGTACCCCGCAGCGGGGGTGGTTGCTCGTGACACTCAGCCTTGGCGAAGATACAGCGGGGGGTAAACGGACAGCCAGACGGAAGTTCTCTTGGATCCGGCGGTTCGCCGTCGAGCGTCGGCAGGCGACGATCGCGGTCAGAGCTCAGATCGAGGCGGCTGTGCAGAAGCGCGTTCGTGTAGGGATGGTGTGGGGCCATGAGCAGATCCTGTGCCGGGCCCACCTCGGCCAGCCGACCGCCGTACAGGACGGCAATCCGGTCAGATATCTGCGAGGCAACGGCGAGGTCGTGGGTTATCAACAGGATCGAACAAACCAGGTCGGCACGTAGGTCGTCTAGCAGCTCGAGAATCTGAGCCTGCACAGTCACGTCGAGTGCTGTTGTCGGCTCATCGGCAACGATCAGCTTTGGCTCGCCGGCGATAGCCATGGCGATCATCACCCGCTGTCGCAGACCCCCTGACAGTTCGTGCGGAAAAGCTCGCAGGCGGCGCTCGGCATCGGGAACCTGAGCCCGCTCCAGAAGCTCGATCGCCGCCGCCGTGGAGTCGACAACCTCGAGTAACTGGCGCCCGACTCGCATCGTCGGGTCAAGGGAGGTCATCGGATCCTGAAAAATGGCCCCGAGACGGTTCCGCCGAAGCTGGCGCAGTTGTGCTTCTGGCGCCTTCGGGATGTCGACGCCATCGACCGAAAGCTCACCCTCGACACGCGGCTTTGACTGTGCGGGCAGCAGACCCAGCATCGTGAGCCCCAAGACGCTCTTGCCCGAGCCAGACTCACCGACCAGACCGAGGATCTCCCCGCGTCGGATTTCTAGGTCGATCCCCCTTAGTACCGACAGGCTCTCGCGGTCGCGGCTTAGGGTCACCCGCAACCCACTCGCGGTTACTACATCGGGAGCCCGCGTGGCGTTGGCGTCAGCTGCACGTTGCTCGATGGCCGATGACGCCTCCCGGCTCATTCCTGAAGCGTCGAGAGCCTTACGTCGAAGACCCAGGGTAGCTCGTGCTCGAACCCGCTCAGCCGCGAGCTGGCGGCGATCGTGTCCTTGACGTCCGCGATACCAAGCCAGCAATTGGATACCCGATATGCCTCCCCCGCCGCAGCGCTGAGGGGTTCCGCGGCTTCGGAGGTTGGCTTGGCGGCTGCCTTGTCGAGCAGTTCATCGCCCTTAGGAGCCGTGCAACCCAGTAGATTTACCGGCGCTTCCTTGTACCAGTAGATGCGAGCGTAGGTGTCTGGCGAGACTGCGTCGGGATTGAAGGTTGCGGGCATCAGATCGGGGCGTTGTGAGGGATTTTCGGGCAGTCCGAAGAGAACCGAGGGCGGGTAGGCGCGAGTGTTCGCCTTCAGGCCGAGTTCTTCGAACTGGACCTGCAGTTGTTCGGCGAGCAGTTCGGAGTCGTTCTCTCCCTGGTAGAAGCCGACCGTGACGCTCTTGCCCTTCATGGTGCGCAGCGCCTTTTCAAGCTGCGCCGGTTCGTATTCCGGCCGATCGGGGGCAGCATCTTCGGGCAGCATCATGTTCGGATACACCTGGGTGGAGGGAGTTGCGAATTCACCGCCGTAGATTTCTTCGGTGATCTTGGTGTTGTCCAGATAGGCCCTCAATGCCGATCGCATCTTGGCCGGGCCGAAGACCGATGAGGCAGGATTGACCCACACAGCCATCTTGAACAGGGCCGGGAACGCCTGCACCTGGACGTTTTCCTTGGAACTGAGCGAGTGCAGGTCGCGGTAGGAGAGGCCGCTGAAGATCAGGTCCAGTTCTCCCGATTCGAGCTCCAGACGCTGCGAGGAAAGACTCGGAATGATCGCAAAGGTAACGGTCTTAAAATGTGGAGCGTCGCCCCAGTAATGGGGGTTTTCGGTCAGCGTATAGAGCGAGCCCTTCTTGATGTTTCCGATCATGTAGGGACCGGTACCGGCTGAGTGGGAACCGATCCAAGCGGCCGCATGATCTTCCTTGGATTCATGCTCGCTGATGGCTTTCGGATTCGTCATAACCGGGCCGTACGGCGAAGCCAGATAATCCATAAACGGCGCGACGGGATGTTTGAGGTGGACGATGAAGGTGTTGCTGCCTTTCGTTTCCATCGACTTCACCGCTTCAAGCATGTAGGACGGTCCGCCTTCAAGATCGATGCGGCGTTGGAAGCTGGCCTGAGCCGCAGCAGCATCGAACGTGCTTCCGTCGCTGAACTGCACTCCTTCGCGGAGGGTGAATTCATAAGTCTTGCCGTCGGGAGAGATATTCCAGCTGGTGGCGAGCTGGGGTTCGATCTTCGGCGAGTTGTTCGCGTAGGTAACCAGCCCTTCGTACATGGCGGTCATCATCGGCAGGCCGATTGCTTCGTAGTAGGTATCGGGGTCGAGCGGCGCAGGTTCGGAGCTAAGTGCGGCCTTCAGGGTTCCGGAGGACTTCGATTCCGAGCTGGCGCCCCCGCCGCAGGCGCTCAGGGCGAAGATCACGCCCGCGGCGAGCACGGCGGTGATCGCCAACTTCCCACCCAGTGCCTTCAAATCCGAGTTGCTGCTCTTGCCTTGCTTGCTGGGCACAGTGTCTCCTCCTCGACCCATCCCGCTACACAGAAGCGCAGATTGTTGGATTGCCGGACACTAGCCTTCCCAGTTTCCGTTGTCAAGGCCAAACGCACGCAACACCGGCGCCCCAGGAATTGGCTATTGACCGCAATCCAACAAAGGGCTTCCGCTCTGCTAGCGTGCCCTGATCGTGGCACAGCGCTTCGCCGTCGACGGCAAGATCCAGCGAAACACGGCCGTGGATCAAGCGGCGCAGCAGATTCGAGCAATGATTGCCGATGGTCGCCTGCCCCAGGGCGAACGCCTCCCGGAGATCCCCCTCTCCGAAGCGCTCGGTGTCTCCCGCAACACTGTCCGCGACGCGATCCGGATCTTGGTCAGCGAGGGTTTGGTGATCCACGAAGTGAACCGTGGTGCCGTGGTGCGGGTGCTCGGTCCCGACGACATCCGGGACATCTACGGAGTGCGGCGCAGACTGGAGCTCGAGGCGATCCCCGAGGTGCCCTCTGCCCCGGCCAATCTCCACAAGCGCTCCCACAACGCCCTTGATGCTTGCGAGAGAGCGTTGGCCGCGGAGGACTACTCCTCCTTCGTCGAGCATGAGCTCGGCTTCCACGCAACAATCGTCGAGCACCTTCAAAGCGAGCGAATCGATCGCTTCTTCTCCTATGTCTTAGTCGAACTACGCCTCATCTACAGCAAACTGGCATCCGACAACACAAGCGGTGCAACCCACGCACTGCTCGAGATGTACCGGACGCTTTATGCCGCCGCGGAGGACGGCGACGTGATCAAGGCTCGGGAGGCACTGAGATCGCACCTCGACATCTATGAAGCGCGCACGCTTGCCGCGCTCTTAGACGAGGAGCGGGCAGTCCAGCCGAAAGCCTAGGTCACGACCCAACTCGGGTGGACAGCGCCCAGATCGTCGGGGTGATTGGCGCGGTGCCGATCCTCGTTGCCTTCATCGCCGTGCAACTGGACTGGCTCAGCACCCGCTCGAAAATGTACCTCAGCCTCAACGTTATCGGTTCGGCAATCCTCGCCGTGATCGCCTTCATAGAAGTGCAATGGGGCTTCCTCTTGCTCGAGTGCGTGTGGGGATTGGTGTCTTTGCGGGCCCTTCTCAAAGGCTCCGTTGCCACCGGGTCGGCCACCTGATCAGGGCCCCACCCTCACACCCGATAAACAACTTCGAGCGGGTCAACAAGGAGATCATTCGGCGCACCGACGTCGTCGGGATTTTCCCCAACGACCGCTCGGTGATTCGGCTGGCCGGGGCGCTCTTTGGTCGAGCAAGAACGCGACGAGGGAAAGACGGCGCGAGAGGCACGGCGGGCGCTGAAGCGCCACCTCGCCAACGTCGTCTTCAGGAGGCTCCTGGTCTGGGCCCCGGATGCGCTCGAAACGGCTGCGACTAGACAGAGGAGAGTCGAGTGAGTCCCGTTACACCACTGCTCGCGACTTGACTCGAATGAGTCGGACTGTCAAGTCGAGCCCGCGCTCGGCCGATCTCAGTGGCGGATGGCCGAGGGACGGGAGATCGATTTGGGCAGCCCGGGAGGGAGTGCGAGGCGAGAGCACGACCGGCGCCGGGCGAAACGCGAGGCGGCGATGCGTGAGCGCCACCCTCGCCTCGGCAATCTCCTGCTCCGATTTCAGCCCGCCCCGACGAGCGAGACCGCATGGGACACCGGCGCCGCCGGCGAGGAGGCGCTCGCCGCCCACCTGGCGAAGGCCTGCCCCGACGTCCTGGTCCTCCACGACCGCCGCATTCCCGGCCGGCGCACGAACATCGACCACATCGCCGTCGCGCCCTCCGGCGTCTTCGTGATCGACGCCAAGCGCTACAAGGGCAAGATCGAAGTCCGCAAGCCATTCTTCAGGGACCCCGGTCTCTTCATCGGCGGCCGCAACAAGACGAAGCTGGTCGAGGGACTGGGTCGACAGCGCGACGCGGTTCGCGCCGCCCTGGCCGACGCGGTCCCGGAGATGCCTGTGCACGCCTGCTTTTGCTTCCTCAACCCCGCTGGCCAGGCCGGCGGCAGCGGCCTGCCGCTCATTCGCACGCTCAGCATCAACGACTTCCCACTGCTCTATCCCCGGAAGCTGTCGAAGCGCCTCAATGCCCCCGGCTCCCTTTCCGCCGACTCACGCACAGAAGTCGCGAACCTGCTGGCTTCCGTCCTTCCGGCCGGCGGCGTGATTCCGGTGGCGCGACCGTCCCTCCTTCCCTGATTCGAGACCCCACCCCACCATCCGTGCGGGGCGGTGCCTTTCTCCGGGACTTGCGCGATCCCGTCCCGCGTCAGCCGGCCGCGGCCTCCGCCTCCCGCGGGCCGACCTGCGTGGGCTCGGCCGCCTCGACCTCGGCGTGCTCGATCTCACGCTCGCGGACCAGCCACAGCGCCAGCACCGCGCCGACGAAGCAGACCACCCCGCCCAGGGTCAGCACCTCGTTGAAGCCGGAGAGGAAGCCTTCGCGGCCGGCGTTGAAGACCGCGTCGTGCATCCTCGGGGGAAGCCCCGCCACGGCCCGGCCCAGGTCGCCCGAGGAGGCGGCTTCGACCAGCTGCCTCGGGTGACCGCCCCTGGCCGCGGGCGTTCCCGCCGCCAGGGCGCTGACCCTGTCGGCGCCGCTGGCGACGAATACCGCGCCCCAGACCGCGACCCCGACCGAGACGCCGACCTGGCGGAAGCTGTCCATGATGCCCGCCGCCATCCCGCTGCGCTCCTTCGGCACGACGCTGAGGGCGACGTCGCCGATCACCGGGTTGAGCAGGCCGCCGCCGACGCCGATCACCAGGAAGCCGCCGAGCAGGGTCGTCCACTCCGAGCCGGCGTCGACTCCCGACATCAGCAGCAGGCCGACCCCCGCCGTGGCGAGCCCGAAGCCCAGCAGCGCCCGCGCCGGCACCCTCGAGAGCAGGGCCCCGGCGAGCGGCGCGACGAGGAAGGTCACCACCGTCAGGGGCAGGTAGCGCAGGCCGGCCTGGAAGGGCGAGTAGCCGAGGAAGTTCTGCAGGTAGAGGCTGGTGTAGAGGAACAGCGCATACACCGAGACCGAGACCGCGAAGGCCGAGAGCTGGACCCCGGTGAAGGAGGCCCGCCGGAAGAGGCCGAGCGGCAGCATCGGCTCGCGAACCCGGCTCTCGACCGCGACGAAGGCCGCCATCAGCGACGCCGCGCCCGCCAGCAGCGAGACGATCGTCGCGCTGCCCCAGCCCTCGTCGTTGCCGCGCACCAGCGCCAGCACGAGCATGAAGAGGGCGCCGCTGAACGTCGCCACCCCCGGCCAGTCGATGCGGGTGGCGTGGGGGTCGCGGCTCTCGCGCAGCTTCGCGTAGGTGATCGCGATCGCCGCCAGGCCGATCGGCACGTTGAGGTAGAAGATCGACTGCCAGCCGAGGCCGTCGGTGAGCGCCCCGCCGAGCAGCGGGCCGATCGCCACCGCGACCCCGATCGTCGCCCCGTAGGCGCCCATCGCCGTCGCCCGCTCGCGACCCGGCGGGAACTCCTGCGCGATCAGCGCCAGCGAGACCGCGAACATCACCGCCCCGCCGATGCCCTGCAGGGCGCGGGAGAGGTTGAGGAAGGTCGGGTCCGGCGCCAGCGCGCAGAGCAGCGAGGCGAGCGAGAAGATCGCCAGCCCGGCGGCGAAGACGCGCCGGCGGCCCACCCGGTCGGCGAGCGAGCCGGCCGAGAGCACCAGCGCCGCCAGGGTCAGCGTGTAGGCGTCGACCACCCACTGCAGGTCGCTGAAGCTCGCGCCGAGGTCCTTGCGAATCGAGGGAAGCGCCACGTTGACGACCGTTATGTCGAGCAGCAGCATGAAGGTCGCCACCGAGACTGCGATCAGAGTCCACCACTTGCGTGCCATGCGAAGTCCTCCACTTCTCGTCTTCGTGCGTGTCTGGGAGGGAGACGAGATGAGGTCCGCGGATGTGACTTGCCGGGCTCGTTGTGTGACGGGTGCCTCAGCGGGGACTGCGCGCTCGCGCCGGCAGCAGGAGTTCGAAGAAGCCCACGACCCCTTACCCGTCCCGAGCGGGAGCGGATGTCACGAAGACCGCGCCCGATTCGTCTCCCCACCGACACCCCCAATACGAGAGGAGACGAACATGACCCAGGCATTCCCGGCGGCACGGATGCAGATCGGCGAGGTGGCCCCGCAGCGTTGATGGCGGCGATGATCAGGTTCCAGAGCTCGATCGAGCTCGAGGAGCACCTCCACAACCTGCTCAGCCTGCGCGCCTCGCAGATCAACGGCTGTGCCTTCTGCATCGACATGCACTGGAAGGACGCGCGCGCCGCGGGCGCGACCGAGGAGCGCCTCTACGGGCTCGATGCCTGGCGCGAGAGCCCGCTCTACGACGCCGCGAGCGGGCGGCGCTGGAGCTCTGCGAGGCGATGACGCTGATCTCCGAGGGCCAGGTGCCCGACGAGGTCTGGGAGCGGGCGAGCGAGGCCCTCGGCGAGGAGCTGCCCCAGGTGATCTTCGCGGTCGCCGCGATCAACACCTGGAACCGGCTGATGATCACCACCCGGGCCGAGCCGGGCCATTACGAGGCGGGGATGCTCGCCGCCGCTGCTTGAGGTCGCGGACGCGAGGGTAATGATGCTCAGAGGTCAAGTGGAAGAGCGACGGGCGCCCGAGGCCGAGATCGAGGAGCAGCGAAGGCTGACCTTCGCGATCGCCTACCGGATGACCGGCAGCGTCAGCGACGCCGAGGACATCGGGCAGGAGGCATTCCTCAGGCTCGAGCGCGCCCGCCGCGACGGCGAGCCGGTCGACTCGCCGCGGGCCTGGCTCTCGACCGTGACCACGCGGCTCGCGATCGACCACATGCGCTCCGCCCGCGCGCAGGCGCGAGAGCTACGTCGGGCCCTGGCTGCCCGAGCCGCTGCTCACCGAGGGCGGCCCGGGCCCGGCCGAGCGGGCCGAGGCGGCGGACACGGTCTCGCAGGCCTTCCTCGTCGTCCTCGAGGCGCTCTCGCCGGTCGAACGCGCGGTCTTCCTGCTCCGCGAGGTGTTCGGCTACGACTATCCCCAGGTGGCCGAGGCGGTCGGCAAGGGAGAGGAGAACTGCCGGCAGATCGCGCGGCGCGCCCGAAGCACGTGGAAGCGCGCGAAGCCCGCTTCGAGGCCGACCGCGACCACGGCGAGGAGCTGCTCGACCGCTTCCTCGAGGCCAGCGAGAGCGGTGACGTCGAGGCGCTGAAGGAGATCCTCGCCGCCGACGCGGTCGTCTACTGGGACGGCGGCGGCAAGGTGGCGGCGGCGCGCCACCCGTTCTCCGGCGCCGACCGCATCGCCCGCTTCATGGTCAAGGTCACCAGCCTGCGCCGCGCCCACGGGGCTTCCGCCAGCGCCGGATCATCGTCAACGGCGCAGCCCGGCCGGATGCTGATCGGCGCCCGACGGCCAGGTCACCGACGTCCTCACGATCGAGGTCGCCGACGGCCACATCCACACGATCCGCATCGTCCGCAACCCGGACAAGCTTCGACACCTGCGGGCTTGATCCGCTTGTGCCATTCCCCGCCGCGATCTGGTGCATCTGGAGGCAATGCGATCGTTGTCCCCGGGTAGAGTCGGACTAAGCGATCGGTCTTGCTGCGAGGCTGCGAAGGGCCGAGGAACGGCGCTCTGCTCTGAAGGCACAGCCGCGCGCCAAGCCTGTGCCGGAAAGTGCAGGGAAGTGCAGCGGAGGGCATGGTTCCGGCCTCTATCGCCGGTATCTTCGGGGCCTCAGCATCGAGCGAAGGGAGAGGACATGGACGATCTGGGCACGAGGCCACTGACGCTTCCCCAGGTTGCCGATATCGCCGAGGTCGAGTACGCGAGGCTGCACTCGTGAGGTGAAGCGAGGTCTGATCTCGCCCAGCATCCTGACCTCGACCGGGACGGGAAGCCCGAAATCTGTTCTCAGCCAGCGACGCCCTCAAGGCTCGGGTACTGGCCGATCTCAGTCGACTCGGCGTGGAGTTCTCCTCGCTTGAGGAAGCCGCGAAAGAGCTCGACGACGACGAGCGACTCGAGGCCGACGCATTACTCTCGGTAAACGGCAGCGTCGAGTTCCTCGACCCGAGCTCCGCGCTGACCGAGATCACCGAGCCGGCGATCATCTATCCGTTGCACCTGGCCCAGTCCGTAACCGCAGAACGAGCGCCATCGACTTGACCGGAGTCAATTGAACTCGGCGCAGATCTAGTCGTCCGACGGGATTGCGTTAATACCGCCCACGATGGGCGGTGGCAATACCGAACGAGAGGAGGCGCGGAGAAGGGTCCCGGCGAGCGCCGGAGGGGCCGCCGGAGAGGTCGGCGGCGGCGAGGACTCACCGGACTTCTGCGCCCTCGAGCACGAGATTCGATTCGAAGGACCCAGCGGGCAGCGGATCCGCCGGGAGTGCGGGTCCGCCTGCTGCCCCAGCACCTGCCGCTTGTGGTCGCCGGAGGCAAGACGATCGGCGCCGTCGCAGAGCCGCATGCCTCGGCGATGCGCCACTGCTTGGTCGAGGGGTATCGGATGGCCGGATCGATTGACTCCTACGACACGGTCAGTGGCGTCGGGATCTTGAAGGTGAGAGGAACTCGCGGGGATGGCTGATCGTGGAGGACCGGCCGAAGCTCTTTGAGATCGAGGGGCCACTGTGCCCGGGTTGCCCCTGGCGCAGCGAGTGTGGTGCGATGTTTGGCGATCTGGCCTGCCGGGAGAAGTGGCGCAGCAGGGGATCGGGCGGCGGCCAGGTTCTTCATGTCGGGTTCCCGATCAGGCCGAGTTGCTCGCCGAGCGTGGCGGACCTGGTCGCCGAGATCGAGGCGATAGAGGTCGACGTCCCAACCTTCCGGGCTTCCTTCCCCCGATCCGGATGCGGCGGCGCCTTCGCGGGGAGTTGCCGAGTCGGTCTACACGATCAGGATCGACCAGGTGATCGGCCGTCGGCCTCGGCCGCTGAGCGCCCCGCAGATCAGGGAGATGCTCGAACTCCCAGACGGAAAGCAGATCGTGTTGCTCGCTCTTTTCGGTCACGACGACTACCTGGAGCGGCTCTGGAACGAGCGCGATCGTATCTCCGAACTCGCTGGCGGCGGCTTCGCCCTGATCGTCGCCCCGTCCTACAGTGCCTGGCTGCCGCGGCCGCGCCCGGAGTACTTCTGGGCATCGAAGCGCTCGCTGGTGATCTTCGAGGCGCTGCAGAGGCTGGGGGCGCCGGCGATCCCCCGCCTGACCTGGACGATCCCCCACGACGCCGAGCGCTGCGCGCGCTGGGCCAACGCCAACCCGGCGATCAGCCACGTCGGGCTCGACCTGACCACCTATGGCGACCGGGGCTATGCGAGCAGCTGGAGCTTCTGGGGATCTTTGACGAGGCGACCGGACGGTGTCTGCGCTACCTCGTCAACGGGCCGGCGAGCTTTGAGCGGGCCCACGGCCTGCTCGAGGTGACCGACCCAGGGCGCGTCCATGTGACCAACTCACGGGCGATATCCCGTGACGCCTTGCTCGGCACGACCTACCTCGAACGGGTGCAGACGGAGCGGCCGTGGTCGAGGCAGCCAGGGCCGCAGCGCGGGTTTCGCGGGGGCTCATTGCACACTGGCCACACGGTGAGCGGCGCCGGAGTCCCGGTTGGTCTTCGGGGACTTCTCCGGCGCCAGGATCCAAGGTGCGGACGTGACCTCAGCCGACCCCAGCAGAGACCCTGCCGCCGGGAGCGAACGCCACGACGGAACGCAGAATACGTGCAGATCCGAAGCCACCAGCACCGCGGGTGGGGACGACAAAACGCTGCCCCTGCCGGACCGGAACTGGATCCCGCGGTCGGAGCCGTGGTGGGATCGCCGGACTCACCGCGCTCGTTTACGCGGTCGGAGGTATCGTCATGTGGTCGCGCCTGAACGGCGCCGGTGTCGAGGCAAACCAGGCGCTCGGAGCGATTCCTGAGCAGACCCTCTTCGCTGTCGGAGCACAGAAGCTAATTGTGCCGGCGCTCTGCGGCGTGTTCCCGCTGGCCCTGTGGCTTGAGCGGCGGCAGAGACGGAAGCCCGAGTCTGCTGGGACTCCTGAGTGAACAAGGCGTAGGGACGCATAATTCGGTCGCTGGCGAAGCATCTGCGAAGGCTGGCACCATTCGGTCGAGCGGCGCGGTGGCTGTGGCGCTCCCCTGCCGCTCGGCTCCGCGCGCCGTTGGCTGCGGTCGGTGCTGACCCCGGTCGTGATGCCGCTGAAGTGGTACTTCAGCTACGTCCCGCACTGGCTTGTGGCATGGCTGCCGCTATTGCTCTTCCTGCCAAACCCGGAGATACCATGCTCAACGCCGTCGCGGCCACCGGCGGAGCTGCCGTGGGAGAGTGGGCGGGAGAGCTTCGCGGAACCGACTGGCGGCTCGGGGCGATCAAGGTCGGGGTCGGTCTCGCCATTCTCACCGCAGGCGTGGGTCTCGCGTCTGAGCTCCTGCGGCCGAATGCCCTGCCCAAGGTCTTGATCACCACCCCCGAGGGCGAGCACGAGGCCTCGTTCATCGCCGTAAGCGGGGGTGATGCCTACGTGGTCGAGAGTTCGAGCCTAACGATCATCCCCTCTCCCGCCTATCAGCGGCTGGTGGTCGAGAAACCAGACTCAAAGAAGCCGGAGAAGAGCCTTTCGATCTTCAGTCGGTTCTTGGCCTGGAGACATGAGACCGTCGTCGTGGAGGCAGGGCGGCGAAAGCGCGCGCGTTCCAGAAGTCGAACCCCAAGCGACTTGTGCTCTGGTCGTTCGCAACCGCGGTCACCAGCCCCCCTCATCTTCCCTGCTGATCTGATGCTCGAAGTGCTCTGCTGCCTCAGAAGGTCGGCAGCCTTCTTCGGGCAGCTGGTGCATGCCACGACGGGCTTGTCTATCCGCTCGACGACGAGTTCCGAGAGAATCGGGGCATGGCCGGGCGGCTCGGCAAGACGCAGGGTGGGGGTCCTCACGATCATCGAGGAGGAGTTCGATCGGGCGAAAACGGCCTTGCGGGCCACTAGTCGATTTGAGAACACGGGATATTTTCATGGCAGTTCGGGACCGGACGCTTTCGTGCTCACTCGATTGGCCGATCGGGGGAAATGTCCCTGCTGCAGCAGGGACGAGCAGGTTCTTGAAGAAGCGGCAGCCCGACATGTCGTTCTGCTGGGAATCGCCGGGGGAATTGAATCCGCTCAGGGCCCCAGCCTCGGCGACGTCGTCCTCCCCGAT